>JACPUC010000026.1 GCA_016192455.1 Candidatus Tectimicrobiota bacterium | reverse complement strand
ATCGAAGCGTTCATCGCCGCCTATAATCCTGAGGCCGCCCCCTTCGAGTGGCGCAAAACGGTCGTCCACCCAGTCACCCTTACGAGGCGTATAACTGAATTACGCAACTAAGTACTAGTCCGGCAAATATCTCGCAGCGTGCCTTGCGAGGGCAACCTGGCGCTGAGAGCTGGCGCAGCGCGAGCGCAACGGCTGCTTCGAAGAGGGTTCTCCTTGCAAGGACGGATGCGCCGCATGAGAGGCGCAATGGCCTCGACCGTATCGACCAGGGTGTCTGGCAAGGGAGGGAGCATGGGTACCTGCAGGAGCGTTGGGGGCGTCACCGGGAGGCTCGCCGTCGTAGCGGTCATGGGTGCGCTGCTCCTGGCGCGAGCGGCGCAACCAGCAGCGGCGGCGGAGAAGGTCGTCTTCGCCACCACCGGCAGCGTCGTCGGCGTGGTGACGAGCATCGCGAAAAGCAAGCAGTTCGACGCCAAGAACGGCATCGATCTCGATCTGAAGAGCTTTCCCCCGGACCGGGCCATGCAGGCGCTGGTGCAGAAGAACGTGGATGCCGGCATCCTGGGGGTCGTCGCGGCCGTGCGCGCCAATGCGCGAAATAACCCGATCCGCATCATCGCCCCGCTCATGACCTCGCACTGGAGCGTGGTGGTGCCCGCCGATTCCCCCGCCAAGAGCTTTGCCGATCTGAAGGGTCAGCGGGTGGGGTCCCTCTCCCAGGTCACCGGCATCTACAACATCGCCAAGCTCATCTTGAAGATGCGCGGCATCGACATCGACAATGACTTCAAGCTGGTTTTCGGGGCTCCGCAGGTGCTGCAGGGGCTTCTCTTGAAGAAGGAGCTGGCGGGAGTCATCCAGTCCGACCAGAATACCATCCGCAAGATTGCGGACGGCGAGTTCCGGGAGTTGGCGAACCTGGGTGAGATTTGGACCGACCTGACCGGCGCTGAGTTCCTCACCTCGGTGGCCGTCGGCGTGGATGAGGGCTGGGTGAAGGAGAACCCGCAACGCTCGCAGCGCCTCGTGCGGACCATCGCGGAGTCCCTCGGATTTGTCAGGGCGCACCCCGCCGAGACGTTCGCCGCCGCCAAGGAGATACTCGGCATCAAGACCGAGGCGCAGATGCAGCTCATGGTCAAGATGCTCCCCCGCATGTATCCGAGCGCCTGGAACCCCAAGCTCCTGGAGAGCACCAAGCTCTTCCTGCGGAAGAACATCGAGTTCGGGTTGCTGCCCGCGGAAGCCGCACAGCACATCGATACGGTCTTCTCGCACATGCCGAAAGAGATTGCCTTCTAGTTGTACGTCTCGAGGGTCCACTGAGGCAACGTGGGGTGTTGCAGGCGGCATTGGCAGGGGGAGTTGTGGGGAAGCCGTGCCCTCGCACCGCCAATGAGAGGGGAACGAGGAGAATGAGGAAAGGAGAATTCCGGGTGCTCTCCTTTCTCTTTTTGCCTCTCGCGCTGCGGCGCCTCTTTCTCGCCCAAGCGCCGCCTTTTGATTGGGAACGACCTTTCTTTTCGTGAAGGAGGGGTTGCAACGCTACGTTAGTGGCGGCCCCCCTTGCCGTTGGTCGTATCGCTCGCACCCTGCTTCACCAACCACTCGAGAGCCGGCTGACCGAGGCGCGGCAGCATGGTGGGCGCGGTGCGCTTGCGCACGCGCCCCCACTGATCAATAAAGTAGATGGGGGCGCCATGGGCAAGCTCGTAGCCCTCCCCCTGCTGGGGCCCGTGCGGCTCCTTCTCCACCTCGACGTGGACGCGATAGGCCCGCAGAACCTCCTGAACCCTCTCCTCCGGGCCGGTGAGAAGCCGCCAACTCCTGAAATCAATGCCGAGCGTTTCGCCGTACCGCTTCAGCACTTCGGGGGTGTCGCGCTTCGGGTCGATGGTGACCGACAGGAAGAGGATGTCCCTCCTCATCAAGGGGCCGAGATCATGCTGGAGCTGCGTCAACTGCCGTGCCAAGAGGGGACAGACGGTCTTGCAGTGGGTGTAGAGAAAGCTCAAGACCACAACCCTGCCCTGGAGGCTGTTGAGCGCAACGAGCCTGCCATCCTGGTCGGTTAGGCTGAAGGGGGAGGCCGGGTAAGGATCAGCCCAGGGTATGGTGGTGAGGTTGTCCACCTTTGCGCCGCCGGGGTCGGCGGGCTGAGCATGCCCCCCATCGGCGTGCAGGTTCGCGGCCGACGTGGGCGCCGGGTCGGCGGACACTTGCGGGCTCCGACCCTCCTGCGCCCTGGGCGGCACGGGGGAGATGCCGATGGGAGGGAGCGAGGAGGGGTTGAGCTGGTCGATCTGCTCAGGGCTGGCGGCAACCTCGCTGAGCTTCGGGACCGGCCCCCCGTTGGTGCCGAACACCAGTCGCTGCGAGAGTATGGCCCCGCCGGCCAGACCAACAGCGAAGAAGGCCAGCACACCCGCCAGCCGCGCGACACCCTTCCTGGACCAACGCCACTTGGTTATTGCCATGTCGGTATCCTCACGCTGTATCCTCAATGGGCAGCTTGCTGGAGCAGCCACCCGACATCTTCGCGTCCGCTGAGCTGCAGGAGATGCGGCAGCACCCGCTTGCGGAGCCTCCCCTGCTGATCGAGAAAGAGGATCACGTCGCTGTACTCGACAGTGCGAGCGTTTTTCCCCTCGGCGGATTCGATCTTCTTGAAATATACGCCATACGCTTTCGCCAGCTCTTCGATGGCCGCGGACGGACCGTGCAGGAGCTGCCATCGTGGGCCCATCCGCCATTGCCGGTCAAAGGTTCCCGCCTCCCCGGAGGGGTGTTCCGCGGCATCGAGGCTCACGGAGAGGAAGACCACCTCGGCGCCCATCTTCTTCCCCAGACTCCTTGCCAGGATTCTCAGCTCTTTCATGCTGCCGCAGGTGTTCCCGCAGGTGGCGTGGAAGAAATTCATCACCACCACCCTGCCGCGATAGTCCCGCAGTGTCTTCTCGCCGCCCTCCTGATCCAGCAGCCGGAAGTCGTGCGCCGGCTCGGGTTCGAGCCAGCCGGCAGAAGGAGCCTCGCCGACGGCGGCCTTCTTTCCCAGGACCCATTCGAAGAGGTGGCTGACCCAGTCCGGTGTGTGGGCCGCTGCGGCTCTTGGTGAAACGGCGAGGAGCAGAACGAGAAGGGCTGCCGCCTTCCTAGACCCAGCCATACTGCACACCGCTGCGATACGCCCGCCAGGCGAAGAGGAGGGCGAGGAGGGTGAGCGCCACCGTGGTTCCGGGGCCAAGCGGCCGGCTGATCTGGACCCCCATGATCACCGCCACCAGCACGAAGAAAAAGCAGGCGGCGGCCCCCTGTTTCCTGCGGATTCGCAGGGTTGTGACACGGCTGGTGATCTCGGGCGGGATAGATTCTCCCTGGAGCCCCCGCAACAGCGCCTCGATGCGCGGCTGGATGCCAAAGTAGACGAGGTTATGCACCACCATGATCGCCACCCAGGCTGCTTCTTTGATCAGCAGTTGCCACTGCGTGAGCAGCGACTGGAAGCTCCAGTTGTTGTGCAGGCCGACGAGGAGAAGTCCCAGCAGGAGGACACTCCACTGGATGAAGTAGCAGCGGAAGAGGATACCCCTGACGATCTGCTCGAAGTAGCGGTCCACCTGCACGTGCGCCGGGCCAAATTTGCTCCGCTCGCTCACGACGACGAGGTTGTAGTAGGGCGCGGCCATCAGGACGACGTTGACAATGTGGAAGATCAGCACGACCTGATACACGGCTCGCGATCCTCTGGTTCTAGGTCGGGGAGTTCTCCGCGAGGAGGTGCGAAGATCCACCTCACGGTTGAAGAGGAAGCCCGGCGAGCGGCGGACTACAGGAACAGCGCGCCGGCGGCGATCCCCGCCAACGCGGCGCGCACCGTCGGCACCCCGCGGTAGGTAAACAGGTCCACGACCAGCAAGCCGAAGAGGCCCGCCGCCAGCCAGCGCGTCACCCCCTCCAGTTTCTCTCCACGCAGCTCCGCCTCGCAGCGTTGAAGCCTGCGAAGAGAGCTCACAAACCCCGCCAGGCCGATGCCGAGCATCAGGAGGTGCCATGGACTGAACCGGAAGGAGGGCGTGCTGAGGACGTAGCGGCCGAAATCTGTCGCGCCGGTAAACAGGAAGCCGCGGCGGAAATCCACCATAGCCAGAAGGGCCAGGGCCAGACACGCCAGCGTCGCCACCAGGCTCAGTCGATACCCCGTGAGGGTCTCCTGGACCTGGGTAGCCTTGGCTCCAACACTGTAGGCTTCGCGCATGGCGCCTTCCTGCCCAGGTGATCGCTAACGGTATAGCCAGGCGCTTCCACCGAAGACGACGTTGAGGATGAGATTGGTAAAGCGGTGCGGATCAGCGTCCCGAATCAACTCGATGCCCACAAAACCGATGATCAGCCCGGCGGCAATGTTGAGCGTGCGGATGATTGTGAGCTTCTTCGGCAGGGTCAGCCGCAGATCACGCACGCCCATGGCGACGAGGAGCATCGGGATGACGAGGGCCACGGAGAAGGCGCCGAGGACCGCCATGCCCCAGTACCAGGAGGTTGTTCCGGCATAGACCGCCAAGGGGAAGAAGATGCCCGTGCCGAGACAGATGGCGCACTCCGTGGAGAGGGCGACGCCCATGAGAAGGGAGGAGAGGGGCGTAAAGGGGGTGTCGCGGAAGGATTGCGGCTCGGCCGGTAACCTCTCTCCGGAAATCAGGCTGAAGGCCTTCGCGAGGCCGCGGCGCCATAGCCGCCCCATTGCCATGGCCAGCCGTCCGGCGCCTCTCTTGGCGAGGGCCAAGAGAATGAGCTTCAAACCGAGGTAGAACATGAGGAGCCCGGCGCCCACCCGGATATACGACCAGAAGCTGCCAAGCTGCTCGAGTGGGTTGCGCAGGACACTTCCGGTGAGGCCGATGAGGGCGCCGCCGGCGGAAAACAGGATGACAAAGCCGAGAGCGAAGGGGATGAGGATGCGCAGCAGTTCACGCTTCACCTGCCGGTCGGAGATCGCCGCCATGTCCGGGCGTCCCAGGGTGGTGGCGAGGACGGCGCTATAGAAGGCGCTGACGTTCAGGGCGCAGGGGGAGAGCGTGATGGTGAGGGCGCCGATGAGGGCCAGGGCCAGCATGAGATGCCGCGTCCAGGCCTCCCAGGGTGTGGCGGCGGGGATGGCGGTCTGCAGCGGGAGCCGCCAGGTGAACTCGCGCTGCTCGATGGGGGGGATGCCGCTCACCTTGATGCTGAAGTGTTTCCGGTCGGCGCTGAAGAGGGGCTTCCCCTGGTGATCGACGTTGGGGAAGATCAGCAGATACGTGTTGTGGTGCAGGGACGTCATGATGGGGCTCCCCAGGTGGGGATAGCGGTTGCCATGATCGTCGAGCAGGAAAATCTTCCCCTCCAGGCTGACAATGCCCTCGAGATTACCCGCATGGGTGTTCAGGGAGACGAGGAACGGCTGCCCGTAGCGGTACTTGCCGATGTACTCTTGCAGGCGCACGCGCTTCAGGAATGCGTCGCTGGCGAAGGTGATGTCGATGTAGATGTCGCTGGCCCGGCGCACCTTGTCCGCATCGGATTTCAGGAACTCCCCCAGCCCCCCCGCCAGCTCCGCTTTCACTTTCAGCTTGGGAATGAAGTAGAGGCCCACGGTCACGAAGAGAGCGGCGAGGAGGATGACGAGGCCGAGGATGATGACGGGTTTCTTCATGACCACGTCCGCTCGTTCCGCGCCTCCCTGGCGGTGACCACGTAAGCCAGCGCGAGCAGGAGGGCGGCGAGGGCCAGGATGTAGGCGCCAACGCCGAAGGCGGTGCTGATGGTCCAGTTCCAGAGCTGCATCGTTCCCAGGATGGGGACGGTGAAATCAGGAACCACGATCGGCGGGTTGGCGTCCCGCACATGCCCGAATGCATAGAGCCGGCCCTGCAGGCTGACCAGCCCGACAAGGGTAAGCAGGAGCAGGCCGAGGAGCGCCGCCATCAAGGCGCGCTTCTTCCAGCGGCTGAGAAAGAGGCAGGCGACGCAGGCAAGGGCCACCCCCCCAAAGAGGATTGGGAAGAGGATCATCTCAAGGGCGCGCTCCGGGAAATGGGCCCCAATCCACTTGTTCATGAGGTTGAGCTCATACATCTCGCCGGCGATCTTCCAGAGGTAGAGGTAGACTTTCAGCCCTTGCGGGAAGTCCATCTTGTACTGAACGGCCTGTGCCGTCAGCGACCAGAGCGGCGTGAGGAAGGAAGCGCCGATCAGCAGGGCCGCCCCGAGGCACAAGAGATTCGCCATCCGAACGGGCGTTCTCATCCTACCACTCTCCCTGCGTCATGCCCTCGATGGAACAGCCGGCGCGCGTACTGGCGGTGACCGTGCCGCCCTGCTGCGCGCAGGCGGCATCGGTCGGCGAGGCATCAACGAGGAAGCGTCCATCCCCTTCCGTCGTTGCCGTCAAGGGGAGGGCGCCGCATCCCGGCATCACGAAGGTCAGATTGAGCAGCACCGGGCCCTTGGCGAAGGGAGCGCCATTGGCGTACCCCGCCTGGCCACTGACGCGGATTTTCCCCGCCTTCGAGGCCACCGCGAACTCAGAGAACGACAACGGACATTGCGGCCCCGCCGGCGAGCCCGAGCGGAAAAGCAGCAGCGCGGTACCCGCAAGCCCACCGACGGCGATCACCACGATCCCAAGAAGCACCAGGCGCCGCACCGTTTCTCCCCTGCGGAGGAGAGGCGGCCTCCTCCCCTCCGCCCTCGATCGTGGCGCGGACCCTAGGCTGGATCCACGATCAGCTTGGCCCGCATCTCCATGTGCAGAGCGCTGCAGAACCAGGTGCAGAAGAACCAGTACACCCCGGGTTTATCCGCCACGAAGGTGAACTTCTGCGTGTCGCCCGGGTCGATGGCGAAATGGACGCCATACTCCTGCAGCGCAAACCCATGGGTGACGTCCCGGAGACGTTCGATATTTGAGAGGTAGAGGGTGACCGTATCCCCCTGCTTCACCCGCACCTCGTCCAGTCCGTAACGGCTGCGCACCGCGGTCAGGTAGACATCGACGTTCTTCGGCCCGCTGCGCACCACCCGCGACTCGCCCGGGCCGACGAACTTGATCGCTTCATTATATGGCTTCTTGTACTTCGTCCAGACCAACGGCGCCAGCTTCTCCGCTTCCACGAAGTCGGACTCGTGCGGCTCGGGCGGCGTCGGGAACTGGTAGATGAGCCGCATCTTTCCCTTGCCGTCGGCGGTGATCTTGCGGATATCGATCAGCTCCTGAACTTCCGGCTCCAGAGGACCCGTGGGAAGGAAGCCGGGAAGGCCCTTGGTCATTTTGTTCTGCGAGATGAGCCAATCCCCCTTCGGGGTCGAGTAGTTCATCACCGTGCTCAGGTGACCGACGTTGTAATGGATGTCGATCTTGTCGACGGTGTACTTGTCCGGATCGTTGGGGAACTTGATCGCTTTCTCGATGTTATAGGCGCCGATCTGGCTGTCGACGAAGAGCGACACGTAGAAGTTCCCCCGCCCGTCGTACTGCACGTGCAGGGGACCCAGGCCGACCCAGGGGGTGCTCACCAGCTTCGGGCGGTCTCCCGAGACATCGTAGATGTAGACCCGCGGCACCAGCTTGCCGCCGGAGATGCAGACTGTATCCTTGCCCAGGGACTTCTCGCCATGCACGCGGGTATCCAGGCGTTGGCAGTGGATCCCGTGCGGGTTCCTGGGGGTGGGGAGAAGGTAGATCAGCCCCGGGCTTTGGCGCGCATCCAGTACTTTCACCCCGTTGACCAGGGTGAACCTCCCCGCTTTCAGCTCCTCCTCGGCTTTCCACACATCGAGGAACTGCGTCACGTCCTCGGGGGCCTTGATCATCTCGTCGATATTCGCGCCCTTCTCGGTGTTGTACATGTTGGAGAGAAGCCAGCGGCCGGAGGGGGAGTTATCCATGATATCGAAGTTGCCGTAGCCGCTGATCACCTGGAAGACCGGATCGAGCGTCTCGGCGTCCAGACAGGTGACGGGGCTCTTCCAGTCGTCGGGAACCTTGGCACCGATCGGCGGGATCAGCTTTTCCGAGTAGCCGCCCGGCAGCCCCGGGCGTGGTGGAATCGGGGCCTCGAACTCGCCATTGGCGCAGACGTACTTGGTGGTGCCGTTTCGGTCGGGCACCAGGGCGATGCCGTGCCAGACCTGCGTGTTCGGGGCCTTCTTGATGAGGACCGTGCGGAAGGTCCGCAGGTCGATCTTCGCCACCCGCGTGCTGGCTTTGTCATTGATGTAGAGCCACTTGCCGTCGGGTTTCCAGCCGGTGTGGCTTAAGCGGGGATGGTGGGTGTCTCCCCAGAGGCCGCCGGTCTTCTCCAGCATCTCCCGCTCCGGCGTGCCGATGCCCGCGTACCCATAGGCCTGCCGGGGCTCGAAGACGGGAAGGTCCATGAACAGCCTCCCCGAGGGGATGCCGATGACGAATACTCCCCCGGACTGGCCGCTACTCGAGAACATGTAGTAGGCGTCGCGCTCGAAGGGGCCGTGGTAGATCACCTCCGCCGGGTTCTCGTCTTTTGCGGCGCCCATGAGAAGGGGGATCGCGATCCCCAGGATCAGCCCAGCAAGCAAGAATCTCACATACCCTCTCATCTTGCCTCCCCCCTTTGAGTCAGGGAACAAGGTCCTTCCCTCACCGGAGAACGACACGTGGTGTGCCGCGCTGCAAGCCTCGGGAGCGCTACTGCTTCACCAGGAAGGTGCCGCCCATGTAAACGTGGCCCCACAAGCCGGTCAGCTTCTTGATCTCGTCGCTCTGACCTGGATCGCACTGCACGGAGCAGTAGAAAGGAAATTCTCCATCCCGGTCGGCGATGAAGCGGTAGGCTAGGGGACGCTCGAGGTAGGCGGCCCCCGAGCCGCCCCCCGGGCCTGCCGCGGTCTGCAGGCCGAAGAGCCGGTCATCGTAGCCCTCGATGGAGAAGCCATGGCCATAGGGAGCGCCCAGGCCGTTCTCCGTCGGCCAGAAGTTGATCTGCACCACCTGCCCCTTTTTCACCTGCATCTCGTGGCCGGCCTGGGCAAGGCCGTTGACGCGCGGCAGGTAGGCGCCGTCCTTCATGATCCACATCTCCCAGCCGCTGGCGACTACATCGAAGACCACCTCGGGTTTGCCGGCCGCCGAGCCGGTCTTCGCCGCCGACTCGAACGCCTTCACGCCCAAGGTGGGTCCTTTCAACGTCTCGATCAGCACCGGCGTAGGCGGCTGCCCTTCCGCCAGCGACAGGACGTAGTTGGCCACGTGCCAGAGGTCCGAGTTTTGCGGCAGCAGGTCTGCCCAGGATGGCATGGGGCTGCCTGGCACCCCGGCCACCAGGACGCGGTAGATATCCTCAGGCTTTGACCCAGCGCGGAAGAACCATGGTTTGGTCAGGTCAGTGGGGAGGATCTTGTCCCCCCAGTCGTCCTTCAGCTCATTCGCGCTGGGGCCGTCGCCCTTGCCGGTTTTTCCATGACACTTCGCGCACTCCAGCGAGGCGTAGAACTCTTTCCCCTTCTGGATGCTTGCCGCCGAGGTCGGCATCGGCTTGGGGATGCCGATCGGGGTCAGCGGTTCCCGTTTCACCTCCTCTGCCCATTTCGGGTAGAGGGTTTTGATGTAGTGCACGAGCTGCCAGCGTTCCTCTTGGCTGAGCTTGCCCTTCCAGGGAGGCATGCCCGACCCCGGCATCCCCAGCGTGATCGTCCGGTAGAGGTCGGCGTCGGTGGGAAGCTGACCACTTGGGGTGGAGTGAAGCTTGTAGAGTCTTTGGGCGAAGTTCCGTGGCTTGGGGTTCATGAGGTAGGCCGTGGGGCCGTCCCCCTTGCCTTCCACGCCGTGGCAGCGAGAGCAGTTCGTCCCGTAGAGCCGTTGGCCTGCTTGAATGGCGGCGGGCGTCGCCGGCGCGGGGCTGCCGTGATCTACCTCGCCGACATCGTAGGGGCGATAGACGAGCCGGCGCTCCTGCGCTTCGGCCACGCCGGCGCTCCAGCCGGGAACGAAGAGAACGGCGATGACAATGAGGCTCACGAGATGGACCAATTTTCTCCCACTCATAGAGCTGTCCTCCTCCAAGAAAGCGCTCCAAAACGTTTGCCCGTCGAGGTGAACGCCGATCTCACCCCCCTTCACCGCGAGAGGCGGCCGAATGGGGCCTTTTTCCTTGTCCTCGGCGTCATGCATCGTCTCCTGGAACGTCAGGCGGGGAGCTCCACCGCAATACACGTCCAGGCTCGTTGCTTGCTGGGGTGCGGCATCGCGCCGTTCGAGGGCAAGGAGACCAGGACAGGCGACGAGCCGCCCCCCAAGCCGGCCCGGCGTCGACCTGGGTGGGCCTCAGCCCGCCTGCTTGGGCTCGATCGCAGGACGCAGAGCTGAGAGGGACGCCTCTTGCTGCACCACCGCAGCCAGGGTGGTCTGGCTCAACATCTGGTCGAACTGGGGCTTGATCTCCTTGTACCACTCGTGCAGCAGACAGGGCGTGGAGGTAGGGCAGCGGTTGCTCCAGAAGATGCAGCGGTCCATGAGGTCCGGCCCTTCAATGGCTTCCACGACCTCCTTCAGAGCAATCTCCTCTGGCGGCCTGGCCAAGGCATAGCCGCGCTGCTTGCCGCGGTAGGATCGCAGCACGCCATGGCGAGTGAGTTTCTGGAAAATCTTCGCCAGGAACCCCTGCGGGAGATCCTGCTCCTGGGCGACCGTACTGGCCATCAGCACCCTCTCCCGCCCCTGCCTAGCCAGGAAGATGAGCGCCCGGATGCCGTACTCGCTTTCGCGGTTCAGTTTCATTAGATGTAAAGGACCTTTTTAATCTACTGATCAAAGGTACTTTAGGGTGGGCTGGAAAATCTGTCAAGGAAAAATTAGCGCCCATGCTTGCCCATGGGCTGGACAGAATGCGGGAGGGTGAGCAGCGGCTACCTCCGCCGCCGTTGACTGCGCTCCGTTACAGCCCCGGCGGGGCGCGGGCCGGTGGCGTGCCCCGCGCGGCCCCTGCTCGCGACGCGCGGTTTGAGCCTACGGGCGAACCATCGCTCGGCTTGCAAATCCGCACCTGGCGGGCGAGGGGTGCGCTCCTTCCGGCGCGTTCCGCCGCGAGCTGCGAAACCGCGCGCCTTCGCGGTCACGCCTGGAAGTCGAGAGATGGGAGGCAGAGATCCCTCGCGGCAGGGAGTCCCTGATGAGCAGGACTCGGATCACTCCTTCAAGGAACTGGGCGCTCTCCAGAAAGCGGCGCAATGCGGCTGCCCGGGGAGGGGCCCGCCTCGGCACGGGAGAGGCGGCAGCAGGCGAGGCGAGATGCCAGGGGAGCGCCGCCGCCTCTTTCCCTCGTCAGGTGGGTGGACCTCAGCAGTGGCCGGGAAGTTGGGCTTGCGCCGCGGCGAGCTTCATGTCATCCTAAAAACTCACATCCTCTGGCGCGCGGGGCGATTCCCACGAGTCAGGAGATGTTTTTTCTCCGCCGCAGCCTCCTCCCAGAGGGCGATTTCTTCGCCAGGCCGGAAGCGCTTATTCCGGGCGATTGTGTGACGTTTTCATCGGTGGCGGCGGGTGGGCTCCGGGCGGAGAGCGTCTGACACACCTGCGCGAGGCCGGGAGCTTGTTCGTTATCTCCGAGAGGAGTGCGTATGGCGGGAATACTCGAAGCTACAGCAACGTCGGAATCGCAGGCGACGCGCCGAGAGACGAAGATCGGCCTGTGCGGCATCTGCGCCGAGGGCTGCGGAGTGGAGATTCAACTGGTCGACGGCAAGATCGACTCCATCGCGCCGCTGAAAGACCACCCGAAGGGGATCGTCTGCCTGCGCGGCGAGTACTCGAAGGAGATCGTCTACTCTCCGGATCGCCTGCGCTACCCCATGGTGCGCGTGGGAGCGCGGGGCGAGGGGAAGCTCGAGCGCCTCAGTTGGGATGAAGCCCTCGATCGCGTCGCGGCCGGGCTGAAGCAGGTGGCTCAGAAGCACGGCGGCAGGGCCCTGGCGGCCTACGGGGGGCGGGGCAACTTCGAGCACTCCATCGGCGACTTCTTCTCCCCCACCGGCACCCTCACCTCATCGTCGATCGGCTTGCTGGCGCTGCTCGGTTCGCCGAACGCCGGCGGCGTCAGCTCGCTCTGCGCCATGTCCCTGCGCGTCATGGCCCCTTACGCCACCACCGGCCTGCCCTGGATGGCCTGGTTCCCCGATGTGCAGCGCTCCGACCTCATCATCATCTGGGGGGCCAATCCGGTCACCGACTCGCCGCCCGACCTGCGGCGCAAGATCGAGGCGGCGCGGCAGCGCGGCGCCAAGGTGGTGCTCATCGACCCGCGCCGGGCGGAGATCGCCAGGCAAGAGGACCAGTGGATTCCGGTGCGGCCCGGCAGCGACGGCGCCCTGGCCCTCAGCCTCATGCAGGTGCTCATCGAGGAGGACCTCTACGATCACGACTTCGTGGAGAACTGGACGGAAGGCTTCGCGGAGCTGCGCGACTACGCGCGGCAGTTCCGTCCGGAACGCGCCGAGGCCATCTGCGACATCCCGGCGGCGACGATCCGCGCCCTGGCGCGCGACCTGGGCCGTGCCCGCGCCGCCTCGCTGGTCTCCTACACGGGCCTCGAATACACCAACAGCGGCGTGCAGAACATCCGCTCGGCGATGTGTCTGTGGGCGCTCCTGGGTCAGATTGACGTCCCCGGCGGCATGGTCTACAGCATGCATGGGCAGCCGACGACGCGCTTCCTGCGCTTCGATCCGCCGGAGGACGTGCCGCCCATCGGCGCCGACCGCTTCCCGCTCTTCTGCCGCTTCACCCGCGCCGCCCACTTCATGGAGATGCCCCGCGCCATCCTGCACAACGATCCCTACCCGGTGCGCGGCCTCCTCGTCGGCGGCGCCTCGCTCATCACCTCCTTCCCCAACCCCGACGTGTGGCGTCGCAGCCTGGCGGCGCTCGACTTCCTGGGGGTCATCGATCGCTTCATGACCGAGGACGCCAAGTATGCCGACGTTGTGCTGCCGGCGACGACGATGTACGAGATCCTCTCCTACCAGCGCTACCCCTACCGCGCCACGGTGGCCCAGCACGTGCAAGTGCGCGAGCGCATCGTCGAACCGATCGGCGAGGCCCGCAACGATTACCTTATCTACGCCGCCATCGCCGACCGCCTCGGCTTCGGCCACCTCGTGCCGCAGACCGAGGAGGAGATGCTGCGGTACGCCTTCTCGGAGAGCACGGTGTCCCTCGAGGAGGTGCGCGCCTCTGCGACCGGCGTCTCGCTGCCGGTGCCGGAGCAGCGCTACCGCAAGTATGAGACGGGCGAGCTGCGCAAGGACGGCAAGCCGGGGTTCCGCACCCCTTCGGGCAAGTTCGAGTTCTCCTCGCGGCTCTTCCGCCAGCACGGCATCGACCCCTTGCCCGTCTACACCGAGCCGACCGAGGGGCCGCTGGCGAACCCCGCGCTGGCCAAGGAGTATCCCCTCGTCCTCATCAGCGGCTCGCACATGAACGAGGATTTCCGCAGCCAGCACCACAACATCCCCGGGCTGGTGAATCGGCGCCCCGATCCCTGCGTGGTCATCAACAGCAAGGACGCCCAGGCTCGCGGCATCAAGACCGGCGACCGGGTCTACGTTACCAGCCCGCGCCGCAAGAAGGTCGTCTTCACGGCCCAGGTCACCGACGACATCCGCCCAGGCGTCATCGACGCCAACATGGGCGGCGGCGGCCCGCTCGGCCCCAAGGCCTGGCGGGAGGCCAACGTCAACGAGCTCACCGACATGGAGAACCGCGACCCCCTCAGCGGCTTCCCGTCCTACAAGGCACTGCTGGGCAACGTCGAGAAGCTGCCGGCGTAAGTCGAGTGACACCAGGGGATCCAGCGCCCCTCGCCGGCGCATCACCTACCCCCAGCCGCTCCCAGGTGCGGAGCGGCTGGGGTGTTTTCCGGCAGGGAGCGCCCAGTCTGGAACCTGCTACGGGGGAGCACCAGGGGGACCAGCGGCATGATTGCTCGTCTAACAACGCTGGGGGAACATCGGTACCGAGGCCGCACGGACGAGACACGCCTCCCCGCGGGGTTGCTGCCGGCTCGATGACGTGCCGCCAGCTCGTCCCGTGGTTAATGATATGTTATTGTATTCGGTGATGACTCAAGGTTTGGCACAAAGCCACAACTGTAGCTGACCAAGATAGGGAAGAGGAGCCGACCCAAAACGAGCTGATCTGAGTGTCCAAGAAATCGGGGTCAGTACACCTCCAGTGTAAGGTTCACCAGCGACGCGAAAAATATCTGGGAATCGAGTTACACTTTGACGAGATTGACCTTGGTGTCGAAGAAGGAAGCGCTGCCGCCTATTGGGTCTGTCAGACACACGTTCTTGATGAGCGGGTCCGTCAGGAGCACCGGATTGGTAGTAAGGCCAGTGTTCCGGCGCGAGTCACCCTTGATTGTGATGCCATCGATGACTACATCCTGAGAGCCGTATGCCCAGTGCCCAAAGTGCCAGGATACGGAGATTGTTCCTGGGCGCAGCCCTTGAATGGGGCGAATTTTCCCCTGCACTGCCAGTCGTCTGCCATCCCCGACATCAAACATGCCATCGCGGTTTGACTGCGAGACGAGGCGTACAATGTCCCCTGCCTTCAAGGCTAGCTTCCGCGCATCGGCGGCGTTCATCAGCACATGGTTTTCCGGCAACAGGTCTGCGAGCCAGTAGTCTGGCGGTGCGGTGCGGGACTGCCCGTGGTGGATCGTCTTGTAGGTAAGCAAGGTAAACCGGTGTCCCGACTGCTTCACAGGTTTGCCTGCGGCATCCTGCGGTGGTTCTGGATGCGGAAAGCCTTCGAAGAGCTTTCCACTTATGCTGTTGTGACCCAAAGCCACCTCTTCGCAGAAGAAGTTGAACATCTCTCCGTAGCGATGGGTTAGGCGATCCCCGGTATACGCCTTGTCGGCAGCCTCAAAGCGTCCCCCGCGGTTCAGCACATAGACGGTGCGCCGCCAGCGGGCTTCATCGCCGGCAACCGCCCTGCGCCATTGTGCCTCGTCAAAGACGGACTTGGGGAGATGACGACGAGCTTTCTGAAAGAGCGCGAGTTCCTCATCGCTCGCCTCCGGAACCGCCTCGCCTGGTTTGTCACCATGGGCGATGTTGGCAACGGCTTTCAAATAGAAATCTTCGGGCCGATTGAAGTGCTCTCCAGCGCCGAAAGCATCCCGACCGAACCCTGAAAGACCGAGCCTCTTGCCCAAGGCGATAAGCAGGGCTTCCATGCAGATCGGCATTTCCTCACCATCAATGGTCACGGATTCGGTAAGAGGTTCGACGACTGGTTGACGCACCTTGCTTGCTTTCGTCTGCACATCAGGGGTAACGTGCGGCGTTCCCCAGCGCTCCAGATACGTGAGGTCGGGAAACACGTAGTCCGCGTACATCGTCGTCTCTCCGAGCACGATGTCGCAGGAGATGAACAGCGGTATCTTCGTGGTATCGCGCAGCAGGTCGATAAACTTGTGTCCTGCTGGAGTCGACAAGGCCGGCGTGCCCTTGTGCAGGAGGAGAACTTTGGCTTGGTAAGGGTAGCCCTCGGCCCCCGACGGGATCACTTCTTGGTAGATATTGTTGCTATAGGGATAGAAGGGACGCCGCGCCGGGTACCCCTTGCCGCCGAAAAGCGTCGTCTCCTCGTAGGCCCAAGCCTCGCGCGAGATGGGCATGCCAAACGTCTTCAGGGCGCCGGCATTGAGTTTCTTGAAATCAAAAAGGTTCCCCGGTTTGCCGCCGAATTCGTGCCAGTGGCCGCCTCCCTTGCTTAGCCCGCCCTTCCAGTCCGCGTTTCCCAGCAAGAGGTTGAGGGAGATGATCGCCTGCGCCTGGTAGTAGCCGTCGGTGTGCTTAACGGCACCGCGGTAAAACTCCGCCACGGCGCGCTTGCCATGGCTGGTGAACTCGCGAGCCAGGCGAACGATCTCGTCCTTGGCAACGCCGCAACGGTTCGCGTACGTTTCCAGGCTGGTCTTTTGGGCCAGTTCGGCGAACAGGGCAAAGGAGGTTTTCGCCTGAAGGCCATCTCTGCCGTAGCTGGCAAAGAGGTCGCCATGGATCGGGGTCTTTGTGTCGTTCGGGCGAACCGCCGTTGGTTTGCCAGCGCTGAGAACAACGAACTCGTCCTCCTTCCCGAGAGCCAGCTCGCTGGCACGAACAAAGCGGCTTGGTCGGTCGTTCTCCAGCTTCACCAGGTAAGTCGCGCTCGTCCAGGTGGGTTCGCCATCTGCCAGGGCCGCAGCCACATTGGCATTCTCGAGGTAGCGGCGGTCGAAGCGCTCCTGGGAGATGATCCAGCTTGCCATGGCCAGGGCCAGCATGCCGTCGGTGCCTGGCTTGATGGGGATCCAGGAGCTGGCTTTGCCGGCTGTCTTGGAGAGCCGCGGGTCGACGACATCGATCTTCAGATTCCTGTCGACCATGCCCTGGGTGATCTTCTCGGCCATTGGCGTGGGGCCGAAGTTCGCCTCGAAGGCGCCGGTGCCGAAGAAGAGGATGTATTCAGCGTTGGCGGCGTCGGGTTTCAAATGGGTGAGGCCGGGCTTCCATGTTTTGCCCTGCGGCTGCGCGGTGACCTGGCCGTAGGCGATATGGTGGCTCTGCTCGCAGATGGAGGTGTGTTCAATTGTGTTCACGGAGCCAAAGGAAGTTCGCGTGAACCAATTCATGAACTCCTTGCGACCATGCTCGATGCGCCCCGCCAGAAACACGAACTGGTTGTTCTTCGGGCCCAGGTCTGGATGATTGGGATCGATCAGCACCTCGGCAGCGTCACGATGCTTGGAGCGAAACTCGGCCAGGCTGATGGTTCTTGAGCGGAGGCGCTGAATATCAGCAGCCAGCGCCGCTGCCTGCGAGGCATCGCGAAGAGCGAAGATGGAGCGCAGGCCTTCCACCTCCTGCTGCTCGTTCAGGTGCGCGAAGAGCTTGCCGCCTTCCACGATCTCGCGGATGGCATCCTCGAACGAAATGGTCTTCCAGCGGTTCGAGCCACGCGGACCATCCCGCTTCAACACTTTTCTGATGCGGTAAGGATCGTAGAGCGTCTCGATTCCGGCCTGTCCTTTCGGGCAGAGCTTGCCATCAATCTTTGCCGCTTCTTGAAGAGAGGTTTCGTAAGCAATGTGAGGGAGTAGATTCTGGGGACTGTAGGGGCTCCCATCAAGCTTCACGCATACCTCATCGACGATCTTGGCGGCGATCTGGCAGGCGGTGTGACACTGCAAGCAGGTGCTGTAGATGCGGTTTTCGGCATGCTGCTGGGCGTAGTCGAACGTGGACTCTCCCATTGTTTGTTCATGCGCAGCGTACGCCAGACGCGTCATCACTTGCTGCACCTTGGCGCCCACGGCCACGGCTGAACCCACAAGGGCGGTTGTCCTGAGGAAGTTGCGGCGCTTTCTATCCATGGTTACTCCTCCGCGAGGGTTGCCCGTTGCCAAAAACGATTCTTGCCGAGGGGCAGGAGCCGCAGTCCGGCAACGAGAAGCAAGGCGAACAGACCCAAGGCGAAGATGGTGGTAAGCCATTCAACGAGGCTCGGGGCGTAGACTGCATCGAGCCGGATGTTGTGGTACGCCTCCGTCAGTCCCGGCAAGATGGCCAAGGCAAGCGCGGGGATGACGATGTTCATGCGCACCGACACGATGCCCACGACAATGCTCAATCCAGCGAATCCCAGAGCCGCCACCGATCGGGAAGCTCGTCCGGAAAGAAAGATAATGAGGGGAAGAATGGTTCCGATGGCTACTTGAAGAATCCAAAAGGCCCAGGCATACCGTCCATTGAACATGATCATCCGCAGGGTTGCGACGTGTTCTGGAATGTCGCCGTAGAACCCGACCAGCGTCTCGATTGACAGAAGTAAGAGGTCCAGCGCCAGCAGGCCGCCTGTCATCTTTCCAAGTCCGGCAAGCATGTCGCGCTCCTCCGGCGTCTCGTTGCTAAAGAAGAAAGCCCGCAAGAAGAGCATGAGCCCGCCCCCGGAGACCAACGCCGACACCAGGAAGATGACGGGGAAGAGAGAGGAGTACCAGTACGGTCGGGCCTTGACGACCGCGAAGATGGCGCCGGTGCCGCCGTGCACGGCGATGGCGGTGGGGATGCCAATGATTCCGCATACCTTCAGTACGGTGGCGGCACGTTCCCTGATGCGGGGAGTTGGCGCATCCGCCCAGAGCGACAAGAGGCGATATACAAACCGCCTGACGCCCCGCTTGCGCTCGGCAAGGAGGCGAAAATCCTCCCGCATCACCAGGTGAAGCTCAGCGGCAAGCAAGACGATATAGAGCAGGTAGAAGTGGATTTCCCATTCAAGCACGGAATGCCAGTTCTGGGAGATGTACACCATATAAAATCGCCAGGGATGCCCCAGGTCGATGAAGACGAAAAGCAGCCCGATCACCAGGCAGATAAGAGCCTGGAACAACGCCAGCCGTCCCAATGGCTCATACTTTTCGAGGCGGAACACGTAGACGAGCGTCGAGAGCAAGAACGAGCCGGCGCTCAACCCAATGAAATAAATGTAGAAGCCTACCCACAGGCCCCACGGAATGATGCTGCCGAGATTGGTGACCCTGAGTCCTTCACTGAATCGGATGACCATGCCTATGCTACCGATCACCAGGGCAACGAGAATCATCCCGAGCATGCCGCGAAACAGGGTCCTGTTCTGCAGCAAGATTCCTTGATCCATCGCCAATACCTCCCGGTCTACAGTAGGTAGTAAACAGATGGTTCGTTGCCCAAGTCCTCGCGCAGGCGCATGTGACTGCGTCTCGAGATCATCTGCCACAACGGCCCTTGTTTATCCGCCACATCGCCGAAGTAACGCGCACGACCGAGGCAGGTATCGACGCAGGCCGGTTGTAGCCCTTTCTTAATCCGGTGGAGACAGAGGGTGCACTTGCGGGTATTGCCGATGGGGGAACGCCCTTTGCGCCGCTTGCGCAACTCGCCATATTCGGGGGAAAGGGATTGGTCGAACGCCGTAGGGGTGGCATTATATTCTTCACCGAAGTCGAAGTACCGCGCGTCGTAAGGACAGGCTGCAATGCAGTAGCGGCAGCCGATGCAACGATCATAGTCAATAACGACGATGCCATCCTCCTCTCGTTTATAGGTGGCCCCAACCGGGCACACTTTCGTGCAGGAGGGATTCTTGCAATGCATGCAGGGCCGCGGCAGGAATCGCCGCGACACATAGGGGTATTCTCCCACTTCTTCTTCAAGCACCACGTTGTAGACCACCCCCGGCGGGGTATGGTTCTCGCTCTTGCAGGAGATCGTGCAAGCATTACACCCAATACACTTCTTCAGGTCGATCACCATGCCGAGCTGTTTGCTCGGGTGGGCCTTCGGCTCCGCAGCGTTGCTAGGGGCTGCTGCTGCCGCCGTTGCCGCAGCCACTCCCGAAGCTAGTGAACGCTTGAGGAAGGTTCGGCGGTCCATCTTCTTTCGCGTGCGAGTCGTATCATGCATAGGAGATCTCCTTTTTGACACCACGCTGGAAACGCAACGATTGGCAGGTGAGAAGTTTACCACAATGGAGTAACAGGGCACTGCTGACATATTGAACATCGGCTTTTTGACACATCATGGTGCGGCGGAATGAATAGGAAGAGTTGCTGGAGAAAGTATCTAAGGATGGTGCGTATGGTTCACTGAAATGTGAATAATTTAGGCGGCGTTCATAAATTTGTGCTTTGAAGTTAAGGCATGAGAAACTAAAAGGATATTTGGGGCGTTCAGACTTAGCTTTAACCGGGGTTTGCGATGGGATCGTGGAGGCGCACTTGAATGGTGATCTTGCCAAGTGGAGAGAACGGACTACAGTGACGTGGCAGGCGATGATAGCAGGATGTTGTGCTATCAAGGAAAGAGGAAAAGCACTGCGGCTAGCAGGAGCGTGACGCCTCGCCATGCTTGACACCGCGAACAAACCGCCCGGAAGAGCGGTAGAGATGGACTCTCTCTTCAGCCTTTCTCCTAAGCACTGCGGAGTCTGCTTCAACGCCTGGCTAGATTCTTAGCTTCATTGGCTGAGGCAGTCGAACATCGGAGCCCGGAGACCCATGTAGGTAGGCGACCCTGCGCCCTTCCCAGGAACTCGATGCTAATGTAATGACGGTGAAAATGAAAAAACTTGATAGATATCAATATCTAGCATAAGAATAACGCATACTATATATGATCGAGAAAGTCTAAAACTTATTGATCAAGCAAGGGGGGCTGAGCCTCGGCCCGATAAAGTATGCTTCGGCTGGACACCTTGGGGAAAAAGGAGGCTTACTCCAGGCCCAGGGAACCATCATCAAAGCAAACAAGGGGAACGAAGCGGACGCTGCCGGACACGGGCGCCCCGGGGAGACCCGATGAGCTCGCTGGCGCGGCTCGCCATTCAGCACTGGCCGGGAAGGCCCTGGAAGTGAAGGTGCGCGACGTGGTGGGCCGCGAGTACGCCGCGCGCAACGCCAGGCCATCGTCTCGGACGTTCTGTGCCCGAAGGCCAGTCCACGACATTGCTTTTGCAGTGCCCCCGCGGCAGCCGACACCTTGACAGATATCCACGCCTCACATATATTCGGATAAGTGAATATGAGAACCGCGGCCGTTAACCGCATGTTCCGGGCGTTCACCGACCCGATCCGTCTGCGCATCCTCCTGCTGCTGCGCGAGGACGAGATGTGCGTGGGGGATCTTGTCGAGGTGCTGCAAGTTCCCCAGCCGACGGCCTCTCGCCATCTGCGCTATCTGCGGGAAGCCGGTCTGGTGGAGGTCCGCAAGGACGGCCGCTGGTGCTTCTATTCGCTGACGGAGGCTCGCACCAGCTTCCACGCGAAGCTGCTCGACTGTCTGGGCAGTTGTTTCCAGGAGGCGCCCGAGCTCGAGGGAGACCAGGCCCGGGCGAAGAGGCTGCGCATGACGGGTGGATGCTGCCCGCCTGGTTGCGAGGAGACATCACGATGAGCGATGCTCAGACCACCACACCGAATCGGTCTGTCATGGACGGCGCCATACGCCAGTCGTCCCATGGCGTTGCCGCGAATCTCCCTTTCTTGGACCGATACCTGACCCTGTGGATTTTTCTGGGCATGGCGGTGGGGGTCGGCGCCGGCTACGCTCTCCCTAGCGTCGATGCATTCATCAACCGGTTCCAAGTCGGCACGACGAACATCCCGATCGCCGTCGGACTGATCCTCATGATGTACCCACCGCTTGCGAAGGTGAAATACGAGGAACTCAGGGACGTATTCCGCAACTGGAAGGTCCTTGGGGTCTCACTGGTGCTGAACTGGATCGTCGGGCCGATGCTGATGTTCTTCCTGGCGATCTTCTTCCTGAGGGGTTACCCGGCGTACATGGTCGGGCTGATCATGATCGGCCTGGCGCGCTGCATCGCAATGGTCATCGTGTGGAACGAACTGGCCGAGGGGGACACCGAGTACGCCGCCGGCCTAGTAGCGTTCAACAGTGTCTTCCAAGTACTCTTCTACAGCGCCTACGCGTACGTCTTCATCACGGTCCTCCCTCCACTCTTCGGCCTGAGCGGGAGCATCGTCAAGGTGAGCATGGGCCAGATCGCGGAGAGCGTCTTCATTTACCTCGGCATTCCCTTCCTTGCCGGCATGATCACGCGCTTTGTGCTGCTGAAGGTGAAGGGCAAGACCTGGTACGAGAGGTCGTTCATCCCGAAGATCAGCCCGATTACGCTGGCCGCGCTCCTTTTTACAATCCTGGTGATGTTCAGCCTGAAAGGCGAGCTGATCGTGGGGATTCCGCTGGATGTCGTGCGGATTGCCGTGCCATTGCTGTTCTACTTCGTGCTGATGTTTCTGGTCTCCTTCTGGATGGGCAGGAAGATCGGAGCGGACTACGCGAAGACGACCGCCTTGTCGTTCACCGCGGCCAGCAACAACTTCGAGCTGGCCATCGCCGTGGCGGTCGCTGTCTTCGGCATCAACTCGGGCGCCGCCTTCGCGGCGGTCGTCGGTCCATTGGTGGAGGTGCCCGTGCTCATCAGCCTGGTGAACGTGGCGCTCCGGTTCCAGCGCATGTTCTTCACCGTTTCGACCCCCGCTTGATACGTCGTTGAGGAAGAACGATGCAGCCCAACGACTCCCGCGGTCGCAAGCGCGTCCTCTTCGTCTGCATCGAGAACTCCAACCGGAGTCAGATGGCTGAAGCCTTCGCTCGGATGCTCGGCGGTGCACGGATCGAGGCCTGGAGCGCTGGAGCACGGCCTTCCGGGCGCCTCAACCAGAAAGCCATCGAAGCCATGAACGAGGTCGGTTACGACCTTTCCATCCATAGCTCCAAGTCCCTCGCCGAGATTCCGATGAACGAGTACGATGCCGTCATCTCCATGGGTTGCGGGGACGCCTGCCCGTTCGTACCAGCAAAAATCCGGGAAGAATGGCACATTCCTGATCCGAAAGAGATGGCATTCAAGGACTTCCGCAGCATCCGAGATATGATCCGGGACAAGGTGGAGACATTACTCGCGCGGCTGTGAGAAAAGGGCTCATCCCCTTCAGGCGTCCTTCGCCTCATGGAACCCCAGAATCCGGACCTTAAAGAACTCGTGATCACCAAGGCCGAAGGCTATGCGTTGGACACGGTGATCTTGGTTGTAACAGCCTCAGGCGGGCTGGTGAAGATGTTGAGGACGGAGACAGGCGGGATGCCCTGGCGGTACGCAGCAACGGTTTGGCACGACGTTGGAGGATGCGGATGCCGGAAACCACGGACTGAACAACAGGAGGTTGTACTCCGTTCCAGCCTCGGAGGCGTACTCAAACTGGTGGCAGCGAGGCAGATGATCAGCACAACTCAAACCGATGTTCCACGTGGAACATTGCCGCAGGACTTCCGCACAAACTCCCACAACCATGTACTCTAATATCTCCTTGAATGTTAATAGCTTACAAGGAATTTCTGGCGCCGAAGGAGCGGCTCGAACTCCCACGGTGTTTGGAGTCGTGGAGGGAGACTTCGCTGGAAACAGGTGATGGGAAGTGGGCGGGAGCGATGGGGCGTAACAGTCGGTTGCGCTCGGCGGAAGGCGCACACAGCCTACCAGCCGCTCGCGGCGGCGAGGCGGCTGGTAGGCGTCGCAGGGAGACGTTGTGCCAGAAGGGCGCCGGCGGAGGCTGGGCGGCAACGACGTTACGCCTGGCGCTTGGCGTACTTCTCGGCGGACTTCCTGGCCAGCACTTCGGAGTCCGGCTTCTTCAGCTCCAGGAGCTTCGGGTAGCGCGTGGCCATCTTTGCGATGTCCCGGAAGAGCGCCTCGTCGTCCGTCCCCTCCCAGTCGCCCGGCTCGAGCTTGACGAAGACCGCCTCGCGCTCCTCGAAGATGATCGTCGGCACGCCGAAGAGGCCGTAGCGCGCCACCGCCTCCTCGTGCTCCTGGGCCACCAGCTCGCGCGCCCGCTTGCTGCGCAGGTCGGCGGAGAAGCACGCGGCGTCCAGCCCGACCTCTTTCGCCAGTTCGTAGAGCACGAGCTGGTTGGTGATCTCCAGCTTCTCCTGATGGCAGGCGCGGAAGAGGCGGATGTTATAGGCCCGGAACGCCTCCTCGCCCTGCATGGCGGCGCACTTCGCGGCCTCCAGGGGGGGCAGGTCGCGGCTCGGGAAGTAGCGGTCGAGCCAGACCTTCCACTCCGGCTCGCGGCGCGAGTTGGCCTGCTCCAGGACGAACGACTTGTAGGTGACGTTGAGGTTCTCGCCCCACTTCTCTTGCAGCCGATAGAGCCACTCCGTGGCCCGGGCGGCGTAGGGTCAGACGTAGCAAATATACATGGTGATGTCGTAGCGCTCGGACATGCTGAAACTCCTCTGCAACGAACGACGTTAGCGTATCGCGAGTGAAGAGGTCGGGTAGGTTGCGCGGAAGTATGGCACACCAGGCTGCGACTTGCAACGGCTACCTAGTCTCTCCGCCGAGAACCCAACCACCCGAGGGCGCCCTGGTCCGAAACTCCTTACGGCGGCTGGAGGAGCGCCGTAGGGTGTCGCCAGGCGCCTCTTCCATGGTTGCGTCCGCCACCGGCCGCCTTCGCCAGGGGCAATGTCGCGGCCAGGAGGGCTAGGCGCGGGCACCCCCTGAGAGGAGTGTGTTCTTCAGCAGGTGGTAGGCAAGGGCGGGATTCTTGCGCATGCGTCGCTGGGCGTAAGCCCGCGCCTGGGACCACGGGCCGTACGGCAGGTAGAGGCGCAGCGGCTGGCCGCGCCGCAGCAGTTCACCGATCAGGTGGGGGCGCACCCCGAGGAGGAGCTGGAACTCGTAGCGCTCGGCTGGGAAAGCGCGCTCCGTAAGCCGTTCGAGGAGTCGCTCGACAAGCCAGTCGTCGTGGGTGGCGAAGGCGAGGAAACCATTCCCCTCCATGAGCCGCTCGGCGAGACGGAGGTAGCTGGCGCGGATGTCGGCATCCCTGGTGTAGGCAATGTCCCGCGGCTCGATGTAGATGCCCTTGCACAGCCGCACCGCCGCGGCGGCCGTCATCAGGGTGGCGGCATCCGCCGCGCTGCGGAAGAGGCGCGCCTGCAGCACCAGCCCGACGTTGGCGTACTCGCAATGCACGCGCCGCCAGAGTTCGAGGGTGGCGTCGGTGTAGGTGGCGTCCTCCATCTCGAGGCGCAGAAAGAGCCCATCCCGCGCCGCGCGCCGCGCCAGGTGCAGGCAACGCTCGATGCAGCCCTCCATCCCCACGCCACGGGGACGCAGGCCGAGCTGCGACGGTTTCATCGAGGCGTAAGCATCGGCGCCGAGCGAGGCGACGGCATCCAGCACTTGGAGATACTCGTTGAGCGCCGCCTCGGCTTGCTCCGGATTCTCCACCTCTTCGCCGAGGTAGTTGAGGGCGCCCCGAATGCCGCGCGCCGCCAGGCTCTTCAGCAGGTCCAGGGCGTCGACGCGGCTCTCCCCGGCCAGGTACGGAGCGGCCACCCGGCGCACCAGCGCATCGGGCAGGCGCGGCACGAGCCACGTCAGACCGCGATTGAGGGGCTGCGCGAACCACATCGGGTTGCTCCCGTAAGGCGGCGAGCTTGCCGTCACGCCTCTCTCTTCCTACCAAAAATCTAAGGGCTCGGACAGGCGGGTGCTACTGTGTTGTCTCTCAAGTTTTACCGCATAGCTTGGCGAGGGAGCCGCGCCCCCTCGCGCACCCCGCGTTGTAAGGGCGGTTAGCGAACCGCCCCTACGAGATGGGGGTGTCGGGGAGCAAGGGTGCCCCAGAAGAAATTTCCCCCCTCAAATGGCGCGGAGAAAGCGTCGAATCGAGGATGGAACTTGTGGGTCGTAACGCAAGGAAGGAAGGGTGGAATCACGCGAGAACCTCGGGATTGAGCAGGCAGCGGGGGCGCTGGCCGGTGAGGATGCGGCGGACCTCCTCGGCGGAGAGGCGGCGCACGCGCGGCTCGGCGGCATCGGAGTACCAGCCGGCATGGGGGGTGACGAGCACCTGGGGATGATGGAGGAGGGGGTGATCCGGCGCCGGCGGCTCCGTGTCCAGGACGTCGAGGGCGGCCGCGCGCAGGGCGCCGCGGTTCAGCGCCTCGAGGAGGGCTGCCTCGTCGATGAGGGAGCCGCGCGAGGTGTTGATGATCGCTGCGCTCGGCTTCATGCGCCGCAGCAGGGCGGCGTTGACGAGGTGGCGGGTCTCGGCGGTGAGGGGGCTGTGCAGGCTGATGAAATCGGCGTGCGAGGCGAGGTCCTCGAGGCTCACCGGTAGGGCGCCGTACTGGCGGATGTGGGCGAACTCTGCGTACGGGTCGTGCACCCACAGCGTCAGCCCGAAGGCTTGCGCCTTCACGGCGACCGCCTGGCCGATGCGGCCGAAGCCGATGATGCCGAGGATCTGCTCGTCGAGCGGTGGGATGGGCGCCAGGGCGCGCGCGTTCCATTGGCCAGTGCGGACTTGTTCGAGGGCGGCGGGAAGCTTGCGCGCCAGCACCAGGAGCATGAGGATGGTGTGCGTGGCCACCTCCTCGACGCAGTAGTCGGGCACGTTGCACACCGCGATGCCCTGGGCGGTCGCCGCCGCCATGTCGATATTGTTGTAGCCCACCCCGTTGAAGACCAGTCCCTTGCAGCGCGGCAGCCGCCGCAGCACCGCCGCGGTGAATTGCGGCCGCGCCCCCGCCAGGACGGCGTCGGCCTCGGCGGCGGCGTCGAGGATCGCCTCGCTGGACCAAGCCGCGGTGGTCACGATGCGCGGCCGCAGCTCGACCCAGACCTCCGCCTCGACGTCGGTGGAGGCGAAGCGCGACTGGATGACGGCGATGGTCGGCTCCGTCATGCGCGATCTCCCGTGCCGAGACGACAAGGCCGGCGACTGGCCGGCCTTGTCGTGCTGCTCCAGACGGATGCCTGGCGCCCGCAGGCTTTGTCAGGAGATGCCTCAGATGATCCCCGGGTCGCGCCACTCGCCGAAGACCTCGCGCAGGATGCCGCAGACCTCGCCGACCGTGGCGCAGTTCCTGATGGCATCGAGCGTCGCCGGCACGATGTTCGCCGTCCCCTCCGCATCCTTGCGCAACCGGTCGAGCGACCTGCGCACCCGGTCGGCGTCGCGCTCGACGCGCAGCCTGCGCAGCTTCTCGCACTCGCGCTCGTAGACCTTCGGGTCCTGGTTGAAGAGGCCGATCTCGAGTTGCTCCGGCACCACGTACTGATTGACGCCGACGACGATCTGCTCCTTGCGGTCGATGGCGCGCTGCTGCTGCCAGGCCGCGTTGCCGAGCTCCTGCTGCACGTAGCCCTTCTCGATGGCCTCGACGGCGCCGCCCAGGGAGGCGATCTTCTCCATGATGGCGAGGGCCTCCTCTTCGAGGCGGTTCGTCAGGGACTCGACGTAGTAGGAGCCGCCCAGGGGATCGACGGTGTTCGTCACCCCGGTCTCCTCGGCCAGAATCTGCTGCGTCCGCAGGGACATCGTCACCGCCTGCTCCGAGGGCAGGGCGAGGGCTTCGTCGAAGGAGCAGGCGTGCAGCGTCTGCGTGCCCGCCAGCGCCCCGGCCAGGGCCTGGATGGTGACGCGGATGATGTTGTTCATCGGCTGCTGGGCGGTGAGGGCGCTGCCGGCGGTGAAGGTGAGGAAGCGCAGGGCCATCGACCGCGGGTTCCGGGCGCCGTAGTGCTCCTTCATCATGCGGGCCCAGATGCGGCGCGCGGCGCGGAACTTTGCCACCTCCTCGAAGAGGTCCATCTGCGCCGAGAAGAAGACCCAGATGCTCGGCGCGAAGGCGTCGATGGCGACCCCGCGCTGCAGGGTGGCGTCGATGTACTCCTTGGCGTGGCAGAAGGTGAAGGCGATCTCCTGCGGCGCGGTGGCGCCGGACTCCTGGATGTGGTAGCCGGAGACGTTCACCGAGGTCCAGTTCGGCAGGTGCTCGGCGCAGTAGGCCATGACGTCCGCCGTGACGCGGATGGCGGCGCGCGGCGGGTAGATGAAGGTGCCGCGCCCGATGTACTCCTTCAGGGGATCATTCTGCAGCAGCACGTTGAAGCTGGTGGGGGCGATCCCCTGGGCCTCGGCGGCGCAACAGAAGTAGGCCAGGAGGATGTTGCCGACGGAGTTGGCCGTGGTGCGGATTTGCCGCACCTTGCTCAGGGGCACGCCGTCGAGCAGCGCCTCCATGTCCTTGCGGGAGTTGAGGGCCACGCCGACCTTGCCGACCTCGCCCATGGCCCGCGGGTCGTCGGAGTCGCGCCCGGTCTGCACCGGCAGGTCGAGGGCGATGGAGAAACCGGTGCCGCCCTTCTCGACGAGGAGCTTGAAGCGGCGGTTCGAGTCCTCGGCGGAGCCGAAGCCGGCATACTGCCCCATGGTCCAGAGCTGCGAACGGTACATGTTGGGATCGACGCCGCGCGTGTACGGGTACTCGCCGGGGAAACCAAGCTGCCGTTCGTAGTCAAACCCGTCAAGGTGCAGCGGCGTGTAGAGAGGCTCCACGGGGATGCCGGAGCGCGTCGTGAACTGCGGCCGCCGCTCGCCCTTTTTGGCGCGCTCCGGTTCCAGGGTTGCCTTGCGCCAGGCTTCGGCATGGGCGCGAAGCTGCGCATCGTTGGCGGGTTGTTCGGACATGGCGTGGTTCCTGATCAGTGAGAGGCGGCGGCGATGCGCGGCGCACGGGGGGCTGCGTCCCCTTCGCCGCCCCTCCTGGTAGTGCTACCAGGAGGGTGGCACCTCCACGACGGCCGCCTCGCCTTCGCCGATGCCGCCGCAGAGGGTCGCCACACCCCAGCCGCCGCCGCGCCGACGCAGCTCGTAGGCCGTGGTCATGACCAGGCGGGCGGCGGTCGCTCCGGTGGGGTGGCCGAGGGCGATGGCGCCGCCGTTCACGTTGGTGCGTGCCCGCAGCGCCTGCGCTTTCTTCACGTCGTTGCCGGCGAGCACCAGGGTAGAGACCAGCGGCATGGCGGCGAAGGCCTCGTTGATCTCGATGACGTCCATCTCCTCGATGCGCTTGCCGACCCGGTCCAACGCCTTCTTGGCCGCCACGGCGGGGATCGACGCCAGGCTGTGGGGATGCCCGGAGACCATGGCGGTGGTGTGCAGGATGGCGAGGGGCTGAATCCCCCGCTTCTCCGCCAGACGGCGCGACATAAGTACCAAGGCCGAGGCGCCGGTGTTGAGGCCGGGGGCGTTGCCGGCGGTGACCGTGGGGCTGCCGTAGATGGTCTGAAGCTGGGCCAGCTTCTCGAGGGTGGTGCGGCGCGGCGACTCGTCCTTCTCGAAGGGGATGGCGGGTCCCTTGCGCTGCTTCACCTTCACCGGCACCAGCTCATCGGCGAACTTGCCGGCGGCGTCGGCGGCGAAGTAGCGCTCCTGGCTGTTGAAGGCCCACTCGTCCTGTTCCTCACGGCTGACGCCGAACTTCACCGCCTCCTCGCCCGCCTGCACGGCCCGCGGCACGCCGGTGTGCGGGCAGCTTATGACGAGTTGGTCCTTCAGCACGATGTCGCCCAGGCGATGACCCCAGCGGGCGTCGTGGACGAAGTAGGGCACCTTGCTCATGTTCTCGGTGCCGCCGGCCACGGCGATGGCGGCATCGCCGGAACGCACGCCGCGCGAGGCCAGGGTGATGGCGACCAGCGAGGAGCAGCAGGCGCGGTCCACGGTGTAGGCGACGCGCTCTTCCGGGATGCCGGCCTTCAGCATGGCCTGCCGGGCGATGGAGCGATCGGAGCCGGGCAGGTTGACCCCCATGGCGATCTCGTCCACCTCCTCGGGCTGCACCTTGGCGCGGGCCAACGCCTCGGCGATCACGATGCTCCCCAGGGTCGGCAGCGAGAAGTCTTTCAGCGTGCCGCCGAAGGCAGCGAAGGGGGTGCGCACTGCGCTCACAATCACAAGGTCTTCCATGGGATCATCTCCTTCAGGCGCCGCCGTGGAACGGCTCTTCAACTCCTCCACGACAGTTACACCACGCCGGCCTGGCGGGCCTTGGCAATCTGTTCGGCGGAGTAGCCGAGGAGAGTGCGGAGCACCTCATCGGTGTGCTGGCCGAGACTGGGCACCGGCTCGGTGAGCTGCTCCGGCGATTTCGACAGCTTCAGCGGCGAGCCGATGAGCTTCACGGGACCAACGATGGGGTCGTTCGTCTCCACGATGAGGTCGCGGGCCTTGATGTGCGGGCACTCAAAGACCTCCCTGGGGTCCTGCACCGGGCCGACCGGCATGCCGTCCCGCAGGAGTATCTCGGTGACCTCCTGCTTCGTATGCTGCATGAACCACTCGCTGATGATGGGGCCGATGAAGCTCTCCATGTTCGCGGCGCGCGCCGGGCCGGACTTGGTCTTCTCGTGCCCGATCAGCTCGTCGTGGCCGATGGCGGTGCAGAACTTCGCCCAGTCGCTCTCGGTGGCGACGATGAGGGCCACGTAACCGTCCTTCACCTGGAACGGTCCCCAGGGGGCGATGAATTTCTCCTTGCCGCGCGACATCACCTGGTCGGTGAGCGAGTAGGCCACGAGGTAGCGCTCGGCAAGCGAGGCCATGTTGTCGTACATGGAGATGTCGAGGTACTGCCCCTCGCCGGTATGCTGGCGGTGGATGAGCGCCAGGGTGATGCCGTAGGCGGCCATGACGCCGGAGTAGATGTCGCCCAGGGCGATGCCAAGCCAGGTGGGGGGACCGCCGGCCTGCCCGCAGACGTGCATCAGCCCGCCCATCGCCTGCGAGACGATGTCATAGGCGGGACGGTCGCTGTAGGGTCCCTTGTACTGGTCGAGCGTGCCGAAGCCGCTGATGCTGGCGTAAATGAGGCGGGGGTTGAGGTTGCTCAGGACGTCGTAGCCGATCCCCAGCTTCTGCATCATGCCGGGGCGGAAGTTCTCGACGATCACGTCCGCCTGCCGCGCCAGACCCTTGAAAATCTCCCGGCCTTCGTCCGAGCGGGTGTTGAGGGTGATGCTCTTCTTGTTGAGGTTGAAGCGCATGAAGTAGCCGCTGTTCACCTCGCCCTTGTCGTTCTTCAGGATGGGAGCCATCTCGCGGCTCGAGTCGCCGCTGCCCGGTCGTTCGATCTTGATGACCTCGGCTCCCTGGTGGGCCAGCATCTGCGTGCAGTAAGGACCGGCGACCTGTTGCTCCATGCTGACCACGCGGATGCCGCGGAGAGGCTTGTTGTCCTGCGCTGAATCTGCCATGTTCATACCCCACGCGAGATGACGACCGGCGACACGCCTGACTCTGGCGTCGCCTCGGAGAGAGAACCGCGCCGGCCCCGGGAGCCGGCCTCGTCGCTCCCCCGCCGCGCGGACTGCACGGCGGCCTTCTCGAACCTTTGCTCGCGCTCCGTTGCGTCGCGCTCCTACCGTATCGCCAAGGTTAGGCCTTAGTCAAGCACCGCCACCGCCTCGATCTCGATCAGCGCCCCCTCGTTATAGAGGTCCGTCACCCCCGCCAAGGTCATGGCCGGGAAGTGCTTGCCGAAATACTTGCGGTAGACCCCCCCGAGATCTCGCAGCTTGCTGACATACTGGCGCACATCCTTCGTGTAGAGGTTCATCTTCACGATGTGCTCAACCTTGCCGCCGGCCTCCTCCACCAGCGTCTTGATATTTTGCAGGGTGAGCTCGAACTGGCCGACGAGGTCGCCGCGGTGTTGAATGACGCCATCCTTGCCGGAGCCGACCTGCCCGGCAATGTAGAGCGTCGTTTGGGCTATTGTCTTCACGGCATGGGAGAAGCCATGCGGGGGCGACATGCTCTCTGGATTGACGAACGTGATGTTCATTCGGCACACTCCTTCACCCTGAATGCCAAGAACGACTGCGAGGAGCACGGCAGGCGCTGCCACGCTGCCCAACGCGTCAGGCCGTCATGACGGGCCTCTTGCGACTCGATTTCAACATGGTGGGGCGCGAGAGCGCCTCCGATCCATTCCGTTTGCAGCACGGGACCACGGCCCGCCCCCCGCACGAGGGCACGAGCGCCGCGCGCGACGAGCCAGCCTGCCGCGCGGCTACCGGCGACAGGGAGCCGCGGCCCGGCCGCGGGGCTGGCGGTCCGCCCGACCACCGGCTGTTCCGCCGCGCATCCCGCCGTGCCTCACTGCAGCCAGGGGTTGCGGCGCTTCTCCTGCCACACGGTGCTGCTTGGCCCATGGCCGGGATGCAGCAGCGTCTCATCATCCAGGATCAGGAGGCGATCGCGGATGGAGCGCATGAGGGTCTCGAAGGAGCCGCCCCAGAGGTCGGTGCGCCCGATCCCCTGGGCGAAGAGCGTGTCGCCGGAGAAGAGGATCTCCTGCTCGTCGCGCAGGCGGAAGCAGACGCTGCCCGGGCTGTGTCCCGGGGTGTGGATGACGCGCGCCTCGCCGCCGGCGCCGAAGGTCACCGCCTGGCCATCCTCAAGGTAGGCGTCGATGGCCGGCGGGTCGTTCACCTCAACCCCGAACATTGAGGCCTGCATCCGCAGGTTGCGGTAGAGCCACTCGTCGGCCCGGTGCAGGAGGATCGCCGCGCCGGTCGCCTCCTTCACCCGTCGCGTGCCGAGGATGTGGTCCATGTGCGCGTGCGTGTGGATCAGGTAGCGCACCGTGAGGTTGTTCACCCGCACGATGTCGAGAATCTGCTCCGGCTCGTCGCCGGGGTCGATGATGATCGCTTCCCGCGTCGCATCGTCGGCCAGGATGGTGCAGTTGCACTGGAACGGGCCGACGGGAAAGGTCTCGATGAGCATGCGGAGCTTTCAGACAAATCAGCCGCTTGCGGCTGAACGTGGCGATATGGTGCTGATCTATAAGGAACGCACATGAAGGCCGCGCCAGCATCGCGGCGGCATGGGACCTCCCGTGCGCGGGAGGTTTCCTCGCCCTACTCCCGATCAATTATAGCCCCCGCGCTCCGACCCTGCAACGGAGCCGCCGCCCCGGCGCGGGCGGGGTGCCGGCGGCGTCTCATGGGGTGGGCCGCGCGCGGTGGAGGCTTCATCTGCTTACGCAGCGCCGGCTTGGAGGCCTGGGTTCACTGGCAGTGTGAAATGAGATATATTCGGGCTATATCAGCGACAAGGTAGGTCTGGATCGCAAGCGCCTGGCGCGCGACCCAGGTTCCCGGCGGAGGCGCGGGCGGCGACGGATGCTTCAATCTCCATCTCGACGAGGCGCATGACGAGGGGGGCAATGATGAGCGAACGCAGAAAGAAATGGGTTGGCCAGCCGATGAAGCGCTTGGAGGATCCCCGCCTGCTGACCGGCCGCGGCCAGTACGTCGATGACCTGCCGCTGCCGAACGTGCGGCACCTGGCTATTCTGCGCAGCCCCCACGCGCATGCCCGCATCAAGCGCGTCGACGCGAGCCGGGCGCTGGCGGCGCCGGGGGTGCTGGGGGCGATTACCCCGGAGGACGTCCTGAGGATGACCCGACCCTTCGGCCTGGGGGTCGCCGCGCCGCTGAAGTACTACTGCACCGCCACGGACAAGGCGCGCTTCGTCGGCGAGCCGGTGGCGGCGATCGTCGCCAGCAACCGCTACCTGGCTGAGGACGCCCTCGACCTCATCGAGGTGGAGTACGAGGTGCTGCCGGCGGTGGTCAGCGAGGTGAAAGCCCTCGAAGCGAGCGCGCCGGTCCTGCACGAGGAGGTCGGCAGCAACGTGGTGAACCACCGCCTGCTGAGCTACGGCGACGTGGACAAAGCCTTCGCCGAGGCCGACCGGGTCTTCTCCGGCAGCTACTACTACCCGAAGTATACCTCCTCACCGATGGAGGGGTTCGCGGTCGTGGCCCACCATGACCCCCTCAGCGGCGTGCTGACCGCTTGGTCGAACTTCCACGGGCCGTTCATCATGCACCCGGTGACGGCGCGCGCCCTGAAGCTGCAGGAGCACAAGCTGCGCTTCATCGTGCCGCAGGACATCGGTGGCGGCTTCGGCAACAAGGTCTCCATCTACCCCTACATCGTCCTGGTGGCGATCATGGCGATGAAGACCGGGCAGACCGTGAAGTGGATCGAGGACCGCCGCGAGCACCTCCTGGCGAGCTGCAGCGGCGCCGACCGCACCGCCCACTGGGACATCGCGGTCACCAACGACGGCACCATCACCGGCATGAAGGCGAAGTTCATCGACAACCAGGGGGCCTACCTGCGCACGCCCGAGCCGGCCAACCTCTACCGCACCACCGGCAACTCCTCGAACGGCTACCGCCACCGGAACCTGCGGCTCGACTGCTACGCCATGACCACGAACAAATCGCCCACCGGCCCCAATCGCGGCTACGGCTGCCAGCAGCTCTACTTCGGCATCGAGCGCACCATCGACAAGATGGCCAGGGCCATGAACCTGGACCCCGCCGAGCTGCGCCTGAAGAACCTCGTGCGCCCTGATGAGTTCCCCTACACCACGCCGAGCGGCGGCATCTACGACATCGGCAACTACCAGGCGGTGCTGCACAAGGCCCTTGATGTGAGCCGCTACGAGGAGCTGCGCCGGCGCCAACGCCAGGCGCGCGCCGAAGGGCGCCTCTTCGGCGTCGGCATCAGCACGGCGGTCGATCCGTCGGTGACCAACATGGCCTACATCACCGTCGCCTGGACGCCGGAGGAGCGCGCCGCCGCGGGCTACCAGTCGAAATCGGGCTCGAGCGAGACGGGCCAGCTCAAGATCGACCCGTTGGGCAAGGTGCACGTCCTCCTCAACACCGTGCCGGAAGGGCAGGGGCACGAGACGGCGGTGGCGCAGATCGTCGCCGACGAGCTGACCGTGCCGATCGAGGACGTGCACGTCGAGGGGCAGATGGACACCTTCACGCGCGTCTGGAGCATCACCACCGGCACCTACTCCAGCCGCTTCGCCTCGGTGGGAGCCAGCGCCTTCGCCATGGCGGCCCGCAAGGTGAAGGAGAAGATGTTCCGCATCGCGGCTCACGTCCTGGAGGTAAGCCGCGACGACCTGGAGCTGGAGGAGGGCGTCGTCCGCGTCAAGGGGACGCCGAAGCGCGGCCTCTCCGTGCGCGACCTCGCCGGCCTGGCGCACTGGAGCACGGACAGCCTGCCGAAGGACATGGAGCCGGGCCTGGCCGCGACCTACCTCTTCAACTTCCCCACCGCCGCGGTGCCCGATGAGTTTGATCGCGTTAATTCATCGAACACCTACAGCTTCATCACCGATGTCATGGCGGTGGAGGTGGACCCCGAGACCGCCGAGGTGAAGATCGTGCACTACACCTCGGTGCACGACTGCGGCGTCATCCTCAACCCGAACCTCGTCGAAGGTCAGATTTACGGCAGCGCCCTGCACGGCATCGGCGGAGCGATGTACGAAGAGCTGAAGTATGCCGACGACGGCCAGTTCCTCGCCGCCACCTTCATGGATTACCTCTGCCCCACGGCGGTGGAAGCGCCGACGATCAGCATCGACCATATCGTCACGCCGTCGCCGTTCACCGTCCTGGGCTCGAAAGGCTGCGGCGAGAGCAGCACCATGTCGGCCCCCGTCGTCCTGGCGGCGGCGGTGGACGATGCCCTCCACCCCCTGGGGATCGAAATCAACGAGCTCCCCGTCACCCCCAACTCCCTCTGGCATCTCATGCAGGCGGCCAAGGCGGAGGGGGCGGCGTAGGGTGCTGCTTCTCAAGTTTGATCGCCTTGAGTTGCGAGGGAGCCGCGCCCCCTCGCGCACCCCTCATCGTAAGGGCGGTTCGCGAACCGCCCCTACCGCTCGCGGGGAATGGGGGTGTGGGGGAGCAAGGGTCTCCCACACCAAATTTTCCCCCTCGCATGGATCGAAGAAGACGTCGATTTTAGGATGAAACTTGTGAGCGCCACCGGTCGCCCTGGCGGGGCTAGCGTCTGAGGCGGCGTGAGGAAGGGCGTATGGGGTTGCAACGCCTGGGCGCTGTGCAGCGATTCTTGCAGGCGCGGCGCGGCGAGATGATCGAGCTCATGCGCCTGCTCACCGCCGTGCCCGCCATCGGGCCCCGCAACGGCGGCGAGGGGGAATGGGAAAAGGCGCGGCTTCTCGTCGACTACCTGCGGCAGGCCGGGCTCGGCGACATCGAGACGGCGCACGCCCCTGACGCGAGCGTGCCCGCCGGGCAGCGGCCGAACGTCGCCGCGCGGCTGTCGGGGCGCGCGGCGGCGGGGCGCTCCGGGGCGGTTTCCTCCTCCTCCGCTGCCCGCCCCCCGGCCACCTGGGTGGTGTCGCACCTCGATGTCGTGCCGCCGGGCGATCTGTCGCTCTGGGAGGCGGACCCCTACGAGCTGCGCACCGACGGCGACCGCCTCATCGGCCGCGGCGCGGAAGACAACCACCAGGGGATCGTGGCCTCTGTCTTTGCCTTGCGAGCTTTAGGCGCTCTTGGTCTGCCACCGCGGCGCACGGTCGGCATCGCCTTCGTCGCCGACGAAGAGACGGGGAACCAGTTCGGCATCAGCCACGTCCTGGGCCGCGGCGCCTTCTTCTCACCGGGCGACCTCGTCATCGCCCCCGACACCGGCTGCGGCGCCGGTTTCAGCATCGAGGTGGCCGAGAAGGCGATCTTGCAGGTGCGCTGCACCGTCCGCGGTGCGCAATGCCACAGCAGCCTGCCGCACCTCGGCAGCAACAGCCATCGCGCCGCTGCCCGGCTGGTGCTGGCGCTCGATGACCTCTACGCCAGGTTTCCGGCCAGCGACCCCCTCTTCGAGCCGCCGCGGAGCACCTTCGAGCCCACCCGCCACGACGCCAACATCGGCAACATCAACATGATTCCAGGCACGGACGTCTTCTACCTCGACTGCCGCGTCCTGCCGGTCTACGACCTGGACGCCGTGCTCGCGGCCATGCGTGAGATCGCCGCGGCCGTGGCGGCGCGCGCGGCGGTCGAGATCGACATCAACCTCGTGCAGGCGCGCCCCTCCGTGCCCGCGGTCGACGAACAGGCGCCGGCCTACCAGGCGGTGCGGCAGGCGGTGCGCGAGGTGGCGGCGCGCGAGCCGAGACGCATCGGCATGGGCGTCGGCACGGTGGCGACTTACTTGCGCCAGGCTGGCTACCCCGCCGTCGTCTACTGCCAGAGCGACAACAGCGGCCACCAGCCGAACGAGTACTGCCGCCTCGAGTACCTGGAGCGGGACGCCCTCATCTTCGCCCACGCCTTCCTGCAAGACCAGGAGTGAGGCAGGACGAGGGGGGACGCAGGCTGAGGTCGCTTCCTCCTCCCCCTCCCTTACGCGAATTGCCACGCGGCTCGCAGCAAATGGGGGTGCCTGCCTGCCCCACTTGCCTGCGCAGCGCGCAAGCAGGCTGGGGCGATAGGCAGGTGGGGGAGAGCAAGGGGCTCCCGCAAAAAGCCTTCTTTCCAGGTTTGCCCCTACCTTGCCCGCTGACTGCTTGTCACGCCCATCACTGGAAGACCGCGCGCTCCGGATGCGTCAGGATAGCGGTGACCTTCTCACCGGCGCGCATCTGGGTACGCTCGGGCGGCATGACGATGAGGGCGTTGACGAGGGGGGCGGCGCCGGGGTGGCCGGATTTCCAACGGTCGGCGTGCCAACCGCCGGGCCGCCAGCTTAGGACGCCCCGCAGGTAGGTGGGGAGTCCCGGGCGGGCGCGCAGGTCGCAGTCGAGGACGGCCTCGAGCTCCACCGCCGGCTGGGGAGCGAAGCCCTGCAGGGCGCGCAGCGCCGGTCGCACCAGCAGCTCGTAGGTGATGGCCGCGGCGTTCGCGTAGCCGGAGAGCGAGAAGACGAGCGTGGCGCCGCGCCGTCCCACGGCAATGAAGGTGCCGGGCCGCATGCGCACGTTTTTGAAGAGGAGGTCGAGGCCGCACTCCTTCATGACCGGCGCCGCCAGGTCCTTATCGCCAAGTCCCGTGCCGCCGGTGATGAGCACGACCTCGGCGCTCATGGCCTCCCCGAGCCTGGCGGCGATGACGGCGCGCTCATCGACCGCCGTGCCGAGGAGCCACGGCAGTCCCCCTGCCGACTCCGCCAGCGCCCCGAAGTAGTGGTTGTTCGAGCAGTAGATGGAACCGCGCGGCAGCGCAGAGGGCGCGCCTGGCGCGTCGGGGTCGATAAGCTCATCGCCGGTGGAGAAGATCGCCACTCGCGGCCGCGTTCCCACCACAACCTCCAGGATGCCCTGCGAGCTGAGCAGCTCGAGGCGCTCCGCCGTCAACTCATGGCAGGCCGGCGCTAACACGCTGCCGGCGCCGACCTCGCTGCCGGCGGCGCGCACGTAGGTCCCCGGCGACAGCGGCCGCTCGAGGACCAGGTTTTCCCCGTCGCGGCGCGCGTCTTCCAGCGGCACGACGCAGTCGAGATCATCGGGGAGGAGTCCGCCGGTCATCACGCGGGCGCAGCTCCCGGGGGGCACGGTGGCGATCGCCGCGCCGCCGGCGGTGACGGTGCCGGCGATGGGGAGGCGGCGCGGCGTCGCCGCCGAAGCGCCGGCGCTGTCGGCGGCGCGCAGGGCGTAGCCGTCCATCCCCGATTTCGCCCATCCCGGCAGGTTCAGGCGGGCTGGGACCGAGCGGCGGACGCAGCGGCCGAGCGCCTGCCTCGCCGGCATCGTCTCCTCGGCGAGCGGTGTTATCGCCTCGAGCAGAATCCGCCTCGCCTCATCGACGCTGGGTGCGGTCCGCAGGAGAGCCTGAATATCCACGTTACCACCTATGAGAAAAGGAAATAGTTGAGAATTCCTCGCCAAAGAGTACACTATGTCAGGCGCGCTCCCGTGGCGGGAGAGACTCCAGGCGCGCGAGAGGGGGGAGCGCCCAAGGCGGTGGGGATCGACCAGAAGCGCGGGCGCCGTGCCCGCCGCCGGTTACGATAGGAGAGTTCGGCGCCAACGGCAAGGCGAGCAAGGATGAGATGAGGGAGGAGAGCGCGGTATGGGAGAGTTCGCGATCATTGACGCGGATGGACATGCGATGGACCTGGAGGAGGTCTGTTATCGTGGCTACCTGGATGAGCCTTACCGCCGGCGCTCCTCGCCGCTCTACCCCATGGAGTCGTATGACCGCAGAATGGGCGGCACCCTGGGCAGGCCCGGCACCGATGTGCGGGAGCGGCTCGCCGATATGGACCTCTCGAAGATCCAGCACTCCGTTCTCTACCCGACGCTTGGGCTCTTCATCGGCAAGATTCGCGAGCCGGAGTTTGCCACAGCGCTCTGCCGCGCTTACAACGACTGGGTTGCCGATCACTGCGCCCAGGCGGGCGGGCGGCTTTCGGCGGTGGCCCTCCTGCCGCCCAACGGCGAGCTGGCCACGGCCGAACTCAACCGCGCTGTCACGAAGCATGGGCTGGTGGGGGGGATGCTGCCGGCGCATGGGCACGCCAAAAGCTTCGGCAATTCGGAGTTCTACCCGCTTTACGAGGAGGCAGAGCGCTTGAACGTGCCCCTGGCCATCCATGCCAGCGGCGGCGATGAGCCGGGGACGGAGATGTTCGACGCCTTCATCTGTGTGCACACCTGCGGCCATCCGCTGCCCATCATGCGGCAGCTTACCGCGGTGATCTTCAGCGGCATCTGCGATCGCTTCTCCACCCTGCGACTCGGCTTCCTGGAAGCGGGGGCCGGCTGGGTGCCCTACTGGATGGATCGCATGGACGAGGAGTACGAGAAGCGCGCCGTCGAGGCCCCGAACCTGAAGGTGATGCCGAGCGAGCACGTCAAGGGGGGACGCATCTACTTCTCTTGCGAGCCGGAAGAGGAGACCATGCCGTTCGCGGTGGAGAACCTGGGGGAGCAGGCGATTCTCTTCGCTTCGGATTACCCGCACTGGGATATGACGTACCCTGACTGCACCGCGCCGATCCTCGAGCGCAAGGAGCTGAGCGACTCTGCGAAGCGAGCCATCCTCGGGGAGAACGCCCGGCGCTTCTACGGGAAATCGTTCGTGGGCGCGAACTGAGCCGGTGCGAGCGCCGCACCGCGCTGCATCCCCGGCGGCCGCTAACCGTTTTGAGGCGGCGCCAGATTGGCAAAAGCGACGGGAAGTCCTGGCGCGGGGCGCGGCGGTGGTGGCAGGCGGGAAGAGGGAAGGGGGCGATCTGCGGCGCAGCTCTTGGGACAGGGTTCCAGCGGAGGGGGAAAAATTTTACTTGCGTTTACTGTGGCAACGTGGAAGGCTTACATCCTTATGCGCATCCCGCAGCTCACCGGGCGCATACCGCCGGCACTTGGCGAGCTGGGGGCGACGGAGCGGCACGGCAACGTCGAACTGGGCCAGCCGTGCGCCGAGGAGAATGGCCCCGAACGGCGTTGGTGAGCCGAGAAGGCAGAAGAGCGCGGTGGATAGGATTGGCAATCTTTGGCGATCCCGGTCGGTCCTCTGGGTGGCGCTCTCTGGGGTGATCCACCGCGGAGATCGGTGCTGACCCACGGTCGCCAATAAGCCGGCATCCCGTGCGTGACGTCGTGCTTCCGCGTGCGCTAGCTACTGTGATTGGGCTCAATTGATGTTTTGAGCCAAAAAATGGAGAAACTGGAATAACTTCCGGAGGAGGTGATGTTAAAGCGGTACTTCCTGGGTGTGGTCAAGACGCTTGACCGGAGCAGTCGTGTAGCTCGCCAGCCTGGGAAGAGGTTCCCAAGTGGGGGCGAGGTCCCGTGCAACGCGAATCGAAGGAAGAGGAGGATGAGAGAATGAAAGGACGCTGTTTCGCAATGTTGGTCATGGTCATGGGGGTGGGGCTTCTGCTGGCGGGTCCGGCGGTGGCGGGCGACCTGGGTGGCTGCAGCCACTTCAGCAGCGCGAAATTGGAAGTGGCGAGTGCTCCGGTTGAAACTCCGATGACGCCGGTGGACGGCAACTCCATCGTCGTGGCCCAAGCGACGGCCCCGGCCCAACCGTGCGCGCCGAAGAAGGAAGCCGCTCAACCGTGCGCGCCGAAGACGACGGATGCCGCTCAGCCGTGTGCGGCGAAGAAGACGGATGCGGCCCAGCCGTGCGCGCCGAAGAAGACCGACGCAGCCCAACCGTGCGCGCCGAAGAAGTAGTGAGGGAGCGGCTCTGCTCGCTCGGGTAGGGCCCACGCTCGAGTACCATCCAGAAGTAGAGAGGCCGGTCTCCGATGAGACCGGCCTTTTTCACTCCTGAACCGGGAAGCGCCCCCGCAAGCGCTTCGTGAAAGCTGGGGAGCCCGAGACGCGACCGCCCTCAAGGCGCCTCGTGGGACGACCCTGAACTGCCGCCGTGCGGAGGGGCGTTCAGCTCCGGGGGCGCGGCGAGGTCTTCCCAGACGGCGGCCTCGCGGAGCTGCTGCGCCACCGCCAGGCGCTGTTCGCTGCTGAGCTGGCGCTCGGCATCGAGGAAGGAGCTGCTCTCCTCGCGCTGCATATGCTGCACGAGGCTGCGCACCAGGTCGAGGCCGCGCAGGATGAGTTTCGACTGCGCCGTCGACTTCGGGCGCAGGTGTCCCTCCTCGTGCAGCTCCACCGCGGCCCGGAAGGCGCCCATCTCTTGCCGCAGGCGTTCGTGGTCCTGCAGGATCTCGCTCAGCGCCGCGCGCTCGTCCGGCTCCACCTGGCTCAACACGGGCCCCAGCACCAGTTCCTCTTTCATGAAATGGCGCTCAACCTCGTCATCGAGCCTGCGCACCAGGGCGTGCAGCGAGGCGTTCGGCAGCGTGCCCGTCGCGGCCAACTGCTGCAATGCCCCTTCAACCTGCGTGAGCATCCGCATGATCGCCTGGTGATCATGCTGCAGGTAGCCTTCGGGGAGCTTCTGCATCGTTCCAGTCCCCACGTCAACGGCAGCGGATGGGGGAGCGCTGCGGGCGGAGCGCCGGCGCCGGCATGCCCGCGGCGGCAGGCCGGGACGGCGTTAGCCGGACATCGTGAGGCCGCCGCTGACGCTCAGCACTTGCCCGGTGATGTACGTATTCTCCCGCGAGGCCATGAAGACGATGGCGTTGGCCAGCTCCTCCGGCTGGGCGATGCGGCGCATGGGGATGGCCTTCACCATCTTCTCGATGACACTGCCGGTGCCGGCATGCTCGCGCAGCAGCGGGGTGTCCGTGGGGCCGGGGGAGATGCAGTTCACCAGGACGCCGTGGCGGGAGACCTCGCGCGCCAGGGATTTCGTGAAGGCGATCACCCCTCCCTTGGCGGCGGCATAGACCGTTTCGCCCAGGCTGCCGACGCGCCCGGCATCGGAGGCGAGGTTGACGATGCTGCCGCTCTGCCGCGCCAGCATGCTCGGCAGCACGGCGTGCGACATGATGAGAGTGCCCATCAGGTTGAGCTGGATGAGCTTCTGCCAGTACGCCAGGGTGCCGTCCAGGAACGGTTCGATATTCCCCCAGCCGACCGCGTTCACCAGCACGTCGATGCGCTGGCGCTGTTCGAGCACGCGGCGGACCAGCGCCTGCACCGCCTCCTGGTTGGTGATGTCGCACGCCTCGGGCTGCGCCGCATAGCCGGCCTCGGCGAGCTCCTTGGCCGCCGCCGTCAAGGCGCCCTCGTTAATGTCCACCAGGATGACACGAGCGCCAAGCTCGGCGAAGCGCCTTGCCGTCGCCTTGCCGATCCCGGAGGCTGCCGCGGTGATGATCGAGACCTTGTCAGCGACGTCCATAGGTTGCTTCCTTCTCGTGGTTACCTGCCGTGGAGGGGAAGGAGCTGCGCCGGCATCGAGCCACGCCGCCGGCGCGCCGACGCCCGACGCCGCCCTGCCGTCGCACCCTGCGTTTCGCGGCGACATGCCCGGAGATGGGAAGAGCCTCGGCCTGCCTTCAGGATGAGGTGGTTCCTGCGCTGCGCCCGCCTACCGCGGACTCCCCGTGGGACTGCCGGCGCGGCCTCTCGTCCTGGTCGGTGAAGGTTTCCGTGCCGATGCCGAGCAGGCGCGCCGCCGTGCCGCCGAGGATAGCGTCCTGATCCTCCGGTGGGATCGGCAGGGCCCGCACCTGGGCGATGTTCCCCTCGAGGCTCGGCATCGCCGGCCAGTCGGAGCCGAAGATGAACTTGTGGGTCAGCGTTTTGAACTTGGGGAAGTACTCCGGCAGCTTCTTGGGCGGCAGGCCGGCGATCTCCAGGTAGACGTTCTCGTGCTGCTCGCCAAGGAAGAACGCCTCATCGTACCAGAAGCGTCGGCCGCTGTGCACGGCCACGAGCTTCAGGCGCGGGAAGTCCACGGCGATGTCGTCGAGGAGGAGGGGATAGCCGTACTTGATCTTGGCCTGCCGGAAGATCGAGGTGCCGGTGTGGATGTGGACCGGCAGGCCGCACTCCTCGGCCACGGCGTAAAGCGGGTAGAGGCGGGAGTCGTTCGGGTAGAAATGCTGGTAGGTGGGCGCCAGCTTGATGGCCCGCAGACCATGCTCGGCGATGTAGCGGCGCACCAGGCCCCCCAGGTCGTGCTCGAGGTGCGGGTTGATGTTGGCGCAGGGCAGGAACCGCGTGCTGTGCTTGCAGAACTCGAAGACCCACTCATTCTCGACGTAGTACGTGGTGAGGGGGCTGAGCTCCGGCAGGAGGAGGGCGTAATCAATGCCGCAGCGCCGCAGCAGGGCCTCCACCAGCTCCGGTTTCATGACCCCGTTGGCGTCGACGGTCTCGTAGAAGCCGCTGGTGGCGGCAAATGACTCCACGAAGGGCCACTGCCGTCCCCAGCCGGAGATCGACGAGGCGTGCAGGTGGACGTCGATGACGGGCGTCTTCATGGCGCCATTCTCCGCTGGCCCGGCGGCAGTATCGGCGTTGCGCCCAAGGCCGTAGGGCGCGAGCGCCGTCCGGTCGCCGGACCGGCGCTCGCGGCACCCAGGGAGGGGCTGGTGCGCCCCGCCCGGGCTCCGAACCGCCTTCATCCGCCGCCGTGCCGCGCCGCCTTCCCCGGCTGCCAACGGGTGACAGCCAGCGGCTAGAGGCGAGCGGCATCGCCACCTCAGGCCGCCACCCGTTGTCCCATCTTGGCCAGACGTTCGCTGGCGAAGACACAGGCTCCCAGAGCACCCGCGTACTCCGAGAGCTCAGAGACATTCAGGGACAGCTCGAGGCGGTTCTCGAGCGCCTTCACCATGCCCGCATTCTTCGCCACGCCGCCGGTGAGGGTCACCTCCGGCTCCACCTTGACCTGCCGCAGCAGCGCTACGATGCGGTCGCTCACCGCGTTGTTGGCGCCCATGAGGATATCCTCGATCTCCTGCCCTTCCGTGACGTGGTTGATCACCTCCGACTCGGCGAGCACGGCGCAGACGCTGCTGATCTCCTGCGGGTTGGCGGCTTTCAGCGACATGGGGCCGAACTGGTCGAGTTCAATCTCGAGCGCGCCGGCGACGCGCTCGATGAACCGCCCGGCGCCGCTGGCGCACTTCTCGTTCATGCGGAAGCTCGTCACCCGGCCATTCGGCGCCACGCGCATGGCGCGCGAGTTCTGGGCTCCCACGTCGAGGACGCTCTGCGTCTTCGGGAAGAGCTTCAGGGCGCCCTTCGAGTGGCAGGAAATCTCCGTGATCTGGATGTTGCGGAACTCCACCTGGTAGCGGCCGTAGCCGGTGGTGGCGACGTAGCCGATGTCCGCCGCCTTCAAGCCGGCCTTCGCCAGGGCCGCGTCGAAGGTGCGCTGCGCCGCGGCCCCCAGGTTGTGCCCGGTGAGATCGATGACAGCGGCAACGATCTCCTTGCTGTCGGTATTGTAGATGAGGGTCTTGGTCATCCGCGTGCCGATATCGATGCCTGCGGTGAAGGCCATCGCTACTCCCCTTTCCGCTCGCCGGCGGCGACGTGCGCGAACTCGCGCTCCCAGGCGAAGATACTGGCTCCCAGGGCGCCGACGTAGTGGGAGTCCGCGCTGACGTTGATTTTGAGCTGCATGCGCTCCTCCAGCGCCGAGACCATGCCGACGTTGCGCGCCACGCCGCCGGTCATGGTGATCTCCGGCTCGAGACCGACGCGGCGCAACAGGCTGACGCTGCGACCGGAGATGGAGTTGTGCACGCCGTGCAGGATGTCTTCCACGGAGCGGCCGCGGGCGAGCTGCGCCATGATCTCGGTCTCCACGAAGACCGTGCAGACGTTGGTGATGCGCAGGGCCTTCTGCGAGCGGAGCGAGGTTTCGCCAAGCTGGTCAAGCGTCAACCCCATGACCTCGGCCGCGGCGGCCAGGAAGCGCCCGGTGCCCGCCGCGCACTTGTCGTTCATGACGAAATCCACCACCTCTCCCAGCTCGTTGGTGCGGATGCCCTTGGTGTCCTGCCCGCCGATGTCGAGGACGGTCCGCGTTGCCGGGAAGAGGTAGCAGGCGCCTCTGGCGTGACAGCTTATCTCGGTGACCTGGGTATCCCCGAAGGGGACCTTGTAGCGCCCATACCCCGTGCCGATGGTATAGGTCACCTCATCCTGCTGCACGCCCGCCTCCTGGCGCGCCTCGTCGAAGGCGCGCTGGGCGGCGGCGATAACGTTGGCGCCCGTGTGCGTGAGGCCGCGCCCCACGATCTTCTTGTCTCCATCCAGGATCACTGCCTTGGTTTGCGTTGACCCTACGTCTACACCGGCAACGTACATGGCATCTTCCCCCTCGCACCTCTTGCCTTCGTGAACTGGCGCTGCCGCGGCGCGGCGCGAACTACACCGCCGTCAGCCTGCGGTGCTCGAGCGATTCGAAGAACGCGTCAATGCGGTTCATGAGCTGAGCCCGCTGGAAGTAACGGGGATCGGCTAGGTCGGACTCGATCTGCAGAGTCGGCACATTCACTTCGTGCATGAAGTACTCCCGCATGTCGGCCTGTCCCATGGAGAAGGAGCGACAGCTCTTCACGGAGTGAATGACGAGGCAATCGGCGGAGTACTCCTCGAGGTACTGCTTCAGGAGCTTGGCCCGTTTCGGCAGGCTGATGTTCGTGTAGCACCCCATGCAGTACTCCGCGATGCTCTCCAGCGGATGGTCGGGATCATGCCGGAATCCCAGGTCGAAGAGGCCGCCGACCTTGGAGTAGGTCGAGGCGACGCTCACCACGCCCCACTTCTTGAAGAGGTCCCAGAAAGCCCGGAAGTGCGGCCAGGCGGGCGGGCCTTCAATGACGGCGCGCACTTTCTCCTCGGGCAGGGGGCCGATGCCGAGCTGCATGCGCTCCTCCACCTCGAGCCAGGCGTTCTTGTAGAACTCCACGGTCTCCGGCATGCCGCGCATGAGGAAGACCGGCGACATGAAGAAGACGGCCTCGAAGTAGGAGTCGATGGGGGTGGGGACGTGCTTCGCCGAGTGCAGGATCTTCACCCACAAGTCTTCGGCTTCCTTCGAGTAGCGCAGCATCTCCTTCAGCTTGTCTTCGTCGTACTTGGCGCCGGAGATGGAGCCGCAGAGGTCCGCCAGATCACGCAACTGCTGCACGAAGTAGTCGCGCTGGTGCAGGGTGATGCCGTCGCCGCGGATGTAGGGGGCGTCGAGCATGAAGAGCGGCACTTCGTAGTAGGAGGCGAGGGCTTCGAACCACTTCACGAAGGTGGTGCAGCCCACGTAGTTGCAGACCAGGAGGTCGGGCGCCGGCAGTTTCCCGGTCGGAGACTCCCGGTCCGTGAGGAAGAGGCCCACCTCGTTCTTCACGTAGCCGCAGACGTCGGAGGAATAGCCGAGGTCTTCGGCTTTCAAGATCATCTTGCCGGCGGTCTTCTTCATGCCGCACTGCAGCGCGTTGATCTCCGGGAAGACGATCTCGAAGCCCATCAGGCGCACCAGCTCGCTGACGCTGCCGGGCACCAGCATGTAAGCGATGGGGAGCTTGGTCTCCTCGGCCGTGGCAAGCTTCCCGTACCAGGTGGCGAGCAGGTCGCGCTGGGTGTTCATCGCCAGGTTCTTGTACTTTAAGGTAGGTTTCTGCTCCATGCGTTCCCCCCTAGGCAAACAGCAAGATGGACTCGGCGAAGGTCTCAACTTGCATGCGGATGTTCTCGAACACCCCCATCTTCTCCTCGAACTCGAAGTTCACGAGGGGGATGCCCTCGCGCTCCAGGGTATTCTTGTGGGTGACGTAGTCGATGAGGGCCGGTTCGCAGAACTTGGCGATGCAGAAGAGCACGCCGTCGGCCTTCACTCGGCGCACCTTCTCGACCAAGCTGTAATCGCGGCGCTTCAGTCCGTAATGGCGCACGGAGCTGTAGTCGCTCTGCGTCAGGTAGCTCCGCGCCAGGTTCTCCAGGGGGTTGCCCTGCACCGGCACATCCTCGAGGAACCACATGAGGCCGAGCGCAAAGTCGCTGGCGACGATGTCGCAACCGGCCTCTTCGATGATCTCGATGAGCTCGAGCGGCGGTTGTTCGCAGAAGGCCCCTTCCAGCACCACGCGGATGCGGTCGCGGCGCTTGCCCTCGCGGCGCGGCAGTTCGTCGAGCACCTCGCGCAACATGGCGGTGTGCTCCTCAACGGGCAGGCAGGCGCCGGCGCGCTGCAGGAGGTAGAGCTCGCTGGCGTCGAGCTTGCCGGGGTTCTCTTGCTTGAAGGTGGTGAGCTGGCGATGCAGCGCCCGGTTCTCGTTGTAGACCTGGATGCTGTGGCGCAACTGCTCGTCGGTGATGGTGACGTTGCCGATGCGCTCGAGGTTCTGGCACAGACCGCGCATCTCGCCGCTGTAGTACGGCACCGAGCTCTTCGACTCCATGTTCTGCGGGAAGTGGATGTACTCCACGAGGACGCTGGGGAAATTGCGCTCCCAGACGCCGGAGAGGTTGCGCGCCACGTCGCACACGGAGGTGAAGTACATGGCGTCGAAGTTCTTCAGGTAGTGCGACATGCCGAGCTCGAGGGTGCTGCGGCTGATAGAGCAGATGAAGGACTGCACGCGCGCGTCGGCGCGGTCGATCTCGATCTCCAGCCCGCCGCCGTAGATGCCCACGGGGAGCATGCCGGCGGCGTGGATGACCTCGCGCGGGATGTACACGGGGAAACAGCCCACCACCTTGCCCTGGGGGTGCTGCTGCCTCCAGGCGTCGACGTAGGTGAAGTTCATGTCGTACACCACCTTGCGGCAGCGTTGCAGGTGTTGTTGCAGACTCACGCTCACCCCTCCCTCCGGCTCCGCCGCGCGCCATGCGGGCGCAGCCGCCGGTGCGAAACCGTTACAACCCGAAAAGCTTGCGCGCATTCTCGCGCAGGATCAGGTCTTGCACTTCTGGGCTGAGGCCCAGGTGTTCGCGCATGTAGTTGGCCGAGGCGTGCGCCACCACCGGGTAGTTCGTTCCCCACAGGACCTTCGTCCTGCCGCGCGACTTCATGAAGCGGAGGAGGGAGGGATCGAGGTAGCGGGGGTGGTGCGCGTCGATGCCGATGTAGACGTTCTCGTGCTTCCAGGCGAGGGCGATCATCTCGTCGGTCCACGGCCAGCCGGTGTGGGCCCCCACGATGTTCAGATCGGGGAAATCGAGGGCGATGGTATCAACCAGGATGGGCCGGCCCAGGGCGCTGGGCATGTGCTCGGCGGAGTGGCCCACCTGCATGACGACGGGAACGCCAAGCTCGACGCACTTGGCGTAGAGCGGGTAGTACTTGCGGTGGTCCAGCTCGAGGCCGAAGCCATAGGTGTGGAGGTGGACGCCGCGGAAGCCGAGGGTACGCACCGCATGCTCCACTTCTTGCACCCCGGCCATGCCGCTGTAGGGGTTGAAGCCCGCCATGCCGACGAAGCGGTCCGGCTTGCTCTGCACGACGGCGAGAACCTCGTCGGGGCTGATGTCCCATAGCATCTTCTTGGTCTTGTAGGACATCATCTTCGTGGCCGGGATGAGCACCTTCTCCACCCCCGCCTCGTCCAGCAGGGCGACGAACTCGTCGAGCGAGCGTCCCTGCACGCGATCCTGCATCTGCCACCAGAGCACCACGCGGTAGAGCTCCTCGCAGTCGTACCAGTACTTCTGGATCGCTTCATGGCTGAAGAAGTAGCAGAGGATGTCGATCGCGCCCGTCACAGCCTGGGTTCCTTCTCAGAATGAGCGCCGCCGGCGACTCGCCAGCCGCCTGCCGTTCGTCACCCGCTCCGCCCTGTGGCCCGCTTGCAATTTGACCTCCGCTCTCGTTGGCCGGCGGCCCTGCTGATCCCGCGGCCTCTCCCGCCGGCGCCTGCTTTGCGGCGGCAGGAGTTCGAGGCCAGCAGCCTGCCGGGAGCATGCTCTCGGCGCCGGCTGGCGGCTTTCTCGTTCCACAACATGCGCCAGTCGTTGGTGGAAAAAATTGATGAAAATCAAGGAATCTAACGATTTGAGCAAAATTTTTATGCTCACACATAATTTCATAGCTAACGAATCTCTTCGCCACTTTTTTTATCCCCGTGAAGCGCGTTTCAGGTGGCGTGAAGAGGAGCCCCGTTGGAAACCAGCGGGGGTGCAGACTGGCGTCAGGAGCGTTTGGCAATGGCCCGCAGGCGGTCAACATCCAGGAAGGTGATGGTGCGCCGTTCCAGGGCGATGATCTGCTGCCGCTTCAAGTTGCTGAGGGTGCGCGCTGTGGTCTCGGCGGTGGTGCCGAGGAACTCGGCCAGCTCGCCGCGCCGCAGCGGCAGATGACAGGCCAAGCCGTCCCGCGTCTCCACGGAGTAGTGCTCGGCAAAGCGCAGCAGGGTGCCGGCGAGGCGCTGCTCCACGTCGAAGGCGGCAAACTCGCACAGGGTCTGGAAGCTGTTGCAGAGTTGTTCGTTGAAGTAGGTGAGGAGGTTGAGAGAGAGGTTGGCGTCGCGCAGCAGTACCTGCTCGATGTAGCTGCGATGCGTGAAGCAGATGGAGGAGTCTTCCACCGCCTGGGCGGAGAAGGAGGCGTCGTTGCCGTTCAGGAAGAAGAGGCCCCCGAGAAGTTCCCCGGGATATACCAGCTTGACGATGACCTGGCGGCTGTTGGCGGTGGTCTTGATGAGCTTCACGAGGCCTTCGCACAGGATGTACAAGCCATGCACCGGATCCGATTCATGGAAGATGTATTGCTTCTTGGCATAGCTGCGCACGCTGCTCTGGTGAACCAGGTCCTCGATGAGCTTGTCGTTCAATGAGCTCCAATGACAGTCGGTGGTCGACTTACAGCTTGCGCAATTCGGTTGCATAGCGACCTCCTCATCCCAACGAAAGCTCCACCGGCAACAACGCCGGAGTTGATGCGAGCTTGGAGAGGCGAACCTGGGAGAGGCCTGGCGCGGCGCACGCTCAGCTCCGTGTCCGCGTCGGTAGAGCGTGCCACCCTTGCAGCTCGTTCGCTCCGCCGCCCGGCGCCCCCTCCCACGTGCCTCGGATGCGTGCGCCTCTCTTCGCCATCCTCTCGTTGCGCCTTCTCGGCCGCGCCCCTCCAGCAGCCTGATGGAAGAAGGGCATCCCTCTTGGCACTCCCTCCAACCCTATCCAGCGGCTGTGTGGTGCAACCGCGGCGCCGACTGGGAAGAGTCCTGATTCTTGCTTGGAGCATGTTTAGTGCCAAATTCCGCCCCCCGGGCGGCGTACTCCCCCTCCCCATCTGCCTCTAGTTCGGACTGGAAAAACCAATTCATTGTAGCACAACACCTTATGAGTACCCTAAGAGTATGACAAAAGTCAAGAAAATGCGCTCGCCACTGGGTTGGGGATGAAGAAAGGTGTCTTGGGAGAGCTTTACTGGTTCTGCGGAGGGGGGAGACCTTCAAACAGTGGGACAATGAAGATAGTCTGAGACATAGAATCGGGACAAAATGCCACACACGCGACAGTAACGTCATCGGATACTAGAGAAATCAGGCGCAACAGCCCCTTCTTCTGCCTTGCCGCAGCCGGTCCTCCCCCTTCCAGCTTGTTGGCGGTGAGCGCTTTCCGTGGCGCGTTCATGGCAAGCAGCCATGCCCCTTTCTTGGCGCCCCAAGGGAGAAAAGGCAGGCAGAGCCGGCGTCTGCCGTGAGCCGCCAGCACGGCACGCGCTAAGTCACGTGTCGCGCCGCTTGTACTCCTCCGAGGCTTCCCCCTCCATGGCCCAGGAGATGCGCTCGAGCTGGCTCGGCGTCAGGCATTCGCGGGCGCTGGGGAAGAGGATGTTCTCCTCCTTGGCGATGTGGTTGCGCAGCAGGTCGCAGATGTGCAGCCCCTCGCGCAGCAGGAGATCGCGCGCCGCCTCATCGGTGCTCCTCGCCGCCAGTTTGCGGAGGCTGTTCTGCAGCGCATCGAGTGCGGCCCACAGCTCACGGTGCTCATCCAGCATCACCCCGATGGGGCCGCCGGGAGCGGTGGCTTCAAGCACGGGGAAGAGGTGGTCCTCCTCGATCTGGTTATGCTGGCGCACCTCCGTATCAAGGAACGTGACCGCCTGCCTGATCGTCGCCAGCTCAGCCGCAAGGTTGCCGCTCGTCTGCACTCTGGAGAGCGCGGCGTCGAGGCGGTCCAGCTCGCGCAAGCCGTGTTGATGCTGTTCTGTAAGCAGGTCCAGTGGATTCGTCACCCTCTCAATCTCCTGGCTAGCTTCGTGGCGATTGCGGGGCGAATTGCGCACTCAGGTGCGCCCGTCGGCCGAGAGTAGTCAGGGGGGTGTGGAGCCATCAGGCGCGGGATAAGCTGTGACGCCGGCGGTTAACGCCGCCGCGCCGGCCCGCCTGCCACCCTTTCCCCCCAACCGTGGTGGCTTCTCAAGGTGCACGCGAGGCAACGGCTTCTACGGGCCCGAAGCGGGGCCGTTGCCAACCGTTCACCTCCAGGAGTTTGATCTCCCGCGGCGATTTGCCTCGCGCACGGCGCGCGCCACTCGCCGGGTGGCGCGGTAAGCGGTGGAGCGCAGCACGCTGCCGCTTAGCGCCATCGCCATGACAGCTCTCTGCGTGGCTAATATGCTCCCGGCTGGAAGGGGAAAACTTGACGTGGATCAATGAAAGCCGCCATTTCGAGCCGCAACATATAGGCCAACCACGCGGCAGAGAGCGATGCGGCGGAGTTCCTCGGTGGCGACCGCCTGCACGGGGCGGCGGCTCACGCCCTCTCCCCGCAGCGGCGGCGACGTAAGGAGGCCGGCACGACTATTGCTCCAGCTCGCGAAGGGGAACTGCCTCGGGGAGGACGATGTATCGCCCACCTGCCGCACGCCGCCAGCCTCTCAATTCCCCCCGCTGCTCCGTCGTCTCATCCAGCCGGGCTTTCCAGGATGCATTTTGGATTCAGTGCCGCTGAGTTAACGCTGCGTGACCAGGTGCGGGACTTCGTGCGCCGCGAGGTGCGCCCGCTGGAACAGCGGATCGAGGAGGAAGGGGTTATCCCGGAGCACCTCCTGCGGCGCATGCGCGAGCTGGGCCTCTTCGGATTGAGCATCCCCGCCGCCTATGGGGGCCTCGAGCTGCCGCTGGTGGCGGAGATCCTCGTCCTTGAAGAGATCGCCACCACAAACCTCTGCCTGCGCACGCGCATCACAACAAACAGCGGCATCGGCGCCATGGGCCTGGTGTACGAAGGCTCCGAGGAGCTGAAGCGCGCCTACCTGCCGAAGCTGGCGCGCGGCGAGGCCATTGCCTCCCTCGCCCTCACCGAGCCGAATGCCGGCTCGGATGCCGCCGCCATCCAAACGCGGGCCGTCGACGACGGCGATGCCTACGTGCTCAACGGCCAAAAGATCTGGGTGTCGAACGGGCCGCACGCGAGTTACTACACCATCCTGGCGAAGACGAACCCGGCGGCCGGCAACCGCGGCATGACGGCGTTCTTCGTGGAGCGCCAGACGCCGGGTCTGGATCTCGGCCCGGTCGACCGCCTCATGGGGCTGCGCGGCGCGGCCACCTGCGAGCTGCGCCTGCACGACTGCCGCGTGCCGAAGCGCAACGTCATCGGCGAAGTGAACAAGGGGTTCCGCGTCGCCATGCGTGCCCTCGACAAGGGGCGCCTTGGCATGGCGGCCGGCGGGCTGGGGGCGGCGGGCCGCCTGCAGGAGAGCTGCCGGGAGTACGCTGCCGCCCAGGCTGGGAAGCGGGCCGGGAACGGCGCCGGTTTCGGCGTGCGGGGGCGGCGCGGCAGGCTCGCGGAGCTATTGGCCGCGAATGAGACGGAGATCTACGCCCTGCGGCTGCTCCTCTACACCACGGCGGCGCGCATGGGCCGCGGCGAGCGCTGCTCGACGGAGGCCTCGATGGCGAAGTTCTTCGGCACGGAGGTGGTCAACCGCGTCGCCGACCGCGCCGTGGACTTCTTCGGCATCCTCGGCCTCCAGGCCGACGGCGCGGCGGCGAGCCTGGTCGAGCGGATGTACCGCGACACGCGCATTATGCGCATCTACGACGGCTCGGCGGAAATCCAGCGCCTGATCGTGGCTCGCGCGCTACTGGCGGGGTAGCCCCTAGGGCTCGGGAGCAGCGTGCAACCGCGCTGGCGCGCACCCCGCCCGCCTGCGCCTGGGCGCCTTGGGCGAAGCAGGGGAACACCTCAGAGAAGCGGAGCTGGGACCCCGCCAGGTTGCCGCGGCGAGAGCGGACCCGGTTGATCCATGTGCTAAGAAGGGAACAAGGTAATGACGGAACCTTGCTACCAGACGATTGAGCTGGAGGTGAATGGGGAACCCCATGACCTCACCACGCCCACCCATCGCACCCTCCTTGATGTCATTCGTGAGGACCTCCACCTCACTGGCGCCAAGATGGGGTGCAACAAGGGCGACTGCGGTTGCTGCACCCTCCTCCTCGACGGCCAGCCGGTGCTCTCCTGCCTCACCCTCGCCGTGGAGTGCGACGGACGGCGGGTCGAGACCATCGAAGGGCTGGCGGAGAACGGTCAGCTCCATCCGCTGCAGACGGCCTTCCTCGACACCTGGGCGATGCAGTGCGGCTACTGCACCGCGGGCATGATCCTGTCGGCGAAGGCGCTGCTCGAGCGCTGCCCCGAGGCGGGCGTCGAGGACATCCGCGCGGCCCTTGGTTCAGTGCTCTGTCGCTGCACCGGCTACGTCCACATCATCGAGGCCGTGCAGAGAGCCGCCGCGGCGATGCGCGCGCCCGTGCAGGTTTGAGGAGATGTCATGAACGACCTCCACGTGGTAGGCCAGCCGATCCCGAGCGTGGACGGCATCGAGAAGGTGACCGGAGCGGCTGCCTACTATTCCGACCATCGTCCGCCCGGCATGCTCTACGGCGCCATCCTGCGCTCCCCCTTCCCCCATGCGCGCATCCGCGGCATCGACGTGAGCAAGGCGAAGAAGCTGCGCGGCGTGCGGGCCGTCGTCACCGGCGAGTCGTACGCCGGCATCCCCTACGGGGTCTTCACGAACAGCCGCGACCAGTTCCTCCTGGCGCGCGACAAGGTGCGCTACATCGGCGAGGAAGTAGCCGCGGTGGCGGCCACCAGCCAGGACGTCGCCCAGGAGGCGCTGGCGCTCATCAGCGTCGACTACGAGGATCTGCCCGCCGTCTTCGACTTCAAGAAGGCGATGGAGCCGGGGGCGCCGCAGCTCCACGAGCATGCACCGAACAACATCGGCGCCGAGAACAACACCTCTTACGGCGACGTGGATGCGTGCTGGCGCCGGGCCGACTACCGCCGCACGGAGACCTTCTTCTGCGAGGCCATCTCGCACGTGCAGATGGAGCCCTACGGCGTCCTCGCCTCCTACAGCGGCGGCAAGCTCCTTATCTGGGCGCCGACCACCTCCCCCTTCGCGCGCCGCCGCGCCCTCTCCAACGTCCTCGACCTGCCGGCGCAGAAAATCCGCGTCCACAAGGTCTTCTCCGGCGGCGCCTTCGGCGGACGCTCCGAAACCTTCCCGGCCGACTACTGCGCCGCCCGCCTGAGCATCGCCTGCGGCCGCCCGGTGCGCATCACCCTAAGCCGCGAAGAGTCCCTCATGATGTCGCGCCAGAAGCACCCCATGGAGGTCACCATGGGATTGGCGCTGACCAAGGACGGCGCCATCCTGGCGAAGACCCTCGATCTCCTTGCCGACGGCGGCGCCTACATGAGCACCGGCCCCATCGCCATCGGCTGGCCCCTGGCGATGGTCGAGATCGCCCTGCGCAGCAAGAGCCTGCGCTGGCGCGGTCGCCGCATCTACACGAACCGGCCCATCCGCGGCGCTATGAAGGGGCACGGCGGCCAGCAGGTTCACTACGCCGAGAGCTGCCTCCTCGATCTCTGCGCCAAGGACCTTGGCATCGATCCCCTGGACATCCGCCTGCGCAACGCCATGAAGACGGGGGAGGAAGCCCTGAGCGGCTCGCGCGTCGTCAGCTCCGGCCTCAGCGAGGCCCTCGAGGCGTGCGCCGGCGCCGTCAACTGGAAGACGCCGAAGCCGTCCGCCAACGGCAAGCTGCGCGGGCGCGGCATCGGCGGCGCGGGGATGATCAACGGCTTCAACATGGGCTTCCGCTCCAGCTCCTCCGCCTACCTCAAGTTCAACGAGGATGCCAGCCTGACGCTGTTCACCGGCGCCGTGGACAACGGCCAGGGGAACAACACGATGGTGGTGCAGGTGGCCGCCGAGGCGCTGGGCGTACCCGTCTCCAGCATCGAGCTCATCTCCGCCGACTCCGAGACGACGCCGCAGGACCCCGGCGCCTACAGCATGTCGGCCACCTTCGTCTCCGGCAACGGCGTGCGCGCCGCGGCGCTCGACGCCCGCGAGCAGTTGCTGGCGCTGGCGGCGGAGCGCCTGGAGGCGAACGTGGCGGACATCGAGGGCTACAACGGCGAGCTCTGGGTGCGCGGCGCGCCGCAGCGCCGCGTCGGCATCGGCGCCCTGGTGCGCCATGCCTACGCCGTCGGCCGCCCGGTGCTCGGCCGCGGCAGCTACACGCCGAAAATTAACTTCAATCGCGATTGGCTGACGCCGGGCAAGCAGTACGGCCAGGCCACCGGCACCTACAGCTATGGCGCCGTGACCGCCGAGGTGGAGGTTGATCCAGAAACCGGCGAGGTGACCGTCCTGAAGGTGGCGGCGGCGCAGGATTGCGGCAAGGCCATCAATCCCCGCGCCGTGGACGGGCAGGTGCACGGGTCGGTACTCTTCGGCATCGGCCAGGTGTTCCACGAGGGGTTCACGTGGGACGGCGGGATGGCCCTGAACCCGAACCTGCTGGAGTACCATATCCCGACCATCAAGGAGACCCCGGAGATCGTCTCCCTGATCGTTGAGTCGAACGATCCTGACGGCCCCTACGGCGCCAAGGAGGCGGCCGAGGCGGCGGGCCTGGCGGTGATCTCCGCCCTCGTCAATGCCGTCTACGATGCCACCGGCGTGATGTTTACCCGGCTGCCGATCTCGCCCGCCGACGTGGTAAAGGCGCTCGAGGCCAAGCAGCGCCAGAGGAGGGGTTGAATGCTACTCTTGCCCACGTTCAGGTACCATGCGGTGCGCTCCGTGAAGGAGGCCTGCGCCGTCCTGCAGGAGAACCCCGCCGAGGCGAAGCTGATGGCCGGAGGGACGGACCTCCTCGTCTCCATGAAGCAGGGCCTGTTCACCCCCCGCCACCTCGTGGGGCTGCGCCGCGTGGCCGAGCTGCGCCGCCTGGCCTACGATGCCGGCGGCCTGCGGATCGGGGCGCTCGTCACCCTGCAGGAGCTGAAGACCTCGCCGCTGGTGGCGCAGCACTACCCGCTGCTCCAGGAGGCGGCCTCGAAAGCCGGAAGCTGGCATCACCAGAACATGGGGACGGTGGGCGGCAACGCCTGCCTCGACACCCGCTGCCGCTACTACAACCAGGACGAGTTCTGGCGCCGGAGCTACGGCCCCTGCTTCAAGGAGGATGGGGAGGTCTGCTACGTCGTGCACGGTAAGCAGGAGTGCGTGGCGGCCTTCTCGGGCGACGTGGCCCCGGCGCTCCTGGCCCTCGGCGCCACGGTGACCGTCGAGGGGCCGGGCGGCGTCCGGCGGTTTCCTCTGGCCGATCTCTACACGAACGACGGGAAGCACCCATTTACCCTGAAGCCGGCGGAGATCATCACCTCGTTCCAGGTGCCGCCGCCGGAGCTCGGCGCCTGTGGTTTCTACGAGAAGTTCCGGCGCCGCGGCACCATCGACTTTCCCCTTGCCGGCATCGCCGTGTCGCTGGTGCGCGCCGGCGCCAACGGTCACTGCCGCAGCGCCCGCATCGCCCTGACAGGCTTGGAGGCGCGGCCCTTCCTCGTTGACGAGGCGGCGCGCATTCTGGAGAATGAGCCGCTGACGCCGGAGAGCATCAGCGCCGCCGGTCAGGCGCTCTGGAAAGCCGCTCACCCGACCAAGACGACGAATGCCGAGCCGGGTCATCGGAAACGCATGGTGCGCATCCTCTTCGAGCGCCGCCTGCGCGCCCTGGCGGGTGTCTAAGAGGGAAGTCTCTGCGAGTGCGCGAGGGGTTGGCGGTCGATAAGCCGCCAGCCGTTGCCACGCGCCGCACGGCGGTGAGGTGCGAGAAGGAGCAGTGCTGATGACGCAGGCTGAAGCTCAGGCCGCGACGCAGACGGCGAAGTTGCTGGTAGGCAAGAGTGCCCTCATCACCGCGGGGGGGGCGGGGCTTGGCGAAGCAATCGCCCTGAAGCTCGCGGCGGCGGGGGCGAATGTCGTCATCGCCGACATCTCATCGAAGCGCGGCGCGGGCACCGTCGAGCAGGCCGAGGCGCTCGGCGTCGCGGCGTTCGCCGTGAAGATGGATGTGTCGGTGTCGCAGAGCGTCCAGGAGGTCATCAAGCAGACCATCGCGCGCTTCGGTCGGCTTGACATCCTGGTCAACAACGCCGGCGGCACCTTCGGCTACACCGGCAAGCTGGCGGACCTGCCCGAGGAGCTGTGGGATCGCACCCTCGCGGTGAACCTCACCTCGATCTACCTGACGTCGAAATACACCATCCCGCACATGCTCGAGAAGGGGGGCGGGGTGATCCTCAACATCGCCTCGGTGGCCGGGCTGAACGGGCGCCCCAACGAGGCGGCCTACTGCGCCGCGAAGGGGGGCGTGGTGCAGCTCACGCGCGCCCTGGCGGTGGAGTACAGCGCCCAGAACATCCGCGTCAACTGCATCTGCCCGAGCTTTGCCACGACGCGCGGCATCGAGCGGATCATCAATGAATCGCCCGACCCCGAGGCAACCCGCCAGCACATGCTCCGCGGCATCCTCGTGGGGTATCTCGCCGACCCGAAGGACATCGGCGAGGCCGCCCTCTTCCTGGTGAGTGACCAGTCCCGCTTCATCACCGGCGTGGCGCTCCCCGTCGACGGCGGGGTCTCCTGCCACTTCGCTTCGTAGTGTTACGTCACACAAATTCCCTCCTTAATCGGACGCCTTCTTCGGGCCATGTGGTGGGGGAGTTTTTGCGCAAGACCTTTGCTTCCCCACACCCCCAATCCTCGCGAGCTGCGCGGCAGCTCGCGTAGTCGGGGTGCGCGAGGGGGCGAGGCTCCCTCGCAAATTCTTGCGATAGAATGTGTGAAACAGCACACTTGGCGGGGTAAAGCCCCCATCCTGCCTCGCCGATTCCAGGCGCGGCGAGGGGAACCTTGCTCGCCTGCCACCGGCCTGACCAGCCATGGCGGGCAAGGCTTCTCTCTGCCGGCCGCTCGCCCCCGCCTCGCTTCCCCACCACATCCTGCCCCTCGCCCTTGTCTTGCGCGCCGGATTTCTCTATCTTCAACGATCGTGCGAGCAGCGGCCAAAAAGCTGCCCAGAGTTTCTTTTGCCCCGCACGCAAGACGCCCATGCCTGGAGCCGATGCCGTCATTCTTGGAGCCGGGCCCTCCGGTCTCGCCGCGGCCTACGAACTGACCCGGCACGGCGCCTCGGTGCGGGTGCTGGAGCGCCTCGAGCAGGTGGGCGGGTTGGCGCGCACCATCCAGCATGACGGCTGCCGCTTCGACATCGGGCCGCACCGCTTCTTCACCAGGAACGAGGAGGTGCACCAGCTCTTTGTCGAGGTCGTGGCGGAGGACCTGCTGCGCGTCGCTCGCCTGACCCGCATCCATTACCGCAACAAGCTCTTCAACTACCCGCTCTCACCGGTGAACGCGCTCTTCGGCGTCGGCCCGGCGAGCGCGGTGTTGATGTTCCTGAGCTACGCCCGGGCGCGCCTGCGGCATCGCCTGGCGCCGCGCCCGCAGCACACCTTCGAGGAGTGGATGATCGACCACTTCGGGGCGCGCCTCTACGAGACCTTCTTCAAAACCTACACGGAAAAGGTCTGGGGCATCTCCTGCGACCGCATCGGCGCCGATTGGGCGGCGCAGCGCATCAAGGGGCTGAGTCTGGGCGTGGCGCTGAAGCACGCGCTGCTCAGTCCCAAGAAGCATACCGTGAAAACCCTCGTGGATGAGTTCCTCTTCCCTCGCCATGGCGCCGGCATGTTCTACGAAAAGCTGGCCGACCTGGTGGAGGTGCGTGGTGGGACGATCCTCCTGGGTCGCCGGGTGGTGGGGTTGCGGCGCGACGGCATGCGGATTCGCAGCGTTGTCGCGCAGGGACCGGACGGCCAGGAGGAGGAGGTCGAAGCAGCGCAGGTGCTGTCGAGCATGCCGCTCATCGCCATGGTCGAGATGCTGGAGCCGCCGCCGCCGGAGGCGGTCCTGGCCGCCTGTCGCCGCCTGCGCTACCGCGGCCATCTCGGAGTGCACCTGAAAGTGCGGGGCCTCCCCTTTCCCGACAACTGGATCTATGTGCATTCCCGCGAGGTGCGGATGGCGCGGGTCGCCAATTACCGCAACTTCTCGCCGCAGATGGCCGATGGGGAAGGGACGAGCCCCCTCACCGTGGAATACTTCGCGTTTGAGGGGGACGATTTCTGGAAGCGCGCCGATGAGGAGCTCATCGAGGTGGCCGCGGACGAGCTGCGGCAGATGGGCTTCGTTCACCCCCGCGACGTGCTCTCAGGCTTCGTCGTGCGCAGCCAGCAAGCCTACCCCGTGATCGAACTCGGCTACCACGAGCACATCGCCATCATCAAAGCTTGGCTCGACCGGCTGACGAACCTGCAGCCCATCGGCCGTTCCGGCATGTTCAAGTACAACAATCAGGACCACGCCATCGCCACCGGGCTGCTGGCGGCGCGCAACGTCCTGGGGCTGGGGCGCTACGATCCCTGGCTGGTCAATATCGATGCGGAGTACCACGAGGGCGGGGAGGCGCGGTAGGGACGCTGCGGCTGCGTCTCACGAGTTTGCCACCGCAGTTGAAGCGCGACAGCCAGCCGGAACGGATGGGTGAGCACGACGGAGGCACACGGATCATCTCGTAGGGGCGCTTCGCGAACCGCCCCTACCATCGGCGATCATCCGCGATTCTCCCGTTCGGCAGACCGGCGCGTACCAAGGAACGGTCAACATCGTTGCGCAAACGGTACCGCCGAGCATACCCCATTCTCATCAGCTTCGCGGGCGGGCCGCAGGCCCATGGGGACCTGCCTGAAGCGTGGCAAGACTACATCCCATCGCGGCGCAGCTTCGCTGTCTCCTCCGCGTCCACCGTCAGCGTCGCCAGGTCCAGGGCTACCTTGTAGTCGCGGCGCGCCGCTTCCACACTCACGTAGCCTTCCAAAACGTCCCGCAGCACCGCCTCCGCATCCCGCTCCTCGGCCGGGAAGAGCCCGCCGCCGCCGCAACTGCTGTAGGTGAGCTCGTCGCCCGGTTGCAGGAGAGCCTTGCGCTTCGGGTGGACCTCCCGGCCGTTGATCTGGGCGATGGCGCGGCGGCCGTTCCTCCCGCCGTGGTAGCCGCGCGGCTCCACCGTGGTGCGCTCGAAGAAGCAGTTGATGGTGGCCGGATAGGGGCTGGCGACGGTGACGGTGATCTCCTGGTCGCAGCCGCCGCGCCACTTGCCGGCGCCGCCGGAGTCGGGAATGAGGCCCTTGCGCACCACCCGCACCGGCGTCAGAGCCTCAATGATTTCGACAGGCACATTGCCGATGTTGGCTGGGAAATTCGTGGCGTGGTGGCCGTCCATCCCCGGCCGTCCCCCCATGCCGCCGAATCCCAGCAGCCAGTAGACGTACGGCCGGCCGCCGGCGTCATGGCCGTTGATCAGACCCATCTGCGTGATCCCCGACTCGGCGATGACCCGTCCCGGCAGCGCCTGCGTCAGGCAGCCGAAGACGGCGGAGGAGACGAAGGAAGTCATCATCTGGCGGGACATCACCGGCGCCGGGAAGCTGGCATTGACAATCGTGCCCGCCGGCGCCTCGATGCGCACCGAGCGGAAGAAGCCCTCGTTGTTCGGCACGTCGCTCAGCAGCAGCGTCTTGATAGCGTGCAGGGTGTAGGCGTCGGTGAAGTTCTTCACCGCGTTGATGGCGCCGCGGGTCGTCTGCGGCGAGCTGCCGGCGAAGTCCACCAGCATCTCCTCGCCCTGCACCGTGAGGCGCGCCCGCACCTGCAGGGGCTCCTCCATGCCGTCCAGCAGCACGGTGTGTGACCAGCTCCCGTCGGGGAAGGCGCGGATGGCCGCCTTCACGGCGGCCTCGGTGCGCTCCATGATGGCCGTCGAGAGAGCCTCCAGGCTGTCGAGCTCGTACTCCCGCAGGAACGCTTGCACCTTGTGCTGTCCCACCTCGCAGGCTGCCACCTGAGCCATGAGGTCACCCATGACCAGGGTCTCCATGCGCACGTTTGAGCGGATCATCTCGTGCACATCCTCATTCAGCTTGCCGGCCTTGTAGAGCTTCAGGATGGGGATGTGCAAGCCCTCCTCGTAGACCTCCTCCGAGTCGCCGGGCGACTTGATGCCGCCGACATCCGTGGCGTGCGAGACGGTGCCGGTCATGCCGACGAAGCGACCCCCCAGAAAGACCGGCATGGCAATGGTGATGTCGAACTTGTGCCCGGTGAACAGCCAGGGGTCGTTGCAGATGAGGACATCGCCGGGCCGCAGGCGTTCGGGGGGGAACTGGGCGAGGATGTGCTTGATCCCCCGCCCCATGCCGATGAGGATGCCTTGCGTGCCGGTGACCCCCTGCGCGATGATGTTTCCCTGCGCGTCGTAGATGCCGCTGGCGATGTCCTCGGTCTCCCCCACGAGGGTGGAGAACGATGCCTGGACGAGCGCCCGCGCCTGCTCCTGCGCGATCGAGATGAGGCGGCTCCACATCAGCTCCAAGGTGATTGCATCGAAGGGACTCATGGCTCTCTATCTCACCTGATGGGTGCGTGGGAGTGTAAGCGATGCGCCTCCCACATGCCCGGGGTTGACTTGCTGTGCCGTCGCGCCTGCCGCGTTCCTACAGGGGACGCCGCGCCCGCGCCCCTGGAACTTTTCCCATACTTGAGGTACTGTAGCAAGGCTTGCTCCTTTTGACAATGCTCCGGTCACCCTCTCTGTCGCTCCCGGTCTGCATGTAGATGAAGCTGGGTCTGCGGAGTGGGGTGCAGCGTTGTCGCCAGGCTCTGTCGCCTGAATGGAGATGGAGGTCGATTCGCAATCGGGGGGGGGAGGTCGTGGAGGGGATCGTGGTTCGTGCTCATGCTGCTGGGGCTGGTGATCCTCGGCTCACGAGGCGGCGCGGCCGCGAAAGAGACGATCACCATGGCGCATTTTTTCGACAAGGGCTACGATGCCGTCTATCCTGCCATTGCGAGCGGCAAGGTGAAATCTGACCTGGTAGACCTGAAGCTGACGGGGCTGGACATCTCGGCGCTCATTCAGGCCACCGGCTCGCGCCAGTTCGATATCGCCGAGACCTCGATCCTCGGGGCCGTGCGGGCGCGCCAGCGCGGCCTGGATGTGAAGATCATCATGGGGGGCCTGACCGCCACCGGCGGGCAGATCCTGTTCACCAAGAAGGGCTCGCCAATCACCAAGCCGGAGCAGCTCAAGGGTAAGACCGTCGCCGTCTTCTCCCTAGGCTCGACCTCAGTGGCGCAGATGCAGCTCCTGCTCTGGAAGAAGAACGGGCTGAATATCTCCAAGGGAGGCGACATCCGCTGCCAGGAGATCCCCATCACCACCATCGGGACCACGCTCCTGAAAGACCGGGTGGATGCCGGCTTCACGCTCCAGAGTTTTGCCCGCAAGGTGCTCGATTCCGGTGAGTACCAGGTCCTGCAGGACACCGTGCCGGAGTTCCGCGACTTCTTTCAGGTCAAGTTCATGCCCTCGGTGTACATCACGTACGACAGCGTGCTGGCGAAAAAAGCGAAGCTCATTGAAGTGGAGCAGCGGTTGAGCTACGAGTCGAGCAAGTACTCCCGCGAACATGCGCAAGAGGTCGCCCAAGAGCTGGCGAAACTGAACGATCGCCCCGCCTAGATGTTCCTCGACTGGATGGAGTGGAACACCATCACCGGCGAACTGGGGGAGATCGACATCAAAACCCTCGATACGCTCCTGCGGTTGTCGAAGGAGGCGGGTTTCATCGACAGCTACCCGCCGGTAGAAAGCATGCTCTTCCGCGGCTACTGGGCGAAGAAGTAGAGGTTCGTGCGCCGGTCTTCCGTGCGCGGCGGCGCCCTGCGCAGCCGGTGGTGATCCTCTCATGCTGGGTGTCCCCCTGCGCCAGCAGATGGAGTGCGCGAAGGTATGAGCGTCGCCCCATTGCCGTCGGAAGATACCAGGGCCGGCACGGTTGGCGTGCGCCGCTTCACGGTCACCAAGAACCGCATGCTGGCGGAGCTGGTGATCCTTCTGCTCCTCATCGGCTGGTGGTGGGCGGCGCAAGGCTTGCCGGAGTTCGTCCTGCCGGCTCCCGGCAAGGTCTTGAAGCTGAGCGCAAAACTCCTCTTCGACCTCAGCACCAACTGGGGACTTCATACCTACGCCTCGCTGGCGCGGGTCCTCATCTCGACCTTTCTCGCGCTCGTCCTCGGCGGCCTTGTGGCGCTCGTGCCGACCTACCTGAAGCAGTTCGATGTCCTCGTCGCCGATCGCGTCATCCCATTCTTCAATGCCTTCCCCTCCCTTGGCTGGGCGCTCCTCGCCGTGCTCTGGTTCGGCGTCTCCGATGGTTCCGTCATCTTCGTGGAAACCGCCATTCTCCTGCCGTTCTGCATGATCAACATGTACGAGGGGATGAAGTCGCTCGATACGGAGATTCTCGAAATGGCCCACAGCTTCACCCGCGCGCGTCTGCGGGTGCTGCGCAAGGTCGTCTTGCCGATGCTCTTCCCGTTCATCTTCTCCTCGCTGCGGGTGTCGTACGGCGTGGCCTGGAAGGTCTCCCTCATCTCCGAGCTCTTCGGCGCCGATACCGGACTCGGTTACCTCATGAACCGCGCCCGCCAGGAGTTCGATACGCCGCTCATGTTTGCGACCATCGTCGCCATCATCGTCATGGTCTATCTCGTCGATAAGTTTTGCCTGGCGCGGCTGGAGACGCGATTTGCGCGCGGGCGCATCTGAGCAGCCTGGGAACTTCCTCGCGGTGGGCGCGGGAGGGGGCGCGGCGCGGGCTGCTCTGGCGTGGAAGGGGGGTGGTCAGCGGCGTTGTGGCGCCAGGCGAGCGGTGGCCGGCAACCGCCCGGCACGAAGAGGAGGGCGAAGCCTCCGTACATCGCCACCCCATTCTCGCCCAAGCTGGGGGCGCCTCTCAGCGCCCCTTGGGGCTGGCCTTGAGAGCCGCGCCGCGGTATGGTTGCGGGTTCTCGTTGGCAGGCAGCAGGAAGGCATGTATACTTGAGTGGTAGGGCAGGTGAGGGAGAAGGACGCGGCGCGAGGTCGTCGAATCGCCCAAATGATCCGTGGAGGGGGCCGTAGTACCGCGCCGCCGCCGATCGCGCGGCGGCATGAACCTGTGGCGGTCGGGATGCCGGAGCCTTCATGGCGAAGTTCCCTCATCCATCATGACCGGTGGGTCTGGGTACCCAGGAGTGGAGGTGGAAGAATGATTAGGATCGGACACGCAGTTGCGGCTGGCTTGCTCATCCTGGCTCTCGCAATCCTCGTTCCTTCGGCTCTGGCGAAGACCATTGAACCTGGGCAGGTGCGCTGGGCCACGGGAGCCGTCTCGGCGGTTGATGTGGCGCAGAATGCGGTGGTGATCGAAGTGCCAGCGAAGAAGGGGACGCTGACGGTCGGCGTCACGCTCGACAAGGCTGCGAAGCTCAGAGGGATCAAGAGCCTCGGCGATCTTCAGAAGGGCAAGCGAGTCTCGTTGAAGTATACGCGCCAGGATGATCGACTCATCGGCACGGAGTTGCGGGTGAGCGGCATGGAGAAAGTCTCCAAGCCCGCCGCCGCGAAGCCCGCTGCCAAGCCCGCCGCCGCTAAGCCTGCCGCCAAGCCGGCCGCCAAGCCCGCCGCTGCCAAGCCCGCACCCAAGGCCGGCCGCGCCGCGCCGGCGAAAGCTTCGAAGCCAGCCGCGCCTGCAAAGGCGGCTGCACCGGCAAAGGCGGCTGCGCCCGCTGCACCGGCAAAAGCGGCCGAGCCGCCCAAGGCGGCGGCGCCGATGAAGCCCGCTGAGCCCGCCAAGGCGCCTGAGCCGGCTAAGCAAAATAGTCCAAAGTAGTCAGACGAATGACCGGCTGGGGCAGGGAGCGAAGGTTCCCTGCCCTTTCTCGTGCCGGTTGTCTGCGCAGGCCGGGGTTCGGGGGCGTGGAAAACGCCTACGGCAGGAGGGTAAAGCTCGTCTGCTCAACGGAGAGCTGGTTTTCCGATTTGACGGGATCGGCGCCGCGCCGGGCGAGCACAGCGACAAGGCGGTACTCCCCTGCCTCGAGGGTAGCGCTGGCGCTGAACCGCACGATCACCTCCGGGCTGCTGGTCGGCAGCGCCGCCTCATAGCGGCGGACCTCCCCGAGCCGGCTGAACGCGAACGGCGCCGGCAGGGTTACGAACTGGCCGCCGGGAAGGATGATCGCAACGTAGGGGTCCAGCGCCGAGGCTGCCGAGGCGTTCTCCGCTTCAAGCTCGAGCGCCAAGGTGTCGCCGCGCCGGTAGGTCGGCGCCCCGGCGCGCAGGCGCAAGCTCGGCGCCAGGCTGGGCGGAAGGCCTTCCTCGCCGCCGCCGACGAAGCTGATGCGGTAGATCGTTTCGGCGCCGTAGTCCGCCACGTAGAGGCTGCCATCCGGTCCGAACGCCAGGTCGAGCGGGTTCTCGAAGCCGAGGGCGAAGTCCGCAACCTGGGCCTCCTCGCCGGCCTCGGGCAGGCGAATGCGCACGACGCGCTTGCCGATTGTGGGATCGCCGCTGTTGGCCCCGAAGAGCGCCACAAAGAGGTTGGTGCGATAGGCGGCGGGAAACTGCGTCCCGCTGGAGAAGGCAAGCCCATCCGCTGAGGAGTGGGCCTGCAGGGTGGCGATGGGTGGGAGGGTGCCACTGCAGGTGGACCCGCCGCCGTTTCCCCAGCAATCCGGCCAGCCATAGTCTCCCTCGGCAACGATGAGATTCAGCTCCTCCGGCACGCCGGAGTCGGGCACGTCGCGGCCGTTATCGGTGGCGTAGAGTTCGCCGCTGACGGGATGGAAGGCGAGGTCGTAGCAGTTCCGCAGGCCGCTGGCGAACACCTCCAGCTCCTCGCCGTGCGGCGTGGCGCGCACGATGCTCGCCTCCAGCGGCAGCACCTCGAGACGCGCTTCGCTGCCGTCGCTGCGCGAGCCGATGCAGTGGTAGAGGAGGCCATCGGGGCCGAAGGCGATGCCGTTGTTCTGATGCCGTCCCGTCGGCAGGCCGCTGATGATCACCTGCCGTTCGTCAGCGCGGCCGTCGCCGTCGCGGTCGCGCAGCCGCACGACGCTGCCGCGGCTGGAGGCGTAGAGCGCGCCATCGTGAAGGGCGATGCCGGTGCTCGAGCCGAGGCCGCTGGCGAACTCGATGAGACGGTCTGCCTCGCCATCCGCGTCGTCATCGCTGAGGAGGAGGATTCGGCCGCCCAGCTCCCCAACGTAGAGCCCGCCGGCGCCGTCAAACGCCAGGGAGGTGGGGCGGCGTAGACTGCCGGCGGGGCCGCTGCGGAAGTAGACGTTGGCGGTGAAGCCTGGAGGCAAGTGGAGCTGACCCTGCGCCGCGGCGGCCGCGGCAACCCACCACAACCAGGTTCCAAGAACGACGGCGAGCCAGCCACCCGCACCGCCTTGCGGGCGCTCTGGTCGGCGTGTCGGCACAGGTTGGCCCGGCGCCGCACAGCTTCTCCAGCTCACGTCCCACCCCCCCGCCGCCGAGCGCCGCAGCGGCGCGGCCGGCGCCGCCAATTCGTCCCGCCATGCCTCTCTCGGCTCCGGCGCCCCAGGAGTGTGGTAGAATCATTCGGTGCTGCCGGTCGGGATCTCTCACGTCCCGAGGCGCGACTTCCTCTTTCTCAACGATGCCGAGCTCGCCGTGCTCAAGATCATCGATCGCTACCTTTTTCGGGAAATCGCCCTGCTCTTCGTGGCCAACGTGGCCGTGCTGACAATTGTGCTCGGCTTGGCGCAGCTCCTTCAGCTCACCGACCTGGTGGTGAAGAAAGGGGTGCCCCTCGGGGGCGTCTTCCTGCTTCTCCTCTACCTCCTGCCGTCGTACCTGGCCGTCACCTTGCCGATGGCGCAGCTCGTGGCGATCGTCATGGCGTTCAGCCGCCTGGCCACCGATTCCGAGATCACCGTGCTGCGCGCCAGCGGCGTCAGCCTGGTGCGCTTGCTGCGTCCGATGATCGCCTTCTCCGTTGCGGTGGGGCTCGTCGCCGCGGTCTTCATGGTGTCAACCGTGCCGCGCAGCAACCATGCCTTTCGCAGGTACCTCTTCTCAATCCTGCGCATGCGGGCCGATGTGGGCCTGCGGGCGCGGGTCTTCAACGACTACTTCCCCGGGGTGATGCTCTACGTCGACGAAGCGGAGCGCGACGGCACCTTCCTGCGCGGGGTGCTCATCGCGGACTCGCGCGACCCCAAGGCGCCCCAGACCATCACGGCGGACGAAGGAATGCTCTTCGTCGATCCGGCGGAGTTGAAAATCTTCCTGCGTCTGAAGAATGGGAGCATCCATAGCTGGGATGGTGGCAAGGAGAAGTACGATTACCTCCGCTTTGCCCGCTACGACCTCACCCTGTCGTTCGGCGCGGAGCTGCGCGCTCCCTTGCGCAAAAGCACGCGCGAGATGACGCCGCGGGAGCTCTCCGCCTTCATCCAGCAGCAGGAGCGCGCCGGCCGACCGACCCATCAGTTGCGCATCGAGTTTCAGCAGAAATTTGCTCTCCCCTTTGCGAGTTTGATCCTGGGCCTCATTGGTGCCCCCCTGGGGATGCTCAACCGCCGCTCCGGGCGCTTCGGCGGCATGATCGCCAGCCTGGCCGTCATCCTCAGCTACTACCTCTTGCTGACCGCCGGCAAGTCCCTGGGCGGGGAGGGGGTGGTGCCTGCGGTGGTGGCGGCGTGGAGCCCCAATCTCTTCCTGGGACTGATCGGCTCTTACCTCATGGTGGGGGTCAGCCGCGAGGCCGGGTTGAGCAGCATGCTCCGCGTCCTCGACCAGGCGCAGATGTGGCTGGCGCGGCGTTTCCCAAAGCGCTTCGCGCGACAGGAGCGGGCGTGAAGATCGTGCATCGCTATCTCCTGCGCGAGTTCCTAAGCCTGTTAGGTCTCAGCCTGGTGATCTTCACCAGCATCTACCTGCTGGTGGAGTTCTTCGAGCGCGTCGACGATTTCATCGAGCACCAGGCGCGCCTCGTCCATGCGCTCACTTACTTTTTCTACCGGCTCCCCTTCATCTTCACGCAGACGGCTCCCTTCGCGGTGCTCCTCGCAACCGTGCTGACCTTGACCTTGAAGGCCCGCAACCAGGAGACGACGGCGATGCGGTGCGCCGGCATGAGCCTGGTGAGCATCGGCAAGCCGATGTTCTGGTGCGCCGTGGCGGTGAGCCTGTTCCTGGTCGCCGCCCATGAGGTGGTGGTGCCGCTGGCCAACACGCTCGTTGACCGCACGATGCGCGAGAAGGTCGAAGGCAAGGAGCCGCGCGGGGTGTTTCGCGACAACGATCTCTGGTACCGCGATCGCGAGTCGAGGATCTGGCACGTGCGCTACTTCCACCGCCCCACGAACTCGCTGCACGGCGTGACGATCTACATGTTCGACGAGAACCACCAGGTACGGCGGCGTCTCGATGCGGAGCACGCCTTTTTCGAGGGGGGAACCTGGCGCTTCGTGAATGCCTATGCGCATGAGTTCACGCCCGACGGCGATGTCCAATACGAGCACCAAGCGACGCTCCTGCGCACCTTCCCGGAGGAACCCGGTGATTTCCTCGAGCTGCGCAAGAAGCCGGAGAACATGACGCTGGGGGAAATCTACCGCTTCGTGCAGCGAGCCCGCGAGCACGGCCTTGATGACACCCGCTACACGGTGGACCTGCAGAACAAGCTGGCCCAACCATGGGTGCCGATTCTCATGGTGCTCATCGGCCTGCCCTTGTCGCTGCGTCCAGGACGCCGCAGCGGCACCGCCCTGGGGATCGCCGTCACCCTCGGGTTGTCGCTCGCCTACTTTGTCATCCTCTCCCTCAGCCTCACCGCCGGCTATAAGGGGATCCTCCCCGCCCTCCTCGCGGCGTGGACTCCGAACCTCGTCTTCGCTGCCGGCGGAGCCTATCTCCTCGCCAGTTTCCCGCGCTGAGCCGAGACTTCCAGCGGCGGCTGCCGCCGGACCGGGGTAGCCGGCTGGGGAGCGGCGACGGCCGTCGGCAGCCTGCCAGTGTGCTGTTTCACAAATTCTATCGCAAGAATTTGCGAGGGAGCCTCGCCCCCTCGCGCACCCCGACTACGCGAGCTGCTGCGCAGCTCACGGGGATTGGGGGTGTGGGGAAGCCACGGTCTTGCGCAAAAACTCCCCCACCACATGGCCCGAAGAAAGCGTCCGATTAAGGATGGAATTTGTGTGACGTAACACTAGTCGAGGTGGAGGGTGATGGCGGTCCGCTGGCGCAGGTTGCCGAGAAAGGCGTCATAGCGCTGGCGGCGCTTCTCCTGCAGGACGTCCTCGCGCACCTGATCCTTCACCTCGCTCAAGGGTGCCTCCTGGGCTGGCCGATGGTCCTCCACCTTGATGATGTGGAATCCGAAGCGGGTCTCGACGAGGTCGCTCACGCCGCCGGCTTTCAACGCCCAGGCAGCGGCCTCGAAAGGGGCCACCATCTGGCCGCGGGTGAAGTAGCCGAGATCGCCCCCCCGCGGCCCGGTCGGTCCCTCGGAGAACTGGCGGGCGATCTCCGCAAAGTCGCGCTTGCCTTGGCGGACCTCCGCCAGGACCGTCTCCGCCTTCTTGCGCGCGGCCTCCCGCTGCGCCGCATCGGCGCCGTCGGGAACCCTGATGAGAATGTGGCGCGCATGCACCGCTTCGGAGCGTGCGTAGCGGTTGCGGTGCTGCTGGTAGAAGGCGCTCACCTCCTCGTCATTCGACGCCAGGGTGGGCTCGATCTCGGCTTGGAGCAGGTCATCCCGCAGCAGGGCATCGCGGAGATCGTCGTGCAGGCTGGCGGGGGTGAGATCCTGCTCCCGCAGCGCCGCCTCGAAGCTCTTCTCATCGGGGAACCGCCCGCGAATGTTCGTGAGGTGTTGCTGGATGCGGGCTTCGTCGACCGCGAGGTTGCGCCGCCGCGCCTCCACGAGCAGCAGCTCCGCGTCGATGAGGTTCTGGAGCACCGTCTGCCGCAGCTCCAGGAAGCGCGGGTCCGAGTTTACGACCGTCTCCGGAACATTGAAACGCAGCCGCAGCGCGCGGTTGACCTCGCTGAGCATGATGGTCTTGCCGTTGACCGTCGCGGCGCGCGTCTCAGCTTTGCCCTGCGGCGCTGCAGCGGGGTTCGGCGCCGGCTGCGCCAAGAGCTGGCCTAGCGGCAGCAGAGAGGCCGCCAGGGAGACGGAGAGCGCGACGAGCAGTCGCTTACTGTTCATGGTGAACTCCCAAAGTGGGGTCCCAAGGTGGGAGCGGGGAGCGCCGCGCGGCTGGTTCCCGCCTGCATCGCAGGAGGCCGCCCCGGGCGTGGAGAGGAGCGGGAAGCATCGTACCCGTGCCTGCTGAATCCAAGAAGTTCCTCCATGCCGCGGCATGGGGAGGCTCCCGCCTCTCGGCGGGCAAGTGGAGGTGGGGAGCGCCACCCTGGACGCAAACGGGCGCACCGACCTGCCGATGCACCTGCCTGAAAGGGACGATGCTCCCGCCGCGGGGGTAGCCGTCGCATCGCCTCAACGAGCGCCGGCTGGCGGTTGCTCCGTGCGGCATGGCGGGGAGAAGCTGCCTGGCGCGCGGCGGGGTTCACGCTTCCTCCACGGGGGCGGGGTAACTTCCCGAGGCTCCCCGTGACGGCCCGCGTCCCCGGCCCTCGTAGAGACGATGCGTGGCAATATAGGCTGCGATGCTGCGCGGCACCAGGTCCTCGATACCCGCCATGCCTCGCACGCGCTCGCGCACCAGGCTCGAGGAGACGCCGTGGAGCCCTTTCGGCATCGGCAGGTAGCTGATGCTCGCCTGCCACGCCGCCGCTCCCTGCTCCACGAGGAGATCGTGAAGGTCGCGGGCGCTGCGCTGGGCGCGGCCGGCCACCAGGGCCGAGGCGGTGCTGAAGAGGGCGGCGAGGGCCTCGGCGCGGCTAGCGCGGGGCGTGGCGTAGTGGCCCAGGTACCGCCCCTCGGGGTCGAGGATACGCACCAGGGTGTCGAAGCCGACGAGGAAGCTGACCCGGCCCTGCACGCTGGCGTCGCGCAGCGCCTCCAGCATGTCGAGGAAGTAGGGATGGCTGCTGAGTCCCAGGCCGAGCCAGGTGACGCGGCGGCAGAGCAGCTCGAGCATCGCGACGCTATGCTGGAGGTCCCGCCGCATATCCCCCTTGTCGGCGTTGCGCAGGTTGAGGAGGAGGAGGACGGCATCGAGACGGGCCTGGCGTTGCGCGCGTTGGATGAGGGCGATGTGCGCGAAGGTAGGCGGGGCGAAGGCCGCCGGGAAGACGCCGAGGTGCTCCGCCGCCTGCGCTTCGGGGGTTGAATGACGCAGGATGACCAGCGCCGGCCGTTGGGCGGTGGCTGCGGCGGAGATGAGCGTGTCGAGCTGCGGTTGCATGGGAAACGCCGCTGCACGGGAAGTCGCCAACCAAGGTTAGTTGGCGGGCGGGGTGAAGGTTTCCACGATGCCGCTGAAGGAGAAGCCGGGCCGCGGCCCTCCCCCGAGGACGACGATGCGCTTCCCGACCACGGCGGCGCCCAGCCCGTGGCGCGCTGTCGGCATGGCGGCGAGGCGCAGCCAGGTGTTCGTGGTTGGATCGTAGCGTTCCGTGGTGTTGAAGGTGCCCTCGGGCGATTCACCGCCGAAGACGTAGATGCGCTCACCGAGGCTGGCGGCGGCAAAGCCGCTGCGCGGCGCGAGGAGTGGAGCGGCCTCGCTCCAGGTGCGGGTGACGGGATCGAAGGCCTCGACCGTCTTCAGGTTCGCCGCGAACGTCTGCCGTCGACCGCCGATGGCGTAGAGCCTACCCCGCGCTGCCGCCAGGGCGAGGTGATCGCGTGCCGTCGGCATGGGAGGAAGCTGCGCCCAGGAGTTGCGGCGTGGATCAAAGCGCTCGAACGTTGCCACTGAGCTGTTGGTCACACCCCCTGCCGCATAGAGCGCGTCTCTGAAGACGGCGGCGGCGAGGGCGCCGCGCGGCGCCGGGAGGTCCTGCAGCCGGCGCCACCGATTCGCCGCAGGGTCGTATTCCCAGGTTGTGGCCACGGGGCGCCAGGTGGCCTCCCCCCGGAAGCCTCCCACGACGTAGAGACGGTCGGCAAGGGCCGCCATGGCGACGTGATGGAGCCGCCGGGGGAGGGGAGCGCGGACCTCCCACCTCTGGCTCCTGGGATCGTAGCTCTCCAGCAGGTCGGTGACCTCGCCTCGGCTGTGAAAGCCGCCCACCACGTAGATCGTGCCGGCGAGCGCGGCAGCGGCCACCTCAGTGCGTTCCCAGCGCGAGGGTGCGCCCCGCTCCCAGGAACCTCCTTGCGCAGCCGCCGGCTGAGTTGCCAGGTGGACCAGCAGCGCGCCGACCAGGAGCGCGAACCGGCATGGTGCCAGGGGGCCTGGGCGGTTCGGCATGGGGCCGGCCGCGGCCGGCGCTCTGCGATGCTCTTCTGCGGCGGCCTGGTGCGCCGCGCGCGAGGTCCACACCCAGCGGTGTGCCGGGAGGCGCCCCGTCTCGCCGCGGCCGCCGCCGCCCTGCGGGGCGATCCAAGCAGCATTGAGCCGCGGCATGGATTCCCCTCCTCCCCCCATGCGAGTGGCATCTTTTCCGTTAAGATTCCGCGCCTTTGCACCGATACACACACTGCTACCATAGCAACTGGCCGGGGAAGACACAATCCGTCCTCCGGCCGGGGGTGCGCATTCCGACAGGAGTGTTCCTGCATGGAACAGGTACTTACGCAGATCATGCCGAACTTAGCCCAGGCGAAGCCCCAGCAGCTTCTCCTGGTGGACGACGAGGTATCGCTCCACCAGCTCTACAGCGAAATGCTGACGAACCTCGGTCATACCTGCGTGACGGTGGGCTCTGCCGAGGAGGCCCTGGAGAAGCTGGAGACGGAGCGTTTCGATGTCATGATCACCGACATCAACCTCCCTGCGATGGATGGCCTGGAGCTGCTGGCGCAGACGAAGCAGAGCCATGCCGAGATGGATGTCATTGTCGTCACCGGCTATGGCGACCAGTTCGTCTATAACCAGGTGATTAACGCCGGCGCCAGTGATTTTCTCACCAAGCCGTTCCGCGTGGAGGAGATGGAGGCGAAACTCAACCGGGTGATCCGCGAGCGCTCGATCATCCAGGAGCTTACCGCCAAGAACGCCCGCCTCTGCGACCTGGAGAAGCTCCTCTCCCAGCGTCTGAAAGAGATTAGCGTCACCCAGGGCGTGACGGTGGCCACCCTGGCCAGGATTGCCGAGCATCGCGATCCCATGATCACCGGCCATCTTGATCGCATGCAACGATACTCCGTGCTCCTGGCGCAAAGCCTTGCCGAGAAGCCGAGCTACCTGGGCGAGGTGGATGACGAATACATCCAACGGGTGGAGAAGGGGAGTATCCTGCACGACATCGGCAAGATCGGCATTCCCGAGGGCATCCTCCTGAAGCCCGGGCACCTTACCGACGCCGAATGGGTGCTCATGAAGCTGCACACGACGATCGGGGCGGCCATCCTCGGCGAGGCGGATCAAGCGCTCAAAGAGGTGCTGAACTTCTCGGAGACCTTCCTCACCATGGCGACGGAGATCGCCCTCCACCACCACGAACGCTGGGATGGCAAAGGTTATCCGCTGGGGCTGACGCGCCGGCGCATCCCCCTGTGCGCCCGCATCGTCATCCTGGCGGACATGTACGATGCCCTGACCTCCCGCCGTTGCTACAAACCGGCCTTCTCCCATGCGGAGAGCCGAGCGATGATTGTGCACGGCTCGGGAACGGCTCTCGATCCAGCCGTCGTGGCCTGCTTCCTCGAGCAGGAGGAGAACTTCGACCAGATTCGCAAGAAGTACCAGTAGGGCCGGCGCGGCGCGCGCCGCGCCCGTTCCCTCAGCTCCGCAAAGGTGGCGGTGCGCCCGCGGAAGGAGCCTCGGGCGCCCCGCTCCTTGCTGCTGGTCAAGATGCCGCAAGTCGAGGACGTCGGGCAACTTCGGACGCATCTGGCCGTTCGAGGGCTTCCGTTTGACGGTCTGACCATCCTATCCAGAGTCTTGTGAAGTTTCATCGAGCGACCAGCACCTGAGAGTAGTATTTCCAGCCTGTCGGCCACTCCCGCCGAGTCCACCTCATCCTGCACGGTTGCCTCTCGGTCAGCGCTCTGCGAGCGATGAACGCGGCCGCTGGGGAGAGCGCTCGGCCTGAACGGCTTCCGCAGGAGAGGAGCTGTTGTGGCCTGCGTGCAACATCGCGCGGAACCCGGCAAAAATGTCCCATGGTTTGCTGATGGGAACACGCTTGGGGAGCGTCATGCTGGTGCTGACGCAGCCGGCTGGGTGAGTCTGGCGCTGGGTGGCTGGCGAGAAGCTGTCTGGATGGGAGCCGATAGGGAAGAAGGACCCCGCCGGGGCCCCGCAAGCCGCGCTGGCTGTCGGAAACTGTCACGTCCTTAAGGACTTGCAGAGATCGCGGCCGCCACGTTCATGACGCCGGCGCGCGGTGCTGGTGAGCGTGGCAGGGAGCGACCCGGCAAGCTGTAGACTTCTTGGCGGGCCTCGTTACGCGCCTGCCACCCGAGGCGGTCACCGCTTCCGCGGCTGCTCGGGCAGGGCGAAACGGCGATCCTCCCTGCATCCGTGCTAGGCGGCGAGCTGGACGATCGTGGCGTACTCGTCATCGACGGTCACGCGGTGGGTTGCCAAAAGGTGCTCCAGCGTGGCGATGATCTCTTCCTCGCTGTCGCATGCCTCGCCGATGCAGGCAAGAAGGTCATACAGCGTGGTATGAATGACTTCACACGGTGTGGTGAAAGCAGCCGCCTTACTCATCTCCCCCCTCCTCTAGAATGACTCGTAAGAGCTTACCCCGTCAGGAAGCTTGCCGTGCTCTCCCGCGCGCGACGCGCCTCCTGGTGCGGGAGCGGCGAGGCCGCGTTGCGAGGTGAATCCGAAGCCTCACTCTGGTTTCTCCTGCCATTTGTATAAGCAAACTCCGTGCCATTCCTGCCGAGCAGCTCTCGTGCGCAGGCCCGCTCCGGGCTGCCGAGGACATGATGCTCCAAGCAAGGGCTTGGGAGCGGCATTTCGATGCGGCAGGGCAAACTCCGTCCTCTCGCACGCTGGGCGCTGCGCAACGATGTCATAACTTCGACCCTGGTGTGGGACACCTTGACTCACCATGCCCGCCGGCTCTTCCAGGTAGGCGGAGGTTTGCTCCCCGCTGCCTCGAAGCCACGCCGAGGGGGAGACCGCAATGGCAGAAGCACGCTCCTGGAGCATCCTCGAGGGCGTCCTTCACCCTGCCGCGAGGTTCGTGCTCCCTCATTGTAATTGTCGGCAGCTTGGAGTTATTTCTTGCGTCGTTCGAAACATTTTTTTCTGGGGGTGGGCGCGGTCAAGAGGTCAGGCGCAGGGGGCGGCAGAGAATTGGAACACACCCTGAAAGGGGCTGGCGCCAGGGCCGGACCCTGGCGAAACGGGGTTGGAGGAGGGAGACTTGGGAAGGAATGAATCCGTTGCTTGCGCCGGCGCCGCAAATGGGAGTATCCAGGATGCGGCGCGCCACCCCGGTCGTCTCCCCAAAGTTCTTCTCGGACGTTCAACCCAACGGAAGAGGACTGAGTGACCGGCACGGGCAGGGAAGGAAGTGGAAACACCATCCAGATGTGGGGACCCCGCCGCCAGACGTGTCCAGCGCGGCAGCCGGAAAGCCGAAGTATCGCGCCTCGGGTGCGTGATGGGTTCAGAGTGTAGCCCCGCAAGCCGTTGAGGTTGGCCGGGGCGCGAAATCTCTCACCCTCCCGCCGAAGAATGTGGTAAGAAAAGCCCTGCCGAACTTGACACATGCAGCGCTTCGTAAGATGAAACGATGCTTCGTTGCAGGGCGAACCGCGCGCGCCGCGATTGCTCCCCAACGCAGCTCTGTGGTAAGAAAGAGAAATGGCACTCCTCTTGCGGAGTGCCCAATCTCTTTGCATAGGTCTCTTTGGAGCAGCAAAGAAAGCGCACGGAGATGGTTATCGCGGCGCACGCCAGCTCCCCGCATCCAACTCCCCCCTGCAACCTCGTTGAGGCGCAGGGGAAACCTGGCGCGGGGACTACGAGCCTTCGCACTCTTGCTGGTTGAGCCGCTCGCCCACGGGTGCGTGGCCGTGCTCCTTCAGCGCAGTGGTGAAACGTCGGTAGGCGAGCTCAAAGTCGTCGGTGTGAAGGGCGTGACCATTGATGGTCACATAGTAGAGATCGTTTTCAGATTCAATCTGTACTTCGCCAACACGCAGAACTTTGTTCTCTTTGAGATTCTTCTTCACCTCGGAACGATTCACTTCATGGTCCTCTCGAGTATCGCTGAAGGTGACACGCGCTATGTGCCGACAACAAGGCAAACTGTTACCCTAAGTATAGCAAGAAAGAACTGTCCCGGCAACGAAAAAAAGGCAGGCATCATGATATCGCCGCGGGACCTCTGCGACCGTACCTGAAGCTCCCGCAACGGTTCGAACCAGTGTTTTCTTGCTCACTCCCGTTGCAGCGGCGCAGGTTCGTCCACCTGCCCGAAGCGAGGCATTGGAGGTGTCATGAACGAAGGAGCTGATCACGCCACGCTGCGGGCGGCGCGGCAGGGGTGTGTGACGCAAATCGGCGCCGGCGGGGCGCTCTACTTTACCCTGCCCGTTCTCGCCACGGAACCCCTCGTCACGCACGCCTTTCTCACGCACAGGAAGTGCGCTGCAGCGATGTCCGCGGCGGCGCATGTGGGAGCTCGCCCGGAGCCAGACTCCCGAACGCGGGGAGGAGGGGCGCCCATCTCCGAGCCGGCGCGGAGCAGGCCGGACCTCGCGGCCGCGGCCACGGCCGTCAACCTGCCTCCAGAGGCGGTGGTCACCATGCGCCAGGTGCATGGGAGCGCGGTGCTGCGGCTCTCGAAGGCCGGGGAGGACCTGGCGAGGGCCAGCCGGCAGGCCGCCGACGCTCTCTTCACCACCACACCCGGCATTGCCTTGGCGGTCAGCACCGCCGATTGCGTGCCGCTGCTGCTGCATGATCCCACGTGCGGGCTGATCGCGGCGGTGCATGTCGGCTGGCGGGGCGTTGCGGCGGCGATCATTGAGCGCGTGGTCGAGCGTCTCGGTGACGAGGCGGGGTGTGATGCCGCGAACCTACGCGCCGGTATCGGCCCGGCCATCGGCGCCTGTTGCTACGAGGTGGGGCGGGATGTCTTTGAGGCCTTTGCAGCCGTCGGCGTTACGGCTGCCGAAACCTTCCTGCCGAGGTCGCAGGACCGCTGGCATCTCGATCTGGCGGGAACCGTGCGGCGACTCCTGCAACGCTGCGGTCTGCGGGGAGCGCACATTGGCACCCTGCCCCTGTGCACGAAGTGTCACCCGGCGTACTTTTTCAGTCACCGTAGGCAGGGCGAACGCCGCGGCGCGCAGCTCAGCCTCATTGCGCTCCAGGGGCGGGAAACAGCGTGATGCGCAGGCCCGGCGGCGCTTCCCGAAGGCAACGACCGTGGCCTGCCCGCAAGGATGAGCCAGGCTGCTTTCCCCCGGGTCTACGCGGGGTTCCCCCGACCAAGGCCGCGCCTGATCTCCTCCGGCAGCTTGGCGCGATGGGTCCCTGCGCGCCGCAGCTTTTCGTGCAGCTCCTGCTCGGAGATACGGTACTTGGCGCTGAGGCTCCCGTTCAGCCACAGGAGGGGGATGCGCTCGCCGTACGCAGCTTCCAGGGCGGGGCTGGAGGAGACGTCAATCTCGAGGAGATGTAGGGGGGACCGCTGCGCCGCCCGTTGCAGGGCCGCCTTCAGCTCATCGCACAGGCAGCAACCTGGGCGCGTCAGAAGGACGGCCTCGACGACCGGCGCGGCGGCGGCTGGCTCGCGGCGCCCCGTTTCTGTCAGGTGGCTCCAGAGCTTCGTCAACCAGGACGCCATCCTCCGCTCCGCTCACGACGCTGCCGCGGACGCTCGCTCCTGCAGGCAGCGGGAAGGAGATGCCGGCGGTTCAGGCCTTGTCGGCGGGATGCCCGGCTTCAGGTCCCACAAGTTCTCGGCAGGTGAGCTGCTTAGGGTGCCGTGGTGGTGAGGCTGCGTGAAGACCACGTACCCCAGGGCCGTAGAAACAAGGCTCGCTAATCTCATGTCTCACAAGTTCGCTGAAAAATTTGCGGCGTTGCTCGCTGCATCGGAGGGGAACTCATGTGGGACCCATGCTCCCCAACATCCCCATTCCCCGCGACCTGCGCAGCAGCTCGCGTCGGCGGGGTGCGCGGGGGGACAAGGTACCCTCGCGGATTTTGCGATGGAACTTAGGGGACACGACGACACTGTCAACAGGGCGCCGCGTCCCCTCGCTGTCCCCTCGGGCGCGGCGAGGGCAGAGAGGATCGCCGTTCAAACTCTCCTCCCCGCCTGCGCTCTCCGCCGCGAGTTCGTATGGCTCTTTCCGAGACCTGAGTCAGTTCAACTTGATGAACTTGGCGTCCTTAATCGTGAGGATGTTCGCATCGCGCTTGGCGTCGCCATCTTTGTTGATTGACATGGTGCCGCCGAGCACCGCGAAATCTTTCAAGCCGGCCCAGCAGTCGCGAATCTTCTCGCGGTCACTTTTGATGTCCTTGGCATCGAGGGTGGCTCCGGTGGACTCGATGCAATGCTTGAAAATCCACATCGTCTGGTACTGGTAAAGGGCGACCTCGTGTGGCGCCGAGTGCTGCGGGCTGAGATCTTTGAAGCGCTTCACCCAGGCGGCGATCTCCGGCTTCGGATCATCGGCCCAGAAGCCGCTGGCGACGATGGTGCCTTCCACGGCCTTGCCGCCACGCTCCACGTAGCCTGGGCCGGCAAGGGGGTTGCCGCCGTAGAACGGTTGGGTCATGCCTTGCCGCCGCACCTCGCGGGCGATGCCCGCCGCTTCATTGTAGAGCGCCGCTAGCACGATGCCCTCAGGGTTGATCTGCTTCACGCGGGTGACCTGGGCGCTGAAATCGACGTCACCCGACTGCAGGCTCACCGTATCAGCGATCTCGACGCCGAACTCCTTCAGCAGGGCCGGGACCACCTCCGTGCCGTAGGACTTGCTGACGAAGTCCTTGGTATCCACGATGATCGCCACGCGCTTGAGTTTGAAGTGTTTCACCCAGTACTCGAGGGCGGGGCGGGCGGTATCGGCCTCCAAGGCGGTGTTGCGGAAAGACCACGGCCGGTTGTCGGCGGCGATGCCGGGTGCTGAGGAGGCGGACGAGACGATGGGCACCCCGGCGCGGTTGGCCACCGGGAACGCCACCCGCGTTGAGCTGCTGAGGAGCGGACCGGCAAGGGCCAACACCTTGTCATGCTCAATGAGCTTGCGCACCGCGGTAATCGCCTCCTGGGGCTTACTCGCAGTGTCATAGTGAATGATGCGAAGCTTGCGGCCCTTGATGCCACCTGCCTTGTTGATATCCTCGACCGCCATCTGCGTGGCCTGGAGCTGCTGGCTGCCGTAGTAGGTCATGTAGCCGCTCGTCGGGAGCGGCACGCCGATCACCACCTCGTCGCTTGCGGCGGAAGCCGCTTGTAGCGGCACAAAGCTAAGAGCGAGACCGAGGGCCACGATCAGGAAATTCCACAGGAAACAGCGGGATCGCATTGCCGACCCCCTTTCTCTAGTGAGAACCGTCCCACTGGCGCGGGACAGTTCGCGTCCTACGATCGAGAGAGGGGAAGCGCCCGGCGCGTCGCGCCTCCCCCGTGGGGATTCTGCCGCGGCAACGTGCCGCGCGCGCCGCGCTGCTGGCGCGGCACGCGGCTCAGTCCTTCAGCGTGGTGCGGTCGGTGCGCTGGTAGCGCGGGCGCTTCCAGATGCCGCGATCAACCAGACGTTGGATGCTGCGCGCAAAGTACGGCTCGCGCTCGGCGCGCCGCCCCTTCGGCTTGTGCAGGGCCATGTTCTTCTCGAACACCGGCTCTTCGTAGATGAGCTTGAACTGCTCGGTGCGTAGGTCCTTCATGGTGTTCGGGAAGCGGCTGTTGATGCGCCAGTCGCGCAGCGCCTCGATGTCGATCACGGCGCTGACGTAAGAGTCGGCGGCCGAGCGGTGGCGCGAGAGGACTTGGCCTTTGTAGTCCACGATCATCGAGTCGCCTCCGAACATGTCTACCGGCGCCGCCGAGTGCTTGTGCAGGTAGCGCTGGCCGGTATTCGGCGCGATGACGAAGAGCGAGTTGTCGATGGCGCGCGAGCGGCGCTGAATCTCGTACCAGTCGTTGCCGACGTAGGGGTCGTAGGTGGAGGGCATGTAGAGGACCTCGGCGCCGTTCATCGCCATGCCGCGCGACGTCTCCGGGAAGAAGGCGTCCATGCAGATGACCGCGCCGATGCGCCCGATCTCCGTGTCGCAGACGGGGAAGAAGGCGTCCATGGTCTCGCCGTAGAGTTCCACCCACTTGTCCCAGACGTCGTGCGGCACCGTCGAGGGCTCGCCCACGAAGACTTGCAGCTTGTGGTACTGGTAGATGATCTCACCCTGGGGGCTGATGATGAAGGCGACGTTGAAGTAGTAGTCAGGGAACTCCGGCTTCCTGACCCGCAACTGCGACATGATGTAGGTGTCCAGCTCCTTGGCCTTGGTGGCCAGCATGTCCGTTTCCCACCCCGGCAGCTCGCAGAAGAGCTCGCGGGCGGATTTCGCCTGCTCCCAGTCGAAGGTGGAGTCGGTGAATCCCTGGATGGCGCCCTCGGGGATGCAGATGAGCTTCACCGGGAACTCCGTTGAGCCCACCCAGTACGCTGAGTCGATGCACTCGAGGATATGCTCGAGGTTGCGCTTGCAGTCGGCGCGCGTCTCGATGTACCAGACGCTGGTCTGCAAGCCCATGGCGGTGTAGCGTTCGATCATGATGATCCTCCTCTCCAGCCTGGCGGCGGGGGTGATGCGCGGCATGCCGGCAGGGGGTGCCGCGGCTTCCAGGGTTGAAGGACGGCGTTGCTCTAGCCTAGCACTCTGCGCGCCCCCGGCGCAAGCGATGCGCACCCTGCAACCGTACCGAGGATTAGTTAGACTTGACATAGTGAGGAGAAGGGGATGTACTCTACCAATGATTTGAGGAAGGATTTCGGCGCTCAAGGGTTTGACGTAGTGCCTGCGGGCGAGGCAAGATGCAGGGGGGGAGGCCGCGGAACGGAGGACAGGGGATGATCCGCCACAGCATTTGCAGCGACTGTTATATGTATTGTCATTTGGAGGTGGATGTTGCGGAGGGCCGCATCCGCGGGCTGAGGGGCGACCCCGAAGACCCCGTCTATCGAGGTGGCATCTGCATCAAGGGAGCGAATGCTCACGAAGTCACCTACTCACCCCAGCGCGTCACCTCGCCCTTGTGGAAAGAGGGCGGGCGGGAAGCAGGGAAATGGGTCCGCATCACCTGGCCCGAAGCGCTGACGCGGGTTGCCGATGGGCTCGAACAGATCATCCGCGCACACGGCCCGAAAGCCATCGTGGCGTTCGCGGGATACCCTGGAACCTCCCGGTGCATCATGTCGACGCTGTTCACCCGCTCGCTCGGCAGCCCCGACATCGTCAGCACCACGCCGCTGTGGTGTGAAGGGCCGGGAATGGTCGCGGATCATGTGACCGTCGGGGGCCCGATCACGCACTTCGCCTATCACGACCTGGATCACAGCCGCTGCTACCTCCTGTGGGGGACCAATCCTCAGGCTTCCCATCCCCCCTATTGGAAGAAGATCGTCGAAGGGTGCAACCGGGGCGCCAAACTCATCGTCGTGGACCCGCGCAAAACCACGGTGGCGGGGCGCGCGGACGTGTGGCTGCCCGTGCGGCCAGGAACTGATGGGGCCCTGGCGCTGGGCATGATGCACGTCATCATCAACGAAGAACTCTACGATACGCCGTTCGTCAAGGCTTGGTGTTACGGCTTCGAGCAGCTACGGGAACACGTTCAGAAGTACCCGCCCGGTGAGGTGGAACGGATCACCGGCGTTCCGGCTGAAAGCTTGGTGCAGGCGGCGCGGCTGTACGCCACCACCAAGCCGGCCTGCATGTTTGCCCGCAATGGGTTGACCCGCAAACCCAACTCCACGCAAGCCTGTCGCGGCATCACGTTGCTGGTCGCCCTGTCGGGGAACATCGACGTACAGGGAGGCAACCTCCTCCCCAAGCGGCTTGACGGGTTCGTGTCCAGGGGAGAGATGGTCTTCGGCAAGGCGTGGCGGCTGCCGGCAGCGATCGAGGCGGAGGCCCGCGGGGCTCGGGAGTTTCCACTCTGGACCGGTCCCAACGGCGTCGGGGCCACCAGTCATAACTCCCTGGTCATCGACGAGATGCTCTCCGCCCACTCCGGCGTCAAGGGAGCCATCGTCACGGGCAACAACTACGCCTTGAACACCCCCGACCCACAGCGTGTCCGGGAAGCCTTCCGCCGACTCGACCTCATCGTTGCCGTGGACTGTTTCCAGACGCCCACCACGGAGCTGGCCGACGTCTTCCTCCCCGCGGTTACGTGGTTGGAGCGCGAGGAGATTGGACCGGAGTGGCATTCCCTGCACATCCCGGCAAGCGAACGGGCGATCGAGCCGCTGGGCGAAGCCTGGGACGATAACAAGATTTTCATTGAACTGGCCAAGGAGATGCGGGCGCGCAAGCTTCTGCCGCACGATTTTATCCCGTGGAACAGTGTCGAGGAGTTTCTCGATTTTCAGGTCAGCGGCCTGAACATGAGGTTCGACGACCTCAAGAAACAGCGGCGGCTCGCCATTCCCATCAAGTACAAGGCTTACGAAGAGCACGGTTTCAACACCCCGACCGGAAAGGTGGAATTGTATTCCACCCTCCTTGAACGGTACGGCTACGAACCCCTGCCGGTGCACCACGAGCTGCCCCGGAGCCCCGCCCCCGGTTCGGACGTTCGGCGCGCCTATCCGCTTCAGCTCATCGCCCCGCGCGAGGCACGGTTCTTCAACAGCCGCCAGCGCCACTCCCCCTCGCTGCGCAAAACCAAGCCGGTCGCCACCGTCGAGATTCACCAGCGCGCCGCCGCCGAGCGTGGCATCCGCGAGGGTGATTGGGTTTGGATCGAGACGGGATTTGGACGGTGCAAGCAGAGAGCCAAGGTGACGGAAAACGTGCCGCCGGACGTCGTTTCCGCTTACGGCTACTGGTGGTACCCGGAGAAACCAGCCCCCGATTACGGCTGCTTCGAGAGCAACATCAGCATGGTTATCCCCGACGGACCGCCGTACGATCCCATCGAGGGAACCTCGTGGCTGATCGGGCATCTCTGCGAGGTGCGGAAGGTGGAGGAAGAGTAGACCAGTCTTGCCATCCGACGGCGGAGCACTGCGGCGCGGAAATCCTGACGATTGAACACCTCGCTGCACCCACGTCCGAGGTGGGGGGAGCTTTGCAATCACGATTTCTCCGCGGAGGAGCCCCAACTCCTCGCCGTAGTCCCTTGAAATGACCACCCGGCGGCGGCAAAGTCTACTGCTGGACAGGGAGTTTCTCCTGCCGGGCGGGGCGCTCGAGGCGCGCGCTGAGCCAGAAGAGAACCAGGGCGAGGGCCGCCGCCGCCACCACCACGACCAGAGTCGGTAGTCCCAGCAAGCCCTGCAGCGTGATGACGCCGAGATCACCCGCCTCTCCCAGCGGCCCGAAGAGCGCATAGCCGGCGCCGTACCCCCACACCCCGAGCACCATCCCCACGATAAACACCAGGGCATCCCACTTCCCCGTGGCCGCGCCCGCGGCCGAGGTTCCCGGTCAATACCCGCCGGTGACGAACCCGATACCCATGAGCAGGCCGCCGATGATGATGCCGCCGAGTGCCAGGGGGGGGAGGTAGACCAGCTTCAGGTCGAGAATGCCCAGCGCCTGGAAGAGGGCCAGACCAAAGGCGGCGACCACCACGGCGCTGAACATGACCCGCACGACGACGAAATCGGTCAAGTAGAACATGCCGGTGAGCTTGCGGGCGTTGCCGAGGCCGCCGCGTTCCAGCCAGAAGCCGAAGCCGAAGCCGAGGAGGAGGGCGGCCGGGGTTGCCAGCCAGGGGGAGAAGAAGTTCAGCGAGGTCAGGGGCATCATTGCCATTCCCTCCGCACCGCGGCGGCCGCAAGGTAGCCGCCGGCGAAGAAACAGAGGATGAAGAGCCAGCCGGCAAGCGCCAGGACGGCGCCTCCGGAGAGGCCGATGCCGCTCGTGCAGCCGCCGGCCAGGCGCGCCGCGAAGCCGACGAGGACGCCGCCGACCAGGGCCAGCGGCAGACGCAGCCTGCGGTGCGCGTTGGGGCTGCGTACCGCCTCCCACCTCAGGCGGCGGGCAAGCAGGCCGCTGACGAACGCGCCGACGAGAACGCCGACTACCTCATAGACGATCCAGGCATTCAGGGTGGAGCGGTCCGGAGAGAGGTAGAGCGAAAAGTAGGCGTGCGCCTTCGTTGCCGCGGGCGCCGCCAAGCCGAGCAGGGCCACGCCGAGGCGGGCGAACGCGCCGGAGGCGCCCAGCCCATGCCCCATCACCAGGAAGGTGAGGAGGAGGACGCCGCCAAGGGCGGCGCCGGCGGCGTAGGGTGAGGCGTAACGAGGCGGCGGAACACCTTGCAGGGGATTCCCGGTCCAGCCGGCGAGCGGCTGCGGGTGTGGAAGGTTGCTGCGCGGCATCTCCATGATGCATCTCCTTCGTTTTACCAGAGGATGGGACGGATAGTGGGGCAGCGGGACGTTGGGCAGGGCCAGGAGGGGAGGCGCGGGGCCGATCCTCCACTGGTCTCCAGACCCCTTCTGGCGGGTCGCCGAAACTCAGGCGGGCAGGCTGCCACCCTCGTTGCGAACCATCCGACCGGCCTCCGTGGTTGGCGCCGTCAAGCGAACATATGAGCTGCGGGTCGCCCCTGCGCAACCTGGAGGACGCAGCCTGGCGCTCACGGCAGAGGGGAGCAACTCGCGGGCGGAGCAAAGACGGGCCGCCGCTCAGGACGCCTCACCGTTGCACCACGTAGTGAGCGGCGTAGATTCTGCGCCCCTCGCGGCGATACTTGCGCTCATAGTGTGTGAGGGGGAGGTCCGTGGCGGCCTGCGCGCCACCCGGCGGCGGGGGGGACTGGGGAAGGCGCGGCTGCTCCGCCGGCGCCGTGCCGCAGGCCGTCGTCTTTCGGCCTTCTCGGAACGAGGCTTGCCAGCGCTCCACGAAAGGGCTCTGGAGCAGACGGCCAAAGTAGCCGCATGCTTCGACGCGCTCCACGATGGAGTCGAAGTACTCCGCGTAGTCGGTGGCGATGTAGAGCGCTCCGTTGCGGCGCAGGGTGCGCGCGGCATGGTAGAGGAATCCCGGCCCGAAGAGGCGGCGCTTCTTGTGGCGCTTCTTGTGCCAGGGGTCGGGGAAGTAAATGTGGATGGCCTGCAGGCTGGTATCCGCGACATGCCGGCTGATCACCTCGCCCGCCTCGCCGTGGATCAGCCGCACGTTCTGGAGCCGGCGCCCTTCCACGCGCTGGAGGGTGTGGTGGTGGTACTTGCCGGCCACCTCGAGGCCGACGAAATTCACCTGTGGGCGCGCCGCCGCTTCGCTGAGAAGGAACATCCCCTTGCCGAAGCCGACCTCGAGCTCCACGGGGGCCTGATTGCCGAAGAGGTGGCCCCAGCTCAGCCGAGCCGATGCCAGCGGCATGCAGATGACGAACGACGAGGCGATCGCGCTCACGAAGTTCAACGGTTCAGCAATGGGATGCACTGCGCGTCGCGGACCCTGGCGCGGAAGGAGATGAGGCAGGAAACGCGCAGCCTCTGCTCGGTAGGGTGGACTTCCTCGGTGGCAATGGAGCGCCGGGGAGGCCCACATGCTTCGAGATGCTGGTCGGGCCGCTTTCGCCGCCTTCTCGGGGAGGCCCGCCCCGAGAAGGCCCTGCCACCGGAGCGACCGACGCCACGCTTTTACACGGCCTTGTCGCGGAAGCGGACTCCCTCGAGGCCGCTCATGCGCTCGTCTTTCCAGCGCCGCGCCTTGTACTCGAAGCGCTCGATGGTGCCGAAAGGCGCCGCCTCCACCTCGATCGTCATGCCGGTCTTCTCGCGGAGCTGGCTGGGAAGCTTGGCCAGCACCGCCTGCTTGACGCTCTCAGAGGTGATGTGGGTTTTGAACTCCAGCTTGATCTGCACCCGCTCCCGGCCCTGGGCATCAATGAGGACCCGGCCGTTGTACTCATCGATCTCGGCATGAGCGAAGAGGACTTCATCAATCGTCGAGGGCCAGATGTTGGTGGCCTTCATCTTGATCATGTCGTCGAGGCGGGAGATCGTTCCCATCTCCCAGGTGTCGCAGGTGCGTCCGTCGATCTCGCTGGTCGGGGGTAGGCGCCGCACCCGGTCTCCCGAGCGGAAGCGCAGCACCGGGGACGCCTCCCGCCAGAGCGGCGTGACGATCGGCTCGCCGTACTCCCCGTAAGGGACCTCTTCGCCGCTTTGCGGATCGACAATCTCCACAATCCCCATGTGGTCGAGGGTGTGGTAGACGCCCCGCGCGCCGCCCGGCGCCACCCCGCGCTCGGTGGTGAAGGCGAACACCGTGCCGAGCTGCGTGGAGCCGTAGCAGTCTTGCAGGGGCACGCCCCAGAAGGCTTCCATGTTGTGCGCCCAGATGGGGGGGAAGGCTTCCGTGGAGAGGGTGATCGCCTTCAGGCGCGACAGGTCGCGCCGCGGTTCGATGCCCATCTCCTGCGCCAGCAGCGCCAGGCGCGTGAGGTAGGCGGGCGTGGTGAAGAGGTGGTGCACGTTGAACCGCACCATGAGTTGGAGCTTCTTCTTGGTGTCGAAGATGCCGAGGATCATCGGGTTCGTCTTCAGCATGCGCAGCCCCTCGAGGGCGGCGAGCCCGCCGGGCATCGTGGCCACGGGCCACATGTGCGCCGAGATGTCGCCCGGCGCCAGGCCCCCGGCGTTGAGCTGAAAGGCGAATCCCAGCGCCGCGTGGTAGGTGTCGCTCTTCGACAGCGGGCTGACCTCCTGGCCGATGCCGGAGGTGCCGCTGGTCATGAAAATCTGCGCGAGCTGCTCTTCGGGAACGCCAAGCCGCTTGCCATACGGAGGGTTCTCCTCCTGGTCGGCCACGAGCTCCTGCTTCAAGGTCGCCGGCACGCGCTTGCGGAACTCGGCGATCGACGTAATGGCTTGCGGCCTCACGCCTGCCTTCTTTAGGCGTGGGCCATAGAAACCATTGCTGGCAAGCAGGTGTTCCAGCAGGCTGCGCAGCTTCTGCAGGCGCATAGCCTCCTTCTGCTCGCGGGGCATGGTCTCGACCTCTCGGTCATAGTAGATCGGTTCTGTTGGGGCTTTGCGCGCCATCCATCACCTCCGTATGCCGGGCCTTCTCGTTCCTCTCGCGAAGCCTCCATGATGAAGAACGCTGGCCTGCGCTCTCCGCCTTCGCCCTTCGCCCGCCCGGTCGTCCCCTACAGGTTGCTCAGCCCGGTTCCCATGGAAGATGCCTCTCAGGCGCCGTTAGCCTCCCGAGAAGCGTCGGGCGGGCCGCAGCGCCGGTCCGCGGCCGGCAGCGCCGACCTCGCGAGGTCTCCCCCGTTAGCTGCTCTAACCAGCCAGCATCTTGAAGGGATCGACAAACAGGAGGATGAGGCTGACGACGAGCACGTAGATGACCAACGACTCGATGAGGGCCAGGCCGATGATGAGCGTGGTGGTGAGCTGCCCCGAGGCGCTCGGATTGCGGGAAATCCCGTCGAGTGCCGCAGAGAGGCCGCGGGACTGGCCGAAAGCGCCCGCCATGGCCGCCAGGGCAAGCGCGCCACCGGAGACGATGGCGGCCCAGATGAAGTAGCTGATCTTGCCGCTCTCCCCAGCCCCTTGCGCGAGAGCAGCCGGCACCACGACGAAGGTCAGCAGAAGCGCGCTGAGGGTTGAGACGAGCCATGTCTTCGCCATGAGGTTCCTCCTTTCAATGCAACCGGCTTAATGGGCGATGCAGACCCGATGTCGATTTAGTGGGCGTGTTCCATGGCGCCCGCAATGTAGATCATGGACAGGAGACAGAAGACGAACGTCTGGATAATGCTGGTGAAGATCGCCAGGAAAAACATCGGCAGCGGCACGATGAGGGGCACGAGCGACACCAGGATGATGATTACCAGGTCTTCCCCTCGAATGTTGCCGAACAGACGCACCGAGAGAGAAAGAGGCCTGGCCAAGTGACCGATGATCTCGATCGGCATCATCAGCGGCGCCAACCAGATGATGGGGCCGGTGAAGTGCCGCACGTACTTGATCCCATGCGTTTTGAAGCCCACGTAGTGGGTGGCGAGGAAGACGGTGAGGGCGCAGGCGGCGTTGGTGTTGATGTTGCTCGTGGGGGACATGCCGCCGGGGATGATCCCCATGAGATTGGAGAGGAGGATGAAGAAGGCCAGCGCGCCGATAAGGGGGAAGTAGCGCGAGCCGCCGTGCCCCATGGTGGTGTCCATGAAGCTCGTGATGCCCTCGACCACCGCCTCGAAAACGTTCTGGGCCCCGCGCGGCACGCGCTCCAGGCGCCGCCGCACCAGCAACCCCGCGGCCAGGAAGAGGAGGATGAGGAACCACGTATACGTGACGTGCTCTTTATCCAGGAAGCCGGGGGCCAGCCAGTTCACGATGTAGTTGAGGTAGAGCAGCGGATGTTCCATCAGCGAGCCTCAAACTGACCGTGGGGCGTATGCCGCAAGGTCCACAAGCCAACGCCGGGAATGACGAAGACCATCAGCGACAGCCCGGCGATGAGCGCCAGCAGCTCGACGGTGTTCTTGCTCAGGGCCAGGTAGAGGAGGAAGCCGATCACCACGTACCGCGCCAGGTAACCGAGGCCGGCGAGCAGGTGCAACCGGCGGCTGCGCCGCGGCAGGACATGCTGGTAGAAGAAGCAGAGCCAGCGGAAGTTCAGCACGCTGATCGCGCCGCCCAACGCCAAACGCGCCGCTGCTTCCCAATGCCCCCAAAGCAGCGTCGCGCCGACAAGCACCCCCAGCCAGATCCAGCCGTGGCGTTCGAGGGTGCGCAGCAGGCGCGTCCGTCCACGCTCTCCTGGCGTCTTAGTCACGGTCCTCGTCCTCTCGGTCATTCCGTTTCTGTCGCGGAATCCGCTGCAGGGTACGGAAGATGTTGATGAAGCCGGCTGCGATGCCGAGGACGAGAAACACCAACGTCAGAATCGGCTGCGTCCGCAGCCAACGGTCGAGATAGAACCCTGCCGCCAAGCCGAGGCAGGTTGAAATGACGAGTTGCAGCCCGATAGTGCTGAAGTCGCCAATAAGGCGAAAGACCTGACGGAAGGACTGCCACTGGTTCTTAGCCATAAGAATTCGCCGCTCATGGCTGGGCGGCGGTTAGACCTTCTCTCTCTACCAGAATGGCGAATGGATGTCAATGAAATTCTGGCCTTTTGCCCGTTTCGCCAGCAGTTCACCCGAGCCGCGGCATGCCGAAGCCGGTCACCCAACCGCCCCCTGCGTGGTATGTCTTTGGTGCCCGCCGGCCACGCACGGCGTGGGCCAGACTCCAGCCACGCGGAGGACGCCCGCCGCCAGCAAGCGGCGCTCTGCCTGCCAGGAGGTACGGTTGCCTCCTCAGGAATCGTCCAAAAGCTCCTCGGGGCGCAGCGACGCCGGTCCGGGTTTGCTGACGAGCTTCGCGCCGGCACGCCCAGCCACGCGCAGGGCCAAGCCAAGATCGCCTCCCGCGAGGAGGCAGAGGGTTAGGGTGCCGAGCAGGGGCTCGCGCAGGCCGAGGACCGAAAACGGCGCACCGAGGCTGCAGGGGATGCTCGCCGCTTCACCCTCCTGGCGCACCCCCAGCATCCCCTCTGCCGCGTCGATGAGGACGATCGCGCCGCAGTGCAGGAACTCGAGGAGGTCGCGGGCCAGCTCCCCGCGGCTGACTCCGGAGTGCTCGTAGAGCGTGGCGTGGAGGTCACGCGCGGCGGCATCGCTCACCAAGGTGAGGTGCGTGTCACGGAGCAGCGACACGCCGGCGGGGTGAGCATCGGCAACCGTCAGGACCTTCTGGGCGGCGGCCAGGCGCGCCAGCTCCTGGACGAACTCCAGCGAGCCATACGTCTCTTTCTCGTAGTCGCACAGGATCAGGCAGTCGGTGCTCTCCAGCGTGGCTTCAATGTACGTGCGCAGGCTGCCGCGCTCGAGGTCCGTGGTGCTGCGCGGCGGCTCATAGTCGAGCTGCAGGAGTTGCTGGCCGTGCTGGTGCGAGAGCACCCTGACCTTGGAGGCTGTCTGCCGGCCCTGGGCCGGGAAGATGCCACTGGTGTCAATGCCGGACTGGCGCACCGAGCGCCGCAAGGCGTGCGCCGCGTCGTCGTACCCCACCAAGCCGCAGAGGCGCACCTGTGCCCCCAAGGCCGCGAGGTGACGCGCCACGTTCGCGGCCCCGCCGAGTTGGTACTCCTCGCCTTCGACCCGCAGCACGGGTACGGGCGCATCATTCGCCAGACCTCGCGCCGTGCCCCAAACGTACTTCTCCACCACCAGATCACCCAGCACCATCACCGACTGCTGCGAGAAGCGGGGCAAGAGGTCTTGCACCTGCATGGCTAAACTCGTTCTCCGCTGGCGTTCCTTGGGACAGCTTCGGAACGTCGCCCATCGCCGGATGGGGAAGACATTCCCCTGGACTCACCTCCGTTTACCACGCATCCTGCGGCGCCGCGACGCATCCCACCGGTAGCTCTCGAAGGGATGGGCGCCGGCGGCATCTCCGTTTTGCGGCGCCCGCCATCTCCCCGCCCGCGCTTGCCCCTGGGGCATCCCGACACAGGGTAAAGAGGCAGAAGCGACCGGCGACAGTGTAGGCTGCCCCAGCGTGTCGCTCAAGGTTCTGCACGCTCTGCCGATGCAGTACCAGAGAGGCAGAGCCAAGGAGAGTCATGATGCTCTCGCGCGCGAGAGAACCTTAAGGCGGGACGGTATGGACGTCCAGACCCTGCTCCTTGCTGTACTCAAGCTCTCGTGGTCAGGGGCGAGCCCCTACCTCGGCACGGTCGGCGCTTGGCTGCCGCGGTTGGCAGGTCTGACCGTCGTCCTTGTCCTTGCCCTGTCTCTCCTGCACCGGCTGCTCCTCCACTCCAGCGCTCGTCTCCTGGTGCGCCGCCAGGACGAGATGAAGCGCGAACTTCTGCGCCTGCGCCTGCAGCCTCCTCCTTCCAGCTAACGCCTGCCCGTACCGGCACGGCAGACAGACCTGCCTGCCCCGCCCCTGGCCGCCGGCCCCCTTCCGCTTGCCGCTGAGATGGCATAAGCTATATTCCACTCGGTCGCTCAGTGCCAGGCTGCCTGTCGGAGCCGCTTGCGGTCCCAGAACTCAAAGCGCGCCGCGGCGGCGCCCGCAGGTGCCCACCCCACACCTGCGCCCTTCTTCGAGCCGAGGAGCCGGCTGGCGCGTCGCCGGCAGGACCGCGGCGGAGCTTGCACTGAGATGGTGGAAATCACCGCGCGGATTCCTGCCGCAGCCATCGAAGCGGGCAGCCTGGAGGCCCTGCGGCGCTGGCTGCGGCGGCCATCCCCCGCGGCGGAACGGGAGCAGATCGAGCAGCTCATCGCCGCGCAGGACTGGCAGGAACTCAACGACAGCTTCTACACCATCATTCCCTTCGGCACCGGCGGCAGACGAGGGAAGATGGGGGTCGGCCCGAATCGCATGAACTTGCGCACCATCGGCGAGTCGGCGCAAGGCCTGGCGCGCTACCTCCTGAAGCAAGGGCGGGAAAGCGGGGGGCACGCGGAGAGCGGCGCCTCCCTGAGCCACCGCATCGTCATTGGTCACGACACCCGCCACCAGGCCCGCCGTTTCGCCGAGGAGTGCGCCTGCATCGTGGCCGCCCATGGCTTCATGGCCTACCTCTTCGATGGCTGCCGCTCCACCCCCGAGGTCTCCTTCGCGGTGCGCCACCTCGGAGCGGATGCCGGCATCGTCATCAGCGCCTCGCACAACCCTCCCACGGACAACGGCTTCAAAGTCTACTGGCGGGATGGTGGGCAGGTGCTGCCGCCGCATGATACCGGCATCATCGACGAGGTGCAGCGGGTCGACGACATCCAACGCCTGCCGTACCAAGCGGCTTGCGAGCGCGGCCTCATCGTCCTCTTGGGCGCCGAGGAGGCGGCGGCATCAGCGCCGGTTGGCTCGCCCGGCTTCGCCGAGCGCGCCGCCCGGGAGGTGGACCGGGCCTACGTGGACGCCGTGGCGGCGACGGCCCTCGGCGCCAGCCGCCGCCTGCGTCTCGTCTACACGCCGCTGCACGGCGCCGGCGTCACCAATGTGGTCCCGGTCTTGCGCCGGGCCGGCTTCACGGACCTGCACCTGGTGGCCGCCCAAAGCACCCCGGACGGCGACTTCCCAAACGTGGCGGGGCACATCCCCAACCCCGAATCGCCGGCAGCGTTGACCGAGGCCATTGCTTTGGCGCGCGAGATCGATGCGGACCTCGCCATGGCCAGCGATCCCGATGCGGATCGCCTCGGCGTCGCCGTGCCGCTGCGGGACGGCTCCTGGCGACACCTCTCCGGCAACCAGCTCGGGGCGCTCCTCAGCCACTACGTGCTGCGAACCCTGCGCGACGTCGGCAGGCTGCCGAAAGATGGGCTGCTCGTCAAGACCATGGTGAGCACCGATCTCGTCACCCGCATCGCCGCCGATTTCCAGGTGCGGCTGGTCGGCGATCTCCTCGTCGGCTTCAAGTATATCGCCGAGCTCATCGGCAAGCTCGATGATCCAGAGCGCTTCATCTTCGGCTTCGAGGAGAGTTTCGGCTACCTGCGCGGCGCGGCGGTGCGGGACAAGGACGCGGCGAGCGCGGCCTTGCTGACGGCGGAGCTCGCGGCCGAGCTGAAGGCCGAGGGAGCAACCCTTGATGACTATCTCCACAAGCTCTACCGCAGGTACGGCTACTTCTTCGAGGAGACGCGCAACTTCTTCATGACCGGCAGCGCCGGGGAGCGCACCATGGTCAGGGTCATGGAACGGCTGCGACGCGAGCCGCCGCAGCGCCTCGGCGGGCTGCCGCTGCGGGCGGTCATCGACCGTCAAACCGGCGCCATCAGCGATCCGCGCGACGGCGCCCAACGCGGCGTGGTGGTCGGCGCGCGCGGCAATGTCCTGGTCTACCAGCTCTCCGAGGATGGCTTCACGAAGATCGTCATCCGACCCTCCGGCACCGAGCCGAAGCTGAAAATCTACGGCTTCGGCAACGCCGACGTGCCGGCGACGGCGGACGACGCGACGCTGGCTGGGGTGCAGCGGCAAGTGCAGGAGCGCACCCGCGCGCTCCTTGATGAGTTCGAACGCCTGACGCTGCGCTACCAGGAAGATGCGGCGTAGGCCCAGCGGAGGCGGTGGCCGCAGCCCTCTCCCCGCGCTGCCCTCATTCCCGCGACCACACTCGTTGCCAGCTCTCTCTTTATGCCGGTGGGGGCGCTCGCCGGCTGCAAGTTGCTTGCTTCCCCTGGGGGAGCGTGCCTACAATAGCGCCGCGGTTGGGACCGAGGCGCTGCTTGATGCACGCTCGGGCATGGAGCCGCAGGGTGAAAGGTCGATCTCTCCTTCCTGGAGTGAAAACGGGCGCCAGCAGGTTTTCAGTGGGCTGGTAGACGATAGAGCGGGGGAATGCAGCGATGCGCACGAAGCTACCCAAGGTCTTTGCCATCTCCTTTGGGCATGCGGTGGAGCATTGGCACTTCACAGCCCTGGCCCTGGTGGTGCCGTTCATCGCCAAGGAGTTCGGGCTGAATTACTTCCAGAGCGGCCTCATCATCTCCTTTGCCTCCCTGATGGCCGCCAGCCTGAACATCCCCAGCAGCGTCGCCGTCGATGTGCTCGGCACCCGACGCCTCTTCATGATGGGGGCGCTCCTCATCCCGGCGCTGGGCTACCTCACGGTTGGCTTTGCGCCGACCTACCTGTGGGTGTTCCCAAGCCTGGCCCTGCTGGGATTCGGCGCCTCGTTCTGGCACTCGCCGTCGATGTCCCTGCTCTCCTCGCTCTACCCGCAGCGCAAGGGGTTCGCTCTCTCCGCGCACGAGCTGGGAGCCAACTCCGGCGACTTCCTCACGCCGCTCATTTTGACCGCCATGATCGCGGCGATGGGGTGGCGGACCACCACGCAGTTCATGGCGATCCCCGCCTTCATCATGGCCGCGGCGCTCTTCCTGATCATCCGTGACAGCGACGCCGGCTACGGCAAGGGGATGGCGCTGCGGGCCTATGGCACTGCGGTGCGGGCGATGGTCCGGGATCGCCAGGTGGTGGCGATGGCGGGCGTGTCGGCGCTGCGGACCGTGGGCCAGGTGGTGCTCGTCACCTTCCTGCCGCTCTACCTCGCCAGGGAGCTGAACTTCTCCTCCACGCAGCTCGGCATCTACGTCTCCTCCCTGACCGTGGCGAGCTTCTTCTCAGCGCCGCTGGCGGGCTGGCTCTCCGATCGCATCGGGCGGGGGCCGGTCCTCGTGGCCGGTCTCTTCGCGGCCGGCGCCTGCGTCGCGCTGCTGGGCCTGGCCCCCGTGGGGCTCGCGTTCCAGATCATGCTCTTTATGATTGGGGTGTTTCTCTACTCGATCCGGCCGGTGATCTTCGCGACCGCCTTCGACGTGACCCCGAAGGAGCTGGGAGGGAGCCTGGTGGGGCTCCTCTTCACCGCCAACCTAGCCTGCTCGACGCTGGGAGCCGCGCTCGCCGGGCTGGTCGCCGATGCCTGGTCGATCCGCGTCATCTTCTACTTCGCGGCCCTCGCCCTGGTGCTGGGAGCGGTGCTCACCATTGTCGCCTACCCGGCACGGCAGCATCGCGCCCAGGTTGAGCCCCTGCCGGTGAGCAGCGGTCAGGAGGCCCCTGCGAAGGCGTAAGGGGCGGCGCGGAGGGAGCCATCGGCGGCCGGCCAGCGCCATCTCGACGGTGCGCCTCGATGGGAAAAGCTGGGTGGGCTTAGTTGAGACGCCACTGCCACAGGGGCTTTGGGGAGGAGGCCAGGTTGTAGACTGCAAGGATCGGCAGAGGCATCAAGGAACGGCGCTGTCAGAGGGCGGCGCCGTTCCCGCATTCCCGCATCAGGGCCCAAAAACGGCGGGCTGTCCCCGGAATGGAAAGCGTGCGCAACAGGGTGGTTGAACCTTAACGCCAGGACCAGCCTCCGATGGCATGCCGAGGGTGAAGCGATGCTGCGGTTCTCACCCCTGGGCGCTCACTGGTCCCGACTCAGCCCTCGTAACGCTCCCATGGGATCGAGCGTGCCGGTGCTACCGCGAGGTGAACGCGCGCCCTTCCTCGTGCCCCGGTGTAGGAAACGGTTGTCGATCGCGCGACTTTGAATGATTGAGGATCTTCTCCAGAAAGCCAATCAGCTCCTCGAGGGGGGTGGATTTGCCGCGCCGCCGCTTGGCGCTGACGTAGAAATCCGAAACCTCCGTTCGCCCCTCCTTTTCGTTGATAATGCGAAAGAGCGCCTTCGTCTCGTCATTCCAATAGGTCTCACGCACCGAGTACTTCCCACCAGCCAACTCGAACACTACTTGCTCCATTGGACTCCACCCTGAGCAAACGGACTTCCACCTGCCTGCTTCCCTGCCTCTATTCCATGGCCAACCTGAACAATCAGCCGCACCCTAGGGCGAGCAGACTCCTCGCTCCTCCTCCCACCGAGGCAGGGGCCCCCCCTCAGCTCATTACGGCGCGCTTCAACAGAGCCGCCATCGCACCCCTGGGCCGTGGGATTCGCTCGGGAAGGGGGACCACGCCGCCATGCCGGCGCCTGACGGCCGCCGCGCCTCCCTCGCGTCATCCACATCGGCGGACTCAACCGCGCGCCAGCACAAAACCTAGTCTACGTCGATGCCACCAGCGTTGCAACCCTTTCGTCCTGACACGGTTCACCTGATCCCGTTCTCGCTCTTGCGCAGGGTCTCGACCACGCAGCCGGCGGCCAGTCGGCTGCTGCGGCGCACCGCCTCGCCCAGGTATTCCTGCAGGCGCGGCTTCATCTTCTCCCGCGCCACGGGGGGAATCTCCGCCACGGCATTGGCGATGCGGATGGCTTCACTGGAGGGGTCGAACTGCGCGGCGATGTGGGTTGCCAGGCGTTCCTGCTCTTCGTTGCCGGACAGGCGCTGCTCCAGCGCCTCGACGTGCGCGCGCAGGCGGCGACCGAGCGCCACCTGCGAGCGGCTGCGCGCCCAGCCAAGAACCGCCGAGCGCAGGACGAACGCCACCCCCAGCACCGCCAGAGGCCAGACGACAATCTGCAAGATCTGTAGCACCCAGATCGGCATGGCCGCCTCCGCCTTGCCCACGCCGCTGCGGCGCCTGGAACTCCCTGCCGCGGGTTCCCCGCCTCAGCTCCCCGAGGCCGGCGCGGCATGTCCGGCGCCCTCGCCAGGAGGAGGCCGCCTGCCGAGGGAGCTTCTCCTGCGCCTGACGCCCTCCGTCACTCTAGCGGGGGGTACGAGGAGTGTCAACGGCGCGCCTCACGGGTGCGGAGTGGGTGACCAGTCGGGAGCGGCGGGGGCGGGCGAGGCCTCAGCGGAGGAGCTGCGGATCGGCGAGCGGCGCGACCTCCTCGCGCAGCCAGCGCTCGAGGCCGGTGTAGCGGTGCATGACGCGGTCGTTCTGCACCGCCATCGCCAGGGCTTTCTTGGAGCCGACGATGACGACGAGCTGGCGGGCGCGCGTCACGGCGGTGTAGAGGAGGTTGCGCTGCAGAAGCAGGTAGTGCTGCGGCAGAAGGGGGAGCACGACGGCGGGGTACTCGCTCCCCTGCGCCTTGTGCACGGAGACGGCGTAGGCGAGGACGACCTCATTGAGATCGCCGAACTCGTAGGTCACGGCGCGGTCGTCGAAATCAATGCGCAGCAGCTCATCCTCGCCGCGCACCTCCGCCACCCAGCCGATATCGCCGTTGAACACCCCCTTCTCGTAGTTGTTGCGAATCTGCATCACCTTGTCGCCCAGGCGCAGGTTGCCGCGACCTGTCGCCACCGGTGGCGCATTGGGATTGAAGAGGGCCTGTAGCTCGCTGTTGAGGTTGTCGACGCCGACGAGCCCTTTGTACATCGGCGTCATCACCTGGATGTCGTGCGTCGGGTGGAGCTGGAACTTCTCCGGGATGCGCTCGCTGCAGAGGCGTTTCACGACCTCCAGGACCTTGGCGGCATCCTCCTCCTCGATGAAAAAGAAATCGGCCAGGCGCTCGCCCCCCTCCACGTCGTACACGGGTAGGCGTCCCTCGTTGATGCGGTGGGCGTTGAGGACGATGAGGCTTCTGGCCTCCTGGCGGAAGATGTCGTGCAGCTCGGTCACACGCAGGCGCTGCGAGCTGATGAGGTCGTGCAGGATGTTCCCCGGTCCCACGGAGGGGAGCTGGTTCACGTCCCCCACCAGGATGAGGCGCGCCTGGGCGGGGATGGCCTTCAGGAGGTGGTGCATGAGGGAGGTGTCGATCATCGACGCCTCGTCGATGATCAGGAGGTCGGCCTCCAGGGGCCGCTTGGCGTGGCGCTGGAAGCCAGCCTGGAAGGTGTACTCGAGGAGCATGTGGATGGTGCGCGCCTCGCGGCCGGTGGTCTCCGTGAGGCGCTTGGCGGCGCGCCCTGTCGGCGCCGCCAGGAGGATGCGCGCCCGGTAGGCCTGGAAGATGGTGATGATGGCGTTGACGATGGTGGTCTTGCCGGTGCCCGGCCCGCCGGTGATGATGAGGAGCTTCTCCCGCAGGGCCGCCGCGATGGCGCGGCGCTGCGCCGGCGCCAGCTCAATCGACCAGCCGTCGAGGCAGGCGGCCATGACGCGCTCCTCCTCGTCGATGACGAGGGGGCAGTCGGCGCGCAGGAGCTTCGCCAAGCGCTCGGCGATGGCCGTCTCGGCATGGTAGAGGAAGGGGAGGTAGACGGCCTTGTGGTTGACCTGCGGCTGCTCGGCGTCGAGGTTGAGGTCGACGATGAGGAGGTGCCGCGCCTGCACCTCCTGGGCGACGGCCATGGCGACCGCCTCGCGCTCGCAGCCGAGGAGGCTCTGAGCGCGTTCGATGAGGGTCTCGTAGGGGCAGTAAACATGCCCCTCCTCGACGAACTGTGTCAGCGTGTAGACGACCCCCGCCTGCAGACGCAGCGCCGCGTCGCGCTCGATGCCGAGGTGCATGGCGATGGCGTCGGCGCGCTTGAAGCCGATGCCGAAGATTTCCTCCGCCAACACGTAGGGGTTGGCGCTTACCACCGCTAGGCTCTCGGCGCCGTACTTCTTGAAGATGCGCGTCGCGTAGGCGATGCTGACGCCCATCTCCTGCAGGCCGAACATGATGCTGCGGGTCTGCTGATGCTCGTGCCAGTTCGCCGCGATCTGGCCCAGGCGAATCTCGCCGATCCCCTCCACTTCGAGGAGGCGCTCGATCTGCGTGTCGAGGACCTCGAAGGTCTGCTCGCCGAACGCCGCCGTGATGCGCCGGGCCAGCTCGGGGCCGATCCCCTTCAGGAGCCCGGAGGCGAGGAAGCGCTCGATGCCGCTCTGGCTGGTGGGCGCCACCGTCTCATAGCGCTCCACCTTGAACTGTTCGCCGTAGCGCTTATGCGACACCCAGTCGCCCGTAAGCCGCAGGAACTCCCCGCACGCCACCTCGTGCAGGTGCCCGACGGCGGTGGCGAGGCCCTGGCGTCCCTCGAGGCGCAGCCGCAGCACCGTATAGTTGTTCTCCGGGTTGCGGTAGACGACGTTCTCGACTTCGCCCTGGACGACGAGGCTCATCACTGCTCCCGCGTGCTCTCCGCGCCCAGGCCGACCGGCGCCGTGCGCGCCCGCTACGCCTCATCGTCAGGAAGGTTCAAGAACCGCTGCGCGTTGCGGCCAAGCACCTCCCGGCGCTCGTCAACCCCCAGCCCCGTGCAGCGGTTCACCGTAGCCACCGGGTTGGGGTCGGAGAGCCGGAAGGGGTAATCCGTGCCAAGGAGCACGTGGTCGGCCCCCACCTGGTTGATGAGGTACTCGATGGCCGGCTCGTGGAAAAGAACGGTGTCGAAGTAGAGGGAGCTGAAGTACTCGCTCGGCGGTTTCGGCAGGGTTCCCTGCAGCTCCGGGCGCGAGCGGTAGGCGAAGTCCAGCCGCCCGATCTGGTACGGCAGGAAACCGCCGCCGTGCACGAAGCAGAGGCGCAGGCGCGGAAAGCGCTCGATCACCCCCCCAAGGATGAGGCGCGCCATGGCGATCGCCGTGTCCAGGGGGTTGCCGATGAGGTTGCGCAGGAAATAGGGGTTCAGCGCCTCCCCTCCCGCCACATCCTGGGGATGGACGAGGATCGGCGCCTGGAGGTCCTGCACCGCCTCGTAGAAAGGGAAGAAGCGCGGGTCGTCGAGGTAGGCGCCCTGCACGTTCGTGCCGATCTCCACGCCGCGCAGGCCGAGCTGCGTCACGGCGTGGTGCAGCTCCTTGACGGCGGCGTCCGGGTCCTGGAGCGGCACCGTGGCGAGGCCGACGAACTGGCGCGGGTGGCGCTGCACCGCCGCGGCGAGCATCTCGTTCTGCAGCCGGGAGAAGGCGATGGCGCAGGAAACCGGGGCGTGGTAGAGGAAGGCGAAGGGCATGACGCTGAGGACGTGGCGCTCGAGGCGGCTGCGCTGCATGTCCTCCCGGCGCGCCGCCAGGTCGAACATGCCCGGCCGCACGGGACCGATGATCTGGTCGCGGATATGGATGTAGTGCAGACCGCGCTCATTGGCCTGAATGGAGAACTGCCAGTCGGCATCGACCCGCGAGCAGGCGGCGGCGCACTCGTGTGTGAAGAGGTGCGAGTGGATGTCGATCGTCCTGTCCATGTCAGACCACCTCTGAGAAATTCGCGGCGCGCGCGTGGTAAGCGCCGGCGCTGAGTCCGCGGTGGATGGGCCGCCGTGATGGCCCTGCCGGCATCGCCGTGCGGTCGGCGCGGGGCCGGCCCCGCCGTTTTGGGCCTTGCCGCCGCTTATGGTATAGTAAAGCTCCGCGTCGCGTCTAGGTTCTCTCTCGTGACTGGGCTTTAGAAGCAGGATGGCAGCGCATGAGCGTGCAGACGATGCAGGAGATCATGGAGCGGTTTCTGCCGGCGCCGGAGCTGTGGCCGGAGCGGCGCTACCCCCTGCCGGAGTTCCGCTACCCGGAGCGCTTCAACTCGGTGACCTACCTGCTGGATGATCACCTCGAGGCGGGGCGGGGGAACAAGGTTGCGGTCTACTACCGGCAGACCACGATGACTTACGGCCAGCTTGCGGCGGCGGTGAACCGGCTGGGGAATGCCCTGCGGCGCCTCGGCATCAGGCGGCTTGACCGCGTGCTGCTGCGCTACCGCAACGAGCCGGACTTCATCATCGCCTGGCTGGCCGTGCTGCGCCTCGGCGCCGTCTGCGTCTCCACCATGCCGCTGTTCCGCGCCCACGAGCTCACTTACATTGCCAACGACGCCGAGGTGAGTGCCATCCTCTGCGCCGGCGATCTCACCGAGGAGGTGGAGCGGGGCCGCGGCCGCTTCACGACGGTGCGCCACTGCCTCGCCACGGGTCCCGCGCGGGAGGGCTTCCTGCGGCTGGACGAGCTGCAGGCGGCCGAGTCGGACCAGCTTGACCCGGTGTTCTGCGATGCCAACGACCTCGCCCTCATCGCCTACACCTCCGGCACCACCGGCGAGCCGAAGGGAGCGGCCCACTTCCATATCGATAACAATATCATCGCGGACGCCTTCGGCCGCCACGTCGTCGAGCCTCGGCAGGATGACATCTTCGGCGGGCACCCGCCGCTGGCCTTCACCTACGGACTGGGAGGGTTGCTGATCATCCCGCTGCGCTTCGGCGCCGCCACCTCGATGGTGGGGACGTTCACGCCCGAGACGATGCTCGAGACCATCCACCGCCACCGCATCACGGTGCTTTTCGCCGTGCCGACCGCGTACAACTTCATGCTGCAGCATCCCGGCTTCGGCGCCGCCTACGACCTGAGCAGCCTGCGCGCCTGCATCAGCGCCGGCGAGCCGCTGCCCGCCAGCCTCTTCCACGCCTACCGGGAGCGCCTCGGCATCGAGCTCCTCGACGGCATCGGCAGTACCGAGATGTACTACACCTTCCTCAGCAACCGCCCGGGGCACGTCAAGGCCGGCACCACCGGCGTGCCCGTGCCGGGCTACGAGGTGCGGCTGGTGGATGAACAGCTCAACGATGTGCCCCTCGGTGAACCCGGCATGCTCGCCGTGCGCGGCCCGCTGGGGATCGTCTACTGGCGCAAGCCGGAGCGCCAGCAGGCGGTGGTGCGCCAGGGGTGGAACTTCACCGGCGATATGTACCGGCGCGGCGAGGACGGCTTCTACACCTACGTCTGCCGCAACGACGACCTGATCATCAGCGGCGGCTACAACATCGGCGCGCCGGAGGTGGAGCACGCCCTCATGCAGCACCCGCGGGTGCTCGAGGCGGCGGTCATCGGCGCTCCCGACTCGCAGCGCGGCATGGTGGTGAAGGCCTTCGTCATGCTGAAGGAGCCGGCCGCGGCGGCGGAGCCTCTGAAGCAGGAGCTGCGGCGCTTCGTCAAGGAGCGCCTGGCGCCGTTCAAGTACCCTCGCCTCATCGAGTTCGTGGACGACCTGCCGCGCACCCCGACCGGCAAAATCCGCCGCACCGAGCTGCGCCAGCGCGAGCAGGCGAAACACCCGCAGTCCTGAGGGGCTGCGGGTGCGCTGCCGACGCGCGCCCCCCGCCTTTCAATCACCTGCCGCTGCGCCGCTCTCCATGGATGCGCAGGAGGAGGGGAGTGGTTCGCCGCCGTACTCGGCTCGGCGCGGCGACGCCGTGCAGGGAAGCGGGCGGCAGGCCGAGCTGCGTGCAACCGGGGAGGGGGGCCGACATCCCCCGCGCGACCGCCACACGTCTGAGAAGGTGCAATGCATGGCCTACGAAATTCGCCACACACGCCGCGTGCAGTTCCACGAGACTGATGCCGCGGGCATCATTTTCTTTGCGAACTACTTCAAGTGGATGGATGAGATGGAGGGGGAGTTCTTCCGCTCGCTGAACCTGCCGGGGCCGCTGGTGGATCACTGGGGAGCCACCGGCAAGTACAACTACGACTGGACCGTGGTGAAGGCGACCTGCGAGTACAAAAAGATCGTGGTGTTCGATGATGTCATCGAGACCCACGTCTGGGTGAAGCGCAAGGGCACGAAGAGCCTGACGTTCACCTTCTCCTTCAGCAAGAACGGCGAGGAGGTGGCGCGCGGCGAGAAGATCGACTGCTGCACCAGCGGCCTCGGCGATGCGCACAAGGGCATCCCTCTCCCCGACTATATTGCGCAGCGCATCGAGCAGGCCCCCTGGGAGACAGCGGAGGCGGGGCGCTAGGGTCGCCTCTCGGATGTTCCTTCCATCGTCTGATGGGGGTGCTGATTCGGGGAGAGCACCCTTGCCGGGACCCTCGTCCCTCGCGCCCCTCCGCGGGAGCTGATCGTAGGGGCGGGGCTTGCCCCGCCCGAAACCGAAGTCCGCGAGGGGGCCTTCTCCCCTCGCGCACCCTACCTAGGCGAGCCGCCGCGCAGCCGCGGGGAATGGGGGTGTGGGGGAGCCAGGGTCCCGAAAAAATCCCCTCGCCGATGCCTCCTCCAGCGCATTGAATTCGTCACTGAACTTTTGGGATGTCCCGTCAGCCCCTTTCCCACAGCTCCTGCAGCTCGGCGCTGGTGCTGATGTAGCCGAAAAAGAGCTCGATGTTCTTCAGCGAGGAGGCGTGCAGGTCCGGCGAGTTCGCCGCCACGCAGTCGCTCGGCACGACCGTGTAGTAGCCATTGAAGAAGCCGTCGCGCAGGGTGGACTCGACGCAGACGTTGGTCGTCACGCCGGTGGTGACGATGGTCTTGACGCCGTGGTCGCGCAGGAGGTTATCGAGCGGCGTGCCGTTGAAGCCGCTGAAGCGGTGCTTCTGCACGATGAACTCGCCGGGGAGCGGTTTCACCCCGAAGAAGTCGGCGCCCCACGTGCCGGTGCGGCAGCAGAAGACCTCCGACCCCCTCGGCAGGCGCTTGGCGATCATGGGTGGCTGCAAGTAGTGATCATCGTAGATGGCCTGAATCCAGATGGGGGGGATGCGCAGCCGTCGCGCCGCTTCCACCAGGTCCATGATGATTTCGGCCAGTCGCGGCGCGCCGCTCACGTCCTTGCCCATGACGGCCTGGACGTAGCCGCCCGGGGCGCAGAAATCATTCTGCATGTCGATGACGAGCAGCGCGGTATGCTCCGGCTTCACGATCTCTGCCAACTCCGTGAGAATCTCGCGCATCGGCTCTCCTTTGCCACTGGTTCCTGGGCGTACCAAGAGGTTGGCGGCGACGCTCCGGCTGGAATCGTCGGCACTCCCGCACGTGAACTCGTCGCCACCGCCGCCTGCCGCGCCGGCCGTTCGACTCCCTTCGGCATGACTGGATACTACGAAGCGCCGCTCCAGAGGCGCCGCAGCTCGGCGCCGCTCGTCACGTTGCCGAAGCAGAGATCGACGTTCTTCAGGGTGGCGTCGTGCAGCTCCGGCGAGTGCGAGGCGACGCAGTCGCGCGGCACGGCGATGTAGTAGCCATGGAAGAAGCCGTCGCGCAGCGTGGACTCGACGCAGACGTTGGTCTGCACGCCGGTGACGACGATGGTCTTGATGCCGTGATCGCGCAGGAGGCTATCGAGTTCGGTGCCCGAAAAGGCGCTGTAGCGATGCTTCTGCACCACGAACTCGCCGGGCAGCGGTTTGACGCCGAAGAATTCAGCCCCCCAGGAGCCCGTCTCGCAGCAGCCGAAACGCGCCCCCATCTCCTGGCGCTTGGCGAGCATGGGGGCGGCGAGGTAGACCTCGTCGTAGATGGCCTGCACCCAGATCACCGGCACATCGGCTCGGCGCGCCGTCTCGACGAGGTCGGTCAGCGGCGCGGCAACCTGTTGGCAGCGCGAGACGTCGAGGCCGAGCTTGTCGATGTATCCCTCTGGAGCGCAGAAGTCGTTCTGCATGTCGATGACGACCAGGGCGGTGTGCTTGGGGTCAACTCTTGCCGCCAGATCAGGAAGCACGTTACGCATGGTACCTCCCAACGGGCCGATCCGCCAGACCGACCTGACGCAGGTCGCCAGGGCGCAGCCCGCCCGTGGATGCATCGGCGGCTGGTGGCGGGGCTTCGCACCAGCCGCGCGGTTGCGCGCCTACGCCATCTCCCAGACGACGCCACCCATGCCGCAGCGCAGCTCCACGGCCGGCTCGTAGCAGATGGTTCTGGCGCGTCGCCCGCCGACGGCCCCCATCGCCGCGATCCAGGCGAGGAGCTCGCTGGTGCCGCCGTCGCCCGCCTGCTTCATGCGCTCGATCGTCGCTTCCTTGAGGACACGCTGGGGGTTCCCCTCCTCGAGCAGGCTGAGGAACCAGCGGTCGAACGCTTCATCAACATTGAAGTAAGCCGGCCCACCCGGATCGTGGGAGAGACCCCCGGTCGCCATGAGGATGATGCGCTCGCGTGCCGGCCGACGGGTGCGCACGATCTCGGCGATCACCTCGCCGACGCGAAAACATTCCGCCGGGGTGGGCAGGGGCGGCAGGATGCAGTTCATGTGGATGGGCACGAGCGGCACATCGTGGTCGGGGGTGAGGTAGAAGAGCGGCACCGACCAGTTATCATCGAAGAGGAGCGAGTCGGAGTAGGCGAAGCGAACCCCGGCCCGGTCTCCCTCGCGCACCAGGGTATGGGCGAGGTCGCGATTCCCCTTCACCGTGTAATCGGGGACGTTGAGCCAGTCCTTGAACCAAGGGGCCGGGCCGTGCCAGATGTCGGCGGTGCCGATGCAGAAGTTGGGCGGGTTGTCGAACTGGAAGTTCAGGATATGGTCGTTGGCAAGGCCGATGATGGTATCGGGCTTGGCGGCGCGGACAATCCGCCCCATCTCCTGGTAGCCGTCGCGCAGCCGTTGCTGCTGGTCTTGCGGCGCCTGGTCCAGCCAGCCCGTCAGGCCGGGAGCGTGCGCCAGCGCGATGGTGAGGACGATCTCGCCCATCACTCCCTCCTTCCTCACGGTTGTCGCCGTGGTCGTCCTTTCGTTCTCCTACTGGTCGCCGGCGGGCCCGGCAAGCACCGACGCCGCATAGGCTTTGCATGCCTCGCTGCGATTGTGGTTGTAACCACCTCCATGGAATAGACGGCTGATCTGCGGCAGGAAGTACGGGTGCACCCCAAGGTCGCCGAGCTTCTTGAGGTCCAAGGTGCGCCAAGCCTCTTTCTCTTCCTCCGTGAGGCCATACTCTCCCATGACCAGCTCGAAGTTCTCTCTGAAACGACGGTACGCGGCCATATCGCGCCGCACCTCGAAGACCAGCCGGTTGGATGCCAGCGTGCGATCGGTGTTGTCGATTCCCATGATCTCCTCCATCGCCCTCCTGCTCGGGCACGTGCTGAAGGGGAGCTTCGCGGCTTGCGCTTGGGCGCGCGCGGCATCACTCCCCGCCCATCTTTATATCACAGCCCCGGGAATGGTGGGTAGGAGTTGTTTCAATTCACACTGTGAAATTGCTTCTGGCCGAGGTCGGGAGCGGCTGCCAGGGCGCCAGGGTCGCTGCGCAATGCGGCGCGCTGCCGCCCGGCGGATGAGCTGGAGCGAGCCGTCTGACCGCCGGTTGCGGCTGCTGGAGCGAGGGCCGTTCAGAATCGGGCCCCCAGAGGGCTGAAAGAGGATGCAGCGGGGCGGGGCTTGGTCGGCCGACAAGCAGCGCCGGAGATGTTTTCTCCGGCGCTGCTGGGTTTCATGGCGGGCGAACACGGCCCCCGGCGGGGATCAGCACGCAGCACTACGCCGGGCTGAAGAAGCAGCCGCGCTTCTGCAGATCGGTGACGGTGTCCATGAAAATGCCTTCCACCTCGGCGTGCTTCCCCGGCGGCTCCTGGGCCGCCAGGTTCTTCGGCCAGATGGGACGCTCGTAAACCTTCTGGTAGATCTCCGTCTTCAGGTAGGGCAGGAAGTTGCAGAACTTGGCCCTGGCGCGATGCTCGCGCAGGGCCGCGAGGTTGATGGAGGCGCCGATGAAGGACTCGGTGGCGTAGCTCACCTTTGCCGTGACGACGCCGCGATAGTCCACGATCATCGTCTGCCCGCCGTTGCCGCCGCCGATCTGGTCAGCCCGGCCGTGGCGCCGCAGCATCGTGCCGTGGTTCGGGGAGACGACGTAGCAGGTGTTATCCAGGGCGCGGGCGCGGTTCTGCACCTCCCACTGCCCCTGGGAAACCCACGGCTCGGGGTAGGCGACACGGGTGATGATCTCGGCGCCGTTCATCGCCAGGGCGCGGTACGGCTCCGGGAAGCTCCCCTCCATGCAGATCGTGGTGCCGATGTTGCCGATGGGCAGCTTCGCCACCGGGAAGAAGGCATCGAGGCCGTCGCCGTACAGCTCCACCCACTTGTCGTAGACGTCGTGCGGCGTCGTCGAGTGCTCCTTCACCCAGAGCTGGCACTTGTAGTGCTGATGCACCACCTCGCCCTCGGGGGAGACGATGAAGGCGACGTTGAAGAAGCGGTTCGGGAACTTCGGGTGCTTCGCCTTGGCGGTGGCCACGATGTAAGTGTTGTACTGCTTCGCCTTCTGGCCGAAGAGATCGGTTTCGGGGCCGGGGATGTCGATGGCCATGCGGTTCACATAGTCCACATGATCCTGATCGATGTACTCGTCGCGAAATCCCTGGAACGAGGCCTCCGGAAACACCGCCAAGCGCACCGGGAACTCGATGTTCAGGGTGTTGACGGCCGAGTCGAGAATCTTTCCAAGATGCTTGATGTGATCAGGGAATTCTTCCCGGCTGCGCGCCACGGGGATATTCGATTGGATGGCCAGCGCGGTGTACTGTCCGATCATCGCGTTCTCCTCTCTGAGCTGATGTTCCGGCGGCTCAACGTGTCGTGGTGATCAGGCTCCTGGGTGGGCGGACATGGTCACGGGCATCTCGCAGGCGCGCCGCCGCGCGGCTGGGGGCGCAACGCTGCGTGGAAGCGGATCAAGCTGCTACCCCTGTCGCCTGGCGGCCTGTAACAAGTGCCAGACGCGGTTGGGCGACAGCGGCAGCGTGGTGATGCGCACGCCGCGGTGCCAAAGGGCGTCCTCCACCGCGTTGGCGATCACCGCCGGGGCGACCATCGAGCTGCTCTCGCCGCAGCCCTTGGCGCCGAGGATCGAGAAGGGGGAGGGCGACTCGAGGTGGTCGAGGTCGAACTTCGGCACCTCGTCCACCGTGGGACAGAGGTAATCCATGAAGGTGGCCGCCATGAGCTGGGCGTTGTCGTCGTAGGCCAGCTCTTCGTAGAGCGCCCCGCCGATGCCGTGCACGATGCTGCCGATGATCTGCCCCTCCACGATGAGGGGGTTGAGGATGCGCCCGGCGTCGTGCACCGAGGCGTAGCGCACGATCTTCACCTCGCAGGTTTCCGGATCGATTTCCACCGCCACGATCTCGGCGATGAAGCCGTAGGTGTTGGAGGAATCGACGCGGTCCTGCTGGTCCGGCGCCGTGGCGTTCGGGAAGTTGAAGGTGGCGGTGGCGGTGAGGTTCGGTTCCAGGCCGCGCGGCAGCAGGTGCGGGCTCCAATGGACGATGCCGGCGACCTGCTTGACCGGCATGCTCTTCTCGGGACTGCCGACGACCCGGATGGTGCCGTTCTCGATTTCGAGATCGGCGCCGTGGGCTTCCAGGAGGTGGGCGGCGATCTCCTTCACCTTCTCCTTCAGCTTGCGCGCCGACAGCGCGAAGGCGCTGGCGCCGGCGGCGGCGAAGCGGCTCGAGTAGGCGCCCGAGGTGATCGACCAGAGGTTCGTGAAGGTATCCATCTGGGTCGTCACGCGCACGTCCTCGAAGGAGACCCCCAGCTCGTCCGCCACGATCTGCCCCACCACCGTCTCATGCCCCTGCCCCTGCGGCGTGGTGCTGAGGGTGATGTTCACCTTGCCGAGAGGGTCGATCTTGATCGTCGCCGATTCGCTCGATCCCGATTTCGAGAGGAATCCTTTGCGGGCGCGCACCTCCGGCTCCAGCGCTAGGGTGATGTAGGCCATGTTGGTGACGGAGGGATCGACGGCGGTGGCCACGCCGATGCCAAAGAGCCGCCCGGCGCGGCGGGCCGCCTGGCGCTCCTTCTTCAGCTCCTCGTAGCGCGCCAGCTCCACCGCCTTCCGCATGGCGGCCGGGTAGTCGCCGCTGTCGTAGATGCCGCCGGTGGGGGTGGTGTACGGGAACTCCTCCGGGCGGATGAAGTTCCGCATGCGCACCTCCACGGGGTCGCGCTTCAGGGTGCGCGCCACGCGGTCGATCAGGCGCTCCAGCCCGAAGTAGAGCTGCTGGCAGCCGTAGCCGCGGTTCGGCCCGGTGAGCGACTTATTCGTCATCACGGCGTAGTTGTCGAGCTGCAGGTTCTTGAAGTTGTAGGCGCCGACGAAGTTGCCGGTGGGGCGGTAGAGGCAGCCCGGCTCGGGCGTGCGCAGGTAGCCGCCGACGTTGTCGTAGATGCGCCCGCGCATCCCGAGGATGGTCCCGTCCTGCTTTACCGCCGCCTCCAGGTAGGAGACGCGGTCGGCGCCGCTGGAGCTGGCGAGCAGGTGCTCGCGGCGGTCCTCGATCCACTTCACCGCCACGCCGGCTTTCTTCGCGGCCAGCGCCAGCAGAGCGATGTAGGGGTAGATGCTCACCTTGATGCCGAAGGCGCCTCCGATGTCGGGCGGCACGATGAAGCGCAGCTTGGTCTCCGGAACCTTCAGGGCCTTGGCCACCACGGGGTGCATGATGAACGGCCCATGGAAGTTCGACCACACGGTGAAGGTGCCGTCGATGGGGTTGTGGTGCGCCGCGACGGCGTAGGTCTCCATCGGCGTGGAGGCGTATTTCGGGAAGACGAAGCGCTCCCGCACCACCTGGTCGGCCTGGCTGAAGGCTTGCTCCAGATCGCCGTACGTCAGGAGGCGGTGGTTGGCGATGTTCGTACCGGCGTAGTCGTGCAGGAGGGGGGCCGACTCGCCGGTGGCCTCCTCGGGGTCGGTGACGACCGGCAGCGGCTCGTAGTCCACCTCGATGGAGTCGAGCGCATCTTCCGCTTCATAGCGCGTGCGGGCCACCACCACCGCCACCGGCTCGCCCACGAAGCGGGCCGAGCCCACCGCCAGGGGGTAGTAGTGGACCTCGGTGGCGACGCCGGTGGGGAACGGCCGCGCCATGGCGGCGACGTCCTCGCCGGTGAGCACCGCCACGACGCCGGGCTGCTTCAGGGCCTCCGCACTGCTGATGCCGAGGATGCGCGCGTGCCCGTGCGGGCTGCGCAGGATGGCCGCATGGTGCAGGTTCGGGATGCGCAGGTCATCGACGTAGCTCCCCTTGCCGGTCAACAGACGAGAATCTTCGACGCGCTTGATACTCTGTCCGATCCACTGCATCGTCGCCGCGCGGTCTTCAAGCGTAGCCATGCCGGCAATCCTTCTCGCGACCTCCGACCCAGGGCGGCAGCGAGCTGCACCGCGGCCGTCGCAGACCTGACGCCGACGGGAACCCTGAGGAAATGTGCAGGCCAATGTACGCCATCTCAGCCGATTCGACAAGGAGGAATGCCGCCGGCGGCATCGCCTACCGAACCCGGCTTCGCGGCGCAAGCTCCGCCGCGGATATTGACAGAGTTCCGGCGCTTCACTACGATGCACGAAACGCGCACGACAGCCAGTCGGCCAGCGTGGCGAGCTGGGCCGTGCCGCCTCCTCCGCGCCGCGGATCGGGGTTGCGACGAAGGCGGGCTTTGTCTCGCCGCGGCTCCGCGCCCGGAAGTTGCACCGATGCAGAGTGGCACCATGGACCAGCGCTTGCGATGGCTGCTCGTCGGCGGCTCGTTCTTCATTCTCTTCTTCGGGGCGGGAACGTGGACGTCCTTTGGGCTCTTCCTCAAACCCCTGCAAAGCGACTTCCCCTGGAGCCGCTCGACGATCTCCCTGGCGGTCTCGATCAACATGCTCGTCTACGGCATCAGCCTGCCCCTGGTCGGCCGGCTGGCCGACCGCGTGGGGCCCCGCCGCGTCATCCTCTTCGGGGTGGTGGTGATGGCGCTTTCGGGTCTTCTCCTGGGAACCGTCACACGCCTCTGGCAGCTCTACCTCTACTACGGGATCGGCGTCGGGATCGGCTCGGGCTGCTCCTCGTTCGTGACCCACTTCACCCTCCTGGGGCGCTTCTTTGACGAGCGCCGGGGGCTGGCCCTGAGCGTGAGCTCAGCGGGATCCTCTTTAGGCACGTTCCTCTGGTTCCCCGTCCTCAACCTCGGCATCGTCAGTTGGGGGTGGAGCGCGACGTATGTCGGCCAGGGAATCGTCCTGGGCCTGATCGCCATTCCGCTGGCGCTCTTCGTCCTCGTTGATCCGCCGCCGCAGCGGCAGTCGAGGGCCCCGATCCAGGACCGTCCTCGCGTCGAGCCCGGGAGGCGCGCCGCCACGCCGCGGCGGACGGCCCCGGCGGAGGTGGGCGAGGGGGTTTCCTATACCGCCACGGCGGCCGCCCGGACGCCGCTCTTCTGGCTCCTCTCGTCCGGGCAGTTCGCCTGCGGCTTCACCTGGATGTTCATCATCACGCATCTCGCTGCCTTCGTAACGGATCAGGGGTACGCCAGCAGCCTTGGCGCCCAGGCCCTCTCCCTGCTGGGGGCGGCCAACATCGTCGGCAATATCTCCATGGGTGCGATCTCGGACCGCGTCGGCTGCTCGCGGCCCCTTGGCGTCAGCTACCTCGTGCGTGGCCTGGCGCTGCTCTACCTGGTCTACGCCCAGAGCCTCGTCGCCATCTTTCTTTTCTGCGTGGTGGCCGGCTTCGGCTTGCTCGCCACCGTGCCGCTCACCACGGCCATCGCCCATCGTGCCTTCGGGCTGCGGCACAGCGGCGCGATCTTCGGCGGCATCACCTTCATCCATCAACTTGGCGCCGCTCTCGGCGGTTTCTTCGGCGGCGTGATTTACGACTCGCTTGGCAGGTATGACGTGGCGTTTCTCATCGCCGGCTTCGTAGCCCTGGCCGCCGCAGCCGTCAGCTTCTGCATCCGCGAGCAGGCCGCCGAGCCCGCGCTGGCGCCGGCCGCCGGCTAGCTGCCGCGAGGAGGTGGCGCCGTCTTGTGCGGCAAGCCTGAAGAGGGAGGAGCGGAAATTCTTCAGGCGCCGAGGTGGCGGCGCGGAGGAGCAGGCGCGAGGGGTCCTCTGCGAAAGGGGGCGAGCGATGGTCGGAGCCGACGGGGTAGTCAACACGGCGGCAGGGGGAAGGGCACTCCACTGGAACGTCTGAGGAGGTAGGTATGGTTGGGATGAAAGAGTACCACAGGCCGAAAACGGTCAAAGAGGCAGTCGAACTCCTCAAGCGTCATGGGAAGAAGGCCAAGCTCATCGCCGGGGGCACCGACGTGATGGTGCTGCTGCGCGCCGAGAAGGTGACCCCTGAGCACCTGGTGAGCATCAACGCCATCCCAGCGCTGCGGAAGCTCACCTTCACCGCCAAGGCTGGCCTCAGTATCGGCCCGCTGGTGACTTACAGCGACCTGCTGGAGAGGGCGGTGGTGTGCGAGCACTACCCGATCCTGGCGCAGGCGGCCGGCCTCATCGGGGCGCGCCAGGTGCAGAACGTCGGCACCATTGTCGGCAACCTCTGCCACGCCTCCCCATCGGCTGACATGGGACCGCCCCTGCTGGCCCTGGACGCGCAGGTCGAGATCAGCGGGCCGGCGGGCGCGCGCACCCTCCCCTTGCAGAAGTTCTTCGTCGGCCCCAACCAGACGGCCTTGCGGGCCGGGGAGATGGTGACGGCGGTGCTCGTGCCGCCGCCGGCGCGCGCCTCCGGGAGTTGCTTCCTGAAGCACGGCCTGCGCGGCCAGCTCGAGATCGCCATGGTGAGCGCCGGCGTCAGCCTCACCATGCGCAACGGCGCCGTTGCCCGTGCCCGCATTGCCCTTGGCGCGGTGGCCCCCGTGCCGATGCGCGCCGAGAAGGCCGAGAAGCTGCTCACCGGGCAGCCGTTCAGCGACGGCCTTTGCCGCGAGGCGGCCGCATCCGCGGCCAAGGAGTGCAAGCCCATCACTGATTTCCGCTGCTCTGCGGAGTACCGCCGCGAGATGGTCGAGGTGTTCACGCGGCGCGCACTCCAGCAGGCCGCCAAGGTGGCTCAAGCCGGATAGCCTGCCGCAGGAGGGAGAGAGACGTGATCACGATAACGCTCAATGTGAACGGCGCCACGCACAAAGTGAATGTCCGGCCGGGGGAGTCGCTCCTCAGCGCCCTGCGTCTGGGGTTGGGCCTGACGGGCGCCAAGGAGGGCTGCGGGGAAGGGGACTGCGGCGCCTGCACGGTCATCATCGATGGCCGTACCGTGGACTCCTGCATCTACCCCGCCGGGGAGGCGCAGGGGAAGAAGGTGCGCACCGTCGAGGGCCTGGCCAGCAACGGCAAGCTGAGCCCTCTCCAGGAGGCGTTCGTCGAGCACGGCGCGGTGCAGTGCGGCTTCTGCATCCCCGGCATGCTCATGTCGGCCACCGCCCTGCTGGAGCGCAATCCCAAGCCCAGCGAGGCGGCGATTCGGCTGGGGTTGTCGGGGAACCTCTGTCGCTGCACCGGTTACGCCAAGATCGTTGAAGCGGTGCGGGCCGCGGCGAGCCCCGCCTAGCGGCGGACGCTGCGGCGGCGCCGGGGAACGCAGCGGCTAGCGGCGGCGGCGCAAGCTGACTCTCCAGGAGGAGCAAGGAATGACGACGAAAGTATTCGGCACGCGCGTCCCACGACTGGACGCCGTAGATAAAACGACCGGCAGAACGAAGTTCGTGGGCGACATGATCCTGCCGGGCATGGCGTACGCCAAACTGGTGCACTCGTCCCATCCGCACGCCCGCATCAAACGCATCGACACTTCGCGGGCGGAGAAGCACCCCGGGGTGATCGGCGTGGTCACCCACAAGGACGTGCCGGACCACCTCCACGGCGAGCTCATCTGGGATGAACGCCTCTTCGCCAAGGAGAAGGTGCGCTACCAGGGTGACATCATCGCCATCGTGGCGGCGGAGGACCAGGCGACGGCCGATGCGGCGGCGAAACTCGTGAAGGTGGACTACGAGCCGCTGAAGGCCGTCTTCGATGCCGAGCAAGCGATGAAGCCGAGCGCTCCCCTCATCCACGAGAAGTGGAAGAGCTACGCCTGCCTCCCCTCCCCGAAAGTGATGCCGGTGTGGCAGTGGCAGAAGGAGAACCCGCGCCGCAACTGCTCCTGGTCCAGCATCGTCCGCAAGGGAGACGTGGAGAAGGGCTTCAAGGAGGCCGACGTCGTCGTCAAAGGGGTCTATACCACGCCGATGGTGCACGGCTCGCCGATCGAGAACCACAGCGTTCTCGCCCAGCCTCATGACGACGGCAGCGTGACAATCTGGACCGCCACCCAGGTTCCCTACGTGGTGCGGATGACGGTTGCCGCCTTCCTCGATATCCCGATCTCCCAGGTACGGGTGATTGCGCCGGCCATCGGGGGCGGCTTCGGGGCCAAGTGCCAGGCTTGGGTGGAGCCGCACGCGGCGGCCTTGGCGCGCAAGACGGGGCGCCCGGTGAAGCTCGTTTTCAACCGCGAAGAAGAGTTCAGCATGGCGCAGCCGCGGCACCCGGCCAAGATGTACGTCAAGTCGGGCATCAAGAAGGACGGCACCATCGTCGCCCGGGAGGCCACCATCTATTTCGATACCGGCTTCACGTCCATGCTCTCAGCGGTGCAGGGCTCCCTCGGCGCCTTGACGGCGGCGGGCCCCTACAAGATTGCGAACCTGAAGATCGATGTTTACTGCGTCTACACGAACAAGCCGAGCTGCTCGGCGGTGCGCGGCCCGTCCGGCCCGCAGCTCAACTTCTGCATCGAGTCGCACATGGACGAGCTGGCGCGCAAGATCGGCATGGACCCGTTGGCGCTGCGCCTGAAGAACGCCTACGAGGAGGGGGACATCGCCCATAACGGCCAGAAGCTGCACGCGGTGGGGCTGAAGCAGTGTCTCGTGAAGGCTGCCGAGCGCATCGGCTGGAAGCAGCCGAAGGCGGCGGGCGGCGATGGCGCGCTCGTCGGCCGGGGCCTGTCGTGCGCCTGGTGGATCACGGCGGTCGGGTTCGGCACCGGCGCCCTCGTCTCCATCGAGCAGGACGGCACCGTCCACATCACCACCGGCACCGTCGAACACGGCACCGGCTCGACCTTCGGCACGGCCCCGATGATCGTCGCCGAGGAGCTGGGGGTCGATGTGAGCCAGGTGCGCGTGCACGCCTCCGATACGGGGATTGCTCCCTTCGATTACGGCGGCGTGGGCAGCCGCACCACCTTCAACCTGGGGCATGCGTTGCGCCAGGCGACCCAGGACGCGCGCCGCCAGCTCATGGCGAACGCCGCGGCGATGATCGAAGCCAACCCCGATGACCTCGACATCGCGCAGGGCATGATCTTCGTGAAGGGGACGCCGGAGAAGGGCATTCCCTTCGCCATCGTTGCCCAGGCGGCGCCGTTTGCCCTTGGCCCCATCGTCGGGCGCGGCTCCTTCAACACCATGGCCCCACCCTTTGATCCCAAGTATGGCCTGGTGGAGGGGAGCCTCTTCGTCTCGGCGCAGCTCTCCTACGCCGCCCAGGCCGCGGTGGTGGAGGTTGATGGCGAAACGGGCAACGTCAAGGTGACCGATTTCGCCGCTGCCCACGACGTGGGCTACTCGATCAACCCCATGTGCGTGGAAGGTCAGATCGAGGGCGGCGCGGTGATGGGCTTGGGCATCGCCCTCTCGGAGCGCGTCGGATTCGACGGCGAGGGCCGCATGCAGAATCCCAGCTTCCTCGACTATAAGATTCCCCTCTGCTGCGATGTGCCGCCCATCAAGTTCGACATCATCGAGACGAACAACATCGACGGGCCGTACGGCAGCAAGGGGATCGGCGAGCCTCCCATCGTGCCGACCACCGGGGCCGTGGCCAATGCTGTCGCCGACGCCATCGGCGTGCAGGTCACCGAGCTGCCACTCCTGCCGGAGCGGGTGCTGGCGGCCATGAAGACGGTGAAGAAGAGGTAGGGGGAGGCGGCGCCCGGCGAAGGCGCCGGCGCGCGTGCGGCGCAGCGTCCCAGCGGGGAGCCGGCGACGGTTCCCCGCCCGGCGGTGCCGCCGTTGCAGCGGCGAAGAGCGATGAGGATCCCACGATGCCGTACTACAAGATTCACCCGATGGTGACGGTTGAAACACCCTTGGCGAAGTCGGTCTTTACCTACCTCCTCTATCCCGGCGAGATGCTGACGGTTCCCGCCGTGTCCTTCCTCATCGAGGGGGGGAAGAAGGCGATCATCGTGGACTCGGCGGGCTCGCAGGAGGATATGCGGAACAACTCACAGTTCGGCGCCCCCTGGCGGCACGTGCACGCCTTCGAGGACCTGCTCGGCAAGCACGGCCTCACGCCGGACGACGTCGAGATCGTCATTCAAACCCACCTGCACTTCGACCACGTTCTCAACACCCAAAAATGCCGCAACGCCGAGATCATCGTGCAGGAAGACGAGCTGCGGCACGCCGGCGCGCCGCACCCCATCACCGCGAAGATGTACCGCTGGTTCAACGAGCACGGGAAGGACCTGAACTACCATCCGGTGCGGGGCGAGTACGAGGTGGCTCCCGGCATCAACCTCGTGCCGGTTCCCGGCCACACCGAAGCCTGCCAGGCGGTGGTGGTGAAGACGGCGCAAGGGGCGGCGGTGATCTCCGGTTTCTGCAGCATCGACATCAACTTCAATCCGCCGCCGGAAATCGCCGCCTATCAACCGGTCATCTGTCCCGGCATCCACCTGAACGCCGAGCTGGCGTACGCGAGCACCCTGAAGGCAAAGCGCCTGGGCGATTTCGTCATCCCCTTGCACGAGCCGCGCCTGAAGGAGATGCAGTCGATCGGGTAGGGGCCCGGGCGTGACCTGTGGGTCGTCGTGCGAGCCGGCTCTTGACCGTGGCTCCACATCGGCTTTCGGGTGAGGACCTTGGAGGTGCAACAAACTGCCGTCGAAGAGCGCCTGACACGACTCTATGCCGCGTACCATGCCACCCCTGATCCTCAGCTCGAACGCTATCAACGTGGCAGCCAGGCGCGGAACCTTGTGGCCTGGTACGATGCCCACTTGAGGCGCAGCCCCTATCGCTGGGATGATCACGGCAAGCCGGGTTTCGCCTTTCAGGCGTTGCGGGCCTTCAGCGAAGGGGCGGGGCAGGGTCCGCCGGCCGGAACGCTGATCGATCTCGGTTGTGGCAGCGGGTACACGCTCGCGGTAATCGAGGAATTGTTGCAAAACAAGGAGAGGACCGCAAAGCTGAAACTCTTCGGCGTCGACTTTGCCCTCGAAGGCATCAAAGTGGCGAAGCAGCGCACGAAGAAGGTGCAATACGTGGTTGCTGACTTGATGACGCTGGAGTTCAAGAAATGCTTCGACTATGTCCTGAGTCTCGGTGTCTTCGAGCACCTTGAAAACCCCGTGGCGGCGTTTCGCACCATGCGGGATCTCCTTCTTCCGGACGGCCTGGCTTACGTCGAGATTCCCGTCTATAACGACGACGAGGAAGGTTTTGGACGCCACGTGGAGGGAAGGCAGTTATCCTGGAAGCTCAGGAAGGGAACCTATGAGGAGATCATCAGCGGAGCGGGCTTGGTTATTCTTAAGGATCTAGGACCTATCCACGTAGGGGTGCATCCTGCCTTGCAGGAGCATGTTGCTTACCTTCTCGCCAAGCCTGGCTCTCCTTACCAGCGCAAAGGAAGATTCTTTTCTTGGCCGTGGACCAAGTTCTATTTCAGGTATTTTTTCTCTCATCGGCGCTACGTCGTCCCGTGGTTTGCGCCCGAGATCATGAAGTCGGCAGGGCGGCGGCTCTTGCGGCGCCGAGGTGATTAAACCGCCCAGCGCACCGCCGGCAGTGGAGCCGGCGACTCCCCTGCACGCCGCCGGCTTCCGCCACCCTGCTCCCTGCCGGGGTATTGCGCCCGCAGCGTTCACGACCGCAAACGTTTCTCGGCATACTCTTTCGCGGCGGCGCGCTTGAAGTCCATCGACTCCTGGTACATCTCGATCGGGTAGCAGTCGCGCTCGGCGATGCAGCGAATCTGCGTCACGTCGCGCACCTCCAACCCCAGCTCGGCGGCGATCTCCTTGTCGCTCATGGCGCGCTTGTCGCTGCGCTGGAATGACGGCGAGCGTTTCAGCACCTCATCCTTGTACTTCTTGTAGAGTTCCGGGTCGGTCAGGTAAAGCCCCACCCCTGCCTCCTTTCAGAATGTCCCGGGCGCATTCTCGCGCGCAGCGCCCGGGGAATGGCACGCGCGAGCCTCCACGCCATCCCTAGATATAACAACTCGGCGGTGCTGGTTCAAGTGGTGCGGGCTGTCGTTGCGGGGGCAGGGGTGACGCGGCGGGACTGTGTCCCCTGGCGGGGCGGCGGTGGGCTTTGCCGAACTTCCGGGTCGGCGGCTCAGATCGGCAGCGCCAGATGGAACGCGGTTCCCTTGTTTGGTTCGCTTTCCACGCGTATCTCGCCGTGATTCGCCTCGATGAGGCTCTTGCTCATGAACAACCCCAGACCGGTTCCCCTCTCGCCCTTCGTGGTGAAGAAGGGTTCGAAGATTCTCCGCAGGTTCTCCGCGGGAATGCCGACTCCCGTGTCCGCTACGGAGAGAAGGGCGGACCTGTGGCCGTTCGTCGCCTCCACTTCAGCGGCAAGGGTCAGGATGCCCCCTTCGGGCATGGCGTCGAGAGCGTTGAGGATGAGGTTGAGCAGGACCTGCTCCAGGGCGCTCGCATCGGCGTGGACCATCGGCAGGTTGTGGAGGAAGTGCTGCACGACCTGGATTCCCTTTTCGCGCAGCTTGGGTTGCACCAGCTCGAGACAGCGGCTCGCCAGCGCAACAAGGTCAACAGCGGTTCGCTCGGGATGCTGGGTCTTGGAGAGGCGCCGCAACTTGTCGAGCAGTCCGGCCACGCGTTCCACGGTTGCCACGACCCGGTGCAGGAACTCGGCCTCTTCTCCAGTCGGGTTCATCAGGAGCTGGGACTGCGCCCGCAGGGAGATCAGGTTGAGCGGGTTGATGGCATCGTGGACGATGCCGCTGGCAAGCTGGCTGACGATGGCGAGCTGCTCGGCCCGCTGCGCCATGACGCGACTCCGCTCCATCTCCATCTCGCGGCTCTTTTCGGCCGTGATCTCGACGAGGAGCTCAAACACCGCCACGATCTCGTCGTCTCTCCGCACCGGAAATGCCGTGGCGCGCCACCAAGTCTGTTCGTCGTCGCGGAACTCCATCGTCTGCGTCTTGCCGCTCTCGAAGACCAAGGGCACGGAACAGGTCTCGCACAGCCGCTTGTGGCCCCAGATCACGGTTTGACATGGTCCCTCCGCGGTCTTTTCGGCGCCGCCGGTAAAGGACCAGAGGACGCGCATGCGCCGATCAATCAAGTAGAGGCGCGTGCCCATGATGGACATCAGCTCAGCCAGGTTCTCGCGCTCACGAAGCGCGTCGGCCGCGGCGGTGCGCTTCTCGACGGCATTGAGGCCGATGGAAGCGAGCGCCACGCCAAGCCCGGCGATGGCCGTCAGGATGAGCACGAACCTCCACAGGGAGCCTCGCAGACCTCCCGCAAGGTCGGTTTCGCCATTGGCAGCAAAGAGGATGAATTCCTGTTCCAGGAGGAGGAGGCGTTCGTAGCTGACGTACTTCTGCAGCGGAGCCGCCTTCCCGTCGGCATCCCACTCAAGGATCGCCTGGCCTGAGAGGTTCGCCAAGGCTTCTTGAAGCAGGCGTTGAAGAGCCTGCCGCGCTTCGCCGGACAGTTCTTCGGTACCTTCACGCAGGTTCTTGCCGATGGATTCCGCTTTGGTATACAGGAGAATCCTGCCCTCCTTGTTGGCCAGGAGGATGTCGCCATGCTGACGAAGTCGGGCTGGCAGGAAAAACCGATTCACCAGGTAATTCAAGGGGATCATCACCTGGATGAGTCCCTCGAAGGTTCCTTCGAAGCTGACGGCCGGCACGGCGATCGTCAGCCAGCGGGCTCCCGCCAGGCTCTCCATCACAAAGCTTAGCGATGGTTGGAGATCCTGGCGCGCCTTGCGGAAGTAGGGCCGTTCAAGGAGAGAGCTTCCCTCCACCGCGCTGGGGAGCTCGGGGAGAGCGATGTCCACCCGTCCAGCCGCATTGATGAAGGCGATGGCGATGTTGGAGAACTGATCCTGTCTGTCCCGCCAGGAAGTGAACTTTTGCTGCAGGACGCCGCGGCGCACCTCGGGGAAGAGGACAAAGGCCTCGTTGGTTGTCAGCTCGCTGATTTCACGGCGGAGGGTTTCCACATACGCGGCCAACGAGCTCCCTACCTGATGCAGGGCCTGGTGTTGATCCATAACAAGCTGGTAATGCTCGTGCGCCAAAAGGTCATCGTAGTACTGCCAGACCGCCAACGCCGTGATGGCGACGAGCACCACGCTGATGCCGAGGATGAGGCGCTTAAGCCGCCGCGAGCTGGGCATCTCCTACGTCCTTTTCGGCGGCGTCCCTCTCCTTGGACGGGAGAGCGAGGAAGGAACAGGGATCAGAGAAGATGGCGCCTTCCTTCTCCCGTGGCCATCTCATCACCAGGGAGACCGCCCCTCTGACGCTGTGCCGCCGCATGCTGAAACCTTGGGAGCTGCGCCTCCCGGGATGCCGTCACAGTTGACCGCCGCCTCCTGTGCCGGCGCCTGCCAAGGACAGACCGCTACCTCGCCAATGTTCTAACGCTCTGAGCGTCTAACCTATCGGAGACGCCCCTTCAGGAGCACGCATCGGGAGAGTGGCGACGGCGTCTCCGCTCCTCCCGGCTTCTCGGTTCTCGCGGCCAGGACGCAGGGACTCCTCTTCTCTCCGCCTGCCTGCTGATCGTACCGAGCGCTCATTTCGCAAGTCCGCCCCGCGGGTGTGGCCTGCCGCGGGGACCGCCAGGTGCTTGTGGGCGCCGGACGTGTGTCGAAAACCCACACCCGGAGTTGAGCGCTCGATCTGATGCTACCCTATGCAAGGCGTGTGCCTCATCAATCGATACTCGATGTAGTTAGACAGGAGAGTACAAGATGAGGAGAGCGCCAAAGGAGGAGGACCGAGGGGCGTTTGTTAGGATCGTTGCGGGAACCCGGGTCTGGGACCGTCGGCGCTTCAGGCAGGGGACTGGCAGGGAAAGGATGAGGCGCCAGGGTAGGGCTGAGTTCTTCCCCGCGCCAAGCGCTTGCGGAGGGGCTCGTTGCCACTCCAGCCGCTACTTCAAGATGCGCGCCTCAAGCCCCACCGGGCAGACGCGCATGCACTCGAAACACTGGCCGATGTTCTGCGCCGAGAAGGTGATCGCCCACAAGGTGCGGGTGAAGTAGTCGCCGTAAAGCATCATTTTGCGGCGCTCCTTGTCGGGCTCGTTGAGCACCTCTTCAAGGGCCTTCTGGAAACCACCGATCCAGAAGCCCTGCGAGCGGGTGTGGCAGCGTTCGCGGTCGTAGGTGCGCAGCTTGATGAGGCCGTTGGCGCGCTCCTTCGTCACGTCGAGGTCGGCGTGCAGGCAGTCGGGGCAGACTTTCGTGCAGGGGGTGCGCCGCTCGACCTTGAACATCTCGATGCAGGCGGGCGCCGGGCAGACCGGCTCCGGCAGGGGGCCGTCGGCGGCCAGCGGCATCGTGGTGACCACGGCGGTGAAGTAGAGCATGCCCCACTTGGCGTGCAGGGTCGGCCCGGCGATGGAGCGGGTGCCCAAGCCCGCCAGCTCGGCGCAGAGCTGCAGGCTGAGGAAGGGCGTGTGCCCGGAGCGCGGCCCGGGCGGCACGTAGAGGGCGTAGTAGCCGAACTCTTCCTCGATGAACGAGGTGATCCGCCGGCCCGCGCCGTTGATGCGGTCCGCGGTGCTCGTCGCCTCCATGGTGAAGGGATTCGGGCTGATCCAGTCGCCCGCCTTGTGAGGCGCCCCGGCCGCCGCCACGACCGCTTTCGCGCCCGGTAAAAGGTCGGTGGGACGAAACCCCTCGGGAGCGTAGGCATCGAAGTCCGCGGCGGCGGCGATCCCCACCTCGTGGGCGCCGGCTCGCTTGCCGAATTCCTTGATCTTCTCCTCGTGCGTCATGGTCTATTCCTTGCCGGGATCCCGGTGAGTCCCGGCGGTTCCGTCCGGCGTCTGGGGGGGGCGGCGCGGCGACTACGGTCGGGCGGCTCCGCCCTCACTTCTTCATGCGCTGCACCCGTCCCACCGGGCAGACGCGCATGCACTCGAAGCACTGGCCGATGCTCTCCTTGTAGAACCCGACGGCGGAGATGGCGCGCGTGAAGAACTCGCTGTAGATCATCATCTTGCGCCGCATCGGGTCCTCTTCCTCGATGATCTGCAGGAGCATCTTCTGGAACGCCTGGGGAGAGTAGTTCTGGGCCCGCGTGCTGCAGACCTCGCGGTTGTATGAGCTCCAGACGATGCGACCGTTGGCGTCGATCTCGCCGTCGAGGCAATCGGGGCAGGCCCGCAGGCAGGGGGTGGTGCCAGTCTTCCTGAACATCTGGGCGCAGCCCTTCGAAGGGCAGGCGTACTCCTCGGCATCGAGCGGCGCATCCGGCGTTAGCGGCATGGTGGTCAGCAGGGCGGCGTAGTAGAGGAGGCCGTACTCGGGGTTCAGGATGATCTGCGCCGCCAGGCTGCGATTGCCCAGGCCCGCCAGCTCCGCCGGCAGCATCATGCTCATCGGCGGGTTCCAGCCCTCCAGGGAGAGGGACGGGGCCTGGATGGCGTAGTAGCCGTGCACGCGCTCGATGTAATCGGCGATGACGTGCGCCGCCACGTTCTCGCGCAGGTCGTAGCCGACGATCTCGATGGTCTCGTTATCAGGCGAGCGCCACTGGCCGGCCGAGGGTCCCACGCCGCCGGCGACGATGACGCTCGCGCAGCCGGGAAGCAGGTCCCGCGGCCGATGCCCCTCCGGCACGAGATCGTCGAAGGCGTTCGCCGCCACGATGCCGACCACGGCGGCGCCGGCCTTGTGGCCGACCTCTTTCAGCTCCTGTTCGACGGTCTGCACAACCTCCTGGGAAGGCCCGGAGGCAGGCGCTGGAGGGTGCGCGGGGTCATGCCCCGGAGGGGCCGCGGGCGCGTCTCCCGGCGGCGTTCTCTTGACAACGCGTAGGGCTCCCACGAACGGCGCTCCTCTCTATGTCTTCGCCGCGGCCTCGGCGGCCCAACGCCGCAGCGTCATCTTATCCACCTTGTTGGAAGGGTTGAGCGGCAGGCGCTCAAGAATCTCCAGGCGCTCGGGAAACTTGAACTTGGCGACGCCCCGTTCGCTCAAGAAGGCGGTGATGTCTTCCAGGGTGATGGTTTGCCGGGGGCGCGGCACGGCGTAGAGGCAGGACTTCTCGCCCAGCCGCTCGTCCGGCATGGCGACGATGGCCGCCGCCTGGATTTTGGGGTACTCCATGAGCATCGCCTCCAGCTCCGCGGGGTAGATCTTCGTGCCGCCGCGGTTGATCATATCCTTCAGGCGAGAGACGATGGTGACGTTGCCGGCGGCGTCCATGGTGGCCAGGTCGCCGGAGCGGAACCAGCCGTCGGCGGTGAAGGAGGCGGCGGTTACCGCCGGGTTCTTGTAGTAGTGGGTGAAGAGGTTGGCGCCGCGTTGGGCCAGCTCGCCCACCTCGCGGCGCGGCACCTCCCTGCCCTCGGCGTCGATGATCGCCACCTCGCAGCCGCGCGCGGCGCGGCCCACGGTGCGCTCGATGATCTCCGTGGCGTCCTCCAGGCGGGTGATGAGGGTGCCGTAGCACTCCGACATCCCCCACAGCACGATCACCTTGCCGCCGAGCCTGCTCCCCACCTGCTTGACGAGCGACGGCGGCACCGAGGTGCCGCTGAAGAGGACGGTGCCCAAGCGGGAGAAATCGTACCGCCGCCAGGTCTCGTCGGCGAAAACCATGATGGCGTGCGCCGGCGACCAGTAGAGCAGGCTGACCTTGTGCCGCTGCACCTTGTCGCAGAAGCGCTCCACCTCGAAGGTCTCCAAGAGCACCTGGGTGATGCCGCGGGCAACGCTGCAGTAAATGGCCCACGTTCCAAAGGCAAAGGTGTAGGGCGCCAGGGTCATCAGGACGGTGTGCTCGTCCATGTGCCATTCGTCGAGGCAGTAGCCGGCATTGCTGAGAGGGGCGAAATGGGTGTGGATGACACCCTTGGGGTCGCCGGTGGTCCCGGAGGTGTAGAAGAGGGCGAGCGCGGCGCCGTCATCGAGGGGCACAAGGCTCGGCTCCTGCCCCCCCGGCGCTTCGAGAAGGGAGGCGAGGCTGTGACAGCTCTCGCCCCGCGGCTCGCCGAGCACCACGAGATGCTGCACCGTCGGCAGGCGGTCGCGCATTCCCTGGATCATCTCCAGGTACTTCACACCCTTGTACGTGTCGGTGCAGATCAGAACTTTCGCCTCGGCGTGCTTGGCGACGCCGGCGATCTCCGCCTGGCGAAAGGCCATGTGGACCGGGTTGATCACGGCGCCCAGGCGCGACAGCGCCAGGTGCAGGAGGGGGAACTCGAGGATATTCGGGAGCTGCACCGAGACGACGTCGCCGCGGCCGACCCCAAGCGCCGCCAGGCTGCGGGCCAGGCTGCGGGTGACGGCGGCCACCTGGCGCCAGGTCATGGTGCGCTCGCCGTCCGTGAAGGCGACGCGCTCGGGGCGTTCCCGCTCCCAGCGATCCACGTACTCATGCATGAAGAGGTGCAGCCAATCCTGCGAGGCGACGCAGCGCTGCAGCCGTTCCGGCGGGAGGTGTGCGGTAACCTTCACGCTTCTCGACTCCTGCTCGTTGCGGGTAGGGCGCATCCCGTCAGCAGCCGGCGGCCCTGCTCCGCGATCCCCCGTTGCCCTGAATGCGGCCTCACCCCTGGCTCTGAAGCTCCGCCTCGACCTCTCTCCCTCTGCCTCTCCCGCAGAGCTCACCAAAGAAGGCGCCCCCTGGTCAATCCTACGAAGGGCTCCAGAATGTGTCAAGGTGTCAGCTTCAAAGGATTTCTTCAGTACTGTGGCAAGAAGGGGAAACAGGAGGGGAAAGGAAGGAAGGAGGCAGGTGTGGGCGACCGGGGACCGAGCGAGGCGGCAAGGGGCGGCGAAGGGGTGCGGGGTGATGCTCAGGCGCCTTGGTGGCAGGATGGGGCCCGACCACCCGGTGGAGAGGAAGCCGGCGCTGGGATGTCTGCTTGCGACTCCCAATTCCAGAACGTGGCATGGGGGAACTATTCAAGTAGAGGACTATCCAGTACTTGACTTTCCGGCCAGGTCTCATTAAGATCCGAGGAGCCCTGAAGGTGCGGCGGTCTCCTCCGGCGCCGGCGCCGGTGAGGCGCCGCGAGGCGAAATGGTGACGGCGTCGCCGATAGCACTTGTCATCCGCGGCCCACTTCTCTATAGTCGGGAAGATTCGAGAACATCCTCCGTTCCATTCCCGCCATGGAATGCGCGCGGCAGCAGGCTGAAGGACTGTCTCGCCGGTTCTGGGAAGGTCGGGCCGGTGCGTGTCGGTGGCCAGTGGACGGGGTGATGGGGTTCATGGTCCGGGCGGGTGCTCGGGGGTGGGCGCGCTGGCGGAGCCTAGGCCGCTGAAGAGCGGCGCGACCGTAGGCGCCGTAGGTGCAGGACAGCTCTGATGCAGGAGGGGTAGAGCGGAGAGAGTGGGTCACCGCGCGGCGGCGCCGACCCCGCTGTTGCAGATGAAGGGCGACCGAGACGACACGCGCGACAGCGTGCCGCGCCCAATCCTTGGTTGGAAGGAAGCGTTGACGATGGCAGCAACCACAACGGAGACGGCGCAGAGATGGGTGGGACGGAGTGTGAAGCGGGTGGAAGACCCCCGTCTCCTGACGGGCCGCGGCACCTACGTGGACGACCTGCACCTGGCGAATCTGCACCAGGCGGCGATCCTGCGCAGCCCGCATGCCCACGCCCGCATCCGCGGCATCGACGCAAGCAAGGCCGAAGCCCTGCCGGGCGTGGTGGGGGTGGTGCGCGGCAAGCAGGTTGCGGAGCTCTCGGAAGCCTTTCCCCTCGGCGTCGCGGCGCCGGTGCGCTACTACAGTTGCGCCGTAGGCAAGGTGCTCTTTGTCGGCGAGCCGGTGGCGGTGGTGGTGGCGAAGGACCGCTACACGGCCGAGGACGCCTGCGATCTCATCGAGGTGGACTACGAACCCCTCCCCTGCGTCCTCGATCCCGAGAAGGCGGTCGAGGACCCCACCGCCCCCATCCTGCATGAGAACGTCGGCAGCAACGTCGCCAACCACCGCGTCCTGCACTACGGCGATACCGACAAAGCCTGGGCGGAGGCGGACCTGATCGTGAAGACGGGGCGCCTCGTCTTCCCGAAGTACGGCTCCACGCCGGTGGAAGGCTATGCCGCGGCGGCGCAGTGGGACCCCTTGAACCAGGCCTACACCATCTGGTCCAACTTCCACGGTCCCTTCATCATGCACCCGGTGATGTGCAGGGCCCTGGGGGTGACGGAGGACCGCCTGCGTTTCATCGTGCCGCCCGACATCGGCGGCGGCTTCGGCATCAAGTCGAGCGTCTACCCCTACATGACCCTGATGGCGATCTGCGCCCGCGTCACCGGCCTGCCGGTGAAGTGGATCGAAGATCGGCGCGAGCACCTCGTCGCCAGCTCCAGCGGCACCGACCGCGTCTCCTACCTGGAAGCGGCAGTGAAGAAGGACGGCACCATCCTCGGCGTGCGCATGAAGATTTACGACAACTGCGGCGGCTACATCCGCACCCCGGAGCCCGCCTGCCTCTACCGCGCCACGGGCAACTACAGCGGCGCCTACCTCTTCCAGAACCTGAAGATGGACCAGTACGCCGTCATGACGAACAAGTCACTGACCGGCCCGAACCGCGGCTACGGCTGCCAGCAGCTCTACTTCGGCCTGGAGCGCCTCGTCGATCAGGTCGCCTACGACCTGGGGATGGATGTCGCCGAGGTGCGCCTGAAGAACCTCATTCCCGCCGGCGCCTTTCCGTACACCACCCCCTCCGGTGGCATCTACGACAGCGGCGACTACTCCAAGTCGGTGCGGCTCGCCCTCGACATGGCGAAGTACGACGAGCTGCGCAAGCGCCAGACCGCGGCGCGCGCCAGCGGCAAGCTCTACGGCATCGGCGTGGCGACCGCGGTGGACCCCTCGGTGACGAACATGGCGTACATCACCGTCGCCTGGACGCCGGAAGAGCGCGCGCGCAAAGGCTACCTCCCAAAGGCCGGCTCCTCGGAAACCGGCTCGGTGCGTATCGATCCTTCCGGTAAAGCGTTCTGCATGGTGAACACCACGCCGGAAGGACAGGGGCATGAGACCGCCGTGTCGCAGATCGTCGCCGATGAGCTGGGGATGGCGATCGGCGACGTGCACGTCATCACCGAGTTCGACACCTTCACGCGCACCTGGAGCATCACCTCCGGCTCCTACTCGAGCCGCTTCGCCTCGGTGGGCGCGAGCGCCGTGGCCACGGCGGCGCGCCGGGTGAAGGAGAAGGTCCTGAAGATCGCCGCCCCCATGCTGGAGGTGAATCCACAGGACCTGGACGTGCGGGACAGCAAGGTCTTTGTGAAAGGGTCGCCGGAACGCTCCGTGCCGATCCGGCGCATTGCCGGCCAGGCCCACTGGTCGGCGACGCTGCTGCCGGAGGGGCTGGAGCCGGGTCTCCAGGCCACCTGCATGTTCAACTTCCCCAACGCCAAACCACCCGATGAGAAGGATCGCGTCGACTCCTCGCAGACCTACGGCTTCATCGCCGAAGTCATGGGGGTGGAAATCGATCCGGCCACCGGCGAGGTGCGCATCGACAAGTACGTCACCGTGCACGACGTCGGCACCCTTATCAACCCCATGATCGTCGAGGGGCAGGTGATGGGCGGCGCCCTGCACGGCGTGGCGGGGGCGCTCTACGAGGAAATGGCGTACGATGAGTCCGGCCAGTTCCTTGCCGCCAGCTTCATGGACTACCTCTGTCCCACGGCGATGGAGGCTCCCCCCATCGAGATCGGTCACGTGGTGTCGCCCTCGCCGTTTACGGTGCTCGGCTCGAAAGGCTGCGGAGAGAGCAGCACGATGACGGCGCCGGCGGTCGTTGCCAACGCCATCGCCGACGCGCTGCGGCCGCTCAACATCGCGGTGCGGGAGCTGCCGATGACGCCGAACAAGGTCTGGAAGCTGTTGCAGGAGCAGAAGGCGAAGGGGGTTGCCTGATGCGGGCGCCGTCCGCCGTCGACCGTACAGGGAAACGAGCTTCCCACGCACCAGAGACGAGACGAGGACGCCGCGCAGAACTCGATGCCACGGATGCGCTGGCGAGGACAAGTCGGAGGCGAATATGAAGCTGGAGGGCAAGTACACGTTCAAAGCCGCGCGCCAGAAGGTCTGGGACGTGCTCCTCGACCAGAAGGTGTTGGCCTCCTGTCTGCCGGGATGTGAACGGCTGGAGGAGGTGGCCCCCGATCAGTTCGAGGCGCGCCTGAAGATCGGCGTGGCGTCGGTGAAGGGGACCTACGACGGGAAGGTCCGCATCCTGGAAAAGCACCCCATCAGCAGCTATCGCATGGAGGTTGAGGGCAGCGGCGCTCCAGGTTTCGTGAAAGGGGAGGCCACGATCAGCTTGGAGGACAAGGGCGACAAGACGGATATCCTGTACAGCGGCGAGGCCCAGATCGGCGGCCTGGTCGCCAGCATCGGCCAACGCATGCTGGGCGGCGTGACCAAGCTCATGGTCAACCAGTTCTTTAAGGCGATGGAAAAGAAGATTCAATGAGCTGAGAGAGGAGCGCGACATGAAACCGCCAAAGTTCGAGTACCGCGCCGCGCGCACGGTGGAAGAGGCTGTGAGCCTGCTCCAGGAGGCGGGAGAGGATGCCAAGATCCTGGCCGGCGGGCAGAGTCTCGTGCCGATGCTGAATTTCCGCCTCACCCGTCCGTCCCACCTCATCGACATCAACAAGGTGAGCGAGCTCGACTACATCCGGGAAAAGGACGGCAAGCTGGCGATCGGCGCCCTGACGCGCGAGCGCACCATCGAGCGCTCCGCTCTCGTGCGGCAGAAATTCCCGCTGCTGACGGAAGCCACGGAGTGGATCGGCCACGTGCAGATTCGCAATCGCGGCACCATCGGCGGCAGCGTCGCCCACGCCGACCCCGCCTCGGAGTACCCGGCGCTCGTCGTGCTGAGCGACGCCGAGCTGACCATCCAGGGGCCGGATGGCAGCCGCACCACCACCTGGGATGAGTTTTTCGTCACTTACCTGACGACCTCCCTGCAGCCCTTCGAGGTCCTCACCGAGCTGCGCTTTCCGCTCCCCAAGCCGGGGTCGGGGTATGCCTTCGTGGAGCTGGCGCGCCGCCACGGCGATTTCGCCCTCGTCGGCTGCGCCGCCCAGGTGACCATGAACGGCAAGGGAACGTGCCAGGAGGCCCGCCTGGCGCTGATCGGCGTGGGACCCTTCCCGCACCGCTCCCCCGACGCCGAGGCGATGCTGAAGGGGCAGAAGCTCACCGACAAGCTCATCAGCGAGGCCGGCCAGAAGATCAGCGAAGAGGTGGAGCCGGAAGGGGATATGCACGCTTCCACGGAGTATCGCCGGGCCATGTCGAAGGTCTTCACCGAGCGTGCCCTTAAGAAAGCCCTCAGCCGGGTGCAGGGAGGGAAGTAACGTGTCGATGCATTCGATCAGCCTGACAATCAACGGCAAGAAGTTCGAGGGCCAGGCGGAGGCGCGCAAGCTCCTGAGCGATTTCATCCGCGAGGACATCGGCCTCACCGGCACGCACGTCGGCTGCGAGCATGGCATGTGCGGCGCCTGCACCGTTTTCATCGATGGGGTGGGCGTGCGCTCCTGCCTGACCTTCGCGGTGCAGGCCGACGGCACCTCCATCGAGACGGTGGAGTCCCTCGCCAAGGACGGCAAGCTCTCCCCCCTGCAGGAGGCCTTCTGGGAAAACCACGGCCTGCAGTGCGGCTTCTGCACCCCCGGCATGCTCATTTGCGCCGAGGAGCTGCTACGGGAGAACAAGAACCCGACCGAGCAGGAGGTGCGCCTCGCCATCTCCGGCAACCTCTGCCGCTGCACCGGCTACCACCACATCGTGCTGTCGATCCTGGCCGCGGCGAAGAAGCTGCAAGGCGCGGCGCAGGCGGCGTAGCGCCGCCAGGTCGCGCCTCGGACGGGCGGCGGTTGCCGCGATGGTGAACCACCTCAGAGAGGTGTCGTTCTTTCCCACGCCTGCGGGGAGCTCATGCTCCCCGCGCCCATCTCACCTGCGCGCTGCACGCAGACAGGTCTCTCCTTCCCTCTCCCAGGGCAAAACCCGTTCGCGCTTCCGGGTTCAGGCCTCGCAACCAGGCGAGCCGCCTTGCAGTTGGCGCGACAAGGATGCGCCTGCCTGCCGCCCCCCAGAACAGGGCCGGAGACGCGGGGGAGGAGTGGTCCCTCGGTAGAACCTCCTCACAACCGTTGATCCTCGCTCCGCACATTCGTACCGCAAGCTGAGGCGTTCTCCTTTCCAAGAAGGCGGATTGATGCTCCCAGCACCGCCCCGGCGTGCTGGACGAGGCTGCGCGCCACCTCCTGGAGTGGCAGAATCCTTCCCAGGACCATTTCCATCGTTACCAGGCGGATGCCGCGCAGGCCGCAGGGGTAGATCGGCGCGAAGTAGGCGAGGTCGGTCGAGACGTTCAGCGCGAAGCCGAACTTCGACACGCGGTTGCTGATGCGGAAGCCGCAGGAGGCGAGCTTCCTGCGCTCCCCCCGCCAGTCTACCCAGGCGCCGCGGGCGGGGCCGTGCTTGCGCTTGCACCACGGCTCGTCGCAGTGCGGCAGGGCGGTGATGCCACAGTCGCGCAGGCTGCGCGCCAGGATCTCTTCGGCGAGCGTCTCCAGCCCCATGGCGCGTTGCGGGAACGCCTCAGCCAGGTCCAGCACGCAGTAGACGACGAGCTGGCCGGGGCCGTGGTAGGTGAGCTTGCCGCCACGGTCGCACGGCACGATGGGGATACCCTCCGCCTCGACGCGCCGCCAGAACAGCTCGGGGTCGGCCAGGCAGTCGGCATCGGAGATGCGCTGGCGGCGGCCGTTCAGGGTATAGACGCTGGGGTGCTCGGCGACGAGAAGCATCCCTTGCGTGGTCACGCCGGGGCCGGCGCCCGCGGGGTCAGCCGGGTCCAGGCCCGCCCCGTGGCTCCTGGCCCGCGCGAGAGCCGCGGCGGCCGCCTCCTGGAGCGCCAGCACCTCGCCGATCTCCCGCCTGCCAAGCCACCTGGCTTCTATCATGAGCGCCTTCTCTGCTCGAAGAGAGAGTACTGCTGAGAGTGCCCGCCGCTGCCGCGAAAGGTGGCCTGCCGCGCGGATTGCATCAGGGCATGCCGCTTTGGCCGCGCTCTGGAATGAGGTCTTGCCGTTCTTGCCGCTCTTCGCAGGATAGCCGGCGCGGCCTCCTGGAGATAGTATAACCCTGTATGTCGATGAGGACCGAGGGGGCCGGCGAAGAACTGCTCCACGCGCCGCGCCAGGGGTCAAGGAAACCGCACGGATCGGCCTTGGAGCGTCTTGGCGGTGAGACGGCGCGATGAGGGGCTGGCAGGCCGCAGGAGGCGGCAGGCGAGCGTCATCCGGGCGGCAAATTACCTGTCATTGACAAGCAATGCGGGCTAACCTAACTTTTATGGGGTTGGAATAGTCCAGACTTGAGATGTTTTCCGCCGACGAGGGCGCGCCGCCGCGCTGGGATGCCGGGGGAGGGTTGGCGAGGAAGAGCCGCCGGGCGGGAAGCGGCGAGGGCGCTCCCTGCGCAGCCCGGCTTCGAGGCGTCAGCCTCAGGGCGGAGATAGCGTCTGGCGCGGGGAAATGAAGCGGAGGGCTTTGGCGTTCTACTGAGAGGAGGCGTGGCAAGGCAGTCGCCTGCGGAGAGTTGGGCAGAGAGGCGATCGCCGCTGCCGGGGTAGGACGAAAGGCTTGCACTGAGAGGCTGCACCGCACATGGAACAGGCAAACCTCAAACGGGTTCCGTATCCGGGAATTACGACCACCACGGACGGCGCGGGCGCCGTCGTGTGGGTGGAGACGCATATCACCCAGGGAGCGTGCGCCTATCCGATCACCTCCTCAACCACCATGGGACAGGGCTACCAGATTGAAGTCTCGAATGGGCGCACCAACCTCTGGGGTGAGCCGCTGGTGTTCCTCGAACTGGAGTCGGAGCACAGTTCCGCCTCCACCTGCGAGGGGTTCGCCCTGGCCGGCGGGCGGGTGTCGAACTTCACCTCCGGTCAAGGGCTGGTGCTCATGAAGGAGGTGCTCTACACCATCTCCGGCAAGCGCCTGCCGGCGGTCTTCCACATCGGCGCCCGCGCGCTCACCTCGCACTCGCTCAACGTGCACGCCGGTCACGATGATGTCATGGCCGTGGCTGACTGCGGCTGGGGCATGCTCTTCGCCCGCACGGCGCAGGAAACCGGCGACCTGGCGTTGATTGCCCGGCGCGCCGCCGAGGACTCCGAGACGCCCTTCCTGAACGTCCAGGATGGTTTCCTGACGACGCATACCGTCGAAAAGGTGCAGTTGTCGGAACCGGAGATGATGCAGGAGTACATTGGCAGTCCCGCCGGCAAGCTGCGCAACCTCATGGACGTCAACAACCCGATCATGACGGGAGTGGTGCAGAACCAGGACAGCTACATGAAGGGCAAGATCGCCCAGCGCTACTTCTACGATCAGGTGGCGCCGAAGCTGCGGCGCGCCTTCGATGAGTTCTACCGCCTGACCGGGCGCCGCTACGACTTCTTCGACACCTACCGGCTGGAGGACGCCGAGTACGCCATCATCGGCATGGGATCGTACATGGAGACGGCGGCGGCGACGGTGGACTACCTGCGCAGCCAGGAAGGGATGAAGGTCGGGGTGGTTTCCCTCACCTGCTTCCGTCCCTTCCCGTCGCAGCGCCTCGTCGAGGCCCTCAAACATGTGCAGAGCATCGCTGTGCTGGAGCGCATGGACAACCCCCTGGCGCAGTCCAATCCCCTCGCGTGCGAGCTGAAGGCCGCCTTCGCCGATGCCCTCACCGGCCTCGAGGGCTACCCGGCGATCACCCGCCTGCCGCGGATCATCGCCGGCTCGGGTGGCTTGGGCAGCCGGGACGTGCGACCGGGCGACTTCATCGCCATCTTCGAGCACATCAGCAACGGCAGCCGCGCTCCCTACTTCGCCGTGGGGATCGATCATCCGCTGGCCCTGAAGCGCACCCGCGATCCGGACATCCGGCCCAAGGGCAGCTTCTCCATGCGCGGGCACTCGGTGGGCGGCTACGGCTCGGTGACGACGAACAAGATCATCGCCTCGCTGACGGGGGACCTCTTCGGACTCGAGGTGCAGGCCTATCCCAAGTACGGCTCCGAGAAAAAGGGCCTGCCCACCACCTACTACCTCTCCATCGGCCAGGAGAAGATCCGCACCCACTGCGAGCTGGAGCATGTTGATTTCGTCGTCCTCAACGATGTGAATGCGTTCAACCTCGGCAATCCCCTGAGTGGTTTGGACGATCACGGCGTCGTCTTTGTGCAGACGTCGCGCACCACCCCCGAGGAGGTGTGGGCCGACATTCCGCCCATGGCGCAGTCGCTCATTCGCAGGAAGCAGGTGCGGGTGCTCGGCCTCGATACGGTGAAGATCGCCAAGGAGACCGCCACGAGCGCCTCCCTCATCCAGCGTATGCAGGGGATCGTCCTGTTGGGGGTCTTCTTGCGCGTCACCCCCTACCAGCGCGCCATGGGTCTCGATGACGAGCAGCTCATGGAGGGGGTGGAGCGCTCGCTCCGCAAGTACTTCGGCAACCGCGGCGAGCAGGTCATCCAGGATAACCTCACCTGCGTGCGTCGCGGCTACGACGAGGTGTTCGAGGTGCCCCCCGAGGTGATGGAGCACGGCGCCTCGTCGGTAACCGGCCTCAGCGTCGTGTCGTAAGGCGGCGCCGCAAGCAGAGGTGGCGCGATGCAGCCTGCGAGAGGATCAGGCTGAACAGGAAGGTGGTTGCGAGGTGAGTTCACTTCCAAACGACATAGACGAGCGGGATGAGCAGCTGGCGGCTGTCAGCGTGGACGTGGCCGACTTCTTCGAGCGCATCATCGGCTCCTACAACGATGGCACGGCCGAGGCAGAGCTGCCGGCCGACACAGGCGTGGCTCGCAGCTTCGTCCCCGCCGGCACGGGCGCCATGCGCGACTTCAGCTACATTACCCCGGAGATCCCGGAGTTCATCCAGGAGAACTGCGTCGGCTGCATGGACTGCGTCACCCAGTGCCCCGATACCGCCATTCTCGGCAAGGTTGTCGAGGAGGGGGTGCTGGAGGAGCGGCTGGCTTCGGTGGCGGATGCGGAGACCAGGCAACACCTGAAGGAGCAGTTCGCCGTCACCACGAAGTACCATGCCAAGGCGCAAAAAGAGGGCAAGGCGCCGGGCATGTTCGGCATCTTCATCGACCCGACGAAATGCAAGGGCTGCGCCGAGTGCGTCGAAGCCTGCGGCGATCACGCCGCCCTGAAGATGGTCACCAAGACGCCACCCCTGCTGCAGCGCTACGCGAGCGATTTCAGTTTCTTCAAGGCGCTGCCGGCCACCCCGCCCGAGTACATCAATGAGAAGGTGTTGGCCGACATGATGCTGGCGGAGCGCTCGCTCCTCTACGTCGGCGGCGCCGGCTCCTGCATGGGCTGCGGCGAGGCGACGGTGCTGCGCATGATGCTCGCCGCCACCGGTTTCGTCCATGGTCAGAACAGCATGGGCATCGTGGCTGCCACTGGCTGCAACACCGTCTACGGCTCGACCTACCCGTACAACCCCTACCTCGTCTGCTGGACGAACTCCCTCTTCGAGAACGCGCCGACCGATGCCATGGGGGTGCGCGCCCGCTGGAACCAGATGGGCTGGCGCGACAAGAAGCTCTGGGTGCTGGGAGGCGACGGGGCCATGCTCGACATCGGCTTCCAGGCGCTCTCCCGCATGCTGGCTTCCGGCATGAACATCAACGTCCTCATCCTCGACACGCAGGTCTACTCGAACACCGGCGGGCAGGCCTCCACCAGCACCTTCTTAGGGCAAGAGACGAAGATGTCGATGCACGGCAAGGTGCTGCAGGGGAAGACCGAGCGCCGCAAGGAGATCGGCCTCATCGCCATGATGCACGCCGACGTCCTGGTGGCGCAGACGACGGCGGCGCACACGAACCACTTCTACCGGGCGATCATGGCCGCCAACGAGTATGAAGGGCCCGCCGTCATCAACTGCTACACCACCTGCCAGCCGGAGCACGGCGTGGCCGATGACATGGCTATGCACCAGGCCAAGCTGGCCGCCGACTCCCGCGCCTTCCCCATCTTCCTCTACGACCCGCGCAAGGGGGAGAAGATGAGCGAACGCCTCAGCCTGCAAGGCAACCCGGCGCAGCGCGAGGACTGGTACAAGAACCCGAAGACCGGCGAGGTCATGGACTTCATTTACTGGGCCCGCACCGAAGGCCGCTTCGCCAAGCACTTCAACGGCAACGGCGAACCCACCGAGACCCTCCTGAAAGGGCAGGCCGATCGCCTCGCCTACTGGCACCTCTTGCAGGAGCTCGCCGGCATCCGCTAAGCGCGCCACACACCGATCGCGAGGCAGGGAGGGCGAAGGCCCTCCCTTTTTCGTCGGCGCTTGTGTATCATGCCGACACAAGGCGGAGGCTGCAGGAAGAGCACCCTGCCGCCGGGCCTCCCACTTCTCTCACCTTCTGACTCCGGCGCGGCAATGGTCAGTCTCTCCTACGGCGCTTCCCCCGCTCTCCTCCAGGAGCAGGAGATCGGCCTGGTCCGCAACGCCGAGCGAACCCCCGACAAGCCGGCCATCATCTACCGCGATCACCCCCTCGCGTGGCGGGAGTTCAACCGGGCGCTCAACCGCGTGGCGCATGCCTTCCGGGACGCCGGCCTGCGACCTGGCGAGCATGTCGCGCTCCTCCTGGGGAACTGCCCGGAATACCTCATCACCGTCCATGGCCTGGGCAAGCTGAATGCCCTCAGCGTCCTCGTCAATTACCGCCTGAAGGCGCGGGAGATCGCCTACGTGGTGTCCAACGCCGAGGCGCGGGGGCTGGTCTACGGCAGCGCCTTCCATGAGCAGGTGAGCGCCGCGCTGCCGCACCTGCCGCAGCTCGACCCGCGGCTGATCGTGCACGTCAGTGAGCGCGAGGGCGGCGCGGGGCGCAGCTTTGCCGAGTTTACCGGCGGGGCGAGCGACGCCGAGCCCGACTGGCCGATCCGCACCCCCGTCAGCAACACCATGATCTACACCTCGGGGACCACCGGGCTGCCGAAGGGGGTGCTGCGCCGCAACTCCTACCCCCTGCGCAAGTTCATCGATGCCGCCAAGCTCTTCAACCTGACGCGGGATGAGCGCCACCTTTGCCACTGCCCGCTCTACCACAGCGCCCCCATGTCCTGGGCGAACAACACCCTTTACCTGGGGGGGACGGTGATCCTGCAGCCGCTGCCCCGCTTTGACGCGGAGGAGATGTTGCGCCTCATTGCCGCCTACCGCGTCACCACCACCACCACCGTGCCCACCGTCCTCAACGCCTGCGTTCGCCTGCCCGCGGAGAGGCGCGCCCGCTACCGGAACGACTCCTTCAAGCTCCTGCTCACCGGCGGGGCGCCCTGCCCCCTGGCGCTGAAGCGCCGCGTCATCGAGCACTTCGGCGAGGGCGTCCTGCATGAATACTATGGTTCAACCGAAACCGGCATGAACACTATCCTCTACCCCCACGAGCAGTTCCGCGGCGAGGGCTGCTGCGGGCGCCCCATGCCGGGCAACGACCTGAAGATTCTCGACGAAGACCGCAACGAGCTGCCGCCCGGCGAGGTGGGCGCCATCTATATGAAGAACTTCCAGCTCCTCGATGCTTACTACAACGAGCCCGAAACGACCGCCGCCGCCTTTCACGGCGACTACTTCACCTTGGGTGATGTCGGCTACCTCGATGCGGCGGGCTACCTCTACGTCGTCGACCGCAGCCAGGACATGCTGCTGAGCGGCGGCGTGAACATCTACCCGGCAGAGATCGAGAAGGTGCTGGCGGGGCACCCAGGCGTCCAGGACGTCGCCGTCATCGGGGTGCCGGACGACTACTGGGGCGAAGTGGTATGGGCCGTCGTGGTGCCGGCCCCGGCGTGGCGGCCCGATCCGCAGGACCTCATCAATTACTGCGCTGACCGCCTGGCCGACTACAAGAAGCCGCGCGGCGTCGATTTTGTTGAGGCGCTGCCGTACAACCCTTCCGGGAAAGTGCTGAAGCAGGAGCTGCGCGCCCGCTATGGCGCCGGGCTGCCGCCCGCGGCTCCGCCGTGTCCGGCCGGTCGGGGCTAACAGACACAGAAAAGGCGGCGAGGCTGTTGCCCGCGGCATGGCCCCGGGGCCTTGGCACGGCCCTCGCTGGCGGCCAAAGGTGCGGAGGTGAGGGGAGAGTCGTCGGCGCGTGGCAGCGTTGACAACCTCGGCGGCCTTCCGTACCATGCGACAGCAGTGGCAGCGGCGTCGGCGTCCTGGCGCCGCGGCGTACTCCAGGGGAGGAGACCAGCATGCACGAGGAGCTGTTAAAAGAGCGGGTTGATCCAAAGCAGGCGGCACTCATCGTCGTCGACGTGCAGAACGATTTCGTCCATCCCGAAGGAGCCATCGGGAAACGCGCGCTTGACACCACCATGTCGATGAATATGATCCCGCGCCTGCAGAAGCTCATCGATGGCGCCCATGCGGCGGGGGTGCCGGTGATCTTCATCCGCACCGAGCACGGCAAGTGGACCAACTCGAAGTCGTGGGTCATCCGCAAGGGCAACGTGGCCGGCCCGCCGATCTGCCAGGTCGGCACCTGGGGCTGCGAGTACTACAAGGTCTCACCGGATGTCGATGATTTCGTGGTGATTAAGCACCGCTACAGCGCTTTCCAGGATACGGACCTCGATCTCGTCCTGCGCAGCATCGGGGTGGAAAGCATCCTCTGCACCGGTGTGGCGACGAATGTCTGCGTCGAGTCGACAGCCCGGCAAGGCTACATGCTCGACTACAATGTCGTCTTCGTCGAGGATTGCTGCGGCACCACCACGAAGGAAGAGCACGAGGCGACGCTTCTGAACATCAATCTCCACTTCGGCATCGTCGCGACGTGTGACCACGTGCTGAAAGTCTGGGGCGTGATCTAAGCGACGGCCGAGGAGGGCGCGGCCCAGCGACCTCGGGCGCGCATGCCGCGAGGCGGGAGGCCGCGCCGTGGCCCCTGCGCCGCATCGAGGCGGCGATGCGCTATGCGGTAATCTCCGACCTCCACAGCAACCTGGAAGCTTTGCAGGCGGCGGTAGGCGATGCGCGGGAGGCCGGCGCCGAAGCCTTTGTTTGCCTCGGTGATGTGGTGGGGTATGGCGCCGACCCCGCGGCCCTGATCGCTTGGGTGCGCCGCCACTGCGAGGTCGTCATCGCCGGCAACCACGACTGGGCGGCGATCGGGGAGACCGACACCTCCTACTTCAACCCTGCCGCCGCCGCCGCCGCCGCGTGGACGCGCGCCCAGCTCGCGCCTGACGAAGCGGCCTACCTCGCCGGTCTCCCCGTAACAGCGCGCCTCGGCGATGCCTTCCTCGTGCATGCCACGCCCTACCAGCCGACCGCCTGGCACTACATCCTTGATCTCCGTTCCGCCGCCTTCAACTTCTCCCACTTCGTGGAGCCGCTCTGCTTCCTGGGCCACTCCCACGTGCCTGGTATCTTCCTCTTCGATGAGGATCGCCGCCGCGTGCGCGCCGAGCCTGGAGGCGTCCTGGAGCTGAAGCCGAGCGCGCCACCCAACCGCCGCGCTATCGTCAATGTCGGCAGCGTCGGGCAGCCGCGCGACGGCGACCCGGCTGCTTCCTACGCTCTTTACGACACGGTGGAGGGGAGGGTGGAGCTGCGGCGGGTGGCCTACGACGTTGCTGCTGCGGCGGAGAAGATTCTGGCGGCAGGGTTGCCGGCGTTTCTGGCCGAGCGGCTGGCGGCAGGCTACTGAGGGGAGGGGGTGGCCGGCTCCACCTCCATGAGCTTCTCGAACTCGCGCGCTTCGATCTCGACGATCGAGCCAACCTCGGCGAGGCGCTCGCGCAGCTCGTTCACGCGGCGCTTCGCGTGCGCCCGGAGCTGCTCGGTGATGGCGCGTTCGTACTCGCGAACCTTGGGGACGAACGACAGGCGCAGGGGAGGCAACGCCCGATCAGTCATGAGGAGCAGGGTTCCGTAGCCAAGGAGGCGCCCCAGAACGCTCTGGTGGCACTCCGCCTTGTAAAGGCCGCTCCAGGGGAAAGCGCGTTCGTCCTGCTGGTTCCAGCCGCGGGAGAGGGTGACGACGAAGCGCGTCCCCGTGAGGAGGAAGCGGCAGCGCCGCCGGCGGCGGCCGTGCCAGAGGGCGCTCAACGCGGCGATTCCCGCCAGGAGGTGAATGAACGACTCGCCAGAAGCCAGGGCGGTGAAGAGAAAAATGGCCACGAGGGAAAGTGACGGAACGATGAGGATCGGATGCGGCTGCCGATCCAGAATCACTCTCTCGCCGGCAGCCGCGGGAAGAGAGGCCGAAGGCTGTTGGGGCGTTGCCTGCAAAGGTGGTTCATCCATGCGGCTTCCTCCGCCGCGCGTCGCGCCAGCAGCGTGGCGCGGAAGATGGCTGCGCCACTCCAGGTCGCTTGCGACGGCCGCGCGTCTGCAGGACCCTGCTGCGCGCAGCCCCGCCCCCCACAGCGCTGCCGCGCTGATCCCTTTTGACCGGGCCCCGGGCCGCGGGCGCCTTGCTTACTCAACTGGCGCGTAGAGGTAGTTCTGCACCCGCTCGCTGCGCAGGAACTTCTCCACGTTGCGATCGTAGCGGAACGCCTTGCACTCCTCCGGCAGCACCTCGTTGATGAAGCGGCTCTCGCTATTCTGGATGTAACGGTTCTCGAAGAGGAAGTAAGCCGCCTGCACGGCGCGCAACCGATCCAGGTCCTCGCGCTCAATACCGGCGACCTCCGAGATGCTCTGGATGGCCTTGCGCTTCGTGGAGCTGAACTTCCAGCGGTACTCGCGGTTCCTGAGGGCGACGGTGAAGCTGCGGGCATTCTGGCGATAGGCGCGGTACGCCGAGATGGTGAGGGGGCCGCTGTGCTCCGCCTGGAAGCGGCGCACCAGGCTGATCTCGCGCGTTGCCTCGATGATGCGGCGCAACAGGTAGAGGGAGAAGAGACCAAGGAGGAGCGGAGGGATTGCCAGGATCAACAGGCTGAAGGCGGCATCCACATCCCCCAAGGGCTGATGGAGCAGGCGGGCGACGAGGAGCACGGGGCTCTCGATGGCGACGATCTTGACCAGCAAGAAGAGGCTCAGGATCGCAACGATCCCCGCCAACAAGAAGGTAACGATGCCATCCCGGATAGTCCGCCGCTGCTCGCGGATGATCGCACCCATGAGGTGCTTTTGGAACTCGACCGAGTCCTCCGGCTCGCAGGCGAGAATCTGCTTCTCCAGGTCGCTCACCTGCTCAGTGGTAAACCGGCTGGCATCTTCCTGGAAGCGCTCGAGGCGCCTGCGCACGCTACGAACATCGACAACCTGCTCTGCCATGAGGACTCTCAGCTCCTTCTCAGCCCTGTTACGGCGCGCTCGACATTCCTTCGCTCTTGCTCCTTGGTTCCGGGTGCCGACGTTCACGAACGAGGTAGACGGTGCCGCCCAGGAGATGGCGGGATGCGCGTGGGGAGGGGGATCCCCCGACCCTCCTCTCCGGCCTCCTATTGATCACGCGTGCGACGTATGGCGTCGAGGAAGGGATTTGATGAGCCTTGCGGCTGCTCTTCCTGGCCTTGAGTTTCTTGGGCGGCCTGCTGGCGCCTCTCCTTGGCTCGCTTCAGCGCTTCGACAAAGGGGTTGGCCGGCTGGGGCTTGCCGGTTGCGGCTCCCGGTCCGGGAGCACCCGAACGGTCTTTGGCGCGTTGCAGCGCTTCCACGAAGGGATTGACTGCCGGCTGCTTCTGCGCGGCGCCCGCTTGCGGCCTGGCGCTGGCCGAGGCCAACTCCTCCTTCGTCGGCGTGTCCACCTTGGCGCTGATCAGCGCCTCACCCGTCTCCTTGGTCGCCATGTTCCGCCAGCGTGGCGGTACATCGTCGAGGTCGAAGGCGTAATGGACGACCTTCTTCTCATCGACCCATTTGTAGAGCATGGTGATGCCGGCCTCGCGCCGGAAGCGCGGCGGCACCTCGGCTTTGGTCAGCGTATACTGGCGCTTGCCGTCTACACCGGTCCAGGTGTAGACCTCGAGCTTGTTCGCTGCCCGATGCTCCACCGGGACCTCGTCCGGATCGTTCGTGTAGTAGCGGGTTCCGCCACGGTCGAGCCAGCTATAGATGGCCGCGAAGCTCGGCGACGCGAAGAGGCAGAGCACGGTGATCAGTCCCGCCACCAGGCAGACGCGCCAGGCTCGGCTTGCAGTGCTGTTCCGCATCGCACGGTCCATGGGATGTCTTCCCCCCACCACGTATCAGAAGCCACCACCCACCCAGCGCCGGGTGAGGCGCCTTCGCCACTCCAGGAGGTAAGACGGCGTTACTCTGACTTCGTTCCCTCTTCTGGAGAGGAGGCGCGGTCAGCCCGCTCCTCGGCCGCGATCGCATCCTCGCTGGGGATCGCGTAGCGCTCATCGATCCAGGCGCCAAGATCAAGGAGTTTGCAGCGCTGCGAGCAGAACGGCCGGTAGGGATTGTTTTCCCAGCCCGCGAGCTGGCCGCATTGCGGGCAGGGGCGCTGACGTTCCTTGGTCGTGGAAGCCTTCGCCACAAGACCCTCGCCCCCGGGGCATGTCGTTCCCGAAGCCGCCTTCCGGTTGGCGCCTCCTCGTTTGAGCGCCACCACCAACCTCTTGCCCCGGCGCGACCCAAGAGCGACTGTAATGTAGCGGCGGGGAACCTCGGTGTCAAGCCCGCGGGGCCGGCGTCCGCGCCGCGATCGGGGTCAGCCCTTCGCCTGCTGACGGCAGCGAGCCCGCAGGTCCCAGTCGAGGGGTAGGCGGACGAGGTGGCCCGCTTTCGTCTCATAGAGCAGGTAGCCCTGCTCCAAGCCGAAGCGGAAGAGGCGGTGCGTCAGCTCCACATCGTGCCGGCAGTAGGCCTCCAGTTCCTCCCAGGCGCCGTCGCGGAACCAGGTGATGGCCTGCAGCCCTTCGGCGGTCTTCGCATCGCCGAGGGTCTTCTCCGCCAGGTGGTTGAGGCTCAGCCTGAAACCGAGGCGCTCCTGCACCTCCTGGAGGAGATCGAGGACCGGCAGGGAGCGCAGGTCGAAGGGGGTGTAGGCGCCGAGGACGACGAAATCGAACTGCGCGATATTGAATCCCAGCACGAGATCGGCCTCGGCAAGCAGGGCGACGAGCTTGTCGAGCTCCTCCTCGCGGTAGGTCGTGTAAAGTCCGGTGCTGCTGTCGTAGGCGACCGCCAGGGAGACGCGCATGAGGTGCTTGTTCTGCCAACCGCCCACCTCCTCGGCGCTGCGCTGGGTCTCCAGATCGAATGTGACGATGCGCGGCTCCTCTTGCCTCCGCGAGGCGGTCACCGCCGCCGGCTGGTGATCGGCTGCCGCCTGCCCCGACGACAGCGCGTACCGCGCCCCCATGCCGACCTGCCCCCGTTCGGCCTGCACCTGCGCCAACTCGGCGAGGCTGAGGTCGCCCAGCAAGGCCCGCAGCACGAAGATGGCGCCCGGCTTGTCGAGGGGTTTGTTCCCGGAGCCGCACTTCGGCGAGTGGACGCAGGAAGGGCAGCCCTCCTCGCAGGGGCAGTCGCGCAGCAGCTCGAGGGTTGCCCGCAGCAGCTCCTCGATGAGCGTGTAGGCATGGGCGGCAAGTCCCACGCCGCCGGGGTAGCCGTCGTAGAGGAAGATCGCCGCCTTGCCCACCTCGGGGTGCTCGGCGTAGGAGATGCCCCCCATGTCATCCCGCTCGCAGAGGACGAAGAGAGGCAGGAGGGCGATGGCGGCATGCTCGACAGCGTGGATAGCGCCCATGAAGTGGAGCTGCCTCGCCTGCACGGCATGCTTGATGACATTCTCGATCTCAATCCATAGTCCCACCGTCTCAAAGGATTCGGGGGGCAGGTTCAAGGGATGGGTGCTGAGGAGATCGCCGCCGAAGACGCGGCGCTTTTCGAAGCTGAGAATCTGCGAGGTGACGCGCAGGCGGCCCCGCCGGACGAGGAAATTGGCCACCGGCTTGGAGTCGTCGCGGCTGAGGATGGAGGTCGATTTTTCCCCCTGGGCGCGGGTGTAGTAGTTCACCTCCACCGGTTTGCCGCGCACGTTGCGCCGCTCCAGGTCGAGGTCGGTGATGAGGTGCTGGCGGGCGCGGTGCAGGTAGATCGCCCCCTCGTGACACTCGCTCAGCACGCGGCCGCCGCTGATGGTGCCGACGACCTCCCTGGCGCCGGGGCCGAAGATGGTGAACGACTCCCCGATGGCGCGGATGTCGGTCTGCCGGTGCGGCTGCCGGGTGGCGGCGTACCACTCGTCGCCGGCGGCGCTGCGCACGAGCTGGTGGGAGCGCTCCAGCTCCGCCAGGAGGGGGGCGTGCCGCGGCAGCGCGAAGACCGCGTCATCGGCGCGCAGCGGCAGCTCGGCGGCGGCGCAGAGGAGGTGCGGCGCCAGCACCTCGGGGTTGTCGGGATCGAGGGTGGCGCTTTCGTAGCCGCGCTCGAAGAAGTTGCGCGGATGGCGCATGAAATACTGGTCGAGGGCGTCCGCTTGCGCGATGAGGAAGATGACGGCGGGGCGGTCGGCGCGGCCGACGCGCCCGGCGCGCTGCCAGGTGGTGGTGATCGTGCCGGGATAGCCGACCAGGAGGCAGGCGTCCAGGCCGCCGATATCGACCCCCATTTCCAGGGCGCTGGTTGAGATGACGCCGTGCAGCTCTCCAGAGAAGAGCTTCGCCTCGATCTGGCGGCGCTCCTCCGGCAGGAAACCGGCGCGGTAGGAGCTGATGGTCTGCGCCAGCTCCGGGTCGCCCTGGACGCACCAGGCGTGCAGCAGCTCGGTGATCTTGCGCGCCTTCGTGAAGGCGATCGTCTTCAGGCCGGCGCGGAGGCACGCCTTGAAGAGGTTGGCGGCGAGCGTGTAAGGGCTGCCGGCGGGGTTGACGAAGAGGAGGTGGCGAGCGGTCTGCGGGGCGCCATTGCGGGCCACCACGTCGAACTCAAGCCCGCTCAGGCGCAGGGCGAACTCGCGAGCGTTGGCGATGGTGGCGGAGCAGGCGATGAACTGCGGCCGCGCGCCGTAGAAGGCGCAGAGCCGGCGCAGCCGCCGCAGCACCTGGGCGACATGCGAGCCGAAGATGCCCTTGTAGGTATGCAGCTCGTCGAGGACCACGAAGCGCAGGCGGCGGAAGAACTCCGCCCATTGAGCATGGTAGGCCAGCAGGCTGCGGTGCAGCATGTCGGGGTTGCTGATGAGGATGTCCGGCGGGCTGTCGCGCAGCTTGCGACGCCGCGCCGGAGGGGTGTCGCCGTCGTAGATGTCGGCCCGCAAGGGACGAGCGCCCGGCGGCAGGAGCGCCAGGAGGCCCCGCAGCCCTTGCAGTTGGTCCTGCTCGAGGGCTTTCAGGGGAAAGAGGTAGAGGGCGTGGGCTGGAGCGGCGCCGGCCGCGGCAGGCGCTCCGGCGCGGAGCAGCGCCTCGATGATCGGCAGGTTGAAAGCCAGCGTCTTGCCGCTCCCCGTCGGCGTGGTGAGGAGCACGTTGCGGCCGGCGCGCGCGGCGTCGAGGGCGGCGGCCTGGTGGACGTAGAGCTGCTCGATGCCGGCGCCGCGGAGCGTCGTGGCGAGGAGCGGCGACAGCGGCGCCGCAGGCGCGCCGTACAGCGGCGTGCAGGCGGGAAGAATCTCATGGTGGACGAGCTGCCCGCGCAACACCTCGCCGCGGCTCAAGCCGGTGATGGCCTCGACCAGCATGACCACGCTTCCTTGGAGCTCCGCTGCACACGCCGGCGGGCACGCAGCGTCCAGGCTGCCGCCGCACGCCAAGCACATCAGCGCACTCGCCCCCGCATGGCGCCGCATCGGACCCGGGGACGGGAGATAGGGCCTATTCCCTGGGGTTCCTCAGCGCGTCAGGATGACGATGTCGTCTCCAGGAAAGATGGGCGGTTTCTTTGCGAGATCGTTCCATTGCCGCAGGAGCGGCACCGTCACGTCGTAACGATCAGCGATAGCCCAAAGCGTCTCGCCCGGGCGCACCTCGTGGAGAAGCCGTTGCGGCTCCGGGTCGACGCGGTGTCCCGCCAGCACCTCTGGTTTCACCCCTTGCGCCGCGGCGAAGGTGCGGGCAAAGTCCGCTGCGTGCCCCTTGGGGATGTGCAGCCGGTACGTGCCTCGGGGCAGGGAGTCGCGGCGGAATGATGGATTGAGCCGTTTCAACTGGCGGAAGTACGTTTTCGCAGCCTTCGCCACCTCGCTCAAGTGCACCCGCTGCTTCTGGATTTTCACCTGCACGGGTTCCGTATCGTAGGGTTCGTAGAAATCGTTGCGGGCGAGCTGAAAACCGAGTTCCCGCCCATACTCGAAGATGAGCTTGATGGCGATGATCTTGAAAACGTAGCGCTCCGTCTCCAGCGGCAGGTCAAGCTGGTAGTAGCTCGTTACCCTCTGCTCGCCGAGCTCGCGGGAGACGCGTGACTCCCCGGCATTGTAGGCCGCCATCACCAGCGGCCAGTTGCTGAACCGCGCCTGGAGCTCGCTCAAGTAGCGCATCGCCGCGCGCGTTGACTTCTCCAGATCGCGGCGATCATCCACCCAGGTGTCATAGCGCATGCCGTAGCGCCGGCCCGTCGACTTGATGAACTGCCACACCCCGGAAGCGCCTGCGTGGGAGTAGGCACTCGTGTTCAGCCAGCTCTCCACGGCGGCGAGGTATTTGAGATCATCCGGCAAGCTGTGCTTGCGGAGCTGCGCCTCGAGGTAGGGGAAGAACCGTCCGCTCCGTTTCATCAGCAGGAGAACTTTCGCCGGCTCCCCCAAGAAGGTGAAGAACTCGCGCTCCAGCCGTTCACGAACATCCCAGCGGTCGAGAGGGACGGGCTCGCCGGCAAAGGTCACCTTTTCCGGCAGATGAACCGCGCTGATCAGGTGACCCGGCAGGAGCGGACCCGGCGCCGCCTGCTTGGCGGTAGGCTTCTGCTTCTGCGCCGCGATGAAGTCCACCTGAGCGCGCAGGCGCTCGTTCTCGCCGCGCAGTTGCTGCATCTGTGCGAAGAGCTCATCGAGGCGCTTGGTGAGACCCTCCAATACCTGCTCCGTGGGCATGCCCTTGGGGAGGGTGCTGTTCTGTTGCGCCTGCGTGGTGGTAAGCAGAGGGCCACTCAACCACGCGGTCATCACCATGAGCAGCAAGCCGCAGAAGCTGGCTGGAGATTGGCGACTCACAGGGGTCCTCCTCTCTGGAGCGAAACCATGATGCGCAGCGGGGCAGAACGGATTCTTGCCCCCACCCATACCCCTTCCCGCCCGTGCCGGGACCAGGAAAGGTCAAGCAAGATTTCCGCTCAACCCCAGTATACAGGGTGGCTTGGACTCGAACAACGCTAAATATGGGAGCGGGTACGCCGTGCCGGGTAATCTCGCGGGAGGTCGTGGGGCCCCTCCTGGGCCCAGCATCTTTGCAGGCGCGCGGTGATGAAGTAGACTATGCGTGTGAGCGATCGCCGCCGAGCAGGATCGCAACGAGCATGGCGGGAAGGGGAGGGTGGGGCCGGGCCCGCGCCCGCGCTCCTTCAGCTCGCTGCCGCCGGGGAGAGGGGAGGTTTGCATGCAACGAGTGCTCATCACTGGCATCACGGGGTTCGCGGGCAGCCACCTTGTCGAGTACCTCCTCTCGCGGTCGGATGTCGAGGTCCACGGCATCAAGCGCTGGCGCAGCAACACCGAGGCGATCGCTCCCTACCTCGAGCGCATCTCCATCCATGAGTGCGACCTGCGGGATCAGACCTCGGTCACCGAGATCATCGCCAGGGTGAAACCGGAGAAAATCTTCCATCTCGCGGCGCAGAGCTTCGTCCCCACCTCCTGGAACGCACCGGCCGAAACGTTGACCACGAACATCCTCGGCAACCTGCACATCTTCGAGGCGGTGCGCGGCGCCGGCATCAACCCTTTCATTCAGATCGCCTGCTCGAGCGAAGAGTACGGCATGGTCTACGAGCACGAGCTGCCGATCCGCGAGACCAATCAGCTCCGACCGATGAGTCCGTACGCCGTCAGCAAGGTGGGGCAGGACCTCCTCGCCTACCAGTACTTCATGAGCTACAAGCTCAATGTCGTGCGCACGCGCGCCTTCAACCACACCGGGCCGCGCCGCGGCGAGGTCTTCGTCTGCTCGAACTTCGCCAAGCAGATCGCCGAGATCGAGCTGGGTCTCCGGCCGCCGCTCTTGCACGTGGGGAATCTCGAGGCGAAGCGGGATTTCACCGATGTGCGCGATACGGTGCGCGCCTACTGGCTGGCCCTGGAGAAATGCGAGCCGGGTCAGGTGTACAACATCTGCTCAGGGTCGTGCATTGCGATACGGGAGCTGCTCGAGAAGCTCCTGGCAATGAGCTCGCAGAAGATCGAAGTGCGGCAGGATGCCGCCCGCCTGCGCCCGTCGGACGTGCCCGTCCTGCTCGGCGATAACACCCTCTTCCGCACGGTGACGGGCTGGCAGCCGCGCATCAGCTTCGACACGACACTGCTGGACATCCTGAACTTCTGGCGCCAGAAACTGAAGCAGAGCGTAGCCGCCGCCCACTCCGCCGCAGGTCGGGCTTCCCAGGGGTGAGAGGCCGCGGAGAAGCGGGGAGGAAGCGGCAGCCGAACCTGTCGCAGCCTTGCGCAAGCCTCCTGCACCTCGTGCCGGGGCCCCGCCGCTTCCCTACCATGAACCGAGTCGTCCGCGGAGTGAACCTCAGCATCGCAGAGGAGGAAGGGAAGATGAATCGACCAGCAAAAGGGCGAATGCTGCGTGGTGTCGGCCTGGTTGTCGGCGTGGGGGTTCTGCTCGCCGGGCTGGCGGGCGGCCCCGCCACGGCAGAGCAGGAGAAGGTGAATATGGGCATCCAGCCCTTCATCTCGTATGCGCCGATCTTCATCGCTCTCGAGAAGGGGATGTTCACCGAGCAGCAGCTCGAGGTGAAAGTCGAGAGCTTCGTCTCGGCGCAGAAGATGATGGCGCCGGTGGCGGCGGGGCAGCTCGATGTGGTGGGTGGCGCCCTCAGCGCCGGCTTCTACAACTCAGTGGCCAAGGGCCTGAAGATGAAGATCGTCGCCGATAAGGGGCGCTGGTCCGAAGGCCACGGCATCACTCAGATCATGGTGCGGAAAGACCTCTACGACAGCGGCCAGATCACCAAGATTGCTGATCTCAAGGGCCGCAAGCTTATCAATACGGCGCCGCTCAACGGCGCCGGCTACCTCCTCGTGCTCGCTCTCGAGCAGGCGGGCGTCCCGTACGACCACGCGAAGGTCGCCTACCTTGGGATGCCGCAGATTTTTCAGGGTATGCAGACGAAGGCGGTGGAGGTCGGTATCTGCGTCGAGCCGTGGTGCATCCGGGCCGAGCGCGAGAACGTCGCCAAGGTCCTGGTGCGCGGCGATGAGCTGCCGAAAGGGCGGGATTTCCAAATCGCCTACATCATCTACACCGACAAGTTCATCAAGGAGAACCGCGAGGCGGCGCAGCGCTTCATGAATGCCTATATGAAGGCGGTGCGCTTCTACCACAGCACCGGGGAGCGAGGTGATACGGTGGCGGCAATCATCTCGAAGCACACGAAGGTCCCCGCGGAGCTGGTGAAAGCCGCGGTGCCCACCGGGATTGCTCCGGATGGCAAGCCGAACATGAAGAGCGTGGCGCAGTTTCAGGATTGGCTCTTTGAGAACGGTTTCGTGAAGCAGAAGCTCAACATCGACGATCTCTGGGATGGCAGCTTCGTGGCCAAGGCGGCGATGTAGGCTGCGTACGGACGCAGCTCTCTGGGTTCTCCCGCCGGCTGCCAGTCTCTTGCCGCCCAGACGCCGGTCCAGGAGAGCATGGTGGCCCCGGGGGCAAACCCCTTGCCCCCGGGTGGGAAAGCTCGACCTCCCCGAACCACCCCCCGTTCCTTTCCGAACCCTCGCCAGCGCTCCGCGCTCCTGCCTGCCGCTCCCCTCGGCGCTGCGGGTGGTGGCTGGGTCCCGCCTGCTCCGAGCGGGCTGCTCCCTGTCGAGGCTGCCGGGATGGTCTCCTCCGCAGCGGGCCGCCGCTATCCTGCCGCGGCTGCAGGGGTGGAGACATTTTTTTCTTGACGGCAGGGTCCCCTTCATGCCATTCATAGAGAAAAGTTTGCATAGTACAAAATGTCCCTATTGTGGGAACCTGGCATGCTCCGCTACGCCCTCCTCGAGCTGCTGCGCCGCAAGCCCCTGACCGGCTACGACATCCGTCAGCGCTTCCAGCAATCGGTGATGTTCTGCTGGCACGCCCATCTGGCGCAGATTTATCCCGAGCTGCGCCGGCTGGAACGCGAAGCGCTGCTGCGCTCGAAATGCGAGATCCAGACCCATCGCCCGAACAGGACCATCTACGCCATCACCCGACGCGGCCGCGAAGCGCTGGCGGCATGGCAGAAGGCGGCGCTCATTCGCTTCGAGATGAAGGACGACCTCCTCCTGCGCGTTTATGGCATCGACGCGATGGCCGCGGCGGACGGCGAGGCGTTGCTGGCCTTGGCCGCACGCGCCCATGCCGAGCGACTGGCGACCTACGAGGCGATCAAGGAGCAGATCGAGGCGCGCTACGGCGTCCTGCGCGCCCTGCCGAACGACTCGCTGCTGGGGCCGCTCCTCTGTCTGGAGTGGGGATTGCGCTACGAACGGATGTACCGTGACTGGTGCGCCTGGGCCCTGCAGCGCCTCGCGGAGCGAGGCGGCCGCGGTGGTCCGAACGGCTCCCAACCCACGCTGGACCTCTATGGCCTGGCTGCCCCGGAGCGCGCGTCACGTGCACGGCGCCCTCTGCATGAACGGCGGCAGCAACACCACGACGCGAAGGAACCCGGCATCTCGCCTGCCAAGCGAAGTCGCAAGACTCGGGAGCGATGCTGAACTGGTTGCGCGGACAACAGGAAAGGAGCACCCATGGAAGAATACGCCACCACGCACGCCCCTGCCGGCTCAGGCAGCGGCATGGCCCTCACCGATTACGCCCACACCCAGAATGAAATCTGGCGGCTCTACGAGATGGCGAAGCGGAATCAGTGGAACGCCAACACCGACATTAACTGGGATGAACCCTGCCCGATGAGCGACATCGAAACCAAACTCCTGCGCGGCATCCTGGCGACCTATCAGATCGGTGAGAAAGTCGGCATCGACGCGCCGGCGCGCATCATGACCCAGCTCCCCAAGGAGGACCTGGCGGCGCGCGAGTTCCTGGCCACCCAGTGCTTCGAGGAGGCGCGCCACTGCCACGCCTACCGCATGCGCCTGCGCAAGATGGGCCTCGACCCGGATACGGTGCGGAGCGGCAACTCCGCCTGGGTGAAAGCCATCTCGGGCTGCTACGCCTATGAGCACCCGGTGCAGTCCGTCATGAGCCTGAATATTCTGGGGGAGCTCCTGGCCGCCAGCCAGTTCACTGCGCACTACGATGCGCTCTGCGAGTCGGGGAAGGACCCGGTGACTCGCACCATCCTGCAACGCCAGCTCCAGGATGAAGGGCGCCACGTCGCCTTCGGCATCACCTGGCTGCGCGAGCGTCTCAAGACCCATCCGGAAGATACCGCCCTGGCCCGCGATGTCGCCAAGGAGTGGACGCCGATCTACGTCGATGCCATGACGCACAAGGCTGATGCCCTGAAGATTTTCGGCATCGATAAGCTGGCGAGCATCGAGAAGGCCCTCGGCACGTTCCAGGAAACGCTGGCCTCCATGGGAATCAGCGACCCGGTCATCTAGCGGGTGAGATGCGCCGCGGAAATTCGCTGACGAGGTTGCTGCGCCGCGGGGTCCATTTGTTGTGGCGGACCCTTCTTCCCCCGCACTCCCATCCCGTAGGGGCGGTTCGCGAACCGCCCCTACAAGGCGGGATGCGCCTGCCGGCAGGCAGGCGAAGGGGCACCGCTCCCTCGCACAATTTAGTTAACGAGCTTCGGCGGCATTAGCGTCCCTGGAAGTGGGGAGGGCGCTTGTCGCGGAAGGCGGCGAGGGCTTCAAGCCGGTCCTCCGAGTGCAGACAGCGCTCGTAGGCGGCGGTCTCGAAGGCGAGGCCGGTGGCGAGGTCCGCCTCGGCGGCGCGCAGGGCTCGTTTCGCCTGCGCCTGGGAGATAGGCGCGGCGAGGAGGAGCTCCTGGCAGAGATCCCCGACCGCCTCGTCAAGCCGCTCGGCGGCCACCACGCGGTGCACGAGGCCGTACGGCAGGGCCTCGATGGCGCTGAGCTGGCGCCCGGTGAGGATCAGCTCGCGTGCCCGCGCCGGCCCGACAATGCGCGGCAGGCGCTGGGTGCCGCCGGCGCCGGGAATGATCCCCAGGCGCACCTCCGGCAGCCCCAGGCGGGCATGCTCGGCCGCCAGCCGCAGGTCGCAGCAGAGGCTCAGCTCCAGCCCACCGCCGAGGGCGTGACCGTTGATGGCCGCCACCACCGGTTGCGGCAGCTCCTCGATGGCGGTGATCACCGCCCCCAGCCCACGCAGGAAGGCGCGCACCTCATCGTCGCCCATGCTGCGCCGCTCCTTCAAGTCAGCCCCGGCGCAGAACGCCTCGTCGCCGGCGCCGCGCAGCACCACCACGCGCACGCCGTGCTCCGCGGCCGTCGCTGCCACCGCCTCGCCAAGCCGAGCCACGAGGTCGCGGCTCAGCGCATTGCGGCTCTCGGGCCGATTCAGGATGAGCCAGCGCACGGTCTCGCGATCTTCGATGAGCAGGGGGGCCTCGCTCACGCTCTCTCCTCCGCGGTGCCGCCGGCGTAAGCGCAGTGGCTGGCCAGGGGGTGATCGACGAGCGACGCCGCGAAGCGCGCCACCGCGCGGATCGCCTCCTCCTCCACGCCGCAGGCGATGCCCATGGCCCGCAGCAGGCTCACGAGGTCCTCCGTGGCGATGTTGCCGGCCCCTCCCGGCGTATTGGGGCAGCCTCCCAGCCCGCCGACCGAGCTGTCGAAGACGCGAATCCCCGCCTGCAATCCCGCCCAGACGTTCGCCAGCCCGCGCCCGAGGGTATCGTGGAGATGCAGCGCCAGTGGCAGGTCGCCAAGCCGCGCGCGCAGCCCCTCGATCATGGCCTGAACCTGCGGCGGGTGCGCCACGCCGATGGTGTCCCCCAGCGAGATTTCCCCCACCCCCATGTCGGCAAGCTCGCCGCAGATGCGCTCCACCCGCGCCGCCTCCACCTTGCCGGCGAGGGAGCAGCCGAAGACCGTGGAGACGTAGCCGCGCACCGGCACCCCGTCCGCCGCCGCCCGCCGCGCCACCGGCCGCAGCTTCGCCAGGGTGTCCGCGATGCTCTTGCCGACGTTGAGCTGGTTGTGGGCCTCGCTGGCCGACAGGAAGACGGCCACCTCGTCGGCGCCCGCCGCCGCGGCGCTCTCGTAGCCGCGCTCGTTCGCCACCAGAACGCTGTAGCGCGCGCCCGGGGCGCGCTCGATGCCGGCCAGCACCTCGGCCGCGTCGGCAAGCTGCGGGATGGCCTTGGCGCTGACGAACGACGACACCTCGAGGCGCCGCAGGCCGCAGGCGCTCAGGCGGTTGATGAGGGCGATCTTGTCGGCGGTGGCGACGTGCCGCGCCTCTCCCTGCAAACCGTCGCGCGGCCCCACCTCGACAATGCTGACGCTGGATGGGAGGGTCATGGCCGTGCTTCCCCGATCCCCAAGCTCGCCGTGGGCACGCGGCGCGGACCGGCGGCGCCCGCCCGCGGCTCATCGCTGCGGAGTTTCGATCGGCAGCTCGTGGCGGTCGGCCCACTCGTGCCAGGAGCCGATGAAGTTCCGCACCTTCGGATAGCCAGCCTGACGCAGGGCAAGATAGGTGTGCGAGGAGCGCGCGCCCCCCTGGCAGAAGGTAATGACCTCCCGCTCCGGGGTGACGCCGCGCCCGACAAACAGCTCCCGCAGCGCCTGGGGCGGGAGGAACCGGCGATCGGCGCCGAGGCACTCCTGCCACTCGAGGTGGACCGAGCCGGGGATGGTGCCGCCGCGGCTGGCGCGCACGTTCTCGCCGCGGTACTCATCGTCGGCGCGCACGTCCAGGATGATGCTGGCCTTGTCTCCCATACGCTCGCGCACGTAGGTGTAGGACGCCAGGCAGGCGGCATCGGGGATGGGCGCATCGCCGGGGGCAACGGCCGCGCGGGGTTCACGGACCTCGATCGTCACCTCCCCGCCTGTCTCTGCCCAGTCGCGCAGGCCGCCGTCAAGCATGGCGACGCGCTGGCGCCCGAGGTAATGCAGGAGCCAGACGCCCCGCGCCGCCAGCATCCCCGAGGTGCCCTGGTAGAAGAGCACCGCGTCCTGCCGCCGCACTCCCAGACCGGCGATGAGACCCGCCATCTTCCGCGTGTATGCCTGCAAGCCCGCCGGCGAGGTGTCGTACCAGCCCCAGGCGTAGGTATCGACGTTCACCGCGCCCGGCAGGTGCCCCTTGGCGAACTCCTCAGCGTTGCGCGCATCAATGCAGAGGAGGCTGGAACTCCCAAGGTTGGCGCGCAGCCAGGCTACGTCAACCAGCAGCCGGCATGGGGGGAGAATGGTGGGCATGGTGAGGCGTTCCATGGCTCCCTCGCGGCGGGAGCCGAAACGAGCATTGAGGCCGATCGTGTCGCTGCCCGAGCCCCGCCGCGGACGCCGTCAGGCGGGGCCGCTACACCCACCCCCGCGGCAGGATCACCCCCTCGGCCCGCAGCTCCTCGGCGGTGGGGAACGGAATGCCGACGTTCTTGGCGATCTGCCGGCAGTAGTCGAGGTACTCGCGGATTTCCTCTTCGCTGTCGCGGTTCTTCAGCCCGTGCTCAACGCAGAAGCGGTTGGCGGCGCTGCGCGGTTTGCCGAGGAGCTTGACGCAGCGCGGCAGCCACTTGCGGAAGAGCTGACCGACGCGCTGGCGCTGAGCCGGGTCCTGGCAGATTTCGGCGATGGCCTCTTCGCCGTAGGACTCGTGCCCCTCCTCATCCTCGACGATCTTATCCATGATGGCGGCGTAGGGCTCGTAGCTGTTCCCGGCCAGCACCGCCACGTGCGTCTTGCCGGCGCGGTCGATGAGGGAGCAGTAGACGATCATCTCGACCCAGTCCTGCACCTCATCAACGTTGCCGAGGAAGGCCTCGGCCAACCGCCAGCGGTTGTCGATCTCTTTCAGGTCGATGCCCAGACCTTCGAGGATCGGCGCCGTCATGATGCCGTGCTGCGCCTCCTCGTAGGAAATCTCGGCCAGCTCGGCCTTGGCCCGCCAGCTCGGGGCGTACTGGATGGCGCGCCCGAAGATGGCGGAGTTCTCCAGCTCGCGCAGGAACTGGCGCGTCATGATGTCCACAAGCATGGCGTAGTAGTCGTGGGGCATCTCCTCTTTCGAGCGGTAGGTACGCATGGCAACCCTCCCCCGAGTGCGTCTCTGAAAGTCTCAACCATCTCCCTCGCTCGTCCCACGCTAGTCCCACATCTGCAGCACCTGCTTGCCCTTGTTCTGGCGGGCTTCCATGATCTCGTGCGCCTTGCGCACCTCGCTGATGGGATAGACCCGATCGACCACGGTGCGGATGCGGCCCGCGGCGACATACTGCAGCGCGTGCTTCAGGTTCTCGATGGTGCCCAGCGTCGAGCCGATGATGTTGAGGTGCTTGTAGTAGACGTAGCGGATATCCGTGTAGCCGTTATGCCCCGAGGTGGCGCCGCAGACGACGAGGCGGCCGTGCTTCACCAGCGAGCGCACGCTCTTGTCCCAGGTGAACTCGCCGGTGTGCTCGATGACCACATCCACGCCGCGCTTGTTGGTGATCTTCCCCACCTCTTCGCGGAAGTCGGTCTTGCGGTAGTTGATGAAGTGCGAGGCGCCGAGGCTTCTGGCCAGCTCCTCCTTGTCGTCGGAGCCGGCGGTGGCGATGACGGTGGCGCCGCAGAGCTTGGCGATCTGGATCGAGGCCGAGCCGATGCCGCTACCGGCGGCGTGCACCAGGACGATCTCGCCGGGCCGCACGTTCGCCTGGTCCACCACCATGTGCCACGAGGTGAGCATCACCATGGGGATGGCAGCCCCTTCCACGAAGGAGACTTCTTCCGGCAGGGGGACCATGTTGTACCAGGGAGCCTTCACGAACTCCGAGTAAGTCCCCTGCATCTGGGTGCCGAAGTACTTGTAGGTATTGCAGCTATAGAGATGCCCCTTGACGCAGAACTCGCAGTGCCCGCAGCCGAATCCGGGGTAGACGATGACCCGCTCTCCCCCCTTCCACTGCGTCACCGCGCTGCCGACGCTGTGGACGACGCCGGAGATCTCGCTACCGAGGATGTGGGGCAGCTTGGGATACATGCGCACGTCGCCGCGTCGGATCATCAAGTCTGCCTGGTTGACGCCGCACGCCTTCACCTTCACCAGCACGTCTTCGGGGCCGAGTTGCGGTGTTGGGTACTCCTCTTCCTTCAGGACCTCCGGGTCGCCGTGCTCGTGGATGACAACTGCTTTCATGGACGGGTCTCCTCAACATCGACAACAAGGTCAAGGCACGCGATGCGCAGCAGGAAAGACGCAGACGCCCTGAGCACGTCGCGGCGGTAGGGCCCGCTGAGGAACCCCGCCGGGAACGCGCTCTCTCCGTCGCCTCTTCAGTGCCTCCTTCGTGGCGCCAGCGGGACAGCACCCTTCCACGCCGGCCGCCGGAGCGCCGCACAGAAAACCCCGGCGGCCCTCTGCCCCAGGGGAAAATAATATTTCCACAGTTCTGCGAAGAAAGCAAGAGCTGCGCAGCCGCCTCGATGAATTCTCGCTATCTCCCGACCGTGGGGCTCGCCGGGCGCTGATGAAGAACGAAACGGGGCGCGGCCGTTCGAGAGCAGCGCCCTTGTGCCAACGCGGAACCTGAGTAGAATTGTCAGCATCGCCGTGGGGGAGCGCAGCCATCGTGATCGCAGCGACCCTTCGGGGCGCCCGCCGGTGGCACGCGCCGCCGATGCCGCAGGAGGTGGACGAGCGCACCATGTACAAGATCGCCGTCGATATCGGGGGGACGTTCACGGATTGCGTCGTCATGGATGCCCAGGGCCGCACCTGGATTGCCAAGGGCGACACCACGCCGGAGGATCCCGCCCGCGGCGTCCTCGAGGTCGTGGAGGTGGCCGCGCGGCAGCTTGAGCTGAGCCGCGGCGCGCTGCTGGCGCAGACGGAGCACTTCATGCACGGCTGCACCATCGCCACCAACGCCATGATCGAGCGCAAGGGGGTGAAGACGGGGCTGCTGACAACTCGCGGCCACGAGGATACGGTGCCGATCGGCCGCGCCATGGTGAAGCGCGCCGGCCTCTCGGAGCGCGAGATGATCCATGCCGTGGCCATGCGCAAGCCGGAGCCGCCGATCATCACCCGCCCCTGCATCATGGGGGTGGCCGAGCGCATCGACTTCGCCGGCGAGGTCATCGTGCCCCTCGACCTCGACGACGTGAAGCGCGCCGTGGACGCCTTGCGAGCCAGGGAGGTGCGCGCCGTCGCTGTCTGCTTCCTCTGGTCCTTCATCAATCCCGCCCACGAGGAAGCCGTCGGCGACTACCTGGCGCGCCAGCACCCCGACCTCTTCGTCAGCCTGTCGTCGCAGATCGCCCCGGTGCTCGGCGAGTACGAGCGCTCGGTGACCACGCTGCTGAACGCCTACCTCGGGCCGCGCGTGGCGGACTATCTGGGCCGGCTGGAGACGGCCTTGCGCGGCGAAGGCTACCGCCGGCCGCTCCTCGTCATGCAGTCGAACGGCGGCCTCACGACGACGCAGCTCGCGCAGCGTCGCGGCGTCATGCTCCTCGACTCGGGGCCGGTCGGCGGCACGCTGGGGTCGCGCTACTTCGGGCAGCTCTACGAGGCGGCGAACATCATCTGCACCGACGTGGGAGGCACCTCCTTCGACGTCAGCTTGGTGGCCGGCGGCTCCTTGCAGCTCGAGAAAGAGCCGGTGGTCGAGCAGTACACCTTCCTGGCGCCGAAGGTTCTCATCAAGACCATCGGCGCCGGCGGCGGCAGCATCGCCTGGGTGGACGAGGACAACCTCTTGCACGTCGGCCCCGCCAGCGCCGGGGCGATGCCGGGACCGGCCTGTTACGGCCGCGGCGGCGAGCAGCCGACCGTTACGGACGCGAACATCGTCCTCGGCTACCTCAACGCGGAGAACTTCCTCGGCGGGCGCATGCGGCTCGACCGCGGGCGTGCCGAACAGGCGCTCGAGGGCCTGGCGGCGCGGCTCGGCATGGACGTGGTAGCGGCGGCGGCCGGTATCTTCCGCATCACCAACGCGCAGATGGCCGACCTGGTGCGGCGCTCGACCATCGAGCGCGGCTACGACCCACGGCAGTTCATCCTCTTCTCCTACGGCGGCGCCGGGCCGACCCACGCCCCCTTCTTCGGGCGCGACATCGGCGCCCACTCGGTCTGCGTTCTCGCCAACTCGACGGTCTTCTCGGCCTTCGGCATCATCACCTCCGACCTCGTGCACACCGCCGAGCGCTCCTTCCCGACGAAGAGCCCGTACGGGGCGGAGGTCTGCCGCGGCATCGACGGCATCTATGCCGACCTCGAGCGCCAGGTGCTGGCGCAGTTCGAGGACGAGGGGATCGCCGCGGCGGGGGTCACCCTCGAGCGCAGCGTCTTCATGCGCTACCAGATGCAGGTGCACGAGCTGGGAGTGGCGACGCCGCGGCAGCCCTTCACCCCCGAGGTGGCGGAGGCGATCGTGGCGCGCTTCCACGTGCAGTACGAGGAGCTCTACGGCAAGGGGGGCGCCTACCACGAGGCGGGCACGGAGTTCATCACCTTCCGCGTCGACGGCACCCACGAGGTGTTTACGCCGCGGATCGAGCGCCAGGAGGCGGCGGTCCCCGCCGATGCCTCCGCGGCCCTGCGCGGCTCCCGGCGGGCCTACTTCGACGGCGAGTTCCATGACACGCCGATTTACAGCGGCGAGGCGCTGCGCTTCGGGCACGAGATCAGCGGCCCGGCCGTCATCGAGCGCATGGGGGACACCATCGTCCTGCCGGTCGCGTCCCTGGCGCGCGTCGATGCCTATGGGAATCTCAGCATTACGTGGCCGTGACCTATTTTGCGGCGAAGCATGACCCCGAGCGGCGGCGCGGTGGTGCGGGAATAGCATGGCGCTCGCCGTGTTGAGAAGGACTGCGCTCATGAACGACGCAAACACGCAGCCGGGCATCGATCCCATCACCTACGAGGTGCTGCGCCACCGCCTCTGGGCCATCAACGACGAGCAGGGTCTGCTGGCGGCGCAGATGTCGGGCTCGCCGGTGGTCTACGAGGCGTACGACTTCAACAGCGCCCTGCTGACGCAGCGCGGCGATTCCCTCTTTGTCGGCGTCTACACCACGCGCCTTTCGCTGACCATCGACATCACCGTGAAGAACCTCCTGAAGGAGTTCGGCAAGGACCCCGGCATCAATGACGGCGACATGTTCCTCACCAACGACCCCTGGTTCGGCGCCATCCACATGAACGACTACACCGTGGTGGCGCCGATCTACCACGGCGGGCGCATCGTCTGCTGGACGGGCCTCTGCATGCACGAGAACGACGTGGGCGGGCCGATGCCGGGGAGCTTCGTGGTGGGGGCCACCGACGTCTACGGCGAGGCGCCGGTGATGCCGCCAATGAAGATCGTCGAGAAGGGGCGGTTGCGCCCGGACGTCGAGCGCCTCTTCCTGCGCAACAGCCGCACGCCGGAGCTCAACGCCCTCAACCTGCGCGCCCGCATCGCCGCCATCAACAAGACCCGCCAGCGCCTTCTCGAGGTCATCGAGGCCTACGGCGTCGAGACCTTCCTCGTCGTGCAGGAGCAGATCATCGCCGACGTGCAGCGCCGCGTGCGCCGCCGTCTCGCCGAACTGCCCGACGGCACTTGGTGCGAGCACGGCTACATCGATCACGACGGCAACCGCAACGAGATCTACGAGGTGAAACTGGCGATGACGAAGCGCGGCGAGCGCCTCATTTTCGACTTCCGCGGCACCAGCCCGCAGGCGCCCGGCATGATCAACTGCACCTACACCGGCCTGTGGGGCGGCGTCATGGTGGCGCTGCTCAACCTCGTCTGCTACGACATGCCGTGGGCCAGCGGGGCGCTCTACGACATCGTCGAGGTGATCTCGGAAGAGGGCACCGTGAACAACGCCCGGCATCCGGCGGCGGTGAGCATGGCGACGATCAGCGCCGCCTTCATGACCGGCAACGTCTGCATGCAGGCGATCTCGAAGATGTACGCCTGCAGCGAGCGCTATCGCCGCGAGCTCATCGCCGTGGGCTGGCCGGGCTGGACCGGAGCGCTTTACTCCGGCCTGAACCAGCACGGGCGCTTCTTCACCGCCATGCTGATGGACCAGGCAGGCGGCGGCGGCGCCCGCAGCAACCGCGACGGCCTCGACGTGGAGGGGGTGCCGGGCTCGCCGAAGATGGCGATCTCGAACATCGAGACCAACGAGCGCCTCTACCCCATCCTCTACCTCTATCGCAAGCAGCACCCGCACACCCCCGGCGCCGGCAAGTTCCGCGGCGGCGTGGGCCTGGAGACGGCGCGCCTGGTGCACAAGGCGCCGCAGCCGCTGCGCAACCTCGTGGTGGGGCATGCCGTCAGCCAGCCGGAGTCGCGCGGCCTCCTGGGGGGCCTGCCGGCCAGCGTCAACAGCAACATCCTGCTGCGGCAGCCGAGCCTGCGCCCCGGCGCCGGCGGGCCGGGCACGGCAGGGCTCACGCGGCTGCCGGGCGGCGTGGAGGAGTTCGGGTCGGGAGAACGCCGCGTCATGGCGGCGAAGGACCACACCACGATGGACAACGGCGACGTCCTCGTCACCTACTGCTGCGGCGGCGGCGGCTACGGCGATCCGCTGGAGCGCGATCCGTACCTCGTCGCCGAGGACGTTGCCCTGGGGCTGTGCGACCGCGACCTTGCCGAGCGCATCTACGGCGTCATCGTCGATGCCGAGACCTGCAAGCCTGATCTGCAAGCCACCGCCGTGTGCCGCGACGCCATCCGCCGCGAGCGCCGGGCGACGAGTACGCCGGTGGCGGCGGCATAATCAGGATAGCTGCGCATGGGCGGGTCGCCTGCCCGCGAACCGATGAAAATGGGGTATGCTGGCCGGCCCGGCTTGCCGATCCTCGTCGAGAATTTTTTGCTACCAAGTGCGCCTGGGACAAGCATCTTGCCTGTCGAAACCTCCGCGTCCTCTGCGTCTCTGCGGTGCACTCCATTGAACCGCAGCGGCGCAGAGATCGCAGAGAGTGTAGGACGTGCCAGGGAGCCTCAGCATCGCGTGCGATAGACCACGTAGGTACCTATGTTCGCGGCAGGCTTTCATCCCAGCGACCGTAGGGGCGGTTCGCGAACCGCCCCTACCATGGGGATGCGAGGGGCCACGGCTGAACGCCGAGGCAGGCGGAAATCGCTGTGCATCCCCGCTGCGTCGGTGGCGCCTTCCCCTCCCTTCTCCGCGTCCTCTATGTCTCTGCGGCGCACTCCATTGAACCGCGGAGGCACAGAGAGCGCAGAGCTGAAGGACACTTGGCCGCATGACCTTCATCTTGATCATCACGTGAAATCGACCAAGTCCGCGCCTACTTTCGAGGCAGGCAGGAAGCGAATCCGGGGCCGCACCGAGATGCCGATCTTCCGTATCGGTGGAACAATGCGGCGGCGGGAACCGCCGCGGAGTGAGAACCATGCAGGCTGCACCACGAGGGGAGACCCTCGATCCTATCACCTACGAGGTGCTGCGGCACCGGTTGTGGGCCATCAACGACGAGCAGGGGCTGCTGGCGGCGCAGATGTCGGGCTCGCCGGTGGTCTACGAGGCGTACGACTTCAACAGCGCCCTTATGTCGTACAGGGGCGACACTCTCTTCATCGGCGTCTATGTGACGCGCCTGTCGCTCTCCATTGACATCGCGGTGAAGAACATCGTCAAGGACTACAGCCGCGACCCGGGTATCCACGAGGGGGATATGTTCCTCACCAACGACCCCTGGGTGGGGGCGGTGCACATGAACGACTACATCGTCGTGGCGCCGATCCACCACGAGGGCCGCGTCGTTTGCTGGACCGGCCTCTGCATGCACGAGATGGACGTGGGGGGGCCGGTGCCGGGGAGCTTCGTCGTCGGCGCCCGCGACATCTACGGCGAGGCGCCGGTGCTGCCGCCGCTGAAGGTGGTCGAAGCAGGCCGGCTGCGGCCCGACGTCGAGCGCATGTTCATCCGCAACAGCCGCACCCCGGAGTTCAACGCCCTCGACCTGCGCGCCCGCATCGCGGCGATCAACAAGACGCGTCAGCGCATCGCCGAGATCATCGAGACGTACGGCGTCGACACCTTCCTCGCGGTGCAGGAGCGGCTACTCGAGGACGTGCGGCGTCGCCTGGGGCGGCGGCTGGCGGAGCTGCCCGACGGCGCCTGGTACGAGCACGGCTACATCGACCACGACGGCAGCACCGACGCGCTCTACGAGATCAAGGTGGCGATGACGAAGCGCGGCGAGCGCCTCACCTTCGACTTCCGCGGCACCAGCCCCCAGGCGCCCGGCATGATCAACTGCACCTACACCGGCCTGTGGGGCGGGGTCATGGCCGCCATGCTGACGCTGCTCTGCTACGACATGCCGTGGGCCACCGGGGCGATCTCAGGGTTGGTGGAGATCATCTCGGAGGAGGGGACCGTGAACAACGCCCGCCACCCGGCCGCCGTGAGCGCGGCGACGGTGGCGGCCACCTTCATGACCTTCAACGTCTGCATGCAGGCGATCGCGAAGATGTACGCCTGCAGCGAGCGCTACCGCGGGGAGCTCATGGCGACGGGCTGGCCGGGGTGGATCGGGGCGAACTTCTCCGGCCTCGACCAGCGGGGCCGCTACTTCACGGCCACGATGCTCGACACGGGCGGAGGAGGCGGCGCCCGCAGCACGCGCGACGGCCTCGACGTGGAGGGCACGCCGGGCTCGCCGAAGATGGCGATGTCGAATATCGAGACGGTGGAGCGGCTCTACCCGCTCCTCTACCTCTACCGCAAGGAGCAGCCCGCCACCCTGGGACCCGGAAAGTACCGCGGCGGCGCGGGCCTGGAGCTGGGGCGCCTGGTCCACAAGGCCGCCTCGCCGGTGCGCTGCTTCGTCTTCGGCCACGGCATCAACCAGAGCGAAGCGCGCGGCCTCATGGGAGGCCTTCCCGGCAGCGTCAACGCGAACGTCGTCTACCGCAGGGCATGGCAGCCGCAGGGCGCCCCGGCGGCAGGCCGCTCCCTGCCCGGCGGCAGCGAGGAGATGGGCGCCGTCGAGGGTGCCGTCCTGGCCGCCAAGGACATGACGATGCTGGAGAACGGCGACGCGATTGTCACGTACTGCTGCGGCGGCGGCGGCTATGGCGATCCGCTGGAGCGCGAGCCGCACCTTGTCAGCGCCGACGCGGCGCAGGGCCTCTGCGATGTGCAGAGCGCGGTCCGCCTCTACGGGGTCGTACTTGATCCGCAGAGCCTGGCGCCCGACCTGCTGGCGACCGCCAAGACCCGCGACGCCGTGCGCCGCGGGCGCCGCGGGACAAGCCTGGCCGTGGAGGGATGGAGCGTGGGGGCGGCCGGCGGCGCCTGAGGCTCGCTTCGCCCTGCGCAGGGGCCGCGCCGGGAGCGAACTCCTTGGGGGGAATCAGGGATGGACGAGCAAAGCAAGCGAGCCTCGGGCTGGATTTACCCGGGGCTGCGCATCGGCGAAGCCCTCGAGGTGGCCGAACAGGAGGGCGGCCTGGTGCTCATCTGTAACCGTTGCGGCCACGTCTACGGCCCGGTGTCGCGGGACCCGAAGCAGGGCGCCGTCTACCGCGAAGTGCCCCTCGCCGAGGTGAACCCGCTCAACGCGCTGTCGCCGCGCGACGACATGGTCTGCCGCCAATACTTCTGCCCGGGCTGCGCCGTCATGATCAGCACCAACGTGCATCGGCGCGGTGATCCCCACCTGCCGGACATGGAGCTGGCGCCCCCGGAGGCCAACGAGTCATCCTCGGCCGCAGGGTGAGCGGCGGCAGAGGACCCACGGCCCGCAGCGGCGTCCCGCCTCCTGCGGAGGCGGCAGGGCGCGCCACGCCGCCCTACTTCGCCTTCGCCTTGCTCTTAGCCGCCACCCGCTTCTTCGCCGCCGCGCTGTTCGTTGGGGCCGCCTTCTTCGGTTTCGCCTTCGCCTTCTTGTCCCGCTCGGCAAAGATCACGCCGCCGTCCGCCACGTTCGTCCGCGCCACCTCGTTCACGTACACCCGGATCACCCCGCGGGGCAGCTTGAAGTGCTTCTCAACCGTGTCGGTGATCTCGGCGATGACCGCACGCTTCTGCGCCATCGTCTTGCCCGCGGTGGTGTTCACGATAACCGTTGCCATGCTCTCCCCTCCTGCGTGGTAGCACGTTCCCCCGGCCCGGCGCGCGCCTCGTGCCAGGGAGCTGGCCGGGTCCTTGGGCGGACGCCCGGCTCGTCTCCTTGTCTGTCAAGCATTCTATCATATGCTGAGTATCATTCCTAGTTCTCTTGCGCCTTGCGGCAGAGGGGCCGGCATCTTTCGCGGCGCGAAGCCTGTCAGGCGGACGTTTCGACCGGGAACGGCGGTGGGCGAGGCGCCCCGGGGCGCGGCGCTCCCCGACGGTTCGGGAGAATAGGGGTGATGGGCCGCGTAGTGGCGGCGTGGCCTCCGAAGGCGATGGCGGCGTCTCCTGATGCGGTGAGGGAGCGGGGCCGTGGCGAGGTCGGTCCGCCAGACACCCGCACCTCGCGCCAGTGAGAATTGACCCCGGCCTTGACGAAAGGTATGATATGACATGCAGCGTCGCGGCTGGCGGCGCTCTTCAGGATGATCCCAAGGTCTCCCCCGCAAGGACTCTCGGCCTGAGTTCGAGGTTCGACCAAGAGCCCAGAGGGGTGAGGCTTCAAGTTGAAGAAGAGGAGAGGCGCAGCAGACGTGCACGGGAGGGAGACGGCTGCGCCCGTCAAGACCACCGTCCGTGGTGCCAGAACCAGCTAAGAGAGGGGACACAATGCCATTCAAGGACTTGCGTGAGTTCATCGACACGTGTGACAGGATCGGCGAGGTGAAGCACATCAGCGGCGCCCACTGGGACCTCGAGATCGGCGCCATCACCGAGCTTCTGGCGGAAATCCCCAACAGCCCCGCCCCGCTGTTTGATGACATCCCCGGTTACCCCAAGGGCCATCGCGTCTTCGCCAATCCGCTGGCGAGCAACAAGCGCACCGCGCTCATTCTCGATCAGCACCCGGAGACGCCGCCGTTCGAGATGCTGAAGTACTGGATCAAGCGCACGCGGGAGATCAAGCCCGTGCCGCCGCGCTGGGTAGATGACGCCCCGGTGAAGGAGCATGTGCTCACGGGCGACCAGATCAACCTCTTCGACTTCCCCTCGCCGAAATGGCATGAGAACGATCCCGGCCGCTACCTCGGCACCGGCGATACCGTGATCATGCGGGCGCCGGGGGAGGACTGGATCAACCTCGCCACCTACCGCATGGAAGTGCACGACGAGAAGACGCTCGGCTTGTGGATCAGCCCCGGCAAACACGGCTACCTCTTCCTGCAGAAGTACCACGAACGTGGCGAAGCCGCGCCGGTGGCGGTCTCGGTGGGGCACGATCCCCTTCTCTTCGTCTGCTGCGCCACCTTCTTCCCCTACGCCATGAGTGAGTACGACTTCGCGGGGCATCTGCGCGGCGCGCCCATCGAGGTCACCCGCGGCGTCATCACCGACCTCCCCATCCCGGCCACCGCCGAGATCGTCATCGAGGGCGAAATCCCGCCGCGCAACGAAGAGATGCGCATGGAGGGACCGTTCGGCGAGTTCACCGGCTACTATGCGGTGGGGCCGCACCCGCAGCTCATCATCCGCGTCAAGTCGGTGATGTTTCGCAGCAAGCCCATCATCCTCGGCGCCCCGCCGTTCAAGTTCCCGAGCCACTGGTTCACGACGGTTCCCTTCAATGCCGGCGAGACCTGGGACGCCCTCAACAAGGTGGGGGTGCCGGATGTGCAGGGGGTGTGGCAGTTCGGGAGCTGGTTCCCCTTCATCACCGTCGTGTCGATCCGCCAGCGCTACGCCGGGCACGCCAAGCAGGCCGGCCTCGTGGCCATGGGGAGCAAGGGGAGCGCCTACTGCGGCCGCTACGTCATCGTCGTCGACGAGGACGTCGACATCACCAGCCTCGAGGACGTCATGTGGGCGGTGGCCACGCGCTGCGAGCCGGAGCGGGACATGGACCTGATCCGCGAGTGCTGGAGCTCGCCGATCGACCCCATCATCTCGCCGCACATGCGCTTCGAGATGGCGCACGGCCAGCAGAACACCTCGCGCGTCATCATCAACGCTTGCAAGCCCTACGCCTGGAAGGACAAGTTCCCGCGCACCAACATCGCCAGCAAGGAGCTGCGCACGAAGATTCTGGACAAGTACAGCGACATCTTCGCCGGGGCGGAGGCGGAGAAGGTGAAGGCGTAACCTCGCCGTTCCGCATTTGCCGTGTCAGGTGTAGGGGGAGGGGTCCTTCTGCGCCGATCTCAAGGTCGGCGGCGGGTTTCGCAGTCGTTCAAACCGGAGTGAGGCCGGGCGTCACACCTTCTCCAGGACAAGGTGCTGCGGTATCCGACGCCTCTCCTCACCCTTTGACAAAAGAGCCTGAGGAGGCCATGGAGGAGCGCGGCCGTTCCGGCCGCGCTGGAGACTGGATAGGAGTAGGGAGAGTCAATGGCCACCGTACGTATCCGCGGCGCGGAGGAGTACTCGGCGGAGGAGCAGAAGCTCTTCGCCGCCTCGCGCGCCTGGTTCAAGATCGACTTCACCCCGAAGATGGGCCGCGTGCTCCTGGCGCTGCCGGAGTTCCGCGATCACAACGGCCGCGCCATGAAGCGCGCCATGCCGGATGGCGAGCTGAGGCGCGCCGAGAAGGAGATCATCGCCGCCGCCGTCAGCGGCATGAATTCCTGTCGCTACTGAACGAACTTCCACACCGCAGCCGGGAAGCTGCAGGGCATGGAGAACGACGCCGTCTGGTACGAGACCGCCTTCGTCACGGGGGCCACGAACGGCCTCCTGTCGCTCGCGGAGAGCCTGGTGCTGCCGCTCCCCTTCGCGGCGGCCGGCGGGGCGCGTCAGCCGCTTGTGCCGCTCCCCGCCGATGACGAGCTGGATCGCGGCGTGCTGCCGATCTTTGCCGACATCAATGCCTACTACGGCACGACGGACGTGCCGGCGGTCTATCGCTACCTGGCAAGCGATCCGGGCTACCTGCGCGACACTTGGAACACGGTGCAGGCCGCCTTCGCCGATCGCGTCCTGAGGCGCAAGTTCAAGGAATGCATCGCCCTGGGAGTCGCGGTGGCGGCGCGCTCCCCCTTCGGTCTTGATCTGCACCGCACCCAGGCCCTGCGCCTCGGCGTCACCGAGAAAGGCATCAGGGAGGTGGTGCAGACGGCGCAACTCTTTAACACCTACACGAAGATCGCCGACGTCCTGCAACTTGAACCGGACTTTCCAGATGTCACTTAGGGACAACCAGGCGAACGCAGCTCCTCGGGAAATGGTCCAAAAGCGCGCGCCAGGTGGGATGTTGCGGCTTAGGCAAGGTAGCGGACCGTCTTTTTGGTCATTTCACGTTCCAGGAATAACCCTGATGGCCTCCGGCGCGGCCGGCGGCAGCGCGGGGGGCCGTCGGTGCGGCGGGGAGGCCGGCCGGGCGCGGGGGGAGAAGCCTCTCCGCGCGGCCGGCGGCGCAGGGAGGGCCCGGTGGCAGCCGCGCGCTCCTGGGCGCGGGGAGGCAATGGAATGAAAGTCATCGACGCCGACGCGCACATCGAGGAGTGCGAGGCAACCTTCAGCGACGCGTACCTGGAGCCGCGCTTCCGCAATCGACGGCCCATGGTCATTCCGGGACCGTTCGAGCAGGCGTTTTGGCTCATCGATGATGTGACCCTGCCGCGCCGGCATGGTCCCGGCGCCTCGAACCTCGGCACGCCGGCCCACTACCAGGGCAAGCTGACGCCCTTCACCCGCGGCAAGCCGGAGAGTCTGGAGAGCCTCGAGCTGCGCGACCGCGCGGCGCGCTTCGCCGACATGCAGGCCGAGAACATCGACGTGCAGGTTCTCTACCCCACCCTCTTCCTCGCCTATCCCCTCACCGCCGATCCCGACTTCCAGGCCGCCCTCTGCCGCGCCTACAACAACTGGATGTGCGACCTGCGCGGCGGCGACGAGCGTTTCGGCTGGGTGGGGGTGATGCCGCTGGATAACGTTTCCGCGGCGGTGGCGGAGGTGCGTCGGCTGAAGACGGAGCTGCACGCCAGCGGCATCATGCTCCTGGGCCTGGCGGGCAACGACATGCTCAGCCACCCGCGCCTGCTGCCGTTCTGGGAAGAGGTCGCGGCGCAGGACCTGCCCGTGGCGCTGCACGTCGGCTGGGCCAGCCCGCAACTCTCCAGCTTGGCCCCCAATCTCCTCACCTCGACCGTCATCGCCTTCCTCTTCCCGGTCCTCATGGGCTTCGCGGCCATCCTCACCAGCGACCTCCTGGATCGCTTCCCGAACCTGCGCATCGGCTTCATGGAGGCCGGCTGCGAATGGATTCACTTCATGACCCACCGGCTCGATCATCGCCGCACCTTCCTCAACGCCATCGCGAAGTTCCTGCCGCTCCCCAAGCCGGTGGCGGCGGAGCGCGCCGCCGAGTACGTCGCCGGCGGGCGCCTCTTCTTCAACACGGAGGTCGAGGACGACCTCCTGCCGCAAGCATTGCAGCTTGTCGGCGAAGACCAAATTCTCTTCGCCTCCGACATGCCGCATGGCGACCGCGACCGCTACGCCGTGAAGGAGCTGCGCGCCCGGCAGGACCTCTCCGCCGTGGCGGTGGAGAAGATTCTCTGCACGAACGCCAAGCGCTTCTACGGCTGGAGCTGATGACGCTGGCGCTGCGCAGTGAGGACCGTGTTTAGCAAGAAGCTAGAGAATGCTATGTGGCTTTTCCTGGCAGCTTGACTAACAGGGAGGCGACGGCAGTGGAAGGAGAGGAAAACTGGATATCCAAGCGCGTTGGCGATGCGCAGAAAGCCTATCCAACCGTGACAGATGCCGTTGCTATTCGGATGAGGGAGCTTATCAGAGATGAACTCGGAAAGCGTCAGCTTCGTCCCACTGATTTGACTGAATTAGCCAACTTACTCCTCAAAGATATGGCGCCTGTCCCGCCAAAGGTGGAGGCGGACGAGTGAGAATCAAGTCCATCCAACTGTCGTGGTTCCGGGGTGCCGCCGACCCAGTGGCGTTGGATCCCGACAGCAAGTCAATGGTCGTGTACGGAAACAATGGAGCGGGAAAATCGTCTTTCGTCGATGCTGTTGAGTACGTTCTTCACAATGGCAGGATTGGTCATCTCTCACACGAGTACAGCGGGAAACACCAGGAGAAGGCCATACCTAATACACATAAGCCGAGGGACCGGAAGACAGAACTAAGGATCACATTCACAAACGACGCGGAGCTCACGGTCCAGATAAAGCCGGACGGCTCTCCGAAAAGCTCCGGTGCGGAGGTCGTCGCGATGCCCACTTGGGAATACCACCGCACGGTACTGAGGCAGGACGAGGTTGCGGCCTTCATTCACGACACTAAGGGAGACAAGTACTCCACCCTCCTTCCGCTCCTCGGACTTCACCAAATGGAGGTTGCTGCCGAGAACCTCCGGCAGCTCTCAAAGATGATAGCGCAACAGTCGAAGTTTGAGGACACTAAGGTTGCGCTTGGGAGGATAAAGAACAGTCGTGCGGCGACATTTGGTGCGGACAACGATGACCAGATCGCCAGCAAGATAGCGACACTCCACGCGAGGTATTGCGCTAACGAGGCCACCACGAAGGACCCTCTATCTCGCTGCAAAGAGTTGGAGGCGGAGCTGGAGACGCGGATCGACCGCTCCTTGGCCGACCAGAGAAGGAACTTCGCACTCCAAGATGTAGCCGAAATTAACCTTAAGCATTGCATTGATGCCGTGCGCTCGGTTAGCATGAAGTTTGCTGACTCTGTTGATCCTCTGATCGCTGAGAAATTGGAGGTGTTGCAGACGACCGTCACGTTCCTCGACAAATTGGGAGAAGCAAAAGAAGTCAATTGTCCCGCCTGCGGACGGGCCATTCCGTTGGAGAACCTTCAGGCACACTTGAAGTCGGAGCGCGAGCGGCTTCATAAAATCATCAACGTTTACAATACCCGCAAAGCAGAAGTTGGGACTCTCTGTGACACCTGTAAATCGCTCCAGTCCAACCTTTCAAAGCCCGCGATCAAGGCCTGGCGCGACGAAATTACCAAGGGTCCGCTCGCTGACCGGATTGCGTTTTTGGACAGCTTCAACGTGGACGTGCTTCGAACCTCTTGCAACGATGCAGACCTCAAGACACTTGAGGCCAATCTGCTTCCGGTGATCAATTTAGCAAGGAAGGCGTGGGAGGACGCGCCTCCCGATGTCCGCCAGCTCTCGACCGACCGGCAGACCGTCGAGGTGGGCAAAGCTGTGATCGAGGGTAAGGGGCAAGCGGCAGCAGTGGCTCGTGCTGAAGCTCTGAGAGATTTTGTTAGTTCGCTTGAAAAGGGTGTCCGTGAGGAGATCAGACTTCGGTCACAAAAGGTGATTGAGGATATCTCTGTAGATATCCAATCAATGTGGTCTATCCTGCACCCTGGAGAACCAATCGAAAATGTGCGCCTGTACTTTCCGAATGATGTGGATAAAGCCATCGATATTGGCTTGAACTTCCACGGCCATGAACAGGAATCGCCAAGGCTTACCTTATCGGAGGGCTATAGAAACAGCCTCGGTCTCTGTATCTTCTTAGCGATGGCTAAGCGCGAAGCCAAGATGGATAGACCCCTTTTCCTCGATGATGTGGTTATTAGTCTCGATCGGAATCACAGAGGCATGATTAGAGAGCTGCTGGAGAAGGAGTTCGCCAAGCGGCAGGTGGTGATCTTGACACATGATCGTGAGTGGTACACAGAGCTTAGGCAGCAGCTTCACGGCAACAGTTGGACCTTTAAGACCCTGTTGCCCTATGAGACGCCGACGGTTGGTATTCGATGGTCGCACAAAACGACGACCTTCGACGACGCTCGTGCCCAGCTCAATGATCGTCCTGACTCGGCGGGAACTGATGCCAGGAAAATCATGGACGTCGAGCTCGCACTGATCGCTGAGCGCCTTCGAATCAGATTGCCTTACCTTCGCGCCGAAAAGAATGACAAACGTATAGCGCACGACTTTCTCGATCGCTTCGTGGCGGACGGGAAGAAGTGCTTCCGGAAAAAGGTGGGACAGGAGTACGTAGCCCATTCGGATGCGACGGGCGCGCTTGACAAAGCGGATAGGCTGCTTGTGTCCTGGGCCAACCGTGGAACTCACACACTCGATTTAGTTCGCCAGGAAGCGGTTAAGGTGATTGACGCCTGTGAAAAAGCCCTTGAGTCGTTCATATGTTCGTCGTGCCGCAGGGGAGTTTGGTTGGCCGACGCTGAGAGCGCGGAGTGGGTGCAATGTCAGTGCGGTGAAATACAATGGCGATACGGAAAAGGTTGATCCTTTTTAGAACCCCGCTGCCAGTACGGTGATCTCCAACTACACGGGGAGGCTGACCTCCAGGGGGAGGCGCTGGGTGAGCCAGTGCCGGCTCAGTGCCGCCGCGGCGCGCGGGCCCCTTGCGAGCGCTCGAGCCTGCCGCAAGTACCGGCTTCGTTGAGGTGAACCTCAACGCGGCGCCGCCGGGCGCCTGAGTTTTCCACCTTGGCTCGATGGGGGAAGCACTATGGACCGCTACGCTGCTGTTGCCGTGCAGAGCACGTTCCTCAACATCCAGTGTCGGGACGACATGAAGCGCAACCTCGATCACCTGGCCCAGGGCATCCGCGCCAGTTACTGGCTGGCCAGCCTCGAGTACCCCGTGAAGCTCATCTGCTTCGCCGAGGGCGCCATCCAGGGGTTCCCGGACTCGATGTTTGACTGGGACCACGTGCGCGCCTGCAAGGAGCTGATGACCACCGTGCCCGGACCCGAGACGGACTACCTGGCCGACATCGCCCGCGAGCTGAACGTCTTCATCGCCGGGCAGATTCGCGCCGTCGAGGCGGAGATCATCGAGGATCGCTACTTCAACCTCGCCTTCGTCATCGACCCGAAGGGCAAGATCGTCCACAAGTACCACAAGCTGCAGGTCTACCCGAACGAGCCGAGCACCGTGCCCCACGACGTGTGGGACCTCTGGATCGAGAAGTTCGGCTACTCCCTCGACTCCTTCTACCCCGTCTGCGACACGGAGATCGGCCGCATCGGCACCATCATCTGCATGGATCAGAGCTTCCCGGAGACGGCGCGCGGCCTGGCCATGAACGGCGCCGAGGTGATCTACATGCCGACCTACGTGGAGCCATGGGCGGGGCGCGGCTGGTCCGAGCTGCGGGCGCGCACGCGGGCCCTCGACAACACCTGCTACGTCATCGCTCCCAACCCGGCCCTCGGCATGATCACCGCCGACTCGCCGCACGGCTGGGACATCACCGGCGGCAACACCATCATGTGCGACTACAAGGGGGAAGTGATCTCCCATCACATCGCGGGGACGGACTCCTTCTGCAGCGCCATGGTCGATATCGAGGCGCTGCGCGATTTCCGCGACAAGTCGCTTTTCGGCAATTGGCTGAAGGACCTGCGCACCGAACAGTACAAGGTCATCTACGAGCAGCCGATCTTCCCCAAGAACCTCTTTTTGCACGAGCCCCCGCCGCGCCGCGCCGGTCGCCAGGAGATTCACCGCCAGAGCACCCGCCGGCTGCAGGAGCGGGGCGTCTGGAAGCGGCCGAAGGGTTGAGGTGATCTCAGGCGTTCATTCAGGAGAGGCGCTGACAGGCGGGTGGGTTCGGAGGAGGTTGCTACCCCGTGAGGGCCTGCGACCTGTCATAGGAGGAAGGTGTACAGGGCCGTCTCAAGGTTGCATCTCCCTTACTCCCGCGAGCTGCGTAGCAGCTCGCCTTAATGGGAGGCGCGGGGGGACACGGTTCCCCCGCCCGGCTCCTGTTCCAGAGACGAAACCAGCCTTCACCCGCTGCGGTCGGGGCCGGCGCGCTCCATGGTGATGCGCAGGAGGACGCGCCCTTCCCGCTCCATCGCCCGCCGGTAGTCCTGCCAATCGGGGTGCTCCCCCTTCAGCCGCCGGTAGTAGTCGACGAGGAGTTCCATCGCCTCGGGAAGGGAGACCACCTCCGCCGTGCCGTCCACTTGCAGCCACGCCCCGAGGAAGGCGTCGTTGAAGACGCACAGCGTGGCGCGCGGATCGCGGCGCAGGTTGCGCGTCTTGTAGGCGGTCTCGCGGCTGCTGACGATGGCCCGCCCCTCGGCATCCACCCCCGCCACCACCGGCGAGGACTGCACCCCGCCGTCGCGCCGCCGCGTCGTCAAGACGGCGCGATGGTTCGCTCTCAGGAACTCCCGCGCTCGATGTAGCTCCATCCCGTTTCCTCGCCTTCCGTCAGGCAGCGCTGAAGCCGCCGCCTTCTCCAAGCCCCGGCTCATCCCCAGGCGCGGCGTACACCACCCTGCCGCCGACCAGCGTCAGCACCGGCTGCAGGTGGCGGAGCTCGTCGGCTGGGATGGCAAGGGGGTTCTCCTCGAGCACCACCATGTCCGCCAGCTTGCCGGGGGCCAGGGCGCCGAGACGCTCCTCCCTGCCGCAGAGGAGCGCGCCGCCGACAGTCATGGCGGCGAGCGCCTCGAACGGCGAGATGCATTGCCGCGGACCGAGGACCGCGCCGCTCGTGCGCTCGACGCGCGTCACCGCGCTCCACATGATGGCGAAGGGGTTGGGCGGGCAGTTGTCGGTCTCCAGGGCGAACGGGATGCCGTGCTCGAGCAGCGAGCGGTGGGGGACGATCTCCTGCTCCGCCTCGGGCAGCGAGGGGTATTGATCGGCGTTCTTCCACAGGTAGCCGTAAGGCTCGGTGGTGGCGATCATCCCATTGGCCTTCATGGTGCGCAGGGTCTGCACCGATGGCCGGCGCAGATGCTCGACGACGTGGCGGCGGCGCCGTGCCGCCGGGTAGTCCGCCGCCAGCCGCGCCCAGATGTCGACGATGCGGTCGGACTTCCAGCCGTCGATGGTGTTCAAGCGCATGCCGTGCCGCATGGCGAGGCGGGCGCACGCCCCGTACTCCGCCTCATCGAACGCCTGGGGGAGGAACCCGGCCCAGCCGGTATAGGGGAGGTAGCAGCGCAGCGCCTCGTTCAGCTCCCGGTTGCCGACGAGCGACAGGAAGATGCCGTCGAGGTGGAGCCAGGGGTTCGCCGCGCTGAGGTCGTCGAGGCGACCGCCGCTGTCGCGGCAGAAGCGCTCCGCCTCGGAGGCGGAGTCCCACGGCGCCGACTGCACGAGGTGGCAGCGCACCTGCATGTCGGCGGGGGCCAGCCGGCGGTAGGCGTCGAGAATCTCCGGCGCCAGCCCATGCCCCTCGTAGGTGCTGGTGATGCCGAGGGCGGCGTATCGCGCCATGCCGCGCCGCAGGCCTTCCACCCGGTCATCCGGCGTGAAGCGCGGCAGCATCGGGAAGAGCGCTAGTTCGACCAGGGGGAAGTAGTGCGCCTCGCGGAAGATGCCGGTCGGCTCGCCGCGGCGCTCGTCGACCTCGATGGTGATGCTGGAGAGGGACGGTTTCGTCCGCGCCGTGACTCCGGCCAGCTCCAGCGCCCGGCTGTTGGCGATGGAGACGATCGGCGGCCGGTGCCAGAACCCCCACGGCGCCCGGATGTAGACCGGATGGTCGGGCGCCGCCGCGTCGAGGTCCCAGCGCGTCGGCCAGCGGCGCTCGGCGAGGCCGTGCGGAGGGTTGAAGTAGTGCGGCGGGTCGCCCAGCGGCATGGTGACGATCCATTCGCCGGGCGGGCGCGAGGCGGCAAGCTGGGCGAGGCGCGCCTGCAGCTCCGGGATGCTCCTGATTCCCGCCAGTGAGGGGAAGAGGTCTCGCAAGCCCTCGCGGTCGAGGTGGGCATGGGCGTCGATGAGGCCGGGGATGACGGTGCGGCCGCGGAGATCGATGACGCGCGTCATCGGTCGCGCCAGGGGGTCGATGTCGGCGTTGCTCCCCACCGCGAGGATGCTCGTGCCGCTGACGGCCAGCGCCTCGCCGTGCGGCGCCCCCGGAACCATCGTGATGATCGTGCCGTGGCGCAGGATGAGATCAGCGCCGTCGCCGCGCCGCGGCTGGTTCCTCACACGAAATCCCCCTTCGGCTCGGGGCGGCGGCGTGCCGCCGAGACGGCCCAGGCGTTGATCCCGGCGCGCCGCGCTTCCGCTCCAGGCGTTGCCTTCGGGCGCCGCTGGCGCCGCAGCAGACTCATCGAGACGCAGCTCCCCCTCAGGCTCACCCCCGACACGCCGCCCTGTCTCCCCGCGGCCCGCGCGTCACGGCTTCCCCAGCCGCCCGGCCGCCTCCTTGATGTAGGAGAGGTTGACGTACCGGCTGACGTCGAACTTCGTCTTGATGAGGCCCACCTCCGTCAGCAAGTCGATGTTCGCCTGCAAGGCTTTGATGTTGGGGATGCCGTCGCGATCACGGTAGTAGTCGCGCTTGGTGAACACCCAGGAGGCGAACGCTTCCTTGGGGCGCTTGCCGAGCCGCGACACGAGTTCGAGCAGCTCCTCGCGGTTCTTCGGATCGAGCGCGTAGCGCAGCCCGCGCAGGTAGTCCTCGAAGAAATCCTGCACGGCCGCCTTGTTGGCTGCGAGGAACTCTTTGCGCCCGACCATCACCAGCACCTGCGTCGGCCCCATGGCATCGACGCCGTCAAAGAGCTTGCGCAGGCCCCCCTTGCGCTCCTCGATGAACCAGAAGGGCGTCGTCAGCCAGGCGAGATCGATCTTCCCCTCCCGCAGCATGGCTCCCATGTTGGGCGGCTGCACCTCGACCATCGTGTAGTCCTTGCCGAACTCGAGGCCGTGACGCTTCAGCATGGCGCGGTTGCCGAGGTCGTTCCCCGTGCCGAAGGCGATGATGCCGATCCTCTTACCGCGCAGGTCCTCCACCTTCGTGATGCCGGAATCCGCCCGCACGGCGCGCACGGCGGAGAAGTGTCCCTCGGGCCCCTCCTGGATGAAGTCGGCGACGATTTCGAGGTCGAGCTTCGCATTGAGGATCGCCGAGGGGAAGCTGCCGAAGGCGAGGTAACCGAGATCGAGCTGCTTGGCCGCCAGCGCCTGGATCTGCGGCGAGGAGCCGCGGAAGTAGGAGACCTCGGTGACGTACGACTTGCCGTAATGTGTGAGCTGCTGCTTCAGCTCCATCACCACGGGCGTCATGACGCCGGGAACGACGCCGCCGGCGACGCGGATGGTGATGGGTTCCGCCAGCGCACGCCTCGCCAACCCCAGCACCAGGGCGATCAGCAGGCAGACGAACAGCAGCGTCGCCGGCGCGCCGCCCACCCCGCCGCGACGCCGGTTGTCACTCGCCGTTCGATGGCTTCTCCGTTTCATTGCGCTCATGCTCCACCTCACCGCTGCGATTGGTTGGGAAACAGTCACCGGGCCTCGCGCGGACGTGGCGGGGGAATGGGCCCTCCCCGCCTCACTGGGACTTGCCGCGCCCGGCAATATCCCACACCACCTCGACCACGCCGTTGCGCACCCCGAAGTACTTGTCGTAGAGGTTGATCGTCGTGTCGCAATGGCTGACGATCAGCTCGATCTTCTCGCCCAGCTCGAAGCGCCGCGCGGCATCGACGTAGCGCAGGCGCCCGTGCTCGTCGCCGCCGAGGTAGTACTCGATGCCGGCCACCCCCTTCACCTCCGGCATGCCCTGGTCGTGCGTGATGGTCTTGAAGCCGGCATCGCACACGGCGTAGTCCGCATCCGGGGTGCTCATGATCGTGCTCAGCACACTCAGGGCGCAGGCGAAGCGGGTCTCGCCGATGACCTTGCGGTACTTCGCATCCATGACGATGTACGAGCCGGCCTGCACCTCGGTGGCCTCCGGGCACTCGACCAGCCACTCGAAGGTGCCGGTGCCGCCGGCGCTGATCTCCTCCAAGTCGATCCCCTCGCGCTTGAGGAGATGCTTCGTCTCCAGCAGCAGGGACCACGCGGCCTCGAACGCGTGGCGGCGCTCCTGCTCGTCCTCCTTCACCATGCAGTGGCCTTCGTAGCCCTGCAGCCCGCGCAGGCGCAGGCCGGGGCTGCGCAGCACCTGCCGCGCCAGCTCCAGGGCCGGCTTCCCCGGGGCGACGCCGCAGCGGTTCTGGCCGACGTTCACATCCACCAGGACGTCCAGCCGCACTCCAGCCGCTTGCACCGCCTCCGACAGCTCGTTGACGTTCGCCGGGTGATCGACGCAGACCGCCAGCCGCCCGTGGCGGAGCTGGCGTGCCAGGTGCATGAGGCGGCGAACCTTCTGGCGGCCCACGATCTCATTCGTGATGAGGATGTCGGTGATCCCCCCCTGCGCCATGATCTCCGCCTCGCCCAGCTTCTGGCAGCAGATGCCGCGCGCCCCCGCGGCGATCTGCCGGTGCGCCAGGATCGGCGCCTTGTGGGTCTTCGTGTGCGGGCGCAGAGTGGCCTTCTTCGAGGCGAAGAACGACGCCATGGCCGCCAGGTTCCGCTCCATGGCATCGAGGTCGAGCAGCAGCGCGGGAGTGTCGATCTCCTCAACGGTCAAACCGACGGTATGGAGGTTGTGGTTTTCCATTGCACCATCCTCGCTTCGTCTCGTCTACGTTCGTTGACTCCAATGCGACATCGTTTCCAATCTAAAGCAGTTTCCCTGCGATGAAGCCGCCCCTCCTCGCGCCTCCCCTAATCGTAGGGGCGGTTCGTGAACCGCCCTTACGGCTCGCTGGGATAGGGGGTGTGGGGGAGCAGACATCCGCCACAAGAAATCCCCATTTCAATGCTGCGTGCGCTAGGTCGATTTTCCTGGCGAACTCGTGAAACACTTCATTAGAGGGCCGCGGCAGCGGCGTCGCGGCGGAAATCGGCGACGGCGATGAACCCGGCCCCTTCGCGCTGCACCGCCTTCAGCGAGCCGAACGGTTGACCTCCGGCCGGCGCCGCCTTCAGGGTTGGGTCCGCTTTTTGAAGCTCCGCCAGCACCTGCGGCGCCACGCTCTCCTCGATGACGAAGCCTCCTCCCGGGGCTACGGACCAGCGGGGGGCGCTCGCTGCCTCGCCCAGGGGTTGCCCATAGGCGAGGAGCCGCGTCAGGAACTGGGCCAGCGTGGCGGTCTGGCCCGGTCCGCCGGGTGTCCCGCAGACCATGGAGGGACGGCCGTCTCGCAGCACCATCACCGGCGTCAGCGTGTGCGCCGGCCGCTTGCCCGGCGCAAGGCGATTGGGATGACCCTCTTCGAGGCGGAACCCGAGCATACGGTTGTTCAGAACTACACCGGTTGCGCGCGGAACGACACAGCAGCCGAACGGATGGAAGACGCTCTGGATGAGCGAGACGGCGTTCCCCTGCGCGTCCATGACGAGGACGTTGGACGTATCCGTTCCCTCCGCCGCCCCTCCCGCGCGCCCATCTCCGGCCCTGCCGCCGGACGGGGGAACCTTCACCCCCTTGAGGAGGCCCGCCAGCAGCTCCCGCGCCGCCGGCTCGCCGACTGTGGGATCAGCGATGGCGGGCGCGCCGCTGCGGTACGCCTGCTCCCGCGCCGCCATGCCAAGGCGCAGAAACGCAGCCCCGTCGGGGTCGCAGGCGGCGATGCCCCCCGCCTCGAGCGCGAGGAGCTGCAGCAGCAGCGTCAGACCGTAGGAGTTCGGCGGCATGGTGAGAACCTCGGAGCCGCAAAACGAGGCGCGCAAGGGTTCCTGCCAAATCGGCTCGTGGCGCGCCAGGTCCTCCTCCGTGAACAGGCCGCCGTGCTCGCGGCTGTGGGCCACGAGACGCCGCGCCAGGTCGCCGCGATAGAAGGCCTCGCTCCCCTTGTCGGCGAGGCGTCGCAGTGACGCCGCCAGATCGGGTTGCCGCAGGATTTCTCCCGCGGCGGGTGGCTTCCCTTGCGGCAGAAAGACTTCGCGGGCCCCGGCATCCTGCTCCAGGGCGGGGGCCATATCGGCGAAGATCTGCGCCAGCTTGTCGTGGACCGGGAACCCCTCGGCGGCGTAACCGATGGCGGGTTCGAGGACCTCCCGCAGGCTGCGCGTGCCGAACCGCCGCAGGGCCGCCTGCCAACCGGAGACCATGCCGGGGACGGTCGCCGCCGCGAGGCCATGTCGGGGGATGCCGCGGGCGAACCGCGCTACGTCCGCTCCCTGGGGTGACTGCCCGCTGGCGTTCAGCGCGTGCACTCTCTGCGACGCCGCCTCGTAGATGAGCAGGAAGGCATCGCTGCCCAGGCCGCAGGCGTGCGGCAGGACCACCGCCAGCACCGACGCCGCCGTCACCGCCGCATCGACGGCATTGCCGCCCTGGCGCAGGATGCGGGCCGCCTCGAAGCTCGCCAGGTGATGCCCGGAGGAGACGGCGCCCCGCCTGCCGCGCACAACCTGCGCCTGCATCCTCTCCCTCCCGCACAGCCCGACCGTTCGGGCCGATCCTGCGCCGCGCGGCGTCGTTCCCCCTGGCTCCGCGCCGGCCCCCGCCGCCGGCCGGCGCTCACCAGAGCACGCGCTCGAACACCGACATGCGCTCCGCGCCCTCGGCGGTGACCCGGCACATATCCTCGATGCACGCCGTCCCCAGACCCTCCACCGCCAGGGCTGGCTCTAGCGAGAAGACCATGTTCTCCTCGAACGGCAGCGTGCTGCCCACGTGCAGGAAGGGGGGTTCGGCGCGCGCCGTGCCGGTGCCGTGCCCCAGGCCGGTGGGGAAGAAGCGGTGGCCGATCCCCGCCTCATCGGCCAGGGTCTGCGGCACGGTGTAGAGCGAGCCCACCTCGACACCGGGTTTCACCCGCCGCAACGTTTCATCAGCGAGGCGGACGCAGAGGTCGAGGAGCTTCTTCGCCTCGGCGGAGGGCGTGCCCACGGCGAAGCTGCGAGCGATGTCGCACCAGTAGCCCTGGTAGACCGCCTTCAGGTCGATGAAGACCATGTCGCCGTCCTGGAACGTGCGCGTCGTCGGCCAGACGTGCTTGAAGCCGGCCCGCGGCCCGCCAACGACGACGATCTCCCCCCCCACCTCCTCGGCTCCCGACTTGATGAGGGCGTGGTGCACCTCGGCGCAGACGTCGAGTTCGCTCACCCCCGGCCGCACCGTCCGAAACCCCGCCTCCAGGCCGCGATCGCCGATCCAGGCGAGGCGGCGCATGACCTCGACCTCGAGCGGGCTCTTGATCTTCTTCACCTCGAGGACGAGGTCCTCGGCCGGCTCGACGCGGAACCCCGGCAGCGCCTCGCTGACGCGCTGGTGCAGGACCATCGGCCACCAGGCGTACCCCGCCAGACCGAGGCGCCCCCCTTCGAGCTTACGCTCGCGCAGCGCCTCGACCAGCAGGTCCGCCACCGATCCCGGTTTCGCCACGGGGATGCTGAAGTGCGCGTGGCGGAAATCGCGCACCCAGGTCTTCCACACCTCGGTGTGCATCGGCTCGCCGTGGAAGCAGGCGTTGCTGACGATGGTGAGATCCCCCTCCGGCGGCATGATGAGCACCGAGATGCCGAAGAAGCTGTTGAAGTTGGTGAGGTAGCGGATTTCGCCGGTGCGTCCCGGAGCGTTGTAGACCAGCAGCGCCGCCAGGCCGCGCTTTCGAATCCCGGCCTGCACCGCCCGCACGCGCCGCTCGTACTCCGTCAGGGGAAACGGCAGCTCCAGCCACGCCTGGCGATCCTCCCAGGCGTACGAGACCTTGGTGGCGTACACGTCGTCCACGGCGACAATCCTTTCGGCCAGAGAGCGCAGGGAGGATGTGGGCGTCGCGAGGGGGGACATCGTCGTGCCGGCGCCGGGCGGGCGGTGCGCACGCCCCGCCGCCGCGGTCCCCTGCGCCGGGGCGTCGCTCTTGGCGACCCACGGAGGTCGGCAGCGCCGGCCCCGCCGGCCCGGCCGGGTTCGCCGGGCGCCTCCGTCAGGGCTGCGCCTCGAGGAGGCGCGTAATGACGCTGCGATACACCTCTGTCGGCACGGCTCCGACGATGGCCTCTTTGCCGTCAACGATGACGGTGGGGATTCCGGTGATCCCATAGCGGCTGACGGCTTCGAGGTGGTCGGCGATGACCTCTTCGCGGCAGGCGCCCGATTGCAGATCGGCGCGGAAAAGTTCGAGATCAAGGCCGACCTCGGCGGCCAGCTCTTCAAGAACGGCGCGCTCGGTGAGGTTGCGATGCTCCTGGAAGAACGCCTTAAAGAGGCGCGCATGGTAGGCCCGGAACAGCGCAGTTCCCTGGTGTTTGGCGGCCTTTGCCGCCTCTTGCCCCGGGAAGCTGCCGCTGGGGAGAGGGGTGCCGATGCTGGGGATGGTGAACTCCCCGGCCTCTTCCTGGGCTTGGGCCTGCCGCCAGTGCATGTCCCGGTACGAGGTGAAGGTGGCAGTGGCATCCGGCTCCGGACGCAGCAGGAAGCTGCGCGGCTCCACGTCAACCCGCTCCCCGAATTCCTGGGCGATCTTCTGCAGCCGAACTGCTGAGTTGTTGCACCAGGGTCAGAGGTAGTCGGTATACTCGCGCAGGGTGATGACGCGCCTCGCGCTCATGTGGGATCCTCGTGGATGAACTCGGGAAGGTCCGCGACGGTCGTCGCGTTACGCGTTGGCGGAATGCTACCATAGCCCCGATGAGAACAAAAGCCGGCCCCAGGTTGTAAGGAGAGCCGGCGCCGAGGGATGGGGGAGGTGGATCACCCCAAGATGCGCGCTCTCCATCCCGAAGATCAACCGTCAGGCTGGCGGGCCCGTGCCGGCGTTCCTGTCCAAGTATTTGCGCTAGAACTTCACGGCAAATTCTGCCTGCAACCCCTTGTCTCTCCGGCGGCCTCCCCGCATCCGACCTGGGACGCACCGCCGTCGAGCCCCTCGTAATCCTGGCTGATAACGTCTCATGGACGCTCGTGAGGTTCGCGGCAGGCGCCGCGAGGCGGCCGCCCAGATTCGCGCCCATCGACGCGCCTTCCAGCTTCGCCGCGCCGCCGAGCCTGAACAAAGCCTCGCACTCAGCACGGCTTCGGCACGGATTGTGCCTCCATTCTCAGGAGTGGTACTCCGCAAGAAGGGACGTTCCCGCGCCTGGGCCGAACTTCGCCGCCGCTGTCGAGTCGCGTCGGCACTGAGCGGCGAGGCCCGGGAGAAGGCGGCGCTGGCCTCGTGGTACTTTCCTATTCAAGAGAATGGAGCAAGGTGACGATGCGTGTTCAGGGGGAGAGCTGAAGCCGGCAGCGTGCTTCGGCAGCGAGTTCGACGCCTGAGGCGAGGTCCTGGCCGCCGCTCGAACGCCCTAGTCCCAGGCTGACCGTCAAGGCTTCAGGAGAGGATGAGGCGAGGACGACCGAGATGCCCAACCAGGAAGCGCCGCAGGCAGCGCGTGACATCGCCTCGCGCCAGGCTGGATCCGGCCGTTCAAGCGAGGGAATCATCAAGGCCATGGAGCAGAAGCAGAACGGGCTGGAAGGACTGGTGACGGGAAACCTCGAGGAAGTGGAGGCCGCCATCAACAGCCTCACGAAGCTCTGCGATGCCGATCTGCTGGCCGAGTTGGGCAAGCTCGCGCAAAACCTTAACGCCGGCCTGCGCGAGCTGAAGCAGGTGATCGCCCCGCGCATGAAGCAGATCACCGAGCACGAGATGCCGGAAGCAGCGGACCGGCTCGACTACGTGCTGAAGATGACCGACCGCGCCGCCAACACGACCCTTGGCATCTGCGAGCAGAAGTTCCAGGAGCACGAGGAGCTTGACGCCGGGATTGCCGAGCTTGGGAGGCTGCTGGACGAGCTGCGCAGCTCGCCGCGGCGCCGCCGGGCAAAGGTCGACGCCTTCCTGGCGCGGGTGGAGAGTCTGAAAGGATTCCTTGGGGATTTCTCGACGCGCTCGCAGCACGAGCTCACCGAGATCGTGATGGCGCAGGCCTTTCAGGACTTGACCGGTCAGATCCTGCAGAAAGTGCTCAGCCTTTTGAATGAGCTGGAGACGAACCTCGCCTCGCTGGTGAAACGCTTCGGCGTTTCCACTGCTGCCGTCTCCGCCGACGAAGAGACATCCCTCCAGGCGCCGACGTTCAACGGCGGCCCCTCGCGGCAGGGCGTCAAGCAGGATGAGGTTGACTCGCTCCTAGCTGGTTTTGGCTTTTGAATCCGATCGAGAACGCCGTCGGCGCCGCTCGCCGGCCTCGGCCATGACGCTGCGCCGGGCGTCCCCCCGCGATGCGACGGCTCAGCTCGCCGCACCCGCAGAGGGAAAGCGTCGCACCGCCACGGCGCGGCTCGCATCCCCGCGCTCCAGAAGCGTGAAGAGAACCCGCACCCCCGGCTCCAGCCCTTTCATCGACCGGTTCGCAACATCCTTCCAGGAAAACGGGATGAGCCGCCCCTCGAACTCGATGGCGCCGCGTCCGTTCCTGAAGTCTGCTTCTCGGATGGTTCCCAACGGCATCGCGCGTCCCACGCTCTTGGTGGAAGGTCTCTAGCACGGCGGCTCAGCGTCAGGCAGCCGAGGGGAGCCGGAAACAAAACTCCGGAGCTTCACGGGGGAAGGCTCCGGAGATGGAACGACAGTCGTGGTCTTGCCGGTTACCTTCCCGGCGCAACCCTCAGCAGGTCGAGACGCCATGGTTCCGGGGGAGAGAAGAGGTTTCCCCTCCTGTTAATCGTCCGAGGCACTGCTCGCCGTGCTTGACGAAGGTGAACTGCTTGATGGGCTCGCGTCGCTGCTGGAGGCGCGGGCCTTCTCAGAGTTCTCACTCTTGCTGGGAGAGGGGGCGGACGAGGACTTCTTGGCGTAGTCCGTGACGTACCAGCCGGAACCCTTGAGATGGAAGGTCGAGTGCGAGATCAGCTTGTGCACCGCGCCGCCACAGTGAGGACAACTCGATACCGGCGCATCCGAGAACTTCTGCATCTTCTCAAACTCGGCACTACACTCGGCGCAGCGGTACTCGTAGATTGGCATCGTCCCACTTCCTCCGCTTTGAAACTCACCTTACACGCACAAGAGAAACTCTTCTATTCCACTGCTGCTCGAGATGGATCGCGGCGCTTCACGCAGCGCCAATATAAGGACGCCTCGGCGCCTTGTCAAGCCGGCGGGCGGCGCCAACCCCACACCAACCGCGTCGCTGCGGCCCTCTGAAGCGCCCCCCCGCCAAGAGATCGCCGCGGTGACGGGAGATCGTGGCGGGGTGCTCCCCCATTCGTCACGGGCCGGCCTTACCGAGGCCTTTCCTGGCGGGGAGGGCGGGGAGAGCGCAGAATCCGGCGTAGTGATTGAGAATCGACGGCAAGCGCTGGAACGCAAGGGCCCGCAGGATGTCGTGCGTGACCTTGTGTACCCGCGCCTCCTCTGCCTGCCGCTCCTTCGGGCTCACCCAGAAGGCCTGATTCATTCTGCCGAACCGCACCACATGCACCAGCTCATGGGTGAGGATGTAGAGCAGGAGAGGCTCGAACTCGTGCAGCGCCTGACGGTTGTGGAGAGCATGAAGGATCGCTGCATCGTAGATGCGGATGCGGTAGAGATCGAAGCGCCGCGCCTGCCGCGAGTCGGGCAGGGCCACGCACTCGTACCTGCTGACCTCCGCGAAAGCCTCCGTGGCTTGCGGCGGCTGGGCCTCGTCGCGCTGCGTGCGGATGTCGTACCTGCAGTGCCGCCACTCCTTCATGCCGATCTTGTAGTGGCCGGCGATTGCCTCTTCCGCCACATCCGTGAGGCTGGCAATGAGGCCAAGCTGCTCGTTGCTGAAGTGCTGCGGAGGACTTGCAACCATCGCGGCGCCAGCCTGTCGCTCCATGATGGTCCTCCTTCGCTGCGGCCGCCGACCCTACCTTCCCGGATCACGGCGGCCGGCCCCGCTGGGCCACGGCGAACGGCGCCTCCCCCCGGCCGCCGGCGTTGTCTCCTCTCCCATCTGCTAAGGATACGTGCTCTTCCCTTTAGGAGCAAGGGGAGAGATGCCGCTGATCCGAAGCGCTGCCGGCGGGGGGGAGGGGTGCCCTCCCATCGAGCGCGGGAACGCCTGCTCTCGGCAGCCAAGGGGCTCGGGCGAGCGAGGGATCAAGCATCCCTCCAGCAAGAATCTTTGCGCCAATTCTACCGCTGAGGGGGCGCATTTTTCCGCGCGGGTGTACGACGTGACCCGCTGGACTTGGTCGATGTTCCACGTGGAACATGTGCATTTTTCCGCGCGGGTGTACGACGTGACCCTAGTGCATCACGGAGCCGCCGTCCACGGCGATGACCTGCCCGGTGACGAAGTCGCTGTCCGCGCTCGCCAAGTAGACGAGAGTGCCGGTGAGGTCCTCGGGCGTCTGATCGCGCTGGAAGCAGCGGCTCTTCTTCACCGGCTCGCTCATCGACGCGACCTGCGCCGTGCTGGCGCGCATCCCCTCATGCAAGACGAATCCCGGTGCGATGGCGTTCACGGCGATGTTGAAGGGGCCCAGCTCGCGCGCCATGGTGCGGGTGAGGGAGATGACCGCTCCCTTGGAGCTCACGTAGTGGAGGACCCCGACGGTCCCTTTGAAAGCCGTCCCCGAGGCGATGTTGATGATCTTCCCCTTCCCCTGCGCGCGCATCCGCGGCAGCACCGCCTTGGTGCAAAGGAACGGTCCCTTCACGTTCACCGCCATTGCCAGGTCCCAATCCGAGGTTGGAATCTCCCAGAAATCTCTCGGATTGGTGATGGCGAAGACCGCCGCGTTGTTCACCAGCACGTCGATGCGCCCGAAGCGCTCCACGGTCCGGCGGGCCATCTCTGCCGTGCTCGTCTCGTCGGCCACGTCGGTGTGCAGCGCCAGCGCCTCGGCGCCGCCCTGGCGCAGCTCCGCCGCCACCGGTTCGGCGTCACGGATGTCCGCTAGCACGACCTTGGCGCCCTCGGCCGCGCAGCGTTGCCCATACACCTTGCCAATCCCCTGGGCGCCTCCCGTGATGATAACGACCTGATCTTTCAACCGCATGGGTGCATCCTTTCTCTCATCCGCCGGCGCCGCAGCGGGGACGACAGCCGCTGCGCGATGGAGCCCAGCCGAGCGCCGAGGCGCCGTTCGTCCCGCACCGTCTCAGTGCATGACGGAGCCGCCGTCCACGGCGAGAATCTGTCCGGTAACGAAGTCGCTGTCGGCGCTGGCGAGGTAGACGAGGGTGCCGGTGAGGTCCTCGGGCACCTCGTCGCGTTTGAAGCAGCGGCTCTCGACGATGGGGCGGCGCATTTGATTCACCTGCTCGGGGCGCGCCAGGACGCCTTCGCTCATCGTGTAACCGGGCGCGATGGCGTTCACCGCGATGTTGAAGGGTCCCAGCTCGCGCGCCATGGCCCGCGTCAGGGAGACGACGGCGCCCTTCGAGCTGACGTAGTGGAGCATGTACGGCACCCCCTTGAAGGCCACCCCCGAGGCGATGTTGATGATCTTGCCGCCCCCTTGCTTGCGCATCTGCGGCAGCACCGCCTTGACGCAGAGGAAGTTCCCCTTCACGTTGACTTCCATGACGCGGTCCCACTCCGTCACCGGGATGTTCCAGAAATCCTGCAGCGGCAGGGTGGCGAAGATGGCCGCGTTGTTCACCAGCACGTCGATGCGCCCGAAGCGTGCGATCGTCTGCGCGGCCATGGCGTTGGTGTTCTGCTCCTTGGCGACATCGGTCCGCAGGGCGAGCACCTCGGCCCCGCTCTTGCGCAGCTCCTCCGCCGCCGGCTGGGTGTCGAGGATGTCCGTGAGGACCACCCTGGCTCCTTCGCGGGCGCAGCGTTGGGCGTACACCTTGCCGATGCCCTGGGCGCTGCCGGTGATGATGACGACGCGATCCTTCAGGCGCATGCGCTGCTCCTCCCTGCACGGGTGATGAGTCATCCAGGCCGGCGGTGGCGGCTGGCCGATGGGCTCCTGCGGCGCCCGCGCTCAGCTCGTGAACGGCTGGCACGGGTGGATCACCTCCACCGCGTCCACATCGAAGCCGGCAAAGGGCGAAGGGGTGCGGACGTCGTTCTGGTCCACGATCCTGATGAGGTAGACCCGCTGCACGCCGGCGGCGGCAAGATCGAAGCGCGTCGTGCCGCTGGCGGTGCCTAGGAGGCGGAAGTCCCGCGGCTCCGGCGTCAGGCTGCCGAAGACCTCGGCGCGCTCCGGCGTGACGATCTCGTGCACGATGAAATCGTCTCCCTCGCCATCCTCGATGCAGGTGGGGAAACCGAGGATGATCTCGCCGCCGTTTCCCAGCGACACCGCGCCGGTGTACGGCCAGCCTTGCAGGCCGTGATCAGGCGGCCCGAGCGCCTGCTGCGGATCATTGTGGACGCGGGTGGGCTCCCCCTTCTCATTGAAGAGCGCCAGCGAACCCGCGCCAAGCCTGAAGCGGATGACCTTGTCGGCGTGGTAGTAGACATCGGGGAAGGGCCGCTGCCGCTGCTGCGCGAGCGATGGCGTTGCCCCCAGCGGGCCCACGCCTTCCGAGGCGTTCCCCACCTGGCGCCAGTCCCCGCCGCCGCCGGGCGCGCGCTCCAGGAGCAGCGCCAGGGCGGCGCTCTGTCCCACCCCAAGCGCCAGCAGCAGGGCAATCCAGGTCGAGACGCTTCGCAGCCTCCGCTCCCAGCGAGTCGCAAGGGGGCGTGCCGCGCGGCTTGCCATCAGAGGTCCTCCGGACGCAGGTGCTCGTAGCGCTCGAAGGGCTGGACGATCCACGGCGGCTCGTCGCCTTCGATGACTTCAACCCAAAAGTCGGGGGCGAAGATCGAGCGGCGCTTGTACCAGATCACCGCTGTCCATACCTCGGCGGGCGGCGTCACGGCGCGGCGCCGCAGCCAGGCCACCGCCTCCTGCATGGTGCCGCCGCGATCGACGAGGTCATCGACGAGGAGGATGCGGCTTCCCAGCGGCTGCCGCGTGCTGGTCAGGGACTCGGCGATGACCACGCGGTTGGGCGCGCGCGGGTCATTCCGGTCAGTGTAGGCTTCGGCGGCGAGGATGGCGAGCGGCAGCTTGAAGATGCGCGCCAGAATGTCGCCGACGCGCAGACCTCCCTTGGCGATGCAGATGATCTGCTCGGGGGCGATGCGGCTGTCGCGGACGATCCGGGCGAGCTGCTCCACCTTGCGGTGGTACTCCGCCCAGCTCACCTCGAGGTCATCAGCCATCGCGTTCCTACCCCTGAGGCGGCGCTCTTCCGCCAGCGCAACGGAGGCGGGCCCGCGGCGGTACCCCGGCTGCCGCACCCGCCTCAGAGGATTTGCAGAATGCAGCACTTCAGGTAGGCGGTCTCCGGCATGGCCGCCAGGACCGGGTGATCGAGCGCCTGACCCCGCCACTCCAGCACCCGCAGGCAGCGGCCCGCGGCCTCGGCGGCTTCCTCGAGGAGGCGCTCGAAGGTGTCCCGCCGCAGGTGGTGCGAGCAGGAGGAGGTGACGAGGAAGCCGCCCCGCTGCAGCAGGCGCATCGCGGCTTCGTTGATGGCGCGGTAGCCCTTCTTTGCCGCCGGGATGGCCTTCTTCGTATGGGCGAAGGAGGGCGGATCGAGGATGATAAGGTCGTAGCGTTCGCCCGCCTCGCGCAGCGCGCGCAGCAGCTCGGGCACCTCGCCGCGCTCGAAGCGACAGCGCTCGCCGAGGCCGTTCAAGGCGGCATTGGCGCGGGCGCGTTCGAGGGCCACCGCCGACGAGTCGAGGCCGAGGACTGCCGCCGCCCCTCCCAGGGCGCAGTGCACGGCGAAGGCCCCCTCGTTGCAGTAGGCGTCGAGGACGCGCCCCCCGGAAGCGAGTGCCCGCGCCGCCCGCCGGTTGTCGCGCTGATCGAAGAAGAAGCCGGTCTTCTGGCCGCCGAGGAGGTTCACCGTGAAACGCGCGCCGTCCTCTTCGATATCCAGTTCCTCCGGCGCGCTGCCGAAGAGGACGCCGGTGCGCTCCGGCAGCTCTTCATGGCGGCGCAACACGGAGGTGTTGCGTTCGATGACGGAGAGGGCGCCAAGCTCGCCCGCCAGCAGCTCGGTGATCACCGGCAGCGCCCGCTCCATCCCCGCGCAGAGCGTCTGCACGCAGGCGTGGCCATTGTACCAGTCGACAATGAGCCCCGGCAGGAAATCCCCCTCCCCGTGGCACAGCCGATAGGCCTGGGCGCCGGGCAGGATGCGGGCGCGGTAGGCGCGCGCCGCGCTCAGCCGCCGGGCATAGAAGGCGGCGTCGATCGGCTCCTCGCCGGTCGTCAACAGGCGCGCCGCGATGAGCGCGTGCGGGTGGTAGAAGACGCTGCCGACGCGCTTGCCGCCGGCCGTCAGGGTCGCCACCTCCCCCGGCTGCGCCTCCCCCTCCACCGCCACCACTTCGTTGCTGAAAACCCACTGGTGGCCGCGCCGCAGGCGGGGGAGGATGCGTTTGCGCACGGTGATAGTGGCGGCCATCTGGGGCTCCATGGTGCGTGGACGTGTGCAGCGGGCGGGATGCCCGCAAGCGCACCGGATTGTAGCAGAGGAGAGAACGGCGCCGCCAGGGGAGCGGCGGCCGACTGCGGCATGGCGAGCCGGCAGGGTCCGCGGCCGCGCGCCAGAACGGCAGGGCGAGCGCGAGGATGTCGCGGTAGATCTGGCGCGACGCGCCGGCAGCCGCGGTCAGGCTCGTCTCCGCGGGCGGCGAATGAGAGCGCCTCCGCATCCTTGCGCTCAAGGCGCCGGGCGGTCCCTCAATGCATCGACGTGCCGCCGTCCACGGTGATGAACTGGCCGGTGACGAAGTCGCTGGCGTCGGAGGCCAGGTAGAGGATGGTGCCGGTGAGGTCCTCGGGGAACTCGCTGCGCCGGATGCAGCGGGACTGGACAACCGCGGCGTCCCACTTCGCCATGCGCGGGTGTTCCTTGACGGCGTCGCTCAGGGTGATGCCCGGGGCGATGCTGTTGACGCAGATGTTCCAGCGCCCCACCTCGCGGGCGAGGGCCCGGGTGAGGGCCATGACGGCTCCCTTCGAGGTGACGTAGTGCAGGAGCAGCGGCGTGCCGTAGAGGATCGTCGACGAGGAGACGTTGATGATCTTCCCCTTGCCGCGCTCGCGCATGGCGGGGACGACGGCGCGGCAGCAGAGGAAGGTGCCGCGCACGTTCACCGCCATCATGTGGTCCCACTCCTCGACGCTGATCAGGTCGAAGGGCTTCACCGCCACGCCGGCGAACATGGCGGCGTTGTTGACGAGCACGTCGACGCCGCCGAAGTGATCCACCGCCTGGCGGACCATCGCCTGGCTGCTGGTCTCATCGCTCACGTCGCAGGCAAGCGCCAGGGCGAGCCCGCCCGCGGCCGTAATGGCGGCCACCGTGGCGCCGCCGTCCTTGATGTCCGCGACCACCACGCTCGCCCCTGCGGCCGCGAGCGCCTTGGCATAGGCCTGACCAATTCCCCCCGCTGCCCCGGTGACGATTGCAACCTTACCCTGCAGACTCATTGGCGGCTTCCTCTTTCAAGGGGTGAATCAGGGTCGCTCGTTGCCGCGCGTTTAGGCGGTCATGACGCGGGCCTTCGGCAGCACCTCCCCGGCGATGGCTTGCAGGAGGTCGCCGTAGCCTTCAGGGTCCGTCATCGGCTCGAAGATGATGTGGGTCACGCCGGCCTCGAGGTAGGGGCCGATCTGCTCGATGACCTGCGCCGGCGTGCCCAGCAGGGCGTAGCGCCGCACCGGCTTCTCGAAGGGCTGGTTGTAACGCGCGCCAAGGTGGTTCGCCGTCCAGCGCAGGGCCGACTCGTAATCTCGATCCAGGCGCAGGTAGATGAGGGGGGAGAGAAAGAACGGTGTCTCGCCGCGGCCCTCCTCCGCGGCGAAGCGGCGGATCGTGGCCAGCCCCTCGCGCAGGCGCGGCGGGTCCAGGAGGTAAGGGATCCAGCCGTTGCCGTAGCGGGCGGCGCGCCGAAAGGCTACCTCGCCGCGACCGCCGATGAGGATCGGCGGACCGCCCGGCCGCGCCGGCTTCGGGTCGATATTCACGTCGGAGAAGCTGAAGTGCGTGCCCCGGTGCGCCACGTGCTCCTCGCTCCAGAGGCGGCGGACGACCTCCAGCCCCTCGTTGCAGCGGCTGCCGCGCTCCTTCACGGGAATGCCGCAGCCCTCCCACTCCTGCGGGAACTCGCCGCCGACGCCGATGCCGAACATGAAGCGCCCGCCGGAGAGGTAGTCGGCGGTGGCCACCATCTTCGCCACCAGGGTGGGATGCCGCAAGGGGAAGAGGAAGATGCCCGTGCCGATGGTGACGCGCGAGGTGACCGCGGCAAACCCTGTCAGCAGGGTGAGAGGGTCGGGCAGCGACTGGGTGAAGGAAACGTGGTCCCGCGCCCAGAGGCCGTCAAAACCCCACTCCTCCGCCCGCCGCGCCAAGGTGAAAGCGTGCGGGCCGAGGGGCGCATCAATCGTCACGCCGAACTTGCAGGGACTCAAGGAGAACTCCTTCTCACTGCTGGGTCATTGGCTGGAGAGGCGGTCATGGGACTCCGCGTCGGCCGCTAGGGCGCCGTCTCCTTGGTGATCTCGATCCACAGCCCATGCTTGCGGGTGAGGCGCGCCCGCTCCTGGAGGCCGGCTTGGGCGATGATGTCGCGCACCTCCTCGATGGCGAGAATCTTTTTGTAGAGCCGGCGGTTGAGGTCGCGGAGAACCGGCAGGTGCTCCTCGATGAGGTCGTTCGGCGCATCGTTGCCGAAGCCGCCGCCGGCGATCCCCACGCCGCCGGGCTTCAGGGTGCGGTGAATTTCCGCCAGGATGCGCCCCTGCCGCTCCCAGAAGAAGAGCGCCCCACGGAAGAAGATGAGGTCGAAGCTGTTGGCGGGAAAGGGAAGGTTGTACTTGTCGCCCTCGGTGATGGTGATCTGCCGCGCCCGCGGATGGCCGGCGAGATCGCGGCGGAACTGCTCGAGCATCGCCGGCTCGTCATCGACGATGGTGATGGCGTAGTCGCTGCAGAGTTCGGCCAACGCCAGCGAGATGCCCAGGGCGTAGGGGCCGATCTCCAGCGCGGCGCCCCCCGCGCGCCCGTCGCCGCCGCAGCCGCGGCGCGCGCGCTGCAGCGTCTCGTGCATCTGCTTCGCCAGGTAGGGGTAAAAGGGGCCGAACTTCTCATTGATGTGCTTCATGTTCTCGATCAGCGAGGCGTCCATGAAGAGTCCCTCATGCTGGTCGGTCCTGCTCGGTCGATCATGGCAGGTGCGCGGGGTCGGGCGGCGGCTGCCGGCGTCGCGCCTCGAGAGAGAGCGTGCCGATCTCCGCCGGCTCGTCGGCGCGCGACCGCGCGCCAGCTCCTCGCTTGCGTCAGGTTCACATGGCGGCTTGTGTGCTCTCAGAAATCTGCCATGATTAGGTGGCGTTGACAAGGCAGTGGCGGGACGAATGGGGACCCCTTGCGAAAGGGAAGGCGACGCAGCGCCAGATCAAGCTGAAGCGGATTTACCAGGCGCGCTCGGCGGAGGACGGCCTGCGCGTGCTGGTGGAGCGCCTCTGGCCGCGCGGGCTGACGAAGGAGCGCGCCGCCGTGGACCGCTGGCTGAAGGAGGTTGCCCCAAGCCCGGCGCTGCGGACGTGGTACGGCCACGATGCCGGCCGCTGGCAGGAGTTCGCGCGGCGCTACCGGGAGGAGCTGCGCCAGCGTCGGGAAGCCGTGGCCTGCTTGCGTCAGCAGAGTCGGCGCGGCGTCCTCACGCTCCTCTTTGCCAGCCGCGATGCGGCGCATTGCAGCGCCGCGGTGCTGAAGGAGTTCCTGGAGACGGAGGCAGACTGAGGCCGCCGCGCTTCGCCGGCCTCCGGGGCAAGTGACCGCCGGGGACCGCCGCGAGGGGGGCCGAGTTTGACTTGCCCCTCTTCCCATGCTACATGGGAGGCAGCGCGCGGTACGGCGAGGTCAGCGCCGCCGATCGCGCCGATTCCCTTAATCCCTCGCCTCTCGTGATGACGCTCCGAGTGCCAGGATGAAGGCCAAGAAACCCGCAGTCAAACAGTACGACGCCCTGTCGCAAAACTTTTTCCGCCAGCTTGCCCGGGGCAACGCAGTGGCGTACCAGAGCTTCCTCGTGGAGACGAAGGAGGAGAAGATCATCGTCAAGGGACGCTGGCAGGGAAAAGACCTTGAGCTGCACTTCTGGCGCCGCCCCGGAGACGACTACGGCTTCTCGAAAGAGCAGTTCCGGGCGATCTTCGCCAACCGCGAGAAACCGATGTACCACGTCACCGTGCGGGCCCGCCCGCAGTAGCGCCGAAGCCTGCCGGGCGCGACCGTTTTCGCCACCTCGCCTTGGGTTCTGCGGCGCTTCGCAACCAGGGTGCTCCTCCATGTTCCGGCTCTTCTGTGGCCCACCCCGCAGCGGCAAGACGACCCGCCTCGTTGCTCACCTCCTTGATGCCTATGCAGAGAACCCGCTGGGGGATGGTCTCCTCGTCCTCGTGCCGGGGAACGTGGCCGCAGAGGCGCTGCGGCGGCGGTTCGTGGCCCAAGGCGCCCTGCGCGGCATCGTGGGGAATCCCTTCAAGCTCCTGCTTGACGCGGCGCGCGCCTGTCTCCTCCAGGCCGCGAAGCCCGCGCGCGAGCTGAACCCGAGCGACCGCCGCCTCCTCCTCAAGGAGGTCTGCGCCGAGATTGCCGCGGCCGGGCGCCTGACGGGCCTGGCGCAGATGCTGGAGCACCGGGGTTTCCTAGCCAGCCTCGCCGCGCTCCTCACCGAGATCGCCGAGGCCCGGATCGCGCCGGGGGACTTGCGCCTCGCCGCCTCGCACCTTGCCGACCAGGCCGAGGGGCGCCGCTGCGGGGAGCTAGCCGGGGTCGCGGAGCGCTACGCCGCGCTCTGCCGCGAGCGCCATCTCCTTGATCGCGAGGCGCTCTTCGCGCAGGCCATCGCCCTGGTGCGCAGCGGCGAGGACGCACTTCCCACGCCGCTGCGGCTGCTCGCCATCGACGGCTTCTACGATTTCAACGAGCTGCAGTGGGCCTTCGTGCAGGCGCTCATCGAACGGGCCGAGCAGGCCACGGCCACGCTCCTCTACGAATCCCGCCGTCCTGAACTCTACGCCCTGGTGGAGCCGCTGGCTCGGCGCCTGCGCGGGCTGGCCGACGAGGTCGTCGAGCTGCGGGCGGCGGAGACGACGGACCTTCCCGGGGCGCTGCGCGTCTTGCAGCACGATCTCTTCCGACCGGCGCAGGACGGCGCCGAGGAGACGAAGGTCGCCGCCGCCGGCGGCCTCGAGGTGCTGAGCGGCGGCAACGAGGCCGCCGCGCACGCGGTTCTGGCGGCTGCCTGCAAGCGCCTCATTCGGCAGGGTGTCTGCGAACCGGGCGGAATCGGCCTGGTGGCCCGCCAGCTCGATCGGCACCGCCGCGGCCTCATGCGCGCCCTCGAGGCGCATGGCCTGCCGTTCACCTGCTCCGACCCCGAGCCGCTCGCCGCCCAGCCGGTGGTGCGCTTCTGCCAGCGCGCCCTGAAGCTGCTCGTCGAGGACTGGCCGGCTCCCTCGGTGCTCGATCTGATGACCAGTCCGTACTATGGTCTGGACGAGGCGGTGCCCGAGCCGCGGCCTGGCGGCTCCGCCGCGGGCACCCCTGACGCACCGCCCCCCCCGCGGCGGTCTGGCGCGGCGTTTGTGGAGCTGCGCGCCGCCGTGGTCGCCTGCGGCGTCACCGGCGGGTTGGCCTCCTGGCGCCAGCGGCTGTCGGCGCGCCGCGCCTACCTCGAAGGATGCTGCCGGGGGGAGGTGGCGGCGCGGGAGGACGACCTCGCTGAGGAGGGAGCGTACGAGGCGCGTGCCGCAGCCGAAGGGCCGGCGGCACAGCTCCAGCGGCACCAGGAGGCGATCTCCCGCTTCGAGGCGCTCTTCGCCCGTGGCGAGGCGGTTCCCCGGCGGAGCGAGGCCGGCGACGTGGCGGAGAAGCTCGTGGCCTTTCTCGACGGCCTGGGTGTTGAGGAGGCGATCGCCGCCTCGGAGCAGGAGGACCTGCGCGCTCGCGACGCGCGCGCGCTGCATCGCTGGCGCCAGGAAGTGCGCGCCGCGGCGGCCGCCTTCGGCGGCCTGGGCGGCAGCGCCACGATTGAACTTGCGGCGTTCGCCGCGTACCTCGAGGAACGCCTGGAGGAGAGCCGCTTCCCGTGGCAGAAGCGCCAGCAGTCGGCGGAGCGGGCGATCCTGCTCTGCGATGCGAACACGGCGCGCCAGCGTCAGTTCGACGTGCTGCTCCTGGGCGACGTGGAGTCGGGTGCGTTCCCGCCGCGGCCCCGCCAGTCGCCGCTCCTGAACGATGCGGCGCGGGCGCGGCTCAACCGCCGCCTCGCCCCGCTTCCGGGAACACCCCTGCGCGATGATCGGCTCGAGCTCAGCACGACGCGCCAGCAAGAGGAGCGCCTCCTCTTCTACCTCTGCGCCACGCGCCCGAGCCGCCGGCTCCTCCTCGGCTATACGTGCGAGGACGAGGCCGATCCCCAGAGCGGTCGTTCACCCTTCCTCGCCGAGGTGGAGCGCCTCGTCGAGGTAAGCCCCCCGGCGCGCGAGCACCGCGCCGCGGCAAGCGTCCTGCTCCCGGCGCGGCAGGTCTGGCGCTTCGGCGACCTGCGCCTCGCCGCCTTCGCGCGCCTCGCTGCCGCGCGCGCCGAGGAGCTGGGCGAGGCGCCGGGGCTGAGGCGGCTCCGTGAGCTGCTGCCGAAGACGGTCAGCGCTCCCGGCACAGCGCGCTCCCTGCCGTTCCCCCTCCTGGAGAGCGCCGAGGATGCCACGCTGCTGCGCCTCCTCGCGGCGCTGCGCGTCGAGCAGCGGCGCCTGCGCGCCGATGAGCACAGCCGCTGGTCGGGACGACTCGGCGCCGCGGCGGTGCGCGACACCCTGGCGGCGGAGCTGGACGGCGAGTGCTTCCTGAACGCCACGGCGCTGACGGACTATGGCAAGTGCCCGTTCCGCTACTTCGCCAACCAGCGCCTGCGCCTCAAGCCAGCCGAGAGCCGGGCGCGGCCTCTGCAACCCCTCGAGGAGGGGAACCTGGCGCACGGCATCCTGGAGGAGTTCTACACCGCGGAGGCCGCGGCGGGCCGCCTGCCGCTTCGCCCCGAGGACCTCGCCGCCGCTGCCGCGCGATTGCGGCGGATCGCCGAGGAGAGCTTCCGGCGCTTTGCCCGTGGGTGGCTCCCCGTCGATGCCGGTCGCTGGGAGGCCGAGCAGCGCGAGCTCCTGAAGGTGCTCACCGACTTCCTGGAGGCCGACGCGACGCGCTGCGCTGAAAAGGCTGGGAGATTCCTCCTGCCGGCCTACTTCGAGCTTCCCTTCGGCGCGCCGCGCCGAGCCCCGCGGCATGACCCTCGCCGCGAGGCGGGGCGGCACGTTGCCGCCCGGGTGGCGGCGGGGCGAGCGGGGGGGGCGCTGGATGATGCCGGGGATCCCTCTCGTCGTCCCGAGGCCCTCCCCGGCCTGCATCTCCCCGGCGCACCACGGCGGGGCGGAGCGCTGAGCTTCGCATGCGGGCCGACGACCGTGCACCTGCGCGGCGTCATCGACCGCGTGGACTACGTCTACGAACGAAATGCAGCGGGTGCGCCCGAGCTGCGCGGCTCGATCGTCCTCGACTACAAGCGCAGCCAGGTTCGCGACAGCGGAAACTTCATTGAGCAGGGGATCACCTTCCAGTTGCCGCTCTACGTCTGGGCCGTGCACAGCCTGCTGCCGGAGGCGCCTCCTCTCCAGGCTGGCTACGTACTGCTCAGGAATCTCAGGAATGAGAAGCAGCGCATGAAGTACGTCCTGCCTCCCAGGGATGCGTCGGAGCAATGGCGGGAGGAGCTCGAGGAGGGCACGCGGAGGCATATCGCGCGCTTCCTGGCGCGGCTCCGCGAGGGCGACTTCAGCTTGGCGCCGATAGACTGCGAAGAGAGCTGTCCCTTCCGCCCCGCCTGCCGGATCAACTCGGTGCGGAGCGAAACCGAGCTGCAAGAGGAGGGGAGGGAGGGCGCCTACGAGGCGACGACTGACGAGGCAGCACCGTGAACTTCGTTCCCACGTCGCAGCAGCGCGCCGCGATCGAATCGTCGTCGGCGCGTATCCTGGTGAGCGCCGGCGCCGGCACGGGGAAGACGGCGGTGCTCGTCGCGCGCTACCTGTGGGCGCTGGAGGCCGGGCTGCGGGTAAGGCAGATCGTCGCCATCACCTTCACGCGCAAGGCCGCCAGCGAGATGACGGAGCGCATCCGCGAGGCGGTGCGGGAGCGGCAGCGGACGCGTCCGGCGCAGCGGCGGCTCTGGCGGAGCCACGAGGAAGACCTCGAAGGCGCCCACATCTCCACCATCCACAGCTTCTTCGCCGCCATCCTGCATGACTATGCCGTCGAGGCGGGCGTTGACCCCCACTTTCGGGAGCTGGATGAGCTGCAAGCGATGGTCCGGCGCGCCGAGGTTTGCGAGGTGACCTTGGCGTGGTTGCTCGGGCGAGACGATGCCGCCTTCCGGCAGCTCGTCGAGGGCCTGGGGTTGCGTGCCGTCGAAGAGTTGCTCCTCGAGTGCCTCGACCAGCGACATCTGGTGGAGTGGTTAGGGGCCTGGCTTGGGCAGCGCCTGGGAGAGGAGCCGCGTGTCCCCGCCGGGGCGCTCCTGGCTCGCTGGGCCGAGCAGCTCCGGGAGTACAAGGCGAGCCTCCTTGCGGAGGTCGTCCGAGAGCCGCGCTGGCGGGCCGCGCTTGCCACGCTGCGGAGCGTCGGCGGCGCTCCTGGCGACAAGGCCGAACTGGCCCGCCGCAAGATTCTGGATTGCGCCGAGGAGGTGGAGCGCGCGGCAGATGTCGAAGCGAGCGCGGCGGCCCTCATGACGATGTTCCGGGGGTTTCGGATAAATTCCGGTAAGGGCCAGCACTGGCGCGACGCCGACCTGGAGGCCTTCCGCGCCGCCGCAGTGAGCCTGCGCGAGCTGGTGCAGCCGTTGACCAAGCGAAGCTCCGCCCGCCTCGATCTGCACCTCGGGGAGGTGGATGAGCAGGCGGCCGAGCTTTACGGCGCCTTCCTGGAAGCGTTTCGGCAGCTTCAGCGGCGCTATGCGGTGGAGAAGGGACACCGCGGCGAGCTCGACTTCGACGACCTCCTGTATCGCAGCCGCGATCTGCTTCGCCGCCACGAGGGGATTCGAGCAGCGCTGCAGCGCCGGTTCCGCTACTACCTGGTGGATGAATTCCAGGATGTCGATTACGTGCAGGACGAGGTGCTCTCCTTGCTGTCGCGCGGGCCGGCGCCGACTGATCCTTTCCCGATGCCTGCCGGCACCGCGGCGCCGACCCCGACGGCTGCAGGAGAGGCTGGCCCCACGGACGGCGCCGCGACCTTCTACGTCGGCGATGCGAAGCAGTCGATCTATCGCTTCCGGCGGGCGGAGGTGGAGATTTTCAATGCCTTGCAGCGCCAGGGGCCGGCCTCCGGCGTGGCCGCCCATTGCCTGCAGGAGAACTTCCGCAGCCTTCCCGGCCTGCTGGACTTCCTGAACGAGCTGTTTGAGCGGCTCATGCCCGTCGGCGTCCTGAAGCCTTACGAGGTAGGCCACGAGCAACTGCTGCCGAAGCGTCCGGGAATCTCCGCGGAACCTTGCGTGGAGGTGCTCCTCCTGGACCGCGCCGGGACGGAGGGGAGGCGCTCTCTGGATGATCTCCGCGTCGAGGAGGCCGACTCGATCGCCTGCCGCATCAAGGCCCTGGTGGAGGACGAGGGGGTCGCCTACCGCGAGGTGGCCTTGCTCTTCCAGGCCATGACCTCGGCTCCCATCTATGAGCAGGCGCTGCAACGCCAAGGCATCCCCTACCGGGTGCTGGTGCGGGCTGACTTCTTCAAGCGGCAGGAGTACTTCGATCTCGTCAGCCTGCTGCGCTGCGTCGCCTTCGAGGAGGATGACCTCGCCCTGGCGGGGCTGCTGCGCTCGCCCCTGGTGGCCGCTTCCGACGAAGGCCTCTTCTGGCTGACGCAGCGGGCCACGCTGCACGAGGGGCTGGCGGCGGCCGGGGGGATCGCGGAGATCGACGCACCCGATCGCCGCGCCCTCGACTTTGCCGCCGACCTGCTGCGGCGGCTGCGGGCCCGCCGCGACCGCGCCACGGTGCCGGAGCTGCTGGCCGAGGCGTTGGAGGCTTCGGGCCTCGAAGCGGTGCTCGGCGCTCTGCCGGGAGGCGAGGAGCGCGTCGTGGTGGTGCGCAAGGTCCTGGAGCTGGCGGAAGCGTTCGAGGCTTCCCAACAGGGGAGCCTGTGCGACTTCCTGCTCTACCTGGAGCATATCGAGAAGAGCCGCATCGAGGTCCCGGAGCCGGAGGCAAGCCGCGCGGGCGGCGGGGTGCAGCTCCTCTCGGTGCATGCCGCGAAAGGGCTGGAGTTCCCCGTCGTCATCCTGCCCGATCTGAGTCGCCGCCCGCCTGCCCGCAAGTCGCGGCTCATCGTTGACTACGAGCCGCGGACGGGGGCCGGCTGCGGCCTGGGGCTGCGCGCTGGGGTCGAGAGCGAGGCGGAGCCGGTGGCGTACCAGGTGGCGCTAGCCCGCGAGGCGCGCAAGGAGGAGGCCGAGCGGCGCCGCCTCTTCTACGTTGCCTGCACGCGGGCGCGGGACCGGCTGATCTTCGTCGGGGCCGCCGAGGGCGCGGGCGGCAATGCACGCGGCGCGGCAAGCTGGATGTCCTGGCTGACGGCGTTGCTCGACCTGCCGGACACGGCTGCCGGCGCCGCAGAGGTGCGCGCGCTGGGAAGAGCCAGCTACGTGGTGCGCGCGGCGCGCGCCGGGAGCGCCGAGGCGGCGGCGCTGCCGCTGCGCGAGGCGGTCGCGCTTGCGGCTCCTCCCCTACCGGCGGAGGAGCTGCGCAGCCGCGTCGCGCCGGTGGAAGCGGCTGGGGCGGCGCCCTGCTTCAGCGTGACGCAGCTCCACACCTACCGCCAATGCCCGAAACGCTACTTCTACCGCTACGTGGAGGAAGCCCCGGAAGCATGGGGGAAGCAGCAGCCGGGCGCGGCCTTTGATCTCGACAAGGAGGTTGAGCTTCCCGGCCGCGAGGTGGGGCAGCTCGCGCATCACGTCCTCGAGCACTGGCGGGGTGATCTCTCCGAAACGGCCCTGAGCCATCTCCTCGACCAGGCGCTCGATGGGACCCCCCTCCTGGGCTCGCGGCGCGCCGCCCTGCGCCAGGAGATCGAGGCCCTCGCGCGGCGCTTCGCCGGCAGCGAGCTGGCGCAACGCCTGCGCGCACCGTACCACGTGCGGAGTGAGGTTCCCTTCCTCCTGAACCTGGGCGGGGCGTGGCTGCAAGGGAAGATCGACAAGCTGTTCTGGCAGGATGGTCAGGCCGGAACGATCATCGACTTCAAGACAGACCACGTCGATCAGCAAACGCTGCCGCTCCGCGTCGCGCACCATACTTTGCAGGTACGGCTCTACGCCTTGGCGCTGCGGCGCCTCGTGGGGAGGGTGGCCTCGCCGGCGCTCCTCCACTTCCTGCGCACCTCCCACACGGTCGCCGTCAGCGTGGAGGAGAAGGAACTTGAGGCGGTGGAGGCGGAGACGAAGGAGCTTCTCCAGCGACTTCAGGCGGCGGACTTTTCTCCCCACCCCGAGCACTGCCCAAGCTGTCCCTACCAGCTCATCTGCTCCACCGGGCGGGAGCGGATCGGCAGACCTTCCGAAGAGGTGCGCGGCAGTCAGTGAGAGGACCGTGGCACTCGAGATCAGAACGTGCTCCAGTAGAGGGAACCATGAAGACTGACCGTACGGCAGGGCCGGAGCGTCCCGAGGCGCGGATACCGCAGGGGAGCAGCCGCAAGCGCGACCACGTGGAGATTTGCGCCGGCGAAGACGTGCAGGGAGGCTACCACTACTGGGATGACCTGCGCTTCGTCCACAACGCGCTGCCGGAGATCGATCTGGAGGAGGTCGACCTCTCGGTGACGTTGTTCGGGAAACGCTTGCATGCTCCCCTCATCATCTCCTCGATGACCGGCGGCTACCCGGAGGCGGAGAAGATCAACGATCACCTTGCCTACGGCGCGGCGGCGGTGGGCGTCGGCTTCGGCGTCGGCAGTCAGCGGGTGGGGTTAGAGCGGCCAGAAACGCAGCAGACCTACGCCGTGGTGAAGCGGCACCACGTCCCCCTGGTGATCGCCAACCTCGGCGTGCCGCAGCTCATCGCGCAGCGCAAGCCCGCCCTGTCCGATGCGGACGTGCAGGCGGTGATGGAGATGATCAAGGCTGATGTGCTGGCGCTGCACCTCAACTTCCTCCAGGAGGTCGTGCAGCCTGAAGGAGATCACCGCGCGCGGGGGTGTCTCGAAGCCGTGGCGCGCCTCGGCGCGCGCTGGCCGATCCTTGCCAAGGAGACCGGCGGTGGCATCAGCCGCAGTGTCGCCCTGCGGCTGAAGGAGGCCGGCGTGGCGGGGATTGATGTCGGCGGGCAGGGGGGGACGAGCTTCTCGGCCGTTGAGTACTACCGCGCGGCGCGGGGAAACGAGCCGCTGCTGGAGAAGCTCGGACAGACCTTCTGGGAGTGGGGCATTCCCACGCCCGTCGCCGTCGTGGAGAGCGCGGTGGGGCTGCCGGTCGTCGCCACGGGAGGGTTGCGCTCGGGGCTGGATGTGGCGCGCGCCTTGAGCCTCGGGGCCAGCGCCGGCGGCATGGCCATCCCCATGCTGGAGGCGGCCCTGCTGGGGCCGGAGGCGGTGGTCGCCCGGCTGCGGGAGATCATCGCCGAGCTGCGGGCCGCCATGTTCCTCCTCGGCGTGCGTCGTCCGGCTGAGCTGCAGCGCTGCGATGTGGTGATCCTGGGGGCGACGGCGCAGTGGCTGCGGGCGCGCGGCTACGATCCGGCGCGGTTCGCCGCACGCCAGGAATAGCCTGCCGCTGCTGAAACCAGGAGCACAGCCGCGGGCCAGGGCAGCAACCCGCAGGAAGCCTGCGGCGGGCTCCGGGGAGGCTGCCTGGCGGCGTCAACGGGCGTGGATGCGCGAGGAATGTGCCTGGAAGAACCCCAAAACATCACTCACTTCATGGGGACAGGGGAAGTGCGAAGGCGACCAACGAGGTAACCTTCTAATGACCCTTCGCGCGCTTAGGCGCTCCGCTTAGGCGCTCCAGGTTTCTCCAGTTATTACAAGGTATGCTGTCATTGACTTGCCACTCCCCCTTGATGCTGACTGGAGATATGTCAAGAGGAGGGCTCCCCGGGGACTCGTGCAACGCCTTAGAGGCTGAGGAGTTAGCTAACTTTCCACCAAGGCTGTGGAGAAGCTGTGGAAAACCCCCCCACCTGCGCCTCTAACTGCCGATGGGAGCGAAACTTAGATTAGGTTGACGGCTCTTTGGGCAGTAGATGAACTCACTCAATATCAATGGGTTAGAGATTTCCCGCGGGTTGACGGAGGCGTTGATCGAGTGAGCCGTCCCCCTGCAACCGTTTTCCACACCATTTTCGGTCCTGAAGAAAATCGCCCCAAATTATCCCGTTCTGCAACAAGCGCTTGGAGTGAAGAAGCAGAGACAATGGTGTACTGTGTAATTCTGTAAGTGAATGTTTTACCCCTCGACCTTGCCTTACAACCAGGAGAGGAGATTGATGAGGAGCTGGATGTTGGGCCGATCGGAGGGGATTTGCCCAATGTACTTCCAGCGAATAATTCCCCCCTTGTCGATGATGAAGGTGCTCGGGCGGGCGATGCCTTCCTGGGGATGGAGCACGTCGTACGCCTCGACGATCTGCCGCTGGGGGTCCGGAAAGACCTTGAAGCTCAGCTTCAGGCGCCGGACCGTCTCCTCCGCCGTTGCGGCGTCGTCCGTGCTGACGGTGATCAGCTCGGCTCCCGCGGCCTGGAACTGCTGGAGGTGCTTCTGCAACTCGCCGAGTTGCATGCGGCAGTCACCTCAGAAGAGACCTCGATAGAGAACCAACACCACCGGCTTGCTGCCGCGGAGGGACGAGAGTGTAAAGGGCTTCTCAGGGGCTTTCCGCGGCCGGGTGAAATCGGGCGCCGGCGCGCCGACCGCCAAACCCTGGGAGGTCTGCGCGGCGGCGGGCGTGATGGAGACGCCGTTGCCGACGAGAAGGCTTGCGACGATGGTCATCCAGAAGAGAAGTGTGGGCAACATCGGAGAACCCTGTCAGAGCATGGTGAAAGAGATGTGAGAGATTGGCGCGCCCAGCTTATACTGAGTATGCTTCTCCCTGCCTATGGGTTATAGAAGCTGGGAGGGTGCAGGTCAAGGCGGTCTCGGCTGCCGGGCGCCGTCGCGTCGCGGCCTGGGAGGCGCAGCGGCGGCAACGGTGGGCAGCGCGGAGGGCGCGACGGGCGGATGCGCATCGGGGTCCTTTCCGACACGCACGGCTTCTTCGATCCCCAGCTTTGCACGCGCTTCGCCGGCGTGGCGCATATTGTGCACTGTGGGGATATTGGGCATGCCGACGTCATTGAGCGGCTGCGCAGCCTCGCGCCGGTGAGCGCGGTGCTGGGGAACGTCGATCTGCCGCACCTGCGCGGGGCATTTCCCGAGGAGCTCCAGCTCGAACTCGGCGGCGTGCGCTGCTTCGTGCGCCATCAAGGCATGGCGCCGCAGGAGCTGACCTCGGAGTTTGAGCAGCAGCTCCGCAAAGCGGGGGTGCGCGTCTTCGCCTTTGGGCACAGCCACCGGCCGCTCGTGGGGGAGCACGGGGGCGTGCTCTTCTTCAACCCCGGCAGCGCGGGCCGCAAGCGCTTCCACCTACCGCGCACCGCCGGGCTCCTGCACCTCGAGGGGGCGACGGTGCGCGCTGAGATCGTCCCGCTGGAGTAGCGGCCGGGCAGGGTTTCGCCTTGCCGCCCGTCGGCGGGCAGGAAGGCGGCAAGGCAGCGCGACGCTGCGCCCGGCGCTCGGCGCCCCGGCTGCCGACGCGGCGAGGCGAGACGGGCAAGAACGCCACCGCGGTGGCGCCCGGAGGTCAGATGCGCGGCTGTCGGCAAGGGACGGGGTGGCGCAGGCGGGTTGCGCAAGGCACCGCTTTGAAGCGATGACCGGAAGGTTGGCGTCCATGCAGCACGGTACCGCAGCACGCGAGACCGCCAGACAGCTCTTCCAGCCCTGGCACGACCGGGTTGCCCGGCGGGTGGCCCGCTTGCAGGCCGTGCAGGGTGAGCTGCGGGTTTCCTACCTTGCGCCGCTGCGGGCCTACTTCGAGGCACTCTGCGCAGCCCTCGGCGATGGGGCGGCCCAGGCTGGGGAGCACCTGGGCGAGCAGCCGACGCGCGAAATCGTGCACGACCTCTTGCATGCCGGATTCACGATCGGCGAGATCATCATGGGGGTGGTGGAGCTGAAAACCCTCGCGCGGGGAGCGGAGGCGTTGCCGCAGGTGCCGGAGGCCGAGCTTGAAGCGCGCGCCGATCGCCTCGTCCAGGCCGTCAGCAGCGCTTGCGGCAAGCTGGCGCAGCAGAAAATCCGCAACACCGAGAAGAGCTTTCAGCAGCTTCTGGATGAATCAGCTTGGGGCATGTTCACGACGAACTCGGCCGGCGTCATCACCTACATGAACCCGGCGCTCTGCACCCTGCTCAACCTTTCCTCCCGCGACGCCCTTGTTGGGCACCCCTTCCTCCCCGCTGAGTTTTGGGAGGTGCCACAGGAGCGCGAGGAGTTCGAGCGCCAGTTGGCGAAGCAGCGTCCCTTCTCCCGCGAGGTGGCCTGGCGGCGTCGCGGCGGCGAGCCGCTGAGCGTCATCATCACCGTCGCCTTCGGTCCGCAGGGGCGGGGGCCGGTCGAGGAGATCAAGGGGATCGTCCACGACATCAGCGAGCGCCGCCGCATCGAGGAGGAGGTGCGGCAGCGCAACGAGGAGCTGGAAGCGGCGAGCCAGCGCTACCAGGCGATCAGCACGCGCTACCGCGGCCTGGCGGAGAAGCTGGAGCAGAAGGTGGCCGACCGGACGGCCCGCCTGGAAGCCTCGGAGCGCTTCTTCCGGACGGTCCTCGACAGCATTCGCGACGCCATCATCATCGTTGACCGAAACTACACGATGACGTTCATGAACAAGTCGCCGCAGTACGCCCTGAAGAAACCGATCCAGGCCATGCTTGGGCAGACCTGCCACCAGGAGTTCCGTAAGCAGACCGCGCCCTGCGACCTCTGTCCAGGCCGCAAGACCTTTGCCACGGGGGAGCCCGGCTACTCCCGACACAACGCCTGGAGGGACGACGGCAGCGAGTACTTCGTGGAGCTCTACACCTTCCCGGTGAAGAACGACGCGGGCGAGGTGGAGTACGTCATCGAGTACGTGCGCGACATCACCAAGCGGCGCGCCATGGAGCAGCAGCTCATCAAGAACGAGAAGCTGGCGGTCGCCGGGACGCTGGCCGCGGGCGTGGCGCACGAGGTGAACAACCCGCTCGCCTCGATCTCCTCCCTGGTGCAGTTCCTGAAGCAGGACGATGTGACGCCGGAGCAGCGGGAGCTCCTGGAGACCATCTTCACGCAGGTGACCCGCATCTCGGGCATCCTCCAGGAGCTGATGAACTTTGCCCGGCCGCGCAGCGAAGGCCAGGAGTTGACCAACCTCAACCAGCTCCTGCAACAAACCTTGCGCCTCATCTCGTTCAACCGGGATTTCCGCCAGGTGGCCATCACCTGCCACCTGGACGAGCAGCTCCCCCTCGTCATGGTGAACCCCGACCAGATTCAACAGGTGCTCATCGACATGCTGCTGAACGCGGCCGACGCGGTCTCCGGCGGCGGCGCGGTGACCTTGCGGACGCGCTTGCGCGGTTCAGCGCAGACCGCCGAGGAGGTCTGCATCGAGATCGAGGATAATGGGGTGGGGATCAGCGAGGAGAACCTGCGGCGCATCTTCGATCCCTTCTTCTCGACCAAACCGAGCGGCAAGGGGACGGGGCTGGGGCTCTCGGTCTGCCATGGCATCATCGCGGCGCATGCCGGACGCATCGAGGTGCAGAGCCAACCCGCCCGGGGGACCAAGTTCACCATCATCTTGCCGCGCACCCCGAGGCCCGCGCCGGGCGCGCGCCACGCGCACGCCGAGCAACAGGCCAGCACGTGAAGCCGGAAACCATCCTCGTCGTTGAAGATGAAGAGACGTTGCGCCAGGAGGTCTTGTGCCGCCTGCTGCGCCGGGAGGGCTACAACGTTCTCGAGGCGAGCAACGGCGCGGAGGCCCTGCGGCTCCTTGAAGGGACGGATGTCGACCTCATCCTCTCGGATGTGCGCATGGAGCCCGTGGACGGTCTAGAGCTGTTGGGGCGGGTACGCGACCGCGGCCTCGACGTCCCGTTTATCCTCATCACCGCGTACTCCTCCGAGGACAAGGCTATCGACGCCCTGCGCAAAGGCGCCTACGACTTCCTCAAGAAGCCCTTCATGAATGATGAGCTCCTCATCCGCGTGCGCAACGGGCTGGCCAACAAGGAGTTGTTCCAGGAGAACCGGACGCTGAAGCGCGAGCTGCGCGACCGCTACAGTTTCGAGAATATCATTGGCAAGAGCGACGCCATGGCGGCGGTCTTCCAGCTCATCGAGAAGGTGGCGGAGACCCCCAGCAACGTCCTCCTTACCGGCGAGAGCGGCACGGGCAAGGAGCTCGTGGCGCGGGCGATCCACTACCATTCCGAGCGCGAGGCGCATCCCTTCGTGGCGGTGAACTGCGGCGCCTTCGTCGAGACCCTTTTGGAGAGCGAGCTCTTCGGGCATGTACGCGGCGCCTTCACCGGGGCGGTTGCCAACAAGCGGGGGGTCTTCGAGCAGGCCGACGGCGGCACCCTCTTCCTCGACGAGATCAGCGACATCCCCCTGGCGATGCAGGTGAAGCTGCTGCGCGCCGTGCAGGAGCGCGAGGTGGTGCCGGTGGGGGGGAGCCAGCGCATCCGCTTCGATATCCGCCTCATCGCCGCCACGAACCGCAACCTCGAACAGGAAGTGCAGGCCGGCAGGTTCCGCGAGGACCTCTACTACCGCATCAATGTCGTGCAGGTGAGCCTGCCGCCGCTGCGCGCGCGGCGGGACGACATCCCCCTCCTGGCGCGCTACTTCCTGAAACGTTGCGGCGAAGCCTTCCATCGCCCCGGCGCCTCTCTCTCCCAGGAGGCCATGCGCTGTCTCGTCAACTATGATTGGCCCGGCAACGTGCGCGAACTGGAGAACGTCGTCGAACGCGGCATGACCCTGGCCGAGGGAAGCAGCATCGAGCCCTGGCATCTTCCCGAAAAACTGCGGCAGGTGGAGCAGGTGTGGGAGGAGGGCCCGCAGCCGACGCCGTCGCTCGAGGAGGTGGAGCGCGCCCATATCGCGCACGTCTTGGAGCAGGTGCACTGGAACAAGAATCAGGCGGCGAAGGTGCTGGGCATCAACCTCTCAACCCTGTACCGAAAAATTGGCCGCTATCAGCTCAGACTGACCCATTAGCAAGCTTCTCCCGGCTCGGCTGGCAAGGTTCCCCCTCCTCTTGCATTGTGCGAAACAGCCAGCTTCATTTGGCATTATGAGAAATTACTTGAGATCGCTTGACTTTTCTCTATATGTTGAGTAAATTAGTTGGGTAATGTTGGAAATTTGCAAAAGACTCCTCCCCTGAACCATCCTTTCGGCGCCACGGTCGAAGATTAATTCATCAATTTCTTCAGTAGGTTACAGAAATTTCGTCGATTCAGTTGGGGGAAGGTGGAGATGGCATGGCCATTGCTGGAATGAAGGAGCGTGCGCTGACAGTTCTGATAGTTGCTACCTTGGTTATTGGAGAGCGGCATGGCTACCCTGGCTTCGAAGAAGGTGCAGAGCGAGCACGAAGATGCGTTGGCCAGCTATCTGCGGCAGATTTCGCGCACCGAGCGCTTGACCAGAGAAGGGGAGGTGGAGCTGGCGCGGCACATCCAGCGAGGCGACCATCAGGCCCTGCAACACCTCGTGGAGGCGAACCTGCGCTTCGTCGTGAAGGTGGCCAACAAGTACAAGGGTTGCGGCATCTTCCTGCTTGACCTCATCAACGAGGGGAACATCGGCCTCATGCAGGCGGCGGAGAAGTTCGATCCCGATCGCGGCGTGCGCTTCATCACCTACGCGGTGTGGTGGATCGAGCAGGCCATCCGGCAGGCGATGGCGGGGCAGTGCGGCATCGTTCGCCTGCCGTTGAATCGGGCCCGCATCCTCTACCAAATCACCAAGAAGGGGAATGAGCTGACCCAGCGGATGGGTGCGGAGCCCACGCCTGATGATCTCGCCAAACACCTGGAGATGCCGCTGGACGAGATCGAGGACATCTTGCGGGTTTCGCGGCAGCGCTTCTCGCTCGAAAGCCCCCTGGCGGAAGGGACTTCGACGCGCTACCTCGATATGATCGAAGCGGCGAACCTCCCCTCCCACGATCAGAACCTGATGCGCGACTCGCTCCGTCAGGAAATCACCGATCTGCTCGAGAAGCTTGGTGAGAAGGAGCGCACCATCATTTCGCTGCGCTTTGGTCTGGACGGCGCCGAGCCGCTCACCCTCGAGGAGGTGGGGAAGAAGCTGCGCTTGAGCCGAGAGCGCATCCGCCAGATCGAAAGCCGTGCCAAGGCGCGCCTGTTGCGCTGGGCCTCGGCGCGGCGCCTGAACAGCTACCTCAACTAAGGCGCAATCAACCGCGGGCCAACCACCCGCTTGGGGCGCGCCCCGATACACAAAACCCCGCTTTCGAGCGGGGTTTTCCTTTGGTGCGCCCTTCTCCGGCCGACCCTCTTCTCCATCAGCACCTAGGTGGAGCGGAGGACTGGTGGACACCGGCACGCCGCCGCGGCTTCCTTGCCTTCCTCTCTCTCGGCTACGCCTGGCTGCTTGCGTAGAGCGCCCGCACCTCCTCCATGAAGCCCCGAAAGCGTGCCGGTTTCAACGCTTGTGGTCCGTCGCAGAGGGCTTCGGTGGGGTTCGGGTGCACCTCCACGATGATGCCATGGGCGCCGGCGGCCAGAGCGGCGCGAGCCAAGGGCAGCACGTAGTTCCAGCGCCCGGCGGCATGGCTCGGGTCGGCGATGACCGGCAGGTGCGACAGCTCCCGGGCCACGGGGATGGCGCCGACATCAAAGGTGTAGCGCAGCTTCGAGCCGATCGGCGGCAGGATGCCGCGCTCGCACAGGATGACCTGCGGGTTGCCGTTCGCCATGATGTACTCCGCCGACAGCAGCCACTCATCAATGCTGTTGGCTGGGCCGCGCTTCAGGAGCACCGGCTTGCCGACCTGGCCGAGCTTCTGCAGCAGGTCGTAATTCTGCATGTTGCGCGCCCCGACCTGGTAGACGTCGATGTCGTACTTCGCGAACAGATCGAGGGTGCCGATCTCCTTGATCTCCGTCACGATCGGCATGCCGAAGGTTTCGCGCGCCTCGGCGAGAATCTTCAACCCCTCTTCGCCCAGCCCCTGAAACGAGTACGGCGAGCTGCGCGGCTTGTAGGCGCCGCCGCGCAAGGCCACGGCTCCCGCGCTCTTCACCTCGGCGGCGGTCAGCATGACCTGCTCGCGCGTCTCCACCGTGCAGGGGCCGGCGATGATGAAGGGGGGATGCTCGCCACCCACCTTGTGCCCCCCGATGTTGAGCACCGTATCGCGCGAGCGGAACTCGCGGCTGACCTCCTTGTACTGTTTCGAGACGCGAGCCACGGAAGCGACTCCGGGCAACTGGTAGAACTCATCCGCCTCGAGCTTGCTCGTGTCGCCCCGCACCCCGATGACCGCAAGCTTGCTGCCGGTGTCGATATGCGGTTCAAAACGGAGGGCTTTGATCTTCTCGATCACCCGCGCAATCTCCTCGCGCGTGGCATCTTCCTTCATGGTGATGATCATGGGTGCAGGGCTCCTCGGCCGCGGCAGGCGACGGTGCTGGCGCCGCGGCCAAACCAAAAGGTGTGTGGCATCCTGGCGCTGCGGAGAGGTGGGCCGGATGGGAACACCGTCGAGGTCGGGGCGCAGTCATCTGCGTACAGGGCGTAGCCAATGTATACGTCGCGCCGGCGGGGCTGTCAATAAATCTTCGCCGGCGGAGACCCGGCGGCGGAATGAGAGCGCGGTCAACGGCTCAGGTGGTAGGCTGAGAAGACGGAGACCATGATGGCGGCCGCCAGGAGGGTGCCGAGGAGGACCTGCCCGAGCGAGTGTTGGCGCAAGGCCAGGCGCGACCAGATCACCAGGGGAACGAAGATGAGCGTCGGCAGGGCGGCGCTCTTGAACATGAAGAAAAATGCCGCCACGCTGCCGGAGACAGCTCCGGCGTGCGAGCTGATCTTCGTCTTCAAGTTGATGAGCGTGAAGGCCAGGAGTGTCGCCATATAGCCGATGGCGAGGAGCAGGAGAGGCACCGGGGCGTTCAGGAGATACAGGAGCAGAAACGCGGCGATGGGGCAGGGCGCCACCGACAGGTAGAAGACGGTGCGGTCCTCCTGGCGGGGTACGTGCAGCTCGGTGATCCAGCCGCGCCGCACCAGCGCCAGCCCAATGATGCCGGGGATGAGCGTTGTGAAGACGAGCTGAATCGAGAACCAGAGGAAAAACGAGCGGAGGGAGATCGCATACCGCCACGCCGCCAGGAAGCCGACGAAAACAGGCGCCACGTAGGGGCTGGTCAGGCGTGACATGAGCCGCGGGAGAGAGATGCGCACTCCGACTCTTGCCTCCTGGGGTAAATCGGCCGACCCCTGCCGCGCTCTCCCCGTCTCTTCGCCGGGGAAGCTTCCCGCTTTCCTCTGCCAAGCGCCCGCCCGCGCGCGAAGCCGCGGCCTCGTGGGTCCTCCTGGATTGCAGGTCGAGCGCTGCACGAGACAGGAGCCGCCGTTGCGTGGTGGATCAGCCGCGCATCTCCCGGCGCTGCTTCAGGTCCCGCCGATCGCCGGACTTCCGCTCCGCATCGTCGGGTCCAAGGGGTCTTCTCCTCCGCCGGTCGCGCCGTGATCAGCGCCGCCGCAGGCGCGGCCTGCCGCCGTGCTCTGCGCTCCTCGTTGTCTGGACACGCGAGCAGCGATTGTAGCAGCTTCGCACCTTCTTCGGAAAGAGCGAACCATCCGCGCACCCCCGAGGTTGCCGCCAGCGCGCGATGCCGGTGGGCACGGTGCTCCGCCGGCAGAGGAGCGGGAGAAGCCGGCTGGCGGCGGCAGTGGCTTGGAGGTATTCGCGTTCGAGGATGTGTGAACGCTGGATCCCCTTGATCCAGATCGTGGAACGGAGTACGGTACCGGAACCTGCGCCGGCGCAAGGCTGGCCGCGCCGTCCGCTGGAGGCCATATTGACTTGTGCTGACGTAAAGAACGGCCTGTCCATCGTGCGGGCCTGGCAGAAGTGATGCCGCGAGGGGCAGGCCAGGACGAAACAACCCCCCCCTCCCGTAATCCCGACGTCCACTACCCCGCATCCTGTAGCATGGAGGAGACGATGTGGCAAGCACCGCGGCGCCGGGCTTCCTTCTCTCCATCGTCTGTAAGGTGCAGGAGGAGGGCGACCAGGCGCTCGCTGGAGCGCTGCTCCCGCCGCCATGGAACGACGACTGCGCCGGAAGGGGAGGCCTGGCCGGATGAATCATGCAGTCCAAGCTCAAGCAACGGCCGGCTTTATTCTCCACCGCGGCGCCATCATCACCATGGATCAAGCCGCGGCGCAGGCGGAAGCCATCGCCGTGCGCGGCGGGCGTATCGTCGCCGTCGGTCGCTTCGAGGAGCTGCGGCAGCATCTCCCTGCGTCGACCCGGTGCCTTGATCTGCAGGGCCGCACGGTGGTTCCGGGCTTCGTCGATGCGCACGCGCACCTGGACCGCGAGGGCCTCAAGGAGCTCTTCCCCTCGCTGACCGGCGTGCGCAGCATTGCCGAGGTCCAGCAGCGGATCGCTTCGGAGGCGAAGCGCCGCCCGGCGGGAAGCTGGATCATCACCATGCCGCTGGGGGAGCCGCCGTTCTACTTCAATCCTCTCGAGGGCCTGGCGGAAGGCCGCTGGCCGACGCGCCGGGACCTCGACGCCGCGGCGCCGGACCATCCGGTCTACATCCGGGCTCCATGGGGCTTCTGGACGAAGCCGCCGATCGTCTCCATTGCCAACAGCCGCGCCCTGCAGCTTTGCGGCATCACCGCCCAGACCCGGCCCCCCCTGGCGACCATCACCATCGAACTCGATGAGCAGCGCCGCGAGCCCACCGGCGTGTTTCGGGAGCAGAACTACTTCCCCCTCGTGGAGCTGACGATGATGCCGCAGGTGCCGCGCTTCTCGCTGGCGGACCGCGTCGAGGGCCTGCGGCGGTCCATGGCGCGCTATGCCGAGGCCGGGGTCACGACGGTCTACGAAGGGCATGGCCTGGCGCCCGAGCTGCTCGATGCCTACGCCCGGCTCACCCCGGAGGAGATGCGGCTGCGTTGCCACCTCGTGCGCTCGGCGCCGTGGGACTCTCCGGAGGAAGCCGCGCGCGAGCTTGCCGACGCGCAGGGCGGGCCGCATTCCCTCGAAGCGGCCAACCACTGGCTCCGCGTCGATGGCCTCTTCCTCCCCATTGTCGGGAACCGAGCGCTCATCGACCTCTTGCGCGGCTACCTCCCGTACACCGGCTGGGCCGGATTCCTGCCGCACCTCCTGGAAGAGGAGGAGTATGAGCGCTTCGCCGAGGTGGCCGTGCGCTACGGGCAGCGCATCAACACGATCGAGGGCTGGAAATCGGACCGCCTGCTGGAAATCTGGGAGGGCGTGGCGCGGCGCCTGCCGCGGGCGCAACCGCTGCGGCATGTCCTCGTTCACCTGCGCAAGCCATCGGAGGCGGCGATGCGCAAGATGCAGGCGCAGGACGTGGTCGTCACCACCGTGCCGTTCGCCTTCCTTTGGAAAGATGCCGAGAAGTACGCTGGCCTTCCGGAGGAGGAGCAGGAGATCGTGCCGCACCGCTCGCTGCTCGAGCATGGCGTGCATTTCGCCATGGGGACCGACAACTGTCCGGTCAACCCCTTTGCCGTCATGTGGAGCGCCGTCACGCGCCGGGAGCGCATGAGCGGGGCGGTGCTCGGGCCGCGCCAGCGCCTGCGTCCGTGGGAAGCGCTGCGGGCGATGACCGCGGATGGCGCCTACCTGTGCGGCAGGGAGAACGAGCTCGGCAGGCTGGCAGCCGGGATGCTTGCGGATTTCGTGGTGCTTGATGAGAATCCTCTTACCGTCGCCGAGGATGATCTCCCCCGCCTTCGCCCTGTCGTGACGGTCAGCAACGGCAAGGTGTCCTTCGCTGCCCCCGGCACTGACCTGGGGGAGGAGCTGCGCGCCGCATCGGCAACGCCGTGAGCCGATGGCGGGCGGAGGAGAGTCCATCAGAGCGTGTTGCGTTCCACCTCTGCCGGAGAGGCGCTCCCCGGAGCCTGGACGTGCCGCCGCTGCTTGGAGAGGAGAGAGCAATGGAGCAGAATCGCAGGGGCCTTCGCAGCCCAGCGAGCGTGGTGAGGTTGCTCGTGCTCGGTCTGCTGGCCCTGGGAACCGCAGGGATCGCGGCGGCACCGGCCGACGCCGCCACCGAGGTGAAGATCGGCTACCTCCCCGTTGCGGGAGCAAGCCCGCTCTTCGCAACCATCGAGCAGGGGTATTTCAAGGACGCCGGCATCGAGCCGAAGCTCGTCACCATGGCGACCGGCGGCGCGGTGGTGCCGGCGCTCATCGCCGGCTCGCTGCAGTTCGGCGTGCACGGCACCACGGCGATCATCTCGGCGCACGCCAACGGCTTCCCGGTGGACATCCTGAGCGACTCGTCGCTCTACGGCCCTGACACGCCGATCGCGGCGATCCTCGTGCGCCAGGACTCGCCACTGAAGAACGCCGCCGATCTCGAGGGAAAGGTGATCTCCACCGCCGGGGTGGGGGGAGCCCTCGACCTTGGCCTCTACGAGTGGATGGCGGCGCGCGGAGCGGATGGGAAGAAGGTGAAGATCGTGGAGATTCCGTTTCCGCAGATGGGTGGGGCGCTGATGAGCAAACAGGTCGACGCCATCATGCCAATCGAGCCGTTCCTGACGATCCTGGCGCCGAAGACGCGGGTCTTCGCCTACCATATGCGGGAGGTGGCGCCCCGCTGGCACATCAGCGCCTACTCGGTGATGCGGGAGTATGCCGCGCAGAACGCCGAGCTCATGAAGCGCGTCATCCGGGCCTACAACCGCGGCGTGGACTGGGTGAACGCGCACCCCAGCGAGACGCGCGACATGCTCACCAAGTTCACCCGCCTGCAGCCGGCCCTGGCCAGCAAGATCGCCCTGCCAGAGTTCACGAAGGGCGTCTCCAAGGAGGTCCTGCAGAACCTCGCCGACATGATGACGAAGTACGGCGTCATCGACAAAAAGGTGGAGGTCGCGAGGTTCATCAGTCCCTTCGCCACCACGAGCAGCGACTGAGGCAGGGGGGAGGGGACGCCGGTGAAGCTCATCACCTACGAGCGGGGGGTGGAGCGGCGGATCGGCGCTCTCGTCGACGGCCACGTTGTTGATCTCTGCCGTGCGTATTCTTTCCTCCTCATGGAACGGGGAGTGGGGCGCGCCGCCCAACGTGCCGCGCTGCTTTTGCCGCAGGATATGGTGGAGCTCCTCGACGGCGGCGAGGAGAGCCTGGCTGCCGCGCGCGCCGCGGTGGCCCGCGTGGGGGAGCGTCTATCCTCCTCCGCCGAGGCGCTCCGCCGCGAGGGCCTCCTCTACGAACTTGCGGAAGTTACTCTCTGCGCTCCGCTGCCGCGGCCGCGTAAGCTCCTCCTCCTGGGATTCAACTACCGCGGCCACGCGGTGGAAAGCGGCGGCGGCGAGCCGGAGCAGCCGGTGCTGCTGACGAAGTTCCCCAGCGTCGTCATTGGTCCAGGGGCGCCCATCCGGATGCCGCGCTTCACCCAACGGCTGGACTGGGAGGCCGAGCTGGCCGTGGTGATCGGCAGGGGAGGCCGTGACATCCCCGCTGAACGGGCCTACGAGCACATCGTCGGCTACACGCTGCTCAATGACGTGAGCGCGCGCGAGGTCCACCGCGAGCGGGGTCAGTGGCTCCTCAACAAGTCGCTCGACACCTTCGCCCCGCTGGGCCCGTGGCTGGTGACGAAGGATGAGGTCGGGGAGCCGCAGAACCTCAGGATTCAGGGCTTCCTCAACGGCATGGCGATACAGGACTCCAACACCCGTCAGATGATCTTTCCCATTGACCGAATCGTCTCCTTCATCAGCGAGCGGTTCACCCTGGAGCCGGGTGACGTCATCTCCACCGGCACGCCTGAGGGGGTCGGCGGCATGCGCAATCCGCCGATCTTCCTGAAACCCGGCGATGTGGTGCAGGTGGTGGTGGAGAAGATCGGCACCTTGGAGAACCCCGTCAGCGGCGCGCCCTGGTGACCTGTCGCCGGCCTCGCCATGAGAGTAGTTCGATGCGGCGGAGATGAAATTGGCTGGGGGGTTGTTGTGGGGGGTCCTTGCCCTCCCCCACCCTCTCGGAAGCGGCCCTCGGCCAGGAGATGCGGATGCCGTTGCTCGAGGTCAGGAACCTGCGGCACACCTACCGTGATGCGAAGCGGGGCGATGTGCTCGCCATCCGTGATCTCAGCTTCTCGGTCAATCAGGGTGAGTTCATCTCCCTCGTCGGACCGAGCGGCTGCGGCAAGACGACGATGCTCATGTGCCTCGCCGGGCTGCTGCGCCCCTCGCAAGGTGTGGTGCTGCTGGACGGCCAAGCGGTGGCGGGGCCACCGGATAACCTCATCCTGGTCTTCCAGGAGTACAACAAGTCACTGATGCCGTGGCGCACGGTGCTGCAGAACATCTCCTTCGGGCTGGAGATCAAGAAGCTGACATTTCCAGAGGGCAATCGCCACCACCTCGAGCGTCTCCTGAAGGTCGTCGGCTTGAGCGACTTCGCCGGGCGTTACCCCTGGGAACTCTCCGGCGGCATGCAGCAGCGCGTTGCCATCGCCCGGGCGCTGGCCTGCAAGCCTGAAATTCTCCTCATGGACGAGCCGTTCGGCTCCGTGGATGCGCAGATGCGCTTCGAGCTGGAAGACTCCCTGCTCATGCTGTGGCAGGAGTTCGCCATCACGATCCTCTTCGTGACGCACGACATCGATGAAGCGATCTACCTCTCGGACCGTGTTCTGGTAAGCGGTCGGCGGCCGAGCGAGATTGTCGAGGAGCGCGCCGTCGGGCTGCGCCGCCCGCGCGACCAGGTGCGCACCCGCAGTCATCCGGAGTTCGTCGAGCATCGCACGCGCATCTACGAGATGATGCGCACCTTCTCCGAGCAGAGCCCGGCGTAGGGAGCGGAAGGTTCGCGGTGCGGGCGGGAGGGATGGGCGAGATGCCGGAGCAGCAGGGATGAGGAAGCTGTGGGTCTACCTGCTCCGAACGCTCCTCTTCGCCCTCTGCGTCGCTGCCTGGGAGCTGGGAGCGCGCGGAAACCCGGAGCTGACGGAATTCTTCCCGCCCCTGTCGCTCATCTTCCCTACCGCGGTGCAGAGCATCGCCCAGGGCGAGCTCCCGCGCCACCTCGGGTCGAGCCTTGCAACGTTCCTGAAAGCCTACGCCCTGGCGGCCTTCATCGGCTTGACCGGCGGGGTTCTGCTGGGTCGCTGGCGCTGGCTCTTCCACCTCTTCGAGCCGCCGATCGAGCTGCTCCGCCCCCTCCCCACGCCGGCGATGATCCCCATTGCCATCCTCATCTTTGGCATTGACGAGAGCATGCGCATCGCCATCACCGTCTACGCCTGCACCTGGCCGATCCTCCTCAACACCATCGACGGCGTGCGCGGCGCCGAGCCGGTCCTCATCCACACGGCGCACACTTTCGGCGCCAGCGAGCGGCAACTCCTCCTGAAGGTCATCCTGCGCGCGGCCTCGCCGCAGATGGTGACGGGCCTGCGCATCAGCCTGGGAATCGCGCTCATCCTGGTCGTCACCTCGGAGATGATCGCGGCGGTGGATGGCATCGGTTTCTACATCTTGGAGACGGCGCGCAACTTCGAGGTGGCCGAGATGTTCGGCGCGGTGCTGGTGCTGGCGCTGCTCGGCTACCTGCTCAATAAGACGTTCGTCTCCCTGGAAGGCCGGGCGATGGCGTGGTACTACGGCTCGAAGAAGCGGGAGGCGCGATGAGGGGGCCGGGGCGACTGCAAGCGGAGTCGCGGCTGTGGGGCTACCTCTTCTTGCTGGGGCTCCTCGCCCTGTGGGAGGTCCTGGCGCGCGCCGAGATGGTCAACACCCTCCTCTTCCCGCGCGTCAGCTTGATCCTGACGTACCTTGGCAAGCTGCTGACGGCCGGCGACATCCTGGCGCAGGTGGCGATCAGCTTGGCGCGCAGCCTCTCGGCCTACCTCATCGCGGCACTCTTCGCCATCAGCCTGGGCATCGTCATGGGCTACTACCGCGTCGTCTACGAGGTCGTCGAGCCGTTCATGGAGATGCTGCGCCCCATGCCGATCGTAGCCCTCATCCCGGTGATCATCCTCTTCCTGGGGCTGGGCTGGCAGATGAAGGTCTTCATCATCTTCCTCGCCTGCGTCTGGCCGATCCTCCTCAACACCATCGACGGCGTGCGCGGCATCGACGCCGTCCTCGTGCACACGGCGCGCACCCTCGGCGCCTCGCCGATGCAGCTCCTGCGCTACGTGATCCTGCCCGCGGCGCTGCCGGTCATCGTCACCGGGCTGCGCATCAGCGTGGCCACCTCGCTCATCCTCATGGTCATCTCCGAGATGATCGGCGGCATGAACGGCATCGGCTTCTTCATCCTCAACGCGCAACGCAAGATGCGCGTCCTCGATATGTTCGCCGGCATCATCATCCTGGGCGGCATCGGCTACCTCTTCAACTTCCTCTTCCGACTCGCCTCCAACCGCCTCATCCACTGGCACCTCGGCATGACCCGCCTGACGAGGCGGTAACGCCGCGCCGAGCGCTCAACGGATTGTCTTGGCGTTTGAAAGGGAAGGATGCGAGGGAGCAATGCCCCCTCGCGCACCCCGTCCCCGCGAGTGCGCCATGCGCACTCGCGTAAGGAGGGGGTGTGGGGGATCAATGATCCCCCAGGACAAACGTTCTCGGGCTTTGCTGTTTACGCAGGATGCCGAGGGGCTGTGTTGGGAACAAGAGGCTACACGGGGGCGAGAAACCCCGCCAGGGCTTCAGCGAGCTGCGCCGTTTGGAGAGGCTCGGCTTCGTTCAGCCGCGCCACGAAGGCGGCGATGATCTGTTTTGCCTCCTCCTTGCGGTGGTTGCTGATGAAGCCGCTGGTGAAATGATCGCCGGCGAGGGCCCGGTTGACCTCGCGGTCGCGCTGCTGCTCGTCGAGATCGGTGTAGTAGACGACGTGGTAGCGGGCGGCGTAGCTTGCCTCGCGGTAAATCTCAAACATCACCTTGTCGGCTCGCAGGAACATGCTGGCTTCCCGGGCGAGGATGCGGCGTCGGGTTCAGCCCGCCGCGGCGAGGCAGGCTTCATCCTCCCGCAGGGATTCCGCCGCCGGGACGTGGTCCGCGCGGCCGCGCAGCTCCGCCTCGAAGGCGCGCAGACGAGCCTCGATCTCGGCACGCTTCGCCTTCTCGCGCAGCAGTTCTTCCCGGTAGCGCTGCAGGAAGTAGGCGATCGTCTCGATGCGGATTTTGATCGAGCCGGCCGGCTTGTTCTCGTCGATATCCTTGAAGGAGAAGTAAGGCGTGCCGGAGCGCTCGATGATCTCCTCGATGGCCGCGTAGATGGGCGCGTCGTGGCCGCACTTGAAGTTCGACAGCTCGAGGGCGACGAGATTGGGGTGGCGCGCCGTGAACTTCGCCGCCCAGAGCTTACGGCTGGTGTTCTCGCTGTAGGCGTTCTTCCAGACATCGGCGATGCTTAAGGCGTGGGGAATCTCGCCGGCAGCGATCTCCGCCCCGAAAAGCTCCTCGAGGAGGTCCTTATCGAGGGGGAGTGAGTCGATGGTGAAGACCGGGTAGCCGAGCTTCTGGAACTCTTCGAGAATCTCGTGATTCAGGCCCGGATCGTTGTGGTACGGCCGAGCGAGCACCACGAGGCCGAGGCGGTCCTCGGCGACGAGGCGGTCGAGCGTCTGGCGCGCTTGCCGGCGTAACGTGCCGTTGCTGAAACGCTCCAGGGCGGCGTAGCCCTCCTGGACGGCGCGGCGATTTTCCTCCTGGCTGAGCCCAAAACGTGGACCAAATTCCTGCAGGAGCTGTCGAGCGCAGAGTGCCGGTTCGCGCAGGTTCAGGATGGGATTGAGGAAGGCGATGCCATGCTCGGCGAAGACATCCCCCTCCTTGATGAAGGCGGCTTTCACCGTCGCCGGGGTGGCGGTGACGGTGGGACAGGCGTTGCTCCCCTGGACGCCGACGAGAAAGGTGGGGAGATCGGCGATCATCGGGAAGAAGATGAGGTGCAGTTTCTTCTTCCTGTGCTGCTCGGTGATGAGGTTGTGGATGTGGGGGATCGCCACCTTGCTCGGGAAACAGGGGTCGATGGCGCCGCGCTTCGCTCCCTCCCGGTAGAGGCGGTCGGTGGTGAAATCGGAGTAGACGAGGTTCTTGTGCGGCATGCCGAGGCTTTCGAAGTAGGCGGAGAAGAACGGCATCGTCGAGTACATGTTGAGGACCCGCGGCACGCCGATGACGAGGCCGGCGCGCCGGCGCATTGCCGAGACGCGCTCCCTCGTCTTCCTTCTGAGCGCCAGACGCGGCTCGGCATCGGCGACCTGTGCGGGCGTGCAAGACTTCCACACCTCCTGGGCGGCGATCTCGGCGAAGTTCGGGTTTTCCCGCTTGATCGCGTCGATGCCCTTCTTGATGCGGCGCATGTCGTTGACGTCTTCCACCGTCCCCTTCTCGCAGGTGGCGATGATGAGCCGCCTGGCGCCGGGGTTCGGACCAGGCGGCGGGGGGGACGCCTCGGCAAGCGGGACCTCGATGGTCGGAGAGGGTTTGGCCGCGTTGCCGTTCTGCCGGGTGCCGTTGCGGGCCTGGCCGTTTTGCGCCGCGGCGGCCGGGGGCGATGCGGCAGGCGCGGCTCCTGACGGCGCGGCGCCGCGACCGTGGCCGTTCACCCTGGCCGCGGCAGCCTGCGCGGCAGCAGAGGCCGCGGCGCCGCTGACGGCGGCGGAGGAGTTTGCCCCCAGCACCGTCGTCTGCACGTCGATGAAGGTGCGCAGGCACTTGTTCTTGCAGAAGTAGCACCTTGTGGACTCATCGCGGCTAGCGGTGTACTGGATGCGCGCCACCTCGTCGAGGCCGATGAAGGCGGTGCGCCGGCCGTTCTCGAACAGCCTGGCCGCCTCGAGGGCCACGCCGATGGCGCCGCTCTCGCCGGTATGGCGGTGCACGCGGATGTTCGGCGGCTCGGTGCCGCGGAAGCGCGAGCGGATGAAATCGACCTGCGACTTCACCGCCGCCAGGTTGTGCTGCGTCCCCCCCTGCAGGACGAAATTCCTCCCCAGCTTGGCGAGGTTGGGAATCTGGCAGACGTAGAGCCAGATGTTCTTCGGCAGCACGTTCGCCAGCCCAGCCATGATCTCCTCGGGGGACCATCCCTGGCGCTGGAAGTCAACGATGTCCGACTGCATGAAGACGGCGCAACCATAGCCGAACTCCGGGAACGCCTCGGCCTGGAAGGCGATGTCGGCGTAATCCTCCACCTGGAAGCCGAAGCCCGCGGCGGTGCTCTGCAGGAAGTAGCCGTTCCCCGCCGAGCACTGGGTGTTCAGCTTGAAGTCCTTCACCTGCCGGTTCTTCAGCATGATGACCTTGATGTCCTGGCCGCCGACATCGCAGATGACATCCACATCCTCGTAATAGTGCAGGGCCGCCTGGGTGTGGGCCACCGTCTCGACCAGGGCCACATCCGCGCTGATGACATCCTTCAAGATGTCCTTCGCGTAGCCGGTGACGCCGACCCCCAGCACCTGGAGCGTTGCCGCCTGGTCCTCCACGTGGGCGCGCAGCTTGGCGAACATCTCGATGGTGTCTTCGATCGGGTTGCCCTTGGAGAGCTGATAGGCTTTCGCCAGCACCTCCTTGCGGCGGTTGAGGAGCACCGCTTTCGTCGAGGTCGAGCCGCCGTCGATGCCGACGAAGGCCTCGACCACCTCGCCCGGCCGGAAGCGCGCCGGCGTGAACGGCAGGGGGCGAAAAGCCTCCTTGAACGCCGCGAACTCCTCGGCGGAGGAGCAGAGGCCGCGCCCGCCATGCAGCCGCTTGTTCGCCTGGCGTCCCTTGGTGATGTAGGAGCTGAGCTGCGCCGTGCCGCGGTACCGTCCGGCGCCGGCCTCCTCTTCCTTGCCGAACTCGACGGCGCCGAGAGCGGCGAAGAACTGGGCATGCGCCGGGACCCTGATGAGCTCCTCCGGCTCCACCCCGGCCGGCAGCGGGAAGTTGCGCTCCGCCCAAATCTTCGGGATGGCAATCTTCCACGCTTCCACCATGCCGCGGATGTAGGTGTTCGGCCCGCCCAGGAGGAGGACGTGCGGGCGCAGCGTGTGGCCGCGGGTGAGGACGGAGAGGTTCTGCTGCACGATGGCGTCGAAGAGCGAGGCCATCAGCTCGTCCTGCGGCACGCCCTGCTTTTGCAGGCCATTGATGTCGGTCTCCGCGAAGACGCCGCACTTTCCCGCCACGGGATGCAGCTTCAGGCCCTCGTAGCCCTGCTCGCAGAGCTTCTCCGGCGGGATTTTCAGCTTCGCGTTGATCTTGTCGATGACCGCGCCGGTGCCGCCGGCGCACTTGTCGTTCATGCTCGGGAACTTCTTCTTCTTGCCGCTCTCGACCTCCTTAAAGATGATGATCTTGGCGTCCTGGCCGCCCAGCTCGATGACCGACCCAGCCTGCGGGTAGAGCTTTTCCACCGCCAGGCTGACCGCGTTCACTTCCTGGACGAACTTCGCCCCGATGAACCGCGCCAGCCCCGAGCCGCCCGAGCCGGTGATGAAGGCCCGGTAGCGCTCCGGCGGGCCGCCAAGATCATGCTCGAGGCGCTCCAGGAACTCCAGGAGCTTCTCCGGCTGCTTGGTCTCATGGCGCTGGTAATCGGACCAGAGGATGGCATCGCCGGCGGGATCGACCACGACGGCTTTCACCGTCGTTGAGCCGACGTCGAGGCCGATGAGAAGCTCTGGAGCGGCTGGTGCGGTCACGTGGACAACCTTGCGATCCCCAGCTCGAAGGGCGCGCCCGGGGATGTCTTGCGAACGCGACGCGCGGGCGGGGCAAGCCCCGCCTCCACAGACCCGGCTCGAAGGGCGGCGACGCCAGGGATGTCTCGCGAACAGGTCTCGGCGCCGGTCGGCGGGCTGCGTCGGGTGCTACGCCGCCATGCGCTCAGCGACATGCTTGAGGAAGTTCGCCGCCGTGCCGATGACGCCGGGGTGGCGCGGCACCCTGGAGAGCGGCCGGCGCAGCTCGTCATGGCGGTTCACGTAGGCGCGCACCTCGTCGAGGGTGAACGGAATCTCCTCGCGGACCCGGGCGAACTCGGCCTTCGCCTTCGCCTTCGCCTCGCCCAGGGCCATTTGCACGCGGCTTTGGGCGTTGATCTCCCCTTCGCCGGAAGTCTCGATAGGGAGGAAGAGCATGTCCTTGTACAGCGACACGACCGCCGACTGGGCGCCGTCGCTCTGCGTGCTCGGCATGCAGCCGAAGGGCTTCAGCGAGAGCACGAAGTGGGCGAGGTCCTTGTTGCTGTAGTAGATGTTTTTGGCGACCTCGAGGTGCCCTTCGCCGCCGCTGGCGCGAGAGTTGTAAAAAGGGTGGCCAAGGCGCTGCATCTGGCGCTGGCAGACGAGTTCGTGACCGGTGCCGCCGAGGGCGCGGCGCAAGCGGTCATACTCGCGCTGGAAGAGGCGGCCGGCGAGGCTCAGCAGCGCCGCGTCGCGGCGGTACTCCCAGGCGCCGCGCAGGCGTGGGCGCAACCCCGGGCGCTGCCTGAGCTGCGCGGCATCGTCCAGACCGCGGCGGTCGTCAAGGCTCTGGCGGGCCTGGTGCAGCATGTAGGTGATCCACGTCGCCACCGGCTCCACCAGCACTTCTGAGCCCTCGCGCTCGAGGAAGCGGAACATGTTGAAGTTGCCGTCGCCTTCGGTGGTCTGGGCCCAGAACTCGCCGGTAATCTTGGTGAGCGGCTTGACGCGCAGACGGTCAATCTCGATCTCATTGAAGCGCTCGCCCACCACGCGCAGGGCGTCGGTGAGGTCGGTGGCGCGAAGCTGCGCCATGAGCTTGCCGATTCCTTCGACAATCTCCGCCAGCTTCGGCGCGCCTTCCAGCAAACGGCGCAGCCGCGTGCCCAGTTCGTAGCAGCGCTTGCGGCGCAGCACGTCGTGCAGGTAGTGGAGGGACCAATCAAGGGCCGCCTGCGTCGCCCCATCTTCAACCTCGTAGGGACGAATCTGGTTGCAGATCTCATTGACGAGGTCGCCGAGGTTGAAGGCGCTGAGCAGGCCCGTGAAGAAGTTCATGTTCATTTCGAGGCCGGCCTCGGCCTCGACTTGGTTCAGCCCGCCGGACTGCTGGAAGAGGATGACGCGGAAGCCATCGAAGCCGGCGTTGCGCAGCGCCAGGCGGTATTCCGCCTCGTACATGCCGAAGCGGCACGGACCGCAGGCGCCGGCCGTCAGGTAGACGTAGTTCCGCTTGATCTCCTCGGCGGGGACCTTTTCGACGTCCCGCAGGTGCTGCAGGTGCTTGACGAGGTTCCCGACCGTGAAGTAGGTTGGGTTGCATTGCCCGTTGTTGCCGTACTCCTTGCCGAGCTGGAAGGAGGCCACGGTCGGCGTGGGCAGAATCTGGTTGCGATACCCCAGCCCGTGCAAGGCCCCGTGGATGAGGAACTCGTGCTTGATGGTCAGGCCGCCGAAGAGGAGCGTCACCTGCTCCCGCTCGGCCTTGGTGAAGGGGGCCTCGTCGGGCCGCTTGAAGTGCGCCGTGAAGCGCTGCTTCAAGCCGGCCTCCTCCTCCAGGCGCCGGCGCTCACCCTCGAGCCTGCCGCGGATGGCGGCTTCGGAGACCAGGCCGGTGTCGAGGCCCGGAGGGATTGCGTACCTACTTTCTGAATCCTCCAGCAACCTGCCTGCGCCACCGCCTGCCTGTGCGGCCACAGACAGATCGCGGCAGGCAGGAAGTTGGCCGCGCGGCAATGTCGCGGCCTCCACGGCGCCGGCGGCTGGCTGGATGGAGGGGTGATCTCCCATGCGGGCACCTTCTAATCTGCAAGCCGAGGTTGACTCGGTGTCTTCGGGATTGACAAGAGGCACGATACTATCGCTCGCCGACGGGACATGCGCTCCTGTTTCTGAGCAAACAGCATGCCAGCGGCACAGCGACGTGGAGCGCCGGCACGCCTCTGCAAATGCCTTGGGGATGAGCCGGAGGGGATCACGTAATGTATTGAAGTTCAACGGCTTTTCGGGAATCCCCGGAGGTCTTCTGGAGAGCTTTCGTGGCATGCCTTAAAGTGCGAAGCGAGGCAGGGGGCGAGCTTCTCTGTACCGAAATGAGACAAACTTTAGGGCGGCAGAGAGTATTTGTCTCACATTGGAGCATAGAGAGCACGAGTTTCCGCCCCTATGTATCATAATAATGCAACCAGCTCCTGGACGGTGGACTCCCGAGGATGAGTGCCGGCCTTCGAGCCGAGAGGTGGTGCGGATTCTCTCGTCCTTATCTCAGGCTGGCATTCCTTTTACTTGACAAACGTCCCGTGGCGGACCATACTCAACAGAAGACAGAATGCAGCCTACCGAAGGGAAGGTCTGCGTGGTGGACCGCAGAGGCTTACAACCAGTGGCCCGGCGGTTTTTTTGTCCTCGGTAAGGAGAGAGTGCGTGAAAGGTGTCGTGAAGAAGCTCGTTCGGAATCGCGGCTTTGGTTTTGTCAGGGCGGAAGACGGTCGAGAGATCTTTTTCCACTCGTCGGCCTTGCCGCCGGGATCCTTCGACTCCCTCGAGGAGGGCGACGAACTGGAGTTCCAGGTGGAGCAGGGCGACAAGGGGCCACGGGCAGCCCAGATGTCGATCATCGCGTAAGGAGTTGCGGCAGCGGCGAGAGGCGAACTGGAAGGGGAGCCTCTCCAGCCTTCCCTCTGCCCAGGGAATATTCATTGGTTATTGCAGCGAGGACTTCGCTGCGAGGGCGGGCCGTCGGTTCAGGGACGGGCTCGCCCTTTCTGTTTCTACGGCAGCTCCTGGCGGCGCGCAGGCTCTGGAGGCGCTCCCGGTTTCGCTCCGTGCAGGTGGGGACTTGCGCTCCGGACGCAAACTTGGAACAATATGTCTTGGAACAAGTCCTCTTGCTCTGCACTCGGGAGCAGGGCGGGATGAGCTGCGGAGTTCCCAAGGCGAGGCAGTCTCTCCTTGGCAGGCGACTATCCCTCTCCACGGCGCTGGGGCATCCAGGGCGCGGGGGAATCAATAGAGAGGAGGCAGGGATGAGGCTGCTGCCCCGGCAGGCGGAGGAGCGCAAGCTGAAAAAGGAGCAGCGCTCGACGTGGAAGAAGAAGGCCGCCCTCCTACGGGCTTATGCGCAAGGCCGCCCGGTCTGGATATCCTGGCAGGTGACCTACCTCTGCAACTTCGAATGCGTCTTTTGCGATTACTGGAGCTTTCCCGTCGATCGCTCGAAAGAGACTTCTCCCGCAGGCTTCCGCTCAGCCGGGCAAAAGCTCGCCAAGCTTGGCTCGTTCATGATCTCCCTGGCCGGCGGGGAGCCGTTCATCCGCCAGGACCTCGAGGCGATTGTCGAGGCGCTGAGCGCCTACCATTTTCCGCTGCTGACGACAAACGGCTGGCTGGTCACGCCGGAGCGGGCGCGGCGGCTCTACGAGGCGGGACTGTGGGGGGCGAGCGTGTCGATCGACTTCGCCACCCCGGAGAAGCATGACGCCTACCGCGGCAAACAGGGGGCCTTCGAGCGCGCCGTCCGCGCCTTGCGCAGTTTCTCGGAGGCGCGCTGCGCAGCGCACCAGCAGGTGAATCTCATCACCGTCCTCAACGATCAGAATATCAGCGAGGTTGAGGACCTCATCAAGCTGGCCGCAGCGCACCAGGCCGGCTTCATGATCCAGCCGTACGGCATGATGAAGACCGGCGAGGCGCGCTTCCTCCATCGCGGCGAGGTGAGCTCCTACCTGCTTGGCCTGAAGCGCCGCTACCCCAACTTCCTCTCCAACCCGATCTTCCTCGAAAAGTTTGATCTCGCCCTGCGGCAGGGAGTGCGGAACTGTCGTGCCGGCAAGTCATTCTTCAATATCGATCACTATGGGAACGTCTCCATCTGCGTCGAGAACCTCAATGATCCGGTGGGCAACATCCATACCCATAGCGCCCGGGATCTCTTCGCGGCGCTGGCCGAGAAGCAGCGGGGGAACACCTGCACGGCCTGTTGGTACAACTGCAGGGGCGAGATTGAATCGCTCTACACGGTGCGCGGCATCGCAGCCTCGCTGCCGCGGCTGGTGACCGCGTAGGCGGCGAGGCGGCGCGCTGCGGCGAGCGGAAGAGGGCGGCGCCGGTGGTTGCACGGGCTGTGGCGCTGGGCGGCCCAGGACCGCGGGCGCGGCGGGGCGCCGGCGGGTTGCGCCGCGGGGGAAGTGGAATTCCCGCCCTCTCCGAGACCAGGCCAGGCACCCTTGGAAGGGCTTGCCGGGAGCACTCGCGGGGGGCGGCTGAGACGGAGGAACGATGCTGACGATCACCTTCATCCTGAGCCTGGTCGGGCTGTGCGTGGCGCTGCTCGCCTTCGTCCGCGGTCGTGCGCAGGCGCGCCGCGTGGATGAGCTGCACCGCTCGTTGTCCCCCACCCTGATGCGCCAGCAGGAGAGCCTCACGCGCTTGGAGCGGCGCGTCCAACAGGTGGGACGCGATCTCAGGCGGCGTTTCGGCGAGCTGCAGTGCCGCCGCGAGACTACGCTGGTGGAGGCGATGGAGATGGAACCTGGGGTGCGGGATCTCCTCCTGAGCTGCCTGCCGGACGGCGCCATCGCGGCGACGCTCAATCCCTCGCAGACGATCGAGGAGTTCTGCCGCGTCCATGCTGTAAGCCTCGAGACCATGCTGCCGCGGCTCAACCGCTACCTGGACGACCCCTCCGCCTTTCGTGACGCGTGGATGCGGCACGCGAACCTGGTCCAGATCGAGCCGCCGAAGCCGGCGGCCGCGCGGCCGCTCCCTCCCTCCCCCGGGGGTCTCCAGGCGAATCCCCAGCGAGCCTCCGAGCCATTTACGCGTTAGGCTCGCGCCCCGCAAGCCCTTTCCCTGCCTCCTTGCCGGGGTGGGAGGAGGTGGGGGCAGGAAGAGAGGCCTTTTGCGCAGGCGTGCAAAGTTGCCCGTTTGGTGAGGGGGCCTCGATCCTCTTCCCGCCTTCGCGCCTACGTACAGGTTGCACCTGAAGCAATGTTCCACGTGGAACATGGGGAAAAATCTCCCGCCTTCGCGCGCACGTACAGGTTGCACCCTCGCGGGCAAGGAGCGGGAGGGCGCGGCGCCTCACCTCCCCGTTCTGCCAAAGGTGGCTCCATGACCAACGATTCAAAAGGTCGACCTGCCCTCTTCGATACAGACAAGTACGACGACTACTGCTTCCAGTACGGCCAGGTGCGCGGCCCTCTCGCCTTGGCGATCGATCATCTGGTCGACTGCCAGGTGCTCCTCGGGCAGCTTGATGTCTACTACCGGCACATCGGCGACCCCGCGCAGGGAGCGCCGGATATCGCCACCCTGCGCCAGCACCTGGAGATCATCAAGAGCCTGGTGAAGCAGACCCTCCAGCAAGCCGCGCGTGACCAAGCCTAGCGAGCGTGAGGGGCGCCGCGCTCGAAAGCGGGGCGGCGCCAGCGCGTCGGCCGCGAGGATCGCCGGCCCCCAGGTGGCGGGTGCAAGGAGACGGCGGGGGTGATGCGGTTATGCCTGTTCACGCACACGGGCAGGATGCGGCTGGGCGTCGAGCTGCAGGGGAAGATTCTCGACCTCGTGCTCGCCTATGCCTTCACGATGGAGGGGGGCATCAGCCCGGTGGACCGCATCAGCGTGGCCGGCCGTGAGCTGCCGCCCGATCCGGTCGCTTTCCTGCAAGCTGATGACGAGACGCGGCGGCTGACGCAGGTGGTCATCGAGGGCGCCCTGGCCCGCGAGCAAAGGCTCGGCGCCGACCGCACCATGTTCGAGAACCAGAGCGTCCTCCTTGATCCCAAGGGTCTCACCTTCCTGCCACCCGTTCCTCAGCCGCGCAAGGTGTTTGGCATGGCGCGCAACTACGCCCTCCACGCCGAGGAGGTGGATCGCACCTTGAAGCCGGGGGAGAGCATGCGCGCGGGCCGTTTCTTTGCCTTCCAGAAACCGCCGACCTGTATCACCGGCCCTTACAGCCCCATCATCATTCCCCCCTGGGTTGAGAAGCTCGACTACGAGCTGGAGCTTGCCGTGGTCGTCGGGCGGGCGGGACGGCATATCCCTGTGGCGCGCGCCTACGACCACGTGGGCGCGTACACGATCATCAACAACATCTCCGACCGTTCCTACCTCCCCGCGGAGGGGCGCGTGGACTGGCTGGGCATGAAGGGCCAGGACACGTTCGGTCCCCTCGGTCCCTACCTCCTCATTCCCGAGGCGGGGTTCGATCCGCACGCGCTCTCCCTCAGCCTGAAGGTGAACGGCGAGGTGCGCCAGAGCGCCAGCACCGCGGAGATGCTCTTCTCCATCCCGCAGATCATTGCGGGCATCTCGCGCCTCTGCACGCTGGAGCCCGGGGATATCATCGCCACCGGCTCGCCGGCGGGGAATGCCGCCGCCTTTGGCGCCTTCCTGAAGGATGGCGATATCATCGAGGGAACGATTGAGCAGATCGGCACGCAGCGCAACCGGATCACCATGCAGCCGGCGGAGTACTGGAGGGGATGAGAGGAGCCAGGGCAGGGCGAGGGCAGAGAGGCGGCAGCGGCCCGAGGGGAGCTGGGGAGGGCGATGCGCTGCGTGGAAGAGGCGCGGCGCCATGCGGATTCCCAGCCGCGCCGCACCCTGCTTTCGAAAAGAGGCGCGTACGTGGTTGATGTTGCGCGATGATGAAGCTGACGCTCGTGCGGCTAGTCTCCTCCACTTCGGTGCTCTCTGCGCCTCTGCGGTTCAAATGATTGCACCGCAGAGACGCAGAGAACGCAGAGAAGGCAGGGGAAGGAACCACAGATGGACACGGAGGCACACCGAGATCCGCGTGCCTCAACGGTTTCTTGTATGCCGATGGTAGGGGCGGTTCGCGAACCGCCCCTACGGCCGATGGGATGGAACCCTGCCGAGAAAGAAGTGTCTGCTTATTTTCATGAGCTTGCGGGTGGGCCGAAGGCCCATGGGGAACCGCTTCAGCCGCTCCCTACCCGGTCGCCGGGGGAGTTGCGTCGCCGCAGGCGTAACGCTATGCTGGAGCAGTCCGTCCGATGCGGAGCCATGCCGGCGGTTTGGGCGGCGAGCGGCGCCGGCGGTAACGGTGACTGGGAAGAGGCTGCCACTGCGCGGCTGCCGCGGGGCGCGGGCTGGGTCCGTGGTCGGGAGCCGAGGAGAGCCATGGAAGCGGAACTGGTTCCGGTGCGTGAAGGTCTCTTTGCGGCTCCCGACAATGCGCCCCCGTACCTCATCGGCGGGCGCTGTACGGTCTGCGGAGCCGTGCGCTTCCCCTGGCGCACGCGCTGCGTGGCCTGCTTTTCGAGCGGCACGGTGGAGCGTCTGCCGCTCTCTCGCCGCGGCAAGCTGTACACCTTTACGGTCGTCCGCGTCCCGCCGGTAGGCTATGAGACGCCGTACGCCTTCGGGTATGTTGATCTTCCCGAAGGGCTGCGGGTGTTCGCCCTGCTGGGAGGTGATCTCGAGGCACTGCAGATCGGCCAAACGGTGGAGCTGGAGCTTGCTCCCTACAAGCGTGACCGGTTAGGACGCCGCGTTCTCGGCTACCGCTTCGTGCCCGTGCCGACCGGCGCGCGCCGCGCTTGAGCGGCGTCGGGCCAGGAAGGGGGGCCGCGCCCGCGGCGACTCGGGCCGCAGCCGGCAGGAAAGATCGGGGACCGCGGCGGTGCCGTCCCCGTCAGAGGTGGGTCCAATGCGAGAGGTGATGGTGCTGGGCGTGGGGATGACGCCGTTCGGCAAGTTTCGCGCCAGGAGCCTGCGGGAGCTGGGCGCGGATGCGTGCTGGGATGCCCTGGCGGATGCCGGCATGAAGCCGAGCGAGGTGCAGGTGGCCTACTGCGGCAACCTCGCCGGCGGGCTGCTGAGTGGCCAGGAAGCGGGCCTCGGGCAGATCATCCTGCGCGAGATCGGCATTGCCGGCATCCCGGTCACGAAGGTTGAGAACGCCTGCTCGAGCGGCTCGGTGGCCTTTCGGGAGGCGTGGATCGCCGTGGGCTCCGGCCTCTACGACGTGGCCTTCGCCATCGGCGTCGAGAAGCTTACCGAGGGGACGACCGCGGAGGTAACCACGGCGCTGGCCTCGGCGGGAGACATGGAGATGGAGGCGGCTCTGGGCCTCGTCTTCCCGGGCATCTACGCCATGCTGGCGCGGCGCCGCATGGCGGTGTATGGCGAGAGCATCGAGCAGTGCGCCCGCGTCGCTATCAAGAATCACCGCCACGGGGCGCTCAACCCGCGGGCCCAGTACCGCAACGAGATCACCCTGGAGGAGATCGCCGCCTCGCCGATGATCAGCGATCCGCTGACGCTCCTGCACTGCTGCCCGATCGGCGACGGCGCGGCGGCGGCGATCCTCTGCAGCGCCGACGTGGCCAGGCGCGGCGGCCGCCCCGCCATCCGCGTCGCCGCTTCCGCCCTCACCTCCGGGCTCTTCCGCGAGGATCGCGAGTATGTCGGTTTCGAGTCGACGCAGCGGGCTGCGGCTCAGGCTTACGAGCAGGCCGGCGTAGGGCCGGAGGAGATCGACCTTGCCGAGGTGCACGACTGCTTCAGCGTGGCCGAGCTTTGCCACTATGAGGACCTCGGCTTCTGCGCGCCGGGAGAGGGGGGCCGTCTCATCGAGAGCGGCGCCACCGCCTTGGGGGGACGGGTACCGGTGAACCCGAGCGGCGGGCTGCTGGCGAAGGGACATCCCGTGGGCGCCACCGGCCTGGCCCAGATCGCCGAGGTGGTGTGGCAGCTTCGCGGCGAAGCGCAGGGTCGGCAGGTTGACGGCGCGAGGGTGGGCCTGACGCATTGCCAGGGTGGCAACGTCCAGGGCGATGCTCTCGCCACCACGATCCACATCCTGCAACGCTGAAACCTCGGGCGTACACCGGGGAGAGCCGGCGTCGGCGGGAGGGACTGCCGACCGGTGAATGGGCCGGGGGCGACCCTGGCGAATTCAGGGAGGTTGCCTTCCCCATGAGCAGGACGGCGCCTACGACGCCAAGGCGTGGATAGGCGGGAGGAGAGGGTGCCGCCAAAGGGAGAGAATCTCCTTGACAGATACCCCGCAGCGGCGTAGCCTAACGTTTTGTCTTCATCTGCATCGTCGCGGTGATTTGCGCTATCCAGGGGGAGCGGAATCTCGTCCGCAGCGGCCCGGTGGGCGGTGGGAACCGCTGAGTTTCAAGAGTGTCGTTTCTTATTCACTCAAGGCAATGCAACCCTAACCGACATGGCAGTGAAGGAGGCTGATATTCGTGCCAGGCGTGAAGGTGAAAGAGAACGAGCCGTTTGAGAATGCGTTGAAGCGATTCAAGAAGCAGTGTGAGAAGGCCGGCATCCTCTCGGAAATCCGCAAGCGCGAGCATTACGAGAAGCCCAGCGTGCGTCGCAAGCGCAAACTCTTGGCGGCGCGGAAGAAAATGCTCAAGATGATGGAGCTTGAGGAATGACAGGCGGTGCCGCCTGCCCGAGAGATGTCCATGGCCTTGAAGGAGCGCTTGCGGACTGACCTGACGACATCCTTGAAAGCTGCCGACAAGGTGAAGCTCTCGGTTGTGCGGTTGCTGCAGGCAGCCATCAAGAACCGGGAGATCGAGCTTCGCCGCGAGCTTACCGACGAGGAGGTCCTGGCGGTCATCACCTCGAGCATCAAGCAGCGCCGCGAGTCGATCAAGTACTTCGAGGAGGGTGGCAGAGCCGACTTGGTGGAGAAGGAAACCCAGGAGCTGGGCATTCTGAGCGCCTACCTGCCGCCGCAGCTCGGCGAAGAGGAGGTGCGACCGTACATCCAGGCGGCCATTGCCGAGACCGGCGCCAGCGGTCCGAAGGACCTTGGCAAGGTGATGAAGCAGGTGATGGCTCGGCTGAAGGGCCAGGCCGCTGGCGAGATGGTGAGTCGCCTGGCGCGCGAGATGCTCTCCTGAAAGTCTGTCGAGTGCGTTGCTCTGGAGGTGGGAAGCAGGGGTGCTGCTTCCCACTTCGTGCCTCGGCCTGCATCTCCCGGCTCTCCCGCTTGTCTTCAACGGCCGCGGCCAGGGAGCAGGTGCCTGAGGTGCGAGGTTTGACGACGGAGCTGAGGTGCCGTGGTAGGATCGCCGGTCTCCACGCACGCCGCGCCTCCCGGCGCTCTCGGTCGCCAGGCTGTCGATCCCACGGCCTGCAACCCCGGTTGATTTCCAGGCATGCACCCCCACACCCTCGAGATTCTTGAATTCCAACAGGTCCTCGAGCAGGTTGCCGCGTATGCCCAGTCGCAGGTCGGAGCCGCCGCGGTGCGCCGCTTGCTCCCGCGCGAGGCGCTCTGGGCGGCGGAGCAGCTTGCGATGGTGCGGGAAATGCGCCGCTACCTGGATGAGGGGCTGGCGTTCCGCTGCGGCCAGTTCGAGGATGTGACGCCCTCCCTCGAACGGCTGCGCATCGAGGGCGTGATCCTCGATCCCCTGGTGCTGCGGAGCATCGCGCATGTGCTGGGGATCGCCCGCCTCATCACGGCGGACCTGGCGGCGAGTCAGGTCTCTCTGCCCCTCCTGCGCCGCGCCGCCGAGGACCTCTACAGCAATCCCCGCCTGGAGCAGCGCATCGTCTCGGCGATCGATGAGCACGGCGACCTGCGCGACGGCGCCAGCGAGCGCCTCGGCATGCTGCGCCAGCGTTTGCGCGACAGCCGCCGGCGCATCAACGATCTGCTGCGTGAGTTCATGGAGGCGCAGCGCGACGTCGTCCAGGAGCCCTTCGTCACCATCCGCAATCAGCGCTATGTCATCCCCCTGAAGGCGTCGTACCGGCGCGCCGTGGGCGGCTTCGTGCACGACCAGTCGGCGAGCCGATCGACGCTCTACGTCGAGCCTGAGATCGCCCTCCCCCTCAACAACGCCATCATCGAGCAGACCCTCGAGGAGGAGACCGAAATCCGGCGCATCCTGCGCCGACTCACGATGGACGTGGCCGAGGTGCGCCTGCAGCTCCTGCGCAGCATCGGCGGCTTGGCTCTGCTCGACAGCCTGTACGCGCGCGCGGCGTGGGCCAGCGAGCACGAGGCGACGGAGCCGGAGTTCCGACGCGACGGTTCCTGCTCCCTGCGGCGGGCCTGCCATCCCCTCCTCGGCGGCGGCAAGCGCGACGCCGGCGTGGTGCCGCTGGATGTCGAGCTCGGGGGAGCGACGACGCTCCTCATCATCACCGGCCCGAACACCGGCGGCAAGACGGTGGTGCTGAAGACCGTCGGCCTCCTCCATGCCATGGCGCTGGCCGGTCTGCCGCTGCCGGCGGCTTCCGAGAGCAGCGTCATGGCCCTGGACGACCTCTTCCTGGATATCGGCGACGAGCAGAGCCTGCAGCAGAACCTCAGCACCTTCTCGGGGCACTGCCGCCAACTCCGCTTCATCCTCGACCAGGCCACGCCGAAAACCCTCGTCCTCCTCGATGAGCTGGGATCGGGTACCGAGCCGACCGAGGGGGCGGCCCTGGCGATCGCGGTGGCGGATGAGCTGCGCCGGCGCGGCGTCCCCACCCTCATCTCGACGCACCACAACCCCTTGAAGGTCTACGCCCATCTCCAGCCGGGCGTGCAGAACGCCTCGATGGAGTTCGATGCGGAGACGCTCCTGCCCACCTTTCGCCTGCGTCTCGGCTTCGCCGGGCAGAGCAACGCCATTGCCGTGGCCGAGCGGCTGGGGTTTCCCGCCTCGGTGCTGGAGCGGGCGCGTCATGAGCTGACGGGCTTGAAGAGCCCCTTCGAGGAGATGGTGGAGTCGGTGCACCGCGACCGCGCCGCGCTCGCCACCGAGCAGGAGGCGCTCGAGCAGCAGCGGCTGGCCTATGAGCGCCGGCGGCGCGACGACGAAGCGCGCGCCGCAGCCCTCGACGAGGAGCGCCGCGCCTGGAGCGACAAGCTGCAGCGTGAAGGCGGCGAGTTCCTCAAGCAGGCCAGGCGTCAGGTGGAGGAGCTGGTCCACACGCTGCGCGAAGAGGCGGCGGCAGGCCGCCCGGTGCGCTTCCCGGAGCAGGTCTTCGGCAGTCTCGGCGGGACGCTGGCGGAGTATGCCGCGCCCGAGCCGACGGGGCCCGCCGCCGACGAGTTCGACGCCACGCCTCCCGTCGTCGGCGATACGGTGGAGCTGCGGCAGGGAGGCGTGCGGGGCATCGTCGAGCGCGTCGACGAGGGCGGCCGGAGCCTCCTCGTGCAAGCCTCCGGGCGGCGGCTGCGGGTGTCGATCGAGGCGGCGGTTCGCCGGCGTGCGCCCGCGGCGCCCTCCGTCGCAGCGCCGCCCCCGGCGGAGGTCCGCCAGGGGAGCCAGCGTGCCGCCGCGCTTTCCCGGCAGGCGCGGGAGGTCCAGCCTATCACGGCTCCCGGGTACTCGCTGGAAGTCGACAGCAGCGCCTTGCGCGCCGAGATCAACCTCATCGGGCAGACCGTCGAGGAGGCCCTCGCGAACCTTGATCAATTCCTGGACCGTGCTATCCTAAGTGGGTTGGCGAATGTGCGCATCATCCACGGCAAGGGCACCGGAGCATTGCGACGGGCCACCGGAGAGTTCCTGCGCCGTCACCGCCAAGTGCGCGCCTTCCATGCCGAGATCGATGCCCGGGGGGGGACGGGCGCCACCATCGCCGAGCTGCGCTAGGCGTCCCTCTCGAGCCGCTGCGGCGCTGTCTGTGCGTCTTCCCTGTGGCGATTCTCGGTGCAGCGTTCCATACTCAATCTCACTACCGTCTTCTCGCAGGGGTCCGCCGCTGGGTGCCGGCTCGGCGAGGGGCGAGCCGCGGCGCGCCGACCTCGGATCTGCCAGGGTGACTGGTCGGAGTCTGACGATGGCCCAGGGTTCCAGCGCTGACCTCCTCCAACAGCTCCGCGAGCGGGCTGATATCGTCGAGGTCGTCAGCGACTACCTTAGCCTCGAGGCGCGCGGCAAGAATCACCGCGCCCTCTGCCCCTTCCATCGCGAGAAGACCCCTTCATTTACCGTCACCCGCGAGAAGGGCATCTTCTACTGCTTCGGCTGCGGCGCCGGCGGTGATGCCCTGAAGTTCCTGCAGCTCATCAACAACATCAGCTTCCCCGAAGCCGTCCAGGTGCTGGCGCGGCGGTACGGCGTGCGCCTCCCCTCGCGGCGCGCCCCGGTGAGCGATGCCGAGACGCAGCACCGCCAGCAGCTCTTCGCCTGCCTCGACCTGGCCCGGGAGTTCTTCCATCGCCAGCTCCTCGAGCAGGGGGGAACGGGTAGGGCCGCGGCCTACCTGCAAGGGCGCGGCATGACGCAGGAGACGATTGAGTCCTTCCATCTCGGCTACGCGCCGGAGAGCTGGGATGCCCTCTTGCGGTTCGCCAGCGGCCGCGGGTATGACCCCCGGGTGCTGGCGGAAGCCGGGCTGGTGAAGGAGCGCGCCACCGGCAGCGGCTACTACGACCGCTTCCGCGACCGGCTGATCTTTCCCATTCAGGACGTCGACGGTCGCACCGTGGGCTTCGGAGGGCGACTGCTCGAAAACCGCGACGACCAGCCGAAGTACCTGAACACCCCGGAGACGGCGATCTATCGCAAGTATGCGCTCCTCTACGGCCTTGCCCAGGCGCGCGAGAGCATCCGCCGGGCCCGCCAAACAGTGCTCGTGGAGGGCTATTTCGATCTCCTCAGTTGCCATCAGGCCGGCGTGCGGCAGGTGGTGGCGACCTGCGGCACGGCCCTCACCGAGGGGCATGTGCGGCTCTTGCAGCGCTTCGCCCCGGAGGTGGTGGTGGCCTTCGACGGCGACCCCGCCGGCCGTCGCGCCGCCGGAAGAGGCGAGACCCTCTTCCTCACGCACGGCCTGCGGGTGCGCGTGGCGCAGCTCCCGGCCGGCGAGGATCCCGACAGCTTTGTCCGCAAGACGGGAGGCGCGGCGTTCGAAGGCGTCCTGGCCCAGGCGCCGCCGCTCATCGAGTTCCTCATCGCCCTGGCGATCGAGCAGCATGGTCTGGCCTCGGTCGAGGCGCGCACCGCTGTCATCCGCGACCTTCTCGAGCCGCTCCGCAGGGTGCAGGACCACCTGGCGCGCAGCAGCTACCTCTCACTCCTGGCGGATCGCACCCAGGTCCCCCGCGACACGATCATGCGCGAACTGAGGCGGCAGAGCCGCAAGGACGAGGAGCCCGCGCCGGGTGGCGGCGACATGGGGAGGCGAGATGTCCGCTCGTTCACCGAACGTCAACTCCTCAGCATCATGCTCCAGTTTCCTGAGCGCATCCCTCAGGTGCGAGAGGCTCTGCAGGGTGTGGCCTTTCGCGAGCCGCCGTTCCAGAAGCTTGCAACGTTCCTGTTTGATCAAGAAAAGTTGGGGCAATCCCTTGAATTACGTGAAATCTTGCCAATAATCCCTGCTGAAGACCTGCGCCGGATGGCAGCCAGCCTGGCGCTGCAGCCGATTGGTGAAACCGGCACCAGCATTGAGGAGTTGATCGCTGACCACACGAAGAATCTGCGCTGTCGCCAGGAGGGTGTGGCGGCCAAAGAGCTTATTGCGCGCATGAAGGAGGCCGAACGCGCTGGGCGCGGCCAGGAGGCTCTCGATCTTCGGGCGGAGTCTATGGCGTTGCGCGCGCGCAAGCGCCCGCATTCCAGCGTTTCGTAGCGCCCGGCGCAGCGGAATACCCCGCCGGGGGTTGATGCACGTCTGGCGCCGGCGCCGGCGAAGGGACGGGGAGGAGAACGGCGCCCTGGGGGGCAAGGGCCGCTCCTGTCGTCTCACGCTGGCACGCAGCGACAGACGAGCGCACCCCGGGAGAGGCGTTCTCGAGCCGCGCCGCAAGCAGCCGCCAGGAAGACGCTGCACTTCGCTCATGCCGCAGGACGGGGCTTTTTGAAGAAGGCTGGGATGACTGGGATGATGAGGGTCTGCCGCGGCGGGAGATCGCCGGCGGCCGGAGCGCTTGGAGGAGGGAGGCTGACGAGGTTGGTGATCGGCTGAGAGAGGTCGTTGCGTGGCGAGCGGCAGGCGGCGACGGTAGAGAGCTCCTTCGTCGAGGCGCTTTTTTGTGAGCAGCCGAGGAGCATGGTGCTGAAGTTGTTGCCGGGTAGTGCCGAGCGCACTGGAGGGAGCAGAATCTCGGGCTGATGTTCAAGAGTTTCCCAGGGGAGGTCGGCGACGCATGCCTAAAAAGCGCAAAGTCCAGGAGGTGAGTTCCCTGCTCACGATGCTCGACAAGCGTAAAGACTACGTTCCAGACGACGAGGCCGATCCGCTCTCCGCCGATACGATCCAAGCGGAACAGCTTGATGAGATCATCTCTATCTTTGGCGAAACCGATCTGGAGATTCTGGACGAGCACGAACAACAGAGCGAGCAGAACCTGGCGCTGGCAAACGAGCACGACAAGAACACCCACCTCTCCGATGAGAAGTACCTCGACTTCGACGACGGCACGCTCGGCAAGACCGACGATCCGGTGCGCCTCTTCCTCCGCGAGATGGGCAACGTCCCGCTGCTGACGCGGGAAGGCGAGGTGGAGATCGCCAAGCGCATCGAAGAGGGTGAGAACGAGGTCATCCAGGCCATCGTCAACACCTCGATCGCCGCGAAAGAGCTGCTGGCCCTCGGTGATCATGTTCGCCGCTCCAAGATCAACATCAACGAGGTCGTCGAGACGCGCGATCCGGACGATCCGTCCCGCGAGCGCGCCTCCGAAGAATCGAAGAAGTTCCTCCTCGGCATCGAACAGATTCACGATTGCGACCAGAAGCTGCGGGAAATCCGCAGGCGCCTGCTGTGCGACAAGTGCTCCGAGCATGAGCGCCGCCTCTTGCTGGCGAACAAGCGCAAGCTCAAGGCCAAGTTCAGCAAGTACGTGCGCGAGATCAACCTGCAGGCGATCCAGATCGAGAACATCGTCAACCGCATCACCGAAGTCCTCGATCGCATCAAGGAAGCCGAGAAGGGCGTCGGCGCGATCGAGAAGCAGATGAAGATGAGCGTCCAGGAGTTCAGGGCGACGTACCGGGAAGCGTGCGTTAACCACGGGGACCGGAAGCTGCGCGACGAAGTGCGCAAGCGCACCGGCCTGACCCTGGAGCAACTGCAGGAGTATGATCGGCGCTTGAAGAATGCGCGGCGGAAGGTGCGCCGTATCGAGCAGGAGGCGAATGTCACGCGTGAAGAGCTGGAGACCGGTCTGGGGGCGATTGATCTGGGGCTGCAGAAGGGCAAGCAGGCGAAGCGTGATCTGGCCGAGGCCAACCTGCGCCTGGTCGTGAGCATCGCCAAGAAGTACACGAACCGTGGGCTGCAGTTCCTCGATCTCATCCAGGAGGGGAATATCGGCCTCATGAAGGCCGTCGATAAGTTCGAGTATCGCCGCGGCTATAAGTTCAGCACCTATGCCACCTGGTGGATCCGCCAGGCGATCACTCGCGCCATTGCGGATCAGGCGCGCACCATCCGCATCCCCGTCCATATGATTGAGACGATCAACAAGCTCATCCGCACCTCGCGGACCCTGGTCCAGGAGTTTGGGCGCGAACCCAACCCGGAAGAGATCGCCACCCGCATGGACCTGCCGCTCGAGAAGGTCCGCAAAGTCCTGAAGATCGCCAAGGAGCCGATCTCTCTCGAGACGCCCATCGGCGAGGAGGAGGATAGCCACCTCGGCGATTTCATTGAGGACAAGCGCGTCATCGCGCCCAATGACGCGGTCATCAAGCTTGACCTCAAGGAGCAGGTGATGCGGGTGCTGCAGACCCTGACCCCGCGCGAGGAAAAGGTGCTGCGCATGCGGTTCGGCATCGATGGCGATGCCGAGCACACGCTCGAGGAGGTCGGTCAGGACTTCGCGGTGACCCGCGAGCGCATCCGTCAGATCGAGGCCAAGGCGCTGCGCAAGCTGCGGCATCCGAGTCGCAGCAAGAAGTTGAAGAGCTTCGTGGAGTGCTAGGAGCCGGAGGGTGCGCTTGGCCCGCGGGGGGGCCGTGAGGGGGATGGTTCGCTGCCCGGGAGCCGAACGCTCCCCTCGAGGAGCGAGTGAGACCCTTCAGGCGCCGCGGAACGTTGAGCGGCGGGCCCATAGCTCAGTTGGCAGAGCCACCGGCTCATAACCGGTTGGTCCCTGGTTCGAAGCCAGGTGGGCCCACCAGGTTCACGCTTAGCCCAACATGCGTCGCTTTCCCCGCCACATCTTTCCCCAGCCGCCGACTTGAGGGCCCGCCGCCATGGCCGGCCCGAAGCGGGGAGATGTACGCCCGAGGGCCTGTCCATGGACATCAATCTCGCCAAGCTCATTGAGCTCCAGAGTGTTGACGAGCGTCTGCAGCGACTGCATCGCGCTCACGTGGACATTCCCCTGAAGATCGAACACCTGCATCGCCAGGCCGCCGAGCACCAGCAACGCTTGCAGGCGGCGGAAGCGGAGTTTGCCGCAACCCAGAAGGCCCTGCGGCAGTTCGAGTTGGACGAGCGGGACGCGGGCGCGCGCCTGGGGAAGACCCAGGGACGCCTGCTCTCCTGCAAGACCAACGAGGAGTACCGCGCCACCCTGGCCGAGATCGACTACCTGAAGAACCATCGCTCCGAGCTGGAGACGAAGATTCTCGAGCATCTCGAGCGGGTTGAGGAGATGCAGGCGCAAGTGGCGGCGTTGCGCGAGGAGATGCAGCGCACCACCGCGAGCCTGGAGCGCCAGGTGCGGGTGAAGCAAGAGGAGTTTGCGGGACTCGCCGCCGCCTCCTCCGGGGCGGAGACCGAGCGCGCCGCCCTGCTGGCCGTGATCGAGGAGGCGTGGCTCCGAACCTACGACAAGATACGCGCCAAACGTCCAGGCGTTACCGTCGTGCAGATCGAAGGCGAGCGCTGCCTCGCCTGTCACATGAGCCTGCCGCCGCAGTTCGTGCAGGAGATTCGCCACAACAACAGCCTCGCCACCTGCCCCCACTGCAGCCGCATCCTTTACTACCGGGAGCCGCAGCCTTCCGGCCCTGCCTAGGGAACGGGCAACTGCCTGCCGACGGCGTGGCGGCCGCATGTGACGCTGTTCTTCTCTCTAGTGCTTGGGGGTCTCCTTGGCGACGCGTAGCCTTGATCCGAAGCTGGCGCAGCGTGCCCTGGCGATGCTCGCCGAGGAGTTGGAGGTGGCGCCGGTCCTGGCGGCGTTCCCTGAGCTTTCGAAGGCCGATCTGCGGCAGGTGCTGCGCCAAGCCGCGGCAACCGCCGGACGCTGGAAGCCCCCCAAGAGCGGCGCGGGGGAAGGAACGGCAGGGGGCGAAAGGCAGCCAGCCGGCACGCGTGGCGATGTCTCCGAGGCGTCGCCGCGCTCGCCGGAACGGCAGAGCGCGCCCGCGCGCCTCGATCGCCGCCTCGTCTACACGCTCCACACCGATGGCGCGTCGCGCGGCAATCCGGGGCCGGCCGGCAGCGGCGCCGTCCTCTTCGATCCCTCCGGCCTCGTGGCGCACGAGCACTGCCGCTACCTGGGAAGGGCGACGAATAACATCGCCGAGTACCAGGCGCTCCTGGATGGACTTGAAGCGGCGCTTGAGCGCGGCGTGGCTCGCCTCGAGGTGCGCAGCGACTCGGAGCTCCTCTGTCACCAGATGAACGGCATCTACCGGGTGAAGAATGCGAAGCTGCGGCCGCTTTACGAGCGTGCGGTCAAGCTGGCCGCGAAGTTCCGGAGCTTCCACATCCGCCACGTGCGGCGCTGGGAGAACTCGCACGCCGATGCCCTGGCGAATCGCGCCATCGACGAGCGGGCTTCATAGCGTGGCAGGGCGCCGGGCGGCGACCGAAAAGCTCGCGCCCTGGCGACGGGGTGGAGGGCGCCCGCGCCTCCGGGGTGGCGGTCGGCTGGGAGGGTGACCATCTTTACTTGAGGGAGCGGAAGGCCGCGCCTGGGTCGGCGTCGGCAAGCCAGTGGTGGTTGCTTCAGCAGACATGGAGAGGAGGCTGAGAGCGGAAAGCACCGGAGCAGGCCAGATGGTCGCTCGCGCCCGGCTCGGGCGCGGGAGGAAAGTCCGAGCTCCACAGAGCAGGGTGCTGGGTAACACCCAGTGGGGGCGACCCTAAGGAAAGTGCCACAGAGAACAGACCGCCGATGCACGCCCTGCGACGTCAAGCCTCGTGCGACTCTTCGGAGGCGCACGGGGCGACTGATCGCAAGATCAGCGTCGCGGCGCGGTTGGCAGGCAAGGGTGAAACGGTGAGGTAAGAGCTCACCAGTACCGGTGGCGACACCGGTAGCTCGGCAAACCCCACCCGGAGCAAGACCAAATAGGAAGGCGCTTGAGGGCTGCTCGCCCGATGCCTTCGGGTAGGTCGCTAGAGGCGGTCGGCAACGGCCGTCCCAGAGGAATGACCATCACCGTGGGTCGCCACGGCACAGAACTCGGCTTACGACCTCCTCCGGTGCTCTTTCGCTCGTTCCCGGATCACTGTTTCGGCTTCCCCCCCGTCGTCCTGCCGCATCGGGCGCCGTTCTCCGCCCCGGCTGCGCAGCCATGCAGCGCGGCCGTGCGCCGCCGACCTCCCGCGTGCCGCAGCCGTTACAACCACGGATCAACCGCCACCTTGATCGGGTAGAAATCCGGCAGCTCGTTGCCGGCCGCGCGCACGGCGGTCTCGGCCTCCGCCAGCGGGTAGACGCGGCTGATCATGCGCTCGACGGCATACCTGCGGCTGGCGAGGAGGTCGATCGCCGCCAGGATCGCCTCGCTTCCCTTGCTGAAGACGCCCTGAATGCGCAGCTCCTTGAAGAGGACGACATCGAGGGGAAGCTGCGTGAGGACGCCGTCGCCGGTGACGCCGGCGTGCACCAGGGTTCCCTGCGGGCGCAGGAGGTGGAGGGCGGCGGCGAGGGCGGCAGGGTCGCCGGTCACCTCCACCACCAGGTCCGCCCCTTCGCCATGCGTGAGGTCGGCGACGAGGCCCGCCAGGTTCTCCTCCTCGGCAATGACCGTGGCGTCCGCCCCGAACTCCCGCGCCAAAGCCAGGCGTTCCGCATCGCGGCGCAGCCCGCACACGACAATCGGCGCGGCGCCGCACTCCTTCGCGGCGATGGTGCACGCCAGCGCCTGCTGGCCGGCCCCCTGAATCACCACCGCGTCACCGGGCCGCGCGCCTCCCTGCAGCTTCACCCACTGGATGCCGTTCGACAGCACCGCGTTCAGCATCACGGCGCCGCGGGCGGGGAGGTCGTCGGGAATCTTGTGCATGCTGGTGTGGGGCAGCAGGAAGAGGTACTCCGCGAAGGCCCCCAGGAGGTGCGGCGGGCGGGCGGCGGAGATCCTGACCCCGTAGTCGATGACCCGGCGGCAGAAGCGCGGCGCGCCCCGCCGGCAGAGTGCGCAGGCGCCGCAGCCGACGCTTGCCTCGACGGTGACGCGGTCGCCGACACCGACGCCGGTGCGCTCCGCCGCCGCCTCGCCGATCGCCTCGATGCGGCCGAGAATCTCGTGCCCCAGGATGATCGGTAGCTCCGCCTGGCAAAGCTGGCCGTGAAAGACCTTTGGGTCGGTGCCGCAGACGCCCGCCAGCTCGACGCGCAGCAGCGCCTCTTCGGGGCCGGGGTCGGGAACGGGGAAGGACCGCAGCACCAGCCGCCCGTACTCCTCGAGCACCGCCGCGCGCGCCATCCGCATCACGCCTCTCCCGTCACTCCGCAGCACGCGCACCGCCCCGTGAAGGTCCGCCTGCCCGCGCGTCCGGCGGCGCCTTCAGGAAACATCGGCCGGCGCCAGACGGACGCTCGACCGCCCGCAGGCGCAGGGGCCGGTGTGGAGCTGCACGACGACGCCCGTGCGCAGGCGCAGCAGCGGCGTGCATTCGCGCTCCAGCGGCGTGAGGACGAGCTCGCCGCGGCTGCCGTCCTGCCACGGCAGCGCCTCGCCGCTCTCGGGGTTGATGATCTCGCTGAAGCAGTACTCACCGGCGTCCTCATGAAAGCCGGCGTGGTTGGGGCAGCTTGCCAAGAGCACCGGCGCGATGCCCGGCACGCCGACGAGCAGCGCCGCCCCGGCGTGCCCGGCGGTGTCGGCGCGCTTCGCAGCCTGGTCGCGGCGCTCCTTGCTGCCCCACGGCTCATCCTCGCCCGGCCACGCGGCTGGGTCTCCCAGGTCGCCGACGTAGTAGCGGGCCAGGCGCGCCCCGCCCCGCTTCACTTCACAGGAGCGCAGCGCCTCTTCCACCTGCATTGCGCAGGAGACCGGCGCGCACACGGCGTCTAGCCGACCCTCCTCGACCAGGCTGGACATCTCCTCCAGGTTGGCAAGAATGCCGACCGCCCCGATCTCCTCGAGGGCGAGGAGCGCCGCGTCAAGGGCGGCATGGCGCGACAGCGCCAGGTGCAGGACGCGCTCTCCCTGCCGCATCCCCCGGTCCAGCAGCGCCTCCCTGGCGAGGCGCACCCAGAGGCTCAGGTCGCGGTCGCTGACGCCGAAGAAGCAGCTCCCGCCTGCCGGCAGCGGCGCGGGGTAGATGCGCCGCACGCGCTCCGCCGGGCAGGTGGTCAGGTCGCCGGTCGGCAGAGGCGTGGGGACCGCCGCGATGCTCACGCCGGAGGCGGCCGCGTCCGGGGATGGCGCCGCAAGCTGGCGGGCGCGCAGATCCTCGAAGGTCGTCAGCGGCAGCCGGCGCAGCTCCTCCACGTCATCGAGCGTCCTCCAGCTCAGGCCGGCGCGCTCCAGGAGGGGCCGATAGACGGGGGAGTGGTTTTGCAGGTAGAGGAGCTGGCGGCGCAGCTTCAGCAGTTGGCGGGCGCGCAGCGGGGCCCCGTCGCGCGCGCTCCTCTGGTCGGCTGCTGGTGGGAGCTGCACCTGCGTCATCCTCGCACGCTCTTCGGCTCTGCCGCGGGCGGAGCTTCAAGCGCGGTGGTCGTGGCCGCGAGGGGCGCCAGCCGCTTGGCGTGCTCCTCGTGGCAGGTGAGGTAGAAGAGCTGGTGCCGCCGCGCCGTCTCCAGAAGGAGTTCGAGGCAGGCGTCGAAGCGTTGCGGGTCAAGGTTCACGCACACCTCGTCAAGGAAGATGGGGAGCGGTTCTCCCTCGCGGGCGAAGACCTCGACGAGGGCGAGCCGCAGCAGCAGCGGCAGGAGGTCCGCCGTGCCGGAGCTGAGCCAGTCGCTGGGCACGTAGCTGCCACGCTCGGGCGCCCGCACCTGGAGCTGGAAATCGTCGTCCCCCACGAGGAGGTCGGAGTAGCGACCCCGCGTGCTGCGCTGCGCCAGCCTGCCGACGGCGCGCTGCAGCTCGGGCTGGATGCGGCCGTGGAACTCGTCCGCCGCGGCCTGCATCGCACCCTTGGCCACCTCCAGGGCCTGGCGGTTGAAGGTCAGGCGCGCTACCTCCGCCGCCGCCTCCTGCAGCTCTTCCTCGACGACCGCCAGGTCGCGGCAGCCCTCGAGCGCCCGCCGGATTTCTCCCTCGATGCCTTGCAGCTCGGCCTGCACGCCGGCAACCTCGCCATCGACATTGCGGCACGCCGCCTCGCCGGCCTCGATGTCGGCCTGGGAGAGCTGCGGCGAGTTTGCGAGGATGCCGTCGAGGAGCTCCACGGGAACCGCCGTGGCCCGCGCGCGCAGGGTCTCCAGGTCCTCGTTCCCCAGCGACTCCGCCAGCAGGTTCTCCTCGGTCGTGAGTTGCCGTTGCAGGTGTTCGCGCCTGCCGGCACGCTCGGCTCCTTCCTCAAACTCCGCAACCGTCGTGACGCCGGCCTCCTGGAGGAAGGCCGTGAGCACTCCTTGAACCTTCTGCATCTCCTCGTCGAGCCGCTCTACCTCGCCCCGCAGGCGCTGCGCCTCCTTCTCGGCATCACGCTGCGCCCGCCGCCGAGCCTCGTACTCCTTCAGGCGCTCGATGAGGGTTGTGGCCTCGACTGCGAAGGTTCGATACGTTACCTCACGGCCGAGCGGCGCCGTGAGGGTCGTGAACTGGCCGAGGCAGGCGTCCAACCGCTCCACGATCGCAAGCCACTCCTGGAGCTGTTGCAGCGCCGCGCCGTTGCGGCTCGCTTCGACGCCGGCGCCGCGCGCGGTGAGGAGGGCGAGGCCCGTGATGAGCGCGAACAGGCTTGCCAGCACCATCCACAGCTCGAACTTGGCCGCCATGACGACAGGGAGGGCAAGGCAGATAAGCATCAGCAGACCCGCGGTGGCGCCGCGCATCCGCCAGCGCACCTGCCGGCGCCGAGCCGTCTTCCGCTGCCACTCGCAGCGCGCCGCCCGATGCAGGAGAGCCTCGCGCACCTCCCCATTGGCGGGAATGGCGCGCGGCAGCTTCTCGACGTTGTCCGCCTGTGACTCCCACTGCCCTTGCAGGTTGGCGAGCCGCTGGGAGGCGTCCTCGGGGAGCTGCTCGAAGCCGGGGTAGGCGCCGAGCTCGCGCGCGCTTGCTTCGACGGTCTCGCGTGCCGCAGTTAGCTGCTCCTCCGCGCGGCGCTGCTCCTCGGCGAGGTGGGCGAGGTGCTGCCGGCGCTCGCGGATCAAATCGCGCCGGTGAGCTGGGAACCCTTCGACGCTCCGAAGCCCGTTGATCTCCTCCGTCAGGTTGTCGCGCTGCCGCTGGTGTTCAAGTGCTTGCCGGCAGCGTTTCAGCGCCAGGGCGGCGCGTCGGCGTTCCTGTTCACCCCGATTCTCCCGGGCCTGGCGCTGCAGTGTTGTCAGCGAGCCGCGTAGCCCGTCGCGCCGCTGCTGATCGACCGCCAGCGCGTCGCGGCGCCGCCGCAGCTCGTCCAGCTCCTTCTCGAGCGCCGCCTGCCGATCCTGCGCCGCCCCCAGGCCGCGCACCCAGGTCCGCTCGGTGCCGATGTCGTCAAGGGCTTTCTGCAGGCGCTGCTGGGCGCGCCGCAGCTCGCTGCTCGCGGTGCTGTCCCCGGCGATGCGCTGGAGCTTGTCGAGGAGGTGCGTCCCTGCATTCTCCTCGCCGATCCGTCGCAGCGAGGTCTGGGTGATGAACGCCGTGGAAAGGAAGACCGTCTTCGAGACGCCGAGGTGGTCCTGCGCGAAGAGGCGCTCGCGGTTTTTGGCCACCTTGAACGAGGAGGTCACGTTGCGGCCGCTCTGGAGATCGGTGAGGAGACACTCCTCGCGCTCCTGCGTGAAGACGCGGAACACCTCGAAGCGGCTTCCCTGCGCCAGCTCATACTGCAGGCGGGCGCCGTAGCGAACCTCGGCATTCCAGGGCAGGAAGCGCTCGTAGGCATCCTCGTACTTGGTCACCTTGGTGTCGACCCGTTTCAAGCCGTAGAGGAGCGCGCCGATGCACGCCTGCAGGGTTGACTTACCGCTCTCGTTCGGGCCGTGCACGAGATTGAGGCCGGGGCCGAACGTGAAGCTGCGCTTCAGGAGGCAGCCGAAGCCATCGATGTCGAGCGCCGTGATGATCATGGGATCACCAGCTCGCGGTCGGCAAAGGCGTCGAGCCCGAACTGCAAGGCCCGCTCGATCAGGGGCCGCTCCTCATCCTCCGCGCCGGCGAGCCGCTCCCGCAGGGTGCGCACGAAGGCGCCGCGCAGCGAGTCCTCCTCCGCCAGGGCCTCGAGGTCGTAGGCGGGCCGCAGGGTGTTGACGAGCTTCAGGGCAAAGGCGGCGTCGCGGCACTGTTCGAGGATGCCGTGCAGCTCCAGGCGCAGCGTGGGGGACTGCTCGCCGGTCAAGCGCAGCCGCACTGCATCGTCGCCCGCCTGGCGCTCCATGATCCAAGCGCGGATGGCGGCGATGAGCGCCGCGCTGTGGTCGTGGCTCGTGCAGTCAAGCTCGCCGGAGAGGAAGCGCTTGCCGCCTGTGGGCTGCTGCCGGACCTCGACGCGCGGCGCGCTCCCCTCATCATGCAGGGTAACGAGGAGGCAGGAGCAGTCCTCCGGCTCATCAAAGCCGCGCGCCTGTGGGCAGCCGCAGTACCAGGCGGCGCTCATCGACTGCGCCGCGTCCACTGCGGCGACGCCAAGCAGCGCCGTCCCGCCCCCCAGGGGTGCGTCAACGCGGTAGCAGCGGTGGTAGTGTCCCAGGGCAATGTAGTGGAAGCCGCGCCCCGCCAGGTCGTCGGGATGGAAGGGGGCGTACCGCTGTTTGGCGGCAAAGTCGAAGCGCGTGTCGGAGGCGTGCAGGAGGGCGAGTTGCAAGGCTGGGCCGGATGCAGCGCGCAGGCGCTGCATCAGGTTGCGCCGCTCGTCAGCGTGCAGGTGGGCGAGGCCGTGCACCTGTGCCAGGCCGAGATCGAAGCAGGCCGGCTCGTCGCTGTGGAAGATGCGCACGTTCGCGGGCCAATCATGCTGCCGGTAGGGCGACGTTGGCGTGCAGGGATCATGATTGCCCGGCGCAATGACGACGGGACGCTCCCCGAGGCGGCGAAACTGGCTGTCGAGGAACTTCACCGTGTCGGGCGTGACGCGGTCGGCTTCGTAGAGGTCGCCGGCGATGAGCAGCGCCTGCACGTCCTCCTTCAGGGCCAGCTCAATGATCCCCAGGAACGTTCGGCGGATGTGGGCGCGCAGGGCCTGTCCCTGGCTGGTGCTGAAGCCGGAGCCGGAGAAGGAGGTGTCGAGGTGCACGTCGGAAGTGTGGAGGAGACGGAAGGTGCTCATGCAGGCTGGTTCTCAACGAGGAGGGCGCCGGCGATCCCCGCAACCTGCCGGCGGCGGGCTCTGCTGCGGCGGGCGCGGCCCTCCCGGCGAGGGGGCGCTAGCTCTGCGCGGGAAAGACGGTGCTCTCCGTCACGTCGGCTTGCAGGGCCTGGAGAGCGCGCCGGATGATGTCGCGCCGCAGCTTCTGCTCAGCCTCCGGCGTGGCCTGGGCGTTGCCCAGCGGGTGGACGATGCCGGCGGCGGGAACAATGCGCGGCGAGCCGACGGTCTTGGCCACCGGCGTCATGGTGCAGACCTGCGCCGTCGGCAGGCCGGCGCGTTCGAGTTCCTTGGCGATCGCTGCGCCGCAGCGGGTGCTCGTGCCTCACGTCGAGGTGAGGATGACCGCCTGCACCCCCTCCGATCGCAGGCGCTCCGCCATGGCGGCACCGAGGGCGCGGCTGTTGCGCAGCGTCGTGGCGACGCCGGTCGTCGAGTAGAAGCGCGGGTGCAGCCTGCCGATGCGCTTGTCGCGCTCCAGCTCGCGCAGCACATCCACCGGCAGCAGGCGCTGGGGGTCGGCGTTCACGTAGCGCACGTCGTAGCCGCGGTGCACTGACTCGTAGCGCGACGCTTCGAGACGCTCGGCGCCGCCGATGTCGTAGACGCCGAACTTCGTCGCCGAGATGGACTCGATGCCGTCGGGGTTTCCCAGGGGGACGAGGCCGCCGTCCGTCACCAGAGCGATGGTGGCGGTCGTGAGGTCCACGATGGCGGGCGCCGGACGCACCTTCTCGAAGCGCGGCAGCTCCAGCTCCGTGGTCGGCGTTTCACCGCGCAGCTTGGCTAGGAGCATGGCGACGGCGCGCCGCGCGCCGGTCTCGGCGGCCAGCTCGTTGCGCACGCGGCCCTGGGCGAAGGTGCCCTCCAGGCGGGCCGGAGCGAGCGCTTCGCCGCGCACCAGCTTCAGCGCCACCGTCAACATGCGCTCCATCGTGGGGAGCATGGCGCGGGCGCTCGCGCCGCTGCGCACGATGACGACGTCCCGGCGGTACATGTCGACGCCGGGGTTCTCCTCGTGCATGCCGGTGACTGCGGGGATGCCGAGCTTGTCGCCGATCATCTTGCAGACCGCCGCGCAGGCGATGCCGTAGCGCCCCGCGTTGAACGCCGGCCCGGCGATGAGGAGCCGCGGGCGATAGGGGGCGATGAGCGCAAAGACCTCGTCGCCGGCGGTCGGCGTCTCGATGAAGTAGTTGTCGCCGCAGATGACCGTGCCGACCACTTCGGCCGCAAGTTCGCCGCTTTCGCAGCGCCGCTGTTCCAGCAGCTTCACGATCGCCAGCCCCGGCCCGATGGCGCCGTCGCGCGCTTGCGGCGCCGCGCCCGCCGCCTCCTCGCCGCCGAGCTGCCCGAAGAACTGGTTGAGGTAGTGAACGATGCGCAAAGGGCCTGCCATGGTGCGGCCTTTCGGGAGATCGTTTTTTGTCTGCGAGGGAACCTCGTCCCCTCGCGCACCCCGACTACGCGAGCTGCTGTGCAGCTCGCGCGGAGAGGGGGTGTGGGGGATCAATGATTCCCCACCAAAGAAAAAATCAGCCTGCTGCTCGACGCGCCACGTCAATGCGCACCGCTCAATAGTGCGCCGCCATGACGCGGTTGGCGCCGATGGGGTTCTCGGCGCCGGCGAGGACCTCGAGATCGACCTCGATGGCGCCGCTGGCCGGGCGGCCGTAAACGAGCGTCTCCGGCGCTCCGCCGATGATGCGCGCGGCGGGGGGGAGCGCCAGGGGCGAGGGGGAAAAGCCGTAGTTGACGATGGCGTCGGCGCCGGGGAAGCTGAAGAGCGAGCCCCCCTCCGCGCTGCCGTCAACCGACATGTCCATGGCCATCATCACCGTCGCCACGCCGCGTGCTTCGAGCAGTTCGGCAATCTGCGCCATGTCGATGTGCGGCGCGCCGCCGCCGGTCTTGGTGAGCACCGCGCCGTTCGCGCCCAGCACCTCGGCCACCAGGTTCGCCGCCATCGCCGCGCTCTGCAGGCGTTCCGGCTCGGTCTGGTGCGCCACCGTGGCGACGACGCCGGCGAACTCCAGCTCCTTGCCGTGGCGCGCGTACATCTCCCTGATGATCGGGTGGTTCTGCACCGTGTAGGTCTCGAACCCCTTGCGGTAGTACGAGCGCACCAGGGCGCCGTCGAGCACCTCGTTGGGGTGCAGGATGGTCGGCAGGAAGTTGCGCACGTTGTTGCCGTAGAGGACCGGCTCGGCGTCCTCGGTGGGGCGCTGGTGGGAGTGAATCTGGAAGACGTAGGCGACGCGCGGCAGGCCGGAGTCCGCGTCGGGGCGGCTGCCGAGGGGGGGCAGGTCGAACACCTCGACTTCATCGGCGCGCGCGGCGGCGGCTGCCCGCGCCAGGTAAACAGCGGCGGCCACCTGGGCCTTGCGCAGGGCGTAGAGGAGCTCCGGGGCCGGCAGGCCGGGGGCGGGTTGCGGCTGCACGACGAGGTGATGCAGCCGGCCGTAGAGTCCCCACTCGGCGCCCAGGCCGGCCATGTCGATCACCTTCGCCTCCGGTCCCCTGGACGAGGGATTGGTGATGACGACGCCCATCCCTTTCAGGGTATGCGTCACGCCGCGTCCCACCGCCTCGATTGGTCCCAGGATGCCGGGGAAGTTCGCGCCGTCGCCGCGGTAGCGCGCCTCGACCACATCCCAGACCTGGATGATCCGGCAGTCCTCGCCGGGCGCGGCGAGGTCGAAGGAGACCGCCGCAAGGCGCTCGTCGGCCAACAGCAGCGCGCTCAGCTCCTCGCGGTTGATCGTCAGCATTCCGGCGCCGAGCCCGGTCGCCTCGCCGAAGCTGATGCCGCTGACTTGGTGGTGGTGCAGCTCCAGTCTCACCGCGCCTTCCTCGGTGGGCGCGCGCCGCTGTGATGTCGCGCCGGACGCCTTAGCTCTTCTTGAGGGCCTTCAGGTAGTCGAGCACCTCAGCAAGCTTTAGCACGTCGCCGTACTTCATGTTGATGTCGAAGAGGTTCGCCTCGGTCGGCTCCGGGGCGCGGTCGGCGACGCACTCGCGCGGCACGATGACGCGGTAGTTGTACGAGAAGGCGTCCACCGCCGTCGCCCGCACGCAGCCGCTGGTGGTGCAGCCGGTGACGATGACCGTATCCACGCCGAGGGAGCGCAGGTAGAGGTCGAGGTCGGTCTGGAAAAAGCCGCTAGGGCGGCGCTTCTCAACCACGTAGTCCCCCTGCTGCGGCGCCAGCTCGTGGACGATCTGCGCGCCCGTGCTGCCGGTGCGCAGGCCGCCGCGCTTCAAGCCGGGGAACTTGTCGACCCAGCGGGGTCCGTCGGCCATGTCGTCGCGGTGCCCCTGCTGGGTGTAGATGACGTGGACGCCGGCGGTGCGCGCCGCCTCGAGGAGCTTGGCGATGGGGCCGTGGGCCGCCGTCTCCACGCCGCCGGTGGAGGCGTTCTCGTCGAAGAAGTCGCGCTGCATGTCAATGACGAGGATGGCCGGCGTGTTGCCGAAACCAACGCGCTGCGTGCCGATCCCAAAGCGGGCATAGATATCTTCCGGCTTCATGGCTCTCCTCCCGCCTGCATGATGGGGCTGGCTCTCGTCCCAGCTTCCCATACGTTCGTGGCTCTCCACTCGCCTCCGCCTGGGGCAAGCACGAGCCCTGCCGCGGCGCCCCTCGGGACGACCTCCGCCTATGAGAGCAATTCTTGCGCCCGCTGTCAATTGCCACGCAGCCGCTGCTGCAGGCAGCAACAATTGCAGCTTGAGTTTTCAGGCGCCGCTTTGTAGATTGCGGGTAGGCGTGGGTGCTCCTCCTACGATGGGAGAAGGAGAGAGTTTCAGACTCTATCGAGATCGAAACTCTCCCCCCTGATGCAAGTCGGGGGAGTAGCCGAGGAAGTCACTCACTCTAGCGAGGTGTTCTCCCAACCCGGCGTTCAAGGGGAGATCAGCATGCGTGTGGTCAATCTGGTAGCCAAAGTGCGGGCGGATGAATGTACGGGCTGCGCCATCTGCGCCCACGTCTGCCCGACCCTGGCGATTACGATGGAGAAACGAGACCGTCTGCTGCCGGTCATCGACGAGACGCACTGTCCTGGCTGCTGGAACTGCGAGCAGCGCTGCCCGGAGCGCTGCATCGACATGGTGCCCGTGGAGCCGTACACCATCGGCCTCGACGCCGGCAAGTACAACCGGGAGGAGATCGAGGCGCTCTGCGCCCGGGCCAAGATCAACCCGGAGCAGATCGTCTGCTTCTGCACCGGCACACGCGCCGACGAGCTGGCAGCGGCGGTGCTCGAGGGGGCGCAAAACCCCGGCGACCTTTCCCGCCTCACCGGCACCTTGACCGGCTGCGGCGTGGAGTGCTGCCAGCCGATGATGCGCATGCTCCGCGCCGCCGGACGCGACTTCGGCAAGCCACCGGGCAAAGGCTACCAGTGGTACTCCGACTGCATCACCGCCTGGGAAATTCCGCAGGCGGTTCGGGAGCAGCACCCGCGGTTCCGCTTCGAAGAGGACCTGGCGCTGCTGAACCAAACGCTGCGCGCCAGCCGAGAGGGGGTCTAACCATGACACGCCAACCCTTGCCGCCGGCAAAGCCCCGCAAGTCGCAGTACGGCATTGATCCGGCCCTGGTCAAGATGCGGGGCTGCGAGCTGCCGGGGATCACCTCGGTCGGCATCGCCGAGCTCTTCCCCGAAGCGCCGCCGGTCATCTACCCGCGCAGCGAAGGGGACGGCCGCGACGGCCTGGCGGCCATCCGCGAGGCGACCGTGCGCGCCTTGGAGAACGTCGACCTCGGCATGATCAAGCCGGGGCACACGGTGAACCTCCTGGCCTCGCACCACGGCTTCACGCTGCTGGGGGGCGGTCCCTATGCGGAAATGCTGCGCACCCTGCGCGACGTCATCATCGAGCGCACCGGCACGCGCAAGGTGCGCCTGCGCGCCGGCGTCGGCCTGCGCTTCCGCGAGTCCGAGGAGTACATCAAGCTGCACGGCCTGGATGACTACTTCGAAGGCCAGGCGACGAACATCAGCCCCATCGACCGCGGCGTTGCCATCGACACGGTGATCGGCCGCCTCTACGGCCTGGCGCAGGCCTACAACGCCGACTGGATCGTGCACACGCACAACAGCGACGTGCGCGAGATCCACTTCCACCGCCAGCTCGACCGCGCCGTGAAGCCCTTCGGCATGTCGTACGCGCGCATCGAGACGCGCTCGTGCTACCATCAGAACCTCGGCCCCCGCGCCTCGAACTTCGTCGCCCGCGCCATCTTCGACAGCGATTTCGTGCAGAAGAAGTTCGCCTTCGCCGTCTTCCTGCAGATGTCGCCCTACGGCATCCTCAGCGTTGATGCCGAGAATAACCTCTACGCCATCGATGAACGCGTCAACGCCATAGGGCTGAAGTACTACAGCAAGCTCGTCAACCTCTTCGGCGAGATCGACGAGTGCATCTGCATCCTCGACTTCCCCGGGCCCATCCCCTACGTCTTTGCCGGCGGCACCATTTACGCCAACATGATCGACGCCAACGTGGACCTCTTCGACCTCGACGTGCCGCTGCCGCCGTACACCTTCTACACCGAGTCCTACTACACGCGCAGCGGCAAGAAGCTGCTGCCGGACATCCCGCCGGTGAACCCGGCGCTGAAGATGGTGGTGCACAACTACGCCTTCGGCGGTTACCCCTGCGTCTTCTTCTCGAAGAACACGCCGACGATCGTCGTCGGGCGCGAGCAGGCGGACCTCTTCAACCGCGACCCGCAGAACATGGAGTACATGAAGCACGCCATGATCGCCGACACGCTGGAAACGGCGATGGACTTCGCCTACCGCACCGCCAAGACCGACAAGGTGATCATCTTCGACGGCGCCAGCATGGGGATGAACGTCTCGGAGTCGCTGGCCGCGTACCTTCGTCGGGCCGCGCCGCGGGTCATCCGGCGCGTCGAGCAGGAGTTGCTGCCGAAGTGGCTGGCGCAGCGCGGCATGAGCCGCGACATCCTCGCGGCGGTGGCATAGGGGGGCCTGTGCACGGGAGCCTGTGGGTAAGGAGCGCGCCACCACGAGGCTGGATCGTGCTGCTGGGTCTACTGGCGTGCCTGAGCACCGCGGGCGCCGGCGTCGCGCGGGCGGAAACGACCCCGACGGCGGAGAGTCTTCAGAAGACCTATGCGGCCCTCTGCGCCACCTGCCACGGCGAGAAGGGGGACGGCAAGGGTCCGGCGGCGCCGGGCCTCATGCCGCGGCCGACCGACTTCACCAACGCCCGCTTCATGGCTCGCTTCACGGATGCCTACCTGGCCGACGTCATCCGCAGCGGCAAATTAGCGGTGCTGCGCCGCGGTGATAGCACCGGGCTCTCCTCGAACTCGATGCCGGCGTTCGAGGATGTGCTCTCGAGCAACGAGATCACAGCCCTTGCCGACATGGTGGAGAGCCTCGCCGAGCGGGGAGGAAGCGGCGGCGAGGCAGTCATGCTGAGCAGCGGCGCGATGCCGGTCTACAGGCGTTTCTGCGCCTCGTGCCACGGTATGCTTGGCGGCGGCGACAGCCCGCTCGCCTCCGGCCTCCAGCCGCCTCCCACCGATTTCAACGACCGTCAAGACATGAGCCGCTTCAGCCGCCGCTACCTCATCGACATGGTCACCCACGGCAAGACCGCCAGCATCGAGCGCCTCGGTTACGCCACCATGGCCCCCTTCGGCGCCCAGCTCGACGAGGCGGCGGTGAAGGGGCTCATCGCTTTTCTCAGGTCGTTCTCCAAGCCTGGCCAGTAACCTGCCGGTGGCTCGGCCCTTTCCCGCCCTCCTGAAACTCCAAAGAACCTTGCCGGCGAGAGAAGCTGATGGAGTCCTCCGCCTGACCGCTGGCGCGCGGGGACCGTCCAGCATCGTTCTGAATGAGGAGCGCGCGCGGGCGTCACGGAAGCGCGCGAGACGCCGGGGGCTCGGCATCCGCGGCGCAGCGAATCCCCACCATGTCGAGGGAGAAGGAGGGGTCGTTCATGTGGCGGTAAGTGAGGCGCAGGCCGTACGCGTCGTTCCCCCAGCCGCCGCCGCGGATCACCTTCTCGCCGGAAGGCGCCCGCATCACGGGGTTGAGGTCGGGCAGACTGCGGTAGGCGGCGGGATGGTACCAGTCCTCCGTCCACTCCCAGACATTCCCCGCCATGTCGAGGACGCCGTAGGGCGAGGTCCCGCGCGGGTAGCTCCCCACCGGGGCGGTGGTGAGGTGCCCGTCACTCTCGTCCGGGCGGCAGCAAGCGTCGCTGCCGTAATTTGCGCGCTGCATGCCGGCGGCGCGCGGCGAGGCCGCACCCCACGGGTAGCGCTGGACCTCGGCGCGCTCCAGCGCCTCATTCTCCTTTCCAGTCTCTTGGATTGCCCCGCGGGCCGCCTTCTCCCACTCCGCCTCGCTCGGCAGGCGCTTGCCGCGCCAGGCGCAGTAGGCGCGCGCGTCATGCCAGCTCACCTGCACGACCGGGTGGGTGGCGAGGCCGGCGATGGTGCTGGCGGGTCCGTGGGGGTGGCGCCAGTCGGCGCCGTCCACGCGCCGCCAACGATCGGTCCAGACCCAGCCCCAGCCGCGCTCCTCGGCGCTGGTCCGGTGGCCGGTTACGAGCACGAAGGCAGCGAACTCGGCGTTCGTCGTCTCCAGGCGGTCGATGCGGAAGGCAGCGAGCGTGACGCGGCGCAGCGGCGCCTCGTTCGCCTCGCCGGCGTCGCTTCCCATGGCGAAGGGGCCGGCTGGCACAAGGATCATCTCCTCCCCGACCGAGGCGGGGGCGTACTCTGCACGGCGCCCCTGCGCGTGGCTCGCCGCCGCCGCTCCCGCAAGGACTCCGCTGATCAGCAGCCAGCTCAGGCAGGAACGCAGCCAGGGAGGCCGGCGGCGCACGGTTCCGCGAGGCCATGGGGGGAGCCGCGGACCGGCATGTCGTGCCCGCGGGCGGGATGTTCGTGCCATGGTGCGGGCGCTCACTGGTCGATGAAGATCGTCAGGTCGGGGCGGACGGTGGTGCGGTCGTCGTCTCCCGGCCCATGGTAGAGGTCGCGCGCTCCGCCGCCGTCGAAGAAGAAGCCGATGCTGGCGGCTCCGCGCGTGGGGCCGCCCTCCTCGTCGGTGCCGTACCAGTTGCCGCCGGCGTAGCCGCGCACCGCCACCCCCACGTAGGTGTCCGAACCGGCGCGGTCGAGAAAGGCGCCGAAGCCGTTCTGCGCTCCCGCCCCCTGCCCGAAGACGTTCGCCTCATGGTGGTCGTCGCCGCGCTCATCAATGAAGATGCCCACGGCGGCGTCCCAGGCGTCCCCCTGGGAGTTGCGCTTCGTCACCCGGTAACGGTCGTTGCCTGCCGCATCGATGAGGATGCCGGCCGCGGAGTGGAGGCCGAAACCAAGGGCGTAGATCGTGGCGTCATACTGATCATCGCCGCTGCCGTCGAGGAGCATCCCCAGGCTGAGGAAGTACCCTCCGCCCTGACAGATCTCCTCGCAGGTGTAGCGATCGTTTCCCGCCGCGTCGAGCAGCACGCCGATCCCGCCCGTCGTCAGCCCACGGTGGCCGATGCCGAAGCCCTGGGCCATGCTGGCGTGGCTGTCGGTGTGGCGCCAGGCGCTCGGGTGCGCCTGCCCCGCCAGGTAGCGGTCATCCCCGCCTAGCTCGATGAGGCCGCCAAACCCCTTCACGGCGCCGAAGCCCTGCGCGAAGAGCTTCGCGGCGTAGGCGTCGTTGCCGGCGGCATCGATGAGCAGGCCGATGCCGACAACGCCGCTTCCTTGCGCATACTCCTCCGCCTCGTAAGTGTCGTTCCCCCCGCCATCAAAGAGGACCCCCACGCCGAAATGACCGCTCCCCTGCGCGAAACGCCCGCCGCGATAGGTGTCGTTCCCCGCCAGGTCGAAGAGCAGGCCCACTCCGAAGACGCCGCTCCCCTGGCTGGCGAGGCGCGGCGCGCCGGGGCTGCCGGCGGGCGCCATGTAGTGGTCGTCGCCGGCAAGGTCGAGGAGCACGGCATGCGCCTGGGCGGCGGAGATCGAGGCGCCGGCGTTGTTCGCGTACCAGTCATCGCCGCCCAGGTCGATGATCAGCGCCGCATCCTCATCGTACCTCGTGGGGCCGGGGCCTCCCAGCACGAAGAGGCCGTACTCCGTCTCGCGCACGGCGAGGACGTCGCCACTGAGACCTGGTCGCGGCGCCGGCGGAGAAGCCGCCGCTACGCCCTGGCGCAAGGCTGCCAGCAGCTTGCCATCGATCCCCGCCGCAAGGTCGAGCGCGGCGCGCAGGAGCGAGTCGTAGCTGAGCTTCTCGGTGAGCTTGAGGAGCGCCAGGTTGCGGCTGGCGACGTCGCGGGGGGCCGACGCGTTGACGTAGAGATGCCCAACGAAGCGCGCCGCAAGCTCGGCGGCGTGGCGGCGCAGGAAAGCGCGCTCCGAGTCGGAGAGCGCGGAGAAGGCTGCCCGCGTGACGCCGCGGGCGCGCGCGAAAAGGAGCTCGAAGTAATCGAAGAGCGCCTCCGCGGTCAGGGGATCAGGGAACGGCGGCGGTGGGGCTTGTCGTTCGACCGCCAAGTCCAGGTGATCCGCCGCGACACGGAGGATCTCCTGCGCCGTTCCGGGAAGCGTCCCGGCGGCGCGGCGCAGCGCCAGGTCCGTGCGGCGGGCCTCCTGATCGAGGGAGACGGGGTCGGTGAAGGCCGCGGCCACGCGTCGCAGCAAGTAGCTCGTCTTGGCGTACTCGCTGCTGGGGCTCTGACGCCGGTAGACCTGGTCGAGCGCCCGGCTGAGCTTCTCATAAGCAGGCATGACGCCGCGCGCCGTCAGGAAGGCTTTGAGGTCCTCGGCGAAGTTTCCGGTGTCGCGGTAGGGAGCCGCGGCGGCCTCCTTCGCCGCCTGGGCAAACGCCGGCGGAGAGCCGGCCGGCAGGCAGCCAAGGAGGAGCGCCATGGCCAGGGCAGCGTGACGGAGGGAGGTCATGCCGCTTCTTCCTGCGAGGGGGAGCGCGCCCACCGTCGTGGCAGCGTGACGATCCAACCGCTTAGGCAGGAGACCAGGACGCCGCATGCCGCAAGGCCGAGCGCAAGCTGGTAGTTCTGGAACGCGTCGAAGAGCAGGCCGCTCACCCAGCTTCCGGCGCCCGTGCCGAGCTGGAAGCCAGTATCGAGCACGCCGAAGATGAGGCCGAAGTGGCCGCCCCGAAAGAGATCGGCCGACATCGCGGAGGGGATCGAACTGAGGGCGCCGGAGCCGAAACCGAAGAGGATGGCGTAGCCGTAGATAAGGGCGAGCGACGGGGGGGTGCGCACGAACATGAGGAGGACGATGCCCAGAATGAAGCTCAACGAGCTGAAGCTGTACGCCGTGGTGCGGTCGAGCCGATCCGAGAGGGCGCCCCAGAAGAGCTGCCCGGCCATGCGGGAGATCGACAGCACGCTGAACAGGAGCGCCGCCTTGAGGGCCGGTATTCCCACGTCGGTGAGCAGCGCCACGTGGTGGGTCTGCACCGCCTGCAAGGCGTAGCCCCCGCCGACGAGCACGACGAAGAGACTCCAGAAGCGCGGCTCGCCGACGGCGCGTTGGAGCGTCCATGCGGCGGGGGCGCGGCTGGAGGCGGCGTGCGCCTGAGGCTGGGCCGGGGCGCCGCGTTCCAGAGCCGTAGCGGGTGCCTGGCCATCCGGCTGCAAGCCGAGGTCTTCCGGTCGTGGCACCTGCACCAAGGCGGTGAGGGGCGCCAGGACGAGGAGGATGACGCCCCCCAGGATCGCCATGGTCGTTCGCCAGCCCCAGAGGTCGATGAGGTATTGGCAGAGCGGCACGACCGTGGCGGTGCCCACCCCCACCCCGGAGAAGGCCACCCCCAGCGCCAGACCGACCTTGCGGTGGAACCAGTTGCTGATGAGAGCCGTATGAGGCACGAAGCCGAGGGCAATGAAGCCAATGCCGCCGAGAACGCCGTAGGTGAGGTAGAACTGCCAGATCGAGCCTGCCGCCGAGCTGAGGAGCAGCGCCAGGGCGAGAACGCCCGCCCCCGCCGGCAGCATGCGGCGCGACCCGAGGCGATCGAAGAGGCGCCCGATGAACGGCATCACTGCCATGGCGACCACGGCGTTGAAGGCGCCGGCGCCCGCCGTGACCCCGCGGCTTTGCCCAAACTCCTTGATGAGGGCCACGAAGAAGACGGAGTAGCCGTACCACAGTCCCACGCTGATGCCCATGGTCAGAAAGGAGACCGCCACGACGTACCAGCCATAGAAGACGCGTCGCTGTGCCTGCATAGGGGATCTCCGAGCTGTACCAGGGGCTTGGGTCCGTAACGGTGCGCGGCGCCATGACGCCCCGGCAGCGTGCCTGCCGTGGCCTCGCCCGCCGCTCGCCAAACCGGCGGTATTCCGCCGCGCCATGCGGCAGGCGCTTGCGGCGAGGCCGCGCGTCGCCCTGCCGTGCAAAAATGCCGGGGATACTGCGGCCGGTTCACCTCCGCCCCGCGGGGCGCCACACCGAGGCATCGAAGCGCGGCCGCAGCGCGGCCGCCAGGAAGACCGCGACGCCCGCGCAAATGATGAGGTAGACGAGCGCCAGGCGATAGGCAGGCAGGAGGGCGCCGGGCGCCACGCCGTGGGTGGTGCGGCTGATGATGCTGGTGCCGATCGATCCCCCCAGGTAGCGTGCCGTGAAGTACACCCCCGAGGCGACCCCGGTGTGCTCCGGCGGCGCGGCCTCCAGGGAGGCCGTCTGCAGCACCGGGAAGGTCATGCCGGAGCCCGCGCCGATGCCCAGGAAGCAGGCGAGCACGTAGGTCGGGCTTGCCCCGGCCTCGATCCCCAGGAAGAAGAGGCCGCTGACTGCCAGCGTCGAGAGCCCCAGGATGGGAATGAGGCGACGCCCGACACGATCACTCAAACTGCCGCCGAACGGCGCGGCCAGAGCCATGGCGCCGGTGAAGAGCAGCATCATGACGCCGGCGCCGGTGGGGCTGTAGCCGAGGATGTCTTGGAGGATCAAGGGGATGAGGAGGTAAAACCCATACATCGTGAGGTTCAGGAAGCTCGAGCAGAGGGTGGCGGCCAGAAAGTTGCGGATGCGCAGCAGGGCCAGGCGCACCAGCGGCACGCGGGCCCGGTGCTCCTGCACGAGGAAGAGGAGGAAGCTGAGGACTGCGATGGCGATGAGCAAGGGCGGCAGCCCGGCGGGCGTCTGCCCTCCGCCTCGGATGCTGATGGCGATGGCGAGGCTGATGCTGAACGCCGCCAGCAGCGTGCTGCCGAGGTTATCGAGGCGCGTGCCCGCATCGCGCGGCGTCGATAAGCGGCCGGCGGCAAGGCTGCCAAGCATGAGGCTCAGGGTGACAAACCCCAGGTTCAGCAGGAAGATTGCCTGCCAGTTGAACGCCTCCACGATGAACCCGCCGAGGGCGGGCGCGACGGTTGCCGCCGTGGCGTTGGAGCAGGTGACGAAGCCAAAGGCGCGGCCGCGCTGGCGCGGTGCGGAACCGTAGCGTACCAGCGCGAAACCGTTGGGGACGATGGCGGAGCCTGTGGCGCCCTGGAGGATGCGCCCCACCAGCAGGATCACGAAGTTGGGGGCCAGGGCGCAGACCATGGAGGCGGCGGCGAAGGTGATGAGGCCGAGGTTGAAGACGCGCTGCTGCCCGTACATGTCGCCGAGGCGCCCGCTGATGGCAAGCGTGGCGGCTCCGGTGATGAGGTAGGCGGTCATCAGCCAGCCCGCCGCCGACACCTGGATGTCGAGGTCCGCCATGACGCGCGGCAGGGCAAGCGCCAACATCGTGGTGTTGAGCGGCATGAGGATCGTGCCGCTGACAGCCATGCCGACGAGGAGCGCCAAGCCAAGCGGTTTGCCGGGCCCGGCGGAGGCTCCGACGGTGGTTCCCGGTTCACTGGGCGATTCGTCTGCCACGCTCGGTGCCTCGTTGGTTCGGGAGGGCCCGGCGTCCGCGGCGCGCCGCTCCTGCCGGCCGCGCCTCGACAACGTGCTCCCCTCCTCCTCTGCGGGGAGGAGATGGGGATCCCCGTGGCGTTGGAAGGCGGCGTCGCAACCGCTCCGCCGCGGCAAGGCTTAAGATCGCCGCGCCCCTCGCCGCCCGCCGACTGAGCGGCTGCCCGCGGCCAAACTGCCGCGGCAGGTTTCGGGTCGCTCTCCGGCTAGCGAGCCTGGGCGGGAGACCCAGCCGGCAGCCGCGTCAGGTCGAAGCGGGGCCGGATGACCAGCGCCAGCGCCAACGCCGGGATGGTGAAGATGATGAGCAAGGCGATGGCGCGGTGAAAGGAGGGCATCAAGGCGCTGCCGGTGGCCTGGATCGTGGCACCGCTGACGATGCTGACGCCCACCGCGCCACCGACGTAGCGGGCCATCAGGTAGACCCCGGTGGCCACGCCGGAGTGCTCCGGCGGCGAGGCTTCCAGCGCCGCGGTCTGGAGCACGGCGAACGCCAGGCCAAAGCCGGCGCCGGTAATGACGAAGCAGAGGAGGAAGAGCGCCATGCCGCTGGCGGCGTCAACCGCGAAGTAGAGGAGATTGCCGAACATGAAGAGAACCAGCCCGATGGTCGGCAGCAGGCGCCGGCCGAAGCGATCGCTGAGGGTGCCGCCCAGCGGCGCCGCAATGGCGATGACGCCGGAGAACGCCAGCAGCAGCGTCCCGGCTTCTCCCGGAGTATACCCTAGGACTTGCTGAAGAATGAGGGGGTTCATGAAGATGATGCCGAAGGTGGTGAGGTTGAGGAAGCAGGAGCAGAAGGTCGCCGCCACGTAGGTGCGGATGCGGAAGAGCGACAGGTGCAGGAAGGGAGCCACCGCGCGCTGCTCATGCCAGAGGAAGAGCCCCAGGCTGACCGCCGACCCCAGCCCCAGCCAGAGGCCAAGCAGCGGCGGCAGGCCTGACCGTCCCTGCAAGCTGATGGCGAGGGTGAGGCTGACGGCGAAGGCCGCCAGGAGGAGACTCCCCAGGTGATCGAAACGGGGATGCGGGTCGCGCGGGGTTGAGACCTTGCCGACGATGAGGGTGGCGATGACCAAGCCCAGGAGGACGATCGGCACATTGATCCAGAAGATCGCCTGCCAACTGAAGAACGCCACGAGCAGCCCGCCCACGGCCGGCGCGAAGGCGGCCGAGGTGCCCGAGATGCCGCCGATGAAGCCGATCGCCCTGCCGCGCTGGTTCGCCGCGGTGTGGTAGCGCACCAGCGTGAAGCCGTTCGGCAACAGCGCCGCGGCGCAGATGCCTTGCAGCACCCGCCCCAGGATGAGCGTCGAAAAGCTTGGGGCACGCGCGCAGACCACCGATGCCGCCGCGAAGCAGATCATCCCTACATTGAAGATACGCTGATGCCCGAACTTATCGCCCAGGCGCCCCGCCAGCGGCTGCGTGGCCGAGACGGTGATCATGTAGCTGATCATCAACCAGGTGGCGGCGGAGACGCTGACGCCGAAGTCGTCCATGATGCGCGGCAGCGCCAGACCGAGCATGGAGGTGTTGAGCGGCAGCAGGATGGCGCCGCTGCCGACCATCGCCAGCAACCAGAAGAGGCGGTGCGGAGCGGCTGCCACCGGCGAGGTTGCGGGAGGCGCTTCGCCTTCGAGGTCGCCCGGCAGGTCGGCGGGGAAGGCGGCGGAGCGGCTGTGGATGTCGGGAGAGCCGGTCAACGGGGATGCTTCCATTGCGCCGCGCGGGCCGGCCCGGGTGTGCCGTTGCAGACCACGCCTGCCGCACCCCGCGCCACCCTCTTCCGCGGCCGCCGGAGAGCGTCCTGCCACGAGCGCGGCCTCGGTCTCCCAGGGACTCCGGCGGCTGGGCGGCGTCGAGTCGGGTGGCATGCCGCCGCGCCGTCAACCCCGCGGCAGGACGCTCTGCCGGGGCCAGCCATGGGAGGCCGCGGCTAGTGTGCCAGAAGACGACTCGGCTTGCAATTGCGGCGGCGCCGCGCCGTCCTGCGAAGGGGGGGCGGCTGGCGGGAAGTCAGAAGGGGAGGAGGCGAAGGCGTTAAGAGCAAAGCTAGCACTGGTTGTGGCAGTAAAGTTTCCGTGGCTGAGCAGTGTGACAGGTACGATGCTGTTTTGCACATAAGCAAAAAAATACTTGAAATCCGAGAATGGAAGTGGCAATAGTGCAAGTGAGGAGTTTTTGGGTAAGCCCGTGAGGATGCGAGATGGAGGGAGAGGAGTTCGCTGTTGCGACGGTTGGCTGTGAGTCTATTTTCTCAAATCAACCGACCAAGTTTCTTTGCTGGTAAAATCATGGAATCTTATGCTGGATGAGAAGATGATTCAGGGTCTATTACGAAACAAGAGAACCCATAGTTAGCATCATGCAGGGAGGAGGATTTCGAGTGTCTTACAACGCTAAGGTTTACAAAGTGATGATAGCCTCGCCGAGTGACGTAAGTGAAGAGCGGCGGATTATCAGAGATGTCATTCACCATTGGAACTCAATCAACTCGGAGGACAAGAAGATAGTCCTGATGCCTGTTGGGTGGGAGACCCACTCTGCTCCTTCCATGGAAGGCCAGGCACAGGATGTAATCAACAAGCAAGTTCTTGCCGATTGCGATTTACTCGTGGCTGCCTTTTGGACCCGCCTTGGGAGCCCCACAGGTTCGTCTCCAAGTGGAACCGTTGAAGAGATAAAAAGGCACCTCAACTTGAAAAAGCCAACAATGATCTACTTCTCTTCAGCGCGAGTCACTCCAGATCAAGTTGATTACCAACAGTACAGTGCCCTCCAGGAATTCAAGGAGTGGTGTGAGTCGAACGGATTAATCGACAAATATGACACGGCTGAGGAATTCCGGAAGAAGTTCGATCGGCAGCTCGCTCAGACAGTGATTCGCGATTTCGCTGGTGCTCCAGAACATCTTGGAAACAACTCTGCCGGCGGAACAATCGTGGTCTCACCCCCTGCACTACCGTTGTTGTCGGACGCAGCCAAGTGGCTTCTAATCGAGGCGGCGAAGGATGTAGACGGAATAGTAATCAGGTCTAAGACGATGGGGGGACTCATAATCAAAACCAATGGTAGGAACATTGTCTCACCCCAGGATCCGCGATCTGAGGCGCGATGGGATGATGCCCTCGATGAGCTTTGTAAAGAGAATCTTCTCAGGGACAAAAATATGCATGGTCGGGTCTATCAGGTAACAAATTATGGCTATGAAATGGCGGATAAGTTGGCAAGGGAAGAAACTGCCTGATTAAGTCGCTCCGCTAGCCATCGGGAAGCGCGGGCACGCGTGATTGAGTTTCCTGTCATTGTGCAGCAGCAATATACTGGCTCCACTCTGTACTGCCCGTTACTGTACAACAACGTTATTCCTGTTGGGGTATGCTCCTCCTCAGGCTTTGTTTCTTCTACCGGCAGGCTGGAACATTACCAGCGTGAAACAACCCAGGGATAAGATACGCTTTGGCATGGGCGGGATCAGGCCGCCGCGCTCTTGCCAGTGGGCGGCGGATTGGCCGCTTCTCAGGCGTAGGGATCACTCGGTGACGCAGCATCGGGCCGCTGCGCCTGCGGATCGAGGCGCAGCATACGGCGCACGAAGCCGCGGATGCGGGCCAGGGCGCGGGACTGCGCGGCGGAGGCACGCCGTGGCGGGGCGGAAAGGGCGCCAAGCTCGCCGTTGTCCGCGGCGGGGTTGCCGGGGCCCAGCGGCGTAAAGGCTGGAAGATACTCGGCGTGCAGGAAATCCGCCTCCTGGAACCTGGCGCCGGCTTGGGTGGTCCTCAACCGCAGGAGGCGCGGGACGTAGGACAGAAAGCAGGGCCCGGCGGCATCCATGCAGACTCTCACCTCGAGCGGGTGCGACCTGGCGGCAGACTCCCCCCAGCCAGTCGCATCGCCCAGCAACCATTCCAAGGTGAGGGGCTGTCGGCGTTCTGGCGGCGTCGCCGCTCCCTCCGCCGGGCGCCCTTCCGTGGAGGGCATTGCGGCGGGACCCGGGGGGGACGCACCGCCTGCCTCGAATTCCAGGTTCTTGACCCAGTCGTCAAACCACTCCCAGTTGGGTGCGGCGTTCTCGGCCATCGCGTCGTGCCTCCTGCTCGTGCTCCTTGACGGGCACCGCTTGAGCTTCTCCGCTCATCGAAAGCAAGAACCATGCCCAAGCCACGCGGAGCCGTCAGGCCCGGCGCGGGGTAGCCGCCGTGGGCCAGGCTCCGGCAGCATCAACTGCGGCGGCGGGAGAGGCGTTGGGGGGGTGCGGGCGCGGCGTCGTGCGGGCGCGGGGTGATTGACCGCACGCGCTCACGGCAGGGAGCACATCAGCGTGGAGGCTCCTGCATCTGGAAGTTGCCGAGCTTCTCGAAGGTCAGGATCATGGCCTGGGTGCCAAGCTTCTGACCCTCGAGCGCCTCGACGCCGCGCAGGAGCTGCTGGGCGAGGGCGGTGCCCGGCAGGGGCACGCGCAGCTCCTTCGCCGCCTGCAGGGCAATGGCGAGGTCCTTCTGCATCAAGCGCACCATGAAGCCCGGCTGCAGGTCGCCGGCGGCGATCTTCGGCCCGAGATGCTCCAAGGACCAGGAATTCGCCGCGCCGCCGGTCACCACGTGCAGGAAGGTGGCAAGATCGAGGCCGGCCTGTTTCGCCACGGCGAGGGCTTCGCACACCGCCACCAAGTTGACGGCGCAGAGAATCTGGTTGCAGAGTTTCACTGTCTGGCCGGCCCCCGATGGCCCCACGTGCGTGATGCGCGATCCCAAGACCCGCAGGATCGGCAGGCAGCGCTGCACCACCTCGGCCTCGCCGCCGACCATGATCGTCAGGGTGCCCTGGCGGGCGCCCACGTCGCCGCCGCTCACCGGTGCGTCGAGCATATCGATGCCGCGCTGTCGCAGGCGCGCCGCGAACCGCCGCGTGGCCTCCGGGGCGATCGTGCTCATGTCGATGACCACCGTGCCGGCGGCGGCGCCGCTCGCCACGCCGTCGTCATCCCCCTGCGTCCCGAAGAGGACTTGGTCGACGTCCGGGGTGTCAGTGACGATGGTGATGACGACGTCGCTCTGCCTGGCGACGTCCGTCGGGCTGCGGCCTTCGCGCGCCCCCGCCGCCAGCAGTCCTTGGAGCTTCTCGCGGCTGCGGTTGAAGACGCAGAGGTCGTAGCCCGCCTTCAGGAGGTTGCGCGCCATCGGCTCGCCCATGATGCCAGTGCCGATGAAGCCGATCCGTTCCTTCGCGCTCATGACCCACCTCGCGGCGTGCCCGCGCCGGCTCCCTCTTTGTAGTAAGGAGTCCCGTACGCCTCGCGGTGCACGAGGGTGTGGAGCGGCCGCCGCTGTTTCTTCCGCGCCACTCTGGTGCCTTCGCGCGGGTAGCCGAAGGGGACCACGGCGATGAGGAGGCTGTCTGCCGGCAGGCCGAGGAGCGCCTTCGCTTTCTCAGCGTCCCAGTTGCCGATCCAGCACGAGCCGACGCCGTGCTCCCAGGCCACCAGGATCATGTTCTGGATGGCGCGCGCGGCGTCCACCTCGGGGTACCGCGCTTTCAGCATCGCCACGGCAACGGCCAGCGGCGCCTTGGTCAGGTGCGGCCCCGTGCTCGTGAGCCGGCTGAGCTGCGTTAGGCGTTCCGGCGCGCGGATGACGATGAACTCCCAGGGTTGGGTGTTGCGGGCGCTGGGAGCCAGGCGGCCCGCCTCCAGGATCGCCCGCAGCACCTCCTCCGGGACCTGGCGCTCCTCGAAGTCACGAATCGCCCGTCGCGTGCGGATACACTCCAGGACGCTCATCGTAGTGCTCCTTCCAAACGGGCAAGGCCGCGGCGACCCTGCCGGCGTGGCGCCACGCCGCGGCCCACCACCGCGGCGCCGTTCCGCTCCCCGCGCCGCGTCAGTAGTACCGCAGCGACAGGAAGTGGGTGACGATCGACAGGGCGGCGGCGAGGATGGCGACAACCATGTGGGTCTCGCCCGACAGCGTGCCTTCCGAGACCTGCAGCCCCATGAACAGGGTGAGCAGCAGCAGCCCAACGCTCAGCAGGGCCAATCCGTAGAGTAGGCGGCTCATGGTCACCTCGTAATCGTTACCGACCGACCTGGCGCGGCATGCCGAGTCAGAAAGAAAGCGCGGACCAGCATGGCCCGCGCTTCCGGCGCTCCCTCAACGCGGCAGGTGCTCGCCCCGCGCCGGCGCGGCGCTCCCTAGCGGTGCTCGTAGCTGTCCATGGCGAGCTTCGTGTACTGGCATGTCCGCACCGCGGTGCGCAGGCACTCCTCCTGGATTGCCTCGGTCGTGGCATAGGTGCTCAGGAGGCGCTTGGCATTCTGCGTATGCTTCTCATCCGCTTCGATATGAACCTCCCAGTACTGAATCGCCTTCGCAGTGGCGCCGTAGTGTTTCGACAGCGCCTGCACCATCTTGATGCAGTGCGCCTCCAGGATGCCCTCGAGGCAGAACATCGAGTTCGCCGCGTTGATGATGTAGGGACGCTCCTGCGACAACCTCCAGAGCCAGTTCGTCATGCCTTCCAGCTCGAAGGTGGGAGGGCGGCTGAGGACGGCCCGCGCGTCGCCCCCCAGCTCGGCGATGCACTGCAAGGCCAGCTCGGGATGCCCCAGCTCCTCGGTGCAGTGCTCGATGAAGAGGTTGCGGATCTCCTGCGTCGGGGCGTTGCGGGCGCGGTTCAGGATGCGGTCGCAGGTCTCGATGACTTGATAGTAGTTGTACTCCGTGAAGTCCCACACCTTCTCGACCGGCAGCGTGCCCTTGCAGATGCCTTCGACGAGGGGGTGCTCAATGCACGCCATGCGCAGCTCGAAGGTATGTTTGTCGAGGTACTCGTAGAATTCGTTCCCATTCATCACCATACGCGATCCCCTTTCGCTGGCCGGGAACGAGCGCGAAGCCGGCGACCCCGCGTCACCCCGCCATTCCCATCCAGCACGCTCCGGCGCACGCCGGGCGCCAGGTTTCTTGACAGAGACGCAACTGCACGCAAACGCGCTGGGCGGTTTTGCGAACCCCTTTACGCGGGGCTATGATAGAAGCTCACCCTTGCTCCGTCAAGCTTCCGAGGGCGCGCGGGATGATGCAGCGCAGGACCGACACAGCGAGCGCGCAGCAGGCGGGGGCCGAGCCTCGGCTCCCCGTCGACCGGCTGCAGGGAACCGACGGCATTCGCCGGCAAACGGCGCTCGGCGGCGATCCGCGCGTCGGCGGCCTGACACCGCTGCGGGCCTACCTCGAGCGCGACCTCATCACCGAACAGTTCATGGAGTTTTACTGCTATTGCCACGTCGCCTCCCTCATCGAGTCGGGCGCGGCGCGGCGCGGCGACGCGATCGTGGTGGGTTACGATCCCCGCGACCCGTCGCGGCGCTTCGTCGAGGCGGTGCTTGCGGGCGTGCGCAAGGCGGGAGCCGCAGTCGTGGATGTGGGCATTCTGCCGACGCCGGCGGTGGCGCTCTACATGGTGGCGCGCAACGCCGCCGGCGCCATCGTCATCACCGCCTCGCACAACGGCCCGGACCAGAACGGCATCAAGCTCTTCCTTGCGGCGCAGGGACTGAAGCTCTTCCCCGCCGATGATCGCCGCCTGACTAAGGCCGTCTGCGGCGCTTCCAACGATGCGGTGGCGGCGCTCACCTGCATTGGCGACTACCTCGATGAGCATGCCGAGGCGGTCGAGGTCTTCCGCCGGTTCTGCCTCGATCCCCGCAACTCCTGGCTTGACGGTGATGCTCCTGCCGTGCCCGACGAGCTCCGCAACCTGGTCCTCGTCGTCGATACCGCCAACGGCGCCCTCTCCGAGTTGGCGGCGCCGATCCTGGCGGAGCTGGGCGCGCAGGTCATCCCCGTCAACACCAGTCTGTGCGGCGAGGTGAACCTGAACAGCGGCGTCGCCGACCTGGAAGGTACAGCGATCATCACCGCGGCGATGGTGCACGAGGCGGAGGGGCCGTTCGCCAAGCACGAGGCCCTGCGGCGTCTCTTCGCGGAGGGGCGGCAACGACGTGCCGCGGTGCAGGCCGGGGAGGTGCGCGTGGCGGCGGCGGTCTTCGATGCCGACGGCGACCGCTTCTACGCCGTCGAGTATGACGCCGTTCAAGATCGCCTCCTGGTGCTCTCCGGCGATGAGATCGCCTGCCACCAGGCGGCCTACCTGCGCCGCCATGGCGAAGCGTGGCGCGGCGCCCTCTTCGTCAACACCGTGGAGAGCGATCTGAACGCGGCGCACCATGCCGCCGCGCTCGGCTTCTCGACGGCGCTCACGGGGGTGGGGGACAAGTGGCTCCTCCTGCGCGCCTGGCGTGCCTACCTGCGGGCTATGGCCGAGGCCGCGAAACCCGACCAGCCTGTTTGGGAGCTGGTGGAGCTTTGCCGGCTCGCCGACGCCCTCACTACAGACCCGGACGTGGATGGCGCCCGCCTCAGTCGGCTTCTGACGCAAATCGCGGCTAAAGCGGCGCCGGCGGCGCTTCTGCAGCCGGGGGCGATTCCCTTCGCGATCGGCAGCGAGGAGACAGGGCACTGCATCACCGCCGGAGTCGCGCGCTGCCTGGACGGCCGCGAGCTGCCGGTCTTCCTCGGCAACGGCTTGAAGAGCGCCATCAACACCTTCGCCGCCACTCAGCGGCTGCTGCGCGACTGCGAGCCGCGCCGGCGTCCGGCGCTCCTGGCGCACCCCTTCGCGCCGGGTCACAAGCGCACGTTCTACGCCTACTACACGCGCAAGGCCGAGTTCCAGCGCGGCTCGCCGGCGTGGGTGGCGGTCGAGGAGCTGCTGCGCCGGCAGCTCGCGGAAGGGCTGCGCCTCGAGCGGCCGCAAGAGCCGTGCACGGTGCGCCGCCTCGAGTTCCCCGAAGAGCCGGACATGCTCTACCTCGGCGTCCATGATGCAGCGGAGCGCCTGCTGGTCGGCGTCTTCGCGCGCAACTCCGGCACCGAGGAGAAGACCGGCGTGAACGTACGCGGCGCGGCGGAGCTGGCGCGGCTGCTCGACGCCGCCGGAGAGGAGGCGCTGCGCCTCCTCCTGCGCAGGCTCAAGGATGCCTCCCACCCTTATGCGCGGGCGGAGAGGCGGATTCTTGCGCACCTGGCGCGGCTCGCGGAAGCGGCTGGGGAGCAAGCGGAGGCTGGCGGAGCGGGCTGCGACGAGGCGGCCCTGCAGGCGCTCCTGGCGGAGGAGCGTAGCGAAGTGAACCTGGGACGGCTCCTGCATGAGATGGAGGCCAGGCAGGGGCTGCTGCGCCGCGCGCCGCGGGGTTATGCGCTCACGGAGCGGGGCGCCTGGTACGCGACCACGCTTGGCGGCGAGTGAGGGCCGCCGCCGGGAGCCGGCGGTGGGCGGCCATTCGAAGCTGCTACGCTGAGACCCCACACCGTGACGTCCGCCGGATGCCGCGGACTTCAGCGCCGTGCTCCTCTCGGAAACCGAGCTGAACGATGCGCTCACGCCTCTTCGTAGGGATCGTCCTCGTCTTCGCGGTGCCTCTGCTTGCCGCCTGCGGCACGCAGGAGGGATCGCTCCCGGCAGCAGGAGCCCGACTCGGCTTCGAGGGCGAGCGCGCCATGCGGCACGTCGAGCGCATCGTGAGCTTCGGCCCCCGCCCGGTAGGCTCGGAAGCCCTGACCCAGACGAGGGCCTACCTCCGCGCCGAGCTGCGGTCCCTCGGCCTGGCGGTGCGCGAGCAGCCCTTCACGGCGCGCACGCCGCTGGGACCGAAACCGATGGTGAACCTCCTCGCCGTCCTGCCGGGAGAGCGGCCGGAGGCCATTGGCTTTGGCGCCCACTACGAGTCCAAGCTCTTCTTGAATTTCCGCTTCGTCGGCGCCAATGACAGCGCCTCCGCGGTCGGCGTTTTGCTCGAGCTGGCGCGGGTGCTGGCGCGGCGCCGCCCGGAGGAACGCCCCGCGACCGCCTGGTTCCTCTTCTTCGACGGTGAAGAGGCGCTCCTGAACTGGAGCCCCACCGACTCCCTCTATGGCAGCCGCCACTTCGTCGAGGAGCTGAAGCGCGGGCGCCTGGCGGGCGACGGACTTCCCCCGGACGCGCTGCAAGCGATGATCAACCTGGACATGATCGGCGACGCGCGGCTCGACGTGGTGCGCGAGCGCCGCTCGACCCCCTGGCTGCGCGATCTCGTCTGGCGGAGCGCCGCGGAGCTGGGACACGCCGCGGCCTTCAGCGGTCCCAGCATGGAGGTGGAGGACGACCACATCCCCTTCCTCGCCGCCGGCATCCCCGCCCTCGATCTCCTCGACTTCACCTACGGCGGCGCGTCCTCTCCCGGCCCCTTCTGGCACACCCCCCACGACACCCTCGACAAGCTCAGCGCGAAGAGCCTGCAGATAATCGGGGAGACCGTGCTCCACAGTCTCCCCAAGATCGCCGCCAAGGTTGCCGGGCGCGAGCTCGCGGCGCCCGGGCGCAGCCCGAATTGAACCAACCCTGCGTCACTCCCCCCCCGCGCTCTTCCCCCGCACCGCGTTCAGCGCGCTTCCCGCGCGGAACCAGTCGATCTGTTGGGCGTTCAGGGTGTGGTTGAGCCGCACCCTCTCCACGGCGCCGTCCTTGTGCTTCAGGGTCATCGTCAGCGGCGCGCCGGGGGCCAGCTCGGCCAGGTTCAGGCTGACGCGGTCATCCTCGCGCACCTTCTCGTAGTCCGCCGGCTCGGCGAAGGTCAGCGGCAGGAGGCCCTGCTTCTTCAGGTTCGCCTCGTGGATGCGGGCGAAGGACTTGACGATGATCGCCTTGCCGCCGAGGTAGCGCGGCTCCATGGCGGCGTGCTCGCGGCTGGAGCCTTCGCCGTAGTTCTCGTCGCCGATGACCACCCACCCCAGGTTCGCCGCCTTGTAGGCGCGCGCCACCCGCGGCACCTCGTCGTAGGCGCCGGCGAGCTGGTTCTTCGCCTTGTTCGTGGCGCTGGTGAAGGCGTTCGTGGCGCCGATGAGGAGGTTGTTCGAGATGTTGTCGAGGTGGCCCCGGTAGCGCAGCCAGGGCCCGGCCATGGAGATGTGGTCGGTGGTGCACTTGCCCTTTGCCTTCAGGAGCACCGCCAGGTCCGCGAACTCCTCCGCCCTGGGCGGCGCGAACGGCGCCAGGAGCTGCAGCCGCTCGCTCTTCGGATCGACGACGATCTTCACCTCGGCGCCATCCTCCGCGGGCGGCGCGAAGCCTTCCGGGTCGGGCAGGAATCCTTTCTCCGGCAGTTCCTCGCCGCTGGGCGGCTCCAGCCGCACCTGCCTACCATCCTCCAGGCGCAGGGTGTCGCGTCGAAAGTCGAACGTCAACCGCCCCGCCAAGGCCAGGGCCGCCACCGTCTCGGGGCTGGCGACGAAGGCGTGCGTGTTGGGGTTGCCGTCGTTGCGGCCGCTGAAGTTGCGGTTGAAGGAGGTGACGATCGAGTTCGCCTCCCCTTTCTGCACGTCGTGGCGCGTCCACTGGCCGATGCATGGCCCGCAGGCATTGGCAAGCACGCTGGCGCCGATCTCCCGCAGGAGCGCAAGCTGGCCATCGCGTTCGATGGTGGCGCGCACCTGCTCGGAGCCCGGCGTGATGATGAGCTGGGCGCGGGTCTTCAGGCCCGCCGCCTTGGCTTGCCGGGCCAGCGCGGCGACGCGGTCGATATCCTCGTAGCTCGAATTCGTGCACGAGCCGATGAGCGCCGCGCGCAGCTCGTCGGGCCAGCCGTTCTGCCGCACGGCCTGGGCGAACTTCGACAGGGGATGGGCGCGATCGGGTGAGAAGGGGCCGTTGATGTGGGGCTCGAGGCTGCTGAGGTCGATGTGGATGACCTTGTCGAAGAAGCGCTCCGCCTCGGCCTCGACTTCCGGGTCGGCCCGCAGGTGCTCGGCGACGGCGTCCGCCAGGGCCGCCACGTCGGCGCGGCCCGTTGCCTTCAGGTAGGCCTGCATCTTGGCGTCGTAGGGGAAGACCGAAGCGGTGGCGCCGATCTCCGCCCCCATGTTGCAGATGGTTCCCTTGCCGGTGGCGGAGATGGAGCGGCAGCCGTCGCCGAAGTACTCCACGATGGCGCCCGTGCCCCCCTTCACGGTGAGGATGCCGGCCAGGGCCAGGATCACGTCCTTCGGGGAGGTCCAGCCGCTCAGGGCGCCGGTGAGCCGCACGCCGATGAGAGTGGGGAACTTCAGCTCCCACGGCAGGCCCGACATCACGTCCACCGCGTCGGCGCCGCCGACGCCGATCGCCAGCATCCCCAGGCCGCCGGCGTTCGGCGTGTGCGAATCGGTGCCGATCATCATGCCGCCGGGGAAGGCGTAGTTCTCCAGCACCACCTGGTGGATGATGCCGGCGCCCGGCTTCCAGAAGCCGATGCCGTACTTGCGCGACACCGAGGCGAGGAACTCGTACACCTCGCGGTTGGCGTCGGCGGCGGCCAGCAGGTCGCGGGCGGCGCCGTGCTCGGCCTGGATGAGATGGTCGCAATGCACCGTCGTGGGTGCGGCCACGCGCGGGATGCCGGCGCTGATGAACTGCAGCAGCGCCATCTGGGCGGTGGCATCCTGCATGGCGACGCGGTCGGGACGAAAGTCCACGTAGTCCACGCCCCGCTGGCACGGCGTGCTCGGCGGCGCCCAGGCATGCGCGTAGAGCACCTTCTCGGCGTAGGTCAGCGGGCGGCGCAGTAGCGCCCGCGCGCCGGCGAGCCGCTGCGGAACCTCGGCGTACGCCCTCTCGATCATCTCGAGGTTCATGGTCGTCATGCTGTGATCCTTCTCCTCGGAAAATTTCGCGGCGTCACCTGTAGTGATTGTAGGCAGTTCGGGATGGGAATGCCAGGTGGGAGGATGTGGTCAACTCCGCGCCGGCAGCCTGGAGAGGATACGCCACGGAGGGAAGAGCGGCATGGAGTCCACCCTGCTTGCCCTGGCTTGTTGGCGACATGGATGGATGGCCTGGCTGAGCGCGCGCCGCGCTCCCTCTGCCGGGAGCGCCTCCGGGTCAGGGCGATGACGGCGACTCGGGGCGGCGGCAGGCGTCATCGATCCACTGCAGGTAGCCGGGGAGGCCGGCCTCCAGGGGCAGGGCAATGATCTCCGGAAGGTCGTACGAGTGCAGGTCCCGGACGCGGCGGGTGATCGCCTCAAAGAGATCGCGGCGTGTCTTGGCGATGAGGAGAACTTCGGGATCGGTGTGAACGGTCCCCTCCCAGCGGTACACCGAGGTGATGCCGGGCACGACGTTGGCGCAGGCGATTAGCCTCTGCTCCACGAGGTCGTGCGCGATGCGGCTGGCCTCCTGCTGCGAGCCGCAGGTAACGTAGACGACGACGTGCCGAGAGGCCTCGGGGCTCATACGTCAAATTGCTTCTTGCCGAAGACCTTGTTGAGCAGACTGCGATTCTTCTTGTTGGCATCCTGGTTGAAGTGCTTCAAGGCCCGGCCGATATCGAAGTCCTCGCTTTTTTCTTCAGCCTCAGGAGTGTCGGCGACCGCCTCGTCGACAATCGGCTGAATCGGCTTCGGCGGGCTTTGGTCGGCCTTCACGGTTTCGGACTGCTCGCGCAGGCGCCGGGCGTGTTCCGCGGCGCGCAGCCACGGCTTGTCGGCGGCGCGGGAGGGTGTGGTGCGCCCAGGAGGGCGTTCGGAACTGCGTGGTTTCTCGGCATCATCCGCCACGTGCGCGGTTTCGCTGCTGATATCATCGAGCTCTGCCATCGGCAGCAGTCCCTCTCCTGCCGCCGATTCCGAGGCCCGGCTTGCCGACTCCGCACTCGGGGCGGCTGCTGTGCGGCGTGGCGACACCGGTCCAGGTGGGTGTCGCTGCTGATCCTCACGCGGGGATGCCGCCGTCTTGGAGGCGCGGCGTTGAGACCTCCTCCCCCCGTCATCGTCGCGATGCGGTTCCCCCTCCACGCCGATGCCGCTCTTCGCGTCCTCGAACATCCTGGTGAGATCATCGAGCAGCGGCGAAAGCCCCTGGTAGTCGGTGGTGTGGCGGGCGATCTCCTGATTCACAACGGCGATCTGCTCTTCGAGATCGGCACATTCCTGCTTGAGATCCCGGATCGAGACCTGAAGGTCGACGATTGTGCTGCAGAACCTGGCGAAGCGCTCCTTGTTGCGGGCAAGTTTTTGGAGCCGGACCTCGTCGAGGTGTTCAGTGCCCTCTCTGGTCATACCCCCACTCCTCTTGGATGCTCCAGCATAGGGAACGCGGTGTGGTGTCGCTGCAGGCCCCGTGGCACAGGCAAATTGGCCCGGCGGCTGACGCGGCGCCGCCGGCGGATTGTGCTCAGCACCGGGGCTCGCCTGGTGATCCCATCGACAGGTTTCGTTTCCTCTCCTGCGTGCGGCGCTGATGCCGTCTGCGCTCCAGGTGCTTCGGGAGGTAGCGGTCGCCACAGCTATAACTCTCATCGCCAAACAGGGGCGTGACTGGCAGCCTGGCCGCCAGGGCCGCCTGCATCTCCGCCCGGCAGTAAGGCACCTTGTCTCGAACCGTCAGCTCAGCACAGTTGCTGCAACCGCGCCTGAAGCGATTTGCCGCATCGATCACCTTTCCCATCACGCTTCCTCTGCGATCCACCTGCGAGGCGCAGCTTTCCCACTCGGCCGGCCAGCGCGCAGTGAAGGAGGCACTCCTTACCCTCCAGGAGCAGCAGGCGAGGAAGCGCCTTGCGCGCGCACGCCTCTGCCGCTTCTTCCCAGGGGGAGAACGCACGGCGGGAAACTAGGGGCTGCATACCGCAAAGGTCCAGCCATGTCCTTGACGTCCTCGGCGGCTATCGGGCAAACCGCCGAGCGATGCGGTCAATGAGTGGCATGGAGCAGTCTCGCGCCCAGCGTTTGATAAACCGACAAGAGGCTGCGGAGAGCTTCCGTTCCCCTCCAGGTCCAAGAGGGGACCCGTTTCCTTGCCTGTTCCCCCCGGCGCAACCAATCGAGACGAAAATCATTTATGCCACAAGTGGTTCGTCCTCGCAAGTTAAGATAAGTTCAAGCTGTTCCTGCGGCGCGAAAAAGAGTTCCCCGGTCCCTCCTGCCCATCGTTCGCTGAGCTTCGGAGAGACGCGCCAGGAGACGTTCGGCGCCACCCCGCTGGGCGAAACCAGCAGATCTGTGGTATCTCTGCGGTGAGGCGGACGAGGGGTAGAGGGGAGGTGCGGTCCCCATCACGGATACGCCTCACGATGCCGGTTGATTCCGCCTGGGAATGCCGGAAAAGGGACACTACGGACACGCTTGCCGCCGGTGCTAAGGCGCTGGCCGGGAAAGGGGAGTCGCATGGAGAAGCGAGTTGTGCAAGCGCCGGGGATCGCCCCTCCCCGAAGCGATTACTCCCATGCCGTTCGCGTGACGCGCGGCAGCTTGCTCATCATTTCTGGTCAAGTGCCCTTGGACGCCAACGGGGTTCTAGTGGGGAAGCACGACTTTGAAGCGCAGGCCCGTCAGGTCTTCGCCAATCTGGCCGCTGTGTTGCATGCGGAGGGGGCCGATTTTACCAACGTCGTGCAGTTCCGCACCTACCTCACCCACTACGCGTACGTGAAGAAGTTCGCACGCCTGCGCCACGAGCTGTTTCAAGAGTACTACCCCAGCGGCGCCTACCCACCTCATACCCTCCTCGTGGTCACCAGCCTGGCGTATCCCGATTACCTCATTGAAGTGGAGGCGATCGCCGCGCTCGACACCTGAGAGATCCTGCGGCTCAGCCCCCCTCGTTCGCCGCCTCCTGGCCTGCCTCCTCGATTTCGATGCGCAGGGAGGGATGCGGGTTGGCGAAGTAGATGCGCCGTCCCTCCAGCCAACCGCGCAGCATGACAAGGTGACGCAGCACCTCCGTCTCCAGGTGCTGCCGATACTCCTCCGCACTGCGATTGCCGCGATCGACAAGCTCGAGGCGTAGTGTGACGGTAGCGGTGCATGGCACCTGGCGCCCCCTTTCGCTTCTTGTACCACGTTGCAGAGATGCCTGGTCCTGCCAATAACTCAGGTTCGGCAGCGTACCTTCTTCCAGGGAGTCAGGCAGCTCGAAACGCACCCGGAGCGCTGCCCCCGAACCTCCGGCAGGTGGATGAACCAGCTCGGCGGTCCTTCCGGTCCGGCGCCCGCGCGGGCTTCTCGGAGCGCGCCGCGAGCCCCTGGAGGGGCCGGCCGGCTGAATGACAGGCCGTGCCCGGCGTCAAGCCCGCGGTTGTCGTTGCCCCCCCTGATGAGTTATACTCAGCCCAGGAGAGGGCTTGTATGCGGCATGAACGCACCCTGTTTAAGCGCTATATCTCGACCCGCAAGTTGAAGTTCACCAGGCAGCGGCTGGCGGTGCTTGAAGCCTTCCTGGATGCGAGCGGGCATATCAGCATCGATGAGCTGTACCAGCGCTTGCGCGTGCAGCATCCGGGGATCGGCTTGGCGACGGTGTACCGCACCATGCGCTTGGTGGCCAACTCCGGCTTGGCGGTCGAGCAGCACTTCAGCAATGGTGAAACGCGCTACGAGGCGGTGCGTCAGCACCACGATCATATGATCTGCACCAGATGCGGGGCAATCCTCGAGTTCTTCGATAAAGGCATCGAACGCCTCCAGCATCAGGTCGCCGACCGCGAAGGCTTCAAGATCACCGATCACAAGATGGAGCTGTACGGCGTTTGCGCCTCCTGCCAGGCCGGGGGGCCGTCCGCGCCGCAATCGGGCAACGCCCACGCGGGGTGAACTGGCGCCTCGTCCTCCACGGTGGGTCCAGCCGCGCCGCGGCCGTCGGCGCCGAACTTGGCCTGCGGGGGCGGTTGCTGCTCAGCATGCCTGCCGAGGCAGCGACGCGCAGCCGCTCGGGGATGGTCAGGGGGGGATGGTCAGGGAAGGTCTCCGCGACAGGATGAATGCCTGCTGCAGCCCCGCGCTGGGCAACAAGTCCAGCGGCGGCGGGTCGCGCAGCAGTGAGGGCCTGCCGGCTTGGCAACCTGGAGAGTCGGCAGGCGGGGTGGGCCTCGGAGAGACTGCCGGCGACTCCGGAGTTGCGGTCCGAGCGATTGAAAGACAAGAGGTTACGGAGATTTTAGGAAGGGCGGTGATGGGCCTGCGCCCGGGCGTTTCGGGAGGTCGCCGGGAGGCGCCACCCAGGCCGTGGCGAAGAAAAATTTCCCTGGCGGAAAAAAATCGCATTTTGGGCTTGCAATCCCACCGTCAGAGGTGTAGATACTAGTTCCACCACCCAACAGAGTCCCATCCGCTTCGGGCGAAGGGGATGGGGAGGGGGTCTTTTCCCCTTGACACGTTGACGCTGGTGGTTATACTAAGTAATAAGCACGAATGTGGCTTCCTGCTCTTTGAAAACTGAATAGCGTGCTTGACGGGCGTGTAGGCCCTGTCGGTTCAATGGCTTCGGCTGTTGAGACGACATACGTCCTGGGTTCACCCGCTTTTGGGTGGCACAGGTCAATCTCTGCATGTTCGAAAAGAACCGGAGAGTTTGATCCTGGCTCAGAACGAACGCTGGCGGCGTGCCTAACACATGCAAGTCGAACGAGAAAGCCCCCTTCGGGGGGTGAGTAAAGTGGCGCACGGGTGAGTAACACGTGGGTAATCTGCCCTCAAATCTGGGATAACAGCTCGAAAGGGCTGCTAATACCGGATATGACCACAGGGACCTCGGTCCCAGGGGTAAAAGGTGGCCTCTCCATGGAAGCTGCTGTTTGAGGATGAGCCCGCGGACCATTAGCTAGTTGGTGGGGTAACGGCCCACCAAGGCGATGATGGTTAGCCGGCCTGAGAGGGTGTCCGGCCACACTGGAACTGAGACACGGTCCAGACTCCTACGGGAGGCAGCAGTGGGGAATATTGCGCAATGGGGGAAACCCTGACGCAGCAACGCCGCGTGAGCGATGAAGTCCTTCGGGATGTAAAGCTCTGTCAGATGGGAAGAAAGGCTTGGCGGTGAAGAGCCGCCAGGCTTGACGGTACCATCAGAGGAAGCCCCGGCTAACTCCGTGCCAGCAGCCGCGGTAAGACGGAGGGGGCGAGCGTTGTTCGGAATTATTGGGCGTAAAGGGCGCGTAGGCGGTTTGGCAAGTCGGATGTGAAAGCCCCTGGCTCAACCAGGCGAATTGCATCCGAAACTGCCGAACTTGAGTGCGGGAGAGGAGAGTGGAATTCCCAGTGTAGCGGTGAAATGCGTAGATAT
>JACPUC010000028.1 GCA_016192455.1 Candidatus Tectimicrobiota bacterium | reverse complement strand
GTGCAGAACGTCGTCCTCGCCTTCCTCTTCAACGGCCTCGGCGTGCCGGCGGCGGTGACGGGCATCGTGCATCCCGCCATGGCCATGCTGGCGATGGCGGCGAGCGTCACGACCGTGCTCCTCAACTCCTTCGGCGGCCGGTTGCTGCCGGCGGCGCGGAAAAGCTCGCGTGCCCTGGAGAAAACCACCATCCCGGTGCCGAGCATCCACTGCGAGGGCTGCATCCAGACCATCCGCGAGGCGCTCATGAAGCGCGGCGCGGACACGGTGACCGGCGATGCCGCGGAAAAGTACGTAACCGTGACGTATGAGAAGGAATGGCTGGACAAGGAGGCGATCCGAGAGGAGATCATCAAGGCCGGGTTCGTCGTGTGAGACCAATCTGAGCGCCGGCGCAATCCTCCGCCGTCAACTACGCCACCTTCCTTGCAGGCTGAAACCGCAAGCTCTGAGCCTGCGATCAGGATTCATGTGTTGAAGGTGGAGAGCAGGGTTTCAGCTCAGGAGACACTGGCGTTGCTGGCGTTGGCGGCAAGCATGGTGCGGCGCTCAGCGGCCCGTGGAAGCGCTCCCTCCGCGACTCCTCCCGCGGCGACATCGCCACCCGCCGCTCCGTCATCCCTGGAACCGCGCGATGATCTCCCTCCCCCAGCGCTCCATGAAGCTCTGCCGGTGCGGAAAGTAGATGCTCATCCACAACTGATTGGCCCCGGCGTTCAGGGCGCGCTCGATCTGGCGCAGGCAGTCGTCGGGCGTGCCGACGATGCCGAAGCGCTCGGCGAGGTAGTCCTCGAGGCCGAGCCGCTGCACGAGTTGCACGTTCGTGCGCGCGGCGCCGGGCATGAGGTGCTCGGAGATGACATACTCGCGCGCCAGGGTGGCGATTGCCTCACTGTAGCGCGGCGGCACGAGGGCGGGGTTGCGCACTTGATTCGGCAGCACGTGCGCGTTTGCCGCCAGCAGCATGCGCACCTCGGCGATGGCGGCCACCCGGCTGGCCGCCAGGTTGCAAGTGGAGAGCCACCAGAGGTCGAGGTCGGCCAGGCGGCGGCCGCCCTCCTCGGCGCCCTGCTGGATCATCTCCAGGCTGTAGGCGACCGCCTCCCTATTTAGCCCGGTGCCGATCACCACCCCATCGGCAACCCGCCCGGCCAGGCGCAGGGACTTCGGCCCGTGAGCGGACATGTAGATCGGCACGGCGCGGCGCGACCAGGGCATGGCGCAGCTCCGGCCGTGGTAGGCGGCCGCCGAGCCGGTCATCAAGGCGCGCGCGGCGTGAATCGCTTCCTCCATCTCGCTCAGGGAAGCCGCCCGCAGGCCGATGTTGCCCAGGGCGCTGTCGCCGCTGCCGAGGCCGAGGAAGATGCGCCCCGGCGCCAGCTCCTCCAAGGTGGCGGCGGCGCTGGCGGTGACGGAGAGGTGGCGGGTGATCGGATTGGTGACGCGCGGCCCCACCTTGATGCGCGTGGTGTGGCTGGCCGCCACGGTGCAACTCACCCACAGCTCGCGGTAGATGCTCTGCGAATCGACGAGGCCGAGGCGGTCGTAGCCTGCGTCCTCGGCGGTGACGCAGAGCCGCGCCAGCTCATCGGGCTGACAGGGAACGAAGCTAGCTCCAAATTTCACATCCATCATCGCAACCCCTTCGCGTGCTGCCGCTTGCCGAGGAAGTCTTGGTAGCGCAGGGCGGCCGCCAAGGCCTGGAAGCAGGTGCGGAGCGACCGGTAGTAGGGCAGGGGACTGTCGCGCAAGGCCGTGAAGACCGGGCTCGACAGGGACCCTCCGATGCAGTAGACCAGCACCGGCTTGCTCGTTTGCGGCGCGGTGTCGAGGAGGTAGTCGACGAAGAGGTCGGCCATGCGCAGGGCCACCGTGGGTATGAGGAAGAGAATCCAATCGAAATTCGGGTCTCGGAGAAAGATTTCAAAGGTCGTCTTGACCAGACTGGGATCGTTGTAGCTCTGTCCCGTGGGGTCAAAGGGATTCATCAGGGTGGAGAAGGCGCCCACGAGCGGGGCGAGCGCCTGCTGTGTCTCCCGGGCGAGCGGTGGCAGCTCGATGCCGTGCCGCGCGCACTCGTCGGCGATGAGCACCGCGGCTCCGCCCGAGGCGGAAAAGACCCCCAGGCGCGTGCCGGCGGCGTGCCGGTAGCGTGTCAGCAGGGAGGCCGTGCCCATGAGCTCGTCGAGGTCAGCGACGCGGATAATGCCGTGGCGGCGGAAGAAGGTGTTGTAGATGTCGTCGGAGCCCGTGGCGGCGGCGGTATGCGAGGCCGCCATCTCCCTCCCGATCGTGGAGCTGCCGGCCTTCAGCACGATGATCGGTTTGCGCTTCTGCGCCGCGCGCTCGCAGACCCGGCCTAACCGTTCCACGTTGCGAAATCCCTCGATGTAGGCCCCGACCACCTCGGTGGCTGGGTCCTCGACGAGGTACTCGAGGTACTCGCTCGCCTCCACGTCGGCCTCGTTGCCGGTGGAGACGACGTGGCTCACGCCCAGGCCGAGCTCGTGGGAGCGGTCGAGCAAGGCTCCGGCCAGGCCGCCGCTCTGCGCCACCAGGGCGAGGTTGCCGGGCCGCACCCGCTCCAGCTCGGCGGAATTGGAGAACGTCGCCACCACGCCCTCCTTGAAGTTCATCACGCCCATGCCGTTCGGGCCGTTGATGCGCAGGCCGGTGCGGCGGGCGAGGTTGGTCATCTCCTGTTGCAGGCGGGTACCCTCGCCGCCCACCTCCGCGAAGCCGCTCGAGAAGACCGTGGCCGCGCGCACTCCCGCCGCGGCGCACGCTTCCAGCGCCGGGATGACCTGGTCGCGTCCCAAGGCGATGAGGGCGCAATCGATCGCCTCGCCCACCGCGCCGATGGAGGGGTAGCAGCGCAGGCCGTCGATCTCCGCGTACTTCGGGTTCACCGGGTAGAGGTTTCCCTTGAAGCCGTGCTTGCGCAGCAGGCGCAGGGGGCGCCCGCCGATGGTGGCGAGATTGGCCGAGGCCCCAATCACGGCGATCGAGCGGGGGAACATCAAGGCGCGCAGACGCTCATCCATATTGTGATCCCATGGGGGGAGGCTGCCCGACCCCGGGGCAACCGTGGCCTCTTCGCGACGGCCGGCGCGACCGGAAGAACGCCGCGCCGGAAGCAGCCGCCTCGATGTGAGCCTCAGGCGTCGGCCTGACTGTCCATCCCGGAGTTCGACAACCCCGTCCCCAAGATCGAGGTTTGAATGAACTCGTCGTTCAGGAGGTCTTGCCCCTTGCCGCTGCCGATGATCTGCCCTTGTTCGAGAATGTAGGCATAGTGGCAGATGCCAAGGGCAAAGCGCACGTTCTGTTCCACCAGGAAGACAGTCTTCCCCTCGGCGTTGACGCGCTTGATGACCTCGAACATCTCGCGCACGATCAGCGGCGCCAGGCCGAGGGAGGGTTCATCGAACATGATGATCTCGGGCATCGACATCAAGCCGCGGCCGATCGCCACCATCTGCTGCTCGCCGCCGCTGAGGGTGCGGGCGTACTGACGCCGCCGGTCCCGCAGCACCGGGAAGAGATCGTAGACGGATTCGATCATGGCGGCCAGGTGCGGCCGGGAACGCCGCGTATAGGCGCCCATGTGCAGGTTCTCTTCCACCGTCATCATGGGAAAGAGCTTGCGGCCTTCCGGCACGTGGGCGATGCCGAGCTCGGCCACTTCATGGGGAGGGAGGAGGTGGAGGGGGGTATCGCGCAGCCTGATGCCGCCGCGCGAGGGCCGCAGCAATCCGGAGATGGTATTGAGGAGCGTGGTCTTGCCGGCGCCGTTGCTCCCCACCAGGGCGATGATCTCCCCCTCGGGCAAGCGCAGCGAGACGTTGCGCAGGGTCGGGAATCCGACGCCGTACGCTACGTCTATCCCATCAACGGAGAGCACCGTCGCTTCCAAGGTAGGCCTCGAGAACATGGGGATTGCGGCGAATTTCGTCCGGCCGTCCTTCGGCGATGCATTCGCCGTAGTTCAGCACGTAGATGCGGTCGGAGACGCTCATCACCATCTGCATGACGTGCTCGACCGCCGCCACCGTGGAGATGCCTTCCTGGCGCAGGTCGCGGATGATGGCACTCATGTCGGCGGTCTCGCGCTGGTTGAGACCGGCAACGACCTCGTCGAGGAGGATGAAGTGCGGCTGGGTGGCGAGGGCGCGCGCCACCTCCAGACGCTTCTTGGCGCCGATGGTCAGGTTGCGCGCCCGCTGGTCGGCGCGGTCGCTCAGGTGCAGCCGGGCCAGGATGCGATCGGCCTGGCGTGCGGCGTCGCGCTTGCTCAACCTCATCAAGCCGGCCACCATGACGTTCTCCCATACCGTCAGGTTATGGAAAGGCTTGACGAGTTGAAACGTTCGGGCGATGCCCCTGCGGCAAATCTGGTGCGGAGACAGACCGCTGATCTCGTTACCGTTGAAGAAGATGGTGCCCGCGTCAGGACGCTCGAACCCACTGATGAGGTTGAAGAGGGTTGTCTTGCCGGCGCCGTTGGGACCGATGATGCTGACGATCTCCCCGGCATCGACCGACAGCGACACGCCGTGAATGGCCGCAAGCCCGCCGAAATGCTTCTGGACGTCCCGCACTTCAAGCAGCTTCATCGGCCTTGCCTGCCTCACCGCCCGCTTCGCGGGTGAAAAACCGTTGGGTCACCCCCAGGACGCCGCTGGGGAAGAAGAGCACGATGACGACCAGAATGAGGCCGTAGGCCACCAGGTACGCGCCGCCCAAGAGAGAGCGCAACCCTTCATTGACGCTGACCATGATAACCGCGCCGACCAAGGGGCCGGCCAAGGTTCCAATGCCGCCGACGAGCGGCCCGAGAAGGATGTCGACGGAACGTTCGAGAGAGAGGACTACTGACGGATCAATGACGTGGCGGTAACTCGCATAGAAGGCGCCGGTCAGACCGGCGAAGAAGGCGCTGATGCCAAAGGCCCAGAGTTTATGGATCAGCGGATTCACCCCGATCGCCAGCGCCGTGTCCTCATCCTCGCGCACCGCCATGTAGTAGTAACCGAAGCGGGAACTGCAGAGCACGACCATGGTGATCAACTCAAGGAGGACGAAGGCCAGGGCCAGGTAGTAGTACGGCGTCTTGCTGATGCCGAAGGCGGGGGTGATCACCATCCCTTCGGCTCCTTGCGTTAGGTCGACGAGGTTGACGGCGAGGATTCTGACCACCTCGGCGGCGGCCAGGGTAACGAGGACGAAATAGGGACCCCGCAGGCGAAAACAGAGGATGCCGATGGGGATCGAGGCCACGGTTGCCGCCAGCGCTCCGCTGGCAAGAGCGATCCAGACCGACGTCAGGTGCTGGTTAATGAGAAAGCCGTAGCAATACGCACCCAGGCCAAAGAAGATTGCATGACCGAGTGAGATCTGGCCGGCGAATCCTCCCAAAAGATTCCAGCTCATCCCCAGCAACATGTACATCAGCATCAGGATGACGATGTCCAGGAAATAGGGGCTGCTCACGAGCCAGGGAACGCCGAGCAGGAGAAGTAGGATAAGCGGCATGGTTATCAGCAGATTCATGGGAGTGAACCGACGCCCTTGCATCCGTCCAGCGCTGCGCCGCGACAGGGAGGCTGCCTTCATACGCGCGACCTCCCAAAGAGGCCGGCGGGGCGCACCAGAAGGATGACGATGAAAATCAGCAGGCCGATGGCATCGGTGTAGCGTGTCGAGATAAAGAAGGAACCCAAGGCTTCGACCACGCCGAAAATGATTCCGCCCAACGCCGCTCCCACAACACTCCCCATGCCCCCTAACACGACTACCACAAAAGCCTTGATCGCAAAAGGAAAGCCGACGCCGGGAAAAATGTAGTAGATGGGGACCAGGAGCGAGCCGGCGGCGGCCGCCAGCGCGGCCCCGATGCCGAAGGAGATCGCGTTCACCGTCGCAATGTTGACGCCCATCATGACCGCAGCCTGACGATCCTGCGCCGTTGCCCGAATAGCCTTCCCTGGGAACGTGCGGATGAGAAAGCTATAGAGAAGGAACGTGAAGGCGAAAGCAAGCATAAAAGAGATAGTATAGGGAATACTGATCCTCACATCAGCAAAAGCCAAAACCGCCGTCGAATACCCTGTCCGCACCTGCCGGTATGTTGGTGAAAAGAAGAGCTGGAATAGATTGATCAAGGCCATGGAGATACCCAGCGTTAACAGCACTTGATTGACTTCGGGCTGCGCCAGAACGCGGTTTATCAGCACGCGCTGCATGACATAGCCGAAGCCGAAGAGCACCGGAGCCGTAATCAGCACACTGACGTATGGATCGAGATGAATGTAGAGATAGAGCCAGTACGTCAAGTACATCGCCATCATCAACAACTCGCCGTGGAAGATGTTGATGATGCGCATCGTGCCCAGGATCAGCGCCAAGCCGACGCTGATGAGCGAATAGATGCCGCCGGTAAGCAACCCATTGATGAGGACTTGCAGGACAATCACGGCGAGCCTAGTTTCTCTCCGCGCCCCCCCCGCACTCCCGCCGCCACGCCGCGGCCGGCACTCGTCGCGATACCGCGATCAGCCACAGGGCCGGGACGGGAACGCCGGAGGGAGGGGAGCGCGGACGCCGTTCTTGCCGGCGAACCTGCGCCCCCCTTGCCTCGCAGCGCCCGAACGGCCAACGGCGATGAGGGTGCGGAGTGAGGCGCGCTTGCTCAGCGCTTATCCCATGGTGGAATCGTCAGGTTCGGCTTGCCACGGGCGAGGTCGGTCGGGTAGACAATGACGTACTGCGTGTTCTGCACCTGGGCGACCAGCACCGGATGCAGGTTTTGTCCCTGTTCGTCAAACTTGATCGGCCCGTACATGCTCTCCTTGATGTCCGTGGCAACGAGAGCGGCGCGGATCTTCTCGCGATCGAGCGACCCTGCCCGTTTCAGCACGTCGGCAACGAAGTGGATGGCGTAGTAGGGTTGGGAGATATTCCAATCGGGATCAATGTTGTACCGCTTGCGGAACTTCTCGGCAAACTCTTTCGCACCCGGCCAGGGCACGTTAGGGTTCCACTGCTGAATGGAGAAGATGTACTCGGCATCTTTGCCGGCGCCGTCCTTGGAAAGGAACTGGGGAAAACCGAACCCCGGCGAGCCGATCCACAGGGTGTTGAGGTTGATCTCTTTTGCCTGGCGGATCATGAGTACGGCGTCGAGGAAAAAGTTTGCCACCATGATGGCGTCAGGCTGAATGGACTTGGCTTTGGTGAGCAGCGGCTTGAAGTCGATGGCGCGCGGGTTGTAGCCCTCGAACATGACGATCTCCCACCCCGCTTGCTCGACCAGGAGTTTGGCCTTGCGGCCAAAATCAGACCCATAGCCCCCTTGCTCGTAAAAGATCGCCACTTTCTTCGGCTTGGCGTAGCGCTTCAGGAACTCCACCATCATGCCGGCGTATGCGATGCCGGTGCGCGCCGAAATGCGGAAGGTATACTTCAAGTTCTGCTCGGTGATCTTATCGGAGCCGGAGATCGGGACAAGGAGGGGGACCTTGTAGGCTTCGGTAATCTTCTGCAACGCCAGGGTGAAGGTGCTGAACTGAGTGCTGATCATCAGCGGCACTTGCTTGCGACTGATGAGCTTCTCCGCCCCGGCAGTAACCTGGTCCAGCCCGCCGCCGACCTCTTCCGTCACCAGCTCAAGCTTTTTTCCCATGACGCCACCAGCAGCATTGACCTCCTCGAGCGCCATGTCGAACGCCTTCTGCTGGTTCTTGCTGAATTCCGCCAGGAAGGGCAGGGTGAACTCGGTGAGGAGGCCAATCTGGATGGTGTTTTGGGCCTGAAGATTCGGCACGCTCCAACCAGTGAGCACGAGCACCGCCAACACCACAACGACGATGAGCCGTAACTCTTTTCCCTTCATCACTGAACCCCCCTCCTGCAATGCGGGACCACTTGCCAGGCAGGGTACCCCACATGCAAACTTGCACCGCGGGTTAATCGACGACCACGTTTCTTTCTGCGCTGCCGCACTGGGATCCTTGCTCCGCTATTCCTCCTTGCGCTTGTAGGCTTCAAAGCCGGGCTTGTACTCTCCTTTCACAAACTGCGCGACGCCCTGTTGCACCCATTCTCCTTTCTCGAGCTTCGACATCTCCTGAAACTTGGCCAGCTCCCAATCAACCGCCTCGTCGTACTCCATATACTTGTCGCGCCAGAAGACTTCCTTGGCCACGGTGAGCGCCACGGGGTTCTTTTGCAGGAGCTTGTCGGCCAACTGCCGTACCGCCCCGTTAAGCTGGTCGGCCGGAACGGCGCGGTTGATCAGCCGCATGCGCTCGGCCTCTTTCCCGTCGATGCGGTCTCCCGTCAAAATGAGGTAGAGGGCATCACGGTGGGAGAGGAGGTCAATCGGCACTTTCGACGCGCCGCCGGCCGGAATGATGCCGAAGTTGATTTCGGAGAGACCGAAGATCGCCGCCTCGTCCGCGATGGCAAAGTCGCACAAGCCCATGATGCGCAGCCCGGCGCCGAAACAAAAGCCGTTCACCCGGGCGATCGTCGGGCGGGGGAAGAGGCGCAGCTTGCGACCCCAGCGCATGGCGATGGCCGTGAGGTGCTTCGATTTCAGCGGATCATCATACGTCTCCGCGAAGAACTTTTTCAGGTCCTGCCCGGCACAGAAGGCTTTTCCCTCGCCGGTCAAGACAACGACCCGCGTTGCCTCGTCAACGGCGAGATCATCAAGCGCGCGATCCATCTCGCGGTGCAAATCGGGGCTCAGGGCATTGCGTTGCTCGGGTCGGTTCAGGGTGATGGTGGTGATTTTGTCTTGTGTTTCGATCCTGATGTTCTCGTATGCCACGGTTGCCTTCCTCTTCAGGAATGAGGACCCGCCGCCTGGATTTGCAGTTCACGGTTGCCCGCCCGGCCGTACGTAGCGCGGCTGGGTGTCGGGGGCGAGGCCGCTAGTCGGAAACCCTGCCCAGAAGCTTGCGCGCGATCACCCACCGCATGATCTCCGACGGACCTTCCGTGATGCGGCGGCTGCGCACGTCTCGATACCAGCGTTCCAGCGGCAGCTCCTTGCTTAACCCCATCGCGCCGTGAATCTGCAAGGCGCGATCGACAACCCGGCCGACCATCTCGTTGGCGTAGAGCTTGGCGATGTACACCTCGTGGCGGGCATCCTCTCCCTTGTCGAGCTTCTGGGCGGCGTGGTACACCATGAGGCGCGCCGCATGAAGCTCAACTTCAGAATCGGCGATCATGAACTGAACCGCCTGGCGGGTGGCGATCGGTTTCCCGAAGGTGACGCGGTGCTTCGCATACTCGATGGCCATATCAAGGCAGCGCTGCGCCACGCCGAGCGCCTTTGCCCCTTGACGGAGCCGACCCATGGTGATCCAGGTCTGGCTGATCACAAACCCCTGGCCTATCTCGCCGAGGATGTTGGCTTCCGGCACGCGGCAGTTCTCGAAGGTGAACTCGTTCGGACGATCTTCCATCATCAGCTCGAACTTGCCGGTAATCGTCAACCCTGGAGTATCCATGTCTACCAGAAAGGCAGTGATGCCGCCGCGCTGACGTTTGGCGGGGTCGGTGACGGCGACAACCTGAACGAAATCGGCCTTATCGCCACTTGTAACCCAGGTCTTCTTGCCGTTGAGGAGGTAGCTCGAGCCGTCCTTCACCGCCGTGGTGGTCATGGCTGAAGGATCGGAACCTGCGTTGGGTTCACTGGTGGCAAAACAGGGCACCCGCTCGCCCCGAATGACGGGATACAGGTAGCGTTCTTTCTGCTGGTCGTTGCAGAGGAAGAGAATGGAGCACCCTTCCGGACCGAAAATACTATCTTTGCGGAATGGAATGAGGACCGTTTTCGAGACCTCTTCCCAGACGATAACCTGCCCAAAGATGCTGAGGCCAGCGCCACCATACTCTGCAGGAATGAAGAGCAACCACAACCCTTGATCCTTCGCCATCTGCTCCAGCTTGGCCCGCAAATCGGCGGGAATGTCCTCATCCTCGGGGGTAATCGGCTCGAGGGGGATCATATGCTCGGAGACGACGCGGCGGATCGTTTGTTGGAGGAGCTTCAACTCGTCAGGAAGATCGTAGTCCATCGTTGCGTCCTCGCCTTCTTCGATTGGTGTCTTCAGCTCTGCCCGTTAATCCCAAGCCCCTGAGGATGAAGGCAGTAAACTCTCCAATAATTTCGGGAAGAGTGTGCGGCCCGCCGGGTCGATACCATTGCGTGATCCAATTGCACATGCCGAGAATCATAAAAGTCGTCAGTCGGGTATCCTTTACCGAAAAGAGTTTCTTTTGCACTCCCTCGCGCAGGATACCTTTAAACATCACCTCGTAGTTTTTACGTTTGGCAATGTAGGTTGAAAGGTAGCTGGCGGAGACGGCCTTGCGTTCATTATGGTACACGCGGACGGGGTGGAAGTGGCGGATCAGGGTATTCAAATGATTCGCCACCGCGCGTTGAAGTTTCTCAGCCGGATCCACCTGCGATTGGCAAATGGCTTCGAGATTGCTGGAGACCTCGGAAATGGCGAAATCGAGGACGATGGAGAGGATCTCTTTTTTGCTCTTGATATAGTAGTAGAGGGACGGTTTCTTTAGGTCCAGGAGCCCTGCAATGTCATCCAGGGTGCAGGCGTCATACCCCTTCTCGCTGAAGACACGCGATGCCGCCTGGGCGATCTGTCGTCGCCGCTCAAGGATGTCCGTTTTTGATTGTACCCGCGGCATGGCTGCGCCTCTCGTTCATACGGCCGAGGAGCTGCGAGGTGGCGGCAATTACTGCGCGCTGGCGTTCTCCTACGCGTGTCGCTCCCGAGGGGGGGCGCCGCGCCTGGGAAGCGTCTCCAGCAGCGCCTCACGGGTCAGGGGCGCAGCAGCTCAGGGTGCCTTTTCGGCTTTACATTGACCGACTGGTCGGTCTAAAATCCCTTCTACCTAAAGCGCGTCTCTGTGTCAAGCAGAAAGGTTGAGGGAAAAAGTTCGGGGTGTCGGACGCGGCGATCAGGCGTCGCCATCTCGGGCGCTCGGCGGCAAGGGGTGGGGAGCGAAGTCGAGGGTGACCATGCGAGTCAAGGTTGGAATCGATGTCGGGGGGACGTTCACCGATTTCGTGGTCATGGACGAGCAGGGCCAGAGCCGGCTCTTCAAGGTGCTCAGCACTCCGGAATCCCCCGCCAAGGCGGTGATCGACGGCCTGGGGAAGGCCGCCGCAACCTTCGGCAGCGATCTCCCCACCTTTCTCGGCAGCGTCAGCCTCATCGTCCACGGCACCACCATCACCACCAATGCCGTGTTGACGGGCCGCTTGGCCCGCACCGCCCTGCTGACTACCGATGGCTTTCGGGACCTCCTGGCGATGCGGCGCGGCCTGCGCGAGACCTACTACTATGCCAAGGTGAACCCGCCGCCTCCGGTGGTGCCGCGCTCGCTCATCGCCGGCATGCGCGAGCGCGTCGACCGCGACGGCGCCGTCGTGCTGCCGCTGGATGAGACCTGCGCCAGGGAGGCGCTCGAGCAGTTCCGCCGGCGCGGCGTCGAGGCGGTCGCCATCAGCCTCCTCTTCTCGTTCCTCAATTCCACCCACGAGGAGCGACTCCACGAGCTGTGTCGCGAAGTCCTGCCGACGTGCTACCTCTCGGTCTCGAGCGCCATTCTGCCCCAGGTGCGGGCCTATGAGCGCACCAGCACGGTGGTGCTGAACGCGGCCGTGGGGCCGGTGTTGAGCGCCTACCTGGACGACCTCGTGGAGCGCCTGGCGGCGGCGGGGTTCCGCGGCGAGCTGCGGCTGATGCAATCGAACGGCGGCGTGGTGGCGCCGCGGGTGTCGCAGCGCCTGGCGGTGCAGACGCTCCTGTCGGGTCCCGCGGCGGGTCCCGTCGCCGGGCTGTTCTATGGCCGACAGCACGGACTGCAAGAGCTCATGACCATCGACATGGGGGGGACGAGCTTCGATGTCTCCCTGGTCCACCACGGCAGGATGTCGCTGACCACGGCGGCCGAGGTGGGGGGGCACCGGATCGCCGCGCAGAGCCTCGACATCCACACGGTCGGCGCCGGCGGCGGGAGCATCGCCTGGGTGGACGGCGCGGGCGTGCTGCGCGTCGGCCCGGCCAGCGCCGGCGCCATGCCCGGTCCCGCCTGCTACGCCTTCGGGGGCGAGAAGCCAACCGTCACCGATGCCGACCTGGTGCTCGGCTACCTCAACCCGGAGCGCTTCTTCGGCGGCGAGCTGCTGCTCGATGCCGCCCGCGCCCGCGCCGCCATCGCGGAGCACACGGCGCGCCCCCTGGGACTCACCGTCGAGGAGGCCGCCTGGGGCATCTACAAGGTCGTCAACACCACCATGGCGATGGCCATGCGCCTCCTGTCGGTGCGCCGCGGCCACGACCCGCGGGAGTTCGCCTTGGTGGTCGCGGGAGGGGCGGGGCCGCTGCACGCCGAACCCTTGGCGCGCGAGCTTAACATCTCCCTCATCATCGTGCCGAAGGAATCGGCGCTCTTCTGCGGCGCCGGCATGCTGATGGCCGATCTGAAGCACCAGTTCGTGCGCTCCATGCCGGGCCGGCTGTCGGAGGTGAACGTCGCCCGCCTCAACGAGACCCTGGCGGCCATGACCGCGGAGGGCACGGCGATGCTCCGCACCGAGGGGGTGGCGGAGGCGAGGATGCGCCTGACGGTGTCGTTCGAGATGCGCTACGAGGGGCAATTCAACGAAGTCGAGATCGACCTCCCCCACGGCGACGCGCCGGTGACGGAGGAGGAGCTGCGGCGGGTGGCCGCCCTGTTCCATCACCGCCACGACGCCCTCTTCGGCTACCATCTGCCCAAGGTGCCCATGGAGGTCATCACCGTGCGCCTCACCGCCGAGGGGATGACGGAGAAGCCGCGCTTCAAGAGCCTGCCGCGGCGGGGCCGGGAGGCGACGGCGGCGTTGATCGAACGGCGGCAGGTCTTCTTCGATCCCACCCCCACCCTCACGCCCGTCTACGACGGCGTGCGGCTCGAGTACGGCAATTGCCTCGAGGGTCCCGCCATCATCGAGCTGCCGACCACCAGCATCGTCATCAGTCCGGCCTTCCAGGCGCAGGTGGACGAGTACGGCAACTTCTTGCTCTTGCAGGCGGGAGCATCGCTCGACGATCTCCTTGCCCGCCTCCGAGGGGCCTCCCGATGACCAAGCCAGACCCCATTCAGTTGGCGCTGATTGTCAGCACCTTGCAGACGGTGACCCGCGAGATGGCCGAGAGCATGCTGCGCACCTCGCGCTCGCCGATCTTCAGCGAGGTGCGTGACTTCATCACCGCCATCTTCGACCGCCAGGGGCGCCTCGTCGCCCAAACGGCGTTCATCCCCGTTCTCATGGGATCGACGCCGTTCGCCATGGATGCCATCGCGGCGCGCTTTCGGGAGGAAATCCGCGACGGCGACGTCTACCTCCTCAACGACCCCTTCCACGGCAACAATCACCTTCCCGACTTCACCGTCGCCAAACCGGTCATGGTCGCCGGCGACGTCGCCTTCTGGGTGATGACGCGCGGGCACCACGCCGACGTGGGGGCGAAGGGATCGTCGGGGTACAACCCGGAGGCCAGCAACGTCTGGGAGGAAGGCATCCGCATCCCTCCCGTAAAGCTGTACGAGGGGGGAGTGCGGCGCAGCGATCTGTGGGAGTTCCTCCTCCTCAACATCCGCCTGGCGGACATCGTCGAGGGCGACCTGCAGTGCCAGATCGGCGCCTGCGTGGTGGGTGAGCGCCGACTCCAGGGGCTGGCCGCGAAGTTCGGCATGGCGTTGGTCGGGACGGCCATCGAGACCTACCTGAAAGGTACCGAGGAGCAGATGCGGCGCGAAATCCGCCGCATCCCGAACGGCGTCTACAAGGCGGAGCGGTTCTTGGATCACGACGGCATCGTCAAGGACCGCCTCGTCGGCGTCCGCCTGACCCTCACCGTCAACGAGGACGCGATCACCTTCGACTACTCCGAATCCGACCCCCAAGTGAAGGGCTACGTGAACAGCCCGCTGTCGAACACCACCTCCTGCACCTACATCGCCCTCTTCTCGTCGCTCCAGGATGAGGTGCCGGTGACGGCCGGCTCGACCGCGCCCGTCTCCGTCATCTCCCGCGACGGGACCGTCACCAACCCGCGTCCGCCCGCCGCCACCAGCGGCTGCACCCTCGTCACCTGCGCCGCCCTGGTCGAGGCCGGCTGGCTGGCCCTGGCGCAAGCCGTGCCCAGCCAGGTGCAGGCCCCCTGGGGCCGCTGGTGCGGCCCCATGAAGACGGCCTACAATCCCCGCACCGGCCGCTGGACGGCGAGCTTGAGCAACCAGTGCAAGCCGGGGTCGGGCGCGACGGAGGGCTACGATGGCTGGGGGCACATCGGCCCCATCAGCTCCTCCGGCGGAGCACGTGCGGCGGACCCCGAGCTCTTCGAGTTTGTTTACCCGTACACCCAGCTTCTCTATGAATACCGTCCGGACAGCGGCGGCGCCGGCAAGTGGCGGGGCGGGCTGGGGACGAGGGCGATTTGGCGCATGGAGACGGACCAGGTGCTTTGCGCCACCGCCGGCGGGGGCCTGCGCCCCGAGACCACGCCGCCGGGCCTGGCCGGCGGCCGCGGCGGCGTCCTCTCGCACCTGAGCCTGCGACGCCCGGATGGGACGGAGCGGGAGATCGACGTCAACGCCCTCTACGAACTGCGCAGCGGCGACGTGCTCGAAGTCGCCTCGAGCGGCGGGGGAGGCTTCGGCGATCCCTTCGAGCGCGCCATCGAGCTGGTCGCGGACGACGTGGCGAATGGCTACGTGACCCCGGCGGCGGCGCGCGAGCTGTACGGGGTGGTCATTGACCCGCTCACTTTGAACGTCGATCTGCCGGCCACGGAGGCGCTGCGCAAGTGGACGCGCCGCGCCTGAGTCCCCGGTTGCCAGGGAAGAGCCTCATGCTGACGCTAGAGAAGCAGCTCTACCCGATCGAGGCGGTTTGCTTCGGCCCCGCCTCCTGCTTGCGGGGAACGACGCTCGTCATCGACCGCGCCGAACTCGAGCGCCACCTTGAAGAGCGCAGCGGTCTCGCCGAGGTGCGCGTCGAGCTGGCCGCGCCGGGGGATGGGTCGCGCATCCTCAACGTCCTTGACATCTGCGAGCCCTGCGTTAAGGAGGATGGGTCCTATTTCCCCTCCTGGGTGGCGCCGCCGGGGTTGGTGGGGGAAGGCGTGACCAGGGTGCTGCGCGGCGTCGCCGTGGTTGAAACGGGAGAGATGGCCGGCGTTGTCGGCGGCCTCCTCGACCTGCATGCCGAAACCCGCCAGCTCACCCCCCTTGCCGATCTGCACCAGGTCGTCCTGCGCACCAGGCCGGCCGCCGGCATGAACAAGCTCGCCTACTGCCGGGCCGTGCGCGCGGCGGGTCTGCGGGCGGCGGTCTACCTTGCCCGCCTGGCGCTCGGCAATCCCGCGCCGCGGCGCGAGACCTACCCTCGCAGTGGCGACGGCGCCCTCGCCTCTCCGCTCCCCAAGGTGGCCTACCTCTGCCTCCTCCACGGCATCGGCGACCTGCGCGAGACCTTCGTTTACGGCGCGCGCATCCGGGAGGCCCTGCCGTTCCTCTTGCAACCGACGGAGATGCTCGATGGCGCGGTCGTCTCGTTCCACTACGACATGCCTCCGGGAGTAAAGAACAACACCTACTCCTACCAACGCCATCCACTCGTCGAGGATCTCCTGCGGCTGCACGGCGAGCAGCTCGACTTCCGCGGCCTGGTGCTCGCCCCGCAGCCGGTCCGCCTGGAGGACAAGCAGCGCGCGGCCCGCTTGGCGGCGCGCCTGCTGCGGCAGACGCTGCGGGCGGACGGGGTGGTGATGACCAAGGAGGCGGCCGGCGCCGGCGACTACGACCTGATGGAACACTGCGAGGCCTGCGAGCGTGCCGGCGTGAAAACCGTCCTCATCGACAGCGAACAGCTCAACGAAGCGGGAGAGGGTCTGCCGCTCATCGACCTGCGGGCGGCCGCCGACGCCATCGTCAGCGCCGGCAACATCGAGGAGCGCGTCCACCTGCCGGCGGCCTCGCGCCTCCTGGGAGGGGACACCTTCGCCGCCATCAACGGCGACCCGCATGCCGCAACCACTGTCTCCATCTCCTACATCCCCAACAGCAACAGCTCCCTCGGCTTCACCCGGCTGCGCGCTGTGCCACTGTGAGAGCTACGATCTCGCCGCAAGCTGCGCGGCAGCTTGCGTAATAGGGGAGCGCGAGGGGGCGCGGCTCCCTCGCACCCGTCTACGTGAAATAAGGGGGCACGCACGGTGAGCCCGCCCATCAGGATCGTGCACTACCTGAACCAGTTCTTCGGGCAGCTTGGAGGCGAATCGCAGGCGCATCTCGAGCCGCGGCTGCGGGAAGGTCCCGTCGGCCCCGGAGTCTCCTTGCAGGAGAAGCTCGGCCAGCAGGCGCGGATTGTCGCCACGATCATCTGCGGCGACAACTATGTGGCCGAGCAGGAGGAGCGCGCGGTGCGTTGTGCCCTCGAACTCATGCAGGCCTGCGATGCCGCGCTCTTCATCGCCGGGCCGGCCTTCAACGCCGGGCGCTACGGGTTGGCCTGCGGTGCCATGTGCACGGCGGTGCATGAGCGCTTCGGGATTCCTGCCCTTACCGGGCTGCATGAAGAGAACCCCGCCGCTGAGTTCTTTCGGCGCTCACGTTCCCTCGCCATCGTCCGCACCGGTCCCAGCGCCTCGTCCATGCGGCAGGCGCTGACCACCATGGCGGCCCTGGCGTTGCGGCTGGGACGGGGGGAAGCCCTCCTCGGCGGCGAGGCGGAGGGCTGCCTGCCGCGCGGCGTCCGCGTCAACGTCCCCCAGACCGAGCTCGCCTCGCAGCGCGCTGTCACCATGCTCCTGCGCAAGCTGGCGGGAGAAGCGTTCAAGACGGAGGTCCCCTTCCAGCCGCCTCCTCTCGTGACCTGCGCTCCCCCGCTGGCCGATCTGCGGCGGGCGCGCCTCGCCCTGGTGACGGAGAGCGGCCTGGTGCCGCGCGGCAACCCTGATCACCTGCCGTCCCTGCGGTCGAGCCGCTACGCCTCCTATGAGATCGGGCGGGAGGACCAGTTCGAGGCCGGAAGATACGAAACGATCCACGCCGGCTATGACAAGACGCATGCGCTCGACAACCCGAATCGCCTCGTGCCGCTCGACGTACTGCGGGAGCTGGAGCGGGCGGGGGCCATCGGCGCGCTGCATGATCGACTCTACACCACCGCCGGCTGCGCCACCTACCTCGAGAAGGCGCAAGCGATGGCCCGTGGCATCGCGCAGGAACTGCGCGCCCACGGCGTGCACGGCGTCATCCTCACCGCCACGTGAGGCACCGGGGTGCGCTGCGGGGCAGCGATGGCGAAGGAGCTGGAGGCCAACGGCCTGCCGACCGCACTCATCGCCACCCTGACCTCCGTGGCCATGATGGTGGGTGCGCCACGCATCATCAGAGGCGCCGGCATCACCCATCCGGTCGGCAATCCCGACTTGCCTGAAGAGGAGGAGCGAAAATTCCGCCGCGCCCTCGTGGAGGTGGCAACCCAAGCGCTGACAACCGAAGTCCAGGCGCCGCGCATCTTTGACTGGGTTGCCCCCGTGTGACTGAAGTTCCCCCGCTTTCGGGGGAACTTCACCGTGCCTCTTGGCCGGCCGCATGCACGGACGCGGCGCAAATGCGGCGCGCACCGCTGCAAAAGCCTAATAGCTACCAGGCAGTTCCTTCCCACGATCCCACAACTTACTTTTCTTCAATAAGTTAAATTGGCGCGCCAGGCAGGGCTCGAACCTGCGACCTGCGGATTAGAAGTCCGCTGCTCTGTCCTGCTGAGCTACTGGCGCGAAGAAAGACGTGACATTGGCGGGATCTGGCTTGCCGGTCAGGCGCATGGGGAGACCTGTGCATTCTTCAGAGATTCGCCGCCTGCGCAGGTGGCGCGGCACCGAGCCACTCCGCGCGACCAGAATCGCGTCGCGGTTGCTCGGCTCTAGGGAGCAAATTCTACACCAAGAGGTGGCGGAAAGCGATGCTTTGAGAGCAGGGTTCGGCCGCCGCGGGAAGAGCAGTCGAACGGCCCGGGCCTCTCCCCACTGGTGCTTTGGGCAGGGGACTACTAAAGTCGGCGGCAGCGCCTGGCTGGTAGTGTTCGCTTCCCTATGTCAGGCGCGGTTTTGCCAATAGTCACAGAGAAAATGGAATTTCATTGGTGCTCTTCTCGTTTTATACTGGCAAGGAAGGGTGTTGGCTGGAGGCGATCGGGGGCGCGGCGCGCCAGGGGCAGTTCCGTGAGCCGCGCAGAGGCGGCGGCGTGCCTCGGTTGGGGGTAGCTGTGAGGCGGCCCCTGCGGCGCGACGGCGTCCTGTCCCGGCGGAGAGGAGCGGGGCGGCGCTGGAGCTGGAGGGCTGCTGGCGCTCCGGCGCGTCAGGATTGCAACTCCCATCAGGTGGCGGGAACGGGTCTCCCGAGTTTGGAGGGGTCTTGCCGCCACGTTTGCTTTCGCATGAGGGTACGCACCATGTTGATCAAGGTAAGGAAGCCTTCGGAGGTGAGGTCGAGCGAGATCACCGACGAAAAGTTGTTCTGGGATCGGCGCCGATTCCTGCGCGGTGCGGCCCTCGCCGCCGCAGCGGCATCGGCGACGCCGCTGCTGCTCGGTTCGGCCGCGGCGCGCGCCGATGCGTCGGCGCCGACCGGCGGGAAGCTTGAGCCGCTGGCGAAGAGTCCCTACAGCACGAGCGAAAAGCTCAACGCCTACAAGGACATCACCACGTATAACAATTTCTATGAGTTCGGGACCGACAAGGGTGATCCAGCGAGCCATGCGGGATCGTTGAAGGCTCGGCCCTGGACAATCAAGGTGAGTGGGGAGTGCGAAAAGCCCGGCGTCTACGACCTGGACGACCTGATCAAACCCAATGCGCTTGAGGAGCGCATCTACCGTCTGCGCTGTGTGGAGGCCTGGTCGATGGTCATCCCCTGGGTGGGGTTTCCCCTGAAGGAGGTGGTGAAACGATTCGGCCCCACCTCGAAGGCGAAGTATATCGCCTTCGAGACGCTGCTGGATGCGGCGCAGATGCCGGGGCAGCGTCCGTCGCTCTTCGGGTCGGTGCTCGAGTGGCCTTACCGCGAAGGGCTGCGCCTGGATGAGGCCACCCATCCCCTGACGATCCTGTCGGTGGGGCTTTACGGCAAGGTGCTGCCAAACCAGAACGGCGCGCCCATCCGTCTCGTCGTCCCCTGGAAGTACGGTTTCAAGAGCATCAAGTCTATCGTGGCCATGCGCTTCATCGAGCAGCCGCCGCCGACGAGCTGGAACATGCAGGCGCCGCAGGAGTATGGCTTCTACTCGAACGTCAACCCCAACGTCGATCATCCGCGCTGGAGCCAGAAGCGCGAGCGCCGCCTGGGGGAGTTCCTGAAGCGCCCGACGTTGATGTTCAACGGCTACGGAGACGAGGTGGCGAAGCTTTACTCCGGCATGGACCTGACGAAGAACTACTGATGCCGCCCGGAGCTCCTGCCGTATTCCCCAGTATTCTGTCGAGCATGGTGGTGATCCGAGGTGACAGCGTGACGGCGCCGCAACGCCTGCTCTGGCTCCTGAAGCCTACCCTGTTTCTCGCCTGCCTGGCGCCCCTGGCGCTTCTTGCCTGGGATGCGTGGAGCGCCAACCTGGGGGCCAATCCCATCACTGCGATCATCGCCCGCAACGGCCGCTGGGCGCTCCGCTTCCTTCTCATCACCCTGGCGATCACACCGGCCCGGCGCCTCAGCGGCTGGACCTGGCTCATCCGCTACCGGCGCATGCTGGGCCTCTTCGCCTTCACCTATGCCTGCCTGCATGCGGCATCGTACCTCGTGCTCGACCAGTTCTTCGCCTGGCGGATGATCCTCGAGGATGTGACGAAGCGGCCGTACATCACGATCGGCGCAACCGCGTTCACCCTCCTGGTGCCGCTTGCCGTCACCTCCACGAAGAAGATGATCAGGCGCCTCGGCAAGCGCTGGCTGCAGCTCCATCGCCTGATCTACGTGATCGGCTTCCTGGGGGTGCTGCACTTCCTTTTGCTGGTGAAGTCGGACATCAGCTCGCCGGCGAAATACGGCGCCATCCTCCTGCTGCTCCTGGGGATACGTGCCTGGACCTGGTGGGGGAGGGCTATGATGGAGTGGGCCACGGGAGCGCTGGCTGCGGCACGCCGTGGCCTTCTGTTGCGCCGGCGAGCTGGGGTGGCGAAGTGAGCCGCGGCTGAAGAACTGAGCCGCGAAGCAAGGGCGCCGCGTGACGGCGGGCGAGCCAATATCTTTGCCAGCCGCGCACCAGCCCCTCCGCCGATCCTCGGCGACAGGGGGCTGGCGGGCATGGCACGAGGGTAGCCCTCGCGCTGGGCAGTGCCGATGCGAGGCCGCACACCTCACGCGAACCATGCTAAATGGCTGCGGCGCGGTTTCGAGATAGTTAAGTAACTCATTGCCCCTCATGGTGTTCCACGATTTCAGCGCAAAAGTTCCCTCTCCCCGAGTCACCGACGCGAGTCAGGATGAGGTACGCGAAGTGTCCGAGCAGGACGTCCGACGCCTTGCCGGCCACGGCGAGCCGTGGAGCTCGAGGTAATCATGGACGAGCGATGGGTTGACATAAGGCACAACGTCGTGTAACCATTCGGGAGGACTGCTGGGGAATTTCCAACGGGATATGTGATATTCAGCTCGTGAACGATGGAGTTTCAATGCGCGCCAGAGGGGGGATGAGCATGCGGTACAGTCGGTTCGTAACACGCGTCGTCATGGTGGCGGCGGCTCTCGGCCTGGTCATGCTGCCGCAGGCCAGCGCCCAGGCGAGTAGCCATGAAGTGGTCATCGGCGTGCCGTTGTCCGTTTCCGGCCCGGCCGGTGAGTATGGTCGGCAGCAGCGCATCGCCACCGACATGGCGGTGGAGGACATCAACGCCGCGGGCGGCATCAAGGGCAAGAAGCTGCGCGTCATCCATTACGACGACGCCAGCAAGCCGGACGAATGCATCAACGTGGTGCGCCGGCTCATCGAGCGCGACAAGGTCTTCGCGCTTGCCGGTCCGCTGCTGAGCAGTTGCACGCTCGTCACCTTTCCGATCGCCAACCGGGCCCAGGTGCCGATCGTCAGCTCGGCCTCCTCGGCGCCTGGGATCGGCGCGAAGAATCGCCCCTGGGCTTTCCGGAACACGACTCTCGAGGCGGACAGCGCCTGGCCGGCCCTTGAGTATTGGGTGAAGAAGAACAAGATCAAGAGCGTGGCGATCTTCGTTGATAACAAGGACATCGTCAGCAAGGCCAACGGCACGATCGTGGTGCCTTCCTTGCTGAAAATACTGAACGTAGAGCTTCTTGATACGGTGAGTTTCCAAAGTGGCAACGTCGATTTCAGCGCCCACGTCACCAAGGTCAAGCAGCTCAATCCCGGTGGTATTGTGATCGCGGCGTTGCAAAACGAGGGCGCCGGCGTGGCTCGGGAAGTGCGGCGCCAGGGCATGCAACAGTCGTTTTGGGGTCCGCAGCCGCTCGCGGTGCCGACCTTCATCGAACTCGGCGGCAAGGCCACCGAGGGGACCATCATTGCGGCGGGATTGTGGCTGGACAGCCCCGATCCGAAGATCGCCGCCTGGGTGAAGAGGTACGTCGATCTCGATCCGTTCCATCGCCGCCCGCACTTCGTGGCGATCTTCCAGTACGAAACGATGTGGATTTACAAGAACTGCATCGAAAAATCCGGCGCCACCCTCGATCCGAAAGACCTGGAGAGCGACCGCGTGAAGGTGCGCGATTGCTGGCAAAACCTCAAGGACCACCCGGTGCTGAGCGGCACCATGAGCATCAACGAAGACGGCGACGGCAAACGCAAGGCGCTGATTCTCGAGGTTCGGAACGGCAAGTTTGAAATCGTCAACCCGTAGGAAGCGATCTCAGCGGTCCGCTCCTGCGGCGTGAGAGGAAGATGGATGAGCCAGGGTGGTGGACTGCCCGCGGTTTCATCAGCCGTACTGTGGCGGCGTGGGGGGCTGAACGATGCAGCCCCCCTCTTCATATCTCGCGGAAGTGGAATCCATGACCAGATGGGGGCCGAAGCGGCAGGGAGCTGCGCCCCCCCACGCGGAGAGAGGGGCGCCAGGGACTTCTCTTCGAGGTCGGGAGGAAGATCCCTCCGCGCCCGCTGGGGTCGCCGTTACTTGACGTTGCGCACGAAGCTCAGGTCAACCGCCTCGTCCATCGAGATCTTCTGCTTCATCAGGCCGCGCTCGAAGTAGAAGTCCTGCGACAGCTCGAGTGATGGCTTATCGACGCTGCCATCATCCGCGAAGCGGGGAGGGATGGACTTCTTGATCATCTGGTCGCCGGCTTTCGTCCACTTGTTGATAATCGGCACAATCGACTCGGAAGCAATGCCTTGCTTGTTCATGTACTGGATGCTCTTGACGTAGGCATTCACCCAGCGCTGGGCCACCGGACGGCGCTCGGCGATGAACTTGCCGGAGAACATCATGGTGGCGATCTGGAAAACGTCGCGATCGAGCCATTCCAGACTCGTTGCCAGGATGACCCCATCGCCGTCGAGCACGGAACTGGTGCCCCATGGCTCCACCGTGGAGGCCAGATCGATCGCTTTGGTCTTCAAGGCCTGGTACTGCTTCGGGGGCGAGAGGTACTTTTGGTTTTGGTTAAGCTCCTCGAAGCTCAGCCCCGCCACCTTGGCCATGCGCATCAGGCTATACTCGCTGATGGCGCCCTTCGTGATCTGACCGATCACCAGCCCCTTGATGTCCGCCAGCTTCTTCACCCGACCCGAGTCGAAGAGGTCCTTGCGCACCACGAGGGGGACGAACCCCGGCTCGCCCTTGCGCACCTGCCCCTTGTCGGCGACGATGCGGAACTTCAGGCCGGAGGCGATGGCGTTGTAAAGGCCGGCCGTGGGCGAACCCGAGGCGACATCGAGATCGCCCCGCCCCAGGGGCGCGATCATCTTGCTGCCATCGGCGAAGCGCGTCATTTTCAGCTCGATGCCCAGCTCGGTGTAGAAGCCCTTCTCGATGCCGACGAAGAGCGGCGCGAATGAGATGAACGGCATGTACCCCTGCTCGACCGTATCGGCTCCCCGCGCCGGCGGGGCGAGCAGGCTGCCCGCAAGCACCATGCTGACGAGAAGCAGAATGAGGCGTTGATAGCCCCTTGCCCGAGACATTGCTCTCCTCCTCCTTACCTTCTCCGGGGTGAACCGGTTCCGTGAGCGCAGGCCGTCGCAGCTCTTCCTCCCGCCCTGGGATTCCCGGCGACGGCGCGTGGTCTCCGCCCCCATTTGCATTTTCCTCAGCAGCTCTGCACTATAGACCATTCCGCGCTTGATGCAAGCCCCCTGGCACGCCGCACGGCCACTCGGCCGCGGCCGCGGCGCGCCCGCGGGAGGGCCTCGCGCGGTCGGTGGCGACGGATCGGCAAGCGGCGCCGGCATCTGGCGCAGGGGCGTGCAGGGTCGCCGCCTGGAGGGGAGCATCACTGCGGAACCTGCATGAACCGAGTTATCCGCGCCGTGCGCCCGATGCCGCGGCGAGCGGGGCCAGGAGAACCGCGGCAGCCGGGGAGCAGCGGTGTGATCCGCGGCAGGTCAGGTGTCTGACGGTTGAAAGGATGCCCAACCGATGAAGGACTTGCGCTCATTCCTGGAGGATTTGGAGGAACGCGCGCCGGAGGAAGTGTTTCGCGTGCGCCGGGAGGTTGATCCGGAGTTCGGTCCGGTGGCCATCGCCCGTAAGCTGCAGGCGGAGAACCGCTGGCCGGTGGTCTACTGCGAGAAGGTGAAAGGCTCGCGCTTCCCCATCGTCTCCAGCCGTCTCGTCGATACTCTGCGCAAGCAGTCGATCGCCTTCGCCACGCCGGAGGCGAAGTTGCGGGATGAGATCGTGCGGCGGCTGGCGGCCCCGATTCCGCCGCGCATCGTGGAGTCGGGTCCGATCAAGGATGTGATCCTAAAGGGGGACGACATTGACATCGGTATGCTGCCCATCGTCAAGCATGCGGAGCTCGACGCGGCTCCCTACATCACCGCCGGCATCACCACAGTGAAGAATCCGGAGACCGGCAAACAGAACTGCGGCGTCTATCGCCTCATGTACAAGGGGGAGAAACGGCGGCTCGGCTTCTTCTTCCTGGGTGACAGCATCGAGACGAAACACATCTACTACCTGCGCGAGCAAGCCGACGAGCCGATGGAGGTGGCGGTCTTCCTCGGTCACCACCCGGCGGTGTTCATGGGGTCGGTCTTTGCCGGCCCGTCCTCGGCGCCGACCGGCATTTGCAATGAGTATGGACTTATCGGCGGCCTCCTGCAGGAGCCGCTCGAGGTGGTGAAGTGCGAGACGGTGGACCTCTACGTGCCGGCGTATGCCGAGATCGTTATTGAAGGGGTCGTCCCACCCCATCACCGCGAGCCTGAGGCCCCCTTCGGCGAGTACCACAAGTACTACGGCCTGCAGCGGCAGAGCCCGGTGCTGGAGATCACCGCGATCACGCACCGCCGCGACGCCCGCTACCAGAACATCCCCATGGCGGATATCCGCCTGCCGCGCGGTCCCATCGACCTGCGCCCGATCGCGCTTTACCAGAAGGTGAAGGAGCTGATCCCGCAGCTCCTCGACGTGCGCTTCCTGAACGTCGGCATGGCGGTGCTGAAAATCCGCACCGAGTTCGACGGGCTGGCGAAGCAGGCGGGACTTGCCGCGCTTGGCGCGGCCTTCCGGCCCACCTACGTCATCGTCGTGGATGAAGACATCGACATCCATAACACCGACGAGGTGCTCTGGGCCGTGGCGACGCGCACCAAGCCGAGCCTGGACTTCTGCTTCATCAACGATGTCTACACCAACGTCCTGGAGGTGTCGGGGTATACCATCCGCAGCCGCGCCGAGCCGAACGGCCTCAACACCAAGGTGCTCATCGACGCCACGAAGACCGTGGAGGCGCCCTTTCCGGCGCGGGCCGAGGTGCCGCGGCGGCTCTGGGAGAACCTTGATCTCGAGGCGCTCAGCGAGCCATAGCGCCGCGGCGGGCGCGTCTGCGTGAGCGTGCAAGGGGGAGGGCGCACGGCCCGCGGTTTGGCGCTCTCACCCAATTGTTCGCGGCTGGCGGGCGCAGGAGAGGAAGAAGATGGCAACAGCGGTTCTCGGCATTGAAGGCATGACCTGCGAGCATTGCGTGAAGCGCGTCACCGAGGGGCTTGCCTCGGTCACCGGCGCCGGCACCATCAAGGTCTCCCTGGAGCGCAAACAAGCGCAGGTGACGTACGACAAGGCGGAGACGTTGCAACATCTGAAGGCGAAGGTGGTGGAACTCGGCTACAAGCTCGTCTCCGGCTAAGGGGATGTCTCACGAGGTCGCGGACTGATTTGCTGCGTGAAAAGGGGAACCAGCGGGAAGGGTTCCTGTGGGGACCGGTGTTTCCGGCCACGCCCCTTCCTCGCGCGCTGCGTGGCGGCTCGCGTAGGCGGCGTGGGATTATCCCGGGGGAGATGAAGAGGGAAGCCCCCGTACAGGAAAACCACCTTGAGTTCTCGACGAGGGAGGGGAAGGAGCGGGGAGCTGCCTGATGGCCTGGCGAAGCGGGCGCGTCGGCTCGAGGTCGGCAGGGTGGGAATCCCGCACCTCAGTGTAGGTTCTGGTGGAGACGAAGGGATTCGAACCCTCGACCTCTGGAGTGCGATTCCAGCGCTCTCCCAGCTGAGCTACGTCCCCACACGCATCCAGAAGGGGGTTGAACCCCGGCGCGATCGTTCGCTTATAATATAGCCGACCGCGCTTGTCAATTCGAGTCGAGGAGGAGGGCCGCGCTCCCACCCCAGCTTCAGGCGCGGCGGCGCGGCGACCGCGGCCGGGGCGCGGCCACGAGGGCCCAGAGGCGCTCCTGGTCGGGCAGGGCTGTGACTCCTGCATGCTCTTCACTGTTCTTGCTGGGGATGCTCTCGGTAATGAAAAGCTACTTTGACCTGCAAGGTGACGGGGGCTCGAACATTGCCGCCCAGGTGGCGGAGCAACAGAAGCGGCTCCTCGACCGTCTCGCCCGCGTCCGCTGGGTGGTTGCGGTGATGAGCGGCAAAGGAGGCGTGGGAAAGAGCCTGCTGACGGCCAATCTCGCCCTGGCGTTCGCCGCCGCCGGCCGGCGGGTGGGTGTGCTGGACGGCGACCTCAACGGCCCGTCCATCGCCGCCATGCTGGGGGTGCGCCAGCAGCGCTTCCCCGCCGCGGCGCAGGGGTTGGAACCCGCCCGCAGCAGCCAGGGCATCAAGGTGTTGAGCATGGACCTCTTCCTGGCGGGCGACGCCACGCCCGTGACTTGGGAAGGACCGCCGCGGGAGACCTACATGTGGCGCGGCAACCTCGAGGTCAACACGCTGCGCCACTTCCTCACCGAGGCCGCCTGGGGTGAGCTCGACTTCCTGCTCATCGACCTGCCGCCCGGCACGGATCGCCTGCAGAACGTCAGCAGCCTGCTGCCCGAGTCTGCCGCCGCGGTGGTCGTCACCATCCCATCGGAGATGTCGCAGTTCATCGTCGGCAAGTCCATCACGATGGCCACGGAGGTTGTAAAGCGAAGAGTGCTGGGTGTGGTGGAGAACATGGCTGGCTACGTCTGCCAGGGGTGCGGCGAGATTGGACCGCTCTTTAGCAGCAGCGAGAGTGCGGTGATGTTGGCGGCGCGGCACGGTGTCCCGTACCTCGGCGGCATCCCCTTCGATCCCCGTCTCGGAGCCGCCAGCGATGCCGGGCGCCCCTTCCTTCTCGAGCATCCTGAAGCGCCCGCGTCACGAGCGATCACCAGCGTTGCCCGGCTGATCGAGGCCGGCTTGGTTGAGGTGGAGCAGCCTTCGACGACGACCGCACCCGCCACCCAACATGGAGACCTTCCATGAAGTTCCTTTGTTTGCAGTGCGATGAGCAGATGCGCCTGGCCGACCTTGAGGGGCCGCGCCGCGACTCGCTGACGATCATCCTCGCTTGTCCCACTTGCAAGGCGCGCTTCGGCATGCTCACGAACCCCGGCGAGACGCACTTGCTGAGGTCGATGGATGTGCAGCTTGGGGTTGCCGGCACGCAGCCGGCCGCCGACGGAGCCGCGGCGGCGTCCGGCAAGTGTCCGATCAGCGGCATGCTGCGCGAGAAGGAGCTGGCGGGCGACATGGAGGCCCCAGGCGAGACCGCCTCCCAGCAGGGCGCGCCGGTGTGGACCGATGAGGCCGCCGAGCGCCTCCAGCGCATCCCCAGCTTCGTGCGGCCGATGGCGAAGAGCGGTATCGAGGAGTTCGCCCGCCAGCGCGGCGAGACGCGCATCACCGCCAAGGTGATGGATGAGGCGCGCTCGCAGTTCGGCATGTGAGACGGGGGTAGCGGGCGGAGCGCGTGCCTTAGAACATGACCGCTGCCCTTCGGCGTTGAACTTGGGCCGCCGAGGGGCGCGCCAGCAATGAGCACGACGAAGGCGCACGGAGCATCTCGTAGGGGCGGTTCGCGAATCGCCCCCACCATCCGGCCCGACCCGCACGCGTGAGGTGAGGTAGGGGCGGGGCTTGCCCCGTCCTTCCCCCGCCGGCACGATCCCGCACGGATGTGATGAGGTGAGGTGCGGGCGGGCAGGGCACGCCCTGCCCCTACAAGGCTCGACCCTGCGCGTACGTGTGAGGTCAGGCGTAGGGGCGGTTCGCGAACCGCCCCTCCCAGCGGCGATCATCCACGGTTCTCTCCTCCGACAGACTGGCGCGTACCCCGGCGCGTACCAAGGAATGGTCGGCGCCGTTCTGGAAACGGCGCCGCCGAGCCTCCCCCATGTTCATCTCGTCGCCAGCGGGCCGAAGGCCCATGGGGAATTGCTTCGGAAACGAGCTGCCGGGTGATGGGCCCGGCAGTTTTTTTCATGCCGGCGCTTTCGTCATCGGCAGCTCCTGGAGACGGAACGTCGCCTCAGGGGTGAGGGAGAACCGGCGCGCCACGAAAGCAACCAGGCTGGGACGGCGGCGATGCTGCCGGACTCTCCGGTGCCGAGGGGAAGGGCGTCAAGAAGGCTCTTCGTCGTCAGGCAGGAACCTGGCGGTCGTGAAGTGCGCCAGGGTGACGGTGGGGGTGTCCTGGCGCCGGGCGTAGGCCTCGACGCGCCGGATGAGCCGCTCCCTGATGAAATCGAGCGGCACGCGCCGCACGCGCCGCAGAGGCTCCTCTTCCCAGGGCATGGTGATGGGGAGGGATTCCAGAGGGGCCAGGTGCTTCGCGTCGGGCGCCGCCTCTTCCGATGCTGGCGCTCCGCTCGCATCGCCCACGCCACCTGCATTGGGAAGAGCCCCGCCGAGCGCTGACATGAACCGACGGGCGTCGGGCAGCAGTTCATTCAGGACCTTTGCAAGGAATGTCGAGGAGATCACCACCTCGCGGCTCTTGCGGGCCTGTTCTTCCACCGCCTCCTTCGCCATCCGCCGCGCGAAGGGCGGCATCACCTCCAGGCGCCGCAGCGCTTCCATCGTCCAGGGGATGCCCTGCTTCGGCACGATCTCCAGGTAACGGGCGAACTTTTCCATGATCTCCTGGTTGCGTTCCGTGCGCTGCGCCAGGAACTCTTGAATCTCGCCGATCACCTCCACCTTGCGCGGGTGGCGCCGCATCTTCTCCTTCGCCACCTCGAAGGCCTCCAGGCTCAGCTCCTCGAAGCCGAACTTCTTGATGCTCTTCGAGACGCGCAGCATCGACTCGTTGCGGATTTCGGTGAGGAACTCCGAGGTGATGGCGCGCAGACCGCGCTCCCGCGCCCGCAGCTCGGTGAGCTTCAGGATGCCGGCGCGCACGAAAGCCGGGGCGTTCTCGACGCGCTGCCGAGCCTCGGCCGTCCAGACGATTGGCGCCCGGGAGGGATCATTCGAGGAAGCTTGCGGCGTGCCGGGATTCGCAGGCGCGGGATGCTCAGGGGGCGGAGGCGGGGGATTCGGCTGCGGCGATCGGTCGCCCGGCTCAGCCATGGTGATCACCTTTCGCGGCCGCTCGCGGCGCGCAAAGGCGCCTCCTCAGGCAGCTCCGTGTTCGCCGCGCTGCGCCTTCTCGACCAGGCCGGAGACGCCGAAGCGCCGCCGCAGCTCATCGAGCACCGCCCGCGGCTCGAGGTTGTGATGCCCCAGCACGATGAGACTGTGGAACCAGAGATCGGCCAGCTCGGCGATGATCGCATCGGGCGCGCCATTCTTCGAGGCCAGCATCAGCTCGCCGGCTTCTTCCGCGATCTTCTTCAGGATGCGGTCCTGCCCTTTGGCGAACAGGCTCGCCACGTAAGACTCCTCCGGGCGGCTCTGCTTGCGGTCCTGCACCACGTCGTAGAGCCGGCGCAGGATGTCCCCCTCGGCCTCGGAGGGCGGCGCGGCAGGCGGGGCGAAGAGCGGCGCCGGCTCCGCGCGGCCGTCCTCGACGCGGTGCGTGAAGCAACTCCGCGTGCCGAGGTGGCAGGCCACGCCGGTCTGGTGCACCTGGATGAGCAGCGTGTCCGCATCGCAGTCGCGGAAGATGGCATGGACCTTCTGGATATGCCCCGAGGTCTCCCCTTTGTGCCAGAGAATCTGGCGCGAGCGGCTCCAGAAGTGCGTCTCGCCGGTCTCCAGCATCTTGGCCAGGGCCTCGCCATTGACGTAGGCGAGCATCAGCACCTGGCCGTTCTCCGCGTCCTGGATGATGCCGGGGACCAAGCCCCGGGCATCGAAGGCTAGGGTAAGGCGTTCAGGCATCTGCGGTCTCTCGCTTCCTGTCGCGACGGGGGCGCCTAGGGGCCGGCGGGGGAGGCCGACTCCGCGGTCAGGCGAACCGGCACCCCGGCGGCATGCAAGAAGCGCTTCACGTCGCCGATGGTATACTCGCCGTAGTGGAAGATCGACGCCGCCAGCACCGCATCGGCGTGTCCCTCGCGAATCCCCGCCAGCAGGTGCTCGGCCGTGCCGACGCCGCCCGAGGCGATCACCGGCACGCTGACGGCATCCGCGATGGCGCGGGTGAGCTCGAGGTCGTAGCCGATCTTCGTGCCGTCGCGGTCCATGCTCGTGAGGAGAATCTCGCCCGCCCCCAGCTCGACGACGCGGTGCGCCCAAGCCAGCGCATCGAGGCCGGTGGGGATGCGTCCCCCATGCGTGTAGACCTCCCACCCTGCCTCGCCCTGCTGCTGCGGCGCGGTCGGCCCATCCTGGCTCGCCCCGCCGCTGGGGGTTGCGGCGCGCCGCTTCGCGTCGATCGCCACCACGATGCACTGCGTGCCGAAGCGCTCCGCCGCCCGCCGCACGAACTGGGGGTCGCGCACCGCCGCGGTGTTGATGGAGACCTTGTCGGCCCCCGCCAGCAGCAGGCCGCGGATCGCCTCGAGGGAGCCGATGCCGCCTCCCACCGTCAGCGGAATGAAGACCTGCTCGGCCGTCCGGCGCACCACGTCGATCATGATGTCGCGCTGCTCGTGCGAGGCGGTGATGTCGAGGAAGGTCAGCTCATCGGCGCCCTGCGCGTCGTAGAGCGCCGCCGCCTCGACCGGATCCCCGGCGTCCCGCAGGCCGAGGAAGTTGATCCCCTTGACCACGCGGCCGGCCTTCACGTCCAGGCAGGGGATGATGCGCTTGGCAAGCATTACGGGACCTCGTGCTGTTTCTCCGCCCGCCAGGGCATTTGGGCCAACGGGCCAGGCGGCGGGCGTTTCCTACCGATCCTGCACCGCCGCCGCGAGGGCCGCCGCGAGAGTCAGAGCGCCGGTATAGAGCGCTTTGCCGATGATCGCCCCGGCGATGCCGAGTGGTTCGAGCCGGCGCAGGGCGCGCACGTCCTCGATGGTCGAGACGCCTCCCGAGGCGATGATGGGGCAGGGCGCCGCTTCGGCCATCTGCCGCAGCGCCGCCAGGTTCGGCCCCTGCAGCATGCCGTCGGTGGCGATGTCCGTGCAGATGAGCGCCGCCAGGGGCAGCCCGGCGAGACCTTCCGCCAGGGTCGTCGCGGCGATCTCGGTCATCTCCTGCCAGCCGCGCACCGCCACCTTGCCGTTGCGCGCATCGATGCCGACGGCGATGCGGCCGGGGAAAGCCTCGCAGAGCCGCTCCAGGAAGTCGCGCTGCCGCACCGCCGCCGTGCCGATGATCGCCCGGCTGGCGCCCGCCGCGAAGAGGTCGCGCACGGCGTCGAGGCTGCGCAGGCCGCCGCCGACCTGGACGGGGATGGCGGCGGCCTCAACGATCGCGGCGATGGTGGCGAGCTGCGCGCTGGAGCCGTCGAAGGCGCCGTCGAGGTCCACGACGTGCAGGTAGGTGGCGCCGGCCTGCCGCCAGTGCAGCGCCATGGCGGCCGGGTCGTCGGAGAAGACCGTTTGCCGTTGCGGATCCCCTTGCACGAGCCGCACGCACTTGCCGCCGCGCAGATCAATGGCGGGGTAAATCTGCATCCTGGGCCCCGTCGTCCTTGCTGACGCTCGTCCGGCTCACGTCGGCACGCCACTCCCCGCTGTGGCCGTTTCCCGGCCGGTTGTGCAGCCGCGTCGTCGCCGCGGCCTGCCGGCAGAAGGCGGCGAAGTTCTCCAGCACGCGCAGGCCGAGCTGTTGGCTCTTCTCGGGGTGGAACTGCACGGCGAAGAGGCGCTGCCGCCAGACGGCCGAGACGAACGCCTCTCCGTAGTCGGTGCGGGCGGCCACCACCGAGTCGTCGGCTGGCACAGCGTAGTAGGAGTGGACGAAATAGAAGTACGAGTCGTCCGCAATGCCGTCGAAGAGGGGCGGCGTGCGCGTGAAGCGGACCTGGTTCCAGCCCATGTGGGGAACCTTCAGCCCGCTTGGGAAGCGGCGCACGACGCCGGGCAGCACGCCCAGGCCGGCGCGGCCCGCGGCGTTCGAGGATTCCTCGCTCCACTCGAAGAGGACCTGCAGCCCCAGGCAGATGCCGAGGTAGGGCCGGCCGGCGGCGATGAGGCGGCGCAGGGGGTCCACCAGGCCGTGCCGCTCGAGGTTCCCCATGCAGTCGCCGAAGGCGCCGACGCCGGGCAGCACGATGCCCTCGGCCGCCAGCAGGCGCTGGGGGTCGCTGGTCACCTCGACGGCCTGGCCGAGCCGCTCGAAGGCCTTGGCGACGCTGCGCAGGTTGCCCATCTCGTAGTCAACCACCGCCAGCATGGGAGAGGTCCTCAGCTCATTGCGAAACGACACCGGCAAGGCGAATCATGAAGCCGCGCGGCCGGGCGACGCGGCCTTCTGCCGCGCGTCGATCGGCAAGCGCCGTCACCCCGGCGCTCGTTCACGACTTACAACACGCCTTTCGTGGAGAGCACCCCGGCGAGGCGCTCGTCGGGCCGCGTCGCCGCATCGAGCGCCCGGGCCACGGCCTTGAAGAGGCACTCGACGATATGGTGGGCGTTCCGCCCATGGTCGATCACCACGTGCAGGGTCAGCCCGGCGTGGTCCGTGAACGCCTTGAAGAAATCGACCACCAGCCCCGTGCGGAAGGCGCCGATCGTGGTCTCCGGCAGATCGCCCCGCAGGACGAGGTACGGCCGCCCGCAGAGGTCGAGGACGACGGAGACGAGCGTCTCGGAGAGGGGCACGCGCGCCTCGCCGAAGCGCCGGATGCCGCGGCGATCGCCGCTCGCCTGCGCCAGCGCCTGGCCCAGGCAGATGCCGACATCCTCGACGGTGTGGTGGCTGTCCACCTCGAGGTCGCCCGCGGCCCGCAGGCTGAGATCGAAGAAGCCGTGCCGCGCGAACTGCTCCAGCATGTGGTTGAGGAACGGGATGCCCGTCTGCACATCGTATTTGCCGCTGCCGTCGAGGTCGAGCCGCACCTGGATGTCCGTCTCCTGCGTCGTTCTCGTGATCTCCGCTACCCGCCCCATGGTGACTCCCCCATGGTGATCGTTGCGTCGTTGCCGCTGCCCTGTGCTCCCTGGCCCTGCGCCGGAGCGCGGCGCGCGCCTCTCCAGCGCACCCCGTCACCCCTCCCTGCCGCTTGCCAGCAGTACGGTGAGCGCTTCCCGGAAGGCGGCGTTCTCCTGCGGCTGGCCGATGGTCACCCGCAGGCAGTCGTGCAGGAGCGGGTGGCCGGGAAAGGCGCGCAGCAGCACCTCCCGGTCCATGAGCGCCTCGTGGAGCCGGACGGCATCGCCCCAGGTCGCATCAGGGTGCACGCGGAAGAGGATGAAGTTCGCATCCGACGGGAAGGCGGTCACTCCCGGCTGCTTGCCCAACCAGGCCGATAGACGCCGCCGCTCCTCGATGACCGCCGCGATGAGCGGCGCCACCAGCTCGTAGCGCTCCAGCACGAGGCCCACCACCGCCTGCGTCATGGCGTTGACGTTGTAGGGGGGGCGCACCTTGTTCACCTCGTGGATGGCCTCCCGCCGGCCCACGAGAAAACCCAGGCGCGTTCCCGCCAGACCTACCTTGGACATCGTTTTCAGCACCAGGACGTTGGGATACTCGTCCAGCCAGGGCAGGTAAGTGCGCGCTCCGTACACGCCGTAGGCTTCATCCAGCACCACGATCCCCGGGCTCTCCGTGACGATGGCGCGCATGACTGCTTCGTCGAACAAGTTGCCCGTGGGGTTGTTCGGAGAGCTGAGGAAGGTGACGGCCGGCCGATACCTCCGGACCGCGTCGAGCATGCGCTCCGCGTCGAGATGCCAGTCCTTCGTCAGCGGCACCTCCAGCGCCTCGTGTCCCAGGATGGTTGCGGCCATGTGGTAGACGCTGAAGGTAGGGATCGGCGCCAAAACCCTGGCCGGCGGCTCCGCAAAAGCGGCCAGCACCAACGTGATGAACTCATCCGAGCCGTTCCCTACCAGGATGTTGGAGCTTTCGAGGTCATGGAACCGCGCCAACGTCTCGCGCAGCTCGCTGGCTTCGGGGTCGGGGTAGCGGTGCAGCTCCACCCGGCGCAGTCTCTCCATGAGCAGCTCGCGCAGCTCCTCGGGCAGGGGGTAGCCGAGCTCATTGGCGTTCAAGCGCACGCGGCAGGGGCGCTGCTTCAGGGAGTAGGCCGACATGGCGGCGATGCGCGGCCGCGCGTAGCGGCAGATAGGAGTTCGTTGCATGGAACCGTGCATCCTTCCCCGACGCTCCACCCTTCACAGGTTCTCGGAATCGCTCAGCCGCACCCGCACCGCCTCGGCGTGAGCCGTCAGCCCTTCGATCTCGGCGAAGCGCATCACGGGGGCGGCGAGCCGCCGCAGGCCCTCGCGCGTGTATGCGATGACGCTCGTCTTCTTCTGGAACTGCTCCACCTGCAGCGGCGAGAAGAAGCGCGCCGTGCCGTTCGTCGGCAGCACGTGGTTCGGACCGGCCATGTAGTCGCCGATGGTCTCCGGGCTGTAGTGGCCCAGGAAGATGGCGCCGGCGTGGCGCACCGCCGCAAGGCCCTCCTCGGTGTCGCGCACCGCCAGGATGACGTGCTCCGGGGCCAGCTCGTTCACCAGCTCGTAGGCCTCCCGCAGCGATCTCGTGACGACGAGGGCGCCGAAGCGCGACAGGGAGCGCGCTGCTTCCCGCCGCCGCGGCAGGCGACGAAGCTGCCCGGCCAGCTCCCCCCGCACTGCTTCGGCCAGCCCGCGCGCCGGGGTGAGGAGCGCCGCCATCTCGTTGCCGCTGTGCTCGGCCTGGGAAAGCAGGTCGGCCGCGACGTAGCGGGCGCTGGCAGAACTGTCGGCCACCACGACGATCTCGCTCGGCCCGGCGATCATGTCGATATCAACCTGACCGTACACCAGGCGCTTCGCCGTGGCAACGTAGAGGTTGCCCGGTCCGACGATCTTATCCACCCGCGGCACCGTGCGGGTGCCGTACGCTAGGGCGGCGATGGCCTGGGCGCCGCCGATCTTGAACACCTGATGCGCCCCGGCCAGGTCGGCGGCGACGAGGACGTAGGGGTTGAGGCGGCCCTGCGGCGCGGGCACGCACATGCTGCGTCGGGGAACCTCGGCCACGGCCGCGGGGATGAGGTTCATGAGGACCGACGACGGGTAGGCGGCCTGGCCTCCCGGCACGTACACCCCGACGCGCTCGATGGGCGCAACCCGCATGCCGAGGCGCACGCCGTCGGCGGCCTTCATCATCCAGGAGCGCTGGCCCTGCCGCTGGTGGAAGCGGCGGATATTCCGCGCCGCCTGGCGCAGCACGGCCAGGTCGCGCTTGCCCACCGCGGCGTAGGCGGCCTCCACCTCGTCGGGCGAGACGCGCAGGCTCTCGGCGCGCGGGCGCCAGCCGTCAAACTGGCGCGTGTAGCGCAGCAGGGCCGCATCGCCGCGGCGCCGCACCGTTGCGATGATGTCGTGCACCGCCGCCTCCACCTCGGGCGGGCACGCCGCCCCGCGCTCGAGGAGGCGGCGCAGCGCCTTGCGCGCATCCTGTGTTGTGGTTTCGATCCAGCGCATCGTCCGCCTCGCGGCTTCCCCCCGGCGTGGTTTCCGCTGCCGACCCCAGTGACGCCCGGCGCGCTCAGTAGCCCTGCGGGATGCGCACGCGGCGGATATCGGCGCCGAGCTTGGCCAGTTTCTCGTCGAGGCGCTCGTAGCCGCGATCGAGATGGTAGACCCTGAGCACCCGGGTGGAGTTCGCCGCCGCCAGCCCGGCCAGCACGAGGCAGGCGCTGGCGCGCAGGTCGGTCGCCATGACCGTCGCGCCCTCCAAGCGCGGCACGCCGCGCACGCAGGCGGTGCGCCCGTCGACGCGAATGTTCGCCCCCATGCGTCGCAGCTCGGCGGTGTGCAGGAGGCGGTTCTCGAACACCGTCTCGGTGATGACGCTGTCTCCCGCCGCCAGCGAGAGCAGGGCCATCGCCTGCGCCTGCAGGTCGGTGGGGAAGCCGGGGTAGGGGAGCGTGGTGATGTCCACCGGCCGCAGCCGTTCGGGCGCGGTTACGCTCACCCCGTCGTGCCCGCACGCCAGGCGCGCGCCCGTGGCTTCGAGCTTCTCGAGCAGAGCGCCAAGGTGCTCGGCGCGGCAGCCGCGTACCGTCACGGTTCCGCCGGTGATCGCCGCCGCGATGAGGAGGGTGCCGGCTTCGACGCGATCCGGGATGATGTCGATGTCGAGCTCGCGCAACTCGCGGCGCCCTTCGATGCACAGGCGCGGCGTCCCATCCCCCTCGATGGCGCAGCCCATGCGCCGCAGCCCAGCGGCGAGGTTTTGCACCTCGGGTTCGCGGGCGGCGTTTTCGAGGACCGTCGTCCCCTCCGCCAGGGCGGCCGCCATGAGGAGGTTCTCGGTGCCGGTGACGGTGGCGATGTCAAAGGTGAAATGGACGCCCCGCAGTCGCGACGCGGAGGCTTCAATATAGCCATGGCGCAGCGCAATCTCCGCTCCCATCGCCGCCAGCCCCTTGAGGTGCTGGTCTACGGGGCGGGCGCCGATGGCGCAGCCGCCGGGGAGCGACACGCGGGCGCGTCCCAGACGGGCCAGAAGGGGGCCGAGCACGAGGATCGAGGCGCGCATCGTGCGTACCAGATCGTAGGGGGCTTCGGCGTGCCGGAGGTGGCGCGTATCGAGGAAGAGCGTCTCATCCTGACGGGTGATGGCGACGCCGAAGCCTTCCAGCAAGGTGGCGATGGTCGTGACATCCCGCAGGCGCGGCACGTTGCGCAGGGCGTGCCGGCCGGGCATGAGGAGGGTGGCGGCGATGAGCGGCAGGGCGGCGTTCTTGGCGCCGCTCACCTGCACCTCGCCGCAGAGCCGCCGGCCCCCGGTGATCTCGATGCACTCCATGGCGCTCCGCCCTTCTGCGCGGCTGCGAAAGCGTGGCGGGGAGCACTTCGTTGGTCTCGTCGCGGCGAGCGCCCGAGCCTCGGGAAAAGAACCCCCAACTGATTCATTTCACGACATTGGAGGTTTGCCACCGCGCGTCTTACAGCGGACAGGATGTGCAGAGCCGTAGGGGCGGGGCTTGCCCCGCCCACTCAGTCGCTCCCTCCGAGTCGCGCCCCCCTCTGAGCCGCCGCGCTGGGGCGCAGCAAGCGGTGCCCCTGCACCAAGGATGCCGATCCCTTCAACATGAGAGACGGTTGCTCTCTGTAAACCCCATGTTCATCTCTTCGCGGGTGGGCCGAAGGCCCATGGGGACCTGCCTCTCAGGACGGCGCGGCAGCAGCGTGTTGGCGCGCCGGGGAGCGCTCCGCCGGTTGCCTCGTTCGCGCCTCGAGGCTCTGTGCGTACCGCAGCACCGCCACGCGCTCGATGCCGGCGAGATCGGGGAGCACCTTCGCCAGGGAGAGCCAGGGCATCCCCTCGATCAGGCGCCGCAGCGCCGGGACCTGCCCGAGGCCCACCTCGAGGTGCAGGCTGCCACCGTCAATGAGGAGGCGCGGCGCCTGCCCGAGCAGCGCGCTGATGCAACGCAGGCCGTCCGGACCGCCGTCGAGGGCGGACCGCGGCTCGTAGTCGTGCACCTCGCGGGGGAGCAGGGCCACCTCCGCCGTTGCCACGTACGGCAGGTTCGCGGCGACCATCGCGAAGGGCTGCGCCGCGAACGGCAAGGCAAACACGTCCGCCGCCAGCACCGCGACGGCGCGTTCGGGAATGAGGCGGCGCGCATTCTCCTGGGCGAGGCGCAGCGCCGCGCGGCTGGCGTCAAGGGCCACAACCTGCCAGGCCGGCAGCTCGCGGGCGGCGCTGATGGCGATGATCCCGCTGCCGGTTCCCACGTCCAGCAGTCGCAATGGCACGCCGCGGCCGGCGTGGACCGCAGCCGCTTCGAGGAGGCTCTCGACGAGCCGCTCGGTCTCCGGCCTGGGAATGAGAACGTCCGGGGTGACCCGGAAGGTCATGGACCAGAACTCGCGTTTGCCCGTGATGTAGGCCACCGGCTCATGGGCGAGGCGCCGCCGCAGGAGATCCTCGTAATCAGTGAGCAGGGGCTGTGCCGGCCGCCAGTCGGCCTCCCGGTAGAGGAACTCCCGTGGACGGCGAAGCAGATGGGCAAAGAGAATCTCGGCGTCGAGCCGCGGCGTGTCGCTCACCCCTGCCTGGAGAAGCCGGGTCGTGGCCTGCGCCACCACCTGACGAAGCGTCAGGGAGTCGGTATGGTGGGCGCGCGGCATGGTGCGCCTGCCGGAGTAGTGCCCCCGAGCGTTGCCGAGGGGGCGGTCCTGGGAAGGGAAGCTCGAGCGCCGGGGAGAAGGAGCGGGGTGCTCTCAGACCGATACCTTCAGGCGCTCCTGCTGGTCCGCCAGTTGCAGCTCCTCGACGATCCCATCGAGCCCTCCCTCCAGGACGCGGTCGAGCTGGTAGAGCGTGAGGTTGATGCGATGGTCGGTGACGCGGTTCTGCGGGTAGTTGTAGGTGCGGATGCGTTCGCTGCGGTCGCCGCTGCCGACCTGCACGCGGCGGACCATGGCGCGCTCCTGCTCCATCTCTTGCTGCTGCCGATCGAGGAGGCGGGCCCGCAGCACCTGCATGGCGCGCGCCCGGTTCTTATGCTGCGATTTCTCGTCCTGGCAGCTCACCACGATGCCCGTCGGCAGGTGCGTGACGCGCACCGCGGAGTCGGTAGTGTTGACGCTTTGCCCTCCCGGTCCCGAGGAGCGGAACACATCGACGCGCACGTCGTTCGGGTTGATCTGCACCTCCACCTCCTCGGCTTCCGGCAGAATCGCCACCGTGGCGGCGGAGGTGTGGATACGACCCTGCGCTTCGGTTTCCGGCACCCGCTGCACCCGGTGGGTGCCGCTCTCGAACTTCAGGGCGCTGAACGCACCGGGCCCTTCGACCAGGGCGATGACCTCCTTGAAACCACCCGTGGCGCTGCTGCTGGAGCTGAGAATCTCCACGCGCCAGCGGTGCGATTCGGCGTAGCGGCAGTACATGCGGAAGAGGTCGGCCGCGAACAGCGCCGCCTCCTCGCCGCCCGTGCCGGCGCGGATTTCGAGGATGACGTTCTTCTCCTCGTTCGGGTCCTTGGGCAAGAGGAGGAACTTGAGTTGCGCCTCGGCTTGCTCGAGCTGCTCGCGGAGTGACTTCATTTCATCGCGCGCCAGCGCCTCGAGCTCGCCGTCCAAATCGGGGTCGTGCAGCAAGGCGTCGTCATCCTGCAGCCGTTTCAGGATGGAGCGGCAGCGCTGCCCCTGCTCCACGATCTTGTGGAGGTGGGCGTGTTCCCTGGAGAGTTTCTGGTAGGCGGCGCGATCGCTGAGGGTGGCGGAGTTGCTGAGAAGCTGGCAGACCTCATCGTACCGCCGCTCTATGGCGGTCAATTTCTTCAACATAGATCACCACGGCGGACGCCTGTGGAGGGATGCTCCGGGACCGGGTGCGCCGCCTTAGGAGCCGGCCGGCAAGGCGGTGGCTTCTCCGACGGCTTCTCCCTTCTTGGGTTTGCTGCTGCGGCGGGGGATATTCCGGTACTTCGTTTGGAACCGCTCGACGCGGCCGGAGGTGTCAATGATCTTCTGCTTTCCCGTGAAGAAAGGATGACACTTCGAGCAAATCTCGACGTGCAGCTTTGCTACCGTTGAGCGCGTCTGGATGACTTCACCGCACGAGCAGGTGATCGTCGCTTCCACGTACGCAGGATGAATGTCTGACTTCATGCCTCGTCCTCATCAACAACGTTGACACTGTCCACTCGTCTAAACCGTACTCCAGGACCGTTCGTGCATACCTGGCGCACCCTCGCCTCGCAGGTGCTGCCGGCGGCGGGGCGGATCACACCACCGCCGATGTAGTATACATCTGAGCTGCTCATTTTGCAAAGGCGCCGCGCGGCTTCCAGCCCTTCGGGGGCGGAGTGTGCTCGACGCCGCAAGGAGAGGCGGGGGGCGTTTCGCTCCGCCGCCGGCCCCCATACGCCCGGCTATCCCTCCTGGGGGATACTCGGTTCAGGCCGCGGCAGCCGCGGCGGGGGCGCGGGCTCGAGGGCGCGGAAGAAGCGGCAGGAGGACGCGCGAGGGGTGCGGGCGGCTAGCTGTTCATGGAGTTCAAGAAATCGTCATTGTTCTCGGTCTCCGACATCTTCTCCAGCAGCAGCTCCATCGCATCGACCACATTGAGCTGGCTGAGCACCTTGCGCAGCAGCCAGACGCGATTGAGCTCGCGCTCCGAGAGGAGCAGCTCTTCCTTGCGGGTGCCGGAGCGGTGCACGTCAAAGGCCGGGAAGACGCGCTTGTCGACGAGGCGCCGGTCGAGGTGGATTTCCATGTTGCCGGTGCCCTTGAACTCCTCGAAGATCACGTCGTCCATGCGGCTGCCGGTGTCGATGAGGGAGGTGGCGATGATCGTCAGGCTGCCCCCCTCCTCGATGTTGCGGGCCGCGCCGAAGAAGCGCTTGGGCCGCTGCAGGGCGTTTGAGTCGACGCCGCCGGAGAGCACCTTGCCGCTCGGCGGCACCACGGTGTTGTAGGCGCGCGCCAGGCGGGTGATGCTGTCAAGAAGGATGACGCAATCGCGGCGGTGCTCGACGAGCCGCTTGGCCTTCTCGATGACCATCTCGGCGACCTGCACATGGCGCTGCGGCGGCTCGTCGAAGGTCGAGCTGATGACCTCGCCCTTCACGGAGCGCTGCATGTCGGTGACCTCTTCGGGACGCTCGTCGATGAGCAGGACGATGAGGATGATCTCGGGATGATTGACGGCGATGCTGTGCGCGATGGCCTGCAAGAGCATCGTCTTGCCGGTGCGCGGGGGAGAGACGATGAGGCCGCGCTGTCCCTTTCCGATCGGCGCCAACAGGTCCATGATGCGGGTGGAGAGATTGCCCTCCGGGGTTTCGAGCTTGATCCGTTGCTGGGGGTAGAGGGGGGTGAGGTTGTCGAACAACATCTTGTCCCGAATCTGGTCGGGAGGCTCGTAGTTGATCCCCTCAACTTTTAACAGCGCGAAGTAGCGTTCCGACTCCTTGGGAGGCCGGACCTGGCCGGAAATTGTATCGCCGGTGCGGAGATCGAACTTGCGGATTTGGGATGGCGAAACGTAGATGTCGTCGGGGCCGGGAAGGTAGTTGTACGTTGGGGCGCGCAGGAAGCCAAAGCCGTCGGGGAGGATTTCGAGCACGCCTTCGCTGAAGATGAAACCGTTCTTCTCCGCCTGCGCCTCGAGAATCTTGAAGATAAGCTCCTGTTTGCGCAGCGTTGAGATGCCTTCGAGGCGCACCTCCTTGGCGATGGCGTGCAGTTCGGAGATCGTGAGTTCCTTGAGTTCATTGATATTCATCATGAGCTCCTTGGTGGGCGGCTCGGTTGCGTCAGGGGGGCGAGGTCGTGCAGACGACATAGACATCTCAGTCTGACCGCGGGGTTCGACTGGCGGGTGGTTAGGTGTTCACCTGGTTGACTGTATCAAGTGGCGCAGAGGTACTCAGCGAGGAGTCCCCCGCAAAGGCCAGAGGGCTCTCTCTCCGGTACCGTGCGGCGAGAGCGCGGCACGCGGCTGCATCGTCGGGCTCGCGCCACAAGCGTTCGTGCGGCTCCAGGAGTGTACGCCAAGAGGAGGCGTTGGGCTACGCCGGTCATGCCCCCAACGCGACGTTGGCTGTGAGATGCTTGGGCTGATGGGGTTGATTCGCTTCGGAAGCAGGGGCTAAGCCTTGATATCAGGTTATGGTGAAATGTAAAGAGGTCCTCAACAGTTGTCAAGAGAAATCTGTCGCTGGGCTGGCGGTTTTTGCCGCGCTGGCGGCGGCGTCTCGCCTGTTTCCCCCTGGCGCGCAATCTTTTCACTTGGCTCAGACCTCTCTCCTGGCGTCGCGTTCGCGCTCCAGCAGCGTCCAGATTTGCTCCACCTGCGCCTGCGTGGCGGCGCGGTCGCCGCGGTTGTCGATAATGTAATCGGCATAGGCGAGCTTTTCGTTGAGCGGCATCTGTGCCGCAATGCGCTGCTCCGCCGCCGCGGCGCCGAGACCGTCACGCACCATCAAGCGCTGCACCTGCGTGGCGTGATCCACCCACACCACGATGAGGCGCTCGACCCGCTGGTAGGCCCGCGCTTCAATGAGCAGAGCGGCATCGAGGAGGACGATGGAGGTCGGGTGCGTCGCCCGGATCGTGGCGATACGCTCATTCTCCGCCGCCAGGATGTAGGGATGGGTGAGGCGGTTGAGGGCCTCGCGCTGCGCTGCATCGGTGAAGACGAGGTGGCCGAGCCGAGCCCGATCCAGGCTGCCGTCGGGCCGCAGCACCTCGGGGCCGAAGCGGGCGCGGATGGCGGCAAGGGCTGGCATGCCTGGGGCTACGATCTCACGGGCGATCAGGTCGGCATCGATGAGGTGCGCGCCGGGCCGCAGGAGCATGGCGGAGACGGTGCTCTTGCCGCTGGCGACGCCGCCGGTGAGTCCAACGACCAGCATCTGGCTGACTCCGCTGGGCAAGGTTGGCGCGGGGTTCTGCCAAAGGGTGGTGTGACGCGGAGGATGCCCCCTGGCGACGCCCCTCAGCCCTCGAGACGCTCGTACTCGGACAGAGCCTCCGAGACCCACGACGAGCCGCGCAACGCGGCGGGGAAGCCGGCCTCCACCGCCGAGAGGATGACGACCTCTTCGATTTCCTGGCGGCTGGCGCCGTGGACGAGAGCTCCCACCACGAAGAATTTCACCTCTTCACGATGCAGCGCCAGGAACATGCCGATGGCGACGAGCATCTTTGTTTTCAGGTCGAGGCCGGGACGCATCCACATCTCTCGGATCACGAACGTGTGGATGTAAGGGACGAGGTCCCCCTGTCCCATCTGCACGCGCTCATACACGTGGCGTCCATAGGCGCCTCCGAAGAGGTGCTGGTAAAGGGTAAGGTCGTCTTTCTCTGGGTGGTTGCTGCTGTGTAGCTGCGAGGCCATGGCGCCTTCCTCCCGGCAGTGCGGCGGTCTGCTTGCTGCGTGCGACAGGCGGCGGAGTGCGTGCCGCGGCCACCTGCGCGGCGGCGGGCTGGTCCTCGCCAGGACTGCGGCGGTGGCGCACCCTCGGATCGACGCGGCAGCCGCGGCGCCCCACTCACCTAGCCATGGCAATGACCACCAGGAAGTGACCGATCAGCTCGCCGGCGAGAACGAGGAGCACTCCCACGTAGAGGAGCCCGGTCGCCGCCTGGGTCGCCCTGTTCCGCAGCACCCACCAGGCCATGAAGGCGATGAGCCAACCTCCCAGGAGGCCGATGATCCAACGTCCCCAGAACAGGTACCAGCGGAACGCCTCGGCGCCCGAGGCCGCGGGGCCGGAGCCGCCGCCGAGCATCCAGCCGGAAAAGACGGCGACATCCAGACCCGCCTGCAGCGCCAGGCAGACCAGGAGAGCGGCGATGATGCGCCGGTACGGTTCAACTTCCAGCCCCGGGACGTTGAGGTACCAGTGACCGAAGAGCATGCCGGTGAAGACGGCGCCCAACGTCGCGCTCGACAGCAGGTACCTGGCAAGCAGCGCCAGATTCACGGCGGCGGACGATTCCGGCGGGCTGCTGCCGAACACCTCGCTGATGACCGCCAAGATGCCCACGGCGGCGACGACGCTCAGGATCCCGGGCAGGCTCCCCCTTTGGCGGCCCCGCAGCCGACGGCCGTACAGCAAGTGGCCGATGCCGAAGAGCAGCATGAGCAGGACTTCACGGGAGCGCCACTCCGCCAGCCCGGCGAGGGTCCAGGTCTCCCTCGCGTAGAACCTCGGAGCCGACAGCAGCGCCAAGCCCGCGAGGAAGAGGAAGAGGCCGCTGGCGAAGCGGAAGAAGCTCATGAGCTGAGGTTTTTGTGGCACGGCCAGCATCACGGCGCTGCCACCCACGGCAAGCTGGCTGAGGAGCAGGAAGATTAGGCGCATAACTGCTCAGGGTCGAAAGGCGCGGCGGCTGCCGGGCCGTCGTGTCCCGCCCAGGCCCTTGCCGGAGAGGCCGCGGCTGTTGCTACGCCGCCGGCGTCAGCATGGCGACGGCCTGCAGCAGGAGCTTCACCGGCGGCCGCTCCCGCGGGGTGCTGCCGACGGAGATGAGGCGGATGATCCCCTCGCCATCGAGGAGGAAGACGGCGGGGTACGCGACTTTGCGGCCCGCGAGGCCATCTTTGTGAAACACCCCGTAGGTCTTCAGCGTGCTCCCATCAGCATCTGCGAGGAGCCGGAAGGGGAGGGGCGACTTCGCCACGTGGGCTTGAAGGCGCGCCAGGCGCTCCCCGACGACGCCGAGGAGCCGCACCTGCTGCTGCTGAAAGAGGCTGGATGCTTCCCGCAGACCGACCATCTGCTTCTGACAGCTTTTTCACCAGGTGCCCCGGAAGAAGAAGAGGAGCAACGGCTTGTCCCGCCGATACGAGGAGAGCTGGATGCGCTCCTCATTCTCGGCCGGCAGAGTGAAATCCGGAGCACTGTCGCCAAGTTTCAACGTCAGGCTGTCTCGAGGCATGAGGTAATCCTGCTCTGCATCGGGTGCTGGGCTCGTGCGCCAGGCTGCGCGCGGCAGGCCGTTCGCCTTCTGCTGCCGCGACATGGCGCCTGGCGCCATCGCGCCTCATCCTACGTTGGCCAGGAGATTCTCGCAAGGGAGGTGCTCGGCAGGCACCCTGAAGCGGCGGGGGAACGTTGAGCCGCGGCGACGCCGGCGCTCCTCTTACGCCCGACCCGGCTGAACCGGGGGTGGCTGCGCCGCAGGCCAGAGCGCCGCCAGCAGCAGGCCGCTCAGGACGCAGCTTCCCAGCCCGGCGAGGAACCAGGACCAGAACATGGAGGCATTGAAGGGCACGAACAGGAGGTAAGTGAGGAGGTTCTGCGGCAGGTACAGGTAGAGCCCCGCCACGCCGCCGAAAAGCGCCCCCTTGCCGAGGCCCGCCCCCCCACCAACCGCGGCTCCCCGCCCTCTCCAGAGGTGGTAGGCCAGCACGAGCAACAGGGAAATGAGGAGCTCCGCCAGAACCAGGGCGCTGAAACTGGGGTTCATGCGCATCTGCTCGGCGTGGACGCGGTAGACAAAGCGGTGCAGGAAGAGCGGCCCATGCACGAGACCGCTGTACGCCAGGCGCGCCATGAAGACCACGGCAAAGCCAAGGAAGTAGCGCATCCCCACCTCACCGGTTGGCAGGGGGATTGCCGGCGGGCGCCGCAGCGAGGACCTCACCGGCCCGCTGGGGTTGGCAGCGGGTCAACCACAGCCCCAGGCCGAGTCCCAGGCCGCGACAACGGGGAGGCCGGCACCACCACCCGCAACCCATCAGCGCCGAAGAGGTAGGGGAGGAACTCACGGTAGCGGCCGGCTTCCGTCGGCTCGAGGACTTCCGGGTGCGCCGGTTCGGTGCGCCAGACCATTCCCTCCGGGGTCCGCTCCAGCGCTTGGAAGCGTCGCGGCCCGCCCTCCGTGGCGCGTCCGATGGACCACTGGTAGCCGTCGCCGGTCGGCCCGCTTTCGATGATCCGGGGCATGGCCGCCGGTTGCTGCGCCGCGGCGCTTCGCGGTCCGGCGCCGCGCGCGGCTCCCAGCACCATCACGATGCCAACCAGGAGACCCAGGATGAGCGTTGTCCGCATGATCATGGTACGTCCCCCTTGCCGACTTGGCCTACAGGGTGAGACTGAGGCGGTGGGCTTGCGCGACCTCCGTTTCCACCACGGGGCGCCAGAGACTCGGTTGCGCGGCGCGGATTGACGGAGGCCATGAGAATCGTGTGTAATAGAACGGCCCGACAGACCCGTCGGACCCGTGCATTGCGCCGTCACCCTTTGCGGTAGTGCGAGGCAAGGCCCGTTCCCGCGGCATGCCCTCAAGGCCCCTGCGGACTCCGGCGCGCGGCCTTTTCGACTGCTTCCCGAGGCGCGCTCGGCTGCGGCCGCGCAGCCCCGCTCGGGGCGCCTTGAGGGGGGACCTTGCCGGTTTGAATCTTCCCAGCGTTTCGAGTAAAATAGGCGCGCTGGTCAGCAGGCACACAAGAGAGCGTCCCTTCGCGTAGAGGGCAGGTTATGATCGTTGAGCGCAACATGCAACGTCAGTTAGTGACGATCACCCCCCAGGGGACGATCGGCGAAGCTTTGGAGTTGATCAGGGTGCATGGCATCCATCATCTCCCGGTCGTGGAAGGGAAGACGCTCCTCGGCGTGCTGACCGACCGGGACCTGCGGATGGCGCTCATGCCGCTGAACTCCAATAGTCACGAGAAGGAGATCTACTTCCTGACGAAGGAAATTTCGGTGCAGGAGATCATGACCCAGAGGGTCATCACCGCCTCGCCGGACATGTACATCGAGGACGCGGCCCGCCTCATGCGCAATCATAGTATCGGTTGCCTGCCGGTGGTCGAGCACGACGAGCTTGTCGGCATCATCACCGAGTCTGATATCCTCGACGTCTTCATCGAGATGATGCGCATCATCAGCGGCAGCGAGCGGATTGACCTCATTCTCGGCAACCGCAAGGGCGCCTTCGAGGATGTCTCCGCGACGATCTCTCAGGAGGGGAGTGAGGTCTTGAGCGTCGGCATGTCTCCGGACGAGGATCTCGAGCGGCGCATCTACTATTTCCGCATTAAGGGAAAGAACCTCGCCACGATCGTGGACGCCCTGAAGAGGAAGCAGTACAAGGTGATCTCAACCTATAGTTGAGAACGATCCGCCGTCGTCCGTTCTTCACCTCTTTTGCCTCAGCCCGCTGTCGCCGTGCGCCTCGTCCGCTGCAATGCTTAGAAAAGGGCGGGGGAGCGCGCCGGGAAGACGCTCCATCGCCTCGCGTCGCGCCGTTGCGGTCGCCCCGCTGCGTGCGGGGTGGGCGTCGCGGCTCCTCCTGCCGTTCCCCTTGATCCGAGCCGGCATCGCTGCCGCGAGGGGGGCGTCGGCCGTCCCCTTGCGAGGCGAGCTGCTCCTCTTACGACACAGTAGGCGTGCAGGAAATCGCCTCCCCGCCGCGGAAGATCTGGAGAGAAGCTCGAAGAGGCCGCGATGACCAGGATGCCCGCGGTGCAGCAAGATCAGCTCCTCGACCTACGGATCGAGCGCCTCTCTTACGGAGGCGAGGGGGTAGGGCGCCACGACGGCTTCGTCGTCTTCGTTCCCCGCTCTGTTCCGGGCGAGCGCGTCAGGGCGCGCGTGCTGAGGCGCAAGCGGCAGTACGCCACCGCCGAGCTGGAGGAGGTCCTGGAGGCGGCGCCTGATCGCGTCGAGCCTCCCTGCCCGTACTACGCCCGCTGCGGCGGCTGCCAGCTCCAGCACCTCTCCTACGCGGCCCAGCTTGCCAACAAGCAGGCCGAGGTTGCCGAGGCCCTGGAGAAGATCGGCGGGCTGGAGAACCTTCCCCTGCGCCCGATCATCGGCGCCCAAGAAACGCTTGGGTACCGCAATAAGATGGTCTTCCACCTCATGCGGCGGGCCGGCGCGGTGTCGCTCTCCCTGGTGGGGCGAAGCGCCGGCGGCGGCGCTGTCGCTCGCGGCGGGCGCGGCAAGGCTCCCTACCAGACGAACCGCCAGCAAATCGCCATCGACGCCTGCGCCATTCTTGATGCGCGCGCGAACGCCCTGATCCCCGCCCTCAACGCGGCGCTGACGCGGATGCTCGGCGACGGCCCGGACACGCCGCCGCACGAGTCGTTCGGCCACCTTATGCTGCGCCTCGGCGTCGGCACGGGGCACCCCATGGCGATGCTCGGGGTGGCCGTGCCGGAACTCGCCGCGGCGGAGCAGCGGCAGCGCTGGCAGCCGCTCATCGCGGCGCTGCCGGAGGGCGCCTCGATTTGGTTCAACGTCATGCGCCGCCCGTGGGACGAGCACTTCGGCCGCGACTCGCACCACATCCACGGCCCGCAGACCATGCGCGAGAGTGTTCGCGGGCTGAGCTACGAGCTCCTGCCCGAGACCTTCTTCCAGACCAATACCCGCCAGGCCGGCCTGCTCATGGACCTGGTGGTGCAGTGGCTGAACCCGCGCCCGGACGATCTGATTCTCGACCTCTACGCCGGCTGCGGCGGCCTGTCGCTGCCGCTGGCGCAACGCTGCGCCGCGGTGCTGGGGGTCGAAAGCGCCTACTCCGCCATTCTCGACGGGCAGATGAACGCCCGCCGCAACGGCCTGCTGAACTGTAGCTTCCGCAGCGGCCTGGCGGAGAAGATGCTGCGCAAGCTCTGGGCCGAGGGGCTGAAAGCGTCGCTCGTCGTGCTCGATCCGCCGCGCAGCGGCTGCCACCCGAAGGTCATTGAGCTGCTGCCCCGCTTTCCCGCCCGCGAGCTGCTCTACGTCTCCTGCAGCCCGCCGACCCTGGCGCGTGATCTGAAGGCCCTCGCGGCCCTCGGCTACGAGGTCATCGAGGTCCAGCCCCTCGATCTCTTCCCGCAGACCTACCACGTCGAATGCCTGGTGCGGTTGCGCCCCGGCCCCGCCCTGCTGCATCCGCCGACGGGGGGGTAGCCCCGCGTGTGCCCGACACCCACGGACTCCTGCCGCGCCAAGGGACGCACGGGCAGCGACCGGGAAGACCGCCGCGGACATCCCCCGAAGGCGCTTTTCAGCAGAGGAGCTTGGGGCGGAAGGATACCCTCTTACATCTGATCGTCAATTAGCATGGCATACTTGAGGCCGGGGTCTCCCTGCCTGGTTTCCATGACCTTCAGCCTGGCGACCAGGGGGCCGTTCTGCCAGTGGATCTCGATGATCTCTCCGCCGGGATCGCGGAGCTGCCGCTGCAGCAGGGGCTCGATGTCCAAGAGGCTGTTGAGCGGTTTGGAGGTCATGGTGCGGTCCTGTCATCGAGGTTTGGCTGGATATCTTGGTACGGCTGAGGAGGGCTGGTGAGGGGTTTCGATCGGCGCGCTTCCATGAGGCACGGTATTTCGGGCCCGCGGGCGGACCTGCCGGGCGCCGCGGAGATGGTAGGGGCGGTTCGCGAACCGCCCCTACGGAGATACGCTGTAGCGAGTGGCTTCAGAGCCGCCGGGCGAGGTTGCCGTCGGCCGCGTAGCGCGCCAAGCGGCACCGGCTCCCGGCAGGCCGGTGGAGAGGTTCGGCATTCCCGGCTGCCACGGAGGTGCTCTTTCGCCGAGGGCTAACGGCGTGAGCTTGCGGCTTCCTCCTATGCCCGCCTAGCCTGCCCTCCAAGCGGCTGGCGACGCCGCTTGCAACGCCCGCCAGACGCGCTCCGGGGTCATCGGCAGCGCGGTCACCCGCACGCCGGTGGCGTGGCGAATGGCGTTGGCGATGGCGGCGCTGGTGGGGATGATGGGCGGCTCGCCGATGCCCTTGGCCCCGTACGGTCCCTTGCTGGGATGCGATTCGACGAGCACGGGGACGATCTTCGGCACATCCATGGCCGTCGGGGGGCGGTACTCGAGCAGGCTCGGATAGACCACTCTGCCCTCCTGCAGGCGCACCTCCTCCATCAGCGCGTAGCCGAGTCCCTGCGCCACTCCCCCCTCGATCTGCCCCTCGACGCTCATGGGGTTGATGGCGAAGCCGATGTCGTGGGTGGAGACGATCTTCTCCACGCGCACCTGCCCGGTCTCCCGATCCACCGTCACCTCGGCGAGCTGGCTGACGTAAGCGAAGTCCTGCGCGGAGCTGTAGCAGAGGCCCTGCACCAGGTTGGCATCGAACTCCGACGGCGGGCCGACGAAGGAGCCGCGCCCGATGATGGGCCCGCCTCCGACCACCATGCTGTAGCGCGCCAGCTCGTCGAGCGGCAGCCGCCGCGTCGGATCAGCCGCCACCCGCACGGCGCCGTCACGTAGCACCAGCTCCTGCGGCGCCACGCCGAACCGTTTGGCGGCGACGGCGAGGACCTGCCGGCGCGCGTCCTGCGCGGCTTCGCGGACCGCATGCCCCATGCAGTAGGCGATGCGGCTGCCGGAGCTGCCGGCGTCGAAGGGGCTTAATTCGGTGTCCACCGCGGTGGTGTTGACGGACTCGACGGGCAGGCCGAGCTCCTCCGCCGCCACCTGGGCGATGACGATATTTGCTCCGGTCACGTCCACCGCGCCGGTCTGCACCTGCACGGTGCCGTCCTCGATGAGCTTCACGAAGGCGCTGGAGGCCCGCCCGCCGCTCATCCACTGGCCGCTCGCCACGCCGCGTCCGCGGCCTGGAGGCAGGCTCAGGCGGCCGGGGTCGTGGTGCGCCTCAAGCTGGTGCAGGGTGTCGATGAGGCCGATGTCCTTGTACCGCAAGCCGGTGGTGTGGAGGTCGCCATCCTGCACGGCGTGGCGAAGGCGGAACTCCAAAGGATCGATGCCGAGCTCGGCCGCAATGCTGTCCATATGCGACTCGAAGGCGAAGGTCGGCTGCGGCGTGCCGTGGCAGCGCATGCAGGCGGCGCTCACCTTGTTCGTGTAGACAGCGTGGGACTCCAGGTGCAGGTTCGGGATGCGGTAGGGACCGCGCGCCTGCTGGGCGCCCTCCGAGGCCACCACCGGACCGAAGCTGGCATAGGCGCCGGTATCGTAGACGAGCTTCACCGCGCGCGCGATGATGGTGCCGTCGCGCTTCACGCCCGACTTGATCGTGATGGTGCAGGGGTGCCGGGGTGTGGCGGTGCTCAGCTCTTCCTCGCGCGTCATGACGAAGCGCACCGGCGCGCCGGCGGCCTGCGACAAGAGGACGCAGTAAGGCTCCCAGTCCATCTTCCCCTTGGCGCCGAAGCTGCCGCCGACGCTGGTGGCGATGACGCGGATGCGTGACACGGGAAGCTGCAGCACGTGCGCCAGCTCGGCGCGCACGACGAAGGCGGCCTGCGTGGAGGTCCAGACCGTGACGCGCCCATCGGGCTCGACCGCCGCGAGCTGGGCGCGGGGCTCGACATAGGTCTGATGCGCCATCTGCGTCTCGTACGTCTGCTCGAAGAGGTGCTCGGCGGCGGCGAAGCCTTGCTCGACGTCACCATGCGTGATGATCGTGGTGGAACAGACATTCCCCTGCCGGATGAGCGGCCGGAAAATAGCGTACTGCTCCGCGTGCTCATGGATGAGCAAGGCGCCGGGCTGCATGGCGGCGATGGGGTCGAAGAGGGCGGGCAACTCGTCGTACTCAACGTCGATGAGGTCGCAGGCCTCCTCGGCGATGTCGGCATCGATGGCCGCCACGGCAGCCACCGGCTCGCCGATGAAGCGGACGCGGTCGTAGGCCAGGAGCGGCTGATCCTGGATGATGTTGCCGTAGTGCCCGAAGAGGACGCGCGGAATATCCCCGGCGCAGAGCACCGCCCGCACCCCCGGCAGGCGCTTTGCCCGGCTGGTGTCGATGGCGCGGATGGCGGCGTGCGGCACGGGGCTGCGCAGCAGCTTGGCATGCAGCATTCCCGCCAGCTTGAGGTCCGCCGCATAGCGTTCGATCCCCAGCGCGCGGCTCTGGGCGTTCTTCCAGGGCTGGCGCTGGCCAACCACCGAGTACGACGCCATGGGGGCTCTCCTTCTGCAAACTTGACAACCCGCCAGGGGGGGCGAGGCGGCACCACTGCGGGCAAGTATTCATGGCCGTGCTCTGCATGTCAAGGCAGCCGCGATGGCGAGGCGGCACGCGGGATTGTTCGGGGAACGCGGCTACGGCGCCGGGCCGGACCGACCTCGGCCGGATGGCCTTCCTTGACCGAGCCCGGCGCGGGACGGTATAAGACGCAGAGCTGTCACGGAGGTGGGCGCCGGGCTTCGCCGCCGGCGTGGCGACGGTGGTGGAGGCGGCTGGGCCGCGAACGGGCCGGGAGGAACGTATGCCGCACGCCGAGGCGAATGGCATCCGCATGTACTACGAGCTGCACGGCGAAGGCGAGCCCCTCGTCCTCATCATGGGAACAGGCTGCGACCACACGCTCTGGGCATTGCAGCTTCGCGACTACACGAAAGAGCACCGCTGCCTCATCTTCGATCACCGCGGCATCGGCTTGTCAGACGCGCCGGAGACGCCGTACACCGTGCGGCTCATGGCGGAGGACACGGCGGCCCTCATGCGCGCCGTCGGCATCGAGCGCGCCCACATCGGCGGCCTCTCCCTCGGCTCGCTCATCGGCCAGGAGCTGGCGCTGAACGAGCCGGCGATGGTGCACACCCTGGCCCTGCACAGCACCTATGCCGACGGTCCGCGCCTGCCGCACCTGCGCTTTCAGATGCAGGTGCGAAGGCGCCTCCTGGAGATCGGAGATCGCGACCTCATGGCCCTCAACAGCGCCACCTGGCTCTTCTCCGCCAGCTTCCAGAACGCCCACCCGGAGCTGGTGGAGCTGGCCATCGCGAGGTCGCGCCAGCGGCTCGAGACGCAGCCGCTCACGCCGGTCATCCGGCAGTACGAGGCGGACCTCCTGCATGACACCGCCGATCGCCTGCGGCGGATTGCCTGCCCGACGTTGGTGACCGTCGGCTCCGAGGACCAGATCACCCTGCCGAGCTATTCGCGGCGGGTCCATGAGCTGATTCCGGGGTCCGAGTTCCACCTCTTCCCGCAAGGCGGGCATCTGGCGCTCATGGAGCAGGCGGACGAGTTCAACCGCGTGACCCTCGATTTCATGCGCCGCCATCCCATGGCCTGAAGGCGCATCTGCGCGGCCCGCGCCGCGGCTTGACGCCGGGGACGCCATTGCCTATCGTTTCCACGACCATCATCTACTGAAGACAATGCCGGCAGGTCGCCTGGACCGGTCTTTTTCGGCGCGCGAGGTGGGGCGGGAGAGCCCGTCGTTGCGGCTGGGGACCAGGGATGCAGGCGCCGGCGAGTGGAGGTGAACCGATGATCAAGCCTCTCGGGCTGGCTCACGTCAACATCAATGTGACGGACCTGGAGCGCTCCGAGAAGTTCTACCGCGACATCCTCGGTCTGAAGCCGGCGGGGCGGGTGCCCGGCCGCGTCGTCTGGATGAACTGGGGTCAGCATGGCAAGGCGGAGCTCTTCTTCCACAACATTGCGCTCTACCAGGTGCCGGGGGAGAAAGCGGACAACCACCGCCAGCGGCCGGGCCTGAATCATGTGGCGTTTGAGCTGGAGAGCGCCGAGGCGGTGGAGAAGGCGACGGAATGGCTGCGCGAGAAGGGGGTGAAGGTGCTCAAGGGGCCTCACCTGCACATCGAGGACCTGACCACGATCACCTACTTCGAGGACCCCGACGGGAACGTCCTCGAAATCTCATCGCCGAAAGAGGTTCCAGACGGCTGGGATGCCCAGGCCTGGAGAGACGAAGCCGATAAACGCGGGCTGCATCGCCATAACATCCCCGAGGAGTTCCCGGACTAACGTAGCGGCAAGGGCGGAGGCTGCGGGCCGCCGGCAGGCGTGCCGGTCGCGGTGCTGGGCAGGGCGCCGCGCACCGCGCCCTCGGCGGCGCAGCGGAAGCCGATCAGGACGTGCTTGAGGGCCGCCGGGCGATCGTGGCGGGCGGCGCTCCGCGTGACGCCGGGCAGGTCATCCCACGATCCTCCCTTCACCATGAATGTCCCCGGCCTCGCGCCGGCGGTCGCCGTCCACTCGAAGACCATCCCCGCCATATCGTGCACCCCGTATGGGCTTACCCCGCGCGGGTAGCTTCCTACCGGCAATGTGTCGTAAGGTCCCCGGTCGAAGCTGTTCAGCCGCGTTGGGTCAAACTCGTTTCCCCACGGGAAGGCGCGGCCGTCCGTGCCGCGCGCCGCCTTCTCCCACTCCGCCTCGGTTGGCAGGCGCAAGGGCCGGGCCTCCCGCTTGCCGCGCCAGGCGCAGAAGGCCGCGGCATCGGCATGGCTGACGAGGACCACGGGGTGCTTGCCGCGATCAACGGGGAAGGAGGTCTCCTGCCAGAGGAACCGCTGCGCGGTCTTGTACGGGTGGATGAGGCCGTAGCTCTTCCAGGTTGCTTCATCGACAAAGGGGGCGGGGTGAGCCGCACCTGTGACGAAGCGCTGGTACTGCTCGTTGGTGACGAGCAGGCGGTCGATAGAGTAGGTTGGCAGCTCTACAGTTTGACGTGTTTCTGTTTCGAACCAGCCATAGGTGCGGGCCGTCGCGCTGTTGTGGAGTGTCTCATCGAGGCGATAGCCGTAGTCGCGCTCGGACCGTGTGCTCCCCATGATGAAGGGGCCGGCCGGGATGACCACCATCGGTTCCTGAGCTGCAGGAGCTGGCGGGGTGGGTGCGGCAGCCTGCGCCGCGCTCGCGGCGGTAGACCAGCCGACGGTGGCGATGAAGGCGAGGAGGAGCGTCGCCACCCACCGGCGACGCGGCGGAGAGCTGGGCAGCAACAATCGCCGCAGACGCCTCCACGAGAGCATGCCGAGCGCTCTCCTCACCCTACGGCCAGGGGTAAGAATGAAACCTTCGCTTGTTGCTGGGGAGCTTCTCGACGGGGAAGCCGTGAAATGCGGTGGCGCCGCTCTCGTTCGCGGCGTGCTCCTTCTCCATATCCCCCGCCGACGCCGACGCGAGAAGCGCCACCACCGTTCCTCAGCACCGTGCCGACGAGGCAGGGGCCAGCACCTCCTGGGGGTGGCGCGCCAGCATCCGGCGAACATCCTCCACGGTCGCCGTCATGCCGGCGAAGCGGTTGATGAACTTCAGGGTGGCGCGGTGGGCTTCAGGATCGTAGTGGCTGGTGCACTCTTCCACCAGGATGACGTCGTAGTCGCGCATGTAGGCGTCGCGCACCGTCGTCTCAACACAGATGCAGGTGGAAACGCCGCAAACCAGCAGGGTGTCAATATCTAAGCGGCGAAGGAGAAATTCCAGGTTGGTGTTAAAGAAACAGCTCCACTTGTTCTTTACAAAGACCTGGCTCGAATCGCTGAGATAACCTTGCAGTTCATCGATGATCTTCGTCTCCCAGGTGCCGTGCAGGCAAGGAGGAGCCTTGCGTTTCTTCAGGTGCGGGGTTACCTTATGCTTCTCGCGCGCCTTGTCTTCAGCGTAATGTTCCTGGATGGACCAGAAATCGACGATCCCCGCCTGCCGGCAGTCCTCGAGAAGCCGTTTGGTTGGTTCGATGATCGCGCGCATGAGTTCGACGTTTTCGCCTTCTTGAGCTAGTCTTCCCTCCGGACTCAGGAAGCCGTTTTGATAATCCACCAGCAACAGACCGGTCTTGGCTGGATCGAGCGCGATACTCATGATTTTTTCACCTTGTCTCTTGAGGTGCCGTGGGTTTGCCTTTTCACCCCGTTTCATAGGCCGACGTTCCGCTCGGGTCGCCATGTGTGCTCCGAGTGGCGATCAGGTGCGCGGCGACCACCTCTTGCAGCACGCACGGCCCGCTCTCTTGCGTCATCACCCGCGAGTGGTTTCGAAGGCCACTCCTGCTGGTGGAGGAGAACGCCAGTGGTCTTCCTCCACCCCGGGGTTGCGAACCGCGGCTGACCTGCGGATCGCCCTCCAGGCAACATGGTTGCCGACAGGACGCCGCATGCCGGGGGGCTCGCCAGCGCTCATTGCGCCTTGTCGACGAAGCTCATGTCGACCCATTTCTCAGTGGGGAGCAGCTCTTTCAGATAGCCCATGGCGAGGAACCAGCGCTGTTGCTCATCCAACGATGGCACGTCCACGCGGCCGTCTTTCGAGAACACCGTGGGGATTGCTTTGCCGATGACGTCAGGGGCGACCTTGGTCCATTTGCTCACAGCCATCTGCACGTCCGCGTCGCCGTAGCCTTTCGCATTGTGGTACTTCAAGCCCCGAACGTAGGCGTTCATCATGCGTTGCGCCACTTGCGGGGAGGAGCCGATGAACTTGCCGGAATACATGATCACGGCGATCTGGAAGACCGGTCGCGTAAGCCACGAAGTTCCACGCTCGAGGATCTTTCCGAATCCTTCCGCCTCCATGCGCGATCCCCATGGTTCAACGGTAACGGCGGCCTGGACCGCGCCTGTTTTCAATGCGGTGTATTGCTGGGGAGGAAAGAGGTAGACGAGATTCAGATCCTGATAGCGCTTCCCATACGGTTCGATGAGCTTCCAAAGTACGAATTCACTGATTGATGCCTTGTTGAACTGCGCGATCTTCAACTTCATGAGGTCTTTCGGCGTGCGCACCTCGCCGGAATCATACAACTCCTTTCTGACGACGACTGGAACGAAGTTCTCCTGCTTACTTATTTGCCCTTTATCCGCAACAATCCTGAGGTCGGTGGCTTTGGCAATGAGGTTGTAGAATCCAGCGGTCGCCGCGGCGGAAGCGACTTGAATCTCGCCTGCCGCCAGGGCGAGCATCATTTGCTGGCCACCGCCCATGTCGAGCATTTCCGCCTCGATTCCTTGCTCTTTCAGGAAACCTTTTTCGATGGCAAGGAACAACGGCGAGAAGGAAAGAGCAGGGAGATATGCGACTTTCACCTTGTCCACGGCGCCAACCTGAGACGCCAGGAACACTGTAAACAGAGCTACAACGATGAACGTTCTGAAAAGTCTCTTCCTCGCGCCATCCTGGACGATAGCCTTCATCGTCTACCCCCCTCACCTCGTAGAATGCGAGACCAAGCCCGGTCTCCGGGATGACCCGTCCGTCCAGCGGGTTCAAAGTCCGCTACTCTATCTCGACCGCGAGGGACACACTGACCACCCCTCGGCAAGCTGACGCAGCACCGAGATGTGTCACACCTCCGCCAACAGGGCTCTTGTACCGCTGGAGACGGTACTGCGTCAACATGGCCACTATGTGCCAATAGCCAGGAAGCGTCAAGAACCTTGTGGGGCGGGGCCGCGAGAGGTGGTGCCCATGGGTGTCGAGGTGGCGCGCGACTCGGGAGACGACGTGCGCAAGCGGAGCTGGCGGTTGAAGATGGAGAACGGGAGGAGTGTCGGCCCGGCTGGCGGCTGGCCGCGGCGGACGATCGCCCTCATCGCGCTGGCCACCCCGACAGCGGGCGCCGACAGCCGCCGCCGCAGCTACCGCGAGCCAGCCAAGGCCAACACCCCGAGCACCGCCAGGGTGCGGCGCAACCTCGCGGCAGGGCAGCTCACGCCTGTCCGCGCGTCGCACGCAGCCAGGCCGGCAAGTCCTGCATGCAGTCAATGGGAGCGCACCCGAGCGGAGCAGCCGTGGCAGACTGCGCGGCGCTGGAAAAGGAGGCGTGGGCTGAACCGGGCCCGGTGCGGCGGCGGGGAATCTGTCGCCACGATGGCAGGGTGAACCCGAAGCGTCTGACCCACGAGAGTGAGAGGAGGGATGCGGGCGCAAAGGGTGGGGGGCGAGGCCCCCCACCAAAGGTGCGGCTTCGCAGGCTGTTATTTGGCTGCGCAGGGGTTGGCTGGTCCGCTCGTTTTCGCCTTGCCCTTGCTGGCGCCCGGGGCTGCGGCAGGCTTCGCGTTGTACTCATCGACGAGCTGGTTGAAATAGGCCGCAATGGCGGTCATGGTGATGCTGTTGGCCTCGAGAGGCTTGGCTTTCATGGGGTTCACCATGCAGAAGTTGATCATCTGATCGAGCGTCACGATGTCGTTCGGCATCTTCACGAAGTGGGGGAAGCGGCCTTTCGTCATGTCGAGGTTGAGCAGCGCATGGTTCACGTGGCAGTTCATGCAGGTAAGGCCGGAGGTGCCGAGCTTGCGATCATTCCACAAGTCCTTCCCCATGGCGACGAGCTTGCCATGGTCACGAATGGAGTCGGCGCGGATCGGCGTGGGACCACCGCTCTTCGCGGCGCAGGGGTTCGCCGCCGCCCCACAGGGGTTCGCTTTTGCGGCGCAGGGGTTTGCCTTCGCGGCGCAAGGGTTGGCTTTTGCGGCGCAGGGGTTCATGCCTTGGGCTACCTGCAGCGCTGGCGTGGCACCAGGCTGCATGGCAACAACCGGCACCCTCTCAGCCTGCCGCGTGGCCTGGGGCGACAACATCTCGGCTGTGCCAGGCTGGGACACCACCAGCAGCAGCGCGATCAATGTCAGGAGTGCGGAGATGGTTCGCTTCGATCTCATGATACGTTTTCCTCCTCGATTCGACCCTATGCCGAAATTTTGGCGCCATGCCTGGCTGTGGGGTTCAGGGTTTGCCGGTGCTGCAGCCAATCCGATGTTCTATAACACTGATGCGCAGCACCTTATTCCCGCCTCCGCAGTTCTCTCAGGCGCCGCCTGTTACGTTGGAGCAATAACCCGAGTCTGGCGAGGAAGCGTGGTGCGGAATCGCCGGATGCCACCCCCGCCACGCCCGGCGCCAGGCCGGCAAGGTGAAGCGGCGCCGAGGCAGGAAGGTAAGGCGAACGGGGTAGGCGGGGAGCGCCCTACATCAACCGCAGGTAACCGGCCAGGCCGACGACGAGAACCGCGAGGATGATGGAGATGACGAGCCAGCGATCTCGCTGCGCCTGGAAGGGTGCGAAGCTTCTGACCGGCAGCGTCAGCAGCAGGAGGATGCTGAAGACGAGGAGAGCGAGCATGATCTTCACACCCAAGGTCCCGATGTAACTCGGCGCCTGAATCCCCTTGAATGCCTTGTCGAGCATGTTGAACACGCCGCTGGCGAAAAGCACGGGCATGGCAACCCAGAGGAGGATGCGGAAGCGACGATGGACGCGTTGCAAGAGAACATCTCCCGCGGGCGCCTCGAGCCGCCGTGTTGCTGGAATGAGCAGAGCGCGCAGGAAGATGACGCCGCCCACCACCACCATGGCGGCGAGCAGATGGAACCCCTGCACGAACAGCATGACGGTGGAGCTCATCCGTACTGCGCCTCAAAGCCCTGACGCTCGCCTACGACCGGCGCGTCGCGCCGAGGGAATGGGAAGGAGAAGGAACTCCGCGGTCGGCGCGGTTCCGGGCAGGTGTCCATCCGCACCCTGATCATAGCGATAGGCGCCAGGTAGGGCAAGACGACGATGCGAACTTCGCTTGGCAAGCTGCCGGAAGGGAGCTACCATACGACCCCCGGCTACTCTCGACCAGGCCGTTCTGGTCAGCGGAAAGGAGAGCGCCGAGGACTCCATTCACCTCAGGGGATGTCGCGCCGTGCCGTTCAACTACCTGCAACTCGTGGATGAGCTCTTCACGAAGACCTATGGCCCCTATGCCTGGTCGGTGCACGACGAGGCTCCCTGGGCCGCGCTCACGAAACCGCTGGCCGAGTGTCGCGTGGCGATGATCAGCACCGCGGCCATCTACTGCAACGGTGAGACGCCGCTGCAAAGCAAGAACGACCCCAGAGTCGTGCGCCTGCCTCGGCAGGTCCCGCCGCAGGAGCTGACCTTTGCGCATACGGCGCCGGTGCGCTATGTTGGCGAGCGGGACATCAACTGCATCTTCCCCTTGACGCGCCTGCTCGAGCTGGAAACTCAGGGGGTGATCGGCGAGGTTGCGCCCTGGCACTTCTCCATCACCGGGCAGTTTTACCAGCGCACAAAGCTGCTGCAGCTCGTCACGCCAGAGCTCGCCAAGCAGCTCGCCGCGCAGCACACTGACCTGGTGCTCCTCCTGCCGCTTTGACCCGTCTGCCACCAGACCGTGGGTCTGGTTGCGCGCGGCATCGAGGAGCGGGGGATTCCCACCATTTGCCTGGTGCTGGCGCGGGACATCGCGGCATTGGTACGGATGCCTCGTGCTGCCTTCCTTGATTTCCCCATGGGGCATACGGTGGGGAGACCTGGAGAGGCGGATGAGCAACGGCGCATTCTGCGGGCCGCGCTCGAAGCCGCGCCCGGCATCACCCAAGCGGGGGAGATCGTCGATCTGCCGTTCCAATGGGAGGCTTCCGGCAGTCGCGCTTGGGAAGCTGAGCTGCGGACGTTCTACCTGGGCCACCAGCTTACGGGGGGCGACGGAGGGCGGCCCTGAGGGGAGCGGAGAGCGAACCTCTCGATACTGGCTGCGGATGCGGAACAATTATAAAGGAACTTCTTAAGTTTACTCTCCTAATTCTTTAAAATACTTAGAATTTCCATTAGCTCTCCTCGCACCTCCTGGAAAACGCGACGAGCCACGGCGAGGTCGGCGCCATTGCCATTCTCAACTTCCTCGCCGAAGCGCCGCGCGATCTTCTTCTTCGCCCCTGCGATGGTATACGACTCCTCGTAGAGAAGCTGCTTGATCTGCTGCACAACCTCGACATCGCGACGGCGGTAGATGCGTTGCCCCGACTTATTCTTCGCCGGCTTCAGGAGCTTGAACTCGGACTCCCAGTAGCGCAGCACATGGGGCTTGATGCCGGTGATGTCAGCGACTTCGCCGATCTTGAAGAACATCTTATCCGGGATAGTACTAGCCATGTTTCCTGGCATCCAGCGGCACGGCAGCCTGCCGCACTGGTCGTCCGGGGCGACGCCGAGGCCGCACCCTCACCACTGAACGTCAGCTCCCCTCGGTTCTGTCAACCGTTACCCACCCGCATGGTTGCAACGGCCGACGCCGCCGCGCGTTCAGGCCAGCGGCGCCTCATGGGGCCTGCCAACCTTGCCGTTCGCAATGTCGCGCAGGTTTCTGCTGGGTTTGAAGGTGAGCACCTTGCGCGAGGTGATCATGATCTCCTCGCCGGTCTTGGGATTCCGCCCGACGCGCGTCCTCTTCTGGCGAATCTTAAAGTTGCCGAAACCGACAACCTGCACATCCTCACCGTTGCGCAGCGCTTCCTTCATAACCGAGAAGATGACCTCGACGATATGGGCAGCCTCGTTTCGTGACAGACCTACCTTTTGGTACACGGTGTCTACGAGATCGGCTTTAATCACGCTGCTCTCGCCTCTCCACGTCTGCCCGCTGGCGGTGGCGATGCTTGCGCCAACCACCATCCACGCGGCGGCGCCGCGGCGCGCGGCACAAGACTCCCCGGCGCTCCCTCAGGCCTCTCCCCGCTTCTTGCTGGTGGCGATCACCTTTTCGGAGAGGTGCGGCGGCAGCATCTCGTAGTGAGAGAACTCCATGCTGAAGGAGCCCCGATCACCGGTCATGGACTTCAGCACCGTGGCATACTTCAAGACCTCGGCCAGCGGCACCTGGGCCCGGATCACTTGCAGCTTGCCGCGCGAGTCCATGCCTAAGACCTTGCCGCGCTTCGCATTCAAATCACCGATCACGTCCCCCATGGCGTCTTCGGGAACGAACACCTCCATGTTGACGATGGGCTCGAGCAGCACGGGGTCTGCCTGCTCAACTCCCTTCTTGAAGCCGATGGAGCCGGCGATCTGGAAGGCCATGTCCGACGAGTCGACGGAGTGGTACGAGCCGTCGTAGAGGGTGACCGTCAGGTCCACCACCGGAAACCCCGCCAGGGAGCCGCGCTTCATGGCCTCCACGATGCCCTTCTCCACCGACGGGATGTACTGGCGCGGGATGGCCCCGCCGACGATCTTGTCGACGAACTCGAAACCGCTGCCGCGCTCGCGCGGTTCGATCTCCAGCCAGGTATCGCCGAACTGGCCGCGGCCGCCCGACTGCTTCTTGTGCCGTCCCTGCACCTTGACGCTGGAGCGGATGGTTTCGCGGTACGGCACCTGCATCTCCTCCGCTTCCACCTCCACCCCGAACTTGCGCTTCAAGCGGTCGATGACGACGTCCAGGTGGTCCTCCCCCATGCCGGAGATGACGAGCTGCTTGCTCTCGTGATCAACGGAGAACTGCAGGGTGAGGTCCTCCTCGCTGAGGCGGCGCAGGCCGCTGCTCACCTTCTCCTCGTCGCCCTTCGATTTCGGCACCACGGCAATGCTGATGACCGGTTTGGGGAATTCGATGACGGGGTAGAGGATGGGCTCTTTCTCATCGCAGAGCGTGTGCCCGGTGGTGGTGCTCTTCAGCTTCGCCACCACCGCGAGGTCTCCGGCGCTGACCTGCGTCACGGTGAGCTGGTTCTTGCCGAGCAGGTTATTGAGCTGGCCGAGGCGTTCCTTCTCGCCCGTGTTAGCGTTCAAGACGACCTTGTCCGGAGTGAGGATGCCGGACATGACGCGGAAGAGCGTCAGCTTGCCGGAGTAAGGGTCGGCCATCGTCTTGAAGACGAGGGCTGAGAAGGGAGCCTCGTCGATGGGCTGGCGCAGCACCTCCGCGCCGTTGCCCGGGGCGGCGCCGCGCAGCGGAGGCCGCTCGTTGGGGGCGGGGAGATAGTCGAGGATGAGGTCGAGCAGTGCTTGCGCCCCCAGGCACTGCGTGGCGACGCCACACACCACCGGCGTCACGCTCCCCTGGCGTACCGCCGCCCGCAGGCTTTCCACCAGCTCGTCGTCATTTAAGGTCCCCGCCTCGAGGTACTTTTCCAGCAGTGCGTCGTCCGCCTCGGCCACTGCTTCGGTAAGCCGCTCGCGCGTCGCCGCGAGGCTGTCGGCGAGCGCCTCAGGCACCTCACAGGGTTTCACCTCGCCTCGCCCGCCGGCCTGAAAGCTCAGCCCGCGCTGCCGCACCACGTCCACTACACCAGCAAACGCAGGCCCCTTGCCGAGTGGGAGGTGAAATGGAATAATTGAGTTATCTTCAATAGTTGCAGTAAGATCATTCATGATTTGGTCGAAGTCTGCGCGCTCCGCATCCATGGCATTGATGTAAACCAGACGAACCACACCCAGCTCTTTGCACGCCTGCCAGAGCCGTTGCGTCTGCACGCGCACGCCTGATCCCGCATGGATGACGAAGATGGCGGCGTCCAGCACCCGCAAACAGGCGAAGGCGTCGGCCACGAAGTTGCCAGCGCCCGGGGTATCGATGAGGTTGATCTTGGTCTTCTTCCAGGAGAGGGTTGCAAGCGCGGAGCTTAGGGATCGTGAACGTTTCTGTTCATCGGCATCGAAGTCCATGGTGGTGGTGCCGTCCAGCACGGACCCCAAGCGCTCGATCGCTCCGGCGCTGAACAAGAGAGCCTCCGCCAGAGAGGTCTTGCCGCTTCCCGTATCGCCCAGGAGTCCCACATTGCGCAACGCCACCCGTTGAACCTTCATACAGCGTCACCTTTCTGCGTCGACCCAGCAACTGGACCTCGTGCCGTTATTCTGACTCGGCGAACCTGCCTCTCTACCCCGCGCCCCTGGCAACGAGGAAACCGTGGCGGAAAACCTGCAAGTCCTCCCCAACACATCATCCCAGCCACGCGGGCAAGGGAGAGGGTAAGGATCTCTGCGGGTCCCGGCGGCGCTCGATGCTTGGCAGTTGATCGAAGTAGACGCAGAGCCTATCAGTAACACTTGAAGAAAAATATGTCAAGCACTTAAAAAAAGAGAACTTTCATCACCTCTTTGCAGAACGGCTGCGACGCCAGATGACGCGCAGGGGGGTGCCGACAAACCCGAAGGCTTCGCGGATCTGGTTGACGACGTAGCGCGTCGAAGAGAAATGCACCCCTTTCGGGTTGTTCACAAAAAGGATGAAGGTAGGAGGGCGGACATCACACTGGGTGGCGTAGTAGAAGCGCACCGGTTGACCACGCGGAACGGGAAGGGGGTGGCGTTGCAAGGCGGCGTGCAGCACATCGTTCAACACCGGGGTCGGCACCAGCTTCTCATGGGCGGCCCCGACGCGCTCGATCGCGGCGAAGATCTTCATGACGCGCTGCCCCGTTTTGGCGGAGATCGTCAGCACCGGCGCGTCAGGGAAAAACTTCAGGTGCTCTCGAACGGTGTCGACGTAGCCGCGGAAGGTATGGGTATCTCGTTCAATGGAGTCCCACTTGTTTACCAGGACGATACACGCCTTGCCGGCCTCGTGGACGTAGCCGGCGATGGTGGCGTCCTGGTCCGTCACCCCTTCCACCGCGTCGATCATGAGGAGGGCGATATCCGCCCGGCGCAGGCTCTTCAAGGCCATTACCACGCTGAACTTCTCCACCGCCTGACTGACGCGCCCTTTGCGGCGTATCCCCGCGGTGTCGATGAAGAGGTACTCCAAGCCGTGGTAGCGAATGATGGTGTCGATGGCGTCATGCGTCGTGCCGGGACGGTGATCGACGAGGTGGCGCGGCTGCCGCAGCAGGTAGTTGATGAGCGAGGACTTGCCGACGTTGGGCCGCCCCAGGACGCAGATGCGATGCCGGACCTCAGGTTCGACGACTTCCTGGGTCGGCGCCCGCGGCAGTAACGCCAGGACGGCATCGAGCAGATCGCCCACGCCGCGACCGTGCTCCGCCGACACCGGCAGCATCGGGCTCAGCCCCAGGCGGTAGAACTCCGCCGCGGCGGTCTCCTGGCTCGGACCCTCGACCTTATTGATCGCGGCGAGGAGCGGCTTGTCGCTCCGCCGCAGCTCCGCGATGATCTCTTCGTCCATCGGGGTAAGGCCGCTCCTGGCATCGCCGAGGAAAAGGAGGAGGTCCGCCTCGTCGATTGCCAGGCGCGCCTGCTCCCGCACCTGCGCCAGGAGCGTTTCGGTGGCGGTGGGCTCGAAGCCGCCGGTATCGACGAGCTGAAACTGCCTGCCGTGCCACTCCGCAATGGCGTAGTTACGGTCGCGCGTCACACCTGGGGTGGGCTCGACGATGGCTTGCCGGCGCTGGATGATGCGGTTAAATAGGGTGGACTTGCCGACGTTCGGCCGGCCGATGATGGCGACGACGGGGAGCGCCCGCGGACGGGCGCGCCTGGCGCGCGCGCTCGGCGCCGGCGGGGTCGGCTGCGGCGCCGCGTCCTGAGCGGGTTGCTCGGTGGGGGGAGGGGTCATCAGTGTGATCCACCCTGGGATGCGCCGCGGGCCCGCCGCATGGCAGAGAACGGAGGGACGCCTCATGGCTCCCAGCGCAAGGGATGCGTCCCCTGGGGCGTCCTCGCAAGCGGCGCCCCCGCGGCGCGTCGCGCAGCGTGGTGAAGCGCTTCGCGCCATGGCACGGGAGAGAGGCGCCGTGGCGGACCGTCATCTAGTTCTCATGGCGGTCGAGATCAGCGAGGAACTCATCCAGGGTGCGATGCTGCCTCCGGGGAGTATCGGTGGGTTGGCCCGCTTTCAGGCGGTGGGCATAGACCGTGACAGCCTTGCCGATGGCGTCCGCAATGATCTGCCGGTAGGCGCGCGACCGCAGGCGCTGCTCCTCGACGGGGTTCGTCAGGAACGCCGCCTCGACGAGGATGCTCGGCATGCGGGCGCCCAAAAGGACGTAGAAAGGGGCGCGCTTCACGCCCAGGTCGCGCACCTCCTGGTAGCGGTCCTGCAGGCGCCCGATCAGCGAGTCCTGCACCATCTTGGCCAGCAGGCTCGAGCCGCGCAGCTTGGAGTTGAGCAGCAGATCATTGAGGATGAACTCGAGATCGCTCAAGCGCTGCAGCGAGGTGTTGTTCTCGCGGGCGGCCACCCGGCGCTCGCGCTCGCTTGAGGCCCGGTTCAGGAAGTAGGTCTCGATGCCGCGCAGCGAGCTGTTCTCCGCCGCGTTCGCGTGGATGGAAATGAAGAGGTTGCCGTTCTCCGCATTGGCCAGCGCGGTGCGCTCTTCAAGGGGGACGAAGACATCCCGGCTGCGCGTCAGGACGGGCTGGAAGCCTGTCTCTCGTTGCTGTTGGAGGAGCCACCCCAGCCGCTTGGCGATGTCGAGGGTGACGGTTTTCTCGGCGAATCCCCGCTGGCTGATTGCCCCGCTGTCCTTGCCGCCGTGGCCGGGATCGATGATGATCTTCAAAGCCCGCGTGTCCACCCTCTGGTCGCTCGGGGGGCGTTTCCCGGCGATCGGCGGCGGGGTTGGCCGCGGCGGCGGAGCCGGGGCCTCGGCAGGTGGTGATTGCGCCTGCACGTCGATCACCACGCGGTAGGGGTCGTGAAGGGAGAATACCTGATAGGTGTCAATGTTCTTCAGGTCGAGGACGACCCGCACGATCTCCTTGTCATGCTGCGCACTCCGTACCCGCTCCAGGACGCCGTTATCGATGCTGATGGAGCGCTCGTGCAGCTCCGGCGCCAGGTACGCTGGACTGAGGTCGAAGACCAGCCGGTCGGGATTGGAGAGCTGCTGGCTGGCGAACTTGAGCTCGCGGTCGGCGTGGATGACGACGCGGGTGTCGCGCGGGTTGGACCACTGCGTGATGCGGCTGATGAAGGGGAGGGCCGCGGTGCTGCTGCTGGCAGGGTTGGGCTGGCCGTGGTCCTGCAAGATCGTCTCGCGCAGGGCGCGCGCCTCGGCACGCATGTCCCCCTGCGGGTACTGCTCTATGAGGCGATTGAGCGCGGCGAGGGCCAGGCTGGGGGTGCGCTTCTCCTTCAGGTAGATCACCCCGGCGCGGTAGAGGGCGTCATCGGCCAGGCGGCTTTGCGGATACTCCTGCGACAGATGCTGGAAGGCTTGCAGCGCCAGATCGAGGTCGTGGGTGGAGCGAAAGTCATCGTAGAGGCGGGAGTGCAGCTTGCCCAGCATGTAGAGGGCCGCGGGCGCATCGGCGTGTCGTGGCTCTTGACGCAGCACCTCACGGTAGGCGTCGAGGACGCGTTCCCAACTCTGGCGCTGGCTCCGCAGGGCGGCGTCCCGGGCGGTCTCGAAGTACGCCGCCCGGGCTTGCTCGTAGAGGGATCGGCCCGACTGGGCGGTGGCGCGGTATGCCGCCAAGCTCAGCAGCAGGGTGAGCAACGCCAGGCAGGCGAAGCAGCCTCGGTTCGGCAGCGCGACTCTTCTCACACTCACACTTCTCTCGCCCAGGTTTGCCCCCAGGTCCGCCTGAGGCGCGGAGTGGGCCGCTAGGTTCCCATCTCCCAGGAGGTGAGGTACTTCTCTTGCTCCGGCGTCAGCCGATCGATCTGGATATTCATGGCCGCAAGCTTCAACCGCGCGACCTGCTGATCGAGATGCTTGGGCACAGGGTAGACCTGCTTGCCGAGGGTGGCCGCGTTCTTGAAGATATACTCGGCCGCCAACGCCTGGTTCGCAAAGCTCATGTCCATGACGGCGGCGGGGTGGCCCTCGGCGGCCGCGAGGTTTACCAGGCGCCCCTCGCCGAGGACGTAGATGCGCCGTCCGTTCGGCAGCTTGTACTCCTCCACGAACTCCTTCACCACGAGGTGCTTCGAGCACATCCGGCGCAGGCTCTCGAGGTCCAGCTCGACGTTGAAGTGGCCGGAGTTGGCGATGATGACGCCGTCCTTCATGACCTCGAAGTGCTCTCCGCGGATGACCGCGATATCGCCGGTGAGGGTGCAGAAGAAGTCGCCGATCTTGGCCGCCTCGCTGATCGGCAGCACCCGGTAGCCGTCCATGGCTGCTTCCAGGGCGCGCACCGCGTCCACCTCGGTGACGACGACGTTGGCGCCCATGCCGTGCGCCCGCATGGCAACGCCCCGCCCGCACCAACCGTAGCCGCAGACGACGAAGGTGGAACCCGCCAGCAGCCGGTTCGTGGCTCGGATGATGCCGTCGATGGTGCTCTGGCCCGTGCCGTAGCGGTTATCGAAGAAGTGCTTCGTGTCGGCGTCGTTGACCGCGATGATGGGGTAGCGCAGGATGTTTCGCTCGGCCATGGCGCGCAGACGGATGACGCCGGTGGTGGTCTCCTCGGTGCCGCCGACGATCGCCGCGGCGAGGGCCGGACGCTTGCTGTGCACGGTGGAGACGAGATCGGCGCCGTCATCCATCGTGAGCTGCGGCTCGGCATCGAGCACGGCGTTGATGTGCCGATAGTAGGTTTCGTTGTTCTCGCCAGTGATGGCGAAGACGGGGATGCCGTGGTTCTCGACTAGGGCGGCCGCCACATCGTCCTGGGTGCTGAGGGGGTTGGAGGCGCACAGGTAGGGGAGCGCTCCGCCGGCCTGCAAGGTGATCATGAGGTTGGCGGTCTCGCTGGTGACGTGCAGGCAGGCTCCCAACCGCACCCCCTGCAAGGGTTTCTCCTTCTCGAAGCGCTGGCGGATGAGCTCCAGCACCGGCATGGCGTGGCTGGCCCAGATGATGCGCTCCTGGCCGTGGGCGGCAAGCTTCGCATCCTTGATCTCGTAGGCAGGTGCAAGTGGCATGCAGCATTCCTTATCATTGGTCGCGGTCATCCTCACTCACGGAGTGGTGGCAGCCGTGATGATGCGCCGCGCCGCCCTGGCGCCTGGAAAAGGGGCGCCCGCGCGGGGTCGTGCCTGAGGTTACAATCCCGCCGCCCGCCGCAGCTCCTCGGCCCGATCCGTACGCTCCCAGGTGAACTCCGGCTCCTCGCGCCCGAAGTGCCCATAGGCGGCGGTCTTGCGGAAAATGGCGCGGCGCAGATTGAGGGTTTGAATGATCTCGGCTGGCTTCAACGGGAAGATCTGCCGGACAAGCCGCTCGATGAGTTCGTGGTCAACCTTGCCGGTGCCGAAGGTGTCGACGTAGAGGGAGACCGGCTCCGCCAGGCCGATCGCATAGGCGATCTGCACTTCGCAGCGATCGGCCAGGCCGGCGGCGACGATGTTCTTCGCCACGTAGCGCGCCATGTAGGAGGCGGAGCGATCGACTTTGGTGGGGTCTTTTCCGGAGAAGGCGCCGCCGCCGTGCCGGCCGTAGCCACCGTAGGTGTCCACGATGATCTTGCGTCCAGTGAGACCGCAGTCGGCCTGGGGGCCGCCATTCACGAAGCGTCCCGTGGGGTTGACGTAGAGCTTATAGTTGTCGGTATCGAGGAGCTGCTTCGGCACCGTGGGCATGATGACCATGTTGCGCAGGTCTTCGCGGATGACGTCGAGGGTCACCTCGGGGGCGTGCTGGGCGGAGAGGACGATGGTGTGCAGCTTCACCGGCACGCTGTCGCGGTACTCGATGGTCACCTGCGACTTGGCATCCGGGCGGAGGTACTCGAGGGTGCCGTTCTTGCGCAGCTCGGAGAGCTTCTTCACGAGACGGTGGGCGACCATGATCGGCAGGGGCATCAACTCCGGCGTTTCATTCGTGGCGTAGCCGAACATGAGGCCCTGATCGCCGGCGCCTGCCTCCTTGTGCAGGCCAACGCCTTCGGTCACTCCCATGGAAATGTCCGGCGACTGCTCGTCCAGGGCCACCAGCACGGCGCACGAGTTGCAATCGAAACCATAGGCGGGATCGGTATAGCCGATCTCACGCACGGTGTTGCGGACGACCTTCTGCACGTCAATGGTGGCGGTGGTGGTGATCTCACCGGCGACAAGCACCATGCCCGTGGTGATGAGCGTCTCACAGGCGACGCGCGCGACCGGGTCCTTGGCGATGATGGCGTCGAGCACCCCGTCGGAGATTTGATCGGCAACTTTGTCGGGATGACCTTCGGAAACTGATTCAGAGGTAAACAAGTAACTTCTTGACATGGAGTTCTCCGCTTTCAACCACCATTTCAGCCGCCACCACCGGCACGCGCCGCACTTGGGTCAGCCACGCTGCCTGCCCCCCTTGCCGCGCCGCGCGCAAGCAATCTACCATAGTAAGACGCTCTCAACTTGTCAATGTCTTTACCACCTGCGTCATGAGACGCGCCTTTACGGCACGTCCACGAACCTCGAGCCTGCTGAAGGAGACGAGCATTGCGGCGCTTCCCGGCCTCTGTCAGGGGGCGTCGTGCGACGCCGTGGTGCCGGCACGCGGCGGGGCTGAGGGGAGATGCAACCGAGGTCGGCGACGGGCAGCGCCTAGTGTTGCGTCACACAAATTCCATCCTTAATCGGACGCCTTCTGCGGGCCATGTGGTGGGGGAGCTTTTGCGCAAGACCTTTGCTTCCCCAGACCCCCAATCCCCGCGAGCTGCGCAGCAGCTCGCGTAGTCGGGGTGCGCGAGGGGGCGAGGCTCCCTCGCAAATTCTGGCGATAGAATTTGTGAAACAGCACACTGGGGACAAGCGCGTTTCATTCGCCGCAATCAAAGAGCGACGCCAGCGTCTCCTTTACAAGGTGACGCACGGCCGTGGCGCTGCCAAGGCTCAGGGCCTGCTGCGTTAACTCCTCGCAGTGCTTCCTGGAGAGGGCGCGGATGATCTGTTTCACGTGGGGGATCGCCACCGGGTTGACGCTCAGCTCATGCACGCCCATGCCGATCAGCAGCGGGATGCTCTCCGCATCAGCAGCCATCTCGCCGCAGACGCCAACCCAGATGCCGCCCTCCTGCGCTTTCCGCACCACGTCCTGGATGCAGCGCAGGACATAGGGGTGGAGGGGGTCGTAGTACCCGGCCACCTCGTCGTTGGTGCGGTCGATGGCCATGGCGTACTGGATGAGGTCGTTGGTGCCGATGCTGAAGAAGTCAACCTCTTTGGCCAGCAGATCGGCGATGCCGGCGGCGGCGGGGGTTTCAATCATCAACCCCACCTCCAGGTGCTCGTCGAAGCTTTGTCCCTCTTGGCGCAGCTCTGCGCGCGCCTCCTCGAGGAGCGCCTGGCTGGCGAGGACCTCATCGACGGAGGTGATAAGGGGGTAGAGGAGGCGCACATTCTCTTTGCTGCTGGCGCGCAACACGGCGCGTAACTGGCTCTTGAACATGGCCTGGTTGCGCAGGCAGAGCCGAATGGCTCGCAGCCCCATGCTGCCGCGGATGGCGGGGTGCTCCGGAGGGAGAGAGAGGAACTTGTCACCCCCCAGATCGAACGTCCGGAAGACCACCTTATTCGGGGCGATGCGCCGCGCCACCTCCTGATAGACGAGGTACTGCTCCTCTTCGCTGGGAAAACCATTGCGGTTCATGCACAGGTACTCGGTGCGGTAGAGGCCGATCCCTTCGGCGCCGTGCACCCGCAGCGAGGCAATCTCCTCGGGGGTCTCGATGTTGCCGTCGAGGCGCAGGCGGTGCCCATCGAGGGTGACGCTGGGCAGCTCGGTGAGGGTCAGGAGCTCCTCCTCGTGCAGGAGGTACTGCTGGCGCTTCGCTTGATACTCCGCCTGCTGCTCGGCGGTGGGGTTGACGAGGAGCGTGCCGTCCTGGCCGTCGATGATCAAGAAATCGCCCGTGTGAACGGTTCGCAACAGGTCATGCACGCCGACCACCGCCGGAATCTCGAGCGAGCGCGCCATGATGGCGGTGTGGGAGGTGTGGCCGCCGACCTCGGTGGCGAAGCCGAGGACCCGCTCGCGCGTGAGCTGGATGGTGTCATCAGGGGAGAGATCGTGAGCAATGATGACCACCGGCTCACCGTCGGCCGCCATGCGCTCGATCCCCTGACCCATAAGGTTGCGCAGGACGCGATTGCCGAGGTACTGGAGGTCGGCGCGGCGGGCCCGCAGGTAGTCGTCATCAAAGCTTGAGAAGATCGTCTGGAAGTGCTCGATGGAGCGCTTCAAGGCCCATTCGGCGTTGATCTCCATCTGGCGGATGGTGGCGATGGTGTTGGTGATGAGAAGCTCGTCTTGCAAGAGCAGGATATGCGAGTCGATGATGTAGAGGTGCTCGGTGCCGAAGTCGCGCGCCAGCCGCTCGCGGATATCCTGGAGTTGCAGGCGCGATTCCTCGATGGCGCGCTCGAAACGCTCCACCTCGGCATCGACGTTGTGGCTCTGCAGGCTGTACTTGTGGATCTTCGGCTGGCTGCGGTCGAGCAGGTAGGCCGGCCCCTGGGCAATGCCGGGGGAGACTCCGAGCCCGACCACCTTCACCGTGTCCGCAACGCGCTCCGCTGCTCGTTCGTTCACGCCTACTCTTCTCCAAACTTGTTCTGGATGAGATCACTCAGCCTGGCGAGTATCTCATCGGCATCGGGGCCGTCGGCGGAAATCATGAGCTGGCTCCCCTTGCTGGCGGCCAGCATCATCACGCCCATGATGCTCTTGCCGTTCACCTGCCGCCCTTGCTTGGCGACGACCACCTCTGCTTTGTAGCGGTTCGTGAGTTTGACAAACTGGGCGGCGGCCCGAGCATGCAGGCCGAGCTTATTCTGAATCGTCACCATGATACTCGGCATCGCAACGGTCACCTTCCGCCGCCAAGGAGCCGCCTCGTTCGGCGCGCTCGCTCGCCCTTCGCTCCCCTCGCTGGCAGCGCCATGCGGCCGACGGCGTGGGGATGACCTGAGTCTTCCCTTGCTGAGACTTGAGAGGCCTGCCATGGGCGGCCCGCCGCCTACGCTTGACGAGTGGGTCCAGCTTGTTTCCACCATCGCACCAGCTCAGTAGCCGGGGAACATCGAGAGCTGCCACGGTGGCAGGGTGCGTGCATCCTCCCCGGATGTTTCACTTCTGCTTCGGGCTGCCGCCCGAGCCGCCGGCCAGCACCTGGCTGGCGACGTTGATGTTGCGGCGCCCGTACTCCATGATCGTGGTGGCGATGCTCCGCAGGTCCGCGTTCTCATCGAGGAACGGCAGCTTGATGAGCATGGGCAGGTTGAGACCTGTCACCACCTCGACGTTCAGTTCGTCCAGGAATGAGAGGCTGAGGTTGGAAGGCGTTCCCCCGAACAGATCTGTGAGGATGAGGACGCCGCGGCCTTTGTCAAGCTGATGGATCTTGTGCCGGATCGTCTTGCGCGCCTCATCGACATCGTCGTTGGCATGCACCGAGATGCAACTGATTGACGCCGTATCCTGGAGGATGGCGCGGCAGGTTTGCAAAAAGGCCTCGGCAAGATTCTCATGGGCGACAATGAGCACGGGTACCATGCGCGGTGTGCCTCCCTTTCTGGGAGCCGGACCTGCCCGGCCCGAACGGCTCGCGCTGCCGGCCGTCCCGCCAGCGGCGAGGATGACGGCGTTACTCCGCCTCGTCCTCGAGGTACATGGGCTGCAGGCTTGGCCGCGCGAGCTGCTGGGCGAGCTGCGCTTCGAAGACGCGCGCTGAGTGACTCCCCATGATCTTCAAAATCTGGTTGCGCGCGGCGACCTCGATGATCGTGGGGATATTCCGGCCTGGCAACACCGGGGTGCGCAGCAACGGCACGTTGACGCCCAGCATGGTGTGGTAGCTCTCCTCGAGCCCCAGCCGCTCGTACTCCGTGCCAGTCTCCCACATCTCCAGAAGCACCACCAGTTCGATCTTCTTGCGGTAGCGGATGGCGGCAATGCCGAAGAGGTCCCTGACGTTGATGATGCCGAGGCCTCTGATCTCCATGTTATGGTGCAGGACGGCGTTGCTCGATCCCAAGAGAATGCTGCCAAGGCGCCGCACGGTGATGACGTCGTCGGCGACCAGCCGGTGCCCGCGCACCACCAGGTGCAGGGCACATTCGCTCTTGCCGATACCACTCTTGCCGATGATCAGCACGCCGATGCCGTAGACGTCGATGAGCACGCCATGCACCGTGGTCTCCGGAGCCAGGCGCCTCTCCAGGTAGGCGGTCAGCCTGAGGATCAGCTCGCCGGTCGCCAGGGAGGAGCGCAGCAGGGGCACACCCTGGCGTTCCGCCTGCCGCAGGATGCAGTCGGGCACCGCCAGCCCTTTGGTGACGATGGCGCAGGGGATGCGGTGGGCGAACAGCTCGCGGCTCACGTGCTCCTGGCGTTCCAGCTCCAGGGTCTGCAGGTAGGAAATCTCGGTTTCCCCCAGGATCTGCAGGCGGGTCGGCTGCAGGTAGGCAAAGTAGCCGGTGAAGGCTAGGCTGTATTTCTGGATGCGCGACTCACTCAGGTGACGCTGCAGGCCCGCCTGGCCGGCTAAGACCTCCAGGCACAGGGCGGCCGACTCCTCGTCGAGAATCTGCTCGATGGTTAAGGTCTTGCCGCTCAGGTCGTTGATGTTCTCAGAGCTTTCCATCTTCTTCCACAATGAGCTGGTAGAGACGATCGGCCGAGGGCTCCCGCATAAGCCGGCTGCGCAGGGATTCCTTCTGGCACAAGCGCGAGATGCGCGCCAACGCCATGAGGTGCTGGCGCGAAGCGTGCTCCGGAGCGATCAAGAGAAAGATGAGGTGCACCGGCTTGCCGTCCAGCGAATCGAACTCCACCCCCTGCCCCGAGCGTCCAAAGGCAGCCATCGTCTGGCGCAGGCCCGGCAAGCGGCTGTGCGGGATGGCGATGGAGTCGCCGATGCCCGTGCTGCCGAGGCTTTCCCGCTCCAGCAGCGAGGTGATGAGGACCTCAAGTTCGAGCGTGGGATCAACCTGCACCAGACGCTGCGCCAGCTCGGCCAAGACGCCCGCTTTATCGCGCGCTTTCACATCCGGGACCAGGCACTCCTGTCGCAGAATCTGGCCGATTCGCATGGCGGTCTCCTCGGCGCCCGCGCTGCGGGTAAGGGAGGGTCTTCACCATCAATCATCCGCGGCACAACTCCCCATCGCGCACCGAGCAGACGCTGCGCGGCAGCCTCTCCCCCTGAGGCGGCAGACAGCACGAACACCTCCCCTCCGAGTTGCGGGAGGTAGCGGCGCGGCCTCCCCCGGCGCCGGACCGCGGGGCCTCTCGCGTCTTCCCACGCCCGTCAGGCCTGGCTTGGCGGAGACAGCAAGCGCAGCCGCTTTGGCTCCTCAGCGCCGCGGGCCTCTCACCGACCTCGGCGGCAGCCTCGCTCATCGTGGCCCAGCCCGCGACAGACTCGGCGAAGCTCTGCTCTCGTCGGCCAGCGTCCTGCTTCCTGCCGCCGTGCGTTTGCCAGCCAGCCGCGGCGACTCAGCCGAGGCGCTTGCGCCGGCTGGAGGGAGGGAGCTTGAGCTCTTTGCGGTACTTCGTCACGGTGCGCCGCGCGATGCGGATGCCGTCCTTGCCAAGGATGTCGACGATCTGCTGGTCGGTAAGCGGCTGGTTCCCACTCTCCTGCTGGACGAGCTTTCTGATCTTCTCCTTCACGGTCACGGACGAGAGGTTCTCGCCACTGTCCGAACCGATGCCGCTATGGAAGAAGTACTTGAGCTCGAAGATGCCCTGGGGTGTGTGCATGTACTTGCGGGTGGTGACCCGGCTGACGGTTGACTCGTGCATCTCGATGTCATCAGCCACGTCCCGCAAGACGAGGGGCCGCAGATGCGACACCCCTTGATCGAGGAACTCGCGCTGGAACGTCACGATGCTGCGGGCCACCTTGAGGAGCGTCTGCTGGCGCTGCTCGATGCTCTTGATCAGCCACATGGCGGAGCGGAACTTCTCTTCGATGTACTGCCGTGTCGAGCCTTCGATCTGGCGCTTGTCTTTCAGGATGCTGCGGTAGTAAGGGTGCACGCGCAGGCGAGGGATGCCCTCGTCATTGAGGAGCACCTGGTACTCGCCGTGCATCTTGATGATATAGAGGTCCGGCACGATGTAGACGGTCTCATCCTCCCGGAACCGGCTGCCGGGCTTCGGGTCAAGCTCCTGGATCAGGCGGACCGCAAGCCGCAGCTCTTCGCCGGAGATGCCGAGTTCCTTGGCGATCTTGCCGTAGTTGCGCTCCTCGAGGAGGGGGAGGTACTCCTCGATGAGCTTCTTGGTGACGGTGTTGGCGCCGTCGAGCTGCTCGAGCTGGATGAGCAAGCATTCGCGTAAGTCCCGCGCCCCGACGCCCACCGGGTCGAAGAGCTGCACCTTCCGCAGCACTTCCAGCACCCGTTCAAGCGGCACGCCAAGCTCGAGAACCACCTCCTCCGGCGACAGGGTGAGGTAGCCGTCTTCGTTCAGGTTGGAGATGAGATAGGCGCCGATCTCCTTGTCGAGATTCTCGGTGAAGCTCATGTGGAGCTGCCAGAGGAGATGCTCCGTGAGCGTCTGCGGCCGGCTGAGGGTGCTCTCGCGGCTCTGGCTCTCGTCGACGGGCTCCGACGGCATGCCGAGCTCGCTCGAGTCGTTGAAGTATTGCTCCCACTCATCGATGCGCTCGCGCAGCTCCTGGGACTCGTCGGCGGTGTTCTCCTGATCGCTGCTTGCCACTTCGGCGCCGTCTTCGTCCGCCGTCTCCTCATCCAGGAAGGGGTTCTCCTGCAGCTCGCGGACGATGAGCTCCACCAGCTCCAGCTTGGTAAGCGGCAGAAGCTTGATGGCCTGCTGCAACATGGCCGTCATCACCAGCTTCTGCGTCTGCTTCAGTTGAAGCCTGGGTTCCAGCGCCATCCCGACCCTCGCTCGTTCGGCTTCTCACACGGCAGGCTGCTTCAGCGAGCTCCTACGGACACGATAGTGGGGGATGCTCGTGCGGCGACCCGCTCGGGCCACGTACTTGCGGTACACGCCGCCCCCATGGTTGCCCACCAGACCGCGTTTCACCATCTGCTCCTGGATCCAGGTCTCGGTGAGGAAGTCCCGCTGGCCGCCAAGCTCTTCGGCGACGCGGATGATCTCCTGCGCGGCGACGGTGATCTCCTCTTGGCCATGCAGCAGCTTCAGGAGTGTCTGCTCGAAAAGCGCTTCAGCCCCCAGCTCGTGCGGCAGGCCTGGCTGGCCGGCGTGCCCCGCGGCTGGCATCTGAAACTTCTCGCCGAAGTAGATGCGACGCGCCTTCTCGCTTGCCGCAACCTCGCCCGGCGTCCCGCTGACGAGGATGTTTCCTTCGCTAATAATATAGGCTCGGTCGGTTACTGCCAACGTTTCGTGGACGTTATGGTCCGTAATCAGGAGGCCGATGCGTTTGCGGCGTTGCTCGCCGAGAATGCGTTGCAGCTCCTGGACGGCGATGGGATCGATGCCGGAGAAGGGCTCGTCCAGGAGGATGAAGGCCGGCGAGGTAGCCAGGGCGCGGCAAATCTCAACGCGCCGCCGCTCGCCGCCGGAGAGCGCATAGCCGTAGGCGCCGCGCAGCCCCGCCAAGTCGAGCTCTTCCATGAGCGCTTCCGCTTTGCGCTGCTGCTCCAACCGCGACAGGGCGGTCATCTCCAGCACCGCCATGAGGTTCTCGTAGACCGTCAGCTTGCGGAAGATCGAAGGCTCCTGCGGCAGGTAGCCGATACCACGCCGCGCCCGCTCCGACATGGGGAGGTGGGTCACGTCCTGCCCTTGCAGGAAGATGCGACCAGACTCCGGCCGCTCCAGCCCCACCACCATCGAGAACACCGTCGTCTTGCCCGCCCCGTTCGGCCCCAGCAGGCCGACGATCTCCCCTTCGCGCACGCTGAGGCTGACGCGGTTCACGACGCGCCGCTTGCGGTACGATTTCACCAGCTCAATCGCCAGCAAGCCTTGCACGATGCTGTATCCTCACCACATCCCGACAGCGCAGGGGGGACCTGCCCCTGTCGCGGCGGCTACATCGGACTTGCGTCAACAACACGGCCTCCAGCCCCTCCGCGGTTCCACGCCCCCACCAGGACCGCAGCGGAAGAAGAAGAATCTGCACCCTCCGGCAACGCCTCGCCCCTGTCGCGGCGCCGGCCGCTGATGGCTCCACCGCGCCGTGCCGACCCTTATGGGAGGAAGGGCGCGGCGGTGCTGTTGGCGGCATTCCGAAGGGGGTTGGCGCGAGCGAGCGGGCGGCCGCCCGTGACCCCTCCCTCCTCTGGCGTCCCCTAACTTCGTTCACCTGATTGGCGCTATCGTTGCCAAGCTCGGGAGGGTCTCATGGAGGGAACCACGTCCCCTCGCGCACCCGTGATCGTCAGGGCGGTTCGCGAATCGCACCTACAAAAGGGACTGGGGGCGCCTGCCTGCCCCGCTGGGCGAGAGGCAGGGAGGCGAGCAAGGGTCCTCCACAAGAAATCCCTCTCCCACTGCCACGAGTACTGCACCGAATTTATCAGGAACTTGTGGGACGCGACGCTAGCGCTTCTCCGACGGCTGTTTTCCGTCTGGGGTACCGAGCTTCTTCATTGACTGCGACTTGGGGTGGAAGACGACGTGCACGCGCCGCTGCGGTGTGCCCGTAATGATGGTGCGATTGGTGCGGAGAAAGAGCGTCATCTCCTCGCCGGTGATGATGTTCTCCCCCTCGGTAGCGCGCGCGTTCCCTTTCAAAATGATCTTCTCCTCCCGCTCGATGAAGAATGCCTCCTTCCCCGTAGCCCGGCGTTCTCCCTGCGTGATCGTCACGTTCCCCGTCGCGGTGATGCTCTGCAATTGGTTCGTCTGCTGCTCGTTCTGCACCACGAGCTGATCCGCCGTCATCCTCATGTCTTCGCGCGTGACGATGACATTACCAAGAAATGTAATGGAATTAGCGCGGTTGTTCACTTCCATGCGATCCGAGGTGACATTGATAGGAACCCGTTGCTGCGCGGCCTCGCCTTGTTGTTTCTGCTGCGCCTGCGCGGCGCTGCAAGGCAAGAGGAGCATGCCGAGGCCGACAAGGAGCACGACCAGAGATCCCACACGCCGCGCGCCAGCGGCTGCGGCGGCGCGGCGCATGACGACCTGGAACTGAGCGCAAGCATACCTCATAGCTTCTCCCTGCCAGGGGTACGAGCACGGCCGTCGCTCGGGCTGGGGCTGGCGCGATGGCTTGAGCCGCCGCCGTTCGACGCCGCGGGCAAACCCTGCGGCGTGGCACCCTTGGTGGCGAGAGGTGGGCCCTCGCCCTGCAGCGCGGCCGCGCGTTCCGTCGTGTCAAGGGCGAAAAAAACGGCCCGCACCTGCTCCTTCAGCTCCACCGTCTCAAGGTCGGTCGTGGAGGAGAGGCCCAAGGCATCGACCGTATAGCGCGGCGTCCGGATGGAAACAGGCTTGGTGGTCTCGATGCGATCGGTTTTTGCTACCCAGGTCATCTCCATGGTGCGGAAGTCGGATTGACTGTCGCGCTTCTGGACCAGCACGTTGCCCCACACGGTGAGATCGTGGCTGGCCCGGTTGAAGATGCCTTCATCGGCAGTCATGACCACGGGAACACCCTGCGTCCGCTCACTGTAGAAGTGAATAGTGAGATCATGCAGAGCGATGGTCGGCTCCCCAACACGGTTCTCGGCGCTCCGCGCCTCCAGGCTCCAGAGGCGCCGGCCTTCTCGGTTCTCCACGAGCTGGATGCCGCCCATCCGCAGGTCCATCCCCTTCTCAACCGGCTTGAGGAGGTCGGGGTCCGGCGTCACATCCGTCTCGGTCGTGTTCGTGTAGAGGAAGAAGCCGCTGGCGGCAAGCAGCCCCGCCATGAAGAGGAGGAGTGCGGCGCGAAGCGTTCTCGATCGGTGCACGAGGGATCGCTACCTCACCTGAGCCGGGGTTTGGCCACGCAGCCCCAAACTTGTTAGCAAACATTATGCCACTTCATGGGTGAACTGTAAAGGTTCAAAATTCCTCCTCCCCACCCGCCAGCCCTGGGGAGGAGATGCGTGGCGTTTTCCTCTCAGGCAGGGCCTCCCTTACGGTGCGGCCGGGGTGCGAATGGGGGTCGGACAAGGGGAGGAGGGAGAGCCTGGCCGCCGGCGGTCGATCAACCCCTCTCCTTCACCGTTCGTCCGGCGGCAGCCAGGCAGCGGAGGCGCTGCCGTGCGGCGTGTAGCGGATGTGGCGCTCATCCCCCTCCCCGAAGTTCAGCGTCACCTCCAGCCAGGAAGGCGGAACGGCAGCGAGGATCTTCTCCACCCACTCAACGACGATGACGGTCTGATCGTCGAACAGGTCTCGCCAGCCGATGGTTTCCAGCTCATCGCTGCTGCTCAAGCGGTAGAAGTCGAGGTGAGCAAGGGGCACGGGGCCTTCGTAGAGATTGACGAGGGTGAAGCTCGGGCTGTGCACGGCCGCGGGGTCCTGCACCCCCAGCCCGATCGCCAGCCCCTGGCAGAAGGTCGTCTTGCCGCTGCCGAGGTCGCCGCGCAGACCGACGAAGCTGCCGGGAGGGAGGCGGCGGCCAAGCTCCGCCCCCAGCCGTAAGGTCTCGGCGGGCGATCTGCTGTGGAAATGGCGCTGGGCTGGAGCCATGATGGGAGGCGCTTCCTGGGGCGCGGTCACGAGGCGCTCGCCCCTCGAGCGCGCCGTTCGCCCATGCCCCATGCTCGGGCAGGCGCGTTCCCCGCCGCAGGCCGCCGCGGCAAGCCGTCGCGGGGGATGAAGCGTTGCTGGTCGGGCGCCGTCACGTCCCGCGTGGAGGGGAGGAAAGGGAGGCGCTACGAGACTGGGATATCCTGCGCAAAGACCGTGAATCGCGCTGAGCGGGCCGCCTCGAGCGCCTGCTGCAGCATCGCTCGTCCCTTCAAGGCGCCGTTCTGCGCAAGGATAGAGATGAAGAAACGCTCGTAAAAGTGATCCGGCTCAACGACGACGCGCACCTGCAACGTCGCCGGGCCAGCCTCCGCCGACATGGCGGACAGGGTTCTGCTGGCCCCGGCGGGGTCTGGCGCGAGGGGCGCGGCAGGAAGCTTCGCGGCATAGGTGAACCTCATCTCTTGCCGCGGCGGAATGCGCGTGTCGTAGACCTCGCGGGAGAGGTCGAGGCTTACCTCGCGGCCAATCGTCGCAACCTGCTCCGTCCCTTCGAGTGTTTGATTGTCCGCTCCGACAAGCTTGGCGCGCACGAACACCTTGGGGGTGACATAGGTTGGGAAGTAGTGCCCGGCGCCGCTGTTGCGCACCGCGATCGTGGCCCGCACGGTGTCGCCCGGTCTGTAGCTGGGCTGCGCGGGGGTGACGGTGACGGTGATGGCCTGGCGCACCATCTCCTCATCGTGGATGCCGCGCCAGAGGTGGCGGCGATCCGGCATGTGGCAGTCCTGGCACTCTTTTCCCTCCCCGGCGTCAGGCCCGGCCGCCCACTCGTTGTACGTGTTCTCGAGCAGCTTGCCGTTGAGGGCGTAGCCGTCCGCCTCAAACTGGTGGCAACTTTTGCAGAACCCCGAGTCACGGAACGCCGGGGTGCGCTGCACGCCGCCGTGCACCGGCCGCCCGCCCGGCGGCGGCGCCAGCCCCGGCCGACGGGGCGGGCCAGAGACGCGCCGCTGCCGCGCGTGGCAGGCGGCGCACAGCATGCCGTGCCGCTGCAGCTCGGCGTTGAACGACGGGTTCGGAACGAACGTCGCGGCCGCGCCGGAGGCAGGCGCGCGGCGGTGGGCGTTCTGCTCCGCGAGGGGCGCATGGCAGCTCAGGCAGAGTGTCGCCTGCTCGGGATCATCGGGCAGCATGTCGATGATCTGCCCCGCGACTCCGGGTCCCATGCTCTTGCTGTGCAGGGAGGTCTGCCAATCACGGTACTGCACGGGGTGGCAGGCGCCGCAGTCCTTCGGCAGCAAGGAGGTCTCCAGCGGCGTGTACTCCGCGGGAGGCTCGCCCTGCGGCCGCAGCGGGCGCTGCCAGTGCTTCTCCAGGAATTGCTGGACCGAGACTTCCTGCGGCGCTACGTCTGCAATGAGGCGGGGAGAGAGGAGACCTGCAACGAGCAGAGCAGCCAGCGCCAAGAGCAAGCATCGGCGGCTTGCCCCGGCGCCCGCTGCCTGAAGCTGATCGTGGAGGTGGCCGAGCAGAGGGCAGGAAGGCTGCATCGCTGAGACTTCCATGGGGGCGCCGGCAGGGAAGCGGCAGGGCAGCGGGCCGCGCCACTTCCTCCCTGCCTCCCTGGCGGACTCACCTGCTTACCGCGCCACGGGCGCTGTCTGCTCGGCGCACATGACGTGGTAGATGTGCGGCATGCGCTTCTTCAGGCAGTCGAGGTGGAAGCCCATGAGCTTCGAGTGCGTGACGCGGCGGTCCAGGTCGAGGATCAGCTCCTCTTCGAAGCCGTAGCGCGACATGTACGCCATCGGGTAGCGCTGCAGGGCGATCGGCTGCCCGGGGAAGGGCAGGTCGGGCATGACGATCTGGCTGCCGCAGGGCGCCGGGGAGTCAAGACGGTTGGCGGAGACGAGGTGCACCTTGTTCTCTTCCACACGCTGCACCGCCAGAATCCGCGCCTCCTGCTCGGTGGCCCAGGAGCAGGGATGGAGGTAGATTTCGCACCCCTTCAGCGCCAGGCAGCGGGCCACCTCCGGCACCCAGATTTCATCGCCGATGATGATCCCCAGGATGCCGATCTCCGTCTGGAATACCGGCAGGTCGTCGCCCGCGCTCGCCCAGCGCTGCTCGCCCGAGTTCAGGTGCGTCTTGCGATAGCGCCCGGCGATCTCGCCTCTCGGACTCAGCAGGTAGGCGGTGTGGAAGAACGAGCCGTTCTCTTCCTCAACGAGACTGGTGGCGAGCCATATTCCCACCTCGCGCACCTTCCCCTGGAGGCGCGGCAGGATGTCCCACGACTTCCGCGCGCAGCCGGCGGCATCGCGCTGGGGTTCGTCCGGCGCGAAGGGGAAGAGCTGCGGCAGGACGCCAAGTTGCGCGCCCCGGAAGCCGGCGTAGGCGATCTGCCCCTCGGCGCGCCGCAGGGTGTAGCCGTAGTCGTGGTAGAGGCTGAGCTGCATGGCGGCGGCCCGCACCGGCGCGGGGCGATCGTCGTCGGCGAGCTTGCCATAGAAGGGAGCGGCCGGCAGGCTCTCCACCGGCTCCTCGAGGATGCGGTAGAGGTCCGGGCGCCGCCAGGCGAAGATGTGGTCCGTCACCGCGCAGCGCTTGTCATCGGCCAGCTCCGGTTCAATGTCGGCGAAGACGAGGTCCGGCTCGGTCTCGCTGGCGCAGACGAGCACGCTGCCGTCGGGCGCCACCACCTGGCTGCCCCCCGTCCAGGGAACCTCGGGCAGGGGGTTGCCGACGGAGTTGGAGGAGATGTGCCAGCAGCGGTTCTCAATCGCCCTGCAGGGGATGTGCAGGCGCTTCTCGTCCGGCCCGCGCGAGTTCAGGGAGTTGCAAAGCATCTGCGCCCCGAGCAGGGCCAGGCAGCGCGGCGTCTCGGGCAGGATGCCGTCGCCGCAAATCTGCATGCCGATGCGGCCCAGCTCGGTGTCGAAGACCTGGCACTCCTCCTCGCCGGGCACGAAGAGAGTGTACTCGTAGTCCCACAGGATGTGCTTGCGGTGCCTGCCGATGACCCCCTTGGGACCGATGAGGACCGAGGTGATGAACACCTCCGGCGCGCGGCTGCCGCGGAGGTCGGTGTTGATCACCAGGTACATCTTCAGACGCCGCACCTGCTCGATGATCGGATCGAAGAAAGGACCCGGCAGGGTGACGGCGTGCTGGTAGCATTCCGCCGGGTTGGCGTAGCTGCGGTTGCGATTGGAGTTCTCCGGCAGCACGACGAGCTGGGCGCCCCCGGCCGCGGCCCGTTCGATAAAGTCCTGGCAGAGCTTCAGGTTCTCCTCGGTGTCATCACCGGAGTAAAACTGTGCGCTGGCGACTCTCACCGTTGCCATGGATTCTCCTTCTCATCGCCATATGCTCGAATAAGCCACCCCGGAAATCTTCTGCTGAAACGGAGCTTCCAGACAGACGTATTTCTATTTACGCCGTTCCCTTATTTTACCACAGCTATCCGGAGCCCGCCTACCGCATTCTCTCCGCCGCATCTTGGAGCGCCTGACGCTTCGTTGACAGTCGCGCAAGGCTCTTCATATACTGAGGGCTGCGATTGAAGGCGTTATCGCACGGAGACCGCATGGCAACCTGGGGGGGTGCTCGGCGCCCTCGAAACCATACGAAGGAGAGAAGCAACCATGGGATTCGACCGCAGGGACAGCGGCGAGCAGGGCCACGAGGTGGTTCTGGCGGTAGCCGCGCACCCTGACGATTTAGACTTTTCCGTCTCCGCCACGGTGGCCCTGTGGGCGCGCCAGGGCGCCGAGGTTTACTACGTCGTGTGCACCGACGGCGAGCGGGGCTTCCAGGAGGAGCTGCCGATCAGCGAGCGCATCCACCTCCGCCGGGAGGAGCAGCGCGCCGCGGCCCAGACCGTCGGCGCCAAGGATGTGATCTTCCTGGGCCATACCGATGGCGAGCTGGCCAACACGCCGAAGCTGCAGGAAGACCTGGTGAAGGTGATGCGGCGCTACCGCCCGACGCGGGTGATGGCCGCCGATCCGGCCAACCAGGCGTTCGACAGCTTCTACCGCTTCCATCCCGATCACCGCGCCGCGGCCGTGGCGCTCTACGACGCCCTCTACCCCGCCGTCGGCAACCCCCACTTTTTCCCCCACCTCATCGAGCTGGGGTATCTCCCCCATACCCCGCGCGAGGTCTACTTTTTCGGCACCGAGAAGCCGAACGTCTGGATCGACATCAGCGACACCATCGGTCTGAAGATGAGAGCGCTGCTCTGCCACGAGAGCCAGATCGGCCCGGAGCGCGCCGGCGAGATCAGCAAGTACGTGCGGGAGCGTGCCGAGCAGGTGGGCAGCGAGCGCAACCTGCCGTATGCCGATGCCTACCGGCGCCTGGAGATTCCGCGGTAGGTCCGTGGAGCCGGCGCCTGGGGCGGCGGCAGGGACGCGGCTGGCGATGCGTGTCCGGCCTTCTCCTTCTCCGGGAGAGGGAGGGGCGCCCCTTTCCGGGCCTGTCCACCTGCGGTGCTCGCCCTCGAGGGAGGGGAGCGGCAAAGGCGGCCGGCGGCCTGAAACTGTCTGCCGATCTCATCCTCCTGCGCCGCTGGCAGCGACACCAGACGGGAGCGACCCTGTGCCCCGCGGGAGGGGGGTCCGGGCGGCCGCGGCTCTGCGTCGAGCGGAGCCACGCCAGGGCCACGGTTCTATGCGCATCCTTGCAAATGCAGCGGAGGCAGCCATGAACTTGAATCGCGACGTGACCATTGAATTCCTGGGACACTCGACCTTCAAGGTGACCACCCCCGGTGGCAAGGTGCTGCTCATCGATCCGTGGGTGCAGGGCAACCCCGCCTGCCCGGAGAGGCTGAAGACGTTCGACCGGCTTGACGCGATGCTGATTACGCATGGGCATTTCGATCACATCGGCGATACGGTGAAGATTTACGGCAGCCACGAGGTCACCGCCGTCTGCATCTTCGAGACCGGCGTCTGGCTGAACGGCAAGGGCGTGAAGAAGGCCATGGGGATGAACAAGGGCGGAACCGTTGAGGTGGCGGGCGTGAAGGTCACCATGGTGCATGCCGACCATAGCTGCGGCATCCTCGATGACGGCAAGATCATTTACGGCGGCGACCCCTGCGGCTACGTGATTGAGCTGGAGAACGGCTTCAAGCTCTACCACGCCGGCGACACCAACGTCTTCGGCGACATGAAGATCATTGCCGAGCTCTACGGGCCTGACCTGGCGATGCTGCCGATCGGCAACATGTACACGATGAGCCCGCGCGAAGCAGCCTACGCCTGCCGCCTGCTGCAGCCGAAGTATGTGATTCCCATGCACTACGGCACCTTCCCCATCCTCACCGGCACGCCGGAGGAGCTGAGGAAATTGACCAGCGATTTGACCAAGATGGAGGTCCTGCCGTTGAAGCCCGGCGAGAAGCTCGCCTAGCGGAGACGCGGTGGATCGAGACGAGAGCGAGGACCTTGATGGCGGCGACATTCCATTCGTTCTTGTTCAACGTTGACGAGCGTGGCGTGGCGACGGTGACCTTGAACCGTCCCGAGAAGCTCAACGCCATCAGCATGGAGGTGCGCTACGAGCTGCCGGCCCTGGCGGATGAGCTGGCCCGCAATGAAACGATCCGTGCAGTGGTGATCACCGCCAAGGGGCGAGCCTTCTGCGTGGGGGCGGATGTGGAGTACTTCGAGCGCGACTGGCGCTCGCCGACTCTGCGCGCTTTTACGCGCATTCTCACCCGCTTCTTTGACAGCCTCGAGGAGCTGGAGAAGCCGGTGCTCGCCGCCATCAACGGCACCTGCGTCGGCGGCGGCCTGGAGCTGGCGCTGGCGTGCGATTTGCGCCTCGCCGCGGAGGGGGCGCGCTTCGGCTTCCCGGAGAATAACATCGGCGTCATCCCCGGCGTCGGAGGGTGCTCCCGCCTGGTGAAGATGGTCGGCATGGGCATCGCCAAGGAGCTGCTCATGACCGGGCGCATCTTCGACGCGGCGGAGGCCCGACAGATTGGACTCGTGAATCATGTAGTGCCGAGCGACCAGCTCGCCGCCAAAACGAACGAGGTGCTCGATCTCCTCCTTGCCAAGGCGCCCATCGCGCTGGGGCTGGTGAAGCGCGTGGCCTGGAGCGCCGGCAATGTGGACGCTTCGACGGCGCGCGTCTTCGAGACCTTGGCGCAGAGCATCCTTGTGACCACCCGCGATCACAAGGAGGGATTGGCCGCCTTCCGGGGGAAACGGTCCCCGAAGTTCAGCGGCCGCTGATCCGCGCGCCGCGGAGCTGAACGCCGCCCCCTGGGCGAGCCGATCTCCTCGCAACCCGCGGAGCCGTCCCCAAGGCGTGTGGGGCGGGGGTACGCGGGCGCCGCGCTAGAGAGCCTCCTGCGCACCTCCTCCCTCCGCTCCTCAGGTTCGCGCCACTGTTTTTCGGACATGACACGACGCCTCCCCGATTGATACAATGGGTTTGAAGCAGTGCGGGAGGCGGGGGAGACCGTGGCGGTCGCGGTGCCGCTGCTGATCGGCGCGACAGTCTCCCATCGCGCCCGAAAACCTGCCCGCGGGGTTTGCGCCTGGGCCGGTGAGGCAGAGGAAGGCTGGAGATGCCGGAGGTCTGGCGAGGCGCGGCTGGTGGAGCCTGTTTGGCGGCCTGCGGCGGCGTGGCTTCGGCAGACGTTCCAGCCCCAACGCAAGGTGGAGGAGAGAGGCACATGAAGCATCGCTGGAGTTGGCATGCGAAACGGGCCCGGTCGGCGAGGCTGGGCAGCGCGCTGGCGGCGGCGCTCATCGTTGCCGCGCTGCTGATGGTCGTCTCCCCGCCCGGCGCGCTCGCCGCCGAGTATCGCATCGGCGCGCTCATCCCCATCACGGGACCCGCGGCGGCCTACGGCAAGCAGCAGGAGGCGGCCCTGAACATCGCCGTGGAAGCGATCAACGCCAAGGGCGGCATCAACGGCGTGCCGGTGAAGCTCATCATCCACGATACGAGCGTCAAGCCGGATGAGGCCGTGACTGGGGCGCGCCGCCTGATCGCCACGGAGAAGGTGCTGACCATCATGGGGCCGTTTACCAGCGGCCAGTGCGAGGTGGTTTTCCCGGTCATCAACAAGGCGGGGATCGTTTCCGTCACAGGGTCGTGCGCCTCGCCGGGGCTGGGGGCGAAGAGCCGTCCCTTCGCCTTCCTCAACATGCAGACCTCTGATGTCCTCTACGCGCCGGCCACGCAGGCCTTTGTGAAGCGTTACAAGCCGAAGCGCATGGCCGTGATCTACGACTCGAAGGAACGGCTCTTCAACATTGATGGCACGGCGATTTTCCCGCCGATCCTGAAGAAAGCCGGCATTGAGGTGGTGGGATCGATGCCGTTCCTGACCGGTGATCTCGACTTCAGCGCCCAGGTGACGAAGATCAAGAGCCTGAACCCGGATGGCATTGTCCTGGTCGCCTGGCCGCCGGAAGGGGCGAACATCCTGCGCGAGCTGCGCAAGCAGGGCATCACCGCGCCGGTCCTCGGCGGTATCAGCCTGGCGGATCGTAAGTTCGTGGAGCTGGCCGGCGCCGGCGTCATGGAGGGGAGCATCGCCTCAACCTTCTTCTGGACCGAGAGCCCGGAGCCGAAGGCGAAGGCGTTCACCGAGACCTTCGAGAAGCGCTACGGCAAGGCTCCCTTCTTTATCGCCGCCACGATCTACGATGCCTTCCAGATTACCATGAAGCTCATCCAGGATTTGGGGATCAAGCCGGGTGACGACCTCGCCGCCAGCCGCAAGAAGCTCATGGAGGGCTGGAGCAAGGTGAAGAACTATGAAGGAGTCATGGGCCTGACGACGATCGGTTCCGATGGCGCCGCCCAGAAGGAGGTCTTCGTCCTGCTGGCCGAGGGGGGGAAATTCAAGCGCCTCCAGTAACGCGCGGCGCGCGGGTTTTTGCGCGGCCGACAACGGACGTCGCGCGCCATGGCGGCAGCGTGGCGGTGCGGCGCAGTCGGCGCGCCTTGAGGATGGAGGAAGAGGTGACAATCATTCACGACTGGGATGAGCAGGAGAATCTCGAGAAGCTCAGCGAAGCCCTGCCAAAGGAGCGCTGCATCATCTGCTCGCAGGAGGTGGACTCAGACTTCACCTCGGCAATGGTCTGCGATTGCTGCCTCTGGGGGGATCGCCTCTACAAGTACCTGCAGTACAACAAAACCCTGGCAAGCGGGCCGGAGCATTAGAATCTCGGCAAGGTGGAGGATTGGCGCGTCCCGGTCGGTGACGTGTACCGCTTGCCGAGCAGTCGTTGCAGCCGCTGGACGTGCATGAAGCCCCTGGAGGAACCTCCAGGGGCTTCATGCTGCAGTCGAGGCGAAGGCGTCGGCGTTATGAGAGGTACTGCTCCCAATCCCGCTCGACCTTCTTCATAATCTCGGCAGGCACCGTGGCGTACTCGTAAACTTCCGCCGGCAGATCGAGGGGCCGCGTGGCGTCGATGCCCCACTTGGTGATGGTGCCGTCCTTGTTGGCCAGGCGATCCAGCTTGTTGGTCTTCAGGTCGGGGAAGAGAACCACGTCCTTCTCCGCCCGCACGCGCGTGGCGATGGCCCACTCCACCATCACCGGGTCATGCACGTCGATGTCGCTGTCCACCACGGTGACTTGCTTCAGGAGGTCGTTCAGCGTCAGGAGGGTAAGGATGGCCTTCTTCCCCTCCCCCTCGCCGGTCTTGCGGATTGACACCACGGCGTGGAAGAGGCCGCAGCCGCCTTCGGTCATGTTGATATCCTCGAGACGCGGGAAGGTGACCTTGGCCGATTTGTAGATGTTCGCCTCCCGGGGCATCGCCATGATCAGCAGGTGCTCGGGGTGGTTGCTGCCGACGACATGGTGGTAGATGGCGTCCTCGCGCATGGTCACCGCCTTGCAGTGGAAGACCTGGCGCTTGCCGCGGAAGGCGTAGGAACCCATCAGCTCGCCGAAGGGCCCCTCCTCCTTCAGCTCGCCGGGGCGCATCTCCCCCTCGAGCACGATCTCGCAGCCCGCCGGCGCCTCCATATTGATCGTCCTGCACTTCGCCACCTGCAGCGGCTTGCCGAACAGCGCGCCGGCCATCTCCAGCTCATCGCTGCCCAGGCGGCCGTACATGTTCGAGGCCAGCATCACCGCCGGGTGGTTGCCGATGCACACCGCCACCTGCAGCGGCTCGTTCAGCTCGCCGGCCCGCTGGTACATCTTGCTCAGGTGCGTCGGCGCCATGTTCACGCCCAGGGTGTCGGGGCCGTGCACCTGCATGCGGTGGATCGAGCAGTTGCGCAGCCCCGTCTCGGGGTGCTTGGCGATGAGGATGCCCGCGGTGAGGTAGGGGCCGGCGTCCTTCTCGGAGACGCGCGGCGCCGGCAGGAGCTTGGCGAGATCGATGTCGCGCTCGATGACCACCTGCTGGCAGGGCGCGTTGCTCACCACTTCCACCTTGACCGGCTTCTCCATGCCATGCACGAGGCGAGGCAGAATCTCGGAGCGGGGGAGATCGAGGGAGATGGCGAACTTGCCGCGGGTGTTGTTGACATTGCCGATGACGCGCATCTTCGAGCCTTTGACCTTCTCGAACAGCACGGCAGGACCGCGTTTCGCTCTCCAGAGCACCGCCGACAGCTCGTAGTCGGGGTCAACCTCCTTGCGCACCTGCAACAGCTCGCCTGCCGCCTCGAACTTTTTCATCGCCGCGCGGAGATCCTGCTCCATATCCCAGTCTCCCTCTTGCACCACGCCTCCCGCTTGCAGGTCGCCTTATTGCAAGGTCGGACGAGGAGCGTGGCCTTGGTTGCGCCGAGAGAAAGTCAACTACTTGACCTCTTAATCTAGCCGACCCCAGCATGTTTGTAAAGGGCGAGTGGCAGAGAGAGACGAGGCTGGGCGCGGCGGGCGGCGGCCCCGGCACCCAGGTCCCAAGCCGTGAGGAAGCGGCGGCATGCCTGGCGGGGAGACTGCTTCGGCAAGCCGAAGCGGCGGCTCTGCCGGCGGGAGGAGAGGGGGGTTAACCTGGCAGGTAGGGCGGCGTCACCCCCTGACGGCGGCGCTCGCGCACCTGTAGGAGATCGCCTTCGAGCTGCGTCCGCTGGCTGGGGTTGTACGTCGCGTTGCCGTAGCAGGCGTCACAGACGTAGGCTTGCAAGAGAACCGGGCGACCGCGCGGGGATGGTCCCAGCCCGATGGTAAGATGGCGCAGCCGATCAGCAGGGTAGGGGACTCCGCAGCGGTCGCATTCCTTCTTCCCCATGCGGTTACCCATCCGTTTCGATCCCGCTCCTCGGTCCGTCCCCCGCTACCGTGCCGCCGGACGCCACGGGGGTCTCGGTGAAGGAGCGCGGGCGGCTCACCCGCAGCGGCCGCGCCGCCGGCCGCGCGTCGGTGCCCTGCTTGCCAACGTGCTGCTTCAGCATCTTGGCGGAGAGCTTCGGCGCCACGCCGGGCTTGCTCCAGGGACAGACGCTCAGGCAGATGGCGCAGCCGTCGGTTTCGGTGAAGTAGGGGGCGCACGTGTCGAAATCGACGTACCACTTCAGCACTCCCCGCACCCACTGCTTCTCCGGGAAGATCGCCTGCGGCGGGCATTTCTCGGTGCAGAGCTGGCAGCTCCGGCAGAAGTCGTCCACGCCGATGTCCCGCGGGGCATCGACGACCAGCGGCAGGTCCGTGGTGACGCCGGCGAGGCGGAAGGCGGCGCCAAGCTCGTCCGAGATCAACGAGCCATGTTTGCCGAGCTGCGCCAGACCCGCCTCGATGGCCGCGGGAATCTGCAGGATGTCGCCGCTCGACGGCCCCGGATGGGCGATGGCGGGATAGCCCAAAGCGCGGATGTGACGGGCCAGGTCGCCGGCGATGCGGGCCACCACGGCGTAGACGCGCAGCACCTCCTCCTGGGCGGCAAGCTCGGGAGCCTTCTCCAGCTCCGTCATCTCCATGCGCACACCCAAAGAGATGAAGAAGCGCCCGGGCGCGGTGTGATCCTGGAAGACCCACTCCGGCCGTGTGCTGGTGACGCCCACCAGCTCGGCGCCGAGTTCGCGCGCCTTCGCCTTCACCTGCGCGGTCAGGCGGGCTGGATCGGTGATGGGAGAGCGCTCCGCCGCCACCGGTCCGTTGCGGTACTGAAATTGCCAGTAGCAGCGCATGAGGCAGCGTTCGATCTGGGTCGTGTCGCGGCCGCTGCGCCGGCTGAAGAGGTCGTTCCACTCCAGATCGTCGGGATGGGAGTGGTAGACGTGCCGCGGCCGCCGCACCTGGCGCTCGCCCAGCCCGTTGATGGTGTTGCCGGAGACCTCCGGCAGCTCGTACTCAATCATGATTCTCCTCGCCCGACCTACGCTCTAGTCGGGGTATGGTCCCGCTCTCAAGATAAGCTGCAAGGTCGAGTGGTAGCTCGCCTGCTTGAGGTTCTTCAGCACGGCGCCCATGAGGTCGGTCACGAGCTGTTGCATGAACGGGTTGAGGGGCAGGCGGACGCCGTCGAGGTAGAGCTCGAGTGCCTCGCGCGGCGGGGTTGATTGTTGGCGGCGCCGGACGTAGTCGCGCAGGAACAACGCCAGCGGCCCAATCTCATCGAAGTTGAAGCAGGGGACCGCAACCTGCAACGCTTCATCCGTCACCACGGCGATGAGGTTATCCTCGGGACCACACAGCAGGTCCGAGCTGCGCGCCCGGCGATGCACCTCGATCTTCGGCAGGTCTTCGGCGCGGTATCCCTCCGTCAGGATGAGGTCAACGCCGTGCAGGTAACGCTCCTGCAGGAGGCGCGGCGGCAGGTCCACCGAGGTGTCCTGCACGATGGCGAGCTTCTCCGCGGAGGAGATGATGATTGCCTCGCTGCCGGCCTGCTTCAGGCGCCAGCTATCCTTCCCCGGCTGGTCGATCTCGAAGCTGTGGGCGTCATGCTTGATGGCCGCCAGGCGCAGATCGAGGTCACGCAGGGCGGGGATGAGCTTCTCCAACAAGGTCGTCTTGCCGCTCCCCGATTTTCCGACCACGGAAAGCATGGGAATGGGCTGCGGCGGCAGGTGTGGTTCTGCGGGCATGGCGGGATTTGTCTCCTGTCGTCTCCAGCACGAGTGGGAGCTGGGATGTCGTTGCCGGTATGGCTGCCCGGCAGCCGCGCTCCAGCCTGCCTCCTTGCGCCGTCCGGGGCCGGCGCGCATCATCCGTTTCATCGCGCCTCATCGGGGCACGGCGGCCGAGCAGGACGCTGGTGTTGCGTGGGTGGCAGAGCCGCTGTCGTATCTTCTTGACTTTGCGGCAGTCACCGGATAGATTAGTTCTGCTGTGCCTGGGACCGAGCAAGGAATCTTGCGGCTTGCGTCTCCTGCTGGACTATCCTAGTATAGCTCTGTTGTAGCCTCCGCGTATCCCTGTTCCCTAGCGAGGCGTCGGAAGGTTGGACAAGGTTCATGCTGCCGCCAGCATGCCGACCGGCTTGCATGGTGTGCCGAAGTGATGAAGGAGTCGCGAGCCGATGTTCGCCATCGTACAAACCGGCGGCAAACAATACAAGGTAGCGCCGGGAGATGTGGTGAGAGTTGAGAAGCTTGCCGGGGAAGCAGGCGAACGGGTGGAGCTGTCGGAGGTGCTGGTGGTCGGCAGCGATGACAGCGTCACGGTCGGCAGGCCCCTGGTTGCCGGCGCCAGCGTCGCGGCCGACATCGTGGAACAGGCGAAGGCCCGTAAGATCAAGGTCTTCAAGTACAAGCGGCGGAAGAAGTACCGGCGCATGCAAGGGCATCGGCAGCAGCAGACGGTGCTCAAGGTGGTGGAGATAAAACAGGCGCCGGTTGCGCAGGCGTAGGTGCGAAGGGTCAGGCGCGTGCTCCGCGCTGCGTCTTGCGGCGCGTGCCGCATGAAGGTGAGGTATGGCGCACAAGAAAGCTGGCGGCAGCTCTTCCAATGGCCGGGATAGCATCGGCAAGCGCTTGGGGGTGAAACGGTTCGCCGGTCAGAGCGTGCTGGCGGGAAGCATCCTGGTGCGGCAACGAGGCACGACCTTCAAGCCAGGCCGGAACGTCGGCCAGGGACGTGATTACACCCTTTACGCCAAGGTGGACGGCGTCGTGCGGTTCGATACGCGGGACAGCAAACGCCGCTTCATCAACGTCCTTCCCGTCGAGGCAGCGGCGGCTCCTTAATGTTCGTCGATGTGGCGAAGGTCTTCGTGCAGGGCGGCAAGGGGGGCAATGGCTGCGTCAGCTTTCGGCGCGAGAAGTTTGTCCCCCGAGGCGGCCCCAACGGCGGTGACGGCGGCGATGGTGGCGATGTCGTCGTCGTAGCTTCCCCAAGTCTTCATACCCTCCTGGATTTTCAGTACCGCAGCCAGTTTCGCGCCCGACGTGGCGCGCATGGGGAGGGGAGTGACCGGCACGGTCGCAGCGGCGACGACTGCGTCATCGGCGTGCCGTGCGGCACCATGGTCCGTGAAGCGGAAAGCGGCGCGCTGGTGGTGGACCTCACCGAGGCGGCGAGCCGGGTGATCGTCGCCCGTGGCGGGCGCGGCGGGCGGGGCAACGCGCGCTTCAAGTCGAGTACGAATCGAGCCCCGCGCCAGGCCGAGGAGGGCGCCGGCGGTGAGGAGCGCTGGCTGCTTCTGGAGCTGAAGCTGATCGCCGAGGTCGGGCTTATCGGCCTGCCGAATGCGGGCAAATCAACGCTGCTCGGCCGCCTGTCGGCGGCGCGTCCCAAAGTCGCCTCCTACCCCTTCACGACCCTGGAGCCGCAGCTAGGTGTGGTGCGGCTGTCGGAGGAGCGGAGCTGCGTGATGGCCGATCTGCCGGGGCTCATCGAGGGGGCGCACATGGGCAGGGGGCTCGGCTTGCAGTTCCTGCGCCACGCCGAGCGGACACGCCTGCTGCTGCACCTCGTGGACCTCTCGGCGCCGCCTGAGGAGGGCACGCCCTGGGAGCGCTACCAGCGCATCCAGGAGGAGCTGCGTTCCTATTCCGCGCAGCTCGCCGCAAAGCCCCAGCTCGTCGCCCTGACGAAGCTCGATGCCCTTGCCTCGACGGGGCCTTGCGCCGCGGTCGAGCGGGACTTCGCCGCCGCCGGCATTGAGGTGGTCGGCATCTCGGCGCACAGCGGCGAGGGTCTCCCGGAGCTCCTCCAGCGCCTCGAGGCGGGGCTTTCCCAGACGTCGTCGATGGCAGCCGAGCCGTCGGCTGATGAGGAGGATGCTGAGTTCAGGTGAGCCGTCCAGACCGCGGGTCGCAGCAGCTTCCGCATGGTTCCAAGGCAGGCGCGAAGCGCCTCGTCCTGAAGGTCGGCAGCGCCGTCCTCACCGGCGGCAAGGGCAAGCTCGACGTGCCGTTCCTGCGCGGCCTGGCCGGCCAGGTGGCGGCGGCGCGCCAGGCCGGCTACGAAGTGGTGCTCGTCTCCTCCGGCGCCATTGCAGCGGGCCGTGGCGCGCTCGGGCTGCCGGAGGGCGCCCGCAGCATCCCCGAGATGCAGGCGGCGGCAGCCGTTGGGCAGAGCAGCCTCATCGGCCTCTACGCGCGCTGCTTCACGCGCCACGGGTTGACGGTGGCGCAGCTCCTCCTCACCCACGACGACTTCAGCGACCGTCAACGCTACCTGAACGCCCGCAACACCCTGCAGACGCTCCTCGCCTACGGCGCCGTCCCCATCATCAATGAGAACGACACGGTCTCCGTCGAAGAGATCAAGTTCGGCGATAACGACACGCTCTCCGCCCTGGTGGCGAGCCTCCTCGATGCCGATCTCCTCCTCATGCTCTCCGACGTGGAGGGACTCTACAGCGCCGATCCGCGCGCCAACGCCGACGCCCGGCTCATCAGCCGGGTGCGGAGCATCACCCCCCAGATGCTGGAGAGCGCCAGCGTGCGCGCGAACGCCGTCGGCCGCGGCGGCATGCGGGCCAAGCTCGAGGCCGCCAAACGAGCCACCAGGGCGGGGATTCGCTGCATGGTGATCAATGGCCGGCCGCCCACCAATGTCCGCCGGGCCTTGGCCGGCGAGCCCGTCGGCACCACCTTCGAGCCGCAGGCGCGCGTCCTCAAGGGGCGCAAGTGGTGGATTCTCCATACCCTGAAACCCCAGGGAATGGTGCAGGTGGATGACGGCGCCAAACGGGCGCTGATCGAACAGGGCCGCAGTCTTCTCCCCTCCGGGGTGCTCGAGGTGACGGGCAACTTCCACTTCGCCGATGCGGTCCTTTGCTGCGACAAGAACAAGCAGGCGTTCGCCCGCGGTCTCGTAAACTACGACGCCCAGGCGCTGCGCCGCATCCGCGGCCTGCACACCTCGAAGATCGCCGAAATCCTCGGCTCCAAGGAATACGATGAGGTCATCCACCGGGATGATCTCGTCCTCCTGGAGCAGGATGATCTGTAGAGCTGGTCGAGAAATTCCCGCCCTGATCTCGAGGCTGCCTCGAAAATAAGCGTCTACGTGGTTGATTTTATGTGATGGCGAGGCTGACGGTCGTGCGGCCGGTGTCCTTCACCTCTGCGTTCTCCGCGCCTCCGCGGTTAAATAGATTGCACCGCGGGGACGCAGAGAACACGGAGAAGGTAGGGGAAGGAACCGCAGAGGGACGCGGAGGCACACCGACATGCGCGTGCCTCTGCGTTCGGCCGTGGTTCCTTCGCGATGCCGGGTAGGCTGCTCGACCCCTTTCGTTCGGCTGCCGGCAGATCCCCGCCTCTCGTTGTCTGCCTTTCTTCTCCAACCAAACCCGTGTCGGGCCGCGCTGCGATTCAACCTTGCCTTGCGAGTTGAGAAGCGTTATCGTTTACCCAGCTAGCCGAGGTCGGCAAGCCTTGGGGCTGGCCGGGCTGGCCCTCGACCATGCCGCGGGGCAATGATCCGAGAAGGTGGCCGTGATGAAAACCGCCATAACGCTGCGCGTCAACGGTGACGCCTACGACGTCGTTGTGCCGCCGCAGCGGACGTTGCTCGAGGTGCTGCGCGACAAGCTGCTGCTCACCGGCTCGAAGCAAGGCTGCGACAAAGGCGACTGCGGCTGCTGCACGGTGCTCATCGACGGCGAAGCGGTGCTCTCCTGCTTGACTCTGGCCGTTGAGGCGCAGGAGCGCGACATCACGACCATCGAGGGCCTGGCCGATGGGGACGTGCTGCATCCGCTGCAGGAGGCCTTCATCCGCGCCTGGGCGACGCAGTGCGGCTTCTGCACGCCGGGAATGATTATGTCGGGGGTCGCCCTGCTGGAGAAGAACCCCACCCCCAGCCTCGACGACGTGCGCCGGGCGCTCGGCAGCAACCTCTGCCGCTGCACGGGCTACGTGAAGATATTCGATGCCGTCATACTGGCGGCGCAGATGCAGCGCGAGCGCGCCGCGGCGCAGCCGTAGCCGCATGTCTCCTGAGTTCGCTAACCAAGAGGTAGGGAGCAAAGGACATTTCTTGTGGGGGACCCTTGCTCCCCCACACCCCCAATTGTAGGGGCGGTTCGCGAACCGCCCTTACGCCGAAGGGGGTGCGAGAGAGGGCACGGCTCCCTCGCAGAAAGAGGCGATGTGATGTACGAGACGCCGCGGCAGGGGTCGCGACACAAGCCGCTCCAAGGCGCCCCCCATCCGGTGGCGAAGGAGAACGCGAATGTCGGAGTTCGCGGTGGTTGGCACGAACGCCCGCAAGTATGACGGCGTGGAGAAGGTAACCGGGGCCGGCAAGTACACCGCCGACCTCAATCCCCCCGGCATGCTCCTCGGCAGGATTTTGCGCAGCCCCCACCCGCATGCCCGCATCGTGTGCATCGACGTGTCGCGCGCCTTGGCGCTGCCGGGGGTGAAGGTCTGCGTCACCGGCGCCGAGTACGCCGGCATGAAGTTCGGCGTCTTTCCCAGCACCCGCGATCAATCGCTCATCGCCATCGACAAGGTGCGCTACGTCGGCGAGGAGGTGGTGGGCGTGGCGGCGTTTGACGAAGACACCGCCGAGGAGGCTCTCGATCTCATTGACGTGGAGTACGAACCGCTGCCGGCGGTCTTCACCATCGACGAGGCCATGAAGGAGGGCGCCCCGGCGCTGCACGAGGCCTTTCCCAACAACGTCGGCGCCGAGCTGCACACCGAGTACGGCGACGTGGAGGCAGGCTTCCGCCGCGCCGACCACGTGCGCCAGGACACCTTCACCACCACGGCCCTGGCGCACTGCCAGATGGAGCCGTACGCCGTCCTCTGCCACTACCAAAACGGCCGCCTGAACGTCTGGGCGCCCAACACCTCGGTGTTCGCGCGCCGGCGGGCGCTGTCGAACGCGCTGGGGCTCGAGCTCAACCAGGTGCACGTGCACAAAATCTACACCGGCGGCGCCTTCGGCGGGCGCTCCGAAACCTTCCCGGCGGACTGGATCGCCGCCATGCTGTCGATGAAGAGCAACCGTCCGGTGAAGATCGGCCTCAGCCGCGAAGAATCGATCATGACCACGCGCCAGAAGCACGAGATGCGCATCACCGTGAAGAGCGGCGCGAAGAAGGACGGCACCCTGGTGGCGCGGCATTTCCAGGTGTGGGCCGGCGGCGGCGCCTACATGAGCACCGGACCCATCGCCATCGGCTGGCCGCTGGCGATGATCGAATCGACCTTCCGCTGTCCGAACCTGAAGTACGAAGGCTACCGGGTGTACACCAACCGCCCCATCTGCGGCGCCATGCGCGGCCACGGCGGCCAGCAGCTCCACTTCGCCGATAGCTGTAACCTCGAGCGCCTGGCGCAGGACCTGGGCCTCGACGCCGTCGATATCCGCCTGCGCAACGCCGTGCAGGCAGGAGAGGTGCTCCCCAGCGGCTCGAAGATCACGAGCTGCGGCTTGACGGAGACGCTGCAACGGGTGGCGGAGGAGAGCGGCTTCCGAAACAAGGTGGGGCGGCAGCGCCACCTGAGCCGCGGCGTCGGCATCGGCTGCTCGTCGATGATCAACGGCTTCAACATGGGCGCCCGCTCGGGCTCGCAGGCCTATGTGAAGTTCAACGAGGACGGCAGCGCCACGGTTTTCAGCGGCATCAACGACACCGGCCAGGGGAACGAGACGGCGGCGGTGCAAGTGGCTGCCGAAGAGCTCGGCCTGCCGATGGAGAAAATCCGCCTCGTCTCGTCGGACACCGACCTGACCCCGCAGGACCCCGGTTCCTACAGCATGTCGAGCACCTTCATCAGCGTCAACGGCGTCTACCAGGCCGCGGCCGACGCCCGGCGGCAGCTCTTCAAGCTGGCGGCCGAGCACCTCGAGTGCAACCCCGAGGACCTCGTCGCCCGCAACGGCGTCATCTCCGTGCAGGGCAGCCCCGGCACCAGCGTGGCCATCGAGAAGGTGATCTGGCGCGCCTGGCAGCGGGGCAAGGAGATCGTCGGCAGCGGCATCTACATGCCGAAGCTCAACCTCAAGCGCGACTGGATCGCGCCGGGGATGCAGACGGGGCAGGTGACGGGGGCCTACAGCTTCGGGGCGGTGGCGGTCGAGGTCGAGGTCAACCGCGACACCGGCGAGGTGACGATTCTTGATATCACCGCGGCGCACGACCTTGGCCGGGCGTTGAATCCGAAGGCGGCCGAGGGGCAGCTCGAGGGGTTCCTCGCCTTCGGCATCGGCCAGGCGCTCTACGAGGGGCTGGTTTGGGACGGCGGCATGAACCTGAATCCCACCCTGCTGGATTACAAGTACCCGACGACGCAGGAGATGCCGCCGGTGAAGTCGATCCTCGTCGAGTCCATCGACCCGGAGGGGCCGTTCGGCGCCAAGGAAGCGGCGGAGACCATCGGCCTGGCGGTCATCTCGGCGACGGTGAACGCGGTGGCCGACGCCATCGGCGTGCAGTTCAACGATCTGCCGCTCACCCCGGCGCGCATTCTGCGGGCCCTTGAAGGGAAGGAGCGGGTGAACGGCGCGAAAACCAACGGCGCCAGGAAAAAGCGCAACGCGAGCCCGTGAGGGCGCGCGCCGGCAGGCCCCGAGGGAAGTGAGACCGCAGTATGCTGGTGATGCCGAAGTTCGAGTACGTCGCCCCCGCCGATGTCCGGGAAGCCAGCCGTTTGCTCCTCGAGGCCGACGGCAAGGGGTTCCTGCTCGGCGGCGGCACCGATCTTCTGGTGTCGGTGAAGCAGCGGGTCATCGTCCCCAGCCTCGTCGTCAGCAGCCGCCGGCTCGATGAACTCAAGGGTATCCGCCACGTCGAGGGGGAGGGGCTGTACGTCGGCCCGGCGACGCGGCTCCACCAGCTCTACGAATCGCCCGTCGTACGCGCCACCTACCCCCTCATCGCCCTGGCGGCGAGCGTCGTCGGCGGCAACCTGCACCAGCACATGGGCACCGTCGGCGGCAACCTCTGCCTCGATACGCGCTGCTGGTACTACAACCAGACGAAGTTTTGGCGCGAGTCGTACGGCCTCTGCTTCAAGCAGGGCGGGGACGCTTGCTACGTGGCGCGCGGCGGGCAGCTCTGCGTGGCCGCCTACCAGGGCGACACGGCGGCCGCCTTCGCCGCCATGCAGGCCCGCCTGACCATCGCCGGGCCGCGCGGCGACCGGCAGGCGCCCCTCACCGACCTTTACAGCGGCGACGGCAAGACGCCCTTCACTCTGCGGCCAGGGGAGATCATTGCGCAGGTCTTCGTGCCGGAGCCGACGCAGCCTTGGAAGGTCTTCTACAAGAAGTACCGGCAGCGGGGGACGATAGATTTCCCCCTGGCGGCGGTGGCAGGGGCGTTACTCCTCGCTGCCGACGGCCGCCGCTGCCTCGATGCCCGCGTGGTGCTCACCGGCGTCCATACGCAGCCCGTGGTCGCCGAGCGGGCGATTGCCATCCTCAAAGGCAACGAACTTACAGAGGAGATCATCCAGGAGGCCGGTGCCGCCGCCGCCAAGCAAGCCCACCCCGCCAAGACCACCCACGACACCCCCCAGCATCGCAAGCGCATGATCGCCGTGCTGGTGCAGGAGGGAATCCGCGAGGTCCTCGGACAGCCCGCCAGCCCTTCGGCCGCATGAGGGTTGCGGCCCCCTCACTTCGCCTAACCCCAACCCCACCGCAGCGGTTCCTTGCTTGCAAGAGAATCACCCTTGGGAACAAGGTGTTGCAAACGCAAGGGTTGCACCACTAAAGGCGGATGGGCAGGATGACATGGAGTTGACCCAGTTTCGTGGACACGCGATCCTTTGAGCAGGAGGTGTTCACGATGCTCAAGACGAGACGACCGTATCCCCCGGAGTTCCGCCGTCAGATGGTGGAGCTGGTGCGTGCCGGGCGCAGCCCGGATGAGCCGGCACGCGGTCCTGGTTCGCCCGGCGGGAAATCATGACCGTTGCGGCGCGCTCGCAAGGAGCCTTGCGCCGTTCTCGAACGGCTGGCCGAGCGCTCGTACGGCCTGCCCTACACCGCGAGGGAAGGCCGATCGGTTGCACGCTCCCTGGCGCTCCAGCCATCGATGTAGTCTTCCAGCTTGATGCGGTCCCACACCTCTTTTGGGGGCGTGATGCGTTCGGAGAAGGGCAGCGTGACGGGCCGCGTGGCGTCGAAAATCACCTTCGTCGTCATGTGGCCAGGCTCGAAACGCCTCTCACCGTAAGCCGAAGGATCGAGGTTGGCCCCCAGACAGTGGGAGATGATGCTGATGTCCTGATCGGCTTCCAAGCGTGTGGCCACGGCCCACAAGACCTCCTCCTCGTTATAGATGTCCACGTCCTCATCGACGACGAAGACATGCTTGATGTTGTGCACCGCCGAGAGGGCTGCCAAGCCCGCCATCTTCCCCTCGCCCTGGAGGCGTTTGCTGATCGAGACGTAGACGTGGTAGACGCAGCAGCCCGAGGCCGGACGATGCACCGCCCGCACCGAGGGGACGACGTTCTTGACCGCCTTGTAGACGGCTGACTCGTTGCCGAGGGTAGCGGCGTAGTTATGTTCGCGATGGGCCGGATCGAGGTCGTGGTAGATGGCATCGCGGCGCATGGTGATGCAGCGCACGTCAAACCAGGCGCACAGCGCCCGGTGGCCATAGTACCCGGTATACTCGGCAAAGGGCCCGTCGAGGGTCTCCTTGGCGAAGTCAAACGTCCCTTCCAGGACAATCTCGGCGCGGGCCGGCACCGGCAGATCAACGGTCTCGGCCGGCACCACTTCGAGGGCTTCGTCCAGAAAGCCTCCCATCACCTCGTACTCATCGACCTCGATGGGCTCGCGCGTACACATGCCGAGACAGACGGCGGGATGATGGCCGATGAACAGCGCTGCTTCCATCGGCCGCTTCAGCTCCTTGTAGCGGCGATAGATATACGCGGCATGATGGGCCGGGATGAACATGCAGAGAACGGCGCGGTTCCCGCGCACCTCGTGGCGATACATCCCTACATTGATCACGCCGGTCTCCGGGTCGCGCATGACCATGCCGCCGACGACAATGTAGCGCCCGCTGTCCTTCTCGGCATGCCAGGCGATGGGGAGGGTCGAAAGGTCCACCTGGTCGCCGGTGAGGATAATCTGTTTGACCGGCGCTGTCCTGATCGGCACTTCCCTCACCGCCTTGTGGTCGTTCTCGCGCCGCAGGTACTCAGCCAGATAATCGGCCTTGCTCTTCGGCTCAACGACGTCGAGCGCCAAGCCCAACAGGTCGTACGTGCCGAAGAGGTTGGTGACCAAGGGCAGAGATGAGCCGCGCACGTCCTCGAAGTAGAGCACTGGATACCGTCCCGCCGCCGCGAGTTTCTGCTGGATAACCGAGACCTCATAGACCGGATCGACCTGCCGAGTAATCCGCAGCAGCTCCCCCCTATTGCGCTGCTCCAACATGGCGAGGAAACTGCGCAAGTCTTTGCCCATGGTGACCTCCCTCGAAAGCCAAAGTGCAGGGCGGCGATCCAGAGAAAGCTGGCGGGGCTGCACCTCCCGCCGGTTCACTCTATCACGATGAAACGCGCCAGGCCTACGTAGAAATGGTGCCGCTGCACTCCTCTTCCTGCGTCAGGCGCATCGCCGTGGACTTCTTCGACACGGGCCGTAGGTAGTCGCCGCAGGCGGCCGCCGACGCGGGTGCGCCGCGGAGCGCGGCATCAGCCGGTCGTCGCCGAGGACGGTCCTGCCGCGCTGCCCTCGCGCTTCGCCCGCGTAAGAGTTGCGGTCGCGTACCTCAACCAACCCCAACCCAACCGTAGCGCTTCCTTGCTTAAAGACGCTGCAAAAGGATGCGTTGCACTCCTAAACACGAATGGGTAGGATGACAAGCGGGATGCCTTCATGGTACAACTTTCTTTGCATGCTGAAGACGGTATAGTTATGCAGCCAGCGCGACAGCAGTGATTCCTTTGGGAAAACAATTTGCCCGCCAAAGAAGACCACTTGGGGAAACCGATCTCGAATCTGCGGCACCAGCTTATCCACTTCCTCAACCACGTCGGTGCCGATTGAAGAAAAGCCCTCCGCATAGTACCCTTTTTGCAGCATGTAATTGACATAGCGACCTATGGCGCTCTTCGTCGTGCTTTCCAAGCGCTCGATTTCCGCAACACCTTTGAAATTGCCGGCATCGATCAAGCCGATCTGCACAAAAACAAAGTTCTTGAACGTTGTGCCGAACAGGCGAATGACGCTGAACAACGTATGCAATCCCAAGCCATTGAATCCGTTCACAAAGAGCACCGCGGTTTTTTCACCTGGATCAAGTTGCGGAGGCTCCTTCGCCTTCCTCGCGCGGTCGGCCGCAACATTGGCGATTGCTGAATCCACCGTCGCTACGAGCGTATCCAGCCGTCGTAGCAAACGAGAGGTTTGATTGTAGTGGCGTTTGATCACGATCACGAGGAGAATCAGGAGACCAGTGACCAGCAGGGTGATCCAGCCGCCGTCGTGGAACTTCAGTGTGGTTACCGAAATCAAAATAAACGTGGTGAGCACCAAGCCCACTGCATTGAGGATCAGTTTTTTCCGCCATTGGCCGATGACGGATCGCTCATTCCACCAATGCCGCACCATGCCGAGCTGCGACAGCACAAAGGTGATGAAGACGTTGATGCTGTACAGCACCACCAGGAAATGCACCGAACCGCCCGTCAGCAGCAACATGATCATGGCGGCGCCACCCATAAGCAAGATGCCGTTTTGGGTGACGAAGCGATCGCTGAGCATGGCAAAGCGGCTGGGGAACCAGCGGTCGAGGGCCATGCTGGCAAGGACGCGCGGCCCGTCGAGAAAGCCGGCCTGCGCGGCGATGAACAGCAGCGCCGCCTCGGAGAAGAGCGTCACCAGCACAAACGTGGAGCTCCATTGTGACGACCAACCTTCGCTGAGGCGCTCGAAGAGCACCGCGTTCAAGGTTTTTCCAGGCTGATACTGCACGTGATAGAGCACATACGCAAACATCAAGCCGACGACGGTGATGGCCAACGATGCCGCCATGTAGGTCATGGTGCGCTTGGCGGTCTGCACCTTCGGCTCACGCAACATGGGCAAGCCATTGCTCACGGCTTCGATGCCGGTATACGTGCCGGCGCCGACGCTATAGGCGCGCAGCAATAAGAAGAGGAGGCCGGCGTAGCCAATCTCAAGGTGCGAGCGTTGCACCTCCTGCCGAGTGGCTTCGACCACTGCAGGGAACTTCGTCAGGTGCGTCACCAGCGCGTAGGCAATGCCGAACGCATGAGTGAAGATGAACGCCAAGAAAATCGGCGTCAAGGGCACCACGGATTCTTTGATGCCGCGCAAGTTCAAGATGGTCAATAGAACGACACCGGCGATGGCCACCTCAAGCTTGAAAGAATACCATTCGCTGGGAACAAAGCTGAAGAGCGCATCGGCGCCGCTGGCGATAGAGATCGTGATGGTCAGCACGTAATCGATGATCAGTGCGCAACCCGAGATCATGCCCACGGTCGGCGACAGCAATTTGCTGGCGACGAGATAGCCGCCGCCGCCGCTCGGGAACAGCTCGATGATTTGCGAATAACTCGTGCTGATGACGAAGATGGTTAACGCCGAAGCGAGCGCCACGAAAATTCCCAAGTACGTGTGAGTGGACAACGCAAGGAAGGCCTCTTCCGGGCCGTAGGCCGACGACGAGAGCCCATCGGCGCCGAGCCCCACCCAGGCCAAGAAGGCGATGAGCGAAAGCTTGCGGAAGAGTGTCTTATCCTGCGGGCTGCGAGCGCCGCCGATGACCAGCGTTTTGATGCGTTGTATGAGCGGTGGCTTGGATTCCATCCGTCTCAATGCTCCACAAGGTTACGCGCCATGGCCCACAATGGCGCTTCATTCAAATCGCGGGGTTGCACGCACGTAACCTGAGCGATTGCTGATTGGGAAAAGAAGCACCTTTCGGGCAAGGCGGTGCGAAAACAATCGTTGCGACGCCGCGCTGGGATCAGGGCAGGCAAGCCTGAAGGTGCGCGTGCGCCTGGCTTGGTTGCCGAGAGATAGGCCGGACGCACCTTGCGGTAAACCATCTCCGCCGCCTCACCTGGCCGGAACCGGATCACCGGCTGACGCTCCCGCGGCGGCCGATGTCGCTGAACTCGCGAGTCCATTGGAGAGATGGATACCTCCCTCTTGCCTCGTGCCGCCGATTCAGGGTCCACTTGATCAGGGAGTGGTGTGCCGTGTGCCGCGTCACCTCCACTCGTTGCGCGAGCTGCGATCTCTGCGCTCCGACGGAAGCCGACCCTTGTGCCCCATGGCCGAGATGCCCTGCCGCGACCTTACGCCGTAGCCTGGGGTCTGCTCCCAGCGGCTTGGCGCAAGGCGTTCAGCAGGGCTTCACTGGTGACCGGCGTGGCGCGAAGGGTGACGCCAAAGGGGCCCAGGGCATCCTCGATCGCCCCGAGCACGGCGCCGCAGACGCCGATGGTGCCGCCCTCGCCGGCCCCCTTGACGCCGAGGGGATTGTTCGGCGAGGGGGTTTCCTGATGCGCCACCGACACGGGCGGGATATCGTTCGCCGTCGGCATCAGATAGTCCATGAAGCTCGCCGAGAGGTATTGCCCCCGCTCGTCATAAATGGTGCGCTCGAAGAGGGTCTCGCCGATGCCGTGGGCGATGCCGCCGAGCACTTGGCCCTCGACGATCATTGGGTTGAGCACGACGCCGCAATCATGCACCACGGCATGGCGCACCAGCCGCACCGTGCCGGTCAGCGTATCGACCTCCACGATGGCCGCCTGCGCGCCGCCTGACCACGCCTGATCTTGCGTCTCGAAGTACGCCGTCTCGTCCATGTCCCCATGTTCCAGCACGAGCTCGCGCAGGCTGACGCCCGGGCGCGCCATGCCGCGAACCCGGAAGTGGCCGTCGCGCAACTCGATATCCTTCGGACTCGCTTCGAGCTTCTCGGCGGCGAGTCCGGCGAGACGCTCCAGGAGCTTTTCGCTGGCCAGCTTGGCGGCCGAGGCCGCGACCGCGGCGATGCGGCTGGCGTATGCCCCGCAGCCCCTGCTGATCATCGAGGTGTCGCCGGCAATGACGGTGATCTCGTCCATGGGGAGTCCCAGGTAGGCCGCCGTGACCTGCGCGATGGTCGTCGCGGAACCCTGCCCCTGCGCCGCGGCGCCGGTGTACACCGTTGCCGCGCCGCGGCGATCGAGGCGAATCCGCGCCCCTTCGAACGGCCCCATGCCGGTCGCTTCCAGACTGAGGGAGACGCCGATGCCCCGGTAGACGCCCCGCTCACGATCACGCGCCTGCTCGCGGCGGAATTCCTCGTAGCCAATCTCGCGGAGAATCTTCTCCAACAGGCCGGGGTAGTTGCCGCTGTCGTAGCGCAGGAGATTGCCGCTCTCGACGCGCAGGCCGCACTCGTACGGGAAGTCGCGCGGCTGCAGGAGATTGATGCGGCGCACCTCCATGGGGTCCAGGCGCAGCTCGCGGGCCACGCGATTGATGATAGTCTCCATGACGGCGGCGGCCTGCGGTCGCCCGGCGCCCCGCACCGGCGCAACGGGCACGCGGTTGCTGTACGTCACCGTCAGGTCCACCGCGTAATTCGGGACGCGGTACGGCCCCGGCGTGGCGCTGGCGGTGTTCACCGGCACCACCAGGCCCTTCGGGGCGTACGCGCCGGTATCGGTGAGGAGGCGATTGCGCAGCGCCACGATCCTGCCGTCGCGCCTGGCTCCCACCTCGAAGTCATGCACCTGCTCATGTTCTTGGTGGCAACAGGTCAGCGACTCACGCCGGTCCTCGATCCAGATCACCGGACGCTGAAAGCGGCGCGATAGGAAGGCGGCGAGCACCTCCTCGACGTAGCCGGTGGCCTTGGCGCCGAACGCACCCCCGACGTCAGGCGCCACGACGCGGATGGAAGATTCCGGCATCTCGAGCATGGTGCTCACAATGCCGCGCAGGAAATGCGGCTGTTGCGTGGCCGACCAGACGGTGAGCGCGGCGCTCGCCTCGTCGTAGCACGCCGCAACGCCGCGCGTCTCGATGGCCTGGCCGCCGCTGCGTTCCAGCCGCAGGCGATCCTTGAACACCAGGTCGGCCTGGGCCAGGGCGGCGGCGACGTCCCCGTAGCCGTCGGTGAGGTGGGCCGCGATGTTGTCGGTATCGCCGTAGTCGTCATGGATGACTGCGGCGTCGGCGCGGATGGACTGTTCGGCCGAGGTGATCGCCGGCAGGGGCTCGTAGTCGACCAGCACCGCTTCGGCGGCATCTTCCGCCGTGTAGCGCGAGGCCGCCAGCACCACGGCGATCACCTCGCCGACATACTTCACCTTCTGACGCGCCAGGGGATGGTAGGTGCGGGAGCGCAAGGCGGCATGGGGGCGCGATTGCGGCAACGGTTTGGAAACCGCGCCAAGGTCCGCGGCAGTGACGACCGCTGTTACCCCCGGCAGGCGCGCCGCCGGCGCGGCGTCGAGGCGCGTGAGGCGGGCATGGGCGTGCTGCGAGCGCACCATGGCGGCGTGCAGGGCGTTCTCGAAGCGCAGGTCGGCGACGTAACACCCTTCGCCGCGCAGCAGGCGAGGGTCTTCCTTGCGAAGGACGCGCGCGCCGATGAGCGCCCCGTTTTGCATGGCGTGCCCCCTGGAAGAGATTGGCGGCTGTCGCCGCGCCGGCCGCTCGCTTCACCGCCCCTCGGTTCGCCGAGGCTGAGCTGCGCCCTGGCGCGGCGCGCCGAAGCGCGAGGACTCAACGAACGCCGGCCTCGGGAATGCCGTACGCTTCCCACCGCGCCAGCACCCGCTGCATCACCTCGCGGGGCGGCTCGACGGGCCGTTCGAACGTGTGGGCGTTGTAGCGCGTGGCGTCGATGATGAGCTTCGAGGTGCGGGAGGGCCCCGAGCGCTCCAGCTCGTCGAGGCTGGGATCGAGCTGCATGCCGGTGAGGTTGTCGATGATGTCGACGTCGCGGCGCGCCTGCACGCGGGTGGCGATCGCCCAGTCGACCTCCACCTCGTTGAAGGGATCGATGTCCTCGTCGACGATCACCAGGGTCTTGATGGTGCGCCCCACCCAGCAGCCGAGAATCGCCAGGGCCATCATCTTGCCATAGCCCTCGAATTTCTTCTCGATGGCGGCGACCGCGGTGAACATGCCCGAGCCGCCGGGTTTGACGTTGATCTTCTTCAGACCTGGCAGGCTGACGGTGCGGAAGAGTTCCACCTCGGTCTGCAGCCCCTGCAGGACGGCATTCTCCTGCGGCGGCCGGCCGTCGTAGCTGCCGGCATGGATGGCGCCGCCGCGATGGGTGATCGCCTTGATCCTGATGATTGGACGCGGCGCCACCACCCCGTAGTAGCCGGTCACATCGCCGAACGGTCCTTCGTCGCGCAGCTCGCCCGGCGGTATCTCGCCCTCCAGGACAATTTCCGCCGTGGCGGGGACCTCGAGGGGGATGGTCTCGCAGGGGACGAGGTCGAGAGGGGCGCCGCGGAGAGCACCGGCCATGGCCAGCTCGTCCACCCCCGGCTCGAAGCCGCCGAGGGCAGCCAGGGTGATGACGGGATCGACACCGAGACAGACGGCCACCGGGAATGGCTGGCTCGGATCCTTGGCCTCATTGCGCTGGTGGAGGATGTGCCGGTAGGGGGCGGCGAGAAGCCCCAACGTTTGCCGGTCGTGGACCTGGGCGCGGTAGACCGCGGCGTTGCGGCGCTGACTCCGCTCCCCCCGGCTGATGTGGCAGGGCAGGCTGATGAAGGGCCCGCCGTCGAATTCATTCCACACCGGCATCGGGAAGCGGAAGATATCCACCTCGTCGCCGAGCAGGATGTGTTCCTTGCAGGGCCCGTCGCGTACCAGTTCAGGCGGCAAGGGCGTGGCGGTGCGCCGCACCCACACCTGCGGCAGCTCATCTTCGCGGCACTCTAAGGCCACGGCAACCCGTCGGCGCGTGGCCAGCATGTTTACCACCAGGGGGGTGCGGTAGCCCTTCGGACGCTCGAACAGGAGCGCCGGACTGCCGAGGTCGAGGGCGCGGCGCGCCACGGCGCCGACTTCGAAGCGGGGGTCTACCTCGACGCTCACCCGCGTCAGCTCGTTGAGTTGTTCCAGGCGAGCGAGAAACTCCCGCAGGTCGGCATAGGCCATGAAGGACCTCCAGACGCCAGCATCTTTAGGGGGTGCGATGTCACTCCGCTCGTGAGGTGCACCAGGGAAACGGACTTCGGAGAAGAAACCCTCACGGGAACTGCCTTGTACCGCGGCTCACAAACTCCTCCTGCACGAGCCGCTGGCGCGGTTGACACCGTGGCAACACCATTCCGCCGCCGCATGCTCGGCGACCAGGCAGATGGCGGCATACTAGCGCTCGTGGCTGGAAATGGCAATGCGCTGGGCTCCGACCCTGATCCGCCGCTACCACCGCCGCGACGGAAGAACAGCCGAGGATGATGCTAGAGCTGAAGCCAGCAACTTTTCGCGCTCGAAACCTTGACATAAGTCATGTTTTTTTCGTAACTTCACGGGTAGTATCGTGGCGCAAGTTAGTCGATTCTTCGTGCCGAGCATGGTCGCTGGGTTCGTGCGGCGAGAAGTCTGCGGGCGCGGGGAGGGAACCTTGTCCCGCTGCCAAAGGGTATGCCGTGGCGTGATGGGCCAGCAGTGGAGTGGCCGGTACGCCCTCGGCAGCGGCGCCGAGGCGCCTCTCGCCAAGCTTGGCGGCGAGCAGCGTTCCGTGGCGCGAGTTCCAGGAGTCGCGGCGTGCCGATGACGTGTGGGCGCCTGTCTGCCGACAGGCAGGGGAGGAAGGGGCGCGAGAGAGGCTGAGGCCGCCATGTCAGGGCAGGGGGCCGCTCGCGTTTATGCCCTACTCGCTGACGGTGCTGACGTTCAGATGAGCTGGCGCCCCAGCCGCATCCTCGCCTGGCTCGAACACCAGGCTGACGGCCGCAACGCCTCCTCGGCGGACCGCCGACCTCCCGCCAGCCCTGACAGGAGCACCCCATGAAACCCAAGACCGCGCTGATCGTTGGCGCCGCCATCCTGACGCCGCTCATCGTCGCGCTGGCCATGTCCGACGCGCCAACTCCAGCCACCGCCGCCGAGTACGTCACCGCCGCCAACGTCGCCTGCTTCTCGGAGCAGGCGTTCGACCAGTCGGTGCGCGCCAAGACTCAAAAGGACTCCCGCGCCATTCAGTTTCTCAGCAGCACCGCCGCCTGCTTCATGCTGAAAGACGGCCTCCCCGTCTCCCTGCTGAGCTCCTCCTGGGGCAAAGCCCACGTCCGCGTCTACCTCGACGGCTCAACGCATGAGCTCTGGACCTACTCCGAGGCCGTCACGAAAAAGTAGGGGCGGTTCACGAACCGCCCCACGGCATCTGCGTCATCGGCGAAATCTGCGGATGTCTCTACAACGACTCCAATGTCTCTTTGGACAGCCTTTTGGGGAGGGGCAGAGGGTGCGGACTTCAACTCAACTTTACCGGTTCTCGAAACTCTGCAGAAAGCTGCTTGCAGTGGCTGGTTGGTTCGTCCTTGCCGTCTACCTGGCGACGGCCGGGTCGGCGGGTACGGCGCGTGCCGACAAAGTACGCTTGGCGTATCTGCCGATTGCCGATCACCTGCCGTATTTCGTTGCCAAGGATCGTGGCTTCTTCAAGCAGGAGGGCTTGGAGGTAACGGCGCAGGTCATGAGCGGCGGCGCGGTGCAGATTCCGGCCATGGAGGGGGGCTCGCTCGATGTCGGCCATTCGAACGTGGTCTCGGTGATTCTGGCCCACGACAAGGGGTTCGACGTGCAGTTCTTCGCCCCTGGCCATCCCCTCGAGCTGGAACCGGGGCACGTTGGCGCGGCCTGGCTGGCGCGGGCGGATGATACGAAGGTCTCCTCCATAAAGGACCTGGCTGGGAAGCGCGTGGCGATCAATAACATGGGTAACATCATGGAACTCGGCTTGCGCGCCTTGCTGGCGAAGGCGGGAGTGCCTCTGAATGCCTTGCAGATTGTCGAGATTCCCTTCCCGCAGATGAATCCGGCGCTCTTGGAGAACCGCGTCGACGTCATCGGCCAAGTGGAGCCGTTCGTCACCCTGCTGGGCATGGACAAGAAGGGCAAGGCCCTGGCGCGCGGCATCATGGGAGGCACCATCGGCCCTAGCTGGCAAATCTCCGGCTGGTTCAGCAAGAAGTCGTGGATTGACAAGAATACCGCTACGGCCGCGGCCTTCATCCGCGCCATGACCGGGGCGTTGAAGTACATCCAAAGCCATCCCGAGGAGGTTCCGGCGCTCATCGCGGCCAACACGCGAATGAAGGAGGATCTGGTGAGGCGAACCGTGCTCTCGTTCCACCCCACCGCGTTGCGCCTCACCGACCTGCAGCCGGTCATCGACGCGGCGGCTCGGCTGGGAATGATCACCAAGTCCTTCCCGGCAAAAAACATCATTGCCGGCATCGCGCCTCTGGAGTAACGCCGCAGCCAGCCCGACGCAGGAGAAACCACCTGAACCAGAGGAGACCGCTGAGAATTTCGACTGACGTTGGGTATGAACCAGGGAG
>JACPUC010000031.1 GCA_016192455.1 Candidatus Tectimicrobiota bacterium | reverse complement strand
TCTCCCTCTCCGTTGACGCAGACAGGCGCCTGCGGGCAGGCAGGCGTCGTCCAGCTTCCTGAACCCGACGCACCAGGACGACGACCCCCGCACCCTGACCTATCACCCCTGCCGGGAACCATTACCCCGACAGGCTCCTAGAAGGGCACCTCCTGGCGTTCGTCGCGCAGGCGGCGCGCCTTGTGATCCCAGCGCCGCAGACTGCCGGAGGGCGCGGCCTCCACGGTGACGCGCAACCCAAGACGCAACCGCAAGTTCGCCGCCAGCTCCGTCAGCAACCCTTCCCTGAGCGCCTGCTCCGGCGCCTCCAGCCGCACCAGGATATCATCCAGCCCTTGCAGGCGTCGCAGGACGATCTCGAACTCGCTCACCGCGGGCGCGCCGCGCACCACCTCCTCGATGTGCGCCGGGGAGATGAGGACGCCGCGGATTTTCTTCAGGTCATCAAGCCTGCCGAGCACGCCGCCTTGAAACGACAGGAAGGTGCGCCCGCAGGGGCAGGGGCGCCGCGCCACCTCCACGAGGTCGCGGGTGCGGTAGCGAATGAAGGGCATGGCCTCGCGGCGCAGGTGGGTCAGGATGAGCTCGCCACGCTCCCCCGGCCCGACGGGGCGCTCGCTCTCGACATCCAGAACCTCGGCGTAGATCACGTCCTCATGCAGGTGCACCTGGCCTGATTCGGCGGCGCAGCTAAACCCCCAGGGCGCGATCTCCGTCAGCCCGGGGAGATCGAAGACCCTCGTGCCAAGCCGGCGGGCGAGCAGCGCGCGCGTGGTGGGGATGCTGGCGCCGGGCTCGCCGGTGTGCCAGGAGAGGCGAAGCCGGCTCCGCGTGGCGAGGTCGATGCCGCGCTTGGCCGCGGCTTCGGCAAGGTGCAGCCCGTAGGAGGGCGTGCAGCCGAGCACGGTGATGGGATAGCTCAGCAGAGTGTCGATGCGCTGCTCGGTGCTCATGCCGCCGCTGGGGAAAAAAAGCGCGCCCAGCTCCTGGATGGCGAACACCCCGCCCCAGAATCCCACCCACGGCCCGAAGCTGAAGGCCGGCAGCACCATGTCCGTGCTCCGCACCCCCATGGCGTAGAGGGCCCGCGCGTAGATGCGGCTGAGGTCCTGCCAGTCGCGCCGGCTCTCCAGGATGAGGAGCGGTCGACCTGTGGTGGCCGAGGTCTGGTGCAGGCGCACGCAGGCGGTCAGCGGCGCGGCCAGGAACTCGCCCCACGGCGCGTGGACCTCCTGGTCCGCTTTCAGCTCATCCTTGGTGGTGAAGGGAAGATCAGTGAGGCGCTCTAGCGGCAGACGCGAAGGGTGGATGCCGACCGCCGCAAACTTCCGCTGGTAGAACGGGCTCGAAGCGGCCACCGCGGCGAGCTGCCGCGCGAAGGCGGCAGCTTGACTACGGCGGCGCTCCTGGCGCGGCAGGGTCTCAACGTCGGGATGGAGGTAGGGCGCGTCCATGGGCGGCTCCCTCCGCGCGCAGCATCGGACGCTCATCAGGAGGAGAGGCGGCATCCACACCGAGACGCCGCTGACTCGGCGGCGCCTCCCAGCCCGCGGGCGGCGCGCGGAGCCGCAGGGCCGCCGCTAGGCTCTGCCGCGCCGGGCCAGGGCCCTTTCGCGACGCACCTTCCGCCGCACGGCGCGGACGATGTACATCTCGACGAGCAGGGTGAGCACGATGGCAAGCAGGGGGTAAGAGACCCTGGCGGCGGACTCGGGAGGTTGCAGGAACATAAGGTACCAGGCGCTCAGCGCGCGCTTCGCCCCCTCCTCATGGTTGCCCCCGTCCCAAGCCGAGAAGGCGATGGGGAAGAACTTTCCGGGCTCGAATTGCACGTCATTCTCTTTGTCGTTGGTGGTCAGGGCGCGTTTGACGACCATGCGGTACTGCCCTTCCACGTACTCCACCTGCCCACTGAGCGCCTGGCTTGCCTCTGGCTGCTCCTTCTCATTCGTCAGGCCGGCGGCATTCTTCTCCTTGATCGCGGCGGGGTCCGAGGCAGAAGCCCAGAGATAGACCGGCGCTTGCGGGGTACCTCCCAAAAAGTAGGGACGCTCCCCCCCCTCCGGGTTCTTCGCCGGGAACTGCAGGGCGAACCTGTCAACGACGCCGGTGCCGCCCGCATCCTTCGGGGTATCCTTCTTACTGTTGGTGGAATCATCCCAGTCCAGCCGGAAGGCGATGTCGCGCTCGTTATACAGGCCCTTGATGAAGACGCTGTCGACGGCTGGCGTAAACCAGCGCGGATCCTCGATCACCTGTCCGACGAGGGCGAACTCGAGGAGCGGCGCCTGCTCCCAGGCGGGATCATCGTAGCGTGTCGGCAGCTCCCCCTCCATCCGCTTGACGACAAGGAGGACGCCGGGGGGACGCTGCCGGCGCAGCGAGTCAACGTAGTTCACCAGGTGCCAGGGATTGAGGAAGACGCCGTCCTTTTCCATCGCCTTCAGCTCCTCCTCGGGGAGGTTGAAGGTATCGGCAAAGGAGGGCATGGGCGACCCGGTGAGGCCCGTCATGATGGCCCGGTAGATGTCGCGGCGCGTTCCCCCACTGCGGAAGAGCCAAGGTTTCGTGAGGTTGGCCGGCGAAATCGGTTGGTCCCACTCATCCTTTAGGGTGGGAGCCGAGGGACCATCGGCCCGTCCCGAATTGCCGTGACACTTCCAGCATTCGATGTCGAGGAAGAGCTTCTTGCCGCGCTCCACGCTCTCCTGCGAGACCGCGATCTCCGGCTTGAAGGCGACGGGGGGAGGAATCTTCTCCTCCTTGAAGCGGGCGGAGAAGGTTTTCAGGTAGGCGACGACGTCGCGCCGCTGCTTCTCCGAGAGCAGATCGTTCCAGCCCGGCATGGAGGTGCCCGGGATGCCCTCGGAGATGGTGCGGAGGAGATCGGCATCGCTGGGGAGTGAGCCGCTTGGCGTGGAGCGGAACTTGAACCATCCCTGGGTGAAGTCACGAGGGCGAGGGCGAAGACGCTCGGCCGCCGGTCCGTCTCCCTTCCCCTCCGGTCCATGGCAGTGGGAGCAGCGCCGTTCGTAGACGGGTTTGCCGGCTTCGGCGCTCCCCTGGGCGAACGACGGCGCGGGCCGACCCAGCAGCGCCAGAGCGCCCACGACGAGCCCCGCGAGCAGAGGCGCCCACTGGCCGCCACGCAGCTTGAGCGACGCTTCTCTCCCGGTCAAAGCCGCCGGCGTCGGGTTCACGCTCCTCTCCACTCCTCTCCCCTCCTGCTCCCTGCTGCGCCGCAACGGCGCCGGCGGCAGGATGCCCGCGGCCCGAGCATGGGCGCCCACGGCGGTTCTCACTTCGACGCCTCCTGCCCGTGGCCGGCTTCCCAGGTGCGCGGCTGCTGGTCGGTCGCCTCGTAAATGTAAAGGACTACCTTCCAGATTTCGTCCGTGCTGAGCATGTTCTCCCACGCCGGCATGGCTGAGTTCCAGGGGGTCGATTGGTCGGGCAAGCCCGGCCCCCCCTTGCTGATGCGCCAAAAGACGTAGGATTCCTGAAGCTGCGCAATGGTTCCAGGGTCGGCAAGATTGGCGGGGGATGGGTTGAAGCCCTGGGCGAAGTGCCCCTCGCCGGCAAACTTATCGCCGTGGCAGAAGAAGCAGTTCTGGAAGTAGATGCGCCGCCCCTCGGCGAGATACTCGGCCTTCTTCGCCTGGAAGTCCTTGGCGGCGCGCAAGGGGTTGCGCAGCCCCTCGATGGCCAACTGCTTGCCGTGTACGGTGATCGAGGCGGGCGGGGCCGGATGGATGACGCGCAGCTCCGCCGGCGGTTGAATTTCGACACTCGCCTGGGAATACGCCACATAGCCCATGACGATCGGCAGCAGGAGGATGAAAAGAAGGCGCAGCCAGCGCAGGTCATCCTTCACGATGGTCGCCTTGATGGGACGCACGAACTCCGCCAGCGCCTCCTCGCTCGAGGTGGCCCAGAGCAGGATCGCTCCGAGGGTGGCAGCGACGTAAGTATAGAAGAGGCTGGAAGGGATGGGCGGCCGAATGCCGAAGCGGAAGATCAGCAGGGAGACGATGAAGGCGACGACGGCGAGAAAGAAGACGGGCGGCTGTCTCTTCTTCACGATGGGCCTCTCCTGCTCACTTCCCCTTCAGGGTGCTGAGGTAATCGACCAGCGTCAGGAGGTTTTCCGCGGTCACTTTCTGGTAGAAGCCGATCCCTTGCAGGGTGCCCAGCATCAAGCCCGGTGGGTAGGGCGGGGTGCCCTGGGCGATCACCTTGTCCGGCTCCAGGATGGATTCGAGGATGTAGGCCCTGTCCTTGCGCTTGCCGATGTCGAAGAGGCTGGGGCCGATGAGGCGGTCGGGCTTGTCGAGGCTGTGGCAGGCGATGCAGCCGCCTTGGGCGAGGATGGACTTGGCGCGGCTCGCCGCGTCCGCCCCTTCCACCTTCATCGCCGCGGCCGGCGCCGCGGCAGCCGCCGGGGCCGTGGCGGCGGCGAACTTCGTCTCCAGCGTCACCGTCGGCGTTCCCCCCAGGGTTTGCAGGTAGGCGACGACGGCATGGATCTCGTCATCCGAGAGGTTGATCGGCGGCTTGTTGATGACCGGCATGATCGGCTGCCAGCCCTCGACCACGTAGGCGGTGGGGTTGTAGAGGGACTCGGCCAGGTACTCGAAATCCTTCATCCCCTCCTTGCGCGTCTTGGCGCGCTCGCCCACCCCCGCCAGGTCCGGAGCGCGCTGGCCTTTCTCGCCGATGGCGTGACAGAGGACGCAGGTCCCCTTGCTGTAGAAGAGCTCCTTGCCGACGGCGGCGAGCTCGGTGGCGGACATGCCGGCCGCGATGGTGATCTCTTTGGGGGGATGGCTCTCGATCTGCGGAATGATCTGCCCGACGTACATGTAGAACAGGATGACCAGCACGTTGAAAAGAATGACCTTGAAGACGACCTTTTTCATGACGCTCCCACGACGACCCGCGGGTCCCCTTCGCAGCGGCAGGCGCTAGACGGTGGCTGGCTCCATCGCGGCAGGCAGCATGCCGGCGGCTTCCGGCGTGGGGTGCTTCTTCTCTTCGCCGAGATGACCGACCCAGAAGATGAAACCGATGAAGCCGAGGAAGATCGCCACAATGATGGAGATGACGAGCGTCGCGTAGCCGAGCGTGGGGGTGAAGGCGTGCGCCGAGGTGTCGCGCAGCACGCCCCAGATGTGCCAGTGCAGCCGCAGGCCGGAGCGCGCATAGCCCATCAACCCCATGAGCCAGGTGAACGAAGTCGCCACCAAAAAGAGCGTATACTGCGAACGCACCGGCACCTTCCCCCAGCGGATCACCCCCGTTGCCCGCGCCTTGCGGAAGAGTGGCACATCGAGCGCGATGACCACGATGAAGGTGATGAGCACCGCCGACACCTGATACACCGAGAAGCCGATGCGCACGATGGCTTCCACATAGTAGCCGTAGATGCCGTAGAAGATGACGATGAAGGCCGCCGCCAGGAACACCAGCGCCTGGATGGTCTTCAGGAGGCGGCGCCGCGGGTGCACCGAGACCTTGTTCGCCCGCCGGTAGAGGGTGAAGCTGAGGAAGGTCGTCAGGATCATGATGTTGACCACGGTGTTCTTCGCCGACATCACCCCCAGCACGCCGAGGAGCGGGTGGTGCGCCCCGCCCATCTTGCGCGCCTCCTCGAGGCTGGCGACGAGGCTGTGCGGCGTCATCCAGATAAGGAAACAGGCCGTCAAGATGAGCAGGAGGTACTTCGTGTACTTCTGGTAGCGCTCGCCCCCCTCGATGCGCCCCATCGCCAGCCAGAGGTAGTAGTTGGCGCCCAGGAAGAGGGCGCCGATGAGCACCGCCTGCACAATGAACAGCCAGGAGAAGACGCCCCCCATCATCGTCAGCCCCATCTGCTGGCTGAAGCTGTAGATTTCGCGCCCCAGCCAGTAGCCGGCGAAGGGGAGCGGGATGAAGCCGGAGATGGCGATAAAGTTGCCGATGTAACCCATCCAGTCGTAATGCGCCCGCTCCTCCTCGGTGCTCGACACAAGGAAGCGGAAGGCGGCGTAGGCGGCAACGATGGAGCCGCCGAAGGCAATGTTGGCGATGAAGCGGTGGATGTTGATCGGCATCCAGGTGAAATTGTTCACCGCTCCCCACAGGCTCACCAGGTTGCCGGCGTCGTCGATGCCGTTCGGGCTGCTCATGAAGGTGAGCCAGGAATCGGAGATGAACATCAGGGAGATGCCGAAGAGATTGAGCAGAACGCCGAGGCCGATGTGCACCCCTTTGCGGTGCTTCAGCGAGTCCCAGCCGTACCAGTAGAGGTAGAGGGTGAAGGACTCGCCGAAAAAGAGCACCGCGTAGGCCGCCATGGTCGGGAAGAAGATGCTCGTCAGGTAGGTGAAGAAGGTGGGGTAGAGGCCGATGAACAGGAAGAGGAGGAGCGCCCCCAGGATGGCCGTCGCCGAGAAGGCCACCAGGAGGAGCTTGGTGAACTCGCGCGACAGGTTATCGAGGCGTTGTCCCTGCGCGGGGTCCTTCGAGGCCGACCCGATGATCTCCACGATGACGGCGAACATCGGCACGCCGAGCACGAAGGCGGCGAACATGAGGTGGAGCTGCGCCACCACCCAGACGGCAACCCGGCTGCCGATGAGCGGGAACTCCCGGTAGACCATCTGCTTCGGCGCCTCGGCGAAGGCGGCCTCGGCAACCACGAGGCTGGCCAGCGCCGCAGCCGCAAGCAGCCAGCCCGGCAGGCGCCGTGGCCACAGCCGAGCGGCAAATCGCAACCTCGTTCGGAACAGTCTCCACCTCATGGACGCCTCCATGGGCGATGGAAGGGAAGGGACGCAAAATCTTCAGGGAAACGCAGGGGTGTGCCGACGCCTGGCGCTCGCGGCGCGGCACCTTCTATATCTCAGCCCCGTCGGCGTGTCAAGCGGTTCTCCCGAATGTTCCACGTGGAACATGCACCGGCGCGCCTCTCAGGAGCGCAAGGCGCTGCGATAGAGATCGACCGGCGCGATGGCCTTCGCCCGCATGGCCCGCGCCAGGTCTCGAACCTCGTCCTCGGTCATCGGCTGGAGGAACTGCTCGTTCCGCTGGTAGAGCTCCAGTTCGCGCAGGTGCCAGATTTTCTCCAGCGCCTCGTTGAACACCGCTTCCCGGGGTGGCTCGGCGGCGATCTCGTCGATCACCTCGGGACCATGGTGCAGCTCGTCATCGACGACCGACTGCTCGAGCACGTGGATGCGCTCCAGCAGACCATCGCTCCGGGGCAGGCGGCTCATGGCGTAGTGGAACCCCACGGCGGCTCCTTCGATGCTGGTGATCATGGCCCTGCGAATCCACGGGGATGAGGCGTGCAGCAGGTAGTCCATGCCGGTGCTGAAGAAGGCGTGGTTCCAAGGCCAGCGCTCCCGCCGCAGGCCCGGGCCCGGCAGGAAGGTGGGCGCCTGGAAATCGCCGTAGCCCCAGAAGTCCGGCACGGGTATCGGCTCACCCTGCAGGAGCCAGGCCAGCACCTTCATGTAGCCGTGGTAGTGCTCCACCTCCTCGAAGGCGTCGCCATGTGATTTCTCGATATCCTCCAGCGCGGCCATGGCTTTCGCCTTGTCCAGCATGATGCCGGCATGCACCCTGGCCGCCCCGTACTCTTTGGCCGCCTGCAGCGCCAGCCAATTGATATCACGCTCCTTCGTGCGCCTGCCGGCGTAGGCTTCGGTCACCTTGCACACGGCCGCGGTGTAGGTGTCGAGAATGCTGATGATCTCCTCGCGAACCCGTTCGCTGTCGACTTGTGCCATGGTTTGCCCCCCGATTTCCCCTCCGTGCCAGGAACCCGCCAGCCGCCCCCGTGGTGTTCGAACACCCCGTGCGCGGCGGCTGATGCCGTTCCTCCTAGAAGCCGTCTCTAGCATGCCGGGAGCCAAAAATCAACGCGGCGTCAGTCCGCCGCCGTGCCCGGCGGCGCCGGGTGTTGCTTGCCGCCGGGAGGCTCGATTCCAGGAGAGAGGAAGCGCGCCAGGAATGCTTCCAGGATGTCGGCGGGCGAGGGGCCCGGCGCAGGCCGCCGCGCCAGGTGCAGGAAGAACTCGCGGTTGCCTTTCGGGCCCCGCAGGCAAGAGAGGGCCACGCGGCGGAGGTGGAAGCCCGCCTCGGCGGCGGCCGCCGCAACGCGGCGCAGCACGGTCTCATGCTGCGCCGGGTGGCGCACCACCCCCCCCTTCCCCACCTCTCCCTTGCCGACCTCGAACTGCGGCTTGACGAGGATGAGCGCCTCTGCCGCGGGGGTAAGGAGGGCCGCCAGGACGGGCAGGACGAGGCGCACGGAGATGAAGGAGAGATCGACCGTGGCAAGGTCGAAGGGGAGGTCGAAGTCGGCGGCGCGGAGCAGGCGCGCGTTGGTCCGCTCGCGCACCTCCACGCGGGGGTCCTGGCGCAGCTCCCAGGCGAGCTGGCCATGCCCCACATCAACGGCGACGACCTGGCGGGCGCCGTGCCGCAGGAGACAATCCGTGAAGCCGCCGGTGGAGGCGCCCAGGTCGAGGACGCGCCGGCCCTCGGGGTTGACGCCGAAGTCCCGCAGCGCTCCGGCCAGCTTCTCGCCGCCGCGACTCACGTAGGTGCTGCCTGTTTGCCGCAGAGCCAGCGCGCTGTCCGTGGCGTAGAGCGAGCCGGGCTTGCCGACGGGGACCCCGTTCACCAGCACCTGCCCGGCGAGGATCAGCGCCTGGGCCTTGGCGCGGCTGGGGGCCAGGCCACGCTCGACGAGGAGGGCGTCGAGGCGGCGTCGGGCGGGCCGGCGGATTCCGCTCTCCTCCGGCCCCTGGGGCGGTGGTGGGGATGATGCGGCCATGCAGGGCTGGGCAGGGGTGCTGGGAAGCGGCGGCTCGGCAGGCTTAGGAGCGCCTGAGCCATGCGCGGGTGCTCGCCGCGATCCCCTGGCTGTCAAGTCCGCAGAGGCTGCGCAGGAGGTTCTGCGCCCCATGCTCGATGAAGGCATCGGGCAGGCCAAGGCGCAACACCGGGATGCCGGCGTAGCCGTGATCGGCGAGGAACTCCAGGACGGCCGAGCCGAAACCGCCAAGGCGCGTGTTGTCTTCAATGGTGACGAGCGGCAGGCGGCGCTCCGCCAGGCGCCCCAGGAGCTTCTCATCAAGGGGTTTGATGAAGCGCATGTTCACGACCGCCGCGCTGATGCCGTGCCCGGCGAGCAGCCGCGCCGCCTCGAGGGCCGGGGAGACGATGCCGCCGACGGCCAGCAGCGCCACCTCCGAGCCGTCAACCAGAGGCTCCGCCTCGCCGATGGGGATGCACCGCACCTCCTCGTCCAGCGCCACCCCCACGCCGGCCCCACGCGGAAAACGCACGGCCGCCGGCCCCGGATGGTCGAGCGCCGTCTTCAGCAGGTGGCGCAGCTCGTTCTCATCCTTCGGCGCCATCACCACCATGTTCGGCAAGGCGCGCAGGTAGGTGAGATCGAAGGCGCCGTGGTGGGTCGGCCCGTCCTCGCCCGCCAGGCCGGCGCGATCCAGGGCGAAGGTGACCGGCAGGTTCATGATGCAGACGTCGTGGATGACCTGGTCGTAGGCGCGCTGCAGGAACGTCGAGTAGATGGCCGCCACCGGCTTGTACCCCTCGGCGGCAAGCCCGGCGGCGAAGGTCACGGCATGCTGCTCCGCCATGCCCACGTCGAAGAAACGCCCCGGAAAGCGTTCGGCGAACTTCGCCAGGCCGGTCCCCTCCGCCATCGCCGCGGTGATGCCGACGACGCGCTCGTCGCGTTCCGCCAGGTGGATGAGCGCATCCACGAACACCGACGTGTAGGAGGGCGCCGCTGACTTTTTCTGGTGGAACGCCCCGGTTTTCACGTCGAAGGGGCTGACCCCGTGGTACGTCACCTGCTTCTGCTCCGCGGGGTGGTAGCCCTTCCCCTTGGTGGTGATGACGTGCACGAGGTTGCAGCCGCTCAGGTGCTTGATGTTGTCGAAGGTGTCAATGAGCGAGTCGAGGTGATGCCCGTCGATCGGCCCGAAGTAGCGGAAGCCGAGGTCCTCGAAGATGCGCCCGGGCACCAGGAAGCCCTTCACCGCCTCCTTGAAGCGCAAGGCCACCTTGTGCATCGGCGTGCCGATCGTCGGGATGTTCTCCAGCAGAGCTTCGACGTCGCGCCGCATGCGGTTGTAGAACTGCCCGCTGATGATGCGGTTGAGGTAGGCGGAGAGGGCGCCGACGTTCGGCGAGATGCCCATGGAGTTATCGTTGAGCACCACGATGAAGTCGCGCTTCGTCACGCCGGCATGGTTGAGCGCCTCGAAGGCCATGCCGGCCGTCAGCGAGCCGTCGCCGATGACCGCCACCACCTTGTGCGAATCGCCGGCGAAGTCGCGCGCCATCGTCATGCCCAGGGCGGCGGAGATGGAGGTGCCGCCGTGCCCGGCGTTGAAGGCGTCGTGCGGGCTCTCCTCGCGGCGCAGGAAGCCGCTCAGGCCACCGTACTGGCGGATGGTCGGCAGGCGCTCGGCGCGCCCGGTGAGCATCTTGTGCACGTAACCCTGGTGTCCCACGTCCCAGACGATACGGTCGGTCGGCGAGTCGAAGACGTAGTGCAGGGCAAGGCTCAGCTCCACGGCGCCGAGGTTGGAGGCCAGGTGCCCGCCGGTCTGCGACAGCACTTCAAGGAGGTACTCCCGAATCTCCAGGGCTAGGTTCGGCAAGGCCTGGCGGGGGAGTTGTTTGAGGTCCTTGGGCGACTGAATGGAGGAGAGGTGTGCGTCCCTCATTATCCTGGCTTGCTCCCAACCTGCCCGCATCCCCTGCGGGCCATGAGTTTGCGCTTGCCTTCACAGAATGGTTGCGGCCGCTTCACCCGCCACGCCCGCGCCATCGTCGCGCCGGCATCCGTTGTCGTTCCGCTTGCGCGCATCCTCACCTCGCTCGGCGGCCTCCTCAGTGGGTGCGCGCCACGACGTAGTGCGCCAGGCCGCGCAAGGTCTCGGCCATGGGACCAAAGCCCCGCAGCGTCTCCAGGGCCTCCTGGCCGAGCTGCTGGGCGAGCCGGCGCGACTGTTCCAGGCCGAGGAGCGCCGGGTAGGTCATCTTCGAGAGCTTCTCGTCCTCCCCCACCGGTTTGCCCAGCTCCTCCGCCTGCCCCACCACGTCCAGGATGTCGTCGACGATCTGGAAGGCCAGGCCCAGGGCGCGGGCGTACCGTCCGAGCTGCTCGATCTGCTCCTCCGCGGCGTCGCTGAGGAGCGCGCCGGCGCGCACCGAGACCTCGATGAGCGCGCCGGTCTTGTGGTGGTGGATGTACTCGAGTGTCTTCAGGTCTTCCTGGAAGAGATCGGAGATCGTATCAACGACCTGCCCTCCCACCATTCCCTGCGGGCCGACCGCCTGCGCCACCTCGTAGACCACCTGCAACAGGCGCTCCGGGTTGACCGTCGCCGCATGGCGCGGATGCGTCAGCACCTCGAACGCCAGGCTCTGCAGCGCATCGCCGGTGAGCAGCGCCGTGGCCGGGCCGAACTTGCGGTGATTGGCAAGCTTGCCCCGGCGATAGGCGTGGTTGTCGATGCTCGGCAGGTCATCATGGATGAGGGAGTAGGTGTGGATGCACTCCAGGGCGCAGGCCACCGGCAAGACTGTCTCCAGCTTCCCCCCCACGGCCTCCGCCGCCGCCAGCACGAGGATCGGGCGCAGCCGCTTGCCGCCATCGAAAAGGCTGTAGTGGATGGACTCAAAGAGGACTTCCGGGTACGTGTCGCGCCCCGGCAGCTCCTCGCGCAATGCTGCTTCAATGAGCTCGCGCTTCTGCTGGAGACTCGCTTCCAGGTGCTGCATGGTGGCGTTCACGCGGCTGACGGCTCCCTAGCGTTCGGTCCTCGGCGTGTTGGAGGCGGCCCTCCCGGCCCCACCCCTTGCCCCCAGTCGGCGAGTGGTCCTGGCTGGGCGTTGCTCCCGCCCTACTCGTCGGGACTCTTCTCGGCTGCCGGTGGGGAGAACGACTGCGGCTCGTACTCGCCGCCGTTCTTCTGCACCAGAATTTCGATCTTGCGCTCGGCTTCATCAAGCTGTTGCATGCAGGCCCGCGACAGCTTCACCCCCTCCTCGAAGATCGCCAGCGAGGCATCGAGGCTCAGCTCCTGCTGCTCGAGCGCCTCCACAATCTCTTCCAGGCGCTGCAGCGCATCTTCAAACTTCACCTTCTCCATGGCCGCTCCGCTGTCGGAAAGGTAAGGATGCGCTGCCCCCGCCGCGGTCTCATCGCCTGGCGGCGGCGCTCCCCTGCGCAAGGCCCGCCGCCCCCAAGGGCCCCGCTCCCGTCTCAGCTCACCGGCGGCCGCGGGCGGACCTCCTCGACACGGCAGCCCAGGGCGCCGCGCTGGAGGAGCACGTCGACCGCCTCCCCAACCCGCACCTCGGCCGCATCTCGCACCACGGCTCCCAAGGGCGGTCGGGTGCAGATGCTGTACCCCCGCCCCAGCACCGCCAGGGGACTGAGCGCCTGGAGGCGCCCCGCCAGGCCCTGGAAGCGGGCGTGGGCCTGGGCCACGCGATGTCGCCCCGCCGCCGCCAGCTCCCACTGCCGCCGCGCCAGAAGCCTACGGAATCGCCCCACCTGGGCCAGCGGGCTCAGGGAGGCGAGCGTCCTCTGCGCGTGCTGCAGCCGCTGCCGGCGTCCGTCGAGCCGGCGCCGCACCGCCCCCTGCGCCTCGCCGGCGAGGTCGTCGAGGTACACCCGCGCCTCACGCAGGCGCGCCGTTGGGTCGGTGAAGACGCGCCGCCGCACCAACCCCTGAAGATGCGCCCGCAGCTCGCCCGCGCGCCGCTGCAAGGCTGCACGAAGCCGCTTCCGGTACGTTGCGATGTGGCGCCGCAGCTCCTCCTTCTCCCGCACTACCATTTCCGCCGCGGCGGAAGGGGTGGGCGCCCGCACATCCGCCACGAAGTCCGCCAGCGTGAAGTCGATCTCGTGCCCCACCGCAGAGATGACGGGGATGCGGGAGGCGAAGATCGCCCGCACCAATCTTTCGTCGTTGAAAGCCCAGAGGTCCTCCATCGAGCCCCCGCCCCGCGTCAGGATGATCACCTCCACCTCGCCGCGACGATTGAAGGTCTCCAGCCCGGCCATGAGGCTGCGCGGCGCCTCCTCGCCCTGCACCACGGCGGGGAAAATCTGCACCTCCAGGGTGGCGAAGCGGCGCTCGAGCACGCGCAGGATGTCGCGGATGGCCGCCCCGGTCGGCGAGGTCACCACGCCGATGCGGCGCGGCACCAGGGGGAGGGGTTGCTTGTGCGCCGCATCAAAGAGCCCTTCCGCGGCCAGCCGATTCTTGAGCTGCTCGAAGGCAAGCTGCAGCGCGCCGACCCCCTTCGGTTCCAGGTAGTCGGCGATGATCTGGTACTCGCCGCGCGCCTCGTAGACGGAAAGGCGACCCCGCAGGATCACCGCCAGCCCGTCCTCCGGTTCAAACTGGATGAGGCGGCGCTGCGCCTTGAAAAGGACCGCTCGGATTTGCCCAGCCGCATCCTTCAACGTAAAATAGTAGTGCCCCGAGGAGGGATGACGCAGGTTGGAGATTTCACCTTCAATCCAGAGATCGGCGAACTCGCCCTCGAGCCGCTCCTTGATCGCCTTGGTGAGCTCGGTGACGGTGAAGATATGCACATGCGTTGCAAGATTGAACTCGAGCTGCGTGGCCACGATTCTTCTACCGGGATGCATCGACCAGAGAGCTGACGTTCGGCAGGCGTACGCTGGGGTGAATGTACTCGCCGGCACCCCACCTGTCAAGGCTCTTCGGGGTCCCATGGCGGCTGCCGGAGAGCGCCCTGCAGGAGCGACGTCCCAAAGCGCGGGGACACCGGCCAGACCGGCCGCCGAGCCGAGCGGCTGCGCCCGGCAAAGGGAGGAGTCGCAGCGATGATCGCGCCGGGTGATCTCGCCGCGCCGAGCGGCTGCGCTGCAATCCTCGCGGCCATTGCGCCGGAGCTCCGGCCCATCTCTCAGGGCGTCACCACGGTCTGGGAGAAACGGCTGGCTGCCTGCAGCGTGCGCTACGTCGCCCGAGGCGAGGCGCGGGTGCTCCTCGTGCTCACCGGCGTGGGACCCGCCGCGGCGGCGGCAAGCGCCGAGGCGGTGCTGGCGCGCTGGCCGATCTCCACCCTGCTCTCCATCGGCTATGCCGGAGCGCTGCAGCCTCACCTCCGCGTCGGCGACCTCATCGGCGTGGAGAGCGTGCGGCGGCACAGCCTGGACGCCGGTCCGAGCGGCAGCCCGGACGATGCTCCAGCTCCCGAAAAGTACCGCGCCTGGCTGAAGAGCGATGCGGCGCTCCTCGCCGCGGCGGAGCGCCTGGCTCGCCGCCTTGCCCTGCCATGGAGGCGCGGCGCCTCCCTGACCGTGGATGCGGTGGTGGCGGAGCCGCGGCAGAAGCAACGCCTCGGCGCCGAGACGGGCGTTGCCTGCG
>JACPUC010000025.1 GCA_016192455.1 Candidatus Tectimicrobiota bacterium | reverse complement strand
CCCTGCTCCGCCGCCACCCCTGTCTCGGGTGCGGCCGCGAGACACGGGCGGGATGAATCTTATGACACAGTAGTACTAGTGTTGCGTCACACAAATTCCATCCTTAATCGGACGCCTTCTTCGGGCCATGTGGTGGGAGAGTTTTTGCGGAAGACCTTTGCTTCCTCACACCCCCAATCCCCGCGAGCTGCGCAGCAGCTCGCGTAGTCGGGGTGCGCGAGGGGGCGAAGCTCCCTCGCAAATTCTTGCGATAGAATTTGTGAAACAGGACACTGGCGACGAAGCTGGGGTATGCCTTCCAGCGGCGCGCCGCGCCGCCCAGCGGAGACCTTGAAGCGACCTGCGGCACAGGAGGTTTTCGCTGCGGTCTCAATGGGTTACGCGAGGTTCCCCTTGACGCTGCGGGCGATTCACCCTAGCATGCTGGCGGAGACAGGCGTTGCAAGAGCGCGGTGCTGGGCGTGTGGAACTGCGCCAGGGGGCATCTCTGCACGAGGGCCTGACCTGGGGGTTTCCAGGGATCGAGGCGCAAACGCCTGGCGCCAACGCGGGGGCGATCGCCTCTCCGTCCCACCGATGATGCCGAGGAGCCGAGCTTGCTGGCCATCGAAGTAACGCAGGTGAGCAAGAGGTTCGCCCTTTACCGGCGACCCGCGGATCGCCTCAGGGAGGCGGTCTCCTTTGGACGGCGGGTGCTGCATCAGGATCTCTGGGCCCTGCGCGACATCTCCTTCCAGACGGCGAAAGGGACGACGCTCGGGATAGTCGGCGCCAACGGGGCCGGCAAGAGCACGCTGCTGCAAATTCTCGCCGGCATCATGCAGCCGACGAGCGGCCGCGTGCGCCGGGAGGGGCGCATCGCCACGCTCTTCGACCTCGGCATGGGGTTTCACCCGGAGTTCAGCGGCCGGGCGAACGTCTTCATGAACGGCGCCATCCTCGGCCTGTCGCCGCGGGAGATCGAATCGAGGTACCAGGAGATCGTCGACTTCTCGGAGCTTGGGGCCTTCATGGAGCAGCCGGTGAAAATCTACTCCACCGGAATGTTCCTGCGCCTCGGCTTCTCGGTGACGACCCTCCTTGATCCCGACATCCTGATGATTGATGAAGTCATCTCTGTCGGGGACCAGCATTTCCAGAAGAAGTGCGTCGATAAGATCCTGAGCTTCAAGGCGAGGGGCAAGACGATCCTCTTCTGCTCCCACAACACCTGGCAACTCAAGCAGATTTGCGATCAGGTGGCGTGGATCGACGCAGGCAGGCTGCGTGGCTTCGGCGCGGCCGACGCCGTCGTTGACGCCTACGTGGACTACCAGCGCAGCCTCGATGTGAAGGAGACCGGCGAGGCGGCGTTGGTGGCGAACCAGGCTCCGGCGCGGCCGCACCACCATCCGGCCCTGCGCGACATCCGCATCTCGAAAGGCGGAGGGAGCCCCACGCAGGCCGCCCAGGAGGTCGCCTACGGCGACAGCTTCCAGGTGGAGGTGGCGTTCGAGGTCTTCGACGCGGCGTACGCGCCGGTGCTGGCGGTGGTCATCGTGCGCAACGATGGCTCGCTGGTCTACGGCGTGAGTACGGAGATTGACGGCTACCCGCCCCTCGCCGAGGTGGGAGTGCAACAGAAATCGCTCGCCTTCCCGCGCCTCGAGATCCTCTCGGGAGAGTACGCCCTGACCATCTTCCTCCTCGACAATACCGGGGTGCACGTCTACGACATGGCGGAGAAGGTCTGCCCCTTCGTGGTCCGCCATGCCACGAAGGAGGTGGGCGTCTGCCGCCTCGAGCACGTCTGGAAGCTTTAGGAGACGCGAGCGCCTCCGTGCGCGCGCGGCTGAAGGTCCACGCCGGTGATGCACCGCGACTTCCTCTACCTGCTGGGGTGGCCCTACTACTTCCTCTTCGCACGCGGCTGCGCCTCGCTGCCGGTGCGCCTGGCGCATGGGGCGGTGCGGAGCTGGGCGCGGGCGGGCATCAACCCCTTCGACCGCGCCTACCGCGCCGCGGTGCGCCGCAACCTGCGGCAGGTGTTCGGCGCCGGTCTCAGCCTCCGCGAGCGGGAGGCATTCATCGAGCGGCACTGTGGCATGATGGCGGTGGAGCACCTCGACACCTTCCTCTACCGCCGCCTGCGGCCGCGGGCGCGGCAGCCCTACCTCACCATCCACGGCCTCGAGCACCTGGACGCAGCGTTGGCGCGCGGCAAGGGCGTCATCTTCCTCACCGGGCACTTCGGCCGCTTCGACCTGCTGGCCGCCACGCTCGGCAAGCTCGGCTACCACCTCAGCATGCTCACCCAGGACCTCTCTGTTGATACGACGCACCTCCACCCCGCCATCGTGCACTACTGCCGCTACAAGTCGGCGCGCCTCCTCGACCACATGGGCGGCGAGCAGATTCAGGTGGGCGCCTACCTGCGGCCCGTCTACCGCAGCCTGGCGCGCAACGATGCCGTCATCATCGTCCTGGACGCCCAGCTCGGTCCCCTCGGCCGCCGGCGCGCGGCGAAGTTCCTGGGCGGTTCCATGCTCCTGCAGACGAGCTTTGCGCGCGTCGCCTCGCTGCGCGGGGCAGCTATCGTCCCCTTCTTCGTCTACCTCGAGGGGCTGTACCACAAGGTTGGGGTCATCGAGCCCCCGCTCATCCCCAGCCAACGGCCGGGCGATCCGCAAGAGATCGAGTGGCTTTTCCAAGGTAGCGTGGATGTCTTTGAACGCTACGTGAAACGGTTCCCCGAGCAGTACTGGTGCTGGAGCTACCTCGACAGCTTCTGGTCGCCGGCGCCTCCCTCCGGCGTGCCGCAGGCGGGAGCCTAGCGGCGGCTGCGGGCGGGGAGCGGCCTGGCGCGACAGGAACCGACACGACCGAACGGGGCCGAGGTGGACGTCACCTGCTACGATCTCATCAAAGAACTACCGGTCGCCGAAGTGCGCGAGAGCTACCTTGAGACGATCAAGGTGCAGCGCGTCAGCATCGACGGCGACGAGCGTCAGGCGATCTTCGCGCATCCGCCGGCCAGCCTGGCGTTCACCCTGGCCGTGCCGCCGCACGCCTGGCTGGAGGTCGGCTGCGGCCTCGATCCGAGCTGCTGGCAGCACCTGGGCGGGCGGGGCGTCTGGTTTGAGCTGTGGGTGGAAGCGGAGGGCGGGCGCGAGCTGCTCTGGCAAAGCTGCGTGGGACCCGCGGCGTCGGCGGGGGCGGCCGAAGCGGCCGCCGGCGGCAGCGAGGCAGGCGAACGCCCCGCCGCGAACCGCCGCGGCATTCCGCCGGGCGCGGGCGAGCGGCAGGCGCTCGCGCCGCGCTGGGTGCAGGCGCGGGTTGATCTCGGCAGGTTCGGCGGCCGCACGGTCTGCCTGGTCCTTACCACCCACACCCGCGGCCGCGAGAACAGCTACTGCTGGAGCTTCTGGGGCGCGCCCTGCGTCGGCTACAGCCTGCCGATCGACGGCGAGCTCTACGCAAGCTGGCAAGGCCGGGCGCGCCGCCTGCCAAGCCTGGACGATCCCGGCTACTTCAGCTTGAGCCGGCTCAGCCAGGACCTCCTGGCGCTCGCCAACCGCTTGCAGCTCACCGCCGGCGATGCTATCCTCGACCTGGGGTGCGGAGAGAAGCCGTACTACCCGATCTTCGCCGGCTGGACGCGGCGCTACATCGGCGTCGATATCGAGCTCCATCCCAACATCGACTGCCTGGTAAGCTCACGGGGGCCGCTGCCGTTCGCCGATGGCAGCTTCGCCCTGGTGCTGAGCACGCAGGTCCTCGAGCACGTCGAGGAACCCAAGGGGCTCGTCGAGGAGATGCACCGCGTTCTGAAACCCGGCGGCACGCTCTACCTCTCGGCGCCGTTCGTCTGGGAGGTCCACAACTACCCGCGCGATTTCTGGCGCTTCACGGATCAGGGGCTGCGTCTGTTGTTGCAGCCGTTTCGCGAGGTGACGATCACGCCGCAGGGAACCAGCTCCCAGGCGCTCCTCCAGGCGTTCAGCCTGTTTGTGCACCGGTCGTTCCCGGAGGCCGCCTGGACGCGCCAACTCTTCGCGCTCCTGAACGAGCATCTCCTGCCCCGCGGCTCCGGGCTTGCCGATTCCCTCTTGCCGGCTCAGTTCATTGCCATCGCGCGCCGCTAGGTGAGGCGCCGCGACAAGGTGCTCCCATGGTTCGGACGAGCTTCGCCGACTGGCAGGGGCTGTACCACGAGGGCTACTTTCACGGCAGCAACAGCGGCTACCCCGCGGAGGGGTACGAGCACGCCCATCCCACCTGGGAGGGTTACCTCCGCTTCATCCGCGAGGCGCGCGGCGACGGCCTGCGCTGGCTCGACCTCGGCTGCGCCCACGGCTACCTCGTGGGTGAAGCCCGGGCGCACGGCATGCGAGCCTGCGGGCTGGACGTCAGCGACTATGCCCTGCGCTACACCCCCGAGCTGCGCGGCAGGCTCGGCCTTGCCATGGCCGAGGTGCTGCCGGTGTTCTCCGAGAGCTGTGACGTGGTGACGGCGTTCGATCTCGCGGAGCACCTCGAAACGCCCCAGGCGATGCTGCGGGAGGCGTGGCGGGTCCTGCGGCCGGGAGGTCTCTTCTTCTTGGGCACGCCCGATCCGCTCCACTTTCATCGCCCGGAGAAGACCCACTTCTCCGAGCGGCCGCCCTCCACCTGGCTCGGCTGGCTGCGCGACCTTGGCTTTCTCCGCGCCTTCCGCTTCCATACCGAGGAGTACAACCTCGAGGTGCTGGCGCTGAAGCCGCCGCTGGAAGAAACCGGTGAACGGCTCCTTGCCGCCTTCGGCAAGGACTACTTCGGCGCCCAAGCCGATATCCTGCAGCCGGTGGCGCACCCTGATCTGCGCTGCGTGCTGCGCCAAGGCTGGTCGCCCTTGTCGGGGTCGCGCTCCTTCACCACGAGCGCCTCGCTCTACCTCCTGAACGAGGGCGACCGACCGCTCGCCGTGCGGCTCGAGCTGCGCCTCGCGCTCGCCAAGGACCTCCAGGTCATCGTGGATGAGCGGCGCGTCGCCTACCTGAGCGGCGAGCGCGGACTGGCGGAGTTCTCCGTCCTCCCCGGCGGGCATGAGATCACCCTGCTGGCGGGCGAGTACCAACACGTGGACGTGCTCGCCGTCAGCGTGGACGCGAGTTACAGCGACTTCGCCAGCCACAACCTGCAGCTCCCCTTCGACCAGTACCAGCGCTACCGCTCTCTACGTGAAGCGGTGACGCTGCTGCGCTGCCACGAGGAGCGCCCGCTACGGGTCCTGGACGTGGGGGGCTACCCGGGGCAGATTCTGGGATTCCTCCCCGCGGAGCAGGTGACCGTCATTGATCTGCAAGGGTTTGATTCGCGGCATTCCGTGGTGGGTGACGGCCTGACGCTGCCGTATGCCGAGGGCGAGTTCGATGTCGTGACCAGCGTGGATGTCCTCGAGCACCTGGAGCGGGAGAGACGACCGACGTTCCTGGCGGAACTCTGGCGCGTCGCCAGCCGGCAGGTGATCATTGCCGGGCCCTTCGAGAGCCGCGCCGTCAGCCAGGCGGAGGAGATCCTCTCGGAGTTTATCAAGTTCCGTTCGCGCGCCAGCCATCGCTACCTCGGCGAGCACGCCCAGTATGGCTTGCCGGCCGTGGGTGAGGTGGAGGAGTTCTTCGGTTCCCAGGGGGCCGCCGATCTCGTGCGCATCCCGAACACCCCGCTCACCGTCTGGCTCCTCACCATGGGCGCCTACTTCTACCTTGATGCCAACCCGAGGCTCAACCACGTCTCACGCAAGCTCACGGGGTTCCTTAATGAGCTGAGCCCTTCGCTTGACGCCAGCGATCACTACTACCGGCAGCTCCTCCTGGTCAGCAAGGCGCCGCTCAGCCAGGCGCAGCATGCGGCCGTGCAGCGCCTCGTGCATACCACCCATGAGAAGCCCTTCGACTTCTCGCCGGTGCTGACGATGCTGTCTCTCTTCTATTTCCAGCTCCAGGAAGAGAAGGAGCGCGACTACCAGCAGCGCCTCGACCGCTCCGCCAACCAGTACCGCGCCACCATTCAGTCGCACCAGCAGCAGGTTGAGCGCGTCATGGCCGATCGGCGGAGCTGGCAGGAGCATGCGCACCAGCTCGAGATCGAGAAGGTGAAGCTGGAGGAACGCCTGCTGCGCGAGGCGCACGCCTATGAGCAGCAGTTCACCTGGTACCAGGAGCAGATGCAGCGGTACCAGGAGCAGGCGCAGCAGTACCAGCAGCAGTTGGAGCAGTTCGGCGAGGAGCGCGGCAGTTACGAGGCGCAAGGGCAGCAGTACAAGGAGCAGCTCCAGAAGTACGACAGCCAGGCCGTGGCGATGCGTGATAAGATTGACGAGCTGAACGAGCAGCGCCACCTGGCGCAAGTGGAGCTCGTCACCCTGCAGCGTCACTACGAGCGCCTCCAGCAACACGATGAGGAGCTGACCCAGCAGCTCCGCCGGCTCGAGCACGCCCTGGCCCAGAAGGATGCCCACCTCCTGCACCAGGCTGAGGTGATCGGCCAGCAGGCGCAGCAGATCAACGCCCAGCTCCGCCACCGTCTTGCTCGACTGCTGCAACGCCTCGGGGCTCGTCGCGCCGCGCAAGGGTGACGGCGGCGCGCGCTGGCAGCATGTCGCGCCGACGACGCGTCACACGAAGGTTGGGGCCTGCCGTGCGGATTCTCCTGACCGTGCACCAGTTTCTGCCGCGCTATTTCTCGGGCACGGAGATCTTGACGTACGAGTATGCCTGCGAGCTGCGGCGCCGCGGGCACGAGGTGCACATCCTGGCCGCCGAGCCGGCCGCGCCGGGGGTGGCGCGATCGCAGCCCTTCAGCAGCGATCAGGTCGATGGCCTGCCGGTGCGGCGCTTCCACCATCACCCGGCAATTGGGGAGAACCCAGGCTACGATGAGTACCGCAACGAGGCCGTGCTGCGACACGTCCATGAGTACGCGCGCGAGCTGAAGCCGGACATCGTTCACCTCCTGCACTGCCATCGCCTCTCGGCAGCGGTGCTGGAAGCGGTGGCGGCCTTGGGGATTCCACGCATCTTCACGGCCACGGATTTCTGGTTCGTGTGCCCGGTCACGCAGCTCAAGCGTCATGACCAGTCGCTCTGCCGCGGCCCCACCTGGAGCGGCGTCTCCTGCCTGCGCTGCTGCGTGGCCCAGTCGCAGCCGGCGGATATTCGGCGCGCCATCGCCAGGCGGTCCAACTTCGTCCTGGGGCTCTTCACCCTGCGACACCGCTTCTTCCCCGTCCACGAGGACCCGCGCCTGCACCTCCTGAAGGCGATGCTCGATCGGCGCGGCTACCTGCGGCGCCAGCTCAACCAAGTGCAGCGCATTTTCGTGGCCACCGACCTGATGCGCGGCATCCTGGTGGAGAACGGCATCCGCGCCGGCCTCATCCGCAAGCTCCCCTTCGGCATCAACGCCGCCTGGACGCGCCCCTTCGCCGGCAAAACTCCGGCCGGGGGACGGCGGATCGGCTACATCGGCACCCTCTACGAGCACAAGGGCGCCCATGTCCTCATCAAGGCCTTCAAGGCCCTGCGGCAGCGGCGGGGCGCGGCGCTGCGCCTCTACGGCGACCTCGGCCACTTCCCGGAGTATGCCCGCTACCTGCGCGAGCTTGCCGGAGATGACCCGGGCATCATCTTTGCCGGCTCGTTTCCGAATGAGGACGTTGGGCGGGTGCTGCAGGATCTCGACGTGCTGGTCGTCCCCTCCATCTGGTACGAGAACTCGCCCCTCATCGTCCTGCATGCGCTCGATACGAAGACGCCGGTGATCGCTTCGAATGTGGGAGGATTGGCGGAGCTCATCGTGCACCAGGGCAACGGCCTGCTCTTCGAGCGCGGCGACCATGCGGGGTTGGCGGCGCTCCTCCAGGAGGTCATCGATGATGCCGATCTTCTGCCGAGGCTGCGCCGCGACATCGCGCCGGTGGCGACGATCGCCGAGAGCGTCACCGAGATCGAGAAGACCTACTACGAGTTCACGCGGCCTGCGGCGGGCGAGCGCTGAGGCCGGGACGTCGGCGGGCGGATGATGAAGCAGGAAACCTGTCTCATCCTTGGTGGCTGCGGCTTCATGGGCTCGCACCTGGCGGAGGCTCTGCTGGCCGCCGGCTACCGCGTGCGCCTCTTCGACCGTCAGCACGTCGATACCGCCAACGTGGCGCACCTCCTTGCCGAGGTCGAGCTCTATGAGGGGGATTTCACGAACGTTGCCGAGGTGTCTGCCGCTGTTCAAGGGGTGACCTGCATCTTCCACCTCATCAGCACCACGCTGCCGAGCACCTCGAACGACAACCCCGCCTATGACCTGGAGTCCAACGTCGTTTCCACGCTGCACCTCCTCGATGCCGCGGTGCAGGCGGGAGTGCGCAAGATCGTCTTCTCGTCGTCCGGCGGCACGATCTACGGCGTGCCCACCGAGGTGCCGATTCCGGAGTCAGCGCCCACCAACCCCTTCTGTGCCTACGGCATCTCGAAACTCATGATCGAGAAGTACCTGGTGCTCTACCGCCATCTCCATGGCCTGGATTTCTGCTCCCTGCGCATCGCCAACCCTTACGGCGAGCGCCAGAACCCGAACGCCGCCCAGGGGGCGGTGACGGTCTTCCTGGCGCGGGCTTGGAGCCGCGAGCCGATCATCATCTGGGGCGACGGCTCGGTAACGCGCGACTACCTCTACGTCGGGGATGTCATCGAGGCCTTTGTGAAGGCGCTCCACAGCCCTTCGCCGCAGCGCATCTTCAACGTGGGGAGCGGACGCGGCGTCTCCCTGCGCGAGCTCCTGCGCCTCGTCCAGGTGGTCACCGGGGTTGACCTCGATGTCCGCCATACCGCCGCGCGCAAGCTCGATGTGCCGGTGAGCATCCTCGATACCCGTCTCATCGGCCGGGAACTCAACTGGACCCCCCGCGTCTCCCTCGAAGAGGGGATGGCGATGACGTGGGAGTGGATTCGCAAGACCTCGCCCCGCCCATGAGCCTTCCCGCCAACCTCGTGCCAGCCGCCCCGCGCGTCTCCATCATGCTCGTCACCTTCAACAGCGCCGGATGGCTTCCTGCCCTCGTGGAGAGCCTGCGCGGGCAGACGTTCACCTCCTGGGAGCTGATCGTCGTGGATAACGGCTCGCAGGACGGCTCGCTCGACCTCGTCCGCGCTCATCAACCGGAGGCGCACTGCCTCCGCAACGCCGTGAACGAGGGCTTCGCCACGGCCAACAACCAGGGCCTCCTGGAGGCGCGGGGAGAGTTCGCCTGCCTCCTCAACGCCGATGTGGTGCTGGCGCCGGACTACCTCGAACACCTCGTCGATGAGCTGCAGGCCCACCCCCAAGCCGGCGGCGCCACCGGCAAGCTGCTGCGGCTGCCCGAGGGGGGCCGCGCGGCCGCGGGAATCCCGCCGCGGCTCGACTCGACCGGCCTCTTCTTGGGGGCAGGGTTCTTCGCCCGCGACCGGGGCGCCGGGGCGCTGGATGCGGGCCAGTTCGAGGAGGCCGGCGAGGTCTTCGGCGTCTGCTGCGCCGCGGCCCTCCTGCGGCGCGCCATGCTCGCCGACGTGGCCCCGCGCGGCGACGTTTTCCCCAGCCGCTACGTTGCCTTCTACGAGGACCTCGATCTCTGCTGGCGAGCGCGCCGCCGAGGCTGGCGCTTCCGCTACCAGCCGCAGGCGGTTGCCTGGCACGCCCGCGGCGGCTCCCTGGGGACGAAACGCTTCTTCGGCCGGCCGGCGCCGTTCCAGCAACATGTCATGCGCAACCGCTACCGGACGATCCTGCGGAACAGCACGGCTGGGCAGGTTCTGGCGCAGCTCCCAGCGCTGGCGGCGGCGGAGCTCCTGCTCCTGGGCTATGCCTGCTTGCGCGCACCCCATCTGCTGCGCGTCTACGGCCAGGTGCTGCGGGAGACGCCGCGTCTCCTGCGGGAGCGGCGCCTGGATCGGCGCCTGCCGGCGAGCCGACGCCGCGATCCCCGCCTGCGTCTCCTGCAGATCGCCCAGCCCTACGGCGGCGGCGTGCAGAAGTTCGTCCTCAGCCTCAGCCGCGCTCTGGATCGGCGGCGCATCGCCGTCAGCGGCGCTTGCTCGCCGCCTCCCTCGGCGGCCTTCTCCCAGGCGAGCCGCCAGCGGCAGGAGCCCTTCGCGCTAGGGTTTGCCCGGCTCGGCATTCCGCATGTCACGCTGCCGATGGTGCGCTCGGTGTCGCCCTGGCATGACCTGCGGGCCTTCCTGGCTCTGCTCCGCCTGCTGCGGCGCGAGCCGATCGACGTGCTCCATGCCCACAGCAGCAAGGCCGGCATGCTGGCCCGGCTGGCGGGCCTGGTGAGCGGCGTGCCGCTCTGCTACTCGCCGCACGCCTTCCCATTCCTCATGGGTGGAGGAGCCGGCTGGCGCTACCGGCAGATGGAGCGTGTTGCGGCGCGCCTCGGCGGGGTGATCGTGGTCGAGTCGGAAGGAGAGCGACGGCAGGCCCTGCGGGCGGGCTTGCGGAGCCCTGACGGCCTCCGCCTCATTCCCAACACCATTCCTGCCGCGCCCCAGGTCTCGGCGGCGCAACGCCGGCATCTGCGCGCGTCGCTCCTGCGGGAGCTTGACCAGGCCGCTGCGGACCTGTCCGGCGCCGTCGAGGCTCCCTGGGTCACCATGGTGGGGCGACTCGTCGAGCAGAAGAATCCCGCCCTCTTCGTCGAGGCGGCCGCGCTGGTCCTGCGCAGCTACCCCATGGCGCGCTTCCTGATCATTGGGGATGGTCCATTGCGGCCTCTGGTGCAAGATCAAGTCCAACGCGCCCGCCTGACGGGGAGCGTTCGACTGCTCGGTTACCGCCGCGATGCGCTCGACATCCTTGCGGCCAGCAGCCTCTTCGTGCTGCCGTCGCGCTGGGAGGGCTTGCCGTTCATCCTCCTCGAAGCGATGGCCCGAAGAGTGCCGGTGGTGGCGACCGACTGCGTCGGCGAAGCGGGGCTCCTGCGCGACGGCGTCGAGGGACGCATCGTGCCGCGGGGCGACGCGTCGGCCATGGCGGCCGCCGTCGCGGCGCTCCTCGCCGATCCGGAGCAGGCGCGCGGCATGGCGGAGCGCGCCGTTCGCAGGGTGGCGGCGTTCCAGGACCCTGCCGCCATGGCCGCGGCGTTCGAGGCTCTGTACCATGAGCTGGCGGGGCTGCCCGGGCCGTCGAGGCGGTCAGGCGGCAACGAGCCGCCCGGCCAGGCGCGCACGCAGTTTCCGCCAGGGGCTGCCGGCACCTTTCCCCCGCGCCGCGCGACTCCACCTCGCCGGTGGAGCGCAACGCCGCCGGCACGGGCGCGGAGCTGGTACCGCGCCAGGTACGGGCATGAAAGCCCGGCGTTTGCCGCCTGCTATCGACAGCTCGCAGACCTGTCGAAGGAACTAGGGCGGGGGAAGCGCATCCTGGATGCCGGCTGCGGCGGCTCGCCGTTCCTGCGGCAGGCGCTGGGGGAGGAAGCCTGCATCGTCGGCGCTGATCTGGAGCGGCCTGCTGAGACCGGCCTGGCGCCTTCCCCGGGCACGTCGGAGGCCGCATTGCGGCATCTCCGCGCGGCTCGCCCCGACGCCTCGCCCGTGGGAGACCCCCGCCGGCTGCAGGTGCAGGCGGACCTTGCGTGGCTGCCGTTTGCCGACGCCTCGTTTCACGTCGTCGCCGGCTTGATGGTGCTGGAGCACCTGCGGCGGCCCCGCGCCTGCCTCGCCGAGATGTATCGCGTCCTCGCCCCCGGCGGCGCCTGTCTCCTCTTCACGACGAACCTCCTCAATCCGCTCATGGTTGCTTCCTGGCTTCTGCCGCTGCGATGGAAGCGCGGGCTGGCGCGGCGCCTCCTGACCGAGCGCCGGGACGCCGAGGTGCATCCCACCTTCTACCGCGCTAATCGGCCCGGCAGACTGCAGTCCCTCCTGGCGGCGACGGGGTTCCATGAGATAACAGTTTCCCTGCACCCCGGAACTGCGTACTATATGGTCATGAACGGTGCGAGCCTGCGGCTTGGGTTGTGGTGGGAGCGCCTCACCGACTGGCGACCCGGGCAGCCGCTGAAGCTTTACCTCCTGGCCTGCGCCCGGCGGCCCCAGGCTGCCAGCTAAGGCGCCGGGGTGATGCCGAGCGGGCCATGCGAGCCTCGCCATGCTGCGCCAGCACAGCCAGTTCTTCTCTACCCTGATGTTTCTGGGGGACCTCCTCATCGCGGTGGGAGCCTGGATCGGCGCCTACGAGCTGCGCTTCGCCACGCCCCTTGTGCCGCTCTTCCACCCCGAGGAGACGGTCCCGCCGCTGGCGCAGTACCTCTACCTGCTCATCTACCTCGTGCCGATCTGGGCGGTGGTGCTCCACTACGGCTACCAGTACCAGTCCCGTCGCACCACCAGCATCGGTCGCGAGCTTGCGAGCCTCACGAGGCAGATCGGCTTGGGGATGCTGGCCCTCCTTGCGGTGACCTTCCTGGACCGCCGCTACAGTTACTCCCGCGTGGCGTTCGCCTTCTTCGGCGTCCTCTGCCTGGGCGGCATGAGCCTTTATCGCCTGGCCTTCCGCGCGGTGCTGCGAGAGATGCGGCGGCGCGGCATGAACCTGCGCTACGTGGTGATCGTCGGCGCCGGGAAGCTGGGGCGGGAGATCGCCCGGCGCCTGAACGCCCACCCCGAGCTCGGCTTCAAGATCGTTGGCTTCTTCACCCGCCGACTGGAGAAAGTGAAGACCTTCGTCGACACCATCGAGGTGCTCGGCACCTACGAGGAGGTGGGGAGCTTCCTGAAGCGCTTCCAGATCGATCAGGTGATCCTCGCGCTGCCCCTGGAGGCCTACGAGCGAATCGAGGGCGTGCTGCGGAGCATCGGCGACGCCCCGGTGGACATCCGCGTGGCGCCGGACCTCCTGCAGTACCGCACCATGCGCGGCAGCGTCGAGGAGTTCGAGGGCATCCCCTTCGTCAATCTCCAGGAGACGCCGCTGGTCGGCTGGAGCCGCCTCCTGAAGCGCCTCGCCGATCTCCTCGTGGCCGGGCTGGGCCTGCTGCTGCTGGCGCCGCTCTTTGGGGTGATCGCCATCGCCATCAAGCTCAGCTCGCCCGGCCGCGTCATCTACCGCCAGGAGCGCATGGGTCTCGACGGCACCACCTTCACGATGCTGAAGTTCCGCTCCATGCGCGAGCGCGCCGAGGAGGCGACGGGGGCGGTGTGGGCCACCCCCGACGATCAGCGCCGCACGCGCGTCGGCGCCTGGCTGCGCCGCTTCAGCCTTGATGAGCTGCCGCAGCTCATGAACGTGCTGCGGGGCGAGATGAGCATCGTCGGCCCGCGGCCGGAGCGGCCCGTCTTCGTGGAGAAGTTCCGCCAGCTCGTGCCCCAGTACATGCTGCGGCACAAGGTGAAGTCCGGCATGACCGGCTGGGCGCAGATCAACGGCTGGCGCGGCAACACCTCGCTGGAACGGCGCATTACGTACGATCTCTACTACATCGAGCACTGGTCCCTCTGGTTCGATCTGCGCATCATCGCCATGACGGTATGGCGCTGCCTGGCCGCGCGCGATGCCTACTGAGCTTAGCCAGGAAAAGGGTCGCCGCCCCTCCGCCGCGGCGCTGGAGGCGTCGGCCATGAAGGAGCCCGCGCGCGCCGGTGAGCATCGCGGGCCGCGCGGCCGCATCGTGGCGCTCATCCCGGCGCGCTACCACTCCAGTCGCCTTCCCGGCAAGCCGCTCGCCCGGCTGGCCGGCAAGCCGATGATCCAGCACGTCTACGAGCGCGCCGCGGCCATGCCGTGCCTCGACGCCGTCCTCGTGGCCACCGATGACGCGCGCATCGCCGATGCCGTGCGGGCCTTCGGCGGCGAGGTGGTGATGACGCGCGCCGACCACGCCACCGGCACCGACCGCCTCGGCGAGGCCGCGCGGGACCTGGAGGCGGAGTTCATCGTCAACATCCAGGGGGACGAGCCGCTCATCCAGGAGGTTGCCGTGCGCGCCGCCCTCGCCCCGCTGCTGGCCGATGCCGAGCTGCCGATGAGCAGCATTCGGGTGCCGCTCCATGACCCCGGCGAGGTCGCCGATGCCAACGTGGTGAAGGTGGTCACCGACCTGCGCGATTTCGCCCTCTACTTCTCGCGCGCCCCGATCCCGGCGGCGCGGCGGGACCTGCACGAGGTGGGCGAAGACGAAGGGCAGCCGCGCTACTGGAAACATGTGGGGCTCTATGGGTACCGGCGGGAGTTCCTCCTGAAGTTCGTGACCCTGCCTCGCACGCCCCTGGAGCGCCTGGAGCGCCTCGAACAGCTCAGGGCCCTGGAGCACGGCTATCGCATCAAGGTGCCGGCGTGCCCGCTCGATCTCATCGGCGTTGACACCCCTGCCGATCTGGAGCGCGTGCGCGCGCTGCTCGAAGGCGCCGCCTCCTGACCCCCGCGGCGGGGTGGGTCTGCACGAGAGGGGTCGGGTGCTAAGAAAATGAGCTGGAAAACTTCCGGGAGACAAGATATAGTGGCACCTATGGGCGCCAAGGCGCGAGAGCTACACGATCTGGTAGAACACGTTCCTTCCTAAGGTGCTCGACCTGCCCTGGAGCCTCCTCCACTCTCCTAGCTCATGGGAACGTCGATGTCGCTCACGACTGCCAAGTACATCTTCGTAACCGGCGGCGTCCTCTCCTCGTTGGGGAAGGGAATCGCCTCAGCCTCCGTCGGGGCGCTGCTGGAGAGCCGCGGCTTGAAGGTGAACCTGAAGAAGTTCGACCCCTACATCAATGTCGATCCAGGCACCATGAGCCCCTTTCAGCACGGCGAGGTCTACGTCACCGACGACGGCGCCGAGACCGACCTTGACCTGGGGCACTACGAGCGCTTCACCCACGCCCAGATGCGGCAGGCCAACAACGTCACCACGGGGAAGATCTACTACACCGTCATCGAGAAGGAGCGCCGGGGCGATTACCTCGGCAGCACGGTGCAGGTAATCCCGCACATCACGAACGAGATCAAGCGGCATTTCCTCAACGTCTCGGACGGCGTCGACGTGGTGATCTGCGAGATCGGCGGCACGGTGGGCGATATCGAGAGCCTGCCGTTTCTGGAGGCGATGCGGCAGTTCCGTCTCGATCTGGGGCGCAACAACGTCGTCAACATTCACCTCACCCTGGTGCCCTACATCCCCACGGCGGGCGAGCTGAAGACGAAGCCTACCCAACACAGCGTGCAGAAGCTGCGCGAGATCGGCATTCAGCCCGACATCCTCCTCTGCCGCACCGACCGCGCCCTCTCCGACTCCATCAAGGAGAAGATCGCCCTCTTCTCGAACGTCGAGAAATCAGCGGTCATCACCGCGAAGGACGTCGAGTGCGTCTACGAGGTGCCGCTCTGGTTCCACGAGGATGGGCTGGATGAGAAGATCGTCAGCTTCCTGGGGCTGCAGACTCCCGCGCCGGACCTATCGGGCTGGCAGAAGCTGGTGGACCAGGTGCACAATCCACGGGACGAGGTGACCATTGCGCTGGTCGGTAAGTACGTGGGCTTGAAGGAGAGCTACAAGAGCCTGAGCGAGGCGCTGGCGCATGGCGGCCTCGCCAATGAGCTGGCCGTGAAGCTCAACTGGGTGGACGCGGAGGAGATCGAGCGGGTTGGAGCGCAGGCGCTGCTGCGGGAGGTGCATGCGATCCTCATCCCAGGCGGCTTCGGCAACCGCGGCATCGAGGGGAAGATCGCCACGGTGCAGTACGCCCGTGAGCGCCGCATCCCCTTCTTCGGCATCTGCCTCGGCATGCAGTGCGCGGTCATTGAGATCGCCCGGCACGTCGCCGGCATGGAGGATGCCAACAGCGCCGAGTTCGACGAGCTGTCGCCCTACCCGGTCCTCGACCTCATGCCCGACCAGGTGGGGCAGGTCCAGAAGGGGGGCACGATGCGCCTGGGGTCGTACCCCTGCCGCGTGCAGGTCGGCTCGCATGCCTTCGCCGCCTACGGCACGCAGGAAATCCACGAGCGCCACCGGCATCGCTACGAAGTGAACCCGAAGTTCCTCGATCCCCTCCTGCGCAGCGGCATGGTGGTGAGCGGGCGCTCCCCCGATGGGGGCCTGGTGGAGTGCATCGAGTGGCCTGATCATCCTTGGTTTGTCGCCGTCCAGTACCATCCGGAATTCAAGTCGTCACCCATGGCGCCGCATCCATTGTTTCGCGATTTCGCCCGCGCCGCCCTGGCGCGGAAACATGGAAGCTGAGGCGTGCAAGTGGGTCAGGCCGCGAGGGCTGGCAAACTCGGCGCAAGGGGTGCTGGAAGAAGGCTAGGCGCTCTGCCGCTGCGGGGGCGGGGCCGCCGGCGGCGATTGAGTACCACAGATGCAGCAGGACTCGGCGGGCAGCGCGGACGGAGAGGCAGGCAGCGCAGCGCCCGTGCGCGTCCGCGTTGGGCGCTGGCAGATCGGGGCGGATCAACCGCTCCTCCTCATTGCCGGACCGTGCGTCATCGAAAGCGCCCCGCGGGCCCTTGCCAGCGCGCGGCGCCTGAAGGCGATCGCGGAGGCGGCCGGCATCCCCCTCATCTACAAGAGTTCCTACGACAAGGCGAACCGCACCTCCCTTACCTCGTTCCGCGGTCCGGGCCTTGCCGAGGGTCTGCGCATCCTGCGCCGGGTCAAAGAGGAGACGGACCTGCCGATCCTCACCGACGTGCACAGCCCCGACGAGGCGAGCCAGGCCGCCGCCGTCGTCGATGTGCTGCAGATTCCGGCCTTCCTCTGCCGGCAGACTGATCTGCTTCTGGCGGCCGGCGACAGCGGCGCGGCGGTGAACGTGAAGAAGGGCCAGTTCCTCGCCCCCTGGGACATGGAGCACGTGATCAGGAAGCTGGAGTCCACCGGCAACCGGCGCCTCTTCCTCACCGAGCGGGGAGCGTCGTTCGGTTACAACACCCTGGTCGCCGACATGCGCTCGCTGGTGATCATGCGCCAGCTCGGCTACCCGGTGATCTTCGATGCCACGCACAGCGTCCAGCAGCCGGGCGGTCGCGGCGCCTCCTCCGGCGGCGAGCGGCGCTTCGTCCCCGCGCTGGCGCTGGCGGCGGTGGCGGTCGGCGTGGACGGCGTCTTCATGGAGGTGCACGAGGCTCCGGACACGGCCCCCAGCGACGGGCCCACCATGCTGCCGGAGACCGAGCTGCCGTCCCTCCTCGAGCAGCTCCGGGCGATCCATGCGATCAGCTCGGGGCGGCGCGCGGCACGTGCGCCGCGCTGAGTGATGCAGGGTGCGCCAACGGTGTGGTGCGTGGGAACATCGCCCCCGCGCCTGCCTGCGCCGTGCCTGCGGTGAGGCGCGCCTCCCTCCTCGCGCGGCGCGGCACGGCTCGCGGCAAGATTCAGGAGCAAGAATCCGGCCGAAAACCTCCCTAGCGATTCAGCCTTCCCCCAACAATTCCTTCCGCCCGGTTCCAGGGATGGCGCAAAGTCCCGGGTCGGCTGCCGCGCCTCTCCGCGCGGTCATGACGAGGCGCGTTGCTTTCGGCGCGCGGTTGCCGCCGGCTACGCCGGGGGCGTCGGCGGAGAAGATTTCGCGCCTGCATCGGCCAGCGCCAGGAAGGGCCGGAGGAGCTCGATCGGCAGGGGGAAGATCGTCGTCGTGTTGTTTTCCGCGCCGATCTCCGTCAGGGTCTGCAGAAAGCGCAACTGCAAGGCCGCCGGATGCGCGGTGATGATGTCGGCGGCGGCGCCGAGCTGCGCGGCGGCCTCGAACTCGCCCTTGGCGTGGATGACCTTGGCGCGCCGATCGCGCTCCGCCACGGCCTGTCGCGCAATGGCCCCCTGCATCTCTTGCGGCAGGTCCACGTGCTTCACCTCGACGTTGGTCACCTTGATGCCCCAGGGATCGGTGGATTCATCGAGGATGTGCTGCAGCTTTTCATTGATCTCATCGCGATTGGAGAGGAGATCATCGAGGTCAACCTGGCCGAGGATGCTGCGCAGCGTCGTCTGGGCGAGCTGCGAGGTGGCGTAGAGGTAATCCTCCACCACGATGACCGCCTTGTCCGGCGCCATCACGCGGAAGTAGACCACCGCGTTCACCTTCACGGAGACGTTGTCGCGGGTGATCACGTCCTGCGGCGGCACGTCCATCGTCACCAGGCGCAGGCTGATGCGGAACATGCGGTCGATCATCGGCAGCAGGATGATCAGCCCCGGCCCTTTCGCCTTGTGCAGGCGTCCCAAGCGCAGGATGACCGCGCGCTCATACTCCTTCACGACCTTCACCGTACTGAGCAGGAGTATGACGATGATCACCAGGAAGATCGTGGTGCCGAAGGACAGCATGCTACACCTCCTTCTCGCGTCGTTCCACGGTGAGGGTAAGCCCTTTCACGCTGACGATGCGCACGAGGTCTCCCGGCGCGATCGTGTCCCGGCTCATGGCGTGCCAGAGCTCGCCATGGACGAGCACCGTCCCCGTGCCGGGGAATGGTGAGCGACTCGTGCCGACCTGATTGACCAGCGCCTCGAGACCTGTGGTCGGCGGCTTGCGGTGGGTGCGGATGACGGCCCCCAGAAGGAGCACGCAAAACGCGGCGGTGGCGGCGATGGCCGGGATGATCACGGCGAGGGAAATGCGCAGGAACGGCACACTGCGATCGAAGAGCAGGAGCGATCCCAGGAACATCGAGACGATCCCTCCCATGGTGAGCATGCCGAAGCTGGGCACGACGAGCTCCAGGAGAAAGAGCGCCAGGGCCAAGAGGATAAGGAGAAGCCCCGCATAGTTGACCGGCAGCACCTGCAAGGCATAGAAGCCGAGGATGAGCGAGATGCCGCCCAGGATGCCGGGGCCGATGGAGCCCGGGCTGGAGAGCTCGAAGATGAGGCCGTAAAACCCCAGCAGCAAGAGGAGGTAGGCGAGGTTGGGGTTGGCGAGGATATTGAGGACCCGCAGGCGCCACGACATCTCGAACGTCCGCAGCGTGGCGTCGCGGGTGCTGAGGCTGACCTCGCGGCTGCCGCCCGGGCCACCCTCGAGGTGGACGCGCCGCCCGTCCAGCGCTGTCAGGAGCTCCGGCACATCCTTGGCGACCAGGTCGATGACCGCCAGGCGCTTGGCCTCCTCCGCGGAGATCGAGACGCCCTTGCGCACCGCCAGCTCGGCCCAGTGCGCGTTGCGCTTGCGCTGTTCGGCCAGGGAGCGGATGTAGGCCGCGGCGTCATTCGTCACCTTCGCGGCCATCGTCTCATCCATGCCCCCCGTGAGGCTGACGGGGCTGGCGGCGCCGATGTTCGTGCCCGGCGCCATGGCGGCAAGATGCGCGGCGATGGTGAGGAAGGTGCCGGCGGAGGCGGCGCGGGCTCCCGCCGGCGCCACGTAGACGGCGATCGGCACCGTCGAAGTGGACATCCGCTTGATGATCGAGCGCATCGACGTATCCAGCCCCCCCGGCGTATCGAGCTGGATGATGAGGAGCTCGGCGTTGCGCTCCTGGGCGGCGTCAATGCCGGCGGTGAAGAACTCCGCGGCCACGGGGCTGATGGGGCCGTCAAACGTCAGGAGCACCACCTCGCGGGCGGGCGCTGTCGCGGGGAGCAGCACCAGGAGGAGGACGAGTGTGCCGAGAAGGTGTCGCATAGCTGACCATGATATGCCTGAGACGACTCCAAGTCCAAGGGGTAGGTCGGCATGCGCTCCATGTCAAGCTAGGGCAGAACTTCTAACTGCTTGATATTTCAACCTCGCGTGTTATATTAGCAACGACTCCCAGCCTCCTGTGTCGCGGTAGGTTCTGGTCTTCTGCGCTTCGTTGCATCCCCGCTCCCGTCTTGGCTGTGCGGACGCCCCCGGTGCGGTCTAGCCGATGAGAGTTGTGACCACCCACACCACCGCGGATTTCGACGGCTTCGCCTCGATGCTCGCGGCGCACAAGCTCTTCCCGGAGCTCATGCCGGTCTTTTCCGGCACGCAGGAGCCAGCTCTGCGCGCCTACCTCCGCCAGGCCCTCTGCCCCATGCGGGTGTTCAACCTCACCGACGTGGACCTGGACGCCATCGATGAGCTCGTGCTCGTCGATACCACCGACCTGTCGCGCATTGGGCCGCTGGGCGCGGTGGGACGCCGGCCGGGCGTTCGCCTGCGCTGCTACGACCATCACCAGCCGCAGGAGCGCATCCCTGGCGCTGAGTATACCATTTGCGCGCGTGGTTCCACGACGACAATCTTCGTGGAGCTGCTGCGCCAGCGCGGAATATCGCTCTCCACCGAGGAGGCGACCATCCTGGCCCTCGGGCTTTACGAGGACACCTGCTCGTTCACCTCCGTGGCGACCTCGCCGGCGGACCTGGAGGCGGCGGCCTACCTCCTGGCGCACGGGGCCCAGGCGCCGGTGGTGTTTGAATACCTCCACCCTGCCCTGAACCCGCCGCAGGTGCGCCTGCTCCATCAACTCCTGGCCGGCATGGAACATCAGGTGATCTACGGCGTGGAGGTGAACCTAGCCACGGCCGAGGCGGAGGACTACGTCCCTGATGCCGCCGCGGTGGTCCATCGGCTGCGGGAGGTGACGCGGCTGCCGGTGGTGGTGGCCCTGGTCCGTATGGAGGACAAGGTGCATTGCATCGCCCGCAGTCGACACCCCGCCGTCGATGTGGGAGAGCTGGCGCAAGCCCTCGGCGGTGGGGGGCACCCCAGCGCCGCCTCGGCTTCGGTGAAGGAGCGCACCCTCTATGAGCTGAAGGGGCTCGTCGTGCGCCTGCTGCGCGCCGGCGTCGGGCGCCGCCTGACGGCCCGCGACTTGGCGCGCCCGCCCCTCCTGCCGATTCCGCAGCGCATGACGCTCCGTGACGCCCAGGCCCTCATGCAGCGTCGCCAGCGTGAGGTGCTGCCGGTGGAGCAGGCGGGCGAGCTGGTGGGCCTGGTCTCCCGGCGCATCCTTGACCGCGCCCTGGCCTATGGGCTGGGGGGCGAGGCGGTGGGGGAGTACATGGATCACGGCCTGCGGAGCGTCACCTCGGACGCCGCTATCGCCGAGGTGGAGGCCGCCCTGCACGAAAGCCAGGGACATGGCGTGCTGGTGCGGAAGGCGGAGAGCGGCGCGCCCCTGGGGGTGATCTGCCGGCGCCAGGTCGACCTCCCCCTGCCGCGGCATGAGCCGCTGGACGGGCATGGCCTGCTCAGCGTCGATGCCGGCTCGCGGGTACGGGGAAGATTTGTGGCCGGCCTTCTGCGCGACCGCCTGCCGGCGCGCATCCGGGAGCTCTTCGCCAAGGCCGCGGAGGTGGCTGACCGCCAGGGAGTCGGCGTCTACGTGGTGGGGGGCTTGGTGCGCGACCTGCTGCTGCGCCTCGAGACCTACGACGTGGACCTCGTCATCGAGGGGGATGGCGTGGCGTTCGCCCGCGCCCTCGGCGCGGAGCTCGGCGCCAAGGTACGCAGCCACCAGGCGTTCGGCACGGCCGTCTTGATCTTCCCCGATGGCTTCCGCCTCGACGTGGCCACGGCGCGCACCGAGTTCTATGCCGCGCCCGGCACCCTGCCGGAGGTGGCGCAGAGCAGCATCCGGCAAGATCTGGGCCGCCGCGACTTCACCATCAACGCCCTGGCGATCAAGCTCAACCGCCCGCACGCCAAGCGCCTCATCGACTTTTTCGGCGGCGAGCACGACCTCAAGGACCGCGTCATTCGCGTCCTCCACAGCCTCAGCTTCGTCGATGACCCGACGCGCGCCTTCCGGGCGGTGCGGTTCGAGCAGCGCTTCGGCATGCGCATGGGGCGGCAGACGCTGGGGCTCCTGAAGAACGCCTTGAAGCATAGTGTGCTGAGTCGCGTCAGCGGCCCGCGCATCCTGCACGAGCTCTGCCTCATCTTCGCGGAGCGCGATCCGCTGCCGGCGCTCGGCCGGCTCGACGAGCTGGGACTGCTGCGCTGCCTGCACCCCGCCCTCGCGCTGGAAGTCGGCATGATTCGGCACCTGCAGGCGACGCGGGAGGCGCTGGCCTGGCACCAGCTCGAGTTCCCTGCGGCGCGCGGCGCGCGGCGCTGGATGGTCTACCTCCTGGGCCTGGTCCGCGGCCTCGATGGCGCCGAGGCGGGGCGCCTGGCGCTGCGGCTGGGCTTGCGGGGCAAGGATGTGCAGCGGCTCCTCGCCGATCACGCCCAGGCGCCGGTTGCAAGCGCCGCCCTGCGGCAGCCGGGCGTTCCGCCGGCGGCCATTGTGGCGCAGTGCGAACAGCTCTCCCTGGACGGGGTGCTCAGCCTCATGGCGAGCCTCAACGGCGAGCCGGCGCGGCAGCACGTGGTGCGCTACCTACGGGAGCTGCGCGCCATGACGCCGCTGCTCAGCGGCGACGACCTGCTGAGGCTGGGGCTGCCGTCCGGCCCGCTGCTGGGAGAGGCGCTGCGCGCCCTGCGCGAGCGCAAGCTGAACGGCGAGCTGCCGGATCGAGCCGCCGAGCTGCAATTTGTGCGTCGCACCTTCGTGGCCAGCGACGCTCGCGCCGGTGCCGGCGCCGCGGCGCCGGGGCGCTGATTGCGGCTGGGCGCGGCACGGCCTGCCGGCGCGGCCGGCAGGGGTGTGTGCGGCGTCCATGCCGCGCCGCAACGAGAAAGGGGCCGGAAGCGTGAACCCGGCGATGCTGCGCGAAATCTTCCTCCTCGCCGTGCCGCTGCTGGTGGCGGTGATCCTTCACGAGGTCGCGCACGGCTGGGTGGCGGACCGGCTCGGCGACCCGACCGCCCGCCGCATGGGACGGCTGACGCTCAACCCCCTGGCGCACATCGACCCGATCGGCACGGTGCTGATGCCGATCTTCCTGATGTTGACCACGGGGTTCTTCTTCGGCTACGCCAAACCGGTGCCGGTGAATTTCTGGAACCTGCGCGACCCGAAGCGCGACATGGTGTGGGTCGCCGCAGCGGGGCCGGCCACCAACGTCGCCCTGGCGATCGTCAGCGGGCTCCTCTTCCGGACGCTGCCGAACGACGTCGGCGGGGTGCTGCCCGTGGCCGCGATCGTGGCCTTAAGCGTTCAGCTCAACGTGCTGCTGGCGGTCTTCAACCTGCTGCCCATCCCCCCGGCGGACGGGGGGCGCATCCTCGTCGGGTTGCTGCCCGACCGGCAGGGCGAGCTGGTAAGCCGCATCGAACCGTTCGGCATGTTCATCCTGATGTTCCTGATCTTCTTCGACCCCTTTGGCATCTTCAGCCGCGGGATGTGGCCGTTGATCCGCGGCGTCTCGCATCTCGCGCTTGGCATGTGACGATGCGAGACCGGCGCAGCCTGCCGGCTTCGCACTGATCCAGCGGGGACATCGAAGGGCAGCCGCGATGTCCGCCTGAGCAGAAGGCGGGAGATCGAAGCAGGCGCCGTGCTGTCGCGGCCCAACCATGCGAGCGTGACGATGAGCGAGTCCATGCCGGTGAACCTGAAAGATACCCTGAACTTGCCCCACACGGCGTTTCCCATGCGCGCGAACCTGCCGCAGCGGGAACCCGAAATTCTCGCCCGCTGGGAGGCGATGAACCTCTACGGCATGCTGCGCCGGGCGCGCGCCGGGGCGGAGAAGTACATCCTCCACGACGGTCCTCCCTATGCCAACGGCCACATCCACATGGGGACGGCCCTGAACAAGATTCTCAAGGACATCATCGTCAAGGTGAAGAATATGGAGGGGCGCGACGCGGTCTACGTGCCCGGCTGGGACTGCCACGGCCTGCCGATCGAGCACCAGGTGGACCGCGAGCTCGGCGAGCAGAAGCTGCGGCTGACAAAGCTTGAGGTGCGCCAGCGCTGCCGGGCCTTCGCGGAGGGCTTCGTGGACGTGCAGCGGCGGGAGTTCCAGCGCCTCGGCGTGCTGGGTGACTGGCAGCGACCCTACCTGACGATGACGCCGCACTACGAAGCCACCATCGTCCGCGAGCTGGGCAAGCTCATCGGCGCCGGCAACGTCTACCACGGCCTGAAGCCGATCCACTGGTGCTTCACCTGCCGCACGGCGTTGGCCGAAGCCGAAGTGGAGTACGAGGAGCGCCGCTCGCCGTCGATCATCGTGGCCTTCCCCCTGCTCAAGGCCAGCCTGCCGGACGGCTCGCCGCTGCTGGGAGGGGCGGCGGGCACGCCGGCCGCCGTGCTGATCTGGACCACGACGCCCTGGACCATCCCCGCGAACCTCGCCGTCGCCGTGCATCCCGATCTCGACTACGCGGCCGTGGCCGCCGACGGCGAACTCCTCATCATGGCCGAGCGCCTCGTGCCGCTGGTCATGGAGGAGATTGGGGTGCGCTCCTACGAGATCGCCGCGCGCTTCCGCGGCGCGGAGATGGAGGACTGGGTCTGCCGGCACCCGCTGTATGACCGCGAATCGCGGCTCCTCCTCGGGGAGCACGTCACCCTCGATCAGGGGACAGGCTGCGTGCACACCGCCCCCGGCCACGGCGCCGAGGACTACGTGGTTGGGCAGCGCTACGGGCTCGAGGTCTACAACCCGGTGGATGATGACGGGCGCTTCATGGAGGGGGTCGAGTTCTTCGCCGGCCGGCAGGTCTTCGAGGCCAACCCGACGGTCGTGGAGAAGCTGCGCGAGGTCGGCGCGCTGCGTTCGGAGCGCAGCCTCCAGCACGCCTATCCGCACTGCTGGCGTTGCCGGAATCCCCTCATCTTCCGGGCCACGCCGCAGTGGTTCGTGGCCATGGAGACGAACGACCTGCGGCGCAAGGCCCTGGCGGAGATCGAGCGGGTGAGCTGGATTCCCGCCTGGGGGCGGGAGCGCATCTACGGCATGGTGGAGCACCGGCCCGACTGGTGCATCTCGCGGCAGCGCTCCTGGGGCGTGCCGATCACCGTCTTCCGCTGCCTGCGCTGCGGCGCGCACCTTGCCAGTCAGGAGCTGGCCGAGCACGTCGCGGCGCTCGTCGAGAAGCATGGCGCCGACCTCTGGTTCGAGCGCGACAGCGCCGACCTGCTGCCCAACGGGAGCCGCTGCGGCGCCTGCGGGCACGCGGAGTTCGCCAAGGGGGAGGACATCCTCGACGTCTGGTTCGAGAGCGGCGTCAGCCATGCGGCGGTGCTCGAGGATCGCGTCCACTACCCCGGCCTGCGCTGGCCGGCGGACATGTACCTCGAGGGGAGCGATCAGCACCGCGGCTGGTTCCACAGCTCGCTGCTCGCCGCCGTCGGCACGCACGGCAGCGCCCCGTACCACGAGGTGCTGACGCACGGCTACGTCGTGGACGGCGCCGGCAAGAAGATGTCGAAGAGCTTCGGCAACGTCATTGCGCCGCAGACAATCATCGACCGCAACGGCGCCGAGATTCTGCGCCTCTGGGTGGCCTCGGAGAACTACCGCGAGGACATCCGCATCTCGGAGGAGATCCTCACCCGGCTGGCCGAGGCCTACCGCAAAATTCGCAACACCTGCCGCTTCCTGCTCGGCAACCTCAGCGACTTCGACGCGCGGCGGCACGCCCAACCCCATGCCGCGCTGCCCGAGCTCGATCGCTACCTGCTGCACAGGCTGGCGGCGCTCATCGAGCGCGTCCGCGGCGCCTTCGCGCGACACGACTACCACGTCGTCTACCATAGCATTCAGAACTTCTGCAGCGTCGATCTGAGCGCGGTCTACCTTGACATCATCAAGGACCGCCTCTACACCGAACGCGCCGACGCCCCGGCGCGGCGCGCCGCCCAGACGGTGCTCCACCACCTCCTGGACTGCCTCGTGCGCCTCATGGCCCCCATCCTCTCATTCACGGCGGAAGAGATTTGGGAGCATTTCCCGAACCGACTCGACGACGCCCCCAGCGTCCACCTCAGCACCCTGCCTGAAGCTCCGGCGGCGTGGCGGGACGAGCCGCTCGCGGCGCGCTGGGAGGAGCTGATGGCGGTGCGCGGCGAGGTCCTGAAGGTGCTCGAGGGCGCCCGCCAAAGGAAGGAGATCGGCGCCAGCCTTGAAGCGCACGTGGACCTCTACGTCGCGGACGGAGCATTGCCGACGCTGAACGAGGCGGCCGACGATCTCTGGACGCTCTTCATCGTCTCCTCGGCGGCCGTGCGCCGCGGCGTCGAGGCCCCGACGACGGCCTACCGCAGCGCCACGCTCCCCGGCTTGGCGGTGGACTGGTCGGCGGCGCGGGGAACGAAATGCGGGCGCTGTTGGGTGATCAGCGAGAACGTCGGCAACGACCCGCGCTACCCGAGCGTCTGCGGGCGCTGCGCCGCCCGCCTCGACGGAACGCCGCGCTGACGCCGCGGCGCGGCGCTGCCCCACGGCGGCGCGCCTTGGCGTGGGGCGGGTTTCGCCGCAGTCTTCGCCGAAGCTCTTGCGTGGGAGCGCCTGTGCGTCGCCGCGTTTTTCTCCTCGTCCTGCTTGCCGTCGTGGTCGCTGATCAAGCGAGCAAGCTGCTCGTCCTCCGCGGCCTCCCCCAGAACGCCAGCCTGGCGCTGCTCGACGGCTTTTTCCAGCTCGTGCACGTGCGCAACACGGGGGCGGCGTTCGGTCTCCTGGCTGGCTTCAGCCGCGCCACGAGCACGCTGCTGTTCACCGTCGCCTATGGCGTTGCGGTGCTGGTGTTCGTGCACCTCTATCGGCGCGGCGGCGAGCAGGCGATAACGGCGGTAAGTCTGGCCCTCATGCTGGGCGGCGCCACCGGCAACATGGTGGACCGGCTCCTCTACGGGGAGGTGATCGACTTCCTCGATGTCTCGATCGGCCGCTATCACTGGCCGGCGTTCAATCTCGGAGATAGCTGCCTGGTCGTCGGCGTGGCGCTCTACGCGCTGGGCTACCGCGCCGGCGAGGGGCGGACCGGGGCCGACGGTTGACGAGCCGGAGAGGGCGGTCCCTGGCGCGGCGGGCGGCGGTTCAGGCGGTGGGCAGGTGCGCACCCTGGGTGCGGCGCCAGCCGGCGGGCTGTGATCATGGCTGCGAGCGACGAGTTCCGTGAGCTGACCATCGAGACCTCGCGGCGCGGCGAACGCCTCGACCTGGCGCTGGCGGCGCTGCTGCCGCACCTGTCGCGGTCGCAAGCGCAGCGCCTGATTGCGGGGGGCCTGGTGCTCGTCAACGGCAAGGCGGCGAAGGCGGGACAAAAACTGCGCGGCGGCGAGCAGGTGGCGGTGCGGGAGCCGCGGGCGCGGCCGCTCCTCCTCACGCCCGAAGCGTTGCCGCTCCAGATCGTCTACGAGGATGATGATCTCCTGGTCGTGAACAAGCCCGCCGGCATGGTGGTACATCCGGGGCCGGGGCACCCGGCGGGGACGCTGGTGCACGCGTTGCTGGCCTACCGCGGCGCCTGGTCGAGCATCGGCGGGGTTGAGCGGCCCGGCATCGTGCACCGGCTCGACAAGGGGACCTCCGGCCTGATCGCCGTCGCCTGCCACGACCTGAGCCATCGCGCGCTCTCCGCGCAGCTCGTGGCGCGGACGATGCGGCGGCGCTACGTGGCGCTGGTGTGGGGGCTGGTGCGGCCCGACCGGGGCAGCGTCGAGGCGCCGATCGGCCGCCACCCGACGAAGCGCCAGCAGATGGCGGTGGTGGCGCGCGGTGGGCGGCGCGCGGTGACCCACTACCGCGTGCTCGAGTACTTCGCCGCCGCAACCCTCCTGGAGCTCCGCCTGGAGACCGGGCGGACGCACCAGGTGCGCGTGCATCTGGCGCACCTCGGCCACGGCGTCGTGGGCGATGCGACCTATGGCAAGGCAGCCATGAGCATGACCGGCGGAGTGCTCCGCGACGCCGCCGGCAACGCCCTTCCCGGGCGTCTCCTCAGCCGCCCCCTGCTGCATGCCGCCGCGCTCAGCTTCCGGCACCCCCGCTCGCAGCCATCGAGGACCCCCTCCAGCAGCTCCCAGCACTCCGCCTGCCGGCACGCGGAGATTGAGGGCCGCGCCGGCGATGGGACCGCGGCGGCGCTGGAGCAGCGGGCGCTGCCGCGGACGACGTTCGTGTACTGCTCGGCGCCCCTGCCGGACGATTTCCGCGCCGTTCTTGAACGCCTGCGGCGCGGCGCGTAAGCCAGCCGGCCGCCGGGGCGCGCCGACCTTGGCCGTTCTCGCGCCGCCGTGGTGCGTGGAGCGTGACGCCGCGCCAATTTACATTCGGCCGAGGTTCTGCTAGCGTACTGCCGTGCCGCCGGCCTCGTTCGGGCTGAGGCACGCCGGCGCAGCGCGCGGTTCGCATTTGCCGGCGGGCTGGCGTGTACCTCTACTACCGTGATGTTTTCAGGTGAGATCGCAGAAACCCGCGAGGGAGCCGTGTCCCCTCGCGCGCCGCTGGGTTTGCAGCCGCGAGGCGCTTCGTTCTGCAGAGGTGATCCCTGCCCACCGCGCCCCGCTTGGCAGCGGCAGGTCAGTCCCGTTAGGAACCAGGAGAGCGACAAGGATCGGCACGCACGGCACCGCGATGCGAGGCCTGCCGGAAGGCTCGCGTCGAGGCCGGCGTGAGGGTGCGGGGCCTGGCGCTCCTCGATGAGGATACGACGCATGTCCACGGGCGGCGAGAAGGGGAAGCGACGGATCATCGTTGGCATCACCGGGGCGTCTGGTTCGATCTATGGGGTTCGCATCCTCGAGGAGCTGCACAAGATTCCTGAAATCGAATGCCACCTCGTGATGTCGGGCCCGGCGCGGCGCACCATTGAGCATGAGACTGACTGGAAGGTGGGGGAGCTGGCGAAGCTGGCGGACGTGGTGCATGATGAGTATGACATCGGTGCTTCGATCTCGTCCGGTTCCTTCAGGACCGAAGGCATGATCATCGCACCGTGCTCCATCAAGACCCTGGCCGGCATCGCCAACTCGTACAACGATAACCTTATGACGCGCGCCGCCGACGTGGTGCTGAAAGAGCGCCGGCGCCTGGTTCTGATGATCCGCGAGGCGCCGTTCCATATCGGCCACCTGCGCATGATGACGCACGTCACCGAGATGGGGGCGATCATCTGGCCGCCGATTCCCTCCTTTTACTCCCGCCCGCGCAGTCTGCAGCAGGTGGTCGATCACTCCTGCGGGCGAGCCCTCGATATGTTCGGCATTGAGCACCAGCTCGTGAAACGCTGGAAGGGCATGGAGGGGGACAGCGTCATCACCCAGGACGAGGGCCCGGTGGGCGATATCCGCTGAGGCGGGAGGCGGCGGCGCCGGCCTGCGCCCTGAACCAGGGCGCCGGGGGGCGGCCAGGCAGCGTGGCGCGCGAGGCTGCCTTGAGGCGGCTGAGCGGCGCGAGTGAGCAACGAAAAACCCCGACACCGTCGTGCCGGGGTTTTTTCGGGCCTGCGGGGCGGAGCCTGGGTGTGGTCTTCGCCGACGCCCCCTTACGCCGCGCCGGCGAGCACGAGCGGCTTCAAGGTCTTGCTGAGCACCATGAGGCTTTCGAGGTTGTGCGCCGGCAGGAAGTAGTCGCAGTGCGGCAGCGCCGCCGTCATCCCCTTGCAGATCGGCTTGTAGTCGGGGCTGCCCAGGAGGGGATTGAGCCAGATGAGCTTGGCGATGCGCCGCTTCAGGCGCTTGATCTCCCGCTCCAGCACCTGGGTGTCGCCGCGGTCCCAGCCATCGCTGATGATGATGACGATAGTCTTGTTGTTCAGCATGGTGCCGCCGTAGCGCGAGTTCAAGGTGGCCAGGGAGTTGCCGATGTTCGTGCCGCCCGACCAGTCGTGCACGTGGATGGCGATCTCGGAGAGCGCTTCCATCACCCCCTTGCGCTTCAACAGGCCGGTGATGCGCGTCATGCGCGTGGAGAAGACCACGGTTTCCACGCCGCTCACCTCGTTCTGCATGCTGTGGATGAACTGGATGAGGAACTTGCTGTAGCAGTCCATGGAGCCGCTGACATCGCAGAAGAGGACGATACGGTTCTTCTTGATACGTCGCCGGGCGCGCGCCAGCTCGATGATATCGCCGCCGTAGCGCAGGTTCTTGCGGATCGTGGTGCGCAGGTTGATGAGGCGCCCCTTGGCGAAGGCATGCCGCCGCCGGCTGAGGCGGGTGGCGATTTTCGGCGCCAGCAGGGCGATGGCGCGCCGGAACTCTCTGGCCTCCTCTTCCTGGAAATCGCTGAAGTCCTTGCGCAGCAACACTTCGTCCGGGCTGTACGACATTGCCTGGACCTGGCTGAGCTGGTCGGAGAGCTCATCTTCGCGGGTCGACTCCGCCTCTTCGTTCTCCAGGACCTGGTACTCCGGCGTCGTCTCGGAGGCGTCGGCGGGGGCGCTTGACTGGCGCTCATCCTGCCCCGGCTGCGGCTCCTCCACCTCCTTGTCCGTCTGCTGGTCGGGTGGGAAGATGTTCTCCTCCGGCTGGCGCTCGAAGTTCTCGGGGGCGCAGCCCGCCTCCTCCGGGGAGGTGTCGAGGCGCCGCCAAAACTGGGCGAAGACCTGATCGAAGATGTCGATCTCGTGCTTGCTGGAGGTGAGGTTGATCTTGCAGGCGTTGTAGAAATCCGTCTTATTCGACAGGTCGAGGTAGCGCAGGCTGCGATGCAGGTCCAAAATTTTCCCCGTGGTCACATCGAGCTGCACGCGCCGCAGCAAGCGACAGAAGCTCAGGAGACTATTGAAGAGCGTCTTCTTCCGCAGGTCTGATCGTTTCGGGGATGACACACGCGGCTGCACTCGTGGTTCCTCATTGGCTTGCTGAGACCGCTGCGCGGCGACCAGCGGGGGAGCGGCTTCCCTCTAGCCGGCGACGATCGATCTGCCGGCATCAATGCGGTTGAGCAGCGATTCAATCCCTTCGTCTTTGATCTTGGTGATGTCTTCCTGGTACTTGAAGATGCAGCCGAGCGTCTCCTCCACCACCTCGGGCTCCAGGTCATCACAGTTCATGTGCAGGAGGGCGCGGGCCCAATCGAGGGTTTCGGCGATGCCTGGGCGCTTGTAGAACTCAATATTGCGCACAATCTGCATGAACTGGCAAACCTGGTTGGCGAGCGCCTCGCGGATTTCCGGCACCTTCAGCGTGACGATGTGGAACTCCTTCTCGTAGCTCGGGTAGGGAATCCACATATAGAGGCAGCGGCGTTTCAGGGCGTCGTGGATTTCGCGCGTGCGGTTCGAGGTGAGGATGACCGTGGGATGGTGCTTGGCCTTGATGGTGCCGATCTCCGGGATGGTGATCTGGAAATCGGAGAGCACCTCGAGGAGGAAGGCCTCGAACTCTTCATCGGAGCGGTCGATCTCGTCGATGAGGAGCACGGGCGGGTTGTCGCCGGAGGACTGGATCGCCTCGAGCAGGGGGCGCTTGATGAGGAACTCCTCGCTGAAGATGGCGCGCCCGATGTCGTCGCGCGAGACCTTGCTGGCTTCCTCGAGGCGGATGCGCAGGAGCTGCTTCGAGTAATTCCACTCATAGAGGGCGGTGTTGGCATCGAGGCCTTCATAGCATTGCAGGCGGATGAGCTTGGTGCGCATGATGCGGCTCATCACCTTGGCCACCTCCGTCTTGCCGACCCCCGCCTCGCCCTCAAGAAAGATTGGTTTCTTCAGCTTGTGGGAGAGGAAGATGCTCGTCGCCAGGGCACGATCGCTGACGTAGAGCTCCCCCTCAAGGCGTTTCAGAACGTCCTCAATACTCTCGAACATGCTGGGGTCCTCACTTGGTGCATGCTTCATGTCAACCGGTCACAACGATACCGCGACGACCCAACCCGCTCCGGCGCCGCGCCGTTACCTCATCACCTTGCACTGGTAGGGTTATCGGAACGATCTCCGCAGGGGTGTCACCGAGACCTGCCGGGCGCCGGCCGCGCCTGCCACAGAACACGCAGGGTAGCACGGAGTGCTCAGAAGTTTAAACGCTTGTGTGGTCCGCGCCGCGCCAGGATGCACTCCGCCACCACGCTCACTGCAATTTCACCGGGGCTGTCGGCGCCGATACTGAGCCCCATCGGCGAGTGCACGGAATCGAGGAACTCCTGGGAGAGGCCCTTCTCCTTGAGCTGGCGCCACATCACCTTCTTCTTCGCCTTGCTGCCGATCATGCCGAGGTAGCGCGGCTGCAGGCCACGCTGGTAGATCTGCTCGAGGATCGGGCCATCCCATTGGTGGCCGCGGGTGACCACGACGAGGTAGGAGCGGTCGTTCACGGTGAGCTGATCGAAGACTTTCACGAAGTCGTCCACGATGGTCTGGGCGGCGTCCGGGAAACGCTCCGGGTTGGCGAACATGGGGCGATCATCGATGACGACCACCTTGAAGCCGGCCAGATGCGCCACCCTCGAGATGAACTTCGAGACGTGACCGCCGCCCAAGAGGTACATGACCGGCTGCGAGAAGAACGGTTCGATAAAGACCTCGATCTGGCGTGGCAGATCGAGCCGTTCCACCTCCTCCTCGCTGAGCTCGAGGCTGAAGCTGCGCGGCAGGTTGTCCTCGAGTGCCTGGTGGCAGGCGTCCACCACCTGGCTCTCCACCTTGCCCCCGCCAAAGCTGCCGATCAGGCGCCCGCTCTCCTGCATGAGCACCTTGCGATGGTCGCCCCACCTGGTGCGGTCCGGTTTGACGATAGTGGCCAGCACCACCTTGCCCTCTTCGTGGCTGATGCGCAATAGCTCCCGATAGATATCATTCATGACCGAGGGCAGGACCGGCTCGGTGAAGACGCTCACCCTGCCGCCGCAGATCAGGCCGCTCTCGCCGGCCTCCTCTTCGGTAAGCGTGAAGCTGGAGACCTTCGGGACGCCCTGTTCGATGACCTCTTGCGACGCGGCCCAGACGTCGGCTTCGAGACAGCCGCCACCCACGGTGCCGACGAAGGTGCCGTCCGCCTTCACCAGCATCTTGGCGCGCCCACTCATGGGCAATGAGCCCTTCGAGGAGATGATCGTGGACAGCGCGCCGACTTCCCCCTCTTCCTGCAGCCGGACGATCTCATCAAACACCGGATCCATGAATGAGACTCTCCTGTGTTGCCTATCGTTCTGCGTCGCCTTGCCTGAAGCGCACCTCGATGCTGAAGCGCCCTTCCCTCCCAGAAGCACCATGCAGAAGGGAGAGACGCCGCGCGCGCCGCGGTCCCCTCTAGGCCCATGGGCTGGTCGGAGAGGACAGCACCTCTGGGAGCAGGATTGCCAGCACCGTCGGGGAGGGATGCAGGCGCGTCAGGATCACGCGGCGCACACGCCTCCCCCCACACCTAAGTATAGACATTCCGAGTTTGCTTGCGAGTGGGAGTTGAGCGGCACCGTCAACTTTATTCACCACGGCGCAGAACGCAATCCCTTCGGGCACATCCTTGAGAAAGCCACGGGGGCTAAGGAGCACCCTTGTGATGCTGGGAATGCTGACCTCCGAGCCCATGGCTTGGGCGCAGAGTTCGGCGACCATCTCTGGCCGGAAAACGTGTTCGGCGTCGAGGGGGCTGCCCAGGGCGTCGAGGCCGACCACGGCCGCCACCATGGTGGCGCCCTCGGGCAACACCGGCTCGTGCGCCGCCGGCGCCTTGAAGGGCTTGCGAGCCGCGCCGTCGGCCTCCACCAGGACAACGTCCGCCAGACCGCGGCGCAAGAACTCGAGCGGCCACTGCGCCGGCACGCCCTCCAGCTTGCCGTTCTCGATCAGCCGGCGCGCCACCACGACGCGGGGCTGCCGCGCCCGCCCGCCGCTGCCCCCCTCGGCGCTGCGCCGATCGGGCGCGAAGACCTCCTGGAGCTGGGCCCGCAGCGCGTCCGCGTCAGCGTTCAGGAGGAGGCGATCATGCTGATCGGCCGCGGGGGGGAAGATCTTCGTCGTCGTCGTGCAGACCACCCGGCGCCCCGCCGCCGCCAATTCCTCGGCGGCCGCGTACATGAGCGACGTCTTGCCGCCGCCCCCCACGAGCGCCAGCAGGGTTCCCCCTTGCAGCTCCAGGGCCGTCGTCAACGACGGCTCACCCCCCGGGCGGAGGCGCCGCGCATTGGCGGGCTGTTCGCTCATGGCGCCTGCCTCACGAAGCCGTCCGCGACGGCGAGGCGCCTGTGACACCGCCGCGTGTCGGGGCCGCCTGTGGCTTCCCTGCCTCCATTCCTGCGGGTTGCGGGGCGCCGACGGAGCGTATGCCATAGAGGTGCATGAGGATGGCTTCGAGGACGCCGCCGCCGATGGCGCGTGCCTTGTCGGAGATGGTGAAGCAGGCCTCGCGGGCGGCGCGCGGATCAACATCGCCGAGCTTGAACCCCGCCGGGACTACCAGATCATCGCGCAGCAGGCCGCGCAGCACCCCGCTGATCGTTGTGTTGACGATGTTGCCATTGACGGTGCAGATCACCTCACCCGCCGCCACGGCATCGCCGATGTGGCGCACCGCTTTCAGGTGGCCCGCGCACGGCGAGCGCAAGACGCGCTCAATGGAGTAGCCACCGATGCTGCCGGGGACCCCGGTGTCCGGCTCGGCGCTGCCGCTGAGAATGACCCGGCCGAGATCATGGCCGCGATTCGTTTCAACCACGGCGTGCACGTCCATCCCGGCCGTAAATCCCGGACCCAGGCCGATGACCAGGGGCGCCAGTTTCATGTGGGTGCCGATGTTCCGCTTGGCGAGGATGGCATCGACGACGACGTGCGGCCGCAACTCGGCGCAGAGGCTGCACTCCGGGTCCACCACCACGGCGATCCTGCGGCGCCTCCAGGTCTCTGTCACGTCCGCAACGGAATGGGCCAGGATGCCCTCGATTCCCTCGACCGTCTTGGTGCCATCCAGCACCGCCTCGCAGAACGCCACCTCGCGGCGCACCGCGAGAGGACGGGCCACCTCCGCCATGCAGACGTGAAAGCCGCAGCGCGCCAGGCGATGCCCAACGCCGCTTGCCTGCTCACCCGCGCCGCGGATGAAGACCTTGCACTCAGGAATGGATGTCATGCGTGCACCCGCCTCCTCATCGTCGTGGTAGGAGCACTTGGGGCAAAAAGAGATGATTGATTCCGCTCGGCAGCTTCGCCTCGCCCCCGCCCGCCGCGGGAAGGAAGCGCGGGGAGTCCTGCTGCGCGGCGGCTGGGGGTTTGGAAGGCCGGCGCGATGGCCGCCCTTCCGCCTGAGATGCCGGCGCGGATGGGCTGCGCGCCGAGACCTCGCTTCGCCGCAGGCGCCCCGCCGAACCGCCAACCGCCATGCCGCAGCGAATTTCCGGCGCACCCTCGCCGCGGTTTCGACTCACGTTTTGGGAAGCCGCGCCAGCGCTTCGGCGTACTCCTCGGGGGTATCGATATCGCAGATGACGCCGGGGTCATCGACGGCGACCTCGCAGACATCATCGGGATGAGCCGCCAGGAGCTTGCGGCAACCGATGTCGCCGCTGAGCCCCTGGAGCTCCGCGGCGAAGCGCCGGCCGATTACCACCGGGTGCCCGCGCCGGCCCTGATAGGTGGGGACGGCGATGGGGCGAGGATCGCCACGGTAGGCGTCCAGCACCGCCTGAATGGTTGCCTCCGAGAGGGTGGGCTGATCACCAAGGCCAATGACCAGGGCATCCCAGTCGCGCGGCGCGGCCTGGACCCCCACCCGCAGCGAGGCGCCCATGCCCTCGGGGAAGTGGGGGTTGAAGACGAGGTGCACCGGCGCGGTTTTCAAGAGCACCCGCAGCCGCTCGGCATCACTGCCGATGACGACATAGGGATGGTCCAACCCGGCAGCCAGGTAATGCTGGATCGTGGCCTCAAGGATGGTCTTTGCACCCCACGGCAGCAGTTGCTTCGTGCGGCCCATGCGGACGGATTGACCGGCCGCCAAGAGGATGCAAACGAACTTCATGGCGCTCATGGTGGTGGCAGAGCAGCAGCTTTCGCCTCGGCGAGCTGGAATCGACCCACGCCGAGCCAGGCGTTTCCCTTCTCTGCTCCATTCACTCCTTTCATACTCTCAGTCTATGTGGTTGTCCAGATGCTTTCAACGCCCATCGGAAGGGGCGCATCACCCTGGAGCGCGGGAGCAGGGGGAGGGCAGTGCGCGCCTTGACATTTGAGTACGAACATGCCACAAGGGGTGAACGATCTCCACATGGGTGCGGGGTGGCCGGGCGCAAGGCGCTGCTGATGCCGTTTCTGCTCAAGGGTGTTGGGGGGAGCGCCGCCGGCTCCATGAGGCAAAAGTGAGGTTGTATCCCTGTCCGCGATCCTGTTATAATGAAGTCTTGTCGTAGGGCTCAAGCGTTAGGGATCTCCTGGTGTCACGATTGCCGAGATGCATGACGTTGCGGTAGGGCGAAGTCTTATCGAGCGCCGCTGGCGAGGCAGAAGGGAGTGCAAGAGCGGCGGCAGCCCAGGTGACTATGGAGGGTAACGGCTTCGTAAGCCCCCAACGTTGTGGAGGGGCCGGGAGAGGGGTGGCTGGGAAAGCCAAGCGGCGCGGTGCGTGCGGCGTGGGCGTGCACCCTGCGCGGGGCGACGGTTTCATCGGACAGGAGAAGACGAACCAAGGTGGCTGACATCGTTGCGCGCAATGTGAGGAAAATCTACAACCCGGACAAGCGCTATCCTGTTCTTGCTATCGACGAGGTGAGCCTGGAGGTGCGGGAGAATGAGTTCGTCGCCATCGTGGGGCCGAGCGGCTGCGGCAAGAGCACCTTGCTCTACATGGTCGCTGGCTTTCTCGATCTCACGGCTGGCGAGATCAAAGTGAATGGCAAACCGGTGGAGGCGCCCGGGCCGGATCGCGGCATCGTCTTCCAGCACTTCGCTCTCTTTCCGTGGAAGACGGTGCTGCGCAACGTCACGTACGGCCTGGAGGAGCAGAAGATCCCCAAAGCCGAGCGCGAAAAGATCGCCCGCAAGCACATCGATATGGTGAAGCTCACCGGCTTCGAGCACCACTACCCCAGCCAGCTCTCCGGCGGCATGAAACAGCGCGTGGCAATCGCCCGGACGCTTGCCTTCGACCCCGAGGTCCTGCTCATGGATGAGCCGTTCGGGGCGCTCGACGCGCAGACCCGCGGCGTGATGCAGGAAGAGTTGCTGAGCATCTGGAGCAAACGCAAGAAGACGGTGCTCTTCGTGACCCACGATGTGCGCGAGGCGGTCTACCTGGCGGACCGGGTCGTCATCATGACGGCTCGCCCCGGACGTATCAAAGAGATTGTGGACACGAAGTTCGCCGGCTACAAGAGCACCGAAGAGGTGCTGGAGAGCGCCGCCTTCGCTCAGAAGACGCACCAGATCTGGAAAAGTGTGCGCGAGGAGGTGGACAAGGCGGGGCCTCTCGATGGCTAGGCAGCTCGCCTCGGGGGCACGGTCCTGCCGTGTCCGAGGCCGGCGCGGCAGGCCCGAGGTGCTGAGGGGAGAAGGCGGAAAGCGTCACCGCCGCCTGCCGGAGAAGAGCGCGGTTGGGCCGGCGCCGTGGCGTGCGCAGGGCGGGATTCTGAGGGCGGAGAGGAAAGAACCATGACCGTACGGTCGACCATCGTGGTTCTCTGGCGTTACGCGCCGATCTTCATCCTCTTGGCGGCGTGGCAGATGGCCTCGGAGCTGAAGTTCGTGCCGGATTCCCTCCTGCCGTCGTTTTTCGACGTCGTGCATCGCTGGCTGGAGTTCCTTGCCGATGGCGAGATAGCCAAATCGGGCACGTTCTTGTGGGACGCCGTCAGGAGTTTCTTCGCCAGCACCGTGGTGACCAACACCGCGGCCTCCATGTGGCGGGGCATGGTTGGCTTGGGTCTGTCGATCATCCTGGGGGTAACCCTCGGCATCGCCATGGCGTGGTTCCAGAAGCTGCGCGACTTCTTCGAGCCCATTGTGATGATCTCGTATCCCATCCCCAAACCGGCTCTCATCCCCATCTTCATCATCTGGCTGGGGTTGGGCCATATCTCGAAGATCGCGGTCATCTTCGCGGGCTGCCTCATCCCCATCGTCATCAGCGCCTTCAATGGAGCGCGTGGCGTCGATCGCTACCTCATCTGGTCGGCGCGCAACATGGGGACGCGGGAGGGCAAGCTCCTTTGGCGCGTGGTGGTACCGGCTTCCCTGCCCGACATCCTCAGCGGCATCCGCATGGCGCTCGCCATTTCTTTCATCCTCCTGGTGAGCTCGGAGATGCTGGCGGCAAAGTCTGGTCTTGGTTTCCTCATCTTCTTCCTCGGCGAGAGCGGCGAATACGCGGGGATGTTCGCCGCGGTGCTCACCATTACCCTGCTGGGCTTCTTCGCTGACCGCGCCTACCTTACCATCATGCGTCGTATCCTGATCTGGAGGGAGGAGTAAATGGCGGTTTCCGACACCCAGGCGGTTGCGGCGACTGGCAGGAGCGGCGGGCTTGCGGTTCCCAGTCCGCTGGTCATCCTCAAGAAGTACTACTCCGTCCTCCTCCTCATCATCGTCTGGGAGGTGGTGGCCCGCCTCAACCTGGTGACCCCGTTCCTCTTGCCGAGCGTTTCAAGCATTCTGAAGGGAGTCTACAAGGCGACCCTGGAGGCCGACCTCATTCGAGATACCGCCCTGACGACCTACCGCGCCCTCCTCAGCTTCTGCGTGGCCCTCGTCATTGCGGTGCCGATCGGCATCTCCATGGCGAGGATCAGGGTCATCCACTGGTTCTTCGATCCCATCGTCTCCATCGGCTTCCCGACTCCGAAGATCAGCTTCCTGCCGATCTTCATCCTCTGGTTCGGCCTCTTCGACAGGCCGAAGATCTTCCTGGCGACCCTGGCCTGCACCTTCCCGATCGTCACTGCCACCTACCTCGGCACCATGGGGGTGGATAAGTACCTCCTCTGGTCGGCCCGCAACATGGGGACGAGTGAGAACTCATTACTCCGCAAGGTGATTTTCCCCGCGACGCTGCCGCAGGTCCTCAACGGGGCGCAGATCGCCATGCCCATCTCCATCATCGTCGTCATCGTCTCGGAGATGCTGATGGGCGGCGGCGGCCTTGGGAACTACATCATGGTGGCGCAGCGATTCGCCGACTCGGTTTCAGTGTTCGCCGGTTTGCTCGTCATCTCGGTGTTGGGCTACCTTTTGCAGAAGATTCTCGAGAAGGTGCGTGCCCTGGTCCTGCACTGGCATGAGGAGACGCAGCACGAGTCGAAGTGAGGAGGGAGGTGGAGCCCCGCGTGCTAAGAAATGCGGCGTTGGGGGGATGAAGTGAGTCCTTGTCGCTTCCTGACGGAGGCAGCCGGGCCGCTCTTGTTGGACACCTGCTGAGAATGTGACCGCATGGAGAATATCTGCGCAATCCGTAACCTCACGAAAGTCTTCTTCGTCGAGCGCACCGGTGAGTACGTCCACGCGCTCGACCGCATAGACCTTGACCTGAATCGCTCGGAGTTCCTCATCCTGTTGGGTCCGAGCGGCTGCGGCAAGTCGACCCTGTTGTTCATGCTCTCGGGGCTTGATCATCCGACAAGTGGAGAGATCACCTTCACCGAGAAGAGTCATGACAACAAGCGCCTCACCTGTACGGTGTTCCAGGAGTACGCCCTCTTCCCCTGGCGCACCGTCATCGACAATGTCGCGTTCGGACCGGAGATGCGGCGGGTTCGGAAGCGAGCGCGCTACCGCGAAGCGGAGCGGTACATCGAACTCGTGAACCTCACCGGCTTCGAGACCCGCTTCCCGAACGAGCTTTCGGGCGGCATGCGCCAGCGTGTGGCGCTGGCGCGCGCCCTGGCCAACGACCCGGAGGTGATCCTCTTCGATGAACCCTTGGCGGCCCTCGATGCGCAGACGCGGCGCGTCTTGCAGACGGAGCTCGTCAGCATCTGGAGCAAGACGAAGAAGACCTTCGTGTACGTCACCCACAGTCTGGAAGAAGCGGTCCTCCTTGGCGAACGCATCGTCCTCATGAGCTCGCGCCCCGGGCGGGTCAAGGAGATCATCGACATCGCGGACATCCCTCGGCCCCGTTCGACGACGAACGAGCGCGAGGTCAAGGTTCTGGCGATGCTGGCGGAGCATATTGCAGCGGAAGTCGACAAGAGCATGCGCCGCGAGCGCGAACTTTAGAGTGAGAACGAAGCCATGACTACTGACGTTTCCAACCTAGGCGGCAGGCAAGCAGGCGGAGCGCTGGCGGTCGAGCTCACCGGCCTTGAAGGTCTGAAGCTCCCAAGGAAGTCGTGGTTCCCGCGCTCCACGGTGATCCGCGTCCTCTCGCCCCTCATTCTCTTGGTGGCATGGGAGCTCATCGTGCGCATCGGCAAGGTGGGCGAAATCTTTCTCCCGCCCCCCTTGTCCGTTCTGCGCGTCTTCGTGCGGCTCACGGCCGATGGGACCTTGCCGTACGCCATCTGGATGAGCTTCCTGCGCACGGGCCAGGGCTTCCTCTACGGCTCCCTTCTCGGCATCATCGTCGGCCTGTTCGTCGGTTGGTCGCAGATCATCGAGGACATCGTTGACCCGCTCGTTGCCGCGATCTACCCCATCCCGAAGTCAGCCCTCTTCCCGCTCTTCATGCTCTGGTTCGGCCTGGGCGACCCCTCGAAGGTGGTGACGATCCTCGTCGGCGTGCTCTTCCTGGTGCTCATCAACACGGTCACCGGCGTGAAGACGCTTAATCCCATCCTCATCCGAGCGGCGCGCGACCTCGGGGCCTCGGAACGGCAGATTTTCCTCAAGGTCGTGCTGCCGGGAGCCCTGCCGAATATCTTCACCGGCCTGCGTCTGGGCGCCGGCATCGCGCTCATCCTGGTCTTCGTCACGGAGCTGGAAGCGACCAACTCCGGCTTGGGGTACCTCCTTTGGGAGTCGTACCAGCTCATGCTGGTGCAGCAGATGTTCGCCTGCATCATCACCTTCGGGATTCTGGGCATTCTCTCGACTTGGTTCATCCAGTGGCTTGAGAAGGTGCTCTGCCCCTGGTCCACCACCGTGACGCGCCAATAAGGGGCGGGGCCGACCGCGACTGCGCCTCGCAGGCGGCGTGCCCTGGAGTTGCGAGACGTTGAGGAAGCCCTGCGTGCGCTCGCATTGCAGGGCTCTTTCACCTCACCTCCGAGTCTTCTCTTCGGCCCCTGGAAGGTGTCGTGGGCGCTGCTGTCTCCTCCCATGGAGCTGCTGCCAGGGCGCGGAACGACCGCGGCGTTCATCCCATGGCCGGGTGGGAAAGGAAATGTTTGTGTCGCAGAGTTTGCGCCATGCCCTGGAGAGGTACGAAGCGGCGGGCGAGCTGTGGCATGCCGCCGCCGAGGTTGATCCCCGGTTCGAGCTCGCCGGCATCCTCTGGCGCCTGAAACGTGGCCCCGCCGTCCTCTTCACGAAGCTGCGGGGTTCCGGCGGGCGGGCCGTGGGCAACGTGCTCAACACCCGCGGCAAGTTCGCCGCCGCCCTCAATCTGCCGCTCTCCGAGGTGCAGGCGCGCGTGGTCCACGCCGTGGAGCACCCCATCGAGCCGCGCTCGGTGCAGGAGGCACCCTGCCAGGAGGTGGTCGTCGATCACGACATCGACCTCCTGAAAATGTTCCCCATTCCCACCCTCTCCGAGTTCGATGCCGGGCCGTACATCTCCGCCGGCGTCTGCATCGCCAAGCATCCCGACACTGGGGTGCGGAACGTCTCCATCAATCGCCTGCACATCCAGGAGCCGGCGGTGATGGGGACGAACATCGCTCCCACCCACCTGCACACCATCCGCAAACGCTGCTTCGAGCTGGGGCGGCCGCTGGAGCTGGCGTTCGTCGTCGGCAACCACCCGGCGGTGCTCGTCGCCTCGCAATGCCTCCTCGAGCTCGGCTATGACGAGTTGCGGGTTGCGGGCGGCATCTTCGGCGAACCGCTTGAGGTCGTGAAGTGCAGGACGGTGGACCTCGAGGTGCCGGCGCATGCCGAGATCGTCATCGAAGCGGTCATGCACCCCGATGACCTCGCCGAGGAGGCCCCGTTCGGCGAGTTCCCCGGCACCTACGGCGGCCGGAAGCAGAACCCACGCCTGCACGTCAAGTGCGTCACCCACCGCGAGCATCCCATTCTGCAGGTGGTGAGCGCCGGAAAGCATCCCGAGCACCTCCTCATCGGCGGCATCGCGCGCGAGGCGACCCTCTTCCGCGATGTGCGCAAGACCGTCCCCGGCACCCAGCGCGTCTTCATGAGCGAGGGAGGGTCGTGCCGCTTCCATGCCGTCATCGCCATCAAGAAGCGCACCGAAGGGGAGGGGAAGAGCGCCGCCTTCGCCGCCTTTGCCAGTCAGGACCTCCTGAAGCGCGCCATCGTCGTCGACGAGGATATCGACATCGAGGACCCCTACGAGGTCGAGTGGGCGATCGCCACGCGCTCTGATTTTGAGCGCGACATCTTCGTCATCCCTGGGGCGAAGAGCAACAATGCCGATCCGATGGCCGTCAACAACACGGTGGCGAAGATGGGCATCGATGCCACGAAAGCCCTGGATGCGCCGCTGCAACGCTACCTCCTCCCCAACGTGCCGGCACAGGTCGCCCAGCGCGTGGTCCAGCGCTGGAGCGAGTACTTCCCGGATCAGCCCAGCCCCGCGTAGGCTGCCTGCCGCCAGCGAGCCTCCCGCTCCGCCGCGCTGCCCACCTTAACCCCGAGGGATCAGGGGCGCGGTGCGCCATCGAGGCGCCGCCGCGGGTCGAGCGGCGACCGCCGGCGGGCCGCAGAGGTTAGACGCGCGCCTGGAAGATGAAGGTGATGCCGGACACGACGCAGACCGCGCCGAGCGCCAGCCGCCAGCTCAGGGGCTCGCTGCCGCGCAGGAGGATGTACGAGATCACCGGCACCAGGAGAGGATCGGCGTACAGCAAGGGGGCCACGGTGACGACGCGGCCGGTCGAGAGCGCCGTGAAGAGGCAGATATACGCAATGCCGCCGAAGACTCCGGAGGCGGCAAAGTAGAGCGAGCTGCGATGTTGCATGTGGAGCTGCCCAGCGCTTCCCTGCACCCTGCTGATGAGCAGCAAGCTCAAGAACCCGCCGGTGGCGGCCATGGCGGCGCCGACGAGCGGCGAAGCGACAAGGTTGAAGCCGAAACGCGCCAGGTTGTCGCGCAATGCGAAGAGCAGGGCCGTGATGAGGGGAAAGATGAGGTAGACCTTTGGCCACGTCTCTTGCGCGCCGCGCTTGCTGGAGACGAGGAGGATCCCCGCCACGATCAGCGCCGTGCCGACCGCGGTGAACGGCGTGAGGCGCTCGCCGAAGGCTGAGATGGCGATGAGCACGGAGAAGAGGGGGCTGAGCGATTTGAGCGTCGCCGAACGGGAGGCGCCGATGCGCTGGGCGCCGTGGAAGTACGAGTAGCGCGCCAGGCCGGGCACGAAGGCGCCGATGAGGAGGAAGACCCAGACGCCGGTGTTCAGCACCTGCCCGAGATCCCCCCAGACAATCAGGAAGACCCAGAGGAAGAGGGTGTTGACCACCAGGTTAAGGATGGTGCTGGCGAGGGGTGTGCCGCCAGCATTCAGGCCGAGCTGAACGAAGACGATGAGGAAGCCGAAGGAGAGTGACGCGCCGAGCGCCAAGAATTGCGGCAGCATGGGAACCGTTCGTGCTGGAGGATGAGGGGGTGAGCCGTCTTGCACTCGACCATGACAGCACCGCGCTGCTGATCATGGATTGTCAAAACGAGATCATTCACCCGGAAGGGAAGATGGTGCCCTGGGGCTTTGCGGCTCAGGTTGCGGAGCGCGCCATCCTGCCGCGCATCGCTTCCCTGGCCGAAGCCGCGCGGCGCGCCCAGGTGCCAGTCATCTACATCATCGTGGCCTACGAGCCTGGCCACCGGGAGGTGCGCGAGAACGCCCGCATGTTCCGCGGCGCCCGCAAGAGCCAGACCCTCGTCAAGGGCTCGTGGGGTGCGGAGGTCCACGCCGCCATTGCGCCCCAGCCCGGCGACCTGGTGGTGAACAAGCTGCGCGTCAATGCCTTCTACGGTTCCCCCCTCGAGGTGATCCTCACCGGGCTGGGGGCCTCCACCCTCATCCTCTGCGGGGTGGCCACAAACTTCGTCGTCGAGTCATCGGCGCGGCACGCCGCCGACGCCGGTTACCGTGTCCTCGTCGCGGAGGATTGCTGCGCTAGCATGAACGCCGCCATGCACGCCTTCTCCGTCGAGCATATCCTGCCCATCTTCGCCGAGGTGGTCGCTTCGGAGACGCTCATCGCGGCTCTCGAGCCGGCTTCCTAGCGCGGCCGCTGGGGCGTCTCGATCGGCAACTCCAGGCGGTCGCCCCACTCCTTCCAGGAGCCCATGTAGTTGCGCAGCCGCCCATAGCCGAGCAGACGCAGGGCAACGTAGGCGTGCGAGGAGCGGAAGCCTCCCTGGCAGTAAGGGATGATCTCCTTCGCCGCGCTGATCCCCAGCCCCTCGTAGAGCGGCCACAGCTCGGCCGGGTCCTTGAACCGCCCGTCCTCGGCGAGCGCCTGCGTCCACTCGCAGTTGACGGCGCCGGGGATGACGCCGCCGCGCGCCGCGCGCACGTGTTCGCCGTAGTACTCCTCCGGCGCGCGCACATCGAAGAGCACTACGTTGGGATCATGCAGGTGCGCGCGCACGTACTCATAGGTGGCGAGGCGGAGAGGAGTGAGCCTGGCCTTGAACGTACTTGGCGCCGGCGGGTCCATCACGTGGGTGAGGCCGAAGCCGGCGGCCGACCACGCCTTCAGGCCGCCGTCCAGGATGCGCGGCGAGCTGTGCCCGAAGTATTCGAGCATCCAGAAGCCGCGCGCCGCCACCATGCCGCTGTTCCCCTGGTAGAAGACGACCGTGTGCTCGTGGGTGACGCCCGCGCCGGAGAGAGCCGCCTCCATGGTTTGCTGGAAATCCCGCAGCCCCGTCGGCGACGTGTCGTGCCAGGTCATGCCGTAGAGGTCGATGTTCGCGGCGCCCACGATGTGCCCCTTGGCGAAGCTCTCCGCCGGACGCACGTCGATGACGCGCAGGGCAGGGTCCCCCAGGCGCGCCTGCAGCCACTCCGGCGTGACCAGGATGGAAGACGTCGCGTCGTTGGACAGGGGGGAACTCATCGTACGCTCCTGACCGCACCCCTAGAGCATTCCCTTGGCAAATCAGGGCAGACGTACTAAGGTTGCACTCACCCCCGCGAAAGTCAAGCTGCGTGCGCTGCCGAGGCATCGGGGGGCGCAACCACCTTGCTCCATCGCCTTGCCGAGCCGGTGAGGTCCGCCGTTGCCGTTGCTTCGGCGCGCCTGCGGTGAGCTCCCATTCGTAGGGGTGGGGCTCGCCCCGCCCGTCGTGCTACGCGGGCGCGCCCGCGGGTACCTCCCGATCGAGGTGCATCGTGGCGCGTGAGCCTCCTGCTGGCAGGTTTTTCCTATCCCCTCACCCTAACCCCAGAGAAGCATGCGTAAGCTCTACTACGGCTGGATCATCGTCGGCGTCTCCTTCGTCTGTTTCGCCCTGGCCGTCGGGGCGCGCTTCTCGTTCTCCATCTTCTACGTGGCCCTCCTGAAGGACTTCGGCTGGTCGCGCGGCAGCACCGCCGGGGCGTACTCCCTCGGCATGGTCGTCTACGCCTTGAGCTCGCCGCTCGTCGGCGGCCTGTTTGACCGCTTCGGGCCGCGCGGCCTCTTCCCTCTCGGAGCGCTGCTGCTGGGCCTGGGGTTGGTGCTGAGCAGCCGTATCGACGCGGTCTGGCACCTCTACGTCCTGCAAGGGTTCGTCATTGCGTTCGGCATCAGCGCCCTTGGCTTCGGACCGAATGCCGCTTACATCGCCCGCTGGTTCCGTCGGCGCCTGGGGACCGCCAACGGCATTGCCATCGCCGGCATCGGCGTCGGCCTCCTCTTCCTCGGTCCCGGCATCCAGTGGGTCATCGAACGATACGACTGGCGCACCGCCTACCTCCTCTTCGGCCTCCTCATTCCGCTCCTCCTCGTTCCCCTCAGCCTCATCTTCCAGCGCTCGCGGCCCGAGGCCATGGGGCTGGCGGTCGATGGGGCGCCGCCTGCCGAGAGCCCGGCTGCCTCAAGCTCGGACATTGCCAGCCCCGCCGGCGATGCCTCGCCCCCCTTCGCCAGCATTGCGCGCTCGCGGGACTTCCAACTGATGTTCCCGGTGGCGATGGTGATTGGCTTCACCAACAACCTGATGATGATCCACGCCGTGGCCCATATGGTGGACGTTGGGTACACCCCCATGCTGGCGGCGACGAGCCTCGGGCTGGTGAACATCATGCGCACCTGCGGCAGCTTGCTGGGGGGCTACGCCTCGGACCGCGTCGGACGCCGCCGCGCCTACCTGCTGGGCAGCGCCTGCAGCGCCGCCGGCGTCCTCCTCTTCATGAATATCCACCTCGGCATCACGGTCCTCTATGCCTTTCTGCTCTGCTACGGCATCGGCCTGGGGGCCCTCAGCCCGATCTACGGAGCGCTCATCTCCGACATTGCGCCGGGCCGCAGGCTCGGCTTCATCATGGGTCTGTTCGAAATCGTCTATGGCCTCTCCGGAGCCTTCGGGGCCTGGTTTGCAGGCATGCTCTTCGATCGCTGGCGGAGCTACACGGTGCCATTCCTCATCGTCCTGGCGGCTATGGGGATCGCCTGCCTCTGCATTGTGGCCATGGGCCGCGCACCGGCCAGCAGCCGGGGAACCGCGCCTGCGGCGACGCCCCGGTCGCGCTGAGGCCGCCTGAACGGCGCGACGCGCCACAACCGCCGAGCGGCGGCAGGGTAGACAGCCCTGCTCCCTGGTCTTAGAATACAGGCATGCTGCCGCGCAGCCCCGCGGTGGAGCGCTTGCATGGGCTGCAGCGTTCCCCTTTCCACCACACCAAAGCAGCGGACGTTCAGAGGCCACCTGGAAGCCAGCCGGGCTTCCGGCCGGAGCGAGAGGGGTGCGCGCTGTTCGCCGAGCTCTGCGGGGCTCGGCGCGGTGCCGAGGGACGAGCTGATCGCACAGGGAGATGGGTATGGCCTACGCAGATCTACGGGAATGGCTCAATGCGCTCGAGGGCGCAGGCGACCTGCTGCAGATTGGTGCCGAGGTGCACTGGGACCGGGAGATCGGCGCCATCACACGGCTGGCCTTCAGCGAGGGTGGGCCGGCGCTCCTCTTCGAGAACATCACGGGCCACCGCGATACCATCTCCACCAGGCTGTTCACCGGCGGCTTGGCGACCTACGCGCGGGTGGCGCAGGCCATGGGGTTGCCGCGGCAGACGCACTACCGCGACCTCGTCAACGAGTACCGGCAGCGCCTCAAGACCCCCATGCCCTTTCGCGAGGTGGCGACCGGCCCGGTGAAGGAGAACATCCTCCTCGGCGATGCGGTGGACCTCTACCAGTTCCCGGTGCCGCGCTGGCACCACCGCGACGGGGGACGCTACATCGTCACCTTCGCCGGCGTCGTGAGCCGCGATCCCGACAGCGGCGTCCTGAACGTCGGGGTCTACCGCGGGCAGGTCCTCAACAAGCATACCATCGGCTTCCTGCTCATCGGCGGGCAGCACATTGGCCAACACTTCATCAAGCACCAGCGGCGTGGCGAGCCGATGCCGGTGGCGGTGGTGCTCGGCTGGGACCCGATGCTGCCCTTCATCGCCTCGGCGCCGGTGCCGGCGCATGTCAGCGAGTACGATGTCATGGGCGCGATGCGCGGCGAGGCGACCGACGTGGTGCGCTGCGAGACCGTCGATCTGCTCGTTCCCGCCACGGCGGAGATCGTCCTCGAGGGGCAGATCGGCACCGATCCCTCCACCTTCATGATGGAGGGACCGTTCGGCGAGTACACCGGCTACTACGGGGGACTGGAAAGCCTGAAGCCGGCCATGGATGTGACCTGCATCACGCACCGCAACGACCCCATCCTGCGCGGCACCCTCGAAGGCACCCTGCCCGGCATGCTGAACGAGAACAGCGTCACCTCCGCCATCCAGCGGGCGGCGGTGGCCTGGAGCATCCTCGATACGAACGGCGTGCCGGGGGTGGTGGACGTCTGCGTGCACCCGGTGACGAACGGCACGAACATCGTCGTCGCCATCAAGAAGTTCTACCGCGGGCACGCCAAGCAGGTCGCGGCGGCGCTCTGGGGGACCGGCGCCTCGCAGCAGCGCTACAAGCACGTCATGGTGGTTGATGACGACATCGATATCCACGACTACGCGGCGCTCGACTGGGCGCTCGCCTATCGCTTCAACGCCGGAGAGAACGACCTCGTGATCTTCCCCGGCATGATCGGCTCCCCCCTCGATCCCAGCACCCGCGCGGAAGACAACGATGTCCGCCGCTTCGGCACCGGCAAGTGGAACCGCGTCCTCTTCGATTGCACGATCAACTGGGAGTTCGAGCCGCAGGAGAAGTGGGATGGCGAGCGCTACCCGCCCACGGTGCACCTGGCGCAGGAAGATGAAGACAACGTGCGGCGGCGCTGGAAAGAGTACGGTTTTAAGCAGGAGCTGACGCACTCCGCCGTGAAGCGCGGAGCGCGTGACTAATCTTCCGTCCTGAAGGTTCCGCCCCCACGTTGCTGGAGGCGCGAGCGTCAAGGCGAACCAGCGGACAGGGGTGCGACACGCTCCCGTCGTGGGGGATCCTCGATCCCCCACAACCCTCTCCTCGCCACATCCGCCCCCCGCAGCGACTTAGCATGGCTAGTTCCGAGACGTGAGACGAGTTACGGTGCGTATCGCGGAACAACGGGCAAAGCGCAATCTTCCGCCTGACACCTGTGGGTCATTGACTTCCACCGCCCAGGTTGCAAAATCCTACCTTCCAACCGTTTGAGGGCAGCCAATGTTCCAGAATATCGAGGAAGTTCGTGAAGAGGTGGTGCGAAATGTTGCCCAGCTCTGCGCCGCAGCCGCCGTGACCGCGCCCAAGTCCGGTGGGCAGCTCTTTCTCAAAGGCAAGCCCTTATTCATCGAAACTATCTTTGTAGACGACAAGGAAACCCTAAGAAAGCTGGCTGCTTGGATGCGGGCGAGAGGCAAAGAACGCAAACAGGCGATCTGGTTTCGGGACGCCGCTGCGGCTGAGAAGTTGGATGGCGTCTTGTTTATTGGTTTGAAGGGCTGGTATCCTCCGATCTATGATTGCGGCGCATGTGGATATGCGACGTGCGCCGAGTTCATGGAGGCCACCAAAAAGCTGCGCGCCGACAGCGAACCATTCGAGTTCGCTGGTCCGCAATGCAATCTGAGGAACATCGACCTGGGGATCGCTGTCGGTTCCGCTGCCAAAGCGGCAAGCATCAACAACGTGGACAGCCGTTGTCAGACCCGCATTGCGGTGGCGGCCAGGAAACTGGGGATTATTCAAGCCGAGGTGGCTGTCGCGCTGTCGCTGAGCGTGACGCACAAGAACATCGGTTTCGATGTCCAAACGCCCGCGGTCGATTTCTCCTCGCCCGAACTTGAGGTTCTGCCACCCACGCGCACGCTTCCGCTCAAGAGTGACGCAGGCAGGTGGATGCACCGACCCCTTTCCGCGTCCGAGGAAGGATGATGAACGCGTTTGCGGCCATCGTTCTTGCGAGCATGGTGTCGCGGCTCGGCTACCAGATGGCGCGCAGTCCCGTGCTGCCGCGCTTCGCGCAGGACCTTGGGGCAACCCCGGAACTGCTTGGTTTGATCGTTGCGGCCTCAACCGTGAGCGGAATTTTCGTCAAGCTGCCCGCCGGCGCCATCTCCGATTTGGTGGGGAAAAAACGGCTGATGCTCATTGGGAGTCTCTTCTTCGCGGGGCCTCCCTTCCTCTACCCCTTGATCAGCACGCCAACCACCTTGCTGCTCCTTCGCTTCCTGCACGGCTTCGCCACGGCCATCTTCTCTCCCGTGGCGGCGGCCTATGTCGCCGACCTGACCATGGAGAGGCGCGGCGCTCGGCTCGGATGGTTCACGTCAGCCAACGATGTCGGCTCAACGGTTGGTCCGCTCATTGGGGGGATGGTTCTCTTCTACACGGCGAGCTACTCAGCGACCTACCTGCTGGTGGGAGTTCTGGGTATTCTTCCCCTCCTCATGGTTCTGCGCTTACCTGAGCCGCCCGCTTCCAGGGGAATCGAGGCGGACCCCTTGACCGCCCGATCCAAGAAGTTCTGGCAGGGGCTCGCGGAGGTGCTCTCGAGTCCACCTGTCCTCATTGTCTCCGGGGTGGAGGCGATGATGTACGTCGGCTTTGGTGCCTTTCTCGGCTTCCTTCCCACCTACGGCACATCGATGTCGCTCAACGACGCCCAGATTACCGTGGTCCTCGGTGCGCAGCTTGCCACCGCCATGCTGGCGAAGCCTTTAGCCGGGGCGGCATCGGACCGCGCCGGCCGCAAACCCGTCATCATCATCGGCCTTTTGGTCTGCGCCGCGTCGCTATCCTTGATCTTCAGGGTCGCCAATCTCGCCGCGCTCATCGGCCTGTCGGCCCTTCTCGGGCTCGGTGTTGCCGCGGTAACGCCCGTCACGACCGCATTGGTCGCGGACCTGGTAAAGGCGGGGCGAATGGGTTCGGCGATGGGGGTCTTTGGCACCATCTGGGACATCGGCGAGTCCGCCGGACCTATCGTGGCGGGGATTCTGATTGCCCAGATCGGCTATGCACACTCGTTCGAGGTAATCTCGGCTCTGCTGGTAACCTCAGCCGCACTCTTCGCCTTCTCGGTGCGCGACCTGGAAAAGTAAGGGAAGCTGGGAGACGATCGAGTCGTTCAGCCGAGGCGTTCGATACCAACTACCAAATGCAGGTCGTATCGAAACTCGCTGATACGCAGACGCATGGTGAGGAGCGATGGGTTAAGATCGTGGCGGCGGCGTCGCGGCACCCGCCGCTGCGCCGGCGATGGCCCGCCCCTCCGCCTTCCTACGGGTGCGGGCTGGTCTCGAGCAAGACCTTCTCCCCCTCCTTCGCCAAGCAGACCGGCAGCTTAATACCGCGCTTCTCCAAGTCCTCGCCGCACTCAGCGGAGATGCGGTCGAGCATCTCGTCCGAGTGATCGGGATCGTGGTGGAAGAAGACGAGCTGCTTCACCTCGCTGCGAATGGCGATATCGAGCGCCTCCCGCCAGGTGGAATGGCCCCAGCCGCGCTTGCTTCGATACTCGTCATCGGTGTACTGCGCATCATGGATGAGGAGGTCGGCGCCGCGGAAGAATGCCACCATGCGGGCGCGATGCGCGGCCATGGGGTCAACGCCCTTCTCGTTCGGCCACTGAAGCTCATTGTCCGTGGCGTAAACAATCCTCCTCCCCGCCAGATGGAACTTGAACATCAACGTCACATTGGGGTGGTTCGCCAGCAGGGTCTCCACGCGCAGGCGATTGATGGTGTGATCGCCTTCGGTGAGCTTCTTGAAGGCGATGTCCGCGCCGAGCCTCTCAAAGTCGACCGGGAAGTAGGCGGAGATCATCTGCCCGGCGATGACCTTTTCGAGCGGCAGCTCATTCTGATCGGTGGAGACGAGGGTGAAGCTGTTGCCCGGCAGGTACCAGGGGGTGAAGAAGGGCAGCCCCTGGATGTGATCCCAGTGGGTGTGGCTGATAAAGATGTGGCCATGCCACTCCTTGCGTTCCGCCAATTTGGCGTTGCCCAGCACACGCAGCCCGGTGCCGGCGTCGATGACCAGGAGCTCGTCATGGCCGGGCAAAAGAATCTCCACGCACGAAGTGTTGCCGCCATAGCGCACGGTTTGCGCGGATGGCGCCGCGATGGAGCCGCGCGTCCCCCAGAAGCGCACGCCCACCTGCCCGCCAAGCAGCGCTTGCGCTTTTGCCAGGAACGCCGCTGGTGCGCAGGGGGAATCCAAGAAGTCATCCGCGTCGAGGGCTGCCGCGGCGTGGCGAGCAGCCCCGGGAACGTGGGCGGAGAAGGGGACGATCTTGCTTTGACGCAGGTCGGCGACGCTCCGCAGGCGCTCACCCAGGATCTTGCCGACGATCTTGGGAAAGGAAGCGTTGAGGAAGATGAGCTGCGGCTTGAAGACGGGGAGCTGCTCGACCGCGGTGGTGCCCTCCTGGAGGCAGAGCACCTGATAGCCACCGGAGCGGAGCTCCACCTCGACCGCCTGGAGCAGCGCTGGGTCGTTATCAATCACCGCGATGCGAAGAGGGGGCATAACTCCACCCCGACTGCGACATGGTTGCGTCCAGCCTCCCACCCCAGCAGCGTGGAGCGAAGGCACTCCGACTATAATCAGATCGTTTCCTGGTGTAAAGCGTCTCGCCAAACCCTCGCCACAGGTGGGCGGCAAGGGCCCTGCGGCAAGCACCCGGAGCCGCAAGCTGAACGAGGAGATCGCGCTGCGCGGCTGCCGATTTCCAGGCACTTGTTGCGCCGAAGCGCTTGAAGGCTCGCCACCTGGAGGCTCGCCGCCCGGAGTTCGCGGTGCGCTGGGCTCACCTTGACCGGCTGGGGAGGCGTTGGCTAAGATGCGGATGAGCCTCGTGCTGAATCGAAAGGGATCGGATGCCACCGACCTACGCAGTATATGCCCTCATGGTTGGGATGGCGGAGAACTGGATGCGCTCCGGCATCATGCCGTGCATCCGCAGCGACGCAGGGCGCGAGGAACCGGTGCCGTACATCATCTGGTGTCTTGACGGACCCGACGGCGCCGTGGTCGTGGATACCGGCTACCATCCGGATTACGTCAGCGCCGCCTGGGCGCAGGGGAAGAACTTTCGCGAACCGCCGGGGCTGCTGGCGGAGATCGGGGTGAAGGTCGATGAGGTGCGAACCGTCATCGTGACGCATTTCCATCTCGATCACTTCACCGGCTTCGATTTTTTCCCGCGGGCCACCTTCGTGATTCAGCGCGCCGAGTATGAGTTTTGGACCGGGCCGCTGATGCGCTACCCCTACTTTAACAATCAAATCCAGCCGAAGGTGAGGCCGGCGCTTGAGCGCCTGGTGCAGGCGGGCCGCGTGCGCCTGGTGGAGGGGGACACGGAGCTCCTGCCGGGTCTCGGCGTGGTGCGCGTGGGGGGGCATACGCCGGGCTCCCAGATGGTCAGCGCCGCGACCCCGCTTGGCACCGCCGTCATCTGCGGAGATGTGGCGTACACCTATCGAAATTTGCACGAGCGGCTGCCCGTGGGGTGGTACTACAACCTCGCCGACTGCGTCGTTGCGCTCGAGCGCGCCATCAGCACCGCCACCCAACCGGACCTCGCCTTCCCGAACCACGATCTGAGCCTCCTGCAGGGGAAACGAGTGGTGCGCGTGGTCTAAGAGAGTGGCGGCGCTGGGAGCCGGGAAGCGCCCGGAGCGCGGCCCATGGGGCGCCGGGCGGCGCGGCGGGGGAGCGGCATGGCTCTGACGCTGAAGCGCGCCCAGGCGATCATCGAGGCGGGGTTGCGGCGGGGCCGCGATCTCCGTTTGCCACCCCTCTGCATCGCCGTGGTGGATGCCGGAGGCGCCCTGGTGGCGCTGGCGCGCGAAGATGGAGCCAGCTTCTTTCGGCCGCACATCGCCATCGGCAAGGCGTTTTCCGCGGTGGCCTTCCAGCGGCCGACCAGCGCCACGGCGGAGCGGGCGGCGGCGAACCCGGCGTTCTTCACCAGCCTCGCCAGCTTGAGCGAGGGCAAGATCATCCCCGTTGCCGGCGGCTGTGTCATCGACGAGGATGGTCGGGTCGTGGGGGCGTCGGCGTCAGCGGCGCCAGCTCGGAGGATGATGAGCGCGTCGCCCTGGCCGGCATTGAGGCGAGCTTGGCTGTCTGAGGAGAGGCATGGCAGTGCTGTGGCGCACTGCTGCCTGGTAATTTGCTTGACGAAGAGGGATCGGATGCGGTAGGCTTCCTGCCGCGCGGTAGGAATCCCAGAGCGGTGGGCGAGCGGGCACTGCCGGACGGTTCGAGACGGGCTGAGTGATGGAAGAAACCTTCGTGCCGATCCTCATCCTCATCGTCCTCGCCACGGGCTTTGGGCTGCTCGTGCTCGTCCTCACGCACCTTATGGGGCCGCGCAAGCCATCCGTCGAGAAGCTCGCGGCCTACGAGTGCGGCGTGGTTCCCCGTGGTTCCGGCACCCTGCGCCTCTCCATCCGCTTCTACCTCATTGCGGTCCTCTTCGTGCTCTTCGATATTGAAGCGGTGCCGCTCTTCCCGTGGGCGATCGTGCTGCGGGAATTGGGCTTGTTCGGTTTCGTTTCCATGGCCATCTTTCTGGTGATCCTGCTCCTTGGCTACGTCTACGTGTGGCGCCGGGGGGCGCTGGAGTGGGATTAACCGGGGCAAGAGACGGGGCCGTCGGGGGCGTGGCAACCTCTGCGAGACCTCGGAACGCCAGCTTCCGGCTCGGAGGCGCACCGGACGCCGGTAGCCAGCACGGGGCCGGAGCGGCGGCTCGAGCGCCGGCCAGGGCCGCCGAGACAGTCGAGCAATCCGCGTGGGATGCGGCGCTAAGCTGGATGCCTGAGAGCGGGCGGAGCGGCGCTCACCCCCTCGTTCACCCGACGATCACTCATTGATTCCCACCTCAGAGCAAGTTGGATGACCCATGGAGGAGCATGCTGAGCGCGCGGTGATGAAGCTGAGAGAGCGGTTCGGAGAGGCGCTCCGCGAGGTGCAGGAGTTCCGCGGCGAGATGACGGTGCTCGTGGCGGCGGCGCGCCTGGTGGACATCTGCCGCGTTCTGCGGGATGATCCCGAGCTGCGCTTCGAGATGCTGACCGACGTGACGGCGGCTGACTACGTGCAGCAGCGCAACGTCTTCACCGTCGTCTACCACCTCTACTCCTTTCTCGGCAATGCCCGCTTGCGGCTGAAGGCCGATGTGCCGGCCGAGCATCCATCCCTGCCCTCGCTGACCAGTCTCTGGCCGGCAGCCAACTGGCATGAACGGGAGACCTACGACCTCTTCGGCATCCAGTTCGAGGGCCACCCTGATCTTCGTCGCATCCTCATGCCGGAAGACTTCACCGACTTTCCGCTGCGGAAGGAGTTTCCCTTGCAGGGCCGGTGAGTTGCCCGGCGGCGGCAGGCGATTCCTCGCGCCGCATGGGCGAGATGGAACGGAGCTACCCCAGGCAACCGCCGCGATCCTCACCGTCGGCACGCCGGGTACGGTGACAGGAGCAAGAGCAGAAGAGCCATGGTCTCCGAGGAGCAGTTGACGAAGATTCGCGACACCATCGCGCGCTTCCCGCAGAAGCGCTCGGCCGTGCTGCCCGTGCTCCACCTCGTGCAGGAGGAGCTGGGCTGGCTGTCGCCGCAGGCGCAGGACTACGTGGCCGAGCTCCTCGGACTGCCGCCGATCAAAGTGCACGAGGTTGCCTCCTTCTATACCCTCTTCAACAAGAAGCCGGTGGGCCGCTACCACCTGCAGGTCTGCACGAACATCGCCTGCATGCTGCGGAACAGCGGCGAGATTCTCCAGGCGATCCAGAAGAAGCTTGGCATCAAGCCGGGTGAGACGACCGCCGACCAGCGCTTCAGCGTGAGCACGGTCGAGTGCCTGGCTGCCTGCGGCGGAGCGCCCGCCATGCAGGTGAACAGCGACTACGTGGAGAATCTCTCGACGGAACGACTCACGGCCTACCTCGCGGAGCTTCCCTGAGCAGCGATGGGGCAGAGCGAGCGTGCTGGGAGCACCCCGGCCGAGCGAAGCGCATGGAGGCGCCGGCGGCGTAGCAATGGCTGAGCAGATCAGGATCATCAGCAAGAACTTCGAGGTGCCGAACGCCGAGACGATCGACGTCTTCATCGAGCGCGGCGGTTACGAGGGCCTGAAGAAGGCGCTGCGCCTGACGGTCGAGGAGGTCGTCGAGGTCGTGAAGGCCTCCGGCCTGCGCGGCCGGGGCGGGGCCGGCTTTCCCACCGGCGTGAAGTGGAGCTTCATGCCGAAGGAGCCGAAGAAGCCGCACTACCTCTGCTGCAACGCCGACGAGGGGGAGCCGGGCACCTTCAAGGACCGCAAGATCATCGAGACCGATCCCCACAGCCTCATCGAAGGCATCATCATCGGCGCCTACGCCATTCGCTCGAAGTTGGCCTTCGTCTATGTGCGGGGGGAGTTCGGCCTGGGCTACCGGCGCCTCAGCGCGGCCCTCGAGGAGGCGCGCGCTCGGGGGTTTGTGGGACAGAACCTCGACGGCACCGGGCACGACATCGACATCATCCTCTACCGCGGCGCCGGTGCCTACATCTGCGGCGAAGAGACGGCACTCATGGAGTCGCTGGAGGGCAAACGCGGCTACCCGAGGCCCAAACCGCCATTTCCCGCCGGCTACGGGGTGTACGGCTGCCCGACGACGGTCAACAACGTCGAGACCCTCTGCACGGTGCCCCACATCATCAAGCACGGCGCCGATTGGTATCGCAGCATGGGCACCAAGGCAAGCCCAGGCACCACCCTCTTCGGCGTCAGCGGCCACGTCAACCGGCCGGGGCTCTACGAGCTCCCTCTTGGCACGCCGCTGCGCGAAATCATCTATGAGCACGCCGGCGGCGTCCCAGGCGGCCGCAAGATCAAGGGCGTGATCCCCGGCGGCTCCTCGACGCCGATCCTGACGGCGGAGATGCTCGACACGCCGATGGACCACGACGGCCTGCGAACGGTTAGCTCGCTTTTCGGCACCGGCGCCATCATCGTCATGGATGAGACCACCGACATCGTGGCGGTCACCCGGCGCATCGCCGAGTTCTACCACCATGAGTCCTGCGGGCAGTGCACTCCCTGCCGCGAGGGGAGCGGCTGGATACCGCAAATTCTGCGCCGCATCGAAGCGGGGCAGGGGAGGATGGAGGACCTCGATCTCCTCCTGTCGATCTGCGCCAATATGGAAGGGCGCACCATCTGCCCCTTCGGCGACGCCGCGGCCTGGCCCATCCGCTACAACATCAGCCGGTTTCGCGCCGACTTCGAGGAGCGCATCCGGCGGGGCAGCGGCCTGCCGGACCCCGGTCCCGTGCCGGGGGTCCTGGGCGGCCGCCGCGCCGATCTGATCCCCGTGCAAGTCTCAGCGTAACGGGAGCAGCGCACACTCATGCCCAAGGTGACGCCATGCCCAAGGTGACCATAGATGGCAAGGAGATCACCGTTAATCCCGGCACCACGGTGATCGTGGCCGCCAAGCAGCTCGGCATCACCATCCCCCACTACTGCTGGCACGAGAAGCTCTCCATCGCCGGCAACTGCCGCATGTGCCTGGTCGAGGTGGTGGGGCAGCCGAAGCCCCTCATCGCGTGCAACACCCAGGCGACCGACGGCATGGTGGTGAAGACCACCTCCGAGATGGCGGTGCAGGCGCGCCAGGGGGTGATGGAGTTCCTCCTCGTCAACCATCCCCTCGACTGCCCCATCTGCGACCAGTGCGGCGAGTGCAAGCTGCAGGATTACGCCTTCGAGCACGGCCAGGGGTACAGCCGCTTCATCGAAGAGAAGGTCCACAAACCCAAGCGCGTGCCGGTGGGACCGCGCGTCATGCTCGACGCCGAGCGCTGCATCCTCTGCTCCCGCTGCATCCGCTTCTGCGACGAGATCACCAAGACCTCCGAGCTCGGCTTCTTGCAGCGCGGCAACCACGTGGAGATCGGCACCTCCCCCGGCAGGCAGCTCGACAACAACTACTCGATGAACACCATTGATCTCTGCCCCGTGGGTGCTCTGACGAACCGCGACTACCGCTTCAAGTCGCGCGTCTGGGAGATGGCGCAGACGGCAAGCATCTGCCCGGGATGCAGCACCGGCTGCAACATCACCGTCTGGCACCGCCACGGCCAGATCATGCGGCTCACCCCGCGCATCAACGACACCGTGAACGAACACTGGATGTGCGACACGGGGCGGCTGGGGTACAAGTACGTCCATGCTGCTACGCGACTCGCCACACCGTTGGTGAAGTCAGGCGCGGCGCAGCGCCCCACGGCCTGGCGGAACGCCCTGCGCCAGGCGGCGGAGCTGCTGAAAGGCGCCAAGGCGGCAGCCCTGGCGGGGCTGGCCGGTCCCTTCGCCACCAACGAGGAGCTCTACCTCTTTCGCAAACTTCTCACCCAGGTGCTCGGAGGCAAGCGCCTCGACTGCCGCCCGCGCGACAAGGGACCGGAGAGCGCCGACGGCTTCCTCTACAAGGCCGACAAGTCGCCCAACTATCGCGGCGCCAGGGAGCTGGGCTGCGTGGCCGCCGGGAAGGAGGGCTGGGAGAGCATCCTTGCCGGCATCGAGGCGGGGGAAATCTCCGTCCTCTACGTGCTGCACGAAGATCCCGTGGGGGAGTTTGGGGAGAGCGACCGCATTCGCGCCGCCCTCGGCAAGCTGCAGGGCCTTCTCGTGCAGGACATCCTGCCCACCGCCACCACGCAGCTTGCCCATCTGGTGCTGGCGGGCAGCGCCTTCCCGGAGCGGGACGGGAGCTTCACGAACGACGGCGGCCGCGTGCAGCGGCTTCACCGCGCCTTCCATCCGCCCGGCGACGCGCGGGCCGACTGGCGCATCCTCCGCGATCTCGCCCAGCAGCTCGGGGCGGAGTGGGCCTATGACTCGCCGGCGGACATCATGCAGGAGATTGCGGTGGAAGTTCCCGCCTATGTCAAGGCGGTCTATGCCGAGCTCGGCTCCCTGGGGGTGGCGCTGCAAGCATGATGACCGACCTGCTCATCACCATCGTGAAAATCCTCGTCGTCTTTGGGGTCTACCTGACCATGGTGGCCTACCTGTCGCTCGTGGAGCGCCGCGTGAGCGCCTTCATCCAGGACCGGCGCGGCCCGAACCGAGTGGGTCCCTTCGGCCTCCTGCAGCCGCTGGCCGACGGCCTGAAGTTCATGTTCAAGGAGGACCTCATCCCGCACTACGTCAACCGCCCGGTCTACCTGCTGGCGCCGCTGGTGGCGCTGGTGCCGGCCTTCATCACCATGGCGGTCATCCCTTTCGGCAACACTCTGCCGCTCTTCGGGCGCGACATCCCGCTCGTCATCGCCAACGTCAATATCGGTTTCCTCTACATCTTCGCGTTGACGAGCATGGGGGTGTATGGCGTCGTCCTGGCGGGCTGGTCGTCGAACAGCAAGTACTCGCTCATCGGCGGCTTGCGCGCCTCGGCCCAGATGATCAGCTATGAGCTCTCCCTTGGCCTCGCCGCCGTCGGGGTGCTCATCGTGGCGGGATCGCTGCGCCTGCCCGACATCGTCGCGGCGCAGAGCGGCCTGCGCTGGAACTTCTGGATGCAGCCGCTGGGGTTCATCATCTTCCTCATCGCCGTCTTCGCCGAGACGAACCGCCTGCCGTTCGATCTGCCGGAGGCGGAGCCCGAGCTGGTCGGCGGCTACCACACCGAGTACAGCAGCATGAAGTTCGCCATGTTCTTCATGGCGGAGTACGCCAACATGCTCACCGCCTCCGCGGTGGTCGTCAGCCTCTACCTCGGCGGCTGGCAGGTCCCCTACCTCGAGCAGGCGGGGCTGCCGCCGCTGCTCCTCAGTCTCGCGCAGGTGCTGGCCTTCGTCCTCAAAGTGGGGGTAATGCTCTTCTTCTTCGTCTGGGTGCGCTGGACGCTGCCGCGCTTCCGCTACGATCAGCTCATGCGCCTGGGCTGGAAGATCACCCTGCCGCTGGCGATCCTCAACATCTTCTACAGCGGCTACCTGGTGGTGGCGAAGTGGGTGTAGGGCGACGCCGCCGCGCCATGCCGCTCGGCAGGGGACTCTTCAGGCGGTTCAGGAAGCAGGGTGGCGCGCGGCTCCCGAGGCGAGCCGCGGGGCCGGAGCGAGGAGAGAACGCGCAGCTCCGCGAGGGCGCTGCGTCATCCCGTGGGTGCGCGTGATGGAACTCATCATGTTCGTCATCTTGGCGGTGATTCTCGTGGGCGCCTCGCTCATGGTCGTGGCGCAGAGGAACCCGGTCTACAGCGCGCTCTTCCTGATCCTGGCGTTCCTGGGCTTGGCAGGGCAGTTCGTGCTCTTGCAGGCGCAGATCATCGCGGTGCTCCAGGTGCTCGTCTATGCCGGCGCCATCATGGTCCTCTTCCTCTTCGTCGTCATGCTCCTCAACGTGCGCGACCGCCAGGCGCCCGAGGCGAAGCTGCGCTGGCAGAAGCTCTTTGGTCTCATCCTGACGATCATCCTCTTCGGCCTGGTGGCCGTCACGGTGGCGGGCGAAGTGCGGCTGGGGCCGCAGGGGGAGTTCACGCCGCAGCGCCTGGCCGAGCTTGGCAACGCGCAGGTCTTCGGCAAGCTCCTCTTCACCGACTTCCTGTTCCTCTTCGAGGCGACCTCGGTCCTGCTCCTCGTCGCCATGATCGGGGCCATGGTGCTGGCGCGACGGCGTCCGCTCGGCGCGTCGTCGCCACCGCCCGCCGCCTCCTCACGCGCGGATTGATGCCATGTCCTTCACCGTGCCGCTTTCCTGGTACCTCGTCCTCAGCGCCATCGTCTTCAGCATCGGCGTGGCGGGCGTCCTGCTGCGCCGCAACGCCCTGGTCATCTTCATGTGCATCGAGATCATGCTCAGCGGCGTGAACCTGTCGTTCATCGCCTTCTCCCGCTTCCTGCACTCGATGTCGGGGCAGATTTTCTTCTTTTTCGTCATGACGGTGGCCGCGGCGGAGGTTGCGGTGGGGCTGGCGATCATCCTGACGATCTTCCGCTCGCGCGAGTCGGTGGATGTGGATGAGGTGAACTTGCTGCGCGGGTGAGCTGCCGCTGCTCCCCACTCGTTGTCCAAGGAAGGTGTTTCCACCATGCTCGATCTTGCCTGGCTCATGCTTGCCCTGCCGCTCCTGGGGGTGTTCCTCAACCTCTTCGTGACCGGGAGGATGAGCGAGCGCGGCATCGGCTGGCTTGCCTCGGCGGTGGTGGGCCTGGCCTTGCTCGTTGCCGTGGGCGCGTTCCTGGCGCTCCTGAAGCTGCCCCCGCAGCAACGCCACATCGAACTCAACGTCTATACGTGGATCGCCTCCGGCAGCCTCTCCGCCGGCTTCGGGCTGCTCGTTGATCAGCTCTCGATCATCATGGCGCTCGTGGTCACCGGCGTCGGTTTCATCATCCATGTCTACTCGATCGGCTACATGCACGGCGACCCCGGCTTCCGGCGCTACTTCGTCTACCTCAACCTCTTCATCTTCTCCATGCTGATCCTCGTGCTGGCGAACAACTTCCTCCTCCTGTTCGTCGGCTGGGAAGGGGTGGGGCTTTGCTCCTACCTGCTCATCGGCTTCTGGTACGAACGGAAATCAGCAGCCGACGCGGGGAAGAAGGCGTTCATCGTCAACCGCGTCGGCGACTTCGGGTTCCTTCTGGCCATTTTTCTCATCTTCGCCCTTTTCGGCAGTCTCGACTTCACGACGGTCTTCAGCAAGGCGCCGCAGCTCGTCCAGAGCGGCGTCGTCAGCGGCGCGGCGATCACGGCGATCACGCTGCTCCTCTTCGTGGGCGCCACCGGCAAGTCGGCGCAGCTTCCGCTCTACGTCTGGCTGCCCGACGCCATGGAGGGTCCCACCCCGGTGAGCGCCCTCATTCATGCCGCCACCATGGTGACGGCGGGGGTCTACATGGTGGTGCGCACCAGCGCCCTCTTCGCGCTGGCGCCGCTGAGCCTCACGGTGGTGGCCGGCATCGGTCTGGCGACCGCCTTCTTCGCCGCCACCATGGGCCTGGTGCAGACCGACATCAAGCGCGTCCTGGCCTATTCGACGGTGAGCCAGCTCGGCTACATGTTCCTCGCCTGCGGCGTCGGCGCATTCACCGCCGCCATCTTCCACCTCATGACGCACGCCTTCTTCAAGTCGCTCTTATTCCTTGGCTCCGGCAGCGTCATTCACGCCCTGGGTGGAGAGCAGGACCTGCGCAGGATGGGGGGATTGTTCTCCAAACTGCGCACCACCGGCATCACCTTCTGGATCGGCGCCCTGGCGATCGCCGGCATCTTTCCCTTCGCCGGTTTCTTCAGCAAGGACGAGATTCTCTGGGAGACCCTGCAGGAGAGCCTCTTCCTCTGGGCGGTCGCCGCGTTCACGGCGTTCCTGACGGCGCTCTACATGTTCCGGCTGATCTATCTCACCTTCCATGGCCCGTCGCGCGTGTCGGCGGAGCGCGCCGCCCACATCCATGAGTCGCCGAAGGTGATGACGCGGCCCCTCGTGGTCCTGGCGGTGTTGTCGATCCTCGGCGGCTTCGTCGGCTTGCCCCTCATTCAAGGGGGGAACCTCTTTAAGAGCTTCCTGGAGCCTGTCCTGGCGCGCGCCCCCCTCGCCCACGGAGCGGCCGCCGCGGAGGCCGGTCATGCGGCGATCGGCTTCGAGCTCTTCATGATGATCGTGTCGCTGGCCATCGCCGTCGCCGGCCTCGTCATGGCGCGGCGGTTCTTCCTGCAGCGGCCGGAGCTGGCGCAGCGGGCGGCCGAGGTGAACGCGTGGCTGTATCGGCTGCTATGCGGCAAGTACTTCGTCGACGAAGCTTACGACCTCCTCGTCGTGAGGCCGGTGAAGCAGTTGGGGACCATCCTCTGGCGGGGCTTCGATGTGCTGGTGATCGATGGCATCGCCAACGGGGCCGCCGACCTCATCCGCGGCGCCAGCGGCGCCCTGCGCCGCCTGCAGACCGGCTACGTGAAGAGCTACGCCGTGACCATGGTCCTGGGCGCCATGCTGCTCGTGCTCTACTTCGTGATGCGTTGACGATGACCGGCGCGGCCGGCCGCGACGCCTGGGATGCGACCTGACCCACGGCGCGGGCGGGAATCGCGGACAGGGTTGACAGGCAGGGATACCGGATGACCGACAGCGGCTCCTCTCTCCTAACCATCATCATCTTCCTGCCACTGCTGGGAGTCCTCCTCCTCGCCTTCTTGAACGGCGAGCGCCAGAAAGGCGCGATTCGCGCCGTGGCGCTGCTGACCACGCTCATCGACTTCCTCCTCACGCTGCGCTTGTGGACCGCCTTTGACGCCGGCAGCGCCGACTTCCAGTTCGAGGAGCTGCGCCCCTGGATCGAGTCGCTCGGCGTCACCTACCACCTCGGCATCGACGGCATCAGCCTGCTGCTCGTCCTCCTCACAACCTTCATGACCGTGCTGGCGGTGCTGGCGTCGTGGACGGACATCACGAAGCGCGTCAAAGAGTACATGATCGCCATGCTCCTCCTCGAGGTCGGCATGCTGGGCGCCTTCTGCGCCCTCGACCTGTTCCTCTTCTACGTCTTCTGGGAGCTGATGCTCATCCCGATGTACCTCCTCATCGGCATCTGGGGCGGGCCGCGGCGCGTCTACGCCGCCATCAAGTTCTTCCTCTTCACGATGGCGGGCAGCGTGCTCATGCTCGTCGGCATCATCGGGCTCTACTTCCTGGCCGGCAAGAACAGCTTCGACCTGCTCGATATCCTCTCCCTGCAACTCACTCCGAACCTGCAATTCTGGTTCTTCCTGGCCTTCTTCTTCGCCTTCGCCATCAAGGTGCCCGTTTTCCCGTTCCATACTTGGCTGCCCGATGCGCACGTCGAGGCGCCGACCGCGGGCAGCGTCATCCTTGCCGCCATCCTCCTGAAGATGGGCACGTATGGGTTCCTGCGTTTCAGCGTGCCCCTCTTCCCGCTGGCGGCGCAGTCCATGGCGCCGCTCATCTCCGTGCTGGCGCTCATCGGCATCCTTTACGGCGCCCTGGTGGCGATGGTGCAGCGCGACGTGAAGAAGCTCGTCGCCTATTCGAGTGTCAGCCACCTCGGCTTCGTCATGCTCGGCATGTTCGCCTTCAACATGCAGGGGGTGCAGGGTTCGCTCCTGCAGATGGTGAACCACGGCTTGAGCACCGGCGCCCTGTTCCTCATCGTCGGCATGATCTACGAGCGCCGCCATACGCGCCTGATCAGCGACTTCGGCGGCCTCTGGAAACAGGTGCCCATCTTCGCGGCCTTCTTCCTCGTCATCATGCTCTCCTCGATCGGCCTGCCCGGCCTGAACGGCTTCGTGGGCGAGTTCCTCATCCTGGTGGGGGCGTTCCAGGCGAACCGGCTCTACGCCGTCCTCGCCACTATCGGCGTCATCCTCGGCGCGGTCTACATGCTCTGGATGTTTCAGCGCGTTATCTTCGGGACGATCACCAACGACGCGAACCGCGGCCTGCGCGACTTGAACCTGCGGGAGATCGGCATTCTCACGCCGATCGTCGTGCTCGTCGTCTGGATCGGCGTCTACCCCGCCACCTTCCTGAGGCCGACGGACGCCTCGGTGCGACGGCTGGTCGCCGGGTACCAGCAGGCCGTTCAAGGCGCCGCGCCCCGGACGTCCGTCGCTCCGGCAACGGGCGCCGACGCAGCATGGGCGGCAAGAGTGCTGGGGGAGGCCGGGGAACCGCCGCCGTCCGAACGGCCCTGGGAGATGAACCTTGCCGCGATAGGCTCCACCGCCATGACCTCAGCCGCGCCCCCGCCCATGGAGCGCCGAATGGGGCGCGATGTGCCGGGCGCCGGGCCTCTGCCGGCAGGGAGGCGCTAGCCGATGGAACTCCGTTTCCCAGAGTATGACCTCGGCCTGCTGGCGCCCATGCTCATCCTCGTCATCACGGGACTCGTGGTGCTGCTTGCCGATACGTTCGGCCGGCGGCGCGCCTCGGGCGATCGCAGCTTCCTCGCCTACCTGTCGCTGCTCGGGTTGCTCCTCACCTTCTACGCTAACTCCCGCCTGAGCGGTGTCGTGGCGGCGCCGTTCCATGGCCTCCTGGCGATCGACGCCGTCGCCGTCTTCTTCAACTATGTCTTCCTAGCCAGCTCGATGCTCGTCGTCCTCATGTCGATCAGCTACGGAGCGCGTCACTCGATGAACGTCGGTGAGTACTACGGGCTCATTCTCTTCTCCACCCTGGGGATGATGCTCATGGCCGCGGGCGGCGATCTCATGACCATCTTCCTCGGCGTCGAGATTCTCTCCCTCAATCTCTATGTGCTCGCCGGCTTCCTGCGCGGGCAGGCGCGCTCGAACGAAGCGGCGATGAAGTACTTCCTCCTCGGCGCCTTCGCCACCGGCTTCCTGCTCTACGGCATCTCCTTCCTCTATGGAGCAACGGGGACGACGAACCTCAAGGCGATGGGCGGCTTCCTCAAGGCCGCTCCAGCGGGGAACGTCTCAGCCCTGCTCTACGTGGGGATGGGGCTGCTTATCGTCGGGTTCGGCTTCAAGGTGACGGCGGTGCCGTTCCACATGTACACCCCCGACGTCTACGAGGGGGCGCCCACCTCGATCACCGCCTTCCTCTCCGCCGGCCCGAAAGCGGCCGGCTTTGCGGCGCTGGTGCGCGTCTTCAGCTTCGCGCTGGAGGGGCTGCATGCCGACTGGTGGGGGGCCTTCTGGCTCATCGCCGCCCTCACCATGACCCTCGGCAACATCCTCGCCATCGTGCAGGCGAACATCAAGCGCATGCTGGCGTACTCGAGCATCGCCCACGCCGGCTACGTGCTGGTGGCGCTGGTGGCCTCGGGGGGAGTCGGCGGGGCGCAGCGGCTTGGGGTGTCGAGTGTGCTCTTCTACACCCTCGCCTACACCTTCTTCAATTTGGGAGCCTTTGCCGTCGTGGTGGCGATGGGCCGCGGCGACCGCGACCAAGTGGGGCTTGCCGATTACGCCGGTCTCGGCTATCGAAGGCCCTGGCTGGCCCTTGTCATGGCGCTCTTCATGGTCTCCCTGGCGGGGATTCCGCCCACGGCGGGGTTCGTCGGCAAGTTCGTGGTCTTCAAGTCAGCCCTCAACGCCGGCTTCGTCTGGTTGACGATCATCGCCGTACTCAACAGCGTCGTGGCGGTCTTCTACTACCTCCGCGTCATCGTCATCATGTACATGCGCGAGCCCGCCGCGGAGATGCAGGCCGAAGCCGCGGGCGCCTCATTCAGCGGCAGCCTCGTCATCGCCCTCATCCTGGCCGTGCTCGGCACGCTCGATCTCGGCCTCTTCCCCTCCCGTTACCTCGACCTCGCGCTCCGCTCCGTTCAGGCGCTCCTCGGTTGACCATGGAGGCCGCGGGCCCCCTCCCCACCGGCGCAGCCGCGCCTCCCGCTTGCCGCGGAGAGGGCTGGCGCGGCCTCTTCGGAGAGGCTGGTGGATCGTCCTCCTCGCCCCCGCCTTGCGGTCGTGTCTCAGCGTCATTTGGAAACGAGCGCGTGAGACGCAGCGCTACATGCTGCGCGCCACGGCAAGCACGTCGAGACGCTCGGCTCCGGCCTCGAAGGCGGCGCGGGCGCACTCGTTCACGGTGCTGCTGGTGGTGACGACGTCGTCGATGAGGAGGAGCCGGGCGCCGGCCAGGCGCTCCGGGCGCCGCACCCTGAAGGCTCCGCGCACATTCTCGCGGCGCGCCTGACGCGACAGCCCGACCTGTGCCTGGGTGTAGCGGACGCGCTCGATCGCGCCGGCCCAGATCGGCAAATCCAGCAGCGCGGCGACCTGTCGGGCAAGGAGCACCGCCTGGTCGTAGCCGCGCTGGCGGAGGCGGCGGCGATGGAGAGGGACGGGGATGATCGCATCGAACGCCGGCCGCTGAAAGAAAAGGCCGAAGGTTTCGACGAGGAGCTCCGCCAGCGGGCGCGCCAGGCTCGTGCGCTCCTCGAACTTGAACCGCTGCAGGGCGGTTTGCAGCGTGCCCTCGTACCGCCCGGCGCAACGCACCGCCTGGAAGTAGAGACGCCGTTCGCGGCAGGCGCCGCAGACGTGACCGATCTCGCCGGGGACGACCGTGGCGGCAGGGTAGGGGATGCCGCACCGCGGGCAGAGCGGCGGGACGATGCGGGTGATGCGCTGCCAGCAGGTGCCGCAGAACTGGTGCGGATCGGCCCCCCCGAGCATCCGCCCGCACGTCCCGCAGGTGCGCGGCAGCAGCACGTCGAGGAACCGGCGGAGCCACGGGCCGGCCTGAGCTTTTGCCTCCACCACGGCCTCGTGAATTCTCCGCCCAGCATGATGCATCTTCGCTCAAACCTCGTGAGCCGTTCCGTCCGCGCCGCGGCCGCGGCACGAGGCAGGATCCCCCGCACCTTTTCGCCGCGCCCGCTCTCGGCGGCAAACGCAGGTGGGGCGCTCCCTTTCTGACGCACCGAGGGGTGAGGGTTCCCCCCCAGCGGCGCGAGGTGCCTGCCTCCCGGCTGGGGGCACTGCGCGGCCCCTGCGGCGAAAACGCGCGGGTCACCTGCCTCCCCCGCCCACCGACGAGGCAATCACAGGATAACCCAAGTATACTGGAATTCTTCTCAGGGCGTCGTTAGAGGTGGGACGGCGCAGGAGGTGCGGCGCATGCGGTTGACAAAGATTGTCTGCACGTTAGGGCCGGCATCGAGCTCCGAGGAGGGTATCGGTTGCCTGCTTGACGCCGGCATGGAAGTGGCGCGGCTCAACTTCGCCCATGGCAGCCGGGAGACACATGCCCGCCTCATCGAGCGCCTCCGCGCGGCGGCCGAGGCACGCGGCCGCGGGGTGGCAATCCTCCAGGACCTGAGGGGACCCAAGGTGCGCGTCGGTTCCATCGCCGGCGGCTCGATCCTCTTGCGCGGCGGGGATGACGTGGTGCTCACGGGGCGGGAGATCGCCGGCACGCCGCGGGAGCTGCCGGTGAGCTACGGTGATCTCCATACCGCCGTGCGTCCAGGAGATCGCCTGCTGCTGGCGGAGGGGAGCATCGAGCTGCGGGTCACCGCCGTCGCTGGTCAGGACATCCACTGCCGGATCGTGGTCGGTGGGGAGATCAGCCCAGGGAAGGGCATCCATGTGCCGAACGGCCTGCCGCACGTGCCCATCCTCGATGCGGAGGGTCGCGAGGATGTTGCCTTCGGGGTGCGCCACGGGGTGGAGTACCTCGGCCTCTCCTACGTGCGCACCCGCGACGACGTGCAGACGCTGCGGCGGGAGATCGCCCATCGCCAGGGAGGCGCCAGGATCATTGCCAAGATCGAAACCGCGGCGGCGCTTGCCGACCTCCCCGGCATCCTCGCGGAGGCCGACGGCGTCATGGTGGCGAGGGGCGATCTGGGCATCGAGACGCCGCTCGAGGAGGTGCCTCATGTGCAGAGGCGGCTCATCCGCCTGGCGCGCGACCACGCCAAGCCGGTCATCGTGGCGACGCAGATGCTGCGCAGCATGGTGGAGTCGCCCTCCCCGACCCGCGCCGAGGTTGCCGACATCGCCGGCGCTGTTCTCGATGGCTGTGACGCCCTCATGCTCTCCGAGGAGACCGCCGTCGGCCGGCACCCCGCGGAGGCGGTGGCAATGATGGCGCGCATCGCCGCCGCGGCCGAGCGCCACTGCATGCTGCAGCTCAACCCAAACCGCAGCAGCGATCGGGAGGGGGAGGCGCTGGCGGCGGCGGCATGCTCCATTGCGGCGGAGTTGGATGCGGCGGCGATCGTGGCGGCTACCACCCGCGGCGCTTCGGCGCGGCTCATCGCCCGGCATCGCCCGAGGCAGCCCCTCTTCGCGGTGACCCCGCGCGTGGAGACATGGCGTGCCCTGGCGCTCCTCTACGGGGTGCAGCCGATCCTTGCGCAAGGTCCCGCGGCCGTCCGCGGGGCGGTGTCGACGGCGGCCGCGGCGATGCGGCGCGCCGGGCTGCTCTCCGCCCATGGAGGAGAGCGGCGGCTCGTGCCCGTGGTGGTCTTCGCGGCCCCGGAAGGAGGGCGCGGCAGCGTCGCCGTCGAGCAGCTTGCCGCGGGGGATTGAGCGAGCCTGATCGGGCGACTCCCCGAACGGGCATCCCGCCTGGCGCGGCGCCGCTCCTGCCGGCCAGGAGTGGGCGCCAGCCGTGCCAGGCAGCTTCTCCTTGATTGCCGCGCTACGTGGCCTTCCAGGACGGAGCGGCGGCCCGAGACGGGAGCGCCGGCGCGCCGCTCTCCGGCTCAGGCCTCGAGCGGTTTCGCCTCGTCGATGAGCATGATCGGGATGTCATCCTTGATCTCGTAGATGAGGCGGCAGGCGTGGCAGACCAGTTGGTTCTCTGCTTGTCGATACTCAAGGTCCCCCTTGCACTTCGGGCAGGCCAGGATGTCGAGCAGGTCTTTGTCGAGGGCCATAATCGTCGTCCTTCTCGCTTGGGTTCCGCGTACTCAGCCGCCGCTGGAGAGGAGAAACCACTCTACCTGACGGCGCAAGCCTTCGGCGAGCGGCACGCGGGGGGTATACTGCAGCTCCGCCTGGGCCTTGGTGATGTCGGCGAAGGTGTGGCGCATATCCCCGACCTGCGGCGCCTGATGGAGCAGATGCGGCGCCTTCTTGAGCTGCGCCGTCAGCGTTTCGATCGCCTCGTTCAGACTCACGCGCGAGCCGCCGCCGATGTTGTAGACCGCCCCGGCCAGGCCGCGCTCGGCGCTCCGCACCGTCGCGTCGATGATGTCGTCGATGTAGGTGAAGTCGCGCGTCTGGGTGCCATCCCCGTAGATTTCCAGCGGCTCATCCCGCGCCAGGCGCTGGAGGAAGCGCGAGAACGCCATGTCCGGGCGCTGCCGCGGGCCGTAGACGGTGAAGTACCGCAGGCTCACCACCGGCACCGTGAACTTGCTGGCGTAGAGGCTCGCCAGGTGCTCGGTGGCCAGCTTCGTGATGCCGTAGGGGGAGACGGGACGCAGGGGACTCTCCTCGCGCAGCGGCAGCTCGTCGCAGTCGCCGTACACCGACGAGGAGGAGGCCACCACCACCCGCCGCAGGCGGCGGTCGCGGCAGGCTTCCAGCAGGCGCTGCGTGGCGAGGATGTTGCAATTGGTGTAGGTGGCGAACTCGCGCCCCCAGCTCGTGCGCACCCCCGCCTGCGCCGCCAGGTGGAAGACCACCTCGACGTTGCGCAGCAAGGAGGGCAGCGGAGCTTCCAGGAGGTTCGCCTCATGGAGGGTGAACGCGGAGTGAGTGCGGACCGTGGCGAGATTCCGCTCCTTGATCTGCCGCGGGTAGAAGTCGGTGAAGCAGTCGATCCCGATCACCCTGGCGCCCGCGGCGAGGAGCCGCTCGCAGAGGTGGGAGCCGATGAAGCCCGCGGCGCCGGTGATGAGACACTGCATCGCCCTCTCCTCGTCGTCCTTCCCGCGTCCGCGGCCAGGCGGAGCTGAAACCAGCTCGGCGGCGGCGCGAACGTCAGCGCGGCCCGCGGCCCGAAAAGTGGTGCGCCGACTGCGGCTGCTGCGCCTGCCGCTCCAGGAACCAGCGCACGGCCTGGAGGAGGTCTTGCGCCACGTGCTGGGCCGCCCACCCGCGTGACTGCCGCCACCACGTGTACTCGCCGGTGCCGTAGCCGGTGAGCACGAGGATGCCGGTGGCGCCGATCTCCGCCGCCATGGTGAGATCGCGGTAGCGATCGCTGATGATGCAGGACCCCTCGAGCCGCAGGTCGAGGTCAGCCGCGGCGCGGCGCAGCAGGCCGGTGCGCGGCTTCCGGCAGTCGCAGGCGCAGCGGTACGGCGGCTCGCCGATGGTCGGGTGGTGGGGGCAGTAGTAGAACGCGTCGACGCGCGCGCCTGCCGCTTCCAGCCGGCGCTGTATCTCCGCGTGCACCTCGGCGAGGAAGGATTCCGGGAAGTAGCCGGTGGCGACGCCCGACTGGTTGGTGACCACGACGGCCCGCCAGCCGGCGTGGTTCAGCAGCGCGATCCCCTCGGCGCTGCGCGGCAGGAGGCGCAGGCGGTCGAGGTGGTTCAAGTACCCCACCTCTTCATTGATGACCCCATCGCGATCCAGGAACACCACCCTCCCGTTGGTCACGCCAGCTCCTTTTTGCCCAGGCTTGCCACCGACTCGCCGGCGGCGCTGGTCGCGCCGTTGCCCACCTTGAACTGCTGCTCGTAGAGTCGCTGGTAGAGCGAGCTGCGCGCCAGGAGCTGGTCGTGAGGTCCCTGGTCGATGAGCCGACCGCGTTCAAAGAGGAGGATGCGGTCCGCCTGGATCACCGTCGACAGGCGGTGAGCGATGACGAAGGAGGTGCGCTCCTTCATGAGGTTGTCGAGGGCCCGCTGCACCATCCCCTCCGACTCGGAGTCGAGCTGGCTGGTCGCCTCGTCAAGGATGAGGATGGTGGGGTTCTTCAGGATCGTCCGGGCGATGCAGAGCCGCTGCCGCTGGCCGCCGGAGAGCGTCACGCCGTTCTCGCCGATGAGGGTCTCGTAGCCCGCCGCCAGCGTGTTGATGAACTCATCGGCGAAGGCCAGGCGGGCGGCCTCGCGCACCTCCGCGGCGCTCGCGTCTAGCCGACCGTACAGGATGTTCTGGTGGATCGTGTCATTGAAGAGCAGGCTGACCTGGGGAACGACGCCGATGTGGCGGCGCAGGCTCTCCAGGGTGAAGTCGCGGACCTCGATGCCGTCGATGCAGATGGACCCCTGCTCGCACTCGTAGAAGCGCGGCAGCAGATCGACGAACGTCGTCTTGCCGGCGCCGCTGGGCCCCACCAGGGCGACGAGCTCGCCCTTGCGGACGGTAATGGAGACGTTGGTGAGAACCGGGCCGTCCTCGGGGCGGTAGGTGAAAGAGACGTTGCGATAGGCGATGTCGCGCTCCACCCCCGGCAGCGTTCTGGCGCCCCCGGCGGCCCCGTCGAGGTCGCGGGCGTCGAGGAGGGCGAAGATGCGGTCGGCCCCGCCCAGCGCCACCTGGATGGCGTTGCTGATGCGGGTGAGCTTGCGAACGGGAGCGTACATCATCATGAGGGCGGTGAGCGACGAGAAGAACGTCCCCGGGGTCATGGCGCCATGGATGACTTGCGATCCCCCGTACCAGAGCACTGCCGCCAGCCCCAGGGCGCCCAAAATCTCCATCAGGGGCGAGGTCACCTCGTCGGCGCGGATGCCGCGCATCGTCAGGCGAAAGAGTTTGCCGTTCACGTGCTGAAACTTCTCGGTTTCGGACACCTCCAAGGTGAAGGCTTTCACCACCTTGATGCCGGTGAACGACTCCTGCAGCACCTCGTTGAGGTCGGCGATGCGTTCTTGACTGCGGCGGCTCAGCAGGCGCAGCTTCTTGCCGAAATGGTTCATGACCTGGGCCGCGGCGGGGAAGACGAGGATCGAGATGAGCGTGAACTGCCACTGCCGGTAGAACGCCACCCCGAGGAGGAGCACCATGGTGAAGCTCTGGTTGATGAGGTCGGCGACGATCTTCGACGCCGCGCGCGAGACCAGGCTCGCGTCATTGACGATGCGCGACATCAGCGTGGACGACGGATGGCGGTGGAAGAACGACAGCGACTGCCCCAAGAGGTGCCGGTAGAGGTCGCTGCGCAACTGCTGCACCACGCGTTCGCCCACCCAGAGCATCAGGTAGCGGTGGCCATAGGTGGCCACTCCCTTGCCCCCGAAGACGAGGATGAGGAGGAGGGGGAGGAGCTGCAGCATCACCATGTTGCGCTCCATGAAGATGCTGTCGAGGAGCGGCTTCACGAGGTAGGCGATGGCGCCGTTCGCCAAGGAGACCACGACGGCGAGGAAGATGCCAACGCCGAGGCGGAACCAGTAGGGGCGCGCATAGTCGAGCAGCCGCCGATACATGGTCAGCGTCTTGCCGGCGCGGGATTCCGGAGTACGAAGCGCTGTCACGTCGTCGTTCGATCCGAGGTGAGGGCCGGCGGTGCCTGTCTCGGCCGTGGGCGGTCGAGAGGCGCACCACGGCTCAGGAAAAGGTCTGGCGCGATTTCTTCAGCTTGGACGTCGAGGCGCGCTGCAGGGCGCGCCACCACACCTTGCGGGTTTGCCGACCGCCGGGCTCGTAGCGAAGGTACGCGCTCAGGAACCGCCAGCGATCGGTGGTTGAAACAAGGCGCCGATCTAGGAACGAGGTGTTGATTTTCGCCAGGTTGCGCTGGCGTTGCCGGCGGCTCAGGCGTTGGCGAAAGGAGACGCGATCGAGGTCAATGAGGATGAACCGCGGCGGCTGCCCTGGCGGCTCGAGCACCAGGAGATTCGCCGCCTTGAAGTCGTGGTGCAGGATGCCGCGCTGGTGCAGGGTGCGAACGAAGAGCGCCACCTGCTCGAGGAAGGCGCGCTTGCGCCGCAGCAGCGCAGGCGAGGGCGGCCCGGCAAGCGTCTTCAGCACGTAGCGGTCGATCCCCTCCCCTCCGGCGATCTCCTCGGTGATCAGGTAGGAGACCCCCCGTCTTGGGCCGCGGCCACACGCCAGCGCGGCGATCGGCAGGGGGGTGGCGATCTGCCGCAGCCGCAGCGCCTGCGCGTGCCGCCAGGCGCGCAGGGCCCGTGCCGGGCGCAGCAGGTTCTTCAGCCGGTCGAGCAGGTGGCGGGAGTTGTAACGCTTCAGGTAGACGCTGGCGGGGCCGCGCTGCAGCTCGATGGCGCCGCGGGCCAGCCGTGTCGAGCGGGAGTTCTTCACCAGCTCCACTTGTGGGCGGTCATAGAAGGCGTCGGGGTTCGCCAGCACCTCGAGGATCTCGCCGCCGGCATCCCGTCGATAGAACCCTTTGCCGAAGATGCGCGGCAGCGGCGCAAACTCGTCGTTCGCCTCCAGGCAGCGCCGCTCGCGCCGCCGGATGAGTTCGGTGAGCAGTCGCGCCGTCGCCTCCCCGACCGCCGTGGCGAGCTCGCGGAGACTCCACGTCGACGCCAGCGCCCGGCGGTAGGCGGCCAGGAAGCGTAGCCCGTCGCTGCGCCGCGCCCAGGTGCTGAAGAAGATATTGAGCTGCGCCAGGGCGCGGATGCGAGCCGCGTCGTTGTGGCACGTGGTCATGCTGGCGCGGTGCAGGTCGATGAGGGAGAAGCGCGGGGCCGGCTTGAGCTGCACGAGGATGTTCCCCGCGTGCAAGTCGCGATGCCGGAAGCCCGCCGCATGGATCGAGGCGATAAAGGCGCCCAGCTCCTCGAGGAAGCGGCGGTGCGCCGCCGGGCTCGCAAAGGCTCGCGCGCCGCGGCGATAGCCGTCGGCGAACTCGTGCAGCGAGAGCGAATCAGGAATCCACTCCATGATCATGATGCTGAGGCGCACCATCCCCCCCTGCCAGCGCTCGCCAAGGGCGATCGGCGTCGGCACCGCGACGCCACGATCGAGCAGGGTGTTCATCAGCCGCCACTCGCGCCGCGCATGCGACGCGCGCACCAGCAGCGGCAGCTCCGCCCAGCCCCGCTCGTAGCGGTACTCCTTCCACGCCACGTGTTGGGTGTGGCCGCAGTCGTCCACGAAGCTCTTGCGCACGAGACGGCGGTGCCCCGTGTCTTTGAGGACGGTGCCATCCGGAGCCTCCACGAGCGCCGCCACGATCTTCAGGGGCGAGGTTTCGTGGATCAACCGGCCGCTACGCACGGTCCAGGTGATGGCCTTGGTGCGGAAGGTTTGCATCGAGTTGAACGTTCCCGAGGAGGAGCCGTTCACGGCAGGCGGTGAAGACTGTCTCGACCGTCAACCGCTGGAAACAGGTCATGTGCGAGCAGTAGGTGCGGCGGTAACAGGGGCTGCACGGCGGCGGGTCGTAGAGGACCGTGGCGCCGCGATAGGGTGCGGTGCGCTGCGGGTTCGCCGGGCCGAAGATCGAGACCACGGGACAGCCAAGCGCCGCCGCCAGGTGCGCCGGCCCGGTATCGCCGGCCACGCAGAGCGCCGCATGCCGCAAGAGGTTCACGAGCTCCGGGAGGCTCGTCGCGCCGCTGAGGTCGAGCGACGGCTGCTGCATGGGCCGCCGAATCGAGGCCACGAGGCCGCGCTCGGCCGCCGAGCCGGTGAAGGCGATGCGCACCCCGAGCTCCCGCGCCAGCCGATCGGCGAGTTGCCTGTAACGTTCCGGGAACCAGATGTTAGCCGCCTTTCCCGCTCCCACGTGGAGGATGACGAGCGGGCGATCGGGATTCCCGGCTCCGGGCGTTGCCAGGAGGCGCGTCGTGGCCTCGTTGGTCGCCGGGGCGGCCTCGGGCAGCGGAAACGGCACTTCCTCCACCTTCGCCCCAAGGTAGGTGGCGACGCGCAGGTAGCGATCCACCGCATGCTCGTTCCAGGTGGGCATGGGGACGCGCTCCGTATAGGCCCACCCGACTGGCTCGCGCAGGCGACCCAGGCCGATGCGACGCGCGGCCCCACTGAGCCGCAGAACGAGTGCGCTCTTGTAGAGGCCCTGCAGGTCGAGGGCGACCTCGCACTGCCAGGCCGCCAGGCGGCGACAACTCGCCGCGACCGCCGCCCAGGTGCGGCGGGCCAGGGGGCGGCGCCGCCAGGCGCGCGTCTCAAGGCAGAACACCTCGTCGATGCAGTCCTGCCCTTGCAGGAGCGCAGCGTGGGCGGCCTCCACGGCCCAGGCGATCCGCAGCGCGGGGTAGGTGCGCTTCAGCGCGGCCGCCGCCGGCAAGGCATGGAGCACGTCGCCAAGGGACCCCAGCTTCACCACCAGCAGCCGCTCATCGCCCCGTAGGGCCCGGCCCGCAGGGGGCGGCTCCGGGCGCAGGCCCCAGCCCGCGGGACAGCCGCGCAGGTGCCAGGCCAACAGGCTTACGTTGCGGGAGAGGCGCCGGCGAAGACGCGGCACCAGCCCGACGGTGGCGAACGTGCCGATCCCCTGCGCCGCCACCCCGAGCGCCAGCCGCAGCAGCAGGAGCAGGATGAGCGCCTGACGCGCCGGAGCGGAGGCGTGCTTCTCGAAGTACCGGTAGCGCGAACGGAAGAATTCCAGCCGCGACTGCACCGGGACGCGCCGCGCCGCCTGCCCCACCCCGTGCATCACCACGGCGTCGGGGAGGTAGTAGCAGCGCCAGCCGGCCTGCCTCATACGGTAGCACCAATCCGTCTCCTCGAGGTAGAGGAAAAACGCCTCATCCAGAGGCCCCACGGCTTCGATGGCCTGGCGCCGCACGAGCATGCAGGCGCCGATGGCCGAGTCCACCGCCAGGGGAGCATGGTAGCGACGGCGCTTGCTGGGATAGCGACGCGGCAGGAGCCATTGCAGGATCGCCTTGCTGAAGCCCTCGGTGAGCAGGGTGGGGAAGCTGGAGTAGGAATGGCGCTGGCGGCCCTCCTGGTCCACCAAGGTCGGCGTGAGGATGCCCGCATCCGGCAGGGCTTCCAGCGCCTGCAGCAGCCGCTCCAGCGCCCCGGCGCGAAGCTCGCAGTCCGGGTTCAGGGCCAGGATCGAGCGGCCGCGGGCCAGGGCCAGACCGAAATTGAAGGCGCGTGCAAAGCCAACGTTGTGGTTGTTGCGATAGAGGCGCCAGGAGGGGGAGCCTGGCGAGCCTTGCAACTTCTCGGCCGGCCCACGCTTGCCCTCCGCGGTGGAGCCGTCGCAGCGCTCGTCAGACGGCAGGGACGCGTCGGAGGCGCTGAGGAACGTTGTCTCCGGATAGGTGGCGAGGATGGCTTCAACGCTGCCATCGGTGGAACCGTTATCCACCACGAGGAGCTCGTGAGGGATCGCCGCGGCGCACTGCCGCACCGAGGCCAGGCAGCGCAGCAGCTCGCCGCGCGTGTTCCAGTTGACGATGATGATGGAGACCTCGGGTATCGGCATGTGGTTGATGGTTTCCGCGGCAGCTTCCCTCTCAGGCCGAGGACGGCGCAGCCGGACCATGGGGTATGGGAGAGCCCTCAAGCGCGGCGCAGGAACGACAGGCAGTGCTGGCCCAGGAACCGCCAGCGCGCCCGCAGCCGTTCGCGTTTGCGCCATGCCTTGTACGGGTTGGGTCGGAACCGGACGTAGCGCTGCAGTGCCAGCCAGTCGTCAAGGAGGCCGACCAGCACCTCGGCAACCAGGAGCGGCTTGAAGAAAACGTTGAACGCCGCGGTTGCGCTGGGGCCGGCGAACTTCCTCAGGTAGTGGAGGAGGCTCCGGAGCTGGATGGGATAAATGTCCGCCTCCACCTGCTGGCGACTCTTGCCGCGGTGGTGGATGACGACGGCGCGCGGCTCGAAGTAGACCGGCAGGTTCGCGGCCGCCAGCCGCCGGCAAAAATCCACCTCTTCGTAGAAGATGAAGTAGGCCTCGTCGAGCAAGCCCACGTGCTCGAAGACGCTGCGCCGGATTGCCAGGGCTGCCCCGGAGGGTTGGTCGACGCGCCGCGCTTCGTTGAAGCTGAAGCCCCGCATGCGTTGCCGATCATGCGCCCGCCGCAGGATGCCCAGGCGGCCGAGCAGCGTGTGCGCATGGAGCAGCGAGGCGAACGTGGGGAAGCGGCGCACCGAGGGCTGGATGCTGCCATCGGAGTTGCGCAATTGCGCGCCGACCGCCGCAACCTCGGGATGCTCGTCAAGGAACTCCACCAGGCCCGCCAGCGCCTCGGGCTGCACCTCGGTGTCGGGATTGAGCAACAGCACGTGGCGGCCCCGCGCCCGCCGGATCGCCTGGTTGTTCGCCGCCGCAAAGCCGCGGTTCCGCTGGTTCGCAATGATCTCCACATGGGGGAACTCGCTGGCAACCATGTCGGCCGACCCATCACACGAGGCGTTGTCGACCACGATGGTATGCACGCGCAGCCGGCCGCTGGTGCTGAGAATCGCTTGCAGGCAGCGCTTCAGATACTCTTTCGTGTTGAAGCTCACGATGCTGATCGTGAGGTCGCAGCCTTGCTCAGCCACCCCCGACTCTCCCCGTGCGCAGCAGCTCTTCCAGGTGGTCGGCGAACTGCTTGCCAAGGCGCCGCAGCGAGAAGCGGGCTTCCACATCCTTCCGGCCCCAGGCGCCGAGGCGGGCGCGGAGAGCCGGCTGGCGCGCCAGCTCCTCCAGCCGTTCCAGCCATTCCCGCGCCTGAGCCGCGAGATACCCGTTCAAACCAGGACGCACGATCTCCTTGTTCACCCCCACCGGCGAGGCCACCACCGGCACGCCGGCGGCGAGGTACTGGAGGAGCTTCAACCCACACTTGCCGCGCGTCCACGGCGTGTCGGGGAGGGGCATGAGGCCGATATCGAAGGAGGCGACCTGCGCCGCCTCTTGCGCCTCGCACCAGCGCACTGCTTCAATGGGCAGGCTGCGGCTCTGCGGGAACGCGTCGGCCACGACTTTCAGCCGGACCTCCGGCCGCCGCCGATGCAGCTCCTCCAGGACCGGCAGGAGAGCCTCCAGGTAGCCGAGCGTCGAGCGGCTGCCGATCCACCCCAGAACGAGCCCGAGGGAGGCTCCGGGCGCCGCGCCGGTGGTTGCTGGCGGTTTCGGCTCGTAGCGCTCCACTGGCACGCCGGTGGGCAGGACGACAACCCGCCGCGCCCAGGGGGCGGCCAGTTCGGCGAGGTAGGAGTTCCCCGCCAGCACCAAGTCGGCGGCACGGAGCGCGGCGTGGAACTTCCAGGAACGCAGCGAGAGCCGCGGCGCCGCCCGGCTGCGTTCGTGGAAGGCAAGGGCGTCATCAAAATCGAACACCAGGCGCCGACACGCCTGCCGCAGCCAGCGCCATTCCCAGGGCTGCAAAAGCTTTTTCTGCACCAGCACCACATCGAACGCCGCCGCGTCCGCCCAGCATCGGCGGCGCTGTCGCCAGCCGCGCGGCGCGGGGCGCAGGGCCACCCGCCAGCCGCAGGCTTCCACACACGGGGCGAGGTAGGCGACGCGATAGCGGCTGCTGGGGCTTTCCGGGGCGAGGATGAGGGCGAGCAGCTTCATGCTCTGTTCTTCGCCACCACCACGATCGATTTGGCGAAATCGATCTGCAGATGGCGATGCACCCAGGATGTCACGTAGAGGCGGAAGAGGCGCCGGTGAATCGCGTCGTTGTAGATGCGGTAGATTTCCTTGACCTCCAACCCCACTCCCAACAGCAGCCCGCCGATGGCATCGTACCGGTACGGGACCTTGTGGTCGTACTCCCAGTAGCGGTTGGGATGGTACATATTCGGTGTCGTCAAGATCAAGCACCCGCCCGGCACCAGGAGGTTGCGGACCTCGCGCATCAGGTTGATACCCTCGGTGAACTCCAGGTGCTCGATCACCTCGAAGAGGAAGATGACATCGAACTGTTCGCGCACCTCCTCGAACGAGTAGAAGTCATGAAAACGCTCCCGGTCGATATCCATGCTTTTATAGAGAACGTTGGGGAAACGACGCTGGAGCTTTTTCTCGTAGGAGCGATCAAACGAGCCGATATCGAGCACGTGGTCGCCATCGCGAATCTGCCCACAGACGACCTGGAGGAGGGTCTTGCGGATGCGGATTTTCCAGAAATCGGGGAAGCGCTTCCGCATCTCAGAGCGGTAGGTGTAGAAGCGGCTCCAGGAGAAGACCGAATAGGAGTCCCGGTTGCCGGGAAGCATGCTGGCGTCCTTCACATGAAGAGGTAGCCGTTGCGCTTGCAGGTGGCGCAGACGGTGGCCTGGCGAGCAGGTTGGTTGCGGAGGGTGCGGCGGGCCGCCTGGTAGCGCTCGTTGTTCCAGACGCGCCGGAATCCCTCTTCCAGGGCATTGCCGTAGGTGTGGCGCTCGCTGTAGATGGCGCAGCACGGCAGCACCGAACCGTCCCAGTTCACCATCGCCTCCCGCCACGGTTTCCTGCAGCGGCTCATCGGTCGTCGCGCTGTGCCGCTGGCGGTGTCGAAAGCGCTGTAGGCGGGGTTGCGCGGAATCCACGCGCCATCGCGCGCAATGGCTTGCGCGGCGCTTTCGAAGATTTCGCGCCCCATGGCGGTGCGCATGCGGTTCAGGCGCAGCTCCACGCCCAGCTCCTTGGCCAGCGCGCGCGCCCCCTCAACTTCGTGTTCGTTGTGCTGGAAGATGTGGAACAACCAGATGATCCGCGTGCCGCGGAGCCCCAGCTCACGCTTCTTCTGGAGCAGCCCCCGCAAGTTGCCCATGACGGTTGCGTAGTCGCCGCCGCGCCGATACTGGGCATAGCTCTCCGGGGTGATACCGTCGCAGGAGACGTAGAGCTTGTCGAGACCCGCCCGCAAGAGCCCTTCCGCCACGGGTTCGGTCAGCGCGTTGAGATTGCTGCTGATCCGCACCTCCAGGCCGTAGCTCTTGGCGTAGGCGATCATGGCGACGAGATGCTTGTTGAGGAGCGGCTCACCCCAGTTGTGCAGGTTCACGGTCAGCACTCGTCCCCCGACCTCGTCGATGATCTGACGGAACTGAGCCAGTCCCATAACTCCCTTGCTGGCCGAGCGGTCGCCGATGCCGGTGGGACAGAGCGGGCAGCGAAGATCGCAGATGTTGCCGATATCGAGCGTCAGGTTGCTCGGCAGGTGTGGCACGCGGGACGAGCCGAACCAGGTGGCGATGGTTTCGAGAAAGAGATTCAGCACTCGCGGTATGGTGAACCGACGCACCTTCATCCACCACACGGCCAGTCGCCCGCGGCGCCCGTACTCTGCGATGATATTCACTCGCTCCGCCTTTATCGTCGAAAGAGACCCCTGGACCACGTGCCGCAGGCTTCCCCTCTCCGCAATCGCGGCGGGATATCGGTCCGCCCGCTTGGCCGCTGGCACGCAGCGGGCACACCACACCCCTCACCCGCTCACCGTCCGTACCGGGTCGTCTCGTTTCTAGAGTGTAAGTATGCTTGCGCCGTAAGTCAAAGTATTTCAGCCTCCTAGACCGGCTTGAAGAGGAGCGCTGAAGGGGTGGAGGATTTACGGTGGCGACGGAGCTCCGCGCTGCTGCAACCTCTCGTAGAGCCGCAACATTTCTTCCACGTGCCGGGAGAGCGGGTAGCGCTCGGCGAGGCGGCGGGCGGCGAGGGCGGCGCGCTCCCGGGTGTCGTCATCCAGGAGCGAAAGGATGGCGCTTGCCAGCGCTCGGTGGTCGTGCGGCGTGGCGATGACCCGCCCAGCCGTGCCGTCGCGCAGCAACTCGGCCGCGCCGTTGCACGCCGTGGTGACCACTGGCAGGCCAGAGGCGAGGGCTTCCAGGCAAACGTTGGCGCACGGATCGTAGAAGGTCGGATGCACGAGGAGATCGGCGGCGGCGTAAGCGTCTTCGATCGTGGCGCTGGGGCCGGCGAAGGTGACCAGCTCCCGAATCCCCCGCTGCCGCGCCAGCCGTTCCCAGTGGCGGCGCCTGCCGCGGCCCACGACGAGCAGCCGCAGCCGCTCCCTCGGCGCCTCCTCCTGGAGCAGCCGGCAGGCGTCCAGCAGCGGCAGCAGCCCCTTCAGGCGCCAGTTGTTGGCGACGAAAAGGAGGATCTTCCCCTCTGAGTCTACGCCCCAGGTGGCGCGCAGCCGCCGGCCGCGGTCGTGGCGCCGGCCGGGGTGGAAGCGCTCGATGTCGACCCCGTTCGGCACCACACTGAGGCGCTGCTCCTCGACGCCGTACCAGCGGCGGATGTCCTCCCGAACCCGCTGGGAGTTGGCAACGATGTGGACGCGCGGATCGAGGTACTGCCGCCGCTCAATCCAGGCCATGGCATGGGTCCAGGGATCGAGCCGGCGCTCGACGTACTTCAGCGTTCGTTGCCAGCCCTGGGAGCGGCTGGCGAGGTCCTGCTCGATCCAGACGGCATGCACGCCGCCGCCGGCGCGATAGAGGTTCATCCCCAGGCACTTGCCCGAGCCGTGAATGACATCGAAGCGCCGCCCGGCTGAGCGGGCTTCTCGCAGGGCCTTCTGGAGGTTGCGGACGAAGGAGCACGCGTAACGCCAGCGCGGCCACCTCGCGGCGGGGACGTGGTGGACCCTGATCGCCGCCGGCACGTTCTCGGCTCGGTGGCAGAAGACTTCGACGTGGTGCCCCATCTCCACGAGCCGGCGCGCCAGGGTGGTGACATAGGCCTCCCCGCCACCCTGGGACGGCGAGAAGCTCTCGATCAGCAGCGCGATGTTCATGGCGTATGCGGCGGCGAGGGCCGCCGAGCCCGGGACCAGAGCTTGGCGTACTTCAAGAAGATGTAGAAACTGTTCATGACGGCGACGACAAAGCCCGGCAGCCCGTCCAGGAAGCCGCGTTTATAGATGAACGTTTCGAGGAACTTCAGGGGCGGCTTCACGAGCATGGCGGGGATGGGCCAGAGGGGGTGCAGCGTGGCGTGCGCGGTGAAATGATCGGAGTACTTGTCGATGGTTGCCAGGTTATGGGAGAGGTCGCGATAGGTGTAGTGGAGCAGATCGTTCCTGAGAAGCTGCGTCGGGCCGTCGAGCACCACTTTGTCATGCGGGTTCACGCCGCCGAAGCGCCCCCGATCGCGGCGGAACAGGCGCAGCTTGCGGTCGGGGTACCAGGCGCCGTGGCGGAACCAGTGTCCCAGGAAGTAGGTGCGGCGAGGCATGAGGTAGCCGGCGATGTCGCCGCGATTTGCCGCCAGAGCCTCCTGGATCTCAGCCGCCAGAGCCGGCGTAACACGTTCGTCTGCATCGACATTCAGAACCCACGCATGCGTCGCACAGGAGATCGCCAGATTCTTCTGCTCGGGGTGCGAGACGAGGCGGTGTTGGCGCACCTTGGCGGTGTACCTTCTGGCAAGTTCCACCGTCTTGTCCGTGCTGAAGGAATCGACGACGATGATCTCGTCGCACCATTTCAGGCTCTCCAGACAGCCTTCGATGTTCCGCTCTTCGTTGTAGGTGATAACGCACGCAGAGACCCTTGGGATGTCTCGCATGGCAGGGTACCCGAGCCTCAGGATAGGGAGAGCGGCACGGTCTGGAAGGCGCGGCGGGGCGGGTTCGCCCCGCCATGCGCGGCGAGGTGCCGGGTGAGCAGCTCGGCCGCCTCGGCCGCCACCGCCTCCACCGTAAGAGACTCCATGCACTGGTAACCAATGTCGCAGGTTCGCTGAAAGCAGGGGCGGCAGGGGACGTTCGCCGCCAGCACGCGATGGCCATCGCCGAGCGGCCCGGTCCACTCCGGGTCGGTGGAGCCGAAGATCGCCACCACGGGCGCCCCCACGGCAGCCGCCAGGTGCATGGTGCCGCTGTCGTTGGTGACCAGGAGGGCGCAGCGTTGCAAGGCTGCGGCGAGCTGGCCCACCGTCGTGAGGCCGGCGAAGTTGACTGAGGCTGCTCCAAGCTGGCCGCCTACCTGTTCGATCACGGCGCCATCGCCCAGCCCGCCAAGCAGGAGGATGCGCAGCGGCCAGCGCTCCAGAAGCCGCCGCGCCACGGCGGCGAAGCGGTCGGGCAGCCAGCGCTTTGCGGGGCCATACGCGGCGCCCGGCGCCAAAGCGACAAGGAGGTCGCGTCCCCCGACGCGGGCAGTTGCAAGGCGCTCCTCAACCCAGGCGCGGTCCGCCTCCGCGACCTGCGCCGGCGGGAACTCCGCGGTGGGACGCCAGGAGCCGCGCCAGCCGCAATGCCGCGCCAGATCGAGGTAGTACTCGGCGTGGTGCCGCTTGCCTCCGACGTGCCGCGGCGGGCGCTGCGTCAGCAGGAGACCCCGCCCGTCGCGCGCATAGCCGATCCGCCGCGGGATGCGCGCCAGCCAGACGAGGAGGGCGGAGCGGAACGAGTTCGGGAAGAGGACCGCCACCTCGTATCCCTCCAGGCCGAACCTACGGGCGAACGACAGATTGGCGCGTAGGCCGCGGCCCGGAGGTGGGTAGGAACGCACCTCGTCCACGATGGGTTGCGCCCTCAGCCAGTCAGCCAGCGGCGCCTTGCAAAGGAGCGTCACGTGAGTCGTGGGCCAGAGCTGCCGCAAGGCGTGCAGCGCCGGCAGGCAGAGCACCACATCCCCCAACCAGTTCGGGACCACGATGAGAGCCTTTGCGGGGCATCTCGTAAGCGGAGCGGGAGGAGAGCCGGCGCCAGCCATGCAGAGCATCCTGCTTACTGCGGGGAGATTGGGGGGAACGGGGGATTCAAAGGAAACTCACCACGCCGGCAAGGAGCAACACGCCACCTGTGATCCCCTGCAACCAGAATATGGCACGGAGACTTTGCGTGGCGGGCGCGCGGTTCCTCAGCAGGTGCTTGAGTAGACCAACGTTGAGGAGCAGCAGACACCCCCCAGCGAGGTAGTACCAGGCTGCCTGCATTGGAGCACGCTCTCCACTCCCGGGTGACGCGAGCTGATCCCAATTTTTTATCATAGCACGCCTGCCACGAGAAGACCACGCTTGGAAGAAGCGGCTCCAAGAGATCGACCCCGGCGGCGGGGCAGCCGGAGAAGCAGACGGCCCTGGAGGGGGGGCTTCCAGGGCCGCCGGAGCTAGGCGCGGCTGCTTCCGCGCCGGCTTGCCATCAAGGCTGGACGTTCAGTGCGGGCCACGATGCCTCCTGGCCAAGCGCATCGGTCACCAGGATGCGCAAGCCGGGGAGGGTGAACTCGCCGGGGGGCAGGATGTCGGGGGGAAGATCGGAGAAGACGACCTCGTAGCGACCGTCCTCGTCTGAGTCGGTGAGCTCAATGAGGACCACCTCGGCAGCCCCCAGGAGGGGGTCCGTGACAGTTTGGCGCAGCTCCACGACGTAAGGGCGCTCTCCTCCCGTGATGTCGGCCGCGAGCGTGATCGTCCCACCTCCACTGGCGCTGAAGGTAACCGGCGACAGCCCCCATCCGGCCATTGTGATGACCGGGAATGGCGGCGCCGGGGTCGGCGACGGCACCACTTCCATGGTCGTCTCCTCAGGCGTCGTGGTCTCCGGCAGGAGCTGCTCGAAGTCGAAGGAGACGGGGGTCGAGAAACCGGAACTGAGGGCGTTGCCGATCTTGAAGAGGTTGCCGTCGGCGGTCTGGATGACGACGGTGTCGTTGGTGTCGAACGCCTGGTCGATGATGCTGCCGCTGAGGGTGAGGCTCGAGGCCGTGGCGAAGGTGACGCCGGCGAACGCCGTGCCGTCCAGGAAGGCGAGCTGCGCGCCGTTATCCTGGAAGACCACCGTGGG
>JACPUC010000030.1 GCA_016192455.1 Candidatus Tectimicrobiota bacterium | reverse complement strand
TCTCCCTCTCCGTTGACGCAGACAGGCGCCTGCGGGCAGGCAGGCGTCGTCCAGCTTCCTGAACCCGACGCACCAGGACGACGACCCCCGCACCCTGACCTATCACCCCTGCCGGTAACCATTACCCCGACAGGCTCCTAGAAGATGTCCAGGAAGCGGCGCGTCTCGGCGGTCACGTCATCCGAGCAGGGGACATAGGAGATGATGACGCGGTTGGCGCCCGCCGCTTCGAAGCGCGCCAGCCGCTCGCGGATCGGCTCGATTGATTGGGCGGCCACGGTCGGCAGCTCGTCGAGCATGTCGTTGGAGATCAGCTCCACGGCGGCGCGGAAGCCCTTCTCCCGATGCACCTGGCGCATGCGGTCAACGGTGTCGGCAAAGCCGACGCGCGCCATCATGTCGCGGTAGAAGTCGGGGAGGCAGTAGTAGGCGGCGATCTGCCGCAGCGGCCGCCTGGCGGCCTCGAGGTCCTCATGCAGCGAGCAGCGCAGCTTGCAGACGACCTCGATCTTGGCGGGGTCGCGGCCCGCCTCCCTCGCCCCTTCCCGGGCCACGTCACCGATGCGCCGCACCTCGGAGGGAACGGCCATATTGATGATGACGCCGTCGCAGAGGCGCCCCGCCATGCGCGCCATCTGCGGACCGAGGGTGCCGACGTAGATCGGCACGGATGGCCCCGGCGCCGTGAAGGCGAGCTTGAAGTTCTCGGAGCTGAAAAACTCTCCGTGGTAGGAGAGCTTCTCGCCGGCGTACGCTTTGCGGAAGAGCTCGATGTATTCGCGCATGGCCCGAACCGGCTTCTCGAAGGTGGCGCCATGCCAGCGCGCGATGTTCTGATTCGAGACCCCGAAGCCGACCAGGAAGCGCCCCTGCGACAGCTCCTCGAGGGTGGCCGACATGATCGCCATGCTCACCGGGCTGCGCCCGAAGATGTGGTAGATGGCCGTGCCGAGCTTTACCTTCGTGGTGCGCGCGGCAATCCCCGCCAGCATGATGATGGGGTCCTTGTTGTTCGCCTCCCCGCCCCACACCGTGTCGAAGTTCTTGGCTTCGGCGATCTGCGCCAGCTCCATCACGTCGGGAAGGGGAATCACCGCTCCGGAATCGAACTCAATATCCATGAACACTTGTCGGCTCCTTGCAGCCAGAATGCCAGCGTCGGTCATGAATCCTGGAGCAGGATACCATGGCGGCGGGCTGTCTGGCGAGAAGCACGTTGACCGCCACACGCTCTGCCGGCCTCGGGCGAGGTGGCGCTAAGAGATGCCAAGCACAGCTTTCGCGCGGACCTGCGCGCCGACCTTCGGAGTCGGCGGCGAGGATGTCCACGGGCCTGGCGCAGGGTGGCGGTTTTCCACGCTCCGCCCGCCACGCCCGCGCCGAATCAACGATGCCCCGCTGACGAGACTCAGCGGGGCATCTTCATTTCGCCCGCGGGGGGGGACCTGGGTGGACGAGCCGCTTGCGCCGCCCGTTGCGCCGGGCGCTCTCCGCGGGCGACCCTCCTCGCCGCTGCCCCGAACTTCCACGCAACAGGGGGCGCGGCGCCGGCTAGCCCTTCTCCTTGCCCTGTTTCACGGCCACAAAGCGCGTGCTATCGCCCCGTTTCACGAGCATGAGCACGCTCTCCTTCCCCTTCGCCGCGTTCAGCTCCGCCTCGAAGTCGCGCACGCTCTTGATGCTCTTGCGGTTCACTTCGAGGATCACATCGCCACGGCGCATGCCGGCTTTTTCTCCGGCCCCGCCGCTCTCCACATCGGCAACGAGGATTCCCTGGGTCTCCTTCAGCCCCAGGCTCTCCGCGATGTCGCTGGTGATGTCCTGCACGTTCATCCCCAGCCGCTCGCTCAAGGCCGGCGCGGCGCGTCCGGCAACCACGTCCTCCTCGAGCTTGCCAACCTCGAGGTTCGCCTCCTGGGGCTTGCTGTCGCGGATGTACTTCAGGGCCACCTTTGTCCCCGGTTTCGTTTGCGCCACGAAGCGCGGCAGCTCTTCCATCTCTTCAATCTTCTTGCCGTTGAAGTCGGTGATGATATCGCCTTTCTTGATGCCGGCCTTCTCGGCGGGTCCACCTTGCATGACATCCGCCACCAGGGCGCCGCGCGGCTTCTCGAGCTTGAACTCCCCCGCCAGCTCCGGCGTCACCTTCTGGATGTACACCCCAAGCCAGCCGCGCGTCACCTTGCCCTTCTCGCGCAGGTCCTCGAGGATGCTCTTGGCCTGGTTGATGGGGACGGCGAAGCCGATGCCGATATTCCCAGGCATGCCGCCGAAGGGATTGCCCTGGCCCCCGGGGATGATCATCGTGTTGATGCCGATGACCTCCCCGTTGACGTTGAGCAGCGGCCCCCCGCTGTTGCCGGGGTTGATCGGCGCGTCGGTCTGGATGAAGTCGGCATAGCGGCCGCCGCCGATATTCCGCCCCTTGGCGCTCACCACACCGACGGTCACGGTGCCGAAGAGCCCGAAGGGACTGCCGATCGCCACCACCCAATCGCCGATCTCCATGTCGTCGGAGTTGCCGAGCTTCGCCACGGTGAGCTCCATGCCCGCCTTGGGCTCGAACTTCACGAGGGCAAGGTCGGTTGCCGGGTCGCGGCCGACGACCTTAGCGGTCTGCTCGGAGTCATCGTGCATCGTCAAGACAATCTCGTCCGCCTCGTCGATGACATGGTTGTTGGTGATGACAAATCCGTCCCGCGAGATGATGAAACCCGAGCCGAGGCCGCGCTGGTCGCGAGGCGAGCGAGGCATCTCCTCGAAGAAGCGCTCGAAGAATTCGCGCAGCGACGGGTTGCGATGGAAGGGGCCGCGGAACTGCCGCTGGCTCTGGCTGGCTCGGCGCTGCGTGGTGATCCCAACGACAGCCTGGCGCTGGGACTTGACGATGTCCGCCACCCAGCGCCTGCTGAGCGGCTCATTGGAAGCGCCGGCCTGGCTGTCACCCACGCCACTCACCAGGGGGAGGGCGAGAGCGAACAGCCCCAGCAGGAGCACCACGAAGGTCCGGATGGGCGCACGCCGGCTGCGACGCCAGCGGGCATGAAGCATCGACTTCAGAGTGGGATCCACGTTCGTGATCTCCCTCATAGAGAACAGGAGAAACAGGGGAGGCGTCCCGGCTCCCTTCGTACAGCCCCTGGGACAGCCCGCCCAGGCGCGCCGCCCGCTTATCCCGGCCGCTCACTTGGGCCAACCGATCAGGCGCCTCGAACGCCCGGGCATGGGGAGGCTCTTCGGGGCAGGGATCAGCGACCTTCTTCACCGGCGCCGACCGGCGGCGCTTGGCAACGAGCGGCGCGCGGCTGCGGCGCTTACGCCAGGAGCGCTCCGCGCGGCTCAGCCGCGCAGAGAATCCCGCCTCCCTCCCCCAGGGGCCAAGGGTCGGCTGCAGCCGCGTCGTTGACGATCATTGGATTGAGGCGGCGGTACGGACGAGTTCTTCTTCGGGAAGATTCCCTACCAAGGTGTAATAGTTGCCATCCCGGTGCCACTTCAGGGCGCGCACGTAGCCCAGCTCGAAGATGTGACCCGCCACTCCCCCGATATCGATGGGGCGGCTCGGCTGATTCGAGGGCCGGGGCGCCGACGGCAACACGGTCTGATAGAGGAGCAAGGTGTTGAGCCCGTCCGAGAACTTGAGCAGCACTTTCTTCTCGCTGTTCACCGACTGGACTTGCGAACGGATGATCGAAAACCCCGGCGGCAGGTAGCTGGGGCGGTGCACCCGCACCGACTGGGAGCGCTCGAATTCCTGCGAAATCTCTCTCAGCGTGGAGAGGGAGAGCTCCTCCACGGTCCGCATGCGGGTGGAGTTCGGCACCCGCAGCTCGAAGGTTTCGCTGTACACCGCGGGGCTGAAGTTGATGCGGGTGAAGTAGGAGAGATGGGTCAGCCGCGCGTCGAGGCCGTACACCTCCGTCCGCAGCGCCAAGCCTGTTTCACGGTCAATCCACACACGCCGCAGCAGGCGGGCGGATTCCAACTTGCTGGAGAACTCCAGGAGATCAGCGCGGCGCCCATCCAGCGGCTGCTCGAGAGCCTGAACCTTGACTGCGTAATTCTCCTTGATGAGATCGAGGGTGCGGAGCTGCAAGGTGCGACGTTGCTGCAGGGAGGGTGCTTTGCGCTTCTCCACGAGGCCGCGCAACGGTTGATAGTGCCAGAGATAGTTGCCGTCATTGACGACGACATCGGCCGGTTGGTTGTTGGTGTGTAGGAACTCTCGACGCTCCAGGTTGGGAAGCAACCGAATAACACGGAAGTGGAGGAATTTCGGCACGGGCTGCGTCAGGTCCGCCACCACTTTCTCGCCGGCGTAGACCTGGCTTAGCTCGGCCTGCGCCATGCGCTCGAGCATGTGCCAGGCTTTCGCCTCGATGGCCCACGCGCTGGCCGGCCAGGCGCTGCCGAGGAGGAGCGCGCCGCACAGCCCTGGGAGCCCCCATCGCCTCCCCAACCGCCGCAGCCAGGCTAGCCTCCGGCTGAGCGAGGAGGCAAGCGACCTCCGGCCCCATGGCGGAGAATGCGGAACGTTCTGCACCAGCAGCCTCCCACTTTGCCGCCGCGCGGCGCTCTCCGGGAGCGCCGAGCTTGCCAAGGTGTCGTGCATCATGGTTCAACCCGACCGTGCGGCAGATGCCTCGCACTTCCCCTGCCGCTGCCTCAAACGGCGCCGCCAGCTCCGTCTAGTTGGCCCCCGCCCCATAGCGAACCTGCGCTAAGGCCACCCATGCCCCGCCCTCCAGGGTGGGCTCGCCGGAGGAGTGGTAGGCGAACTCCCGCAGCGCTTCTTCGAGGTCGGTCTCTCGCGGCATCTTGAGGCTGGCAATCTGGGGAAGCTTGTACACGGTGGTGAGGGTGGGGCGCTGCGGGCCAAACCAGCTCGCCGCGAACTTCACCCCGCCACCACTGACCACCATGGTCAAAACGCCGATGGCCAGCGCCAGGCTCGCCATGCTGAGCGCGTAGCGAGGCAGGCGCAGCCAGCCGTGCGCGCGCTCGAGGAGTGCCTCCCAGAAGCGCCCCAGCGCAGGCTCGGCCAGGAAGGGGCCGCGCGCCTGCGGCGCGTGCGACAGGTCGTCCTCGGCGATAGCCTGCATGACGCGCGCGGAAAAATGGACCGACGGCTTGGGCGCCGGCACGGCAAACGCCACTTCCCGCAGCAGCATCTGCGCCGCGCGCAACTGCTCGAGCTCCTGCCGGCAGCTCGTGCACCCTTCCAAGTGCGCGTTCAGGGCGCGCACCTCCTGAGAGTCGAGCTCGTTGTCGATGAATGCCGACAGTTGCTCACGCGTGGCGAGACATCGCATAAACGATTCCCTCTGCTTGGAAAGAGCTCACCTCGCACCTGGGACGCCTGCCGCCCCTTACGGACACGCCTAGAGGTAGGCGCGCAGTTTTACCTGAATCTTCTCCCGCGCGCGGAAGAGCCGGGATCGCACCGTCCCAATCGGGCAGTCCATGATCTCCGCAATCTCCTCGTAGCTCAACCCCTCGATATCACGCAGGATGAGGATGGTCCGCTTATCCTCGGAGATGCTCGACAGCGCCTTCTCAATGAGACCGGCCAGCTGCTTGTTCTCCAACGCCCGCTCCGGGCTGTCGACCTCTTGGTGGCTGGGCGACGGCACATCTCCGTAGGGGTTGTCTTCCACCGAGGTGATCACCCGGCGCAAGCGTTGCTGCTTGGTGAAGTTGATGCACGTATTCACGGTGATGCGGTAGAGCCAGGTGAAGAAGCTTGACTTGCCCTGGAAGTGCCTGATGGCGCGATAGGCGTTATGAAAGACGTCCTGCGCCAAGTCCTCCACCGCCTGGCGATCACTCGTCAGACGATAGATGAGCGAGAAGACCTGCTGCTGATACTTCAGCACCAGCACGTCGAAGGCCTTCGTATCCCCTAGCTGACTGCGGTCTACAAGAACCTGGTCGGAATCCAAATCGCCGCCCTACCTGATCCCGGGAACGAAAGGCAAGCTACCATGCAGGGGACGCGTGGATCATCAAGACTGCCAGCTTAGACAGCACCCTGAGAACGAAAGTTCCCCTCCGGGTCGCCTCTCGGAGAGCGACTCGCGGGCGGCTGCCGTCCCTCCACGCTCACCAACACCTGACGACTACTCCTCCGCTGTCAAGATAAGCACGCCGGCGGGAGGTTGCAACGGGGAGCAACAGCGCGGCCCTGGCCGGGGACCCCCTGCGAGAACCGACGCCGCGCCTGCTGGCGCCGACGCTCTGCTCCGCGCCGCCGCGACGCGCGTCAGGACCGCGCCGCGCCGCAGCGGGGCGAGATACACCGAATTCCTCGTTGCGATTTCTCCCTGGTCCTGTTACATTACCATAACGTGCTGAAAGTTCAAATGTTGCTAGATTGCCTGGAGGACGCGGCGGGCTCACCTCGGAAGGCGCCACGGCATGTCCGATGTCTGTCGCTCGCCGCGCACCCGCCCTCGGGCGCCATGCCCAGCTTGCGAAGGGACCTCTGTTCTCGCCGCCAGGCGCGTACCCACGCGAGCGCAACTTCGCCGGCTTGCTGGTTTTCCGCATGAAAACAGCCGTTCTGCCGGGTGCGGCTCTGCCGGTGAGAGCCTCGTGGTGCGGAGGAGTGTCCGTTCCCCGGCGAGGCGGCGGTGTTGTTCGCCCGGCGCGCCGCGCGCATGGGCCGCGGCGGAGGGGAGGGAACCATCCCGGCCGCCGCGCTGTCTTGAACGTGCAGGGTAGAGCCGCGGCCGTGGCGCGGTGTGGCGGCGCGCCGGCGATCGTCGACCTGCCTGCCTTGCCATGGTTTTTGGCACGAAGCTTCTGAGCGGCGCGCGGGGAAGGGAGCCCTGCCGCTTCAGCGCGGCGAGCGGCCGCGGAGGCGATGTGGAGCCCCCAGGGGTGAGGTGAGTCTCTTGGCGCCTTGCCCGTACCACTGTCAGGTCTGAAACGGATTCCCTCGATGTATACGCTGGAGCATGTGCGCAACTTTTCCATTATCGCCCACATCGACCATGGAAAATCTACCCTGGCCGATCGTCTGCTTGAAGTGACGGGGACCATCAGCCAGCGCGAGATGACCGACCAGGTGCTCGACCAGATGGACATCGAGCGCGAGCGCGGCATCACCATCAAGGCGCAGGCGATCCGCATTGATTACCGCCACCCCAACGGCACCCTCTATCGCCTCAACCTCATCGATACTCCCGGACACGTCGATTTCAGCTACGAAGTCTCGCGCAGCCTGGCGGCCTGCGAAGGGGTGCTCCTGGTCGTGGATGCGGCGCAGGGCATCGAGGCGCAAACCATCGCCAACGCCTTCCTGGCGCTGGAGCAGAACCTGACGATCATCCCGGTCATCAACAAGATCGACCTCCCCAATGCCGACATCGAAGGGGTGAAACGCCAGCTCAGCGAACTGCTGGACATCAACCCCAAGGACGTGCTCCTCACCAGCGCCAAGGAGAAGCTCGGCATCGCCGCGGTGCTGGAAGCCGTTGTGGAACGCATCCCGGCGCCGAAGGGCGATCCCAGCGCTCCCCTGCAGGCGCTCATCTTCGATTCCTGGTTTGATTCCTACCAGGGCGCCGTGGTCCTCGTGCGGGTGATGAACGGCCGCATCTGCAAGGGTCAGCTCATCGAGCTGATGAGCAACGGCAGCGTCCACGAAGTGAGCGAGGTGGGCATGCTGCGTCTGCGGCGCATGAAGACCGAGGAGCTCTGGGCCGGCGAGGTCGGTTACTTCCTGGCCGGCATCAAGCGCGTCCAGGATACGAAGATCGGCGACACCGTCACCGATGCGCAGCGTCCGGCCGCCGCCCCGCTGACGGGCTTCCGCGACAAGAAGCCGATGGTCTTCAGCGGCCTCTACCCGGTGCAGAGCTCCCAGTTCGAGCAGCTCCGCGACGCGCTCGAGAAGCTCTGCCTGAACGACAGCGCCATCCGCTATGAGCCGGAGATCTCGGACTCCCTCGGCTTCGGCTTTCGCTGCGGCTTCCTTGGCCTGCTGCACATGGAGATCGTCAAGGAACGCCTGGAGCGCGAGTTCGACCTGACGCTCCTGGTGACCGTGCCCACCGTCGTGTACCGCGTCTACAAGACGAACGGGGAGGCGCTCGAGGTGCAGAACCCCTCGCGCTTCCCGGCGGCCGGTCTCATCGATCGCATCGAGGAGCCAGTGATCCTGGCCTCGATCATCACCCCCACCAGCAGCATCGGCGCCATCATGAAGCTCGCCACGGAGCGCCGCGGCCTGCACAAGAGCATGGAGTACATCGATGAGAGCCGCGCCATGCTCAGCTTCGAAATCCCGCTCAGCTCCATCGTGCTCGACTTCTACGACAAGCTCAAGTCGCAGACGCGCGGCTACGGCAGCTTCGATTACGATCTCCTGGGCTACCGCAAGGCCGACCTAGTGAAGCTGGACATCCTGGTGAACGGCGAGGTGGTCGACGCCCTCTCCCTCATCGTGCACCGTGACCGCGCCTATGACTACGGCCGGGAGTTGGTGGAGAAGATGCGCCAGCTCGTGCCGCGGCAGCTCTTCGAAGTGGTCATCCAGGCGGCGATCGGCAGCCGCGTCATTGCGCGGGAATCGGTGAAGGCTCTGCGCAAGAACGTGACGGCCAAGTGCTACGGCGGCGACATCACGCGCAAGCGGAAGTTGCTCGAGAAGCAGAAAGAGGGGAAGAAACGCATGAAGCAGGTCGGCCAGGTGGAGCTCCCTCAGGAGGCCTTCATGGCCTTGCTGCGCATTGACGCCGAGAAGTGAGGAAGGAGCCCGCACTGGTGACTGACGCCATCCCGCAAGCTCCGCCGCCACCGCAGCAGCGGCCCAAGTCGGCCTTCCGCCACTATGCCGAAGCCATCGTGGTGGCCGTCATCTTGGCGCTCGGCATTCGCACCTTCGTGGTCGAGGCGTTCACCATCCCCTCCGGCTCCATGCTCTCCACCCTGCGCATCGGCGACTACCTCCTGGTGAATAAATTCATCTACTACTTTACCGAGCCGCGGCGGGGTGACATTATTGTCTTCGAGTTCCCCCTCGATCCGCAGCGCGACTTCATCAAGCGCATCGTGGGGCTGCCCGGCGAGACCATCGAGATCAAAAACAAGCAGATCTCTATCAATGGCCAGCCGGCGCGGGAAGAGTACGTCTCCTTCTCGAGTGACACGGTGCAGCCCGGCCGCCTGTCGAATCGGGACAATTTCGGGCCGTTGACGCTGCCGGCGGGGACCTACTTCATGTTGGGCGACAACCGCGACGACAGCCTCGACAGCCGCTTCTGGGGGCCGCTCAGCAACGACGCAGTGGTCGGCAAAGCGTTCCTCATCTACTGGTCATGGGACGCGGAGGCAAGAGGTCTGGCGAAAGTGCGCTGGCGGCGGCTCGGAAAACTGCTGCGCTAACGACGGCGGACATGAGCCCGAGACAACCGCCCAATGATCCAGGATGATCCGGGGCGCTTGTTCGAGGGGTCATCGGTCGAGGTGTCTCCGCGGTGGAGCTTTGGCCTCCAGGAGGGAGGCGGGGAGCCCCCGCGCCCCCCGCTTGGCGGCCTGAACCGCGGGGCGCCGCCCTGAACCGCGCGCCGCCGCGCCGCAATCAGCTCCCATTTTCCGCCTGAGTCATGGACGGCGTATGAAGAAATCACCGCAGCCGCGCAGCGTATCCCAACCGCAGCAAGATCCCCAGCCGCGGCGCAAATCGGTGTTCCGAGAGTACGCCGAGGCGCTCATCGTCGCCATCCTTTTGGCGCTCCTCATCCGCACCTTCGTGGTGCAGGCCTTCAACATCCCCTCCGGGTCGATGATCCCCACCCTCCTGGTGGGCGACCACGTCCTGGTGGCGAAGTTCTACTACTGGTTCACCGAGCCGAAGCGCGGCGACATCATGGTGTTCGTCTCGCCCCAGGACGGCAAGACCGACCTCATCAAGCGCGTCGTCGGCCTGTCGGGCGATCGCATCTCGATGACCCGCAAGCGGGTGTTCATCAACGGCGCGCCCCTTGCCGAGCCTTACTCGCAGGCGGACCTCGGCAGCATTGAGCCGGGCCTCCTCTCCCGCCGCGACAACTTCGGGCCGCTGACCATTCCGCCAGGCAAATACTTCATGATGGGGGATAACCGCGACAACAGCTACGACAGCCGCTACTGGGGCCTGGTCGACCGCAAGGCCATCGTCGGCAAGGCGTTCATCATCTACTGGTCGTGGAACTGGGGCGCCGATTGGCTGCGCCTGGTGCGCTGGGAACGCTTCGCCAACCTGCTGCGCTGATCAGCCCGAGAAGCTTCCGCAGATGACGCAGATTGCGCAGAGAGACAAAAGCGACCCAAGGTCCTATGCCATCATCGGTGCCGCCATGGAGGTGCATGGGCAACTGGGGTGTGGATTTCTGGAAGCGGTGTATCAGGAAGCGCTGGAGCGGGAACTGGCCGTCAGAAGGGTGCCGTACAAGCGTGAATTTGAATTGCCGGTATTCTACAAAGGGTGGCGCCTCAATACCGCCTATAGAGTTGACTTCGTTTGCTTCGATTCCGTCATTGTCGAGGTCAAGGCACTGGCAAAACTCAGCGGGACTGAACAGGCGCAAGTCATTAATTACTTGAAGGCGAGTGGCTATGAAGTCGGCTTGCTGTTCAATTTCGGCGCTCAGTCTCTTGAATACCGTCGCTACGTCTTTTCCAAATCCGTGCCATCTGCGCAATCTGCGGATAAACCTAGAATCCGCGGATGACGCAGATTTCGCAGAACGACAAGACACATCCAGGCGACCTCTGTCACCATAACCCCCTCCTCTTTCCCTCATCCGTGTCATCTGCGCAATCTGCGGATAAACCTAGAATCCGCAGATGACGCAGATTTCGCAGAGCAGGCGCCCTTTGTGTCTTGGTGGTTAAACTACCTCCCCTTCATGCCTCTCGCCGCAAAAAGATTGGGCGCATCTTGCGATGCGCCCGATACCTCCGAGCAACGTCAACCAACTCACCTGCTACTTACAGAATTCGTTTGCCGGTGTCACGCCGTCCCACGTCAGGCCTGCGGCCGCCACATTGGTGACACTCGTCGTGTAGCAACCTGAGGGCGCGTTCTTGAGTGTGAAGGTCACCGTCCCAGCGGAACCTGTGGTGGCAGTGCCGGACCATGAACTTGTTCCATTCGATAACGTGATCGACACAGCGGCGCCGGCGACCGGATTCCCAAGGTCGTCCACCAGCGCGAGGGTGATGTTCAGGTGTTTATCGCTGTTCTTGCCGCCCTCGGTGGTGTAGGCGATGGAGGCGACGCTGACGGTCGTCGGCCCAGGGGGAGGAGTCCCCACCGTGATGCCGACCGAGGCGCTGCCGGTCTTGCCGCCCGAGTCGGTGACCGAGGCGGTGATGGTGTGGTTCCCGTCGCTCAACGTCGTCGAGAAGCTCCCGCCCGTGCCGAGCGGACCATCGATGCTGGAGCTCCACGCCAGGACTGCCGTCAGGTCACCGTCCTCGGTGTCGCTCGCCGTCCCCTCGAACAGAATCGTGGCGCCTGAGGCAAACGTCGCGCCGTCGGCCGGGCTGGTAATAGAGACAACGGGAGGATTGTTCTGAGGACCAATCGCCGCGGCCTCATCGGCGTCCACGAGGCCGAAGCCATACTTCGTGTCGCGCCCCGGATCCCCCAGGTCGTCGGCAGTCTCTTGCAGCCGCAGCCGCACCTCGTCGTTGATCTTGCCGTCACCGTTGGCGTCGGCGATGCCGGCGGCGATCACCAGGGCCGCCGTGCCCGCCACATGCGGAGAGGCCATGGAGGTGCCGCTTGCCGTGCCGTAGCCGCCGCCGAGCAAGGTGGAGTTGATCGCCACGCCGGGGGCGGCAAGCTCCACCGTTTCACCGGTGCTGGAGAAGGAGGCGCGCGCATCGTTTGCATCGGTGGCCGCCACCGCGATGACGGAGGCATAGCGGGCAGGCCAACCGACATTGTTGCCGGTGCCACGGCGATTGCCGTTGTTGCCCGCGGCGGCCACATGCAGAACGCCCGCCGCCGCGGAGTTATCAAACGCCGCCCGCACGGTCGTGCCGGGATCCGTACTCGCCCCGTAGCTGTTGTTGGTTACCTGGATGCCGTTGTCCACGGCCCATTGCAGGGCCGCGATCACGTCGCTCCACGAACCGCTGCCGCTGCTGCTCAGAACCTTCAGCGCATACAGACTGGCCGCCGGCGCCACGCCCACAACGCCGGCGCCATCATCCTCGGCGGCAACCGTGCCGGCCACGTGCGTGCCGTGGCCGTTATCGTCGCTGGGGTCCGCGTCATTATTTACAAAGTCATACCCGCCGGCGCAGTTCGCATTCAGGTCGGGGTGCGTGCAGTCGATGCCGCTGTCGATGACGGCCACTCTCACCCCCAGGCCCTTGTTGCCCCCAGCATGCACCGTGCCCGCGCCGATATGCTTGACGCCCCAAGTATTGTCTAATTCGGCGTCGCCGGCAGTAGTCGCATGATCAATGGCGCGCACCTCGCCGTCCTCTTCGATGGCAACGACGCGAGGGTTGGCCAACAGGCCACGGAGGGCCGCCTCGGGGACGGTAGCCGCAATCGCCGGCACCAGGTGGTACGCATACCTAACCCGGCCGCCAAGGCTCCGCACCTCGGCTTCATCCGTCGGCCCCGGCTGGCGGTCGAACACCACGAAAACCTTGAACCTTTCCGGCCCTTGCGCCTGGGCCTTGAGAGGCGTCAGAACCGCCAGCATACCCAGCGCCAGGATGAGCAAGACTAGCGTCAGCCTACGCATGACCCTTTCCCCCCGCTTGCTCGTCGGCAAGCGGCCAAAACCAGCGATACAGCTCACCTTGCGCATGGTTCACCTCGGTAGCTCAAGAGCGCTCTCACACGTGGCGTCGCCGACGTCCGTCAAATACCAGCACCTTCCTCCGAGCAGCGCGCGGCGGCCGATGAGGAGCTGGCTTCCTGAGAGGTTCAGCGCCTTTAGATCGGTTTGGACCCCCTCGTTGGCTGCCGCCCAGCGCTGGTAAAGAAAGATACTTTACTTCACTATACTCTATTTGCACGCATGTCAAGCAAAATTGCCCGACTCCGCCTCGCCTCAAAGTTCCTTGGCCAGCGGCAGCACCTCGTGGCCGAGCATCTCCAGCATCTCCTGCTGCTCGCCGATGGGGTACTGGTAAGGGAGGTTGAAGTCGAGCATGGCGTAGGTGACGCCGAGGCGGCGCATGTACTGGCAATCTTCAACGATCTGGGCCGGCGAGCCGTTGAAGCGCTGGCGGTGAGGGCCCTCCTCCTTGCCGACATGCAGCGCCACGCGCGGCGCCAGCATGACGCCGCCGGGATCGCGGCCGGCGGCTTCGGCGGCCCGGCGCATCACCTCGATGCCCTTGCGCAGCGCCGGCTCCGGCAGACGCATCGACGGGTGCCAGGCGCGGCCCCAGGTGCCGGCGCGGCGCGCCGCCGCCATGGCGAAGCCGCCCATCCAGAGCTCGGGGTAAGGTTTCTGCACGGGAGCCGGAGCGCACATCACCTCGTTGACGCTGTAGAACTCGCCGCGGAAGCTCACCACCTCGCCGGTCCACAGGAGGGCGAGCAGCTTCAGCACCTCGTCCATCCGCCGCCCGCGGCTTTCGTAGTCAACCCCGGCCGCCTGCAGCTCCTCGGCATTCCACCCCACCCCCAGCCCCAGGATGAGGCGTCCCTTCGACAGCACGTCCACCGTCGCCGCCGTCTTCGCCAGCACCGCGGGCTGCCGCTCACCCGTCACCACGATGCTGGTGCCGAGCCTCGCCCGCTGCATCTGCGGCGCCAGCCAGGCAAGGAGGCTGAGCGGCTCGAAGACCTTCTGGAAGCTTTCCGGGACGCTCCCGTCGTCCGAGCCTGGATAGGGAACGGACGGCTGCCGCGGCCACAGGATGCGCTCGACGACCCAGACCGAGTCGAAGCCGAAGACCTCCGCCCGCCAGGCCATGCGCACGACCGTGTCGGCGCTGAGCTCCGGCCCCAAATTAGGGAGGTGGAAACCGAACTGCATGTGCGTGCCCTTCTCTCCGTTCTCCGTCTGCTGACCGCCGCCCTGCGGCATCTCCGCGCTAGGGGTCCATGCGGCCGTCGATGTGCTGCTGGATGAGGTCGCTCTCCCACCAGCTCTGCATCATTCCCGCCGGCTTGCCATTGTAGCAGGGCGCGGGGGTGATGCCGTAACGCTGCCACCCATCGTTGACCTGGCGCGCCAACACCGTGCTCGGTTTCGTCGAGGGAGGGAAGCGCAGCGGGCGCCCCTTCTCCACCCCTTCGTAGCCCCAGAGGCTGCGGGGTTTCCAGGTGACGGGCCGCGTGGCGTCGATGAGCATGCGGTCGCAGAAATCCTTCTCCTCGGGCGGGATGCGCGGGTCGGTGCGCAGGCTGCGGTGCCGCGGCCAGATTTTGATATCCTCGGTCGCCCGCACCCGCCAGGCGATCGACCAATTCACCTGCTCGCTGTTCCAGGGGTCGATGTCCTCATCCACGACGATGACGTGCTTCACCGTGAAGGGGCTGAGACGCGAGGCCCACAGCGCGTGGGCGATCATATCAGCCTGGCCGGCCGCGCTGGGGCGGATGGAGACCACGCAGTGGCCGTAGCCGGCGGCATCCAGCGGCATCGCCACCCGGCGCACCCCGGGGACGCCGAGGCGCCGCAGCAGCTCGGTGAAGTAAGCCGAGAAGAGCACCGAGCTCATCACGTGGTCCTCATTCACCGGGTGGCCTTCCAGGGTGCCGCGGAAGATTGGATCGTCGCGGTGCAGAACGGCGTTGACCTTGAAGACCGGCTTCGGGCTCGGGGGCATGCCGTGGTAGCCGGCGAACTCCCCGAACGGTCCCTCCATGCGCCGCTCCTGCCAATCGACGTAGCCCTCCACGACGATCTCCGCATGCGCCGGCACCTCGAGGTCCACGGTGCGGCAGCGCACCACCTCGATGGGCGCGCCGCGCAGCGCACCGGCGACCTCGATCTCGGCCACCGGGTCGTGGGTGGGGCAGGTGGCGAGCAGCGTCAGCGCCGGCTCCTGGCCGATGACCACGGCCGCCTCCATGGGCCGCCGCCGGCGCAGGTGCTTGGCGAAGTGCCCGCCGATGTGCTGCGACGGAGAGATGTTGATCGCCGCCTCGTTCGCCGTGAACGCCTGCATGCGGTAGGTGCCGTAGTTGCAGGCGCCGCTGTCGGGATCGCGCGTGATGACGCAGTGCAGGGTGCCGAGGTAGCGCCCGCCGTCGCGCTCGTTCCAGTGCGGGATGGGAAAGCGGAAGAGGTCGATGGCGTCCCCCGTCAGCACGTTCTCCAGCACCGGCCCATCGTGCACCTGCTTGGGAGGCAGGTGGCGGCGGCGATCGTGGAGGAGCTCGAGCAGGTGCTCGACGAGCTGGGCCGGCCCGGCGGCCGCCGGATCGAGCCCCATGAGCATGGCCAGGCGGTGGTGCCCCCGCAGGGCGCCGGTGAAGAGCCGGTGCGGCCCCGGCGGCGGGTAGTCGATGATGTTCGTGAAGAGGAGGGCTGGCGCCGCATCGCCGTAGACATCCCAGGCGCGCCGCAGCACCAACCCAAGCTCCGAGTGCCAGTGCACCGGCGCCTCAACACGGGCGAGCTGGCCGTGGCGCTCCAGGTAGTCGATCCAGGCGCGCAGATCAGCGAAGGCGAGGGGGAAGGCGGCCATGTCGTGCTCCGGAAGCAACGTCGCGTCGCATCGGTCGGGGAAGGCGCGGGTCGCCGCGGCTCCACTCCCTGGCGCCGCCCCATGACGGACGACGCCCGAACTCTGCGCCTGGCGCGGCGCCGGGGAGGGGAACGGCACACGCCGCACTATACTGCATGGTTCCAGGAGGGTCCACCCCGCCGGCCTCGGGCTGCTCTCCGCTTCAGCGCCTGGGTTGACGCTCTCGTTGCCGGCTGGGGGCGCGGGTAAAGCGCCGCGCGCCCGGGGCGGGACCCCAAGCGAACGACGGGAAGACCAGCCTGCCACGGGAGCGCGCCTCGGCTTGCGCGACGTCCCGGGCTATGGTAGCTATGCTGTTGGGTTACTCGTTGGCGAAGCAAAGGAGCCAGGATATGGCGGCAGGGAGCGCCGAGCCGAGCGCCGGAATCGCCACCGGGCGCGCTGAACAGCGGGGTTTGTTCCTGGCGAGACTTCTACGGCACGTCGGCCGCTACTATCCCCTGGCCGTCCTGGTTCTTCTCTGGGAGGCGTTGGGACGCTTTGGCCTCGTGGATGAGCTCACCCTGCCGTCGGTGCAGAGCGTCGCGCATGCCTTCGCTGACCTCCTCGGCAGCGGCGAGATTTTCGGCCATATCGCCACGAGCGCCTTTCGCGCCCTTACCAGCTTCATCATCGTCATGGTGGTCGGCATCCCGCTTGGCCTCATCTGGGGGCTGACAAAGCGCGGCGAGGAGATTCTCGACCGCCTCATCTCCTTTGCCTACCCCATCCCGAAGGTGGCGCTCATCCCTCTCTTCATCTTGTGGTTGGGCATCGGCGAGCTTTCCAAGCTGGCGATCATCATCGTGGCGGCCATCTTCCCGCTGCTCGTGAACACCTACGCCGGGGTGAAGGGAACGAGCAAGCATCTGGTCTGGTCGGCTCTCTCCATGGGAGCGACGCGCCAGGAGATCTTCCGCCGGATCATTTTCCCCAGCACGCTGCCGCACATCTTCACCGGCTTGCGCCTGGCGATGGGCGTGTCATGGATCCTCCTCTTCTCGGCGGAGATGCTCGCCTCAGATCGCGGCCTCGGCTTCCTCACGCTGATGGGCGAGAACGAGCTGCGCACCGATGTGGTGCTCGTTGGCCTCATCTGCATCGGCGGTTTTGGGTTCGGCTGCGATCGGCTGCTGCGCCTCCTCAGCCGCCGGCTCTGCCACTGGTACTTCGCCATGGGATTCGAGAAGGGTGACCGTTAAGGGGGGAGTCGCACGTCCATCGGGGGGTGTCAGCTTGGCTCCCGGTCAGCGAGACCTTGTGGAGCGAGGGAGCCACGCCCCTTCGCCTGACTGCGTGCGACGCGCGGGCAGGCGCACCCCTGCGCGAGCTGCTGTGCAGCTCGCGGGGAGGGGCGTGTATCAGGTGCGAGGTTCAGACTGAGGAGGACGCCGGAGGTGGCTGAGGCTGCGGCGGCTGCAACGGCTCGGGAATCTCCCCTGCTCCTGAGGCTTCTCCGCCGCTACTACTCCCTGCTTGCCGTGTTCCTCCTTTGGGAGATCATCGGACGCTCGGGGTTCGTCTCCGATGTCTTCATGCCACCGTTCACGCAGGTCCTCGGAAAGTGGTACGAGCTGAGCCTGTATGGCAACCTCGTCTGGCATGTCACCGCCAGTATGCAGCGGGCGATGCTGGGCTTCAGCAGCGCCGTCCTCATCGGCATTCCGCTGGGCCTCTGCATGGGCTGGTTCCGGCAGGTCGGCGGCTTCTTTGACCCCATCGTGTCGATCATCTACCCCATTCCAAAGGTCGGCTTCGTCCCCCTCCTCATGGTCTGGTTCGGCATCGGCGAGGAATCGAAGGTTGCCGTCATCTTCCTGGCCACCGTCTTCCCCCTCATCATCAACACCTCCGCCGGGGTGCAGGGGGTGAGCAAGCAGATGGTCTGGGCGGCGCTCAGCATGGGCGCCACGAAGGGGGAGGTGCTGCGCCGCGTCGTGCTGCCGCACGTTCTGCCGCAGATATTCGCCGGCCTGCGCATCTCCATGGCGCTCACCTGGGCGCTCCTCTTCGTCGCCGAGATGGTCGCCTCCAGCAGCGGCCTCGGTTTTCTCATCCTCTTCCGGCAGCGCATGCTGCGCACCGACGAAGTCTTCGTCGGCATCCTCACCATCGCCGTCTTCGGGTACACCTTCGACCGCCTGGTGGGGCTGGCCGGCCGTCGCCTCTGCCACTGGTATTACAGCATGGGGGCGCAGGTCTAGCGCCCGCGCCGGCTCCGAAGTCAATGGCGCATGATGAGGATGGTCGTCTCGGAGGGGAGGGAGCTCTTGAGCACGGTGAGATGGTTGCTCCCCAGCTCGTAGACGCGCGGAAAGCCCTTCACGAACTCGCCGAGGTTGTACTCGCTGTCCCAGTAGTGCATGGGGACGGCGATCTTCGGCCGAAGCTGCTCGAGGATGCGTCGCGCCGTGGCGGGATCGGCGCTGTAGCGGCCGCCGATGGGAACCAGGGCCACGTCAATGGAGCCGAAGTTCTCGAGCTGGGCGGGACTCAACTCGCTGCCGATGTCGCCCAGGTGGGCGATGCAAAGGTCGCCGACCTCGAAGAGGAAGGCGCTGCCGTTCACCATCTCCCCCCAGTAGGCGCGCTGGTAGATCGGCACCCCGGAGATGCGCACCTCGCGCACCTGCTGGTCAACCCGCCACCAGCCGCCCGCCTCGAGGTCCACGCCGCGCAGGATGAGCGGCTCGCCGCGCGGCAAGGCGACGTTGTTGTGGTTGCGATGCTCGCGCCCCACGGTGACGGCATGGGCGTCAACCTCCGGCAGAGGCAGCCCGAGGTCGCCGTGGAACGGGTCCATGGCGATGCTCGTGCCCCCTTCGGTGAGCAGGCGGAAGAAGCTATGGCCGTACCACGTGAGCGCCACCCGGGGGCTCTCGGCTGCCAGGAACGAAGGCAAGGAGGAGGCGCTGGACCAGGAAGCGCGGCGCGGCACGCCGGCGAAGCGATCTTCCGGCGGGCTGGCCGCGACCGCGCGGCGCCATGGCCCCGCCGGATCGAGCTGGTAGAGCGAGGGGCCGCGCACCAGGCTCTGCTGCCGGCAGCGGGCCGCGGCGGCGGTGCTGAAAAGGAGCAGCGCCAGGCCCACGCTCAGCGCCACCCCGAAGCCCCGGCGAGCCGTCGCAGCGACGCTCGGGAAGCCGGGCCACCCCCTGACGACACGAGTCGCAACGAGCCTCCCTCCTGCCTGTCTCCACATCTCCCCACCCCCCACTGGTGTGACCATGCAGAGCCTCTCTGAAAAGCTACCGGCGCCGTAAAATCTCGGTTCCTCCTTCCCAGTTTATGACGTTGCCGCACCGCGCGGGAGAAATTTTTCTCCTCGCTGAAGTAGGGAGCGGGTCCGGCGAGGCGCGTCGCACTGCTCCCTGGCGCGCAGTGGCTGGGAGCACCTGCCAGCGGCTCCACCCCCTCACGTAGTCTGGACGCGGCAAGAAGGGAGAACTTGCCCACCTCCGCGCATCGCTGCTCACGGGCGCCGGCTGCCGCCGCCTCGCCGTTCGCCTCGCCAACTCTGCCGGGCCGCGTGCCGCTGGCGGCCGGGGTGGCTCGTCCAGCGGCGCTGCTCGAGCACCGCCAGGAGCTCGAAGTCAATGCGGCGTCGCAGCAGGTCCGCCTGGCGCACCCTGATGCGCACCCGGTCTCCGAGGTGGAAGACGCGCCCCGTGCGCACTCCGACCAAGGAGAACGTCTCCTCGTCGAGGAGGTAGTGGTCGTCGCGCAGGGTGGCGAGGTGCACGAGGCCGTGCACGAAGAGCGTGGTGAGCTCGACGAAGAAGCCAAAGCTCACCAAGTCGGTAATGAACCCTTCGTACTCCTCGCCCAGGTGGTTGGCCATATAGGCGGCGGTTTTCAGGTCGTTGACGGCGTTTTCGACGCGGTCGGCGCGGCGCTCGCGCTCGGAGGCGGTGCGCGCGGCCGCCGCCAGGCGCTCGTGCCAGAGGCTCTCCTCCGGCACCGGCTCGCCCTGGAAGAAGAAGCGGCGCAGGTGGCGGTGCACGAGCAGATCGGGGTAGCGGCGGATCGGCGAGGTGAAGTGGGTGTAGAGGTCGAAGGCAAGCCCGAAGTGGCCGACGTTGAAGGTGTCGTAGCGCGCCTGCTTCATGGTGCGCAGCACCAGCGTGTGCAGGATGCGCGCCTCCGGCGTGTCGCGCACGGCATCGAGGAGGGCCTGCAGCTCCTTCTGGTTCGGCGCCTGGGGATCCACCTCGAAGCGGTGTCCGAAGCGCGTCATGACGTCGCCCAGCAGGGCGACCTTGTTGGGCGGCGGCGGCTCGTGGATGCGGTACGGCAGGGGGATCTTGCGGGCGCGGAGCTGCCGGGCCACCGTGCGGTTGGCCGCCAGCATGAACTCCTCGATGAGGTGGTGCGCCTCGTCCGCCGCCAGCTCCTCGATGTGCACGATGCTGCCGCTCTCATCGAGAATGAAGTCCGGCTCCGGCAGGTCGAAGTCGAGGCTGCCGGCGCGCATGCGCCGTGCCCGCAGCAAGTGGGCGAGTTCGCGCATGGTCAGGAGGTCGTCGTGCAGCTCCGCGGGCGGCTCGTCGGCGGAGGCGGCGCGGGCGCTTCGCGCGGCAACCTTGGATTTGGCCGCGCCTCCGTCGGCGGCCCGCTCCGCATCCAAACGCGCGAAGAGCTGCTGGATGGCCGTGTAGGTCAAGCGCGCCCGGCTGCGAATGACCGACTCGCAGAGCTCTGCCTCCTGCGGCGCGCCGTCGGCGTCAAAGCGCATGATGGCGCTGAGGGTGAGGCGGTCGGCGTCGGGGCGCAGGCTGCAGAGATGGGTGGAGAGGCGCTCGGGGAGCATCGGGATGGCGCGCTCCGGGAGGTAGATGCTGGTGCCGCGGTCGTAGGCCTCGAGGTCCAGCGGGGAGCCTTCCTCGACGTACCAGCTCACGTCGGCGATGTGCACGCCGAGCTCGAAGCCGCCCCCTTCCAGGCGGCGGACGGAGACGGCGTCATCGAAGTCGCGGGCGGTCTCACCGTCGATGGTGACGCACGGCCAGGGGCGCAGGTCGCGGCGGCGGGCCGGCTCGGAGGCGGGGATGCGCTCGGGGCAGGCGGCCGCGGCCTCCACGACGGCGCGGGGAAACTCCTGCGTGACGCCGTGCTCGTGCAGGATGATCTGGGCGAGGACCTCGTGGTCGTCCGGATCGCCGAGCAGCTTCAGCACGCGGGCGCGCATGGGGCGGCGCGCCGTCGGGTACTCGGTCACCTCCGCCAGCACCATCTGGCCGTGCTCGGCGCCGTTGCGCTCCTTCCAGGGGATGACGATATCGACCGTCAGGCGCCGGTCGACCGGCACGAGCAGAGCATGGCGCTGCACCTTGAGGAGCTGCCCGATGATCTCGCGCTGGCCGCGCTGGACCACCCGGGTCACCTCGCCGGCGCGCCGCGACCCCAACCCCGCCGCGTGCAGCCGCACCTCCACCTCGTCGCCATGCAGCGCGCCGCCGGTGGCCGCGGCGGCGATGTAGAGGTCCTCCATGCCGCGGTCGTGCGGGGTGACGAACCCGAAGCCCTTGGGGTGGCTGCGGAAGACGCCCCGCAGCCTGCCGCCCCGCAAGCTGTTCGCGAGGGCAAAGCGCGCCCCCTTCAGGCGGGCGACCTGGCCGTTGGCGGCGAGCTCGCGCAGCAGGCGTTTGAGGCTCCGCCGTTCGTCAGGCTGCACGCCCAAGGCGCGGTAAAGCTCCTTCGCCGGCACGGCGCGCGGCGCCATGCGGCGCAGGAAATCGAGGATCTCGTCTTCTGAAACCATCATGGATCGGAAGCTTTGACCAGCGAGGTAAGGGTGACCTGTGGGAGTGTAGCGCAAGGAGGAGGCAAAGCGCAGCGTACCTTTTATAGTATGGGGGCCGCCGCAAAGCAAAAAAGGCGCCGCTTGCGCGGCGCCGTGACCCCTTTTCGGGATCCATCCTTATCCGAAGCTCGCGGCTTCGGGTGCTCTGATCTCGCTGGCTTGGGTGACCCTGGCCCGCGCGCAACCTTGCGGCCAGGGATTAGTACGGATACTTGAAGTTCCCCGTCAGCGCTCGCAGGGTGGCCTTGATATGGATCAGCCTCATAGGCGCCTCCTCGAGAGAGAGGAACCCGAATCTTCCCGCCGCCCAGTCCACGCTCCCGATGCAACGATCTGGGCGACGCCTCGGAAGCCTCAGCAGGGATCGGCGTCATCTCCGCTTGACGCCCCATGCTCTCCCACGGGAGCATGCCCTGACTGCGAACCGCTCACTGCCGCAACCCCTGGCTGGCAAGACCTCCCCCAGCCAGGGATCAGCGTGGAAATTTGAAGACCCCCAGAACGGCGCAACGCTCCAAGGCGGTCATCCTCCACACCATGCTTGAGCCCTCCATGCTGAAGAACTCGGCCGACTACGAAGAACGTAACCTACAAGAATAATAGGAATAAAGCCCCGCACCTGTCAAGCGGAGCCGACGCTTTTTCTTCTGCCGCTCCGGTGCGGCCTGACAACAGCTCCGACTACGGCGGAAAACGCGCTGCGGACAAACCATTCACCGCCGAAGACACCGCCTGGGGGCGCTGGAAGGCGATCCCCGGGGCTTGCTGCCGGGCATCACTCCTTGTCCCGCGCAAGCGCCCCGCGCCGGGCTGTGTTGTGTTCGTCCCTGCATGGTAACGCCGGGCGCGCCCCGCGCCTGCGCCAGGCGAGCCCCCTCCTCAGCGGATCTTCTCCTTCCGGGCGCCCTCTTCAGCGTAGGTCTCCAGGATCTCGAGCAACTCGGGCGGATGCTCGCGGGCGCGCAGGCGCTCGCCGCCCTTCTGCATGCAGATTACCTTCGCATGGGCTTTGCAGAGGAGCGTCTCGGTGCCCTGCTTGTAGACCTCGAAGCGCATGAGGTAGCGCTTATCGTCGTATTCCGGGATCCACGTCTGAACCTCGATCAGGTCATCGTAAAGGGCCGGGGCGAAGAACTGGATGCCCACGTCGGTCTTGCCGAGAGCGATGTTGTACTTCTGCTTCATCTCCCATTCGGAGGTGCCGGTGGAGCGCAGCAGCTCCTCCTCCGCGGCCTCGAAGTAGCGGAAGTAGTTGCCATAGAAGATCAACCCGCCGGGATCGCAATCCTCCCACCGCACGCGCTGCTCGAAGATGAACCTCTTCATGCTTTCCTCCAGTGACGGCACAACTTACTTTGGGGCCCGGCTCACGACCAGGATTGAGCGCCGCACCCTTCTCGGAGCTGCGAGAAGGCGCCGACCGACTCGCCAGCCGCGGCGGGGCAAGCCCGATCGCCCTTCAGGAAGGAGCGCGCCGCGCCCGTGGCGACGCTTCGTCCCTCTTGCCCCTCTCTGCAAGAAAGATAAGTGTACCTACGTTGAGACCTTGTAGTCAACATCTTGACCTTCTCATCCCTCCCGCCATACGGGCGAGGCGCGCCCAGCCCTCGACCCCTCCGACCCGCGAGCCGGCGTGGTGCGATGGGAGAAGCCGCTCACCGAGACCGCGTCAGGACGGCGCAGGGCTTCCACCATCCGGTAGGGCCACCTCTCACACCGTCTCATGGAGGGCAGCGGATGAGCGTTGGTGCGCCCCTGGTGTCAATCTCCGCGAGCGGTCCCGCGGGGACAGCCCAAGGGGACCAGCCTGGCGGGGATGCGGGCGACACTACAGCGTGCGTCCGGCAACCTCGGCGAAGCGCCGCAGCTCTTCCATCAGGTGGATGAAGCGTTCCGGCTTCAGGGCCTGGGGGCCGTCGGAGAGGGCCTCTTCGGGATGGGGGTGCACCTCGATCATCAGGCCGTCGGCGCCGGCCGCCACGGCGGCCTTGGCCATGGGCGGCACGAGGCGCCAGTGGCCGGTGGCGTGGCTGGGATCAACGACAACCGGCAGGTGCGTTTCGCCTTGCAGCACCGGAATGGCGCTGAGGTCGAGGGTGTTGCGGGTGGCCGTCTCGAAGGTGCGGATGCCGCGCTCGCAGAGGATGACGTCGCGGTTGCCCTGCGACAGGATGTACTCGGCGGAGAGGAGAAACTCGCTGATGGTGGTGCTCATGCCGCGCTTCAGGAAGATCGGTTTGCGGCACTGTCCCACCTCCTTCAGGAGAGAAAAGTTCTGCACGTTGCGGGCGCCGATCTGGATGATATCGGTATAGCGCTCGATGATCTCGATCTCGCGCGGGTTCATCACCTCGGTAATGATCGGCAGCCCCGTCGCCTCGCGGGCCTCGGCCAACAGCTTCAGCCCCTCCTCCTCCATCCCCTGGAAGGAGTACGGCGAGGTGCGCGGCTTGTAGGCGCCGCCGCGCAGGATTTGGGCGCCGGCCCGCTTCACCACCTCGGCGGTCTCCATGACCTGCTCGCGGCTCTCCACCGAGCAGGGGCCGGCCATCACCACAAGCCGCGGGCCGCCGATCTTGACATGGCCCACCGTGATGATGCTCTTCTCCGCTTTCACCTCTTTGCTGGCCAGCTTGTAGGGCTTCAGGATGGGGACAACCGAATCAACCCCCGGCAGCGATTCGAGCGACTGGAGCTGAAACTTGCCGCGCTCGTCGCCGACGGCCCCCACGACGTTGCGTTCCGAGCCGTGAATGACGTGGGCATGGTAGCCCAGGGCTTCGATGCGTTCGATGACGTGCTGAAGCTGCGCCGCCGTCGCCCGCGGTGACATGACGATGATCATGGTTGCGCAATCCTCTCCGCTCGGGTCACCAAGCCCGAACCGTGACGCGACGCCAGCATCCGAGCCAGAGACCCCTGCGATGCTCGTGGAGCACCGGCGTGAAACTTTCTCCCCGCCAGCATTGCATCTGCCGCGAAGCGGCCGCCCCAGCAGCCTTGCCCCGCCGACCTTGCCCCAGCGGCAGCAGGGTCAACCGGCGGGAGCCGAGGGCCGAGCGCGGGAAGCTGGGTGGAATATAGGAGCGCCTTCACCATGGGTCAAGGAGAGGGTGAACGAGCGCCCCGCAGGAGAGGGGCGCGACCGGCCATGAAACCGAACACCTGGAGAAGCCTCGGTCGCAACCAGCTCCTTGGTGGCCGCGGCAGGCCACGCACCGTCGAAGCCGCAAGACACGCTCGACAGGGGGGCGATGCGGCCAGCTATGCCGTCGGCTCGATCTTGACCGGGCTGGAAGCTCCTCCCTATACTCCATGAACCGCGCTGACCGGGCTGGTCGACGGGGCAGAAGACCAGCCCGCGTCGGGGTCATGCCGCGGGAGCGCCTGCCCCGTGCCCTACCTGCCTGCGCGAGCGGGGTGCTCCCCCGCATGAGGGGGCCGTATGGATCAGCCGGGAGATCAGGAGAGCCGTTCGGGCGACAATTGGGACCGCGCGCCGGCGGTGCTCCTCGAGGTGATCAACTGCGGGCCGGGAGCCGGCGGCAACGTCCGCTCCTTCTGCTTCGGCGATCTGCAAGCGCTGGCGCCGCACCACCAGGCGCCGGACGTCAGCCGCTACGTGCCGCATTTCGGCGGCGCCGGCGTGTTCGTGCGGGGCATCCTGGAAGCGGCCGGCATTCCGGAACAGACGAGCCACGTTACCTTCCATTCCAACGATGGAGGCTTCTCGGCCAGCGTGGAACTGCTGGAGGTGCTCGCGAAGGGCATCCTTATCTACGCCCTGGAAGGCCGGCCCTTGCAGCAGCGCTTCGGCGGGCCGCTGCGGTTGGTGATCCCCGGCTCGAACGCCTGCGCCAACGTGAAGCATGTCACACGCCTCGAGCTGTCGCAGGGCAAGGGGCGGGACACCACCCCAGCCGGTGCGGACTGCGCGCTCTAGGCCGGCTCCGAGAAGCGCCGCAGGCGCGGGCTCCGCCAGCTCTTCCACCCACATCCGTGTACAAAGATCAGGAGACTGCAGCGATGATTGTCGTGGCGAACCGCATTCAGGTCGCCTCGGGGTACGAGGCTGACTTCGAGCAGCGCTTTGCGAACCGCCTTGGGAAAGTTGAGCGGTTCCCGGGTTTTATCCGTAACGAGCTGCTGAGGCCGCTGCGGGGTGACTACTACGTGGTGCTGACGCACTGGGAGTCGCAGGAGGCTTTTGAGGCCTGGACGAAGAGCGATTCCTTCAAGCAGGCGCACGCCGGCCCGCGCCCCCCGAAGGAGATGTACGCCGGCCCCAATGTCTTCGAGATGCACGAGGTCATCCAGCTCAGCGAGAAGCCGACCGCGTGATGGCGGCCTTGCCACGCGGCACGCGGGCGCCCCGCCGGGCCAGGCTAGGGCGCCACACTCCCCTGGGACGCTGAGCCGTTCTCCTCCACCCTGGTCATCTTCACCTTGGCGCAGAGGTCGAGGTTGAAGTTGACGGGGCTGGCGTGGTTCATATCGACTTCGAGCAGCTCGTTGAAGAAGACGCCTTTGCCCTTGGCGATCGGCTGCCCGTCGCTCCAATGCCCGGCGCAGGCCCCGATGCCGAGGCATTCCGGATGCACCGCCTGGGTGAGGTGCAGGCGCCCGCGCACCCGCCGCCCCTTCACCGTCTCCAGCCACACCTCTTCGCCGTCCCGCAGCCCCTTCCTGGCGCCGGTTTCAGCGTTCATGGCAATGTAGTACGAGTTCGGATCGAGCTGCGCCGCCTCGTCCAGCCAGGGGTTCTCCATGGTGAAGCTGTTCGTGTGGATGGTGTCGCGGTAGTAGAAGGCGTAGAGGTCGAACTGGGCATCGCTGCAGGTGTGGCTGGTGCACGGCAGCCACGTCGGCAGGGGATCGTAGTACTCCTCCGGCAGGTGCAGGCCGCGCGGCTCGGCCAGCGCCCGCGCCTGATCGCCGACGCGCTTCAGGTACTCCCAGTAGATCGGCACCCGCACCTCAACGAAGGGGCGCCAGTAGACCTCCTGCGGCTTCTTCGGCCAGGAGAGGACGCCGTGCTCCTTGAACCACGCCAGGTCATGCTCGGGGCCGAAATTCGACTTCAGGTGATGGTCGCAGACCTCGGCGAAGGTGTAGCGCTGCTGGCCTTTCAGGTGGAAGGGGGGCTGCAGCTTCAACATGGCGTTGAGCGCCATGTTCATCTCCTCGCGCATCTCCAGGCGATCGGCGATCTCGAGCAGCACGTCATTCATCTGCCGGCGCTCGGCAAGCGGCTCCACGATCGGCTGGCGGATCGCCCAGGTCCAGTCCCCCATGCCCCCCGGCAGGTTGAAGATGAAGGGGTAGTTGGGCTTCGAGTCGACGGCCTCCAAGTAGCTCGTATCGGGCAAGACGATGTCGGCCAGCTCGGAAAGCTCGGTCTTGAAGAGGTCGATGGAGACGACGAACGGGATGCGCAGGATGGTGTTGATGACGGTCTCCGAGTTGCCGACGCTCATCACCGAGTTGCAGCCGATGTTGATCATCACCTCGGGGCGGTAGGGGAGATCGAAGCGCCGCCAGAGGTCCTCCTGATCGCCGGAAGCCATGAGCAGCGAGTGCATCCCAAGCGGGAAGAGCTCGTTGAAACCCATCGACTTCGGCATGCGGGGGTACTCGAAGGGGTACGGCAGGTGGGGGACCATCCAGGTGCCAGTGACCATGAGGCCGTCGGGGCCGGCGTAGGGGACGTAGGCGGGCCGCTTCGTCTCCGGATGGCCGTGGCAGACCGGGTTGAACCCCAGGCAGCCGCCGACCACGTCCGCCGCCCCGACGAGGTGGTTCAACAGGTCCACCGCCAGGAAGTTGTAAACGGCGTTGCGGTGCCCCTCGGAGCCGCGGAAGGCGATCGCCGCCACCGGCCGGTACGGCAGCCGCACCCCGTCGATGACGATGGTGCTCCCCACCCGCGCCTCGCGCCCGAACTCCTGCCCCAGGCGACGGATCGTCGCCGCCGGGATCGTCGTCATCGGCGCCGCCCACTCCGGCGTGTGCCGCGCCAGGTGCTCCTTCAGGCAGGCAAAGGCCGGCCGGCAGCGCACGCCATTCACTGCATAGCTCCCCTCCAGGGCGAGCTGACCGAGGCCCTCGGCGTTGTAGGGGCGCGCTTTTCCGGCGCCGGCATCCCACACCAGAGGCTCGTTCGTCTCTTTGTCGCGCACGTAGAGTTTATCCGGCCCGATCAGGTAGGGCGCGTTCGTCTTCGAGGCCAGATAGGGCGCGTCCCAGATGCCGAGCTCGTTGACGAGGACGTGCGCCATCGCCAGGGCCAAGGCCGCGTCCGTGCCGACGCGGATCGGCACCCACTCGTTCGCCTTGGCGGCGGCGAAGTTGCACATCGGGTCCACCACCACCATCTTCATGCCGCGCACCCGCGCGTCCGCCGCCAGCCCCATGTTCGAGCAGGAGGCGTGCCCAGCGGCGTGCCCCTTCGAGGCGCCGAAGTAAACGGCGTACTGGCAGTGCTCGAAATCCGGCACGATGGACCACGAGGCGTGCATGATGCCGCTGATGAGATGGGCGCCGTTGCCGCAGTGCAGCCCGCCGCCGGCCGACCAGGAGTTCGGGGTCCCGAAGGCGTGGCAAAAGGCGTGCGTCGTCGGCCCGATGGTCATGTTCGTGGTGGTGCGTTGCACGAAGAGCTTGCGGGGGTCCTCGGCGCGCACCTTGCGCAGGCGCGCGGCGATCTCGTCGAGGGCCTCGTCCCAGGTGATCTCCTGCCAGCCGGGGTCGACGCCGACGCCCTTCTTCGGGTTGGTGCGCCGCAGGGGGACGTTCACCCGGTTCGGGTCGTAAAGCGTCATGATGCCGCTGATGCCCTTGGCGCAGAGGCGTCCCTTGCCGATCTCGCTCGCCGGGTTGCCCTCAATCTTCGTCACCACGCCATTGACGCGGTGGGCAAGGATCGAGCAGGTGCCATAGCACATGCTGCAGGCGGTCGGAATCCAGACGTCGTCGTGGCTGGAGTCGAGAACGCCTTCGCGTGCCGCGCTGTCTGCCGTTGAAGCCATTGCTTTCCCCCCTCGGGCGCCTTTTCTCACCTCGCGTCGGTTGCTGACGTTGCTCACTGGAGCCGCGCCATCCCCCCATCCCCCCTGCCGCCCTCAAGCACGCGCGGCGTGATCCCCCGCTTGATCCCCGCGCCTGGGGCGGCGGCAGACGGCCGGCCGCGCCACGCCGGCGGCGTTCCGGACGGTTCCTGCCACAGTTTCTCCCTCGTTTTCATTGTGGCCTTCTGCCCGGGGCACTGTCCTTGATAGATGTCAAATCCTCGACGGACCACCGCCACCTGCGCGGCACCCCCTCGCCGCTCGCGCCGCGCTTCTTTCCTTGACGCAGTCGGTGAAGCTTGATATGTCTTTCCCTGTCACCTGAAGCACGCAGAGAGGCATGCCGGGCCGCGATGACCGGCGCTGAAGTGGGACGTGGAAGGTTTGGGAGCCGTTGCCGCGCCGCCAGATTGCGGGCCTTCCCTGACGAGCGTCGAACCCCTGCCCCGGAGTGAGGTGGAGGGGGTGGGTTGAGCTTTCCTCGCAGAAAAGTAAGGAGTGCAGCCATGTGGAAGGAGCGACGCAGGGGGAGCTGCGCCTTGGGGTTGCTCGTCGTCCTGGCCTTGCTGCTCAGTCCGCTGACGCAGGCGCCGGCGCAGCCTCAGGAGAAGGTGATCTACGGCTCCTCGACCGGAGGCGGCACCCGCCTCGTGTCGGATATCATCCAAGCGAAGGGACTTCACAAGCCGTATGGGCTCGACATCGAGTACAAGTACTTCGCCGGACCCAAAGCGATCCAGGGTCTCATCCTCGGGAGTGTGGACGTCTCCTACTTCAGCCCCATCATCGCCGCCGAGCAACTCGCCGAGGGGAACCATCTCGTCAACTTTGAGATTGTCATGGACGCGCATGTCAGCTTCCTCAGACCCGCGGGGGCGAAACTCAACCGCTTTGAGGACCTGAAGGGGAAGCGCCTCGGCTTCGTCCAGCGCAGCTCCTCAACGTACAACACGTTCAGGATTCTCTGCGCGGTGCGCGGCTGTGATCCCGAGAAGGATTACAAGCTCATCATCGGCAACCCCATCGCCTTGATGGCCTTCATCAGCCGCAAGGAGGTTGACGCGTCGATCCATTACGAGCCCTTCACCAGCATGCTGATCGCGAAAGGCGAGGCCGAGGAAGTGGTGTGGTTTGAAGACCTCTGGAACGAGACGACGAAGGGCGTGCCGCTCCTCTTCTCGACGTTAGCGGCGCGCAAGGCGTGGCTCGATGCGCACCCGAAGGCGGCGCAAGGGCTGGCCCGCGCCGTGGGGCAGGCGCGCGCCTGGATTCTGGCGCATCCCGATGAAGCGCTGGAGATCGGCAGGAAAACCCTGGAGATCAGCGATCCCAAAGTCATCGCCGTCCTGAAGCAGCGAATGATCCGCATCTACAAGACGCCGTGGGATGACAAGGCGATCGAGGCCGGCAGGTGGCAGGTGCGGAAAGCGGTGGAGCTCGGCATCGTGAAGAAGGCGCCGGACAAGGAGCTCTTTGCGAAGTTTTAAGACGCGCCGGGGCAGGACGACGACCGGCGCGGCGGGGTGGAGGGTCACCACGCCACAGCCGCGGGCCGGGCGGCTGGGCCGCTTTCCCTTTGAACTCTTGCGGCGCGGCTGGTATATGGGAGAGAGCACACCCAGCTCTGCACAAGTGATGCTCGGCGGCGGAGCCTCTCCGCTCACCAAGTCGGCATGAGGAGATGTGGTCCTGCGGCCTTCTCATCGCGGAGCGCTGCCCCGAACGGCGCGGCGACGAGATGAGAGGAGCGGCCACTGAACGCACGCGCTGTTCCTGAGGAGGTATCAAGATGCTGCCACGCATGCGACGCGTTGTATCCCTGACGTTCCCCCTCGCTCTGCTCGCCAGCCTGCTCGCCCTGCCCCTCGGCCCGGCCTCGGCGGCGGAGGTGAATGCCGGCTACCAACCGTTCCTCTCCTACGCCCCGTTCTTTATCGCCATTGACAACGGCTACTTCACGGAGGCAGGACTGACGGTCAAGGCCGAGCGCTTCATCTCCGCCCAGAAGATGATGGCGCCCGCCGCCACCGGGCAGCTCGATGTCCTCGGCGGCGCGGTGAGCGCGGGCTTCTTCAACGCCTTCGCCACGGGCCTGGATATGAAGATCGTCGCCGACAAGGGGAAGCTGTCGAAGGGCAACGGCTACCTCTTGTTGGCCGTCCGCAAGGACCTCTACGACTCCGGCGAGGTCCGCAGCGTGAAGGACCTTGCCGGCCGGACGATCTACAACAACGCCCCCTTCACCTCCGGCGAGTACCTCCTCTACCACATCCTCACCTCGAACGGTGTTCCCTACGATCACAACAAGGTCAAATACATGGACATCCCGAAGATGGTGCAGGGGATGCAGACCAAGGCCGTCGACGCGGGCATCTTCGTGGACCCATGGGGGACGCGCGCCGAGGAGATGGGCGTCGGCAAAATCCTGGTCACCGGCGATCAGACCCCCGGCACCCTCGATTTTACCTCGGCGTTCTTCATCTACACCGGTAAGTTCATCCGCGAGCGCCGCGACGATGCCCAGAAATGGATGAACGCCTACCAGAAGGGGGTGAAGTTCTACATCGACAAAGGCAAGCAGAGCGATGAAGTGGCCACGGTGATGAACAAATGGACGAAGCTTGAGCCGGACCTCATCAAGAAGTCCATCCATGCCGGCTTTACGTACGATTCCATGCCGAACATAAAGAGCGTCATGGCGATGCAGGAGTGGCTTGTCAAGACCGGGAACGTGCAGAAAATGGTGCCCGAGGACCAGCTCTTCGACCTGAGCTTCCTGAAAGCGGCGGGGAAGAAGTAGCGTTCGGGAGACCTGGACCCTCCTGCAAGGGGCGGCGCGGCGGCGCTGCCCCTTTCTGCGCTTTGCGCGCCCCCTCCACACCGGCTCGTCCCTGCGCCGTGGCGCTCTTCCTCCCCCGGGCGGCTCCCTCAGCCGCGCCGAGCGCGAGCATAGTCGCAGTACTCCGCCATGATCTGCTCGAGGTCGCAGGCGGCGGTGTAGCCGAGGTCCCGCTGCGCCAGCTCGCCGTCCTGCGGGGGGATGGGGAAGCGGTAGGGAAAGCTCGGCGACAGGGGGCGCGTGCTGATGCGCGCCTCGGGCACGCAGCGGCGCAGGGCCTCCAGCACCTCCGCCATCGTGTGGGGCTGGCCGCTGCCGATGTTGTACGCCGGCGCCGGGTCGCCCTTCTTCAGCGCCGCCAGCACGGTGCCGCGAGCCGCGTCCCGATACGAGAGGAGCTCCTCGCTGAACAGGAACGCCTCAACCTTGGCGGGCTCGCCGCGCACCGCCGCCTCCGCCATGGTCTTGAGGGCCACCCCGTGAGGGGTGACGGGGTTCGCCTGGGGGCCGATCACCCTGGCATAGCGCACCGCCGTGAACTCGACGCCGAACCAGCGGGCGTAGTTCCGCCCCAGGTGCTCGGCGGCGAGCTTCGTGGCGGCGTAAATCGACGGCGGCGGCCGCAGGGGCATCTCCTCGCGGAGCGTCGCGGGCAGGGGATCAAGAGTGCCGAAGTAGACCGTCGAGGAGCTGGAGAAGACAACCCGCCGAACCCCCTCGAGGCGAGCCGCCTCCAGGATGTTCAAGGCCCCTTCGAAGTTCAAGCGCGCCCCCTCGTAGGGATTCGCTTGCACCCCCGCGGTGAGGCCCCGCAGGGCGGCGGTGTGGATGACGCACCTGATGTCGTGCTGCCGCACGGCCGCCCGCACCTGGTCCAGATGCAGCACGTCCCCCTGAAGCAGATGGATGCGACCCCGCGCCGCAGCTCCAGCGGACTCCGCCTGCAATGCGGAGACAGCCTCCTGGCGCGGCGACAGCTCGAAGAGCAGCGGCGATTCGCCGCGCTCCACAAGGAGGCGCGCCACCTGCGCGCCGATCAATCCCGTTCCGCCGGTAATGAGCACCCCTGCCACACTGCCTCCTTCACTGTTCAGGGCGCGCGCCTGCCCGCAGTCGCCCTCAAAAGCCAAGGCCGTCGCGCTGAGGCCGTCGCGGCCCAGCGCCAGGAGCGGTTCGGCGCCGAGACTCGCCGGCGGGACTTGAAATGTAGTCCTTCCATTCTTACTCTTGTCTTGTGGTGAAAAACCGAATCGCGCTTGAATGCCTCGGGATCGAGGCATCCCCAGCAAGCCCCTTCCAGCGAGCCCTAAGAGCAAGCCCCCGGAAGCACGCCCCAGGAGCCAGCCTGGGGGATGGCGGAGCGAGGGCGGGGGAACCTGCGCCGAGCCGGTGAGCAGCTCCGCCACCTCGCCAGGCCGCATGAAGCCGCGGGCGTTCTCGGCTGCCCCTGATGTTCGGTAGCACAGCTACGAAGGTTCGTCAAATGAGGCTGGAGGCACAGGCCGATCATGGCGCCACCCTTGTTCCTCCAGCGCGTCCCGCGCCCGCCGCAGTGCCTCGGGAGGAGGCCCTCCGCTCCCTCGTGGCCCCCATTTCCCCCTGGCGCGCCCAGGCGCGTCCCGCGAGGTTGAAGCAGCGAAATTCAACCGTTGACATTTTGCTCAATCGTGATACATGAGTACCACGGTCATGCAGTTAACCAGCCCGTAGCGCGAAGCGATAGTCATTTCCCCTGATGGATTCCTCGTCTATCGTCGCTTGGGATCAGCCGCTGCTCCGGTGAGGAAGCTTCGCTGACGGCCGGCGCCAGGTGCGGCCCGGAGACCCGAGGGTCGGCGCCGTCGGCGCGTCGTCGTGAGGCTTGCCACCGGCGAGCTCAGGAGTTTCTACGTTTATGGAACAGCAACAGAGTGTGGCGAGCCTCGTCGCCTCCAACGCCGTCCCCCGGTCGATGGCGGAGAAGCTTGCGAGCTTTTTGCAGCTCCACCGGGGTGAGCACCACATCATCGCCATCCAGAACTTCCCCGACCCCGACGCGATCTCCTCGGGATTCGCCCATCTGCTCATCTCCCGCGGCTTCGGCATCGAGTGCGAGATCGTCTACGACGGCATCATCAGCCACCAACAGAACATCGCCCTGACGAAGCTGCTGGAGATCGACCTCACCCGCTACCAATCCGGCTTCGACTTCAAGCGTTTCGACGGCGCGGTCTTCATCGACAACCAGGGCACCACCACCTCGCTTACCGAGCGCCTGCACGAGGCCGGCGTGAAGGACCTGATCGTCGTCGACCACCACGAGAAGCAGTACGCGGTCAGCCCGGAGTTCTGCGACATCCAGAAGGTGGGCGCCACCGCAACGATCTACACCGGCTACCTGCAGGCCGGGCTCGTCAGCTTCGAGCGCACGAACAAGACCCATGTGCGCTGCGCCACGGCGCTCATGCACGGGATCATCACCGAAACCTCGAACCTGCTGCGAGCGGGCGAGGAGGATTTTTACGCCGCCGCGTACCTGAGCTCTTTCACCGATCAAGGGCTGCTCAGCGACATTATGAACCAGGCGCGCTCGAAGAAGGTGATGAGCGTCATCCAGAAGGCGCTCGAGAACCGCGTCGTGCAGAACAACGTCAGCGTGGCCGGCATCGGCTACCTGCGGGCCGAAGACCGCGATGCCATCCCGCAGGCGGCCGACTTCCTCCTTACCGAAGAGAACGTCCACACCGCCATCGTCTACGGCATCGTCATCGATGCCGACAAGACCGAGATGCTCGTTGGCTCCCTGCGCACCTCGAAGATCACCCTGGACCCTGACCATTTCCTGAAGGAGAGCTTCGGGCGCGACGCCGCCGGCCGCTACTTCGGCGGCGGACGGCACGATGCCGGCGGCTTCACCGTGCCCCTCGGCTTCCTCTCCGGCACCCTTGAAGGGGACTTCACGTACAAGAAATGGGAAATCTTCGACGCCCAAGTGAAGCAAAAGGTCTTTGAGAAGCTCGGCGCCGACGACAAGGAGATGGTGAAGCCAGCCTGAGCCTTGCGGCTTGCCGGGCTGGGTGGGTGGATGGCGGCGGCGGAGAGGCGGAGGGAGGCGCGGCGGCAGCGGCAACGTGACGCTGGCCCTCGGTCTCCCCTATCTCCTGAGAGCTAGGCCGCGCCTGTCGTGGTGTCCTTCAGGTTACCCGCGCTGCTTGCCGGGTGGTATCCGGCCGCACCCCAGGGGAAGAGCCGCGGCGGGACGGCGCGCGGTCCCCCAACCCCAGCGAAGCGGCAAGGCGCTCCCCAACCATCCATGCCGGCACTCTCCCTGGGTCATCCCATCCTCTTCTCCCTCGCCCTCGCGACCCTCGTCCTCGGCCTCGGCATCGCGCTGCGGATGGCGCGCGGCAACCGCACCTTGCAGTTCCTGCGTGATCTCCCCCCCGGCGCCCCTGGCGAAGCAGGGAAGGTTGAGGCGCACCCTCTCTCGCCATTCCCGGCAGCGGCCGGCGCCTCGGTGGAGGCATCCCGTCACGTTTCGCCTCGTAGCACGGCGTCGCCGCGCGCCGCCAAAACCTCGGCCGCCGTGGCGGGCGCGGCCCCCACGGTGTCGGTGATCATCGCCGCGCGGAACGAGGCGCGTAACCTCAGGCAGGCGCTGCTGTCGGTGCTGGCGCAGGAGTACGATGCCTACGAGGTGCTGGCGGTCGACGATCGTTCCACCGACCGCACCGGCGCCATTCTGGATGAGCTGGCTCGGCGGCAGGAACGTCTGCGGGTTCTCCATGTCAGCGAGCTGCCGCCGGGGTGGCTGGGGAAGAACCACGCCTTGCACCAGGGGGCGCTGCACTCCCGCGGCGAGCTGCTTCTCTTCACCGATGCCGATGTCGTCATGGAACCGACCGTGCTCCGCCGCGCCACCCGTTTCCTGCTGCGGGAGCGCCTCGATCACCTCACCGTCTTCCCGCGCCTCACCATGCCCGGCGTGCTGCTGAACTGGCTTGCCGCCGCCTTCGGCGTCTTCTTCATCAGCTACACGAAACCGTGGAAGGCGCGGGACGCGGCGAGCCGCTGTCACCTTGGCATCGGCGCCTTCAACCTGCTGCGGCGCGGCGTCTACGATGCCATCGGCACGCACCGGGCCATTGCCATGCGCCCCGATGATGACGTGAAGCTGGGCAAGCTGGTGAAGAAGTCCGGCTTCCGGCAGGAGGTGCTCCTCGGCCAGGGGATGCTGGCGGTGGAGTGGTACACCTCGCTGCGCGAGATGATCGACGGCTTGATGAAGAACGCCTTCGCCGGCATCGACTACCGCCTCTCCGTCGTCATCGCCTCCACCCTCGCCCTGCTGCTGGTTGATGTGTGGCCGTTCGCGGCCCTCGCCGCCACCGACGGCCTTACCCGGCTCCTCAACGGGCTCATCCTCCTCAGCCTTGTCCTGCTCTGTTGGGACAACGCCAGGTTCTACGGCATGCGCCCTTGGTACGGCCTGGGTTTTCCACTCGCCGCCCTCGTCTTCCTCTACATCCTCTGGAGGTCGGCCATCGTCACCCTGCGCAACCATGGCATCACCTGGCGGGATACCTGGTACCCCCTCGATGAGCTGAAGATGAACAAGGTGTAGGAGCGGAAAAATTTCGCCGCTGGGCGAATAAAACCCCGTCGGCGCATCGTTTTCTTTGACAGCAGGGTCCAGCGCCGGTCGCGGCGTCATCCCCAAGCAGCGACCCTGCGCGGCGTGGACGCGGCTGGCGACGCGGGACGTCCAGTCTTGCGCTTGTGAAGCCGGTTCAGGGGACGTTTCATGAGAGTATCCCTGCATGCCGGTCGAGAGTGCCTGCGCGCTTTCGGAGTGGGCGCGGTGAGCCTAGGGGCGGCCTTCGTCGCCTCGCTCTGCTGCGTCCTGCCGCTTCTCGTCGTGCTCACGGGGCTTGGGACAGGGGCGTTCATGGGCACGACGATGCAGTACCGTTCCATCTTCCTGCCAGCCGGCGTGTTCGGAGTTCTTGGCTCGTATGCGTTATACTTCAGGGAGCGCCGACGCTGCCGCGCGGTGGCATGCCGCTTCATCGGGGCGCGCCTCAACCTCGTTATGCTGCTGGGCGCCACCCTGGCGCTGCTGGCGGCGCTGGCGCTCGATCTCTTCCCGGACGCAACCGCCGCGCTGCTGCAAGGCGCGATGAACTGAGGATCTGCCTCGCCAGCCGTAATTCATAGGGAGGGAGAACGATGCCCAACGTCATGGTCTTTACCAGCCCTACGTGAAGGCCCTGCAAACAGGTGAAAGAGTTCCTTTCACAGAACCAGATCGCCTTCGTGGAGCGGAACGTCGAAGCGGACCAAGGCGCCATCGCCGAGCTGAAGGCGAAGACGGGTCGGCTTGCCGTGCCGGTGATCACAGTGGACGACGAGGTGGTCGTGGGCTTCGACCTGGGGCGGCTGAAGCAGCTCCTGCACCTGTAGCTTCAACGTACCCACCTGATCGGGAGGCGGCATGAAGGCGCTCTGTCCTGGCTGAGGGCAAGAGGTCGAGCTTGGGCCGCGGGCGCGCCCGGGCGAGGGCTTCGAGTGCGCCAACTGAGCCGGGCTCCTGTTCCGAGTTTCGGAGCGACACGGTCGGTACGGCCTCATGATCGTCAAGCGCGCGAGCTGTCCGGCGTGCGGGACCATGCTCACCCTGCCGGATGAGGCCGCCGCGGGCGACCGCCTCGAGCACTGCGGCGAGACGTTTCGCCTGCTGCATGCCTACGGCGTCTTCGCCCTGGAGAGGGAGGAGTGAGCATGCGCACCTGGGTCACGCTGCTCTTGGCGGCCAGCATCCTCGGTCTCGGCAGCGCCGCCGCGCTGGCGGAGAACCTGAGCCTGCGCGTCGAGGGGCTGACGTGAGGGACGTGAGTGATCATCGCTCAACGAGCCTTGGAGAGGCTCGACGGAGTTGAGAAGGCGCAGGTGAGCTTGCGCGAGGCGAAGGCCGAGGTGGCATTCGACCCAGCCCGCGTCGGCGCGGCGCAGATGATCGCCGCCCTCAGGTCCGTGGGGTTCCGGGCCGGCGTTCTGTCCAGCGATCCCGGAGGGGCCGCGGAGAAACCCGCCGGAGAGTAACCGAGGCGACGCGGCCGGCGGCGGCCCGTGGCTCCAGTAGGAGGGGAGACCATGAGGGGGGTTCTCGCGAGTGTGGTGGGAATGCTCGTGGTGTGGCTCGGCTCCGCGGGCGTCTTGGCGCAGGGAATGCCGAGCATGCCGCGCAGACAACCGGGCGCGCCCTCGTCCATGCCGATGCAGCAGCCGATGCAGAGCATGCAACCCGACGCCGGGCAACCGATGCGCACACCACCAATGCCTACGATGGAGATGGGCAAGGTGCCCGACCCCGACCTCCTCATCAGCAGCTTCGAGAAGCAGGTCGTGCTTCCCGATGAAGCCCTCCCCTTTCAGCCGACCGGCATGGGAGAGAAGTTCTTTGCGAAGCTCATCGCCAAGGTCGACTTCGGCAATGACGTCTGGTTCTCCGTCCGCAAGGCGCGCATCCCCAACGGGGGAAATGTGGGGATCATGAGCACCACGGAGATTTGCTACATCGAGCAGGGCCTGGGGCTTTTGATGGATGCCAAGGGGGAGGTCGTGAAAGCCGTTCCGGCCGGTTCCTGGTTCACCGTCCCCACGAACTGGCGGCACACCATCAAGAGCATCGGCGAGGACGACCTCATGATGACGGTGATCCGCGTGGGGCCGAAATCCCTGCATTGAGCCGCGTGGCGACCGCGCCGCCCCGGACCCCGCCGGCTCATCCTGAAGGCAGACGCGCCCGCCGCGCTGCGGCATCCAGGTGGAGGCGGGCCCCTGCCGCGGCGGGGCCCCGGCGGTGGGGGAATACCTCAGCGCCTGACCGCGTTGCCCGGTAGGAATCAAGCTTGCGCGGCGCGCGTCGCCACGCCGCAAGTCGATGTCGAGGGCCTGTATGGGCGGGTTGGAACGAAACGGGGTTGAAGGAGCATCTCATGGCATCAGTGCAGCGGCGTAACGTCATTCTGGTAGCGTGTGCCGTGCTGCTCGCGTTCGCCCTGCTTGGCCGGCGCGCGGTCGCCGAGACCCCGCCGACTCCGGAGAACCCCTACAAGGAGGAGCTGGGCGCGCTCGGTCTGCACCCGGCGCCGCCCGGCATCCAGGCGCCGGACGTGGCGCTGCCGAACCTCGACGACAAGACGGTGAAGCTGAGCGACTTCAAGGGCAAGGTGATGCTCCTCAACTTCTGGGCCACCTGGTGACCCTACTGCGCGCGAGAGCGTGCCTCTCTCATCAAGCTGTCGGAGCTCCTGAAGAACGACAAGTTCGTGCTGGTGGGCGTTGCCATCGACCGCGAGGGGAAGTCGGCGGTGGCCCCCTTCGTAAAGAAGCACGCCATCCCCTTCCCAATCCTCCTCGACCCGGAGGGGGCGGCGCAGATTCTCTACATGGTGCGGGGCACCCCCACCACCTTCATCATCGACCACCGCGGCGACCTCGTCGGCATGGGCATCGGCCCCCGCCAGTGGGACGGCGAGGAGTCGCTGAAGCTGTTCAGGAAATTGCTCGCGGAGGTGAAGTAGGGAGAGTGGGGGAGCGACGTACTTTGCAGGCACAGCAGGGGATTCTCGATGCTCCACACTTCAGGTCGAAGGAGATTCTTAGTGGTGAGAGGACTGGTATAATTCCCAGTTATTGTGCTGGCTCTTCGTTTTTAAGTGGAACCCACCACTTGCACCAGCATCCTGCAGAGAGAACCTGAAACTCAGATGGTTCAAAAGTTTTAGGGGGCGTGTGGGCAACGCCTCTCTATCACACATTGTGGATTACCAGGCAATAAGGTTTCGCCGTTTGTTTTCGCGCTTTTTATCTGATCATTTGCCAGGTTCCTTGCCCAACAAAGGTCGGCACCACGTAGATCGGCCTTCGTTACATTAGCCCTTTTCAGATCTGCTGAGCGCAAAGAAGATTTACGCAGGTCTGCTTCGAACAGGTCAGTATCCACCAATGTTGCCAAACCCATGCAAGCTTCGCGTAGATCAGCCCACCGTAAATTCGCACCCTGCAGGTCGACTGACCCCATGAGCGCGCCGCGCAACATGGCTCTTTGCAAATTGGCTTTACTTAGCTTCGCCCATAGTAAGTCGGCTCCATTCAAATTGGCCCGCAGAACCCAATTCATGCCCAGGTTGGCTCCTTCCAGATTTGCCAGGCGCAGGTCAATCCTATAACTATCACCTGAACGAGGTTTAGTGTATCCGCAGGTTCCTGGTTCACATTGGTTCAAGAAAGTTTGGGCCCAGAGATAGAGGGGGCTTTCATTGGGCTTGAGGTAATTCCACGGTAGCCAAGTCCATGGCTTGAAAAGAGATGGTTCTTGCCGGACCTCTATTGATTGGATAGGTCCAAAATTTTTCATCGCTGTGATAATCATCTCCCGATTGTTAGAGGAGACCATCGAAAGGAATGCTTGGCGTTCAAACAGCGCACGATTCAATTGCCGTTCGTGCTGGCTTACGAATATCGCATAGAGCGCCACGTATGCACCGATAATTGTGAAAAAAAGCACGTACCCTTCCCTGGATCGCAATTTGGAAAAGAACTCAATCCCCCAATTTAATGGAATCCCTAATATCCCTACGAACAATCCAACAGCCCACTTGCCGAGGGTTCTCAACATCTAGAGTAATCCCTGACGTGGCCCGTCCGCAGAACCTTCCGAGGCTTGCCGCGAAACCCTCAAATCTTCAACGAGCTCTTCTCCTCCACCTCCTCTTCGGCGCCTTCGTCGAGCTTCGCCATCTTGATCTTCAGACGCAGGTTGTTGGCGCTGTCGGCATTGGCCAGGGCGTCCTCGTAGGAGATGCGGCCCTCCTGGTAGAGCTTGAAGAGCGCCTGGTCGAAGGTCTGCATGCCGTCCTGAATGCTGTGCTCCATGGTGTCCTTCAGGCTCTCGATCTCTCCCTTCATGATCAGGTCGGCCATGCGCGGCGTGTTGAGGAGAATCTCCACGGCGGCGGCGCGCTTGCCGTCCACCGTGCGCACCAGGCGCTGCGAGATGATGGAGCGCAGGTTGAGGGCGAGCTGCAAGAGAATCTGCTCGTGGCGCTCCTGGGGGAAGAAGTTGAGGATGCGCTCCATCGCCTGGTTGGCGTTGTTCGAGTGCAGCGTTCCCAGGCAGAGGTGGCCGGTCTCGGCGAAGGTGATGGCGGCCTCCATGGTCTCGGTGTCGCGGATTTCGCCGATGAGGATGACGTCGGGCGCCTGGCGCAGGGTGTTCTTCAGGGCGGCGTGGAAGGAGTGCGTGTCCATGCCGACCTCGCGCTGCGTGACGACGGATTTCTTATGCGGGTGGACGAATTCCACCGGGTCCTCGATGGTGATGATGTGCCCCGCCTCGTGGGTGTTGCGGTAGTCGATCATGGCGGCCAGCGAGGTCGATTTCCCCGAGCCGGTGGCGCCGACGACGACGATGAGGCCGCGCTTTGTCATAATGACGTCTTTGATAATCGGCGGCAGCTTGAGCTGGTCCATCGTCACGATATCGACCTTGATCTGCCGGATGACCATGCCGGTGCAGCCGCGCTGCCGGAAGATGTTGACGCGGAAGCGCCCCAGCTCGGGGTAGTAGAGGGCGAGGTTCATCTCCATGGTCTCGTCGAACTCGGCTCGCTGCTTTTCAGTCATCGCAGAGGCGGCCAGGGCGTCGGTCATCTGGGCGGTGAGCGGCGTTTTGCCGGCGGGTCGGTTGACGCCGTCGATGCGGTACATCGGGGGCGCCTCCGCCGTCAAGTAGACGTCCGAGGCGTCGCGCTCCACCATGATCTTCAACAGGTCCTTGATGGTCATTGCAGGGTCCCCCTGCGTGCAAAGGGTTCGTGCCGGCCCTCGCGGCCGCGGCGGCCGGCGCCGCCAGCCTCACGCCCGCCCGCGCCGGTTCGCTACGCCACCGCCTTGCGCTGCTCCACCTGCTCTTCGCGGAAGAGGCCGGGGCACTTGAGCAAGGCCTCCTCCCGGCTGACGATCCCCTTCTCGTAGAGCGTCAGCACCGCCTGTTCGAGCGTCTGCATGCCGAACTTCTGGCCGGTCTGAATGGCCGAGGGAATCTGGTGAATCTTCCCCTCGCGGATGAGGTTGCGCACCGCCGGCACGCCGATCATGATCTCCTGGGCACCGACGCGGCCCTTCTCCTTGCGGCGCAGCAGGGCCTGGGAGATCACCGCCACGATCGACTCGGCAAACATGGCGCGCACCTGCGCCTGCTGCGCCGAGGGGAAGACGTCGATGATGCGGTCCACGGTCTTCGGGGCGCTGCTGGTGTGCAGGGTGCCGAAGACGAGGTGGCCGGTCTCCGCCGCGGTGAGGGCCAGCGAAATGGTCTCGAGGTCGCGCATCTCGCCCACCAGGATGTAATCGGGGTCCTCGCGCAGGGCGCTCTTCAGGGCATTGGCGAAGGAGTGCGTGTGCGGCCCCAGCTCGCGCTGGCTGATGAGGCAGTTCTTCGACTGGTGCACGAACTCGATGGGGTCCTCCACGGTGAGGATGTGCCCGGCTTTCTCGCGGTTGATGAAATCGACCATGGCCGCCAGCGTGGTGGACTTGCCGCTGCCGGTGGGGCCGGTGCAGAGGATGAGGCCGCGCTCGCGGTCGCAGAGCTCGCGGCAGATCGGCGGCAGGCCAAGCTGCTCCATGCTGAGGATTTCGGTGGGAATCTGCCGGAACACCGCCGCCTCGCCGCGCCGCTGCCGGAAGGCGTTGACGCGGAAGCGGGCCACCGTGCCGAGATCGATGGAGAAGTCCAGCTCGTAGATCTCTTCAAAGACCTTGCGCTGGTTATCGTTCATGACGTCGTAGATCATGCCGTGGACTTCTTCCTTCGTCAGCACCGGCACCTTCACCCGCTTCATGTCGCCCGAGACGCGCACGATGGGCGGCTCTCCGGAGCTCAGATGAACGTCCGAAGCGCCCTGCTTGACGGCAAACATCAGGAGTTCCGAGATATCCATGCCCACGCTCCCTGTAGCCCGCCGGCCGAGGTCTCGTCCGGCTACTTCTCCAACCGCTGCCGCACGTTCGCAGCAAACTCCTCGGTGAGCTTCGCCGCCTTGCCTTTAATGACGCTGTAGCCGAGGGTGCCCAGCTTGCCGAACATGCTCACTTCCGACTTCAGGTCCACCTCGGTCGCGCCCGGAGAGAGCTCGGTGAGGGTCACCGTATTGCTCTGCTTCACCAAGCTGCCGAGCCGCGAGTCCTCGCCGGTGCCAACCGAGGTGAAGAAGTGCGGCGGCTTCTTCTCCGTGACGCTCAGCTTCGCCTTGAAGTTGGCCGACAGGAAGCCGACCTTCACCTTCAGCAGGACGCGGAAGTTGTTCTCATCCACCTGCTCCACGTCTTCGCAGCCCGGCACGCACTCCAACATCTGCCGCGGGTTCCAGAGGAAATCCCACACCTGTTGAATTGGGGCCTTGATCGTAAAGGTCTCGTGAAACTCCATGGTTGCGTTCCCGTCACTGTCTCCAGGTAGTATGCGCAAATCTGCCGCTCGCCGCACACGCAGCGAGACTTCCGAGGCGCCGCCCCAGGCCGGAGCTCGAACCCACGCAAGGATTGTAGATGAGAGAGCTTCAGGGTGTCAATTCGCCGTCGGGGTCTGAGCCGGCAACGGCCGCGCGCGTCTGTTACTCGGTTCAGCGTGGAATGCCGTTGATCTTGGCCGTCTCCTGGGGATACTCTATAACGACTGTGAAAAACGGCTGCCGCCGACGTATCGGCTGCAAGGGCAGGACATCCAGCGGCTTCCTGGGATGCATGCCGGCCTGCCAGGGTCCGTGACCCTCCCGGCGGCCACGCCGGCCGGAGGCGACCTGGACCCACCGAGGGCGCCGCCCGCCGCGGCGGCGTTCCCGCGCCGCCGTCCGTGGCAGGGAGGCGTGGGAGGAGAGCGAAGCATGGCAAGCCGCACCGAGGCGAGCCGGGATGTCGAGCTCGAACGGCTCAACGCCGAGTTGCTGAAGCAGAACCTCACGCCGACCTGGGCCTACTACACGAGCCTGATCACCCCCCAGCCGAAGGTGAGCTATGCGCCCTACCTGTGGAAGTGGGAGGTGCTGCTGCACTACCTGCGGCGCGCCGGCGAGCTGGTGGACCTCGAGCGGGGCGCCGAGCGGCGTTCGTTCGAGCTGGTCAACCCCGCCCTGCGGCACATCATGGGCACCACCCACACCATCGGCGCCGCCGTGCAGTTGGTGAAACCGGGCGAAGTGGCGCCGGCGCACCGCCACCTGGCCAATGCCATCCGTTTCATCGTCAAGGGAAGAGGCTCCTACACCGCCGTGCAGGGGGAGCCGCTCTACATGGAGGAGCGCGACCTCATCCTCACCCCAAGCTGGACCTGGCACGACCACGGCAACGAGACCACCGAGCCCATCATCTGGGTGGACGCCCTCGACTACCCGTTCAACCAGCTCATGCAGGTGAGCTTCTTCAATGCCTATCCGGAGGCCCGCCATCCCTTCACCAAGCCGCTGGGGTATACGGCCAACTGGATGGGCTTCGCGCGCCCCACCTGGGAGACCTACGCGGAACCCGTGCCGCTGGCGACCTACCGCTGGACGGAGACCGCGCGCGCGCTGCAGTACTTGCAGGGATCAGAGGGCAGCCCTTTTGACGGCATCCTCCTGGAGTACGTCAATCCCTTCCGGCAGGGGCCGGTGCTGCCGACCATGGCCTGCTACGCGCAGCTCCTGCGGCCCGGCGAGCACACCCGCGCCCACCGGCACACCAGCAGCGCCATCTGCTTCGTCCTCGACGGCGCCGGCTACAGCGTCCTGAACGGCGAGCGTTTCAACTGGGCGCCGGGCGACCTCTTCATGATCCCACCGTGGTACTGGCATGAACATGTCAACACCGCGGCAGAGGAGAGCCGCTTCTTCGTGATAAGCGACAAGCCGATCTACGACACCTTCAACCTCTCCCGCGAGGAAGCCTACGCGGAGAACGGCCACCAGCAGCGCGTGGAGAAGACGTTCACGCCGATGCTGCTCTCCGGCGCCTGAGACGGGCGGGCCGAGCGGTGGCTGGCAAGCGCAATCCCCCCTCCCGGCCAGCCGGTGAGCAGTGCGATTCTGGATCAATCTCGGCCACGGAGGTCATCACCAGCGAGGAAGGAGCTGAGCCTTGGAACGTGAGTTCTTCAATCCATCCGGCGCCATGAAGTCCATCCCGCGCGGGTACAGCCATGCGATCAGAGTAAAGAATCCCGCTTCGTTCGTCTTCATTGCCGGCCAGGGACCGCTGGATGAGAACATGAAGGTCATCGGTGCCGGCGACATCGAAGCCCAGGCGCGCGCCACCTTTCGGAACCTCAAGCGGCACCTCGAGCTGGCCGGGGCGGCGTTCAAGGACGTGGTGAAGATGACCATCTACCTCCTCGACATCGCCAACCACCAGTGGCCGGTGCGCAACGTGCGGGCGGAGTTCATCGACGTGCACAACCCGCCGGTCTCCACCATGGTCGAGGTGCGCAAACTAGCGATCGAGGGGATGATGGTGGAGATCGACTGCATCGCCCTGGTGGCCTGAACGGCGCGCCGGTGGCGCCGCGCGCGGCGGGGGAGGCGGTCCTGCGGCGCCCCTGGCGGCAACGGAGCGGAGGGTCCCGTGCGGAAGTATGACGCCATCTTCTTCGATATGGGGGAGACCCTCGTCTACCACCGGCCGTCGCACGAGGAGGTCTTCTACACCGTCCTCGAGCAGCTCGGCTGGCGCGTCTCCCCGCAGCAGCGCGCCGCTGGCATGCGCTGGGCCCGCCAGGCGATGAGCAGCTTCGACGCCCGCCTGCGCGATGCGGGGGTGTCGCCGAAGGCGCTTGAGGAGGAGTTCTTCCGCGCCTTCCTCGAGGCGGTTGGGATCGCGCCGATCACCCCGGAGCTCATCGAGCAGGTGCAGGAAAAGCAGCGCGCCCTCCGCCAAGAGCAAAAGATGGTCTGCCCGCCGGGGGTCCACGAGCTGCTGCGCGAGCTGCGCGGCACCGGCTACCACCTGGGGATCATCTCCAACTGGGACGCCTCCCTGAGCCGCCACTGCGATGAGCACGGCCTCAGCCCTTACTTCGACGGCATCCACGCCTCCATGCTCGTCGGCTCCTCGAAGCCGGATGCCGGCATCTTCCAGCATGCGTTGGCCCAGGCCGGCGTGGCGCCGCAGCGCGCCCTGCACGTCGGCGACAACTACTACGCCGATGTCCTCGGCGCCCGCGCCGCCGGCATGCAGCCGCTCCTCCTCGACCCCCACCGGCTCCATCCCGACGCCGACTGCCCTTCAATGCCCTCACTCACCGACCTGCCGGCCTACCTCTGAATCACCCTGCTTGCGTAGCTCAAAATTTCGCTGACAGACCGGATGCGCGCGGAACCACGGATGGACACGGATTCACACGGAGAGGTGTGTCTCAAGGGTGCGCTGACAGACCGGAAGCGCCCGAGGCAGGAGTTCTGGCGGCGCCTTGTTCCCCGTAGGCGGAGCATCCTGTCTGTCATTATCCCGTCCCATGGTGACAGGCAAGACGCCTGGCGCGGTGAGGCTGACGGTCGCGCGGCCGGTGTCCTCCACCTCTGCGCGCTCCGCGTCTCTGCGGTTCAAAGGATTGCACCGCCGAGACGCAGAGGGCGCGGAGGAAGGGTGATCCACGGAGGGAGACGAATTTACGCCTATCAGTGTCCATCAGTGTTCATCAGTGGTTCCCCGCATCCCGATGTAGGGGCGGTTCGCGAACCGCCCTACGGTCGACAGGCGGGAAGACCGTCCTCGCATCTCTGCGCCCTCCGCGTCTCCGCGGTTCAAAGGATTGCACCGCCGAGGCGCGGAGGGCGACACGCCTCTGTGCAACTGTCCTACAGGCGCCGCGAGGGTGAGGGGGGCTGTTGACTCCGGCGCGGCTTTTGTGTACGTTGGGGAGCATCACCACGCCGCAACCCCCGCCCGCGCCACAGGTCACCTGCCATGTCCTTGCTGCGCGTCGAAAACCTCAGCAAGTCCTTTGTTGTCGAGCGCGGCGGCGAGGTCCGGCACGTGAACGTGTTGCAGAATCTGAGCTTCACGGTGCCGGAGGGCGGGTTTGTCACCATCATTGGTCCTTCGGGGTGCGGCAAGTCGACGCTGCTGAACATCCTCGTCGGCCTGCTGCCGCCGTCGGCCGGCTCGATCACCGTGGCGGGGCATACCTACAACGGCCGCCTCCATCCAGGCTTCAAGCGGCGGATCGGCTACATCACCCAGAACGACAACCTTTTCCCCTGGCGGCTCGTCTTCGACAACGTGCGCTACCCCCTGGAGCTTGCCGGGGTGCCGCTGCCGGAGCAGAAGGAACGGGTCGGGGAGCTGCTGGAGATGGTGGGGCTGGCGGAGTTCGCCCAGCACTACCCGCATGAGCTCTCCGGCGGCATGCGCAAACGCGTCTCCCTCATCCGCACGCTCATCTATGATCCCCCCATCATCCTCATGGACGAGCCCTTCGGGGCGCTCGACGCCTACACCCGCACGGAGCTGCACCGCGAGCTCCTCTCCCTGTGGCAACGCACGAAGAAGACCATCCTCTTCATCACCCACGATCTCATCGAGGCCATCCTGCTCGCCGACCGCACCATCCTCCTCGGCAATCGGCCGGCGTCGGTGCAGTGCGAGTACGAGGTTGCCCTGCCGCGACCCCGCCATCTTGAGTATCCCCTTGAAGATCAGCAGTTCACCGAGCTCTACCTGCGCGTCCTGAAGGAGTTCAAGCGCTAAAGGGTGTGCGTGAGGGAGAAGCGGATGGTCAAAAGCGCGCGGAGCAGGGAAGACCCCGCGGCGGAGGTGGACATCCTCACTGCTCCGGAGGGGTCTACGACGCGCACCCGCAGACGGCTCCTGATCTGGGTGCGGGTGAACAGCTACCGGTTCATCATCATCGCCTTCTTCCTGGTCCTCTGGGTTCTTGCCAGCCGCAGCCTGGGCCATTTCTGGGTGAGCTCGCCCCTGCTGACCTGGCAGAGCCTGTGGGCGCTCATCACCTCGGGCGACGCCCTGCTGCACATCCGCATCACCCTCTTCGAGGCGCTTTCCGGCTACGTGGCGGGGGGTCTGTTGGGCCTCATCTTCGCCTTCGCCATCAGCCGCTTCGAGAACCTGGCCGAGGCGCTCGATCCGTTCCTCATGACGATCTACGGCATCCCCAAGATCACTCTTGCGCCGCTCTTCATCTTGTGGTTCGGCATCGGCCTGCTGTCGAAGATTTACCTCGCCGGCCTCCTCGCCTTCTTCATCGTCTTCTTCAACACTTACGCCGGCATCCGCGGCGTGGACGTGGAGCTGACAAAGGTGGCCCGCGTCATGGGAGCCACCCCCTGGCAGGTGGAGCGCACGGTGGTGCTGCCGAGCTGCGTGCCCTACGTCATCGCCGGGCTGAAGGTGGCGCTTCCCTACGCCCTCACCGCCGCCATCGTGGGTGAGTTCATCGCCTCGGACAAGGGGATCGGCTACCTCATCATGGACGCCTCGGGGCAGTACGACACCTCCGGCGTCTTCGCCGGCGTTGTCTTGATCGCCGTCATCATCATGCTCATCAACGAGATCCTCAAAACCTCCGAGCGCCGTCTCTTGAAGTGGCGGCCGCAAGAGGAGCGCGGCACGACCCGCGTCGAGGATCGCGAGGTTCTCTAGAACCCACGGCGGGGACCCGCAAGGGGAACATACCCAGGGGGATGGTGGCCATGCGCGCAACGAACGTCCTGCGACCGCTCATGCTTCTGCTCATCACGCTACTCGCCGCCAGCCTGACAACGCCGGCTCAGGGAGAGGAGGTGACCATCGCCTACTCCTCGCCGGTGAGCCTCTCATGGGCGCCCCTCGAGATCGCCACCTTGAACGGTTACTACAAGGATGCCGGCCTGCAGGTCAAAGAGGTGCGCATGAAAGGCTCGCCCCTGGCCATGGCGGCGGTGCTGGCGGGCAACGCGCAGTTCGGCGCCAACTCGGTCCCCTCGACAATCCAGGTCTTCGAGAAGGGTGAGAAGCCGCTGAACATCGCCCTCTTCCAGAACACCATGACGATCGAGATCGTCATGAGCACCGAGGAGGCCAAGGAGCGCGGCATCACCGCCGCCTCGCCGCTGGCGGCGCGGGTGGCGGCGCTGAAAGGGCTGCGCGTCGGCATCTCCAGCCGGGGGGGCGTGCCCGACCTCTTCGTCTCCTACGCCCTGGGAAGCCAGGGGCTCAACCCTGAGCGCGACGTCACGAAGGTGCCGCTCGGCACCCCCGAGGCCAATATCGCCGCCCTGCGCCGGGGTGACATCAAGGCCTTCGCGCATGCCCTGCCGAACACCATGGTGCCGGTGGTCGAGGGGTTCGGCGCGACCCTCATCAGCGCCCCTCTCGGCGACCTGAAGGCCCTCTGGCCGTTCGACTACGGCTCGCTCCACACCACCGTCGCCTATGCCAAGGACCATGCCGACATCACCCGGAAAGTGGCCGGGGCGGTGCGCCGGGCGAACGAGTTTATCAAATCGCACCAGGTGGACGAGCTCTTCCCCCTGTTCCAGAAGCGCTTCTCGAAGACGCCCGAGAAGGTCCTGCGCCTGAGCGTGGAGCGCATCATCGCGGCCACCTCGCCGGATGGGAAGTTCTCGCCCGAGGGGATGCGCAACGCCGCGAAATTTCTCCTGGAAGGAAAGAAGATCAAACGCATGTTGACCGACGAGGAGCTGCAGTCGCTCTACTCCAACGACTATCTGTAGCAGCAGGACCCGGAAGTTCCGAGCGGCGCGCCTCGCCAATGGTGGAGCGAAAGGAAACGCCATGGACTACGTTGAGCCCTTCGGCATCGCCTGTCTGCAGAGCGTGGCTCACCAGGCCTCGACGAACCGCAGGGAGCGCGACAAGCACATCCACGCCAACCTGGAGCGCGCCTTCGATCTCATGGACTACGTCGCCTCCTTCGGCCGCAGCGACGTGCGCTTCATCGTCATGCCGGAGTACGGCATCAACGGCGCCTGGAAAGAGATGCCAGTGAAGGACTGGATGAAGATCGCCGTGCCGATCCCCGGCCCCGTTACCGACCTCATGGGCCAGAAGGCGAAGGAGCTGGGGGTCTACATCGTCGCCAACATGGCCGAGGTGCACGACGACTGGCCGGGGCGCTTTTTCAACACCTCCTTCATCATCAGCCCCACCGGCGAGGTGGTGCTGAAGCACTGGAAGATCAACAACAACTCCTGGCTCCTCCCCTACACCACGCCGTCGGACATCTACTCCGAGTTCGTCGAGCGTTACGGCCGGCAGGCGCTCTTCCCCGTCCTCGAGACGCCGCACGGGCGCGTCGGGGTGATCACTTGCGGCGAGCTGCTCTACCCCGAGAACGCGCGCTGCACCATGCTGAACGGCGCCGAGATCATCTTCCACTGCACCTCGGAGTCGCTCGACTACGCCGACTGGGGTCCCATCAAGATCACCCGCGCCATCGAGAACAAGGCGATCTTCGCCACCTGCAACATCGGCGTCTTCGAGGGCGCCAAGCGCGGCGTCGACTGCTCCCACGGCGGCAGCATGATCATCAACCACGAAGGGCAGGTGCTGGCGAAGACGGGCGGCCCGGGCGAAGCGAGCATCCGCGCCCTCGTCGACGTGAACGCCCTGCGCGCCGCGCGCTCGAGGCCCTTCTACCCGGCCTCGATCCGCGCCGAGCTGTTTGCGCGCGAGTACGCCGAGGCGATCGGCTGGCCCCTCGATGGCTTCCTCGAGCAGCCGATCGAGAGCATCGACCAGACCCGCGCCCTCTTCCGCTCCATCCTCGAAAAGCTCTACGACAAGGGCGTCTACACGCGGCCCTACAAACGGGAGTAACGTTGAGCATAGAGCCACCGGCCCCGCGCGGCCCACACCGGCGCGGCTTCGCAGGGCCGGGCCGGTGCGCCGGTGGACATTCCAGCCGCGCCATCATGCCACGTTCAGGGAGTGGAACTCCGAGGCATCGTGATCGAGGTAGGTGTAGCGGCGCGTCGTGAATTTCAGGAGATTGAAGTTCGGCGCCTCGGGGCTGCCGATGAGGCGCTGCTGGCCCTTCAGAAAGAGCGGGAAGACGCGGCGCTTCTCGTCGCCGTCGGTGACGAGAACCATCTCCCCCGCCGCCAGCACGCAGCGGCGATAGCCGTCGGGGGTGAAGAAGAGCTCCGCAGCGGGACGCCGCGCCACCTGCCGCAGCTTGCCGCCCGCGGCGTGGGTGCTGTTGAACCAAAAGACGTCCCCCTCGCGCGCCGGCGCCATGATGCGCAGCTTCGGCGACTCGCCGCGCTCATCCACCGTGGCCACCACCGCAAGGTAGTTGGCATCGGTGACCGCATAGATTTTCTCTCGCAGGCCCGCATCGGCCATGACGGACTCTCCAGCGGCGTTCCACGGCGCACCTTCGCCGTCTCCGCCAGGTTCCTTGGCGGCAGGACGACACGACAGTCGGGGCGCGGCGCCGTGGCGTTTCGCCGCGCTTCCTTCCCCCCGGCACCCGCTTCCCCGAAGGCCAGCCTACGGTTGACGCCCCCACGCCCCAGCGAACCGGCATCCTCCCGGCACGCGACGCCTCCGGCGTGGTGGACGTTGACCGCCCGGCCGCGTCCGGCATGCCATGGAAGGCAGACCGCAACCTGCGCATACTATCGAAAGAATGCCGCTGGAGAAAGCCCCGTCGGCCCTGGATGGAAGCGGGAACAGGTCCCTCCCAGAGACCGCGGCACGACGGCCGGCGGCATCCCAGAACCCGGACGCGGCGCGGCAGGCAGGCTGCGTTCCCCCCAGGCTGAGGAGAAGGTCGAGTGAGACAGCACGCGCGCGTGGCCATCATCGGTGCGGGGTTTGCCGGGGCTGCCGCCGCCTACCATCTGACGCTGGCGGGGGAGCGGGACGTAGTGATCCTCGAGAGCGAGCCGACCCCCGGCGCGCACTCCTCGGGACGCAACGCGGCCATGGCCCGGCAGCTCGTGGCGGACCCGCATCTCGCCCGCCTCGCCCGGGAGGGCACCCGGTTCCTCCGCGAGGGCGCCCCGGCGCTCAACGAGGGGCAGCCGATCCTGAACCGCACGGGGTCGCTCCTCCTCTGCGACCAGGCGCTGGCCGAGAGGCTGTTGGCCTCCCGCGGCGACGACGTGGAAGCAGCCTGCCTGCCGATCCCTGATCTCGTCCCCCGCTACCCCTTCCTCGAGGGCAGCGACTGCGAGGCCGGTCTCTGGTGCCCCAGCGACGGCGTCGTTGACATCCACGCCCTGCTGAGCGGCTACGTGCGCGCCAGCCAGGCCGCCGGCGCCAGCCTCCTCACCTCCTGCCGGGTGGAGGCGATCGCGGCGCGCAACGGGGGTTTCGCCCTGACGACCACCCAGGGACCGATCAGCGCCGAGCTGCTTGTCAATGCCGCGGGGGCCTGGGCGAATCCCCTCGCCCGGCTCGCCGGCGCCGACGCCCTGCCGCTGCGCCCCTGCCGGCGCCACCTCGTATGCACGCCGCCGATGCGGGAGGTCGATCCCTCCTGGCCGTTCATCTGGGACGTGGCCCACGAGGTCTACTTCCGGCCGGAGTCGGGCGGCTTGCTGCTGAGCGCCTGCGATGAGGACGAGATGGCCGCCTGCCTGCCGCCGACCAACCACGCGGTCCTCGACCTGCTGGGGGAGAAGCTGGCGGCCCATTTCCCCCGCCTGCCGCGCATCGAGGTGCAGCGCATCTGGGCGGGGCTGCGCACGCTCACCCCTGACGGGCGCTTCGTCATCGGCTGGGACCCGCGCCTGCCGGGCTTCTTCTGGCTTGCCGGGCTGGGCGGGCACGGCGTCACCACGAGCTACGCCGTCGGCCGGCTGGCGGCGGACCTCCTCCTTGGTCAGCCGCGCGAGGACGCCGCGGCCTTCGACCCGGCGCGCCTGGCGTGAGGAGGGCAGCCCCCAATCCTCCCAGCGGCTCGCGCCGGGCGCAGGTGTGCTGGGCATGGAGCAGCGAGCCTCGCTTCGGCAGGCGGACACTTCTGGCACGCAAGGACGGTGCAGCAAGGTGGGCAAGCAGGCGGGGAAAAGTCGCGCCGCTGGCGGCGCAGCCTGCAGGCAAAAAAGAACCCTGAAAGCTTTTACGGCGGAGCCGGCCGCGGGGACCTTACCGCGGCGCTTTCAGGGTCGGTGAAACTGATTGGATTGCAATAGCGCTGTTGCGCTGGCGCTTTGCAATCTCGCCGAGTCGCGGCGCAAAGCGCTACCGCTCAGTCACCTCGCAGGTCCTACACGGTAATGCCATCGGACCACCTCCTTTCTTGCGTGACCCTCCTTTAGCACATCCCCAGGCGCCGCGCAAGCAGAAAATCTGAAAATGTGGGCGCCGGACGCGCCTCCGCGGCATGGTCGCCCTCCCTCACGCCGCGAAGGCATCGACGCGCGCCCCGGCGGTGCGGTGGATGCGGCCCTCCCGCTCCAGCTTCAGGAGGTGGGCAAGGACCATGCGGGCCGCGCGCGGCAGCAGGTCGTAGCCGTGCACGCGGAAATCCTCCTCGCCGTAAATCGCCCGGGCGATGCGCTCCGGCGTGGCGTGCCCCTGGCGGACCGCGTCGAGCACCTTCGCCTCGCGCCTGAGGCGGTGCTCGATGTACTCCTGGATCTTGGCGTAGGGGTCGCGGATCATCGGTCCGTGGGCCGGCAGGATCATCGCCAAGTCGAGCTGCTTGAGGCGCTCGAGGGTGGCGAGGTACTCGCTCATGTCGCCCTGGGGGGGGCTGATGACGGAGGTGCCGAAGCCCAGGATGACGTCGCCAGAGATGAGGAAGCGCGGCTCCTCGAGGTAGTAGCAAAGGTGGCCGGGGGCGTGGCCAGGGGTGAAGAGGGCGCGGATCGTGATGCCGTCGGCGCGCAGCCGATCTCCATCCTGGAGATCGTGCTCGACGCGCTGCGTCTTCAGGTTGGCGCTGATCACCCTTCCCTCGACCGGATGGGCCATGAGCGCGGCGCCCGCCAGGGCCGGGATGTCATCCACGCCCTCGTAATGGTCCATGTGGGAGTGCGTGAAGAGGACGCGCCGCAACGGCGGGCTGCCTCGCCGCTCGAGCTCCCGGGCGATGGGGTTGTGCGCCGTATCCCAGGTGCGCGGCACGTCGATGAGCGTCAGCTCGACGGCGCCGATGAGGTACGAGTTCGTCGCTTTGGCCGGCGGCAGCGTGCGGGACGGCACCTCGATGTGATAGACCCCCGGGGAGAGCTCCATGCACCTATCCTTTCCGAGAATACTCGGGATCTTCGCGCCGCGAAGCGCGCCAGCCCCTCGCCCAGGAACTGCGTGCAACCCGGCCTCCCCAGCGCCGTGAGGCGGCGCAGCCCCCCGGCCGCCCGCGGCCTATCCCTGCGGTCCGCGATCCTCTTCACGGTAGAGGCCGCAGCGCTCGAGCACCGGCCGATCCGAGAAGGAGAAGAGGAACGCCAGCTCGCTCGCCGAGAGGTTCCGGTGCTCGTGCCACATCCAGCCGGGTTGGGCGAAGGTGTCCTTGGCGCGCCACTCCAGGCGCGCATCGCCGATGATGCTGACGCCGCTGCCGCTGACGACGTGCATGACGTGGCTCGACATGTGGCGGTGGCGGCGCGTCTGCTCGCCCGGACGCAGCATCTGCACGTAGGCCGACATGGTGGGGAAGATCGGGCCGCCGGTCAGCGGGTTGACGTACTCGAAGATGACGCCGTCGTGCGGCGTGGTCGGCGCGCCGGCCTGCTCGAGGGCGGTCCTGGCCTGCTTCCAGGGGTAGATCGGCAGGGGCGAGTGGGGGCCGTCGTGCGCCGCGCCCAGGGGCAGCATGCCGCCGGCGCCGTAAAGCCCCAAGGAGGCGTTGTCGGGTCGCGCCACGGGGTGAGTGCCGGCGGCATACGGCTGCGCAAAGACAGCGCCCAGCCCCTTCACCAAGGGCACGTCGAGGCCATCAAGCCAAACGGTGGGGGCGTCCGTCTCGTTGCCGTGGTCGTGCCAGGCCCAGGCCGGCGTCAGGATGAGATCGCCCGGGTGCATGATGAGGCGCTCGCCGTTCACGGAGGTGTAAGCCCCCTCCCCCTCGACGATGAAGCGGAAGGCCGCCGGGGAGTGGCGATGGGTCGGCGCGATCTCGCTGGGAAGGATGAGCTGCAGCCCCGCGTAGAGCGTCTGCGTGGCGGCCACCTCTCCCTCGAGGCCGGGGTTCATGAGCATGAGCACGCGGCGCTCGGCCTCCGCCGCGGTCAGGAGCTCGCCGGCGCGGAGGAGCAGCGGGCGAATGTCGGCATACCGCCAGAGGCAGGGGAGGGCGCGCACCGGCGGCTCGTTCGTGAGGACCTCCGCCAGGCGCATCCAGAGCGGCTCCGTCTTGTAGCGCGCCACCTCCTGGAAGTACGCCTGCGGCGTCTTCGCCATGGCCGCTTCCATGGTCTTCATGCCCCGTTCCCTCCCCGCCGGCGGCAGGCTCCGCCGCGCGCGGACAGCGCGCCACCGCCAGCCCTCCACCGCCGCGCCGGCCTTGAGAGACTCGCCGTTGCGGTCGTCGGGTTGGAGCGCCAGGAACCTCGCCGCCTGTCCTGGCGGCGAGTTTTGCTAAAGATAACGCAACGGCGGACACCCCGCCATGGGAGATCGGCGCGGGGCTGGGGGGCGAGTGTTGGGGGGATGGCCGGGAGAAAGCAGTGGGCCTCGGCGCTCGCTGGTCTCGTGCCGCCGAAGACTCGAGGCGCGTCGGCGGCGCCGTGCGACCGCTCAGCATGCGCCGCTGGCCGGGTATCGCGGCGAGGCCCCGCATGCCGCACTCCGTGCTTGATTTTGCGGCGCGCGCGGCCTACACTTCACCTACCAACCAGCGAACGATCGGGGGAGCTGTGCAAGCTGAGAGGATGGGCTTCTCGAAGACCATCGACCCCTTGAACCTGACCTGGGTAATGCCAGCGTAGGGACGGTCGGCCTTCCGATGACTTTGCAGTGCGATGCTGCCTGCCGCGCCGGGCTTCCCTTCCCTCATTCCTCCCGATCGATGCTTCCCGTGTGGTGCAGCAGGAGGAGCGACCAATGCGTAGAGACCGAGAAGCGTTGCGCGGCCTGAGCAACGTCACCCAGATGCATGCGGCACGCCGCGGAGAACTCACGCCTGAGATGGACTACGTTGCGGGCCAGGAGGGGCTCGAGGCGGACTTCGTCCGCGCCGAGGTGGCTCGCGGCCGCATGATCATCCCCGCCAACGTCAATCACCGGGCGCTTCAGCCAATGGCCATCGGCACGAACGCGCGGTGCAAGATCAACGCCAACATCGGCAACTCCGCCACCACCTCGGAAATCGAGGCCGAGCTGGAGAAGCTGCGCCTGGCCGTGAAGTACGGCTCCGACACCGTCATGGACCTGAGCACCGGCGGCAACATCCCGGAAATCCGTCAGGCCATCATCGAGGCGAGCCCGGTGCCGATCGGCACGGTGCCGATCTACGAGGTGCTGGCCATCGTCAAGGACCCCGAGCAGCTCAGCATCGATGCCTTCCTGGAGGTCGTCGAGCGGCAGGCCCAGCAAGGGGTCGATTACATGACCCTGCACTGCGGCGTGCTGCTGCGCCATGTGCCGCTGACCGCCGGCCGGGTCACCGGCATCGTCAGCCGCGGCGGCTCGATCCTGGCGCACTGGATGATCCGCCACCATCGCGAGAACCCCCTCTACGAGCACTTCGACCTCCTCCTCGACGTCTGCAAGCGCTACGATGTCAGCATCAGCCTGGGCGACGGCCTGCGGCCCGGCTGCCTGGCCGACGCCAACGACGAGGCGCAGTTCGCCGAACTGGAGGTCCTCGGAGAGCTCACCCTGCGCGCCTGGGAGGAAGACGTGCAGGTGATGATCGAGGGGCCGGGGCACGTGCCGTTCCACCTCATCGCCATGAACGTCGAGAAGGAGCGGCAGGTCTGCCACGAAGCGCCGTTCTACGTGCTGGGACCCTTGGTCACCGACATCGCGCCCGGCTACGACCACATCACCTCGGCGATCGGCGCCACCATGGCCGGCACCGCCGGCGCCGCCATGCTCTGCTACGTGACGCCGAAGGAGCACCTCGGCCTGCCGAACGCCGAGGACGTGCGCCAGGGGGTGATCGCTTACAAGATCGCGGCGCACGCCGCCGACATCGCGCGCGGCAAGCCCGGCGCCCGCAGCCGCGACGATGCCCTGTCGAAGGCGCGCTTCGAGTTCGATTGGGAGCAGCAGTTCGCCCTCTCGCTCGACCCCGACCGCGCCCGTGAGTACCACGACGAGACCCTGCCGCACGAGGCCTTCAAGGAGGCGCACTTCTGCTCCATGTGCGGGCCGAAGTTCTGCTCCATGCGCATCACCCAGGACGTCCGCCAGCTCGTGCAGCTCAGCGGCGCGCCTGCGTGAGATGGGGGGAGTCCCCGGCACGGCGACCGGCGACCGGCGGCCGGCGCGTCAACAACAATGGGGCGCCCCCCACGGGCGCCCCATTTTCGTTACTGCGGGCGGGAACGTGCGGCGCGGCCACGAAGCGCAATCAGGAGCCATTGCCAAATAGTGAGTCGACACCGGCAAGGCCGGCCAGGCACGCGGTATCGTCCGGCGCGCAGTCGAGCGACCCACCATCGGCGAACCCATCACTCAGCGAGTCGTCGTTCTCCTCAAAGTCGAGTTCGCCCTCATCGAAGAAGCCCCCCTGCTCCACCTCCAGCGCCAGCAATGGTTCATCGGGCAGCCCTTCGATGGCCAAGACGAAGGCGAACTCACCCTGCCGCAGGGCCTGCAAGCCGGCCTTGCCGCGCAGAACGCCCTCGTCGACGAAATCCAGCGCGTCCTCCTCCAGGGCTTCGCCCTCCACGTCCTCAGCGTGCGTAGCAAGAATAGAGGGGCCGAGGAGGAAGCGGGTGTTGCGGCTGACGCGCACCACAAACCGCTCCTCGCTGAACTCGTTGAAGATGGTGAACTGGTCCTCGCCGATCTCCTCCACCGTGCCATCCAGGAAGCGGCCCCGGTGGAGCAGCAACTGGAACTGCGGCACCTCGAGGACGCGCTGATCGAAGGGCAGCACCGCCTCCACGGTCACCTCGGTGCGGTCTTGGAAGAAGAACGTGAGCGTGAGATGGCGGGCGCCGCTCTGATCGGCGGGCGCCGCGCTCCCCCGCACCTCGCCGAAACCGAGGAACTCGCCGCCCACGCGGGTGTCGAAGAACCCATCCACACTCCCAGGTTCCGCTTCAAAGAGTTCCACGCTCAGGCTGATATCGATCTCGCCCAGGAGGGGCACCTGGAAGACGCCCAGGGAGCCGATGAACAGCCCCTCCACGGGGCTCCCACGTCCACCGCCGCGAAAGAGCACGATCCCCAGGTCGGTCTCGATCATGTTCCCATCGGGAGAGACTTCGCCGCTCAGCGACAGCGGCGGATCGAGCTGGATGCTCAACGTCACCTTGCGCATCTGGCGATCATACTCCCCGCTCATGCCGAACTCGGTCAAGAGCGTTTGACCCTGGAGCACGTTCACCGAGCCGCTGATCGCCCCCTCGGATTCCGTGATATTGACTTCGATGTTCAGAGGAATGAACCCCGGCACCTGGCCGGAGAAGGTGGCATTGATATCAGGACCTGTTCCGGCCTGCGGCGCGCCGCCGCCGCTCGGCCGCAATCCCACCAACAGATCCGCCAGACTGCTCGGCACGGGTGGCTTGCTGGGCTCACCCGGCGGCGGCGGCGGCGGCGGCGGCGACGGCACCTCGGGTCGCACTCCGGCTTGATCCCCCGAAGGCGGACCAAAGGGACGCTGCGCCAGGACCAGGGAGCCACTGAGGAGAAGCACCGCTATGGCAACCCCCGCCACAACGGCCCGACGCGCTGCATTCGCACCACGATACCTCTTCATCCTCTTTACGCCTCCCCTGCGATGGGCACTCGCCAGCACCCTTGTCGCTTGTTGAACAGCTCCGTCGCTTACCCGGAGCTCATGCCACGGCGCCTCCGCGGGACTACGGCCTCATCGCCCGCCACGCCGCTCCGCCTCGTCGCGAGCGGCACAGCCGCTGCCCCTGCGCCCCCAGCCACCTGCGCAGGTCCTTGACAGAGAGGACCCAATGATAGTGTCGGCGTTGGCGTTTTGCAAGAAAAATAGCCTCGCCCTGCTTCGCGATACCCTAGGGGAACGCCGCCCAACGACCGGCGCCGAAGGCTTGCCATAGACGTGGAGATAGGATGGAGGGAGATCGGCGGGCGGGACTACGTGCTGCTGCGCCGCCGCAGCCGTCGAGGCTGGAGGGGCGGGGAGGGCCTTGCCACTCAGGGCTGCGCCGCGTGCGGCGCCTTGATCTGGCCTGCCGCGAAGCGCGGATAGATGGGCGCGAGCTCGTCGCGCACGCGCTCGCGCAGGACCGCCAGCTCCTCCGCCGTCGGCGGCGCCACGCGCGGCGCCTCGCCGCCTTGCCAGCGCAGCGGGAATCCGGTCTGCGCGCGCGCCGCGTCGAGGCTCACGCCGGGGTGCAGGCCGGCCAGCTCCAGCTCCCCCGCCTGCTGATTGAAGCGGAAGGTGAGCAGCGGGGTGATGACCTTGTCCGGCCCCCCGCGCCGAAACACGCCGGCCGAGCTGGCGCCGGGGCTGGTGATGAAATCAACGCGCGGCACGAACACCCGCGGCGTGTGCTCGGTGCGGAAGAGGATGGTGCGGCGCGCCATGTAGTAGAGCATGGCGGAGCCGCGCGCTCCCGGCAGCCGCACGCTGGGCGCCTCGTACGGCCCGATGCAGTGGAGGTTGATGTTCGCGCGCAGGTCGATCTGGGCGCCGCTGAGGAAGAAGACGTCCAGGCCGCCGCGCTGGGCGAAATCGAAGAACTCCTTGCTGCCGCCCCGGAAGGGGAAGTGGGCGGGGCTGCCGATGATGAGCGGGCAGAGCGTCGGCGCGTGGCTGGCCCGGGCCAGCAGGGCTGCCGCGGCGGGCACGGGAGAGGCGGCTCCCACGCCGACGGTCTCGCCGTCGCGCAGCTCGCGCGCGATGATGCAGGCCAGCATCTCCGCTTGTGTCCAGGACGCTTCCGCCTCCATTCACGCTCCTCCCGCCGCGTCGCACCTCTGAGGGAGTCGTCGCCTGCTGGGCTCCGGCGCGCGCGCGGCATCCGTGCCGCGTCACGAAGGCTCACGTTGGCTGAGGGGCCTTGATCCCCCGCCCTCCCAGCCTACGCCTCTGCCACTGGTCAAGGCGACCGCGCTGAGGGGAGCGACGACGAAGCGGATGCAACCCACCGGCAGGCGGTGGGAGACGGTTGCCTCGCACCATGCCTGCCGCCGAATCACGCCCCGCCATGCCGCACCGAAACGCCGGGCCACGGCCCTAGCTGCCCACGCGCTTCCCCCCGGCGGCTCCTGCGGTCTCGAAGTCCTCGCGGCCGCCCTCCTCGCCTTCGGGGCGGAGCACGGAGCGCGCCAGGTAGGCCGCGAAGGCGGTGGGGTCAGCCGCCGCTCTCAGGTAGTCCTGGATCGCCGCGCCATCCACCTCGTAGTATCCCGGACAGCCCGTGGGGCGCGCGCCGGAGGGCGCCAGGACGACGCTCTCCACATAGAGCGCCGGCAGCACCACGCCGGGACGCGGGTGCTCGAACAGATCGTGATCCACCAGCTCCTCCACCGTCACGATGACGCGCTCGGCCGCCTGCGCCGCGAGCACGCCGTCCAGGCCGCCCGGCAGCAGCACATTGCCATGGGCATCGGCCTGGAAGCCGTGGAGCAGCGCGAACTCCGGCCGCAGCGCCGGCACGAGGACGATCTGTTCGCTCTCGTCAAAGGGGTTCGCAACGACCTTGTAGTCGGGGCGCGTGCGCAGGAGGTCGCTCTCCAGGAGACCGCGCACCGGCACGAAGGGGAGGGCCTGCGCTCCAGCCTGGAGCGCCGCGAGCACGGCGGGTCAGGTCGTATCCCTGAGGTCGAGGCTCCGCGTCTCGGCGGCGCGACGGAAGTGCGGCGCCGCGCCGAACTCGCCCAGGGAGACGGCCGAGAGTTCGAGGCTCGCAAGGCACCCCGCCCCGATGAGGAGATCAACGTTCAAGCCGCCGGTGGGCGCCGTGATGACGCGCAGGCCCCGCTTGCGTTGGCGCACGAGCTCGCGCACCAGCGCCATCGGCGCCATGTCGTTCGTCCCCGCCATGACGATGAAGGCCCCCTGCGGCACCTCCGTCACCGCCTCGCGCAACGTGCAGAGCTGCGGATACCCCACCCTCGTCTCCTCGTTGCTAGAAGCGCGCCACGACCCTGCCCGCCGCTCCTCGTCCCCGGCGAGCCAGGCGCACGTGGCGCGGACCGTCCGCGCTCATAACCTCCAACCGCCTCTTCCCCTCGTAGCATCGGGCCAGCTCCGTGAGTTTGCAAGGGGATTTCAGCCCTCCGCCCCGCCGCTCGAGTCAAAGCGCGGTTTCCCCCAGGACTCCTTGTCGCGCGGCCGCCTTCCCCGCACGTCTTGGCAGGCGGGGAGAGGTCTGCTAAGATGAGAATCTACCATGGCTCGCGGAAGGGGGGCAGCGCACGCGCACGCCGGGTACCCTCGCGGAGTGCGCCCAGACGATGGCATTGCAGAGAGGTAGGAAGGGCATGGCAGACTCGATGGCGCGTGACAAGCTTCTGCAGTTCCTCAATGAACGGGTGTTCCTTCCGGTCATGAATGCCGAGAACCCGTATGACAAGAAGGAGGAGAACGAACGCTTCGCCATGTTCAACTACGCCCAGATCGTCATGAAGCGGCTGGCGCAGGAGTACCGCACACAGGCCCAGAGCGCCGAGCAGGTCTACCAGCACTTCCTCTTCGATCTCTCCTCGCAGGCGAGCAAGTACCTCGTGCCACGCTTCAGGTGGATCGGCGTCACCTGGCTCGATGACGTGAAGACCGATTTCCAGAAGCTGTACGAGAGCGTCAGCCGAAACTAGCGCCGCGACGGCCCGCGCCACCCCCTTGCCGCTCTTCCTGATCGCATCGCCGCGCACCGGTCTCTGCCTGGCCGTTGCGGAGGCAACGTTCACCCCTGCGTCTCCATCAGCCGGCGCAGGGTAACGCGCTGCAGTTTGCCCGTGGCGGTGCGCGGCATGGCCGGTAGAAAAACCACCTCCTGCGGCGTCTTGAAGGGGGCGAGGCGCTCGCGCACGTGCTGCTTCAGCTCCTCCTCGCCTGCCGCGGCGCCGGGCCGCAGCGCCACGTAGGCCCGCAGGCGCCGGCCGTAGTACGCATCCGGCACGCCGATCACGCCCACCTCCGCCACCGCGGGATGGCCTGCCAGGACCCGCTCGATCTCGTCCGGTGAGACGAGGTAGCCGCGGCTCTTGATGAGGTCATCGCCGCGCGCGTCGAACCAGATGCAGCCCTCTCCGTCGAGATGCCCCATGTCGCCCGTGTGGTACCAACCGTCGCGGTGGTTCGCCTGCCAGAACTGCGGCAGGCCCTGATAGGCGATGAAGAGCGACGGGTGGTCGTCGCGGATGGCGATGGAGCCGATGGCGCCGGGGGGACAGTCCTTCCCCTCCTCGTCGAGGATGCGGATGTGATAGCTCGGCAGGGGGTAGCCGAGCGACCCCGGCTTCCTGGGCCGGTCGCCCCACTGGCCGATGAAGGTCTGGCTCTCCGACTGGCCGATGGCCTCGCGCACCTCGCAGCCGAAGTAGGCGCGCATCTCCGCGTGCAGCTCCTGGTGCAGGGGCGCGCCGGCGGAGATGATGAGGCGCAGGGAGCGCATGTCGTAGGCCTGGCGGTCGTCGAGCGCCATCATGGCGTTGTAGAGCGTCGGCACCGAGGCGAGAATCTGCGGCCGGAAGCGCTGGATATTCTGCAGGAGCGAGCGCGGCTCGATGCGCCCCAGGTGCAGGATGCTAGAGGCGCCCACCAGCAGCGGCATGAAGAAGGTCCACCCGAAGGCGTAGCTGAAGCTGATCTCATGCGGGTTGTACATGCGCTCGTGGGGCTGAAACTGGACCAGGAAGCGGGCCAGGGGATCGAGGGCGCCGATGACGTAGCGATGCGCCTGGCAGATGCCCTTTGGGTTCCCCGAGGTGCCGGAGGTGTAGAAGACGAAGGCGGCCTCGTCGCGGCGGGTGTCGGCGCAGGCGAGCTCGGCGGACGAGGCGGCGAGCAGCGGCTCGAGGGCGGTCTCGCCGGCTTCGCTGCCGCCGAGGGTGGCGAGGGTTTTCAAGGTGGGAACACGCTGCCTGATGGCCCGCAGGGGCCCCGCCAGCTCCTGGGAGGAGACGGCGACGGCGGCCTCGCTGTTGCGCAAGATGTAGGCGAGCTCCTCGGAGCGGAAGAGCGAGGAGACGGCCATCGGCACGGCGCCGATCTTCAAACACCCCAGCACGATGGCGAGGATCTCCGGCGTGTTCTGGCTGCGCACCAGGACCCGCTCGCCTCGCCCCACCCCGAGGGCGCGCATGGCATTGCCGGCGCGGTTCATGCGCTCCTGCATGGCAGCGTAGGTGAGCTCCAGGATGGCGTCGCCCCCGCCGGCAGGGTGCGGGGCTACGAAGGCCACCCGGTCGCCGTGACCCTGGCGTACCCAGCGGTCGATGGCCCAATCGGCCATGTTCAGGCGCTCCGGGATGTCCATGGGATAGGGGTGGAAGGAGATCGACATGCGCGGCACGCCTCATCGAGGAAGGGGAGAAGAGAGACTTGGGCACGGCGGCGCAGCGACACGCCCGGCGACTGCGCCCGCCAGCGTTCCACAGGGCAGAAGTGTATACAATTTCCCCGCTGGCGCAAACCATGCGGGAGGAGTCATCCCTCCGGCAAGCCTTGGCAACATCCCGCGGAAGGAAGCGCCGGCAAAAGATGCGTGGGCGATGGGCGCCCGAGGCCCGAGGTGATCGCTGGCGGGCCGCGGCCGGTCGCCGGGGGGAGAATTGCCTGCCGACGGACCCGCCGGCGTGGTATGATAGCGCCACGATGCCGACGCGCCGCGGCGAGAGCGGCGATGCCCCTGGAGGCGGCGGAATAGAAGACCGCCTGCTGCCGTTCCAGATGACACTGGGCGAGGCTGGCGGAAAGCAGAGGCGCGAGGAACCCGAGGCATGACGGCCGCGACGAAGAAACAGAACCCAGAGGCGCCACGCGCAGACCGGCAGGCGTTCGAGGCGCTCACCCTGGAGTTCATGCCGACTCTCTACAACACCGCCCTGCGCATGACGCGCGACAAGCAGGATGCCGAGGACCTCGTGCAGGAGACCTACCTGAAGGCGTTCCGCTTCTTCCACCAGTTTCAGCCGGGGACGAACTGCAAGGCCTGGATGTTCAAAATCCTCATCAACGTTTACAAGGATCACTACTTTAAACAGTCGCGCGAACCGGGGCAGGTCGATTTCGCCACGGTGGAGAATACCATCGACCCGCAGCAGCGCGCCGACTTCTCGCAGAAGATGCTCGGCAACCCGGAGGATATCGCCCTGGCGAATTCCGTGCACGATGAGGTGCGGCGGGCGATCGAGCAGCTTCCCAGCGAGTTCCGCAGCGTGGTCGTCCTCTCGGACATGGAGGGGTTCTCCTACCGCGAGATCGCCGACATTGTCGGCTGCCCCATGGGGACGGTGATGTCGCGTCTCTACCGCGGGCGGAAGCTGCTGCAGAACATGCTGTGGGAATTCGCCCTGCAGCGCGGCTACGTGCGGCCGGAGAGCGTGCAGCGCAAGGCGGACGCCGTTGACCTCAGCCAGTTCCGTCGCAAGCAGGAGAGGCAGGAGCCATAGGCGGCAGATGATGAATTGCAGGAGCGCACGCAACCTCATGCAGGCGCACACCGACAGCGAACTGCGCGTGCGCGACACCCTGGCCGTTGAAGACCATCTGCTGGAATGCCCGCCGTGCCGCGCCGAGAGCCTGGCGCAGCGCAACTTCCAGACTTTGCTCGGGTGTCCACTTTTGCAAGCGGCGCCCCCGGCGCGCCTTAGCCGGCACATCCGGCAACGCCTGGCCCGGGAGGCGTCAGCCCAGCCGCGCGCGACGCGCCTCCTGGGATGGTTGCCGCGCCAGCCGGTTCTCGCGCTGGCCGCCTCGCTCCTCCTTGCCCTGCTTGGCGTCGGCGCGTACGCCGGGCGGTCGGCCCTGCAATCCGGCGGGGGAGCTGCCCCCGCCCTCTTCATGACCGCGGCGATCAACGATCACATCCGCCAGGGCATGTTGCGACTCCCCCTCGGCGTCAAGACCGCCGACGCCGGCTTGGCGAGAAGCTGGTTGGAGCGCAACCTCGATGCCGCGGCGACGGTGCCCAGCCTGGAGCATGAGCGCCTCACCCTCCTCGGCGCACGGCTGGGCTACACGGGGGACAGGGTGGCGGCGCAGGTCTGTTACACGCGCAACGGTTCGCTCGTCTCCCTCTACGCGGCGAACGGCGATGACCTGATCTTCCCTCGCGAGGGAACCCAGCGCTATCGGGGCGAAACCTTCCACATCGGCGCCATGAAAGGCTACCGCGCCGTCTGCTGGAAGAAGGCGGGGCTGGCTTACGCGCTCGTCGCCGGCGCCTCGGAGATGGGATCGGAGGACCTTCTCCGCCTCGCCCACCAGACGATGATGCTGCCGACCCGGCTTCCTGAAGCGAGGCTGCTCCCGCCCTCGCACCCCTCGCAGCCAAGCTCACCGATTGACACCTTCTGACGCGTTTACTAAACTCCCTCTTGCCATCCTCCTCACCGCGCGCCAGGGGCAGCATGGGGCGGCTGCGGGAGGCTGGCTCCTCGCCGTTCCTCAGGCCGATCACGCCTCCGTTCCCGCAACCCCAGAGTGGGCCAGGCGTCATTCATCGAGACCGAGGTTCGCCCTGGTCCGCCGCCCGCGGAGCCGCGCAGCTTCCAGGCCGCGGCGCCCACGAGCGGCGCGCCTGCCACGGTACCGCTGCTGGGCCAGCGCATGAAGCCGGATGAGTTCCAGGAGCGCCTCTTCCGAAGCTGCTCGGCGCGTCGCGCGCACGCCCAGCTCATTGCGGAGGCGGCCGGCGTGCTGAGCGGCATGGTGCTGCTGGCGGCCCGCTGCGCCGAGGAGGGGCTGAGCTGTGAAGCGCTCCTGCCTGACGGCGGCCGCTGCGCGGCCGGCACGCCGGTGGCCCGCTTCCGGGGCGCCCCCGCGGCCATCGTGGAAGCCGAGAACCACGTCATTGGGCTGCTCTCGAAGCCGTCGGGCGTGGCGACGGCGGTGGCGCAGGCGGTGGCCGCCGCGGACGGGCGGGTGGAGATCGTCTGCGGCGGCTGGAAGAAGCTTCCCCCCGCCTTCAAGGAACCCCTGCGCCAGGCCGTGCAGGACGGCGGGGCCAAGCCGCGCATCTGCGAGCCGCCCTTCACCTATCTCGACAAGAACTACGTGCGCATCTTCGGCGGCATTGCGGCGGCGCTCGAGCAGGCGCGTCCCCTGGGGCGCCCCATCGTCGTGCAGGTCCGCGGCGAGCACGGCGCGCCCGCCGAGGAGACGCTCGCCGCGGCCCGTGGCGGCGCCTCCATCATCATGATCGATACGGGGCGCCTGCGCGACCTGCGGCAGGCCGCGGCGGTCCTGCGCCGGGCCGGCTGTCGCGACAGCCTGCGGCTCGCCTTCGCCGGCTCGATCGCGCTCGGCGACATCGAACGCCTCAGCCGCGAGGATGTGGACCTCCTGGACATCGGCTACGCGGTGCTCGACGCGCCGTGCCTGCCGCTGCGCTTCGACGTCGTCGAGGTGGAGCGCTGAGGAGCTGGACCCCATGGCCGACGACGACTTCAACCTGCTGGAGAAGACGGAGCTGTGGATTCGCCCGATCCGTCTGCGGGGCGCCAACCTCACGGCGGTGGCGGCGCGGGTAGCGGAGGTCCTCGCCCTGCGGGCGGAGGAGGTCCTCGTTACGGATGTGCGCGACGACACCCTCACCCTCGACGTGCTGCGGCCCACGCTTCGCCCGGAGAACCTGCTCGGCAAGCGCGACGAGATTCTGGCGGCGCTGGCCGCCGTTGCGGGTGTGACCCTGCTGCCGGAAACGGACCTCCGCTCCGAAGGCATCCTGGGGTTCGTGGCGCTGGACGCAGCCCTCGGCCGCGACGTGCTGGCACGCTCTCGGGAGATGGCGGAGGAGATCAAGGCGCGCGTGGATCGACGAGTGATGATCTTCTCCACCGGCGCCGAAGTCCAGGCGGGCCTCATCGCTGATACGAACTCCCCCACCCTGGCTGCGGCCTTGGAGGAGGAAGGCTACCAGGTGCGGCGCGGGCCGATCCTCCCCGACAGTCGTGGCGCGATCAGCCGGGCTCTCTACGAGGGCGCCGTCGCCGGCTTCGGGGTGCTCATCACCACCGGCGGGATCGGCGCGGAGGACAAGGATCACACCGTCGAGGCCGTGCTCGACCTCGATCTGCAGGCCGCCACGCCGTACATCGTGCGCTACGAGGTGGGAACGGGCCGGCATGCGAAGGATGGCGTGCGTCTCGCCGTCGGCCGCTTGGGCCGCTCCCTGCTGATCGCCCTGCCGGGCCCCAACGACGAGGTGCGGCTCTGCCTGCCGGTGCTGTGCAACGGGCTGCGCGAGGGGTGGAGCGAGGCAGCGCTGGCCGAAGCCCTGGCGGCGCCCCTACGCCGGAAATGGCGCGGCCACCATGCCCCTCCCCAGGGGCACGGGCACGAGCCCGGCGCCGCCTCATCAAGCTCCCAGCCTTGACAAGGCGCGGCCTTCCGTGTCATGGAAGGCGGCTGTTTGCGGGCCGCGGGCCGGCGCTCCCTCACAGACCGACCTTAGGCGCCATGACAGGTGCCAACGCCGCCGCCCAGAAATCAGCGCGCCTGGGGTCCCGGCTGCCTGCTCACTCGTATTGAAGAGAGACGGTGGAAGGTCAGTTCGGCGAGGCGGACGTTCTCGCCCGCGCCAAGAACACGTCGGTGCAGGGCCTCGTGAACGCTGGCGTTCTCGTGGCACGGGCGGGCAAGGTGCGTCTCCTCAAGCGGTCTGAGTACGAGAAGGACTGGGGCCCGGTCGAGGACACGCGGCTCACAGTGTGGGAGTGCACCCAGCATCTCATCCAGAAGCTCGCTGCGGAGGGCGAAGACGGGGCCGCGCGGCTTTGCGCCCGGCTGGGCGGCGGGAAGGCGGAGGACGCTCGCGCGCTGGCCTACCGACTGTTCTCGATATGCGAGCGCAAGGCGTGGTCCGAAGAGACCCTGGCCTACAACTCCCTGGTCGTGTCGTGGCCCGCGATTCAGGCCAAAGCGGCGCGGGTGGGCACGGGCAGAAAACAACAGGACCTCTTCACGTGAACCACACGGTGAGCGACCGTGAGTGACGAATACCTGTTGCCGCAGATGATGAGCCGATCGACTCCCGAGGACATCCTCACGGAGGCGCTGGCCTACATGCTGCGGAACAGCGCGCCGTTTCGGCGACTCGTGGCCAAACGCATTTGGGGCAATGGTGGCGTGGATGATGACTTCGAGATTGAGACTCAACGAGGCGCGGGCGGTGGACGGGCCGATGTCATGTGGAAAGCGCCTGGGCGAACGTTCATCCTCGAATCCAAGATCTGGGCTTGGTGGGGCCAAGAACAACCCAGCCGGTACATACGCGACCTCCTTGTCGAGGGCGGCGATGCCGTCTTCGGACTTGTGGCTCCGTCAACCCGCTTGGTCGTTCTCCGTGAGGAGGCAGTCCAGCGGCTCAGAAAGGACTTCCCCGCGACATCATGGAGCGATGGCGTTGGAAAGGCCAATGGAGTCCGGCTGGTCTGCTTTTCATGGCGCGATGTTGGCGATTGGGTCAGAAAAGCCGCCGGAGAAGAAGATGACCCAAGAACGAAAATGCACATGGAGGAGGTCGTCGTGGTAACCGACGAGATAGACCCGCGGTTCGAGTCGAAACCGGACCGTCTGGCCGTTGACGGTTTGGGGGCGGCGCTCCGGGACCTCTGCCGAATCGTCGGCAACGTTCGCGCCAAGATGGAGTCGGATGGCGTCGAGGTGGGCCGCATCAGCTCCGGCGACGACAAGGGATGGTACTACGGCTTTTATCTCAAGCCGGTCTCAAGTTCCGTCCAAGTGTGGTTCGGAGTATGGGTCGGTCCGTGGGCGTCGGAGCGGGTGGGACCGCTCTGGTTGACCGCCGATGAGCGGGAAGCGGTTCGCTGGCTCCGTTCCCGCGTGCGAGGCGTCGTGGACTACAGTGAAAGTTGCGTCGTTCCCGTCCGCCTGGAGGGAAACACGTGGGACGAGGTTCGTGAGCGGGCGGTTGCCCGCTTGAACGGCATCATCAACGCAAGTCGGGACGAACAACAATGAAACCGTGGCGAGACGTCGTTACCCCCCACCCGGACGTGGCCGGGGGCCGTTATCGGCAAATGGACGAGCTCTTGACGTGAAAGCCGCGGAGAGGCAGGCGCCGCAGCAGAGCCTAAGGTGGGTTGCTGATCAGACGCAGCGGGAGACTGCATGGATACCGTCTACGATGTGACCATCCTGGGGGCGGGACCGGTGGGCTTGTTCGGCGCCTTCTACACCGGCCTTCGCGGCTGCAGCGTGAAGCTGATCGACAGCCTGGCGGAACCCGGTGGGCAGCTCGCGGCGCTCTACCCGGAGAAGTACATCTATGATGTCGCCGGCTTCTCGAAAATCATGTCGAAGGACCTCGTGCAACGCCTCCTGGAGCAGGCGCAGGCGTTCAACCCCACCTTCTGCCTGAACGAGTTCCTCACCGAGTTCTCCTACCTGGACAACAAGATCATCCGCCTGCAGAGCAATGTTCAGGAGCATTTCACGCGTTCCCTCATCATCTGCACGGGTCTGGGCGCCTTCTCGCCCCGCAAGATCGGTGATCCCCGCATCGATGCGTACGAAGGACGGGGGCTCTCTTACATCGTGACCTCGAAGGAGGAGCTGCGCGGCAAACGCCTCCTCATCGTGGGTGGCGGCGATACGGCGTTGGACTGGGCGCTCAACCTCGAACCCATCGCCAAGGCGATCACCCTCATCCATCGGCGCGATCGGTTTCGCGCCCACGAGCACAGCGTCAACCAGCTCTTCGCGTCGTCGGTCGACGTGAAGACCTTTTACGAGCTGCGCGCCCTGCATGGGCAGGAGTGGGTGACGGAGGCGGTGATCTTCAATAACCAGACGAACGAGGAGGAGACCCTTGGCGTCGATCACGTGCTGCTGAACCTGGGGTTTGTCTCCGACATGGGGCCGTTAAAGAACTGGGGGATCAGGTTTCGCAAGAACTCCATCGTCGTGAACGCGCGCATGGAGACGAACCTGCCGGCTGTCTACGCCGCCGGCGATGTCTCGGACCACGCAGGAAAACTGAAGCTCATTGTCACCGGCTTCGGGGAAGCCGCCGTGGCGGTGAATTTCGCCAAGAACTACATCGACCCCGAGGCGAAGGCGTTCCCCGGTCACAGCAGCACCATGAGCGCCCTGCCGCTGACGCTGGCGAAGAGGGGCTAAGGTGGCGGTCTGGACGTTGGTTCCTCTCGGCTGGCCGCCGAAAAAGGGTTTGCCGCGAGGCCGTCGCACCCCTGCGCAAACCTCTTGCGCGCGAGCTGCCGCGCGGCGCGGGGAAGCAAGAGCGTGGGGAGCGTCCTGCCGCCAGCGCACGAACGACAAAGGGGCGGGAACCCCGCCCCTTCAACTCCTCGCCCGCCCTGAGAGACCACCCGCTGCTCGCCAAGGGAGCTGACCGACAACCCTCTGCTCGTGTTGTCTCCCCTCAGTTCCATCACTTCATGCAGCGAGGGAACCCTCTCCCCTCGCGCACCCCACTTACGCGAGCTGCCGCGCATCTCGCGGGGAATGGGGGCGCCACGCTGCTTCGCTGGGACGGCAGGCAGGTGAGGGGCCGTAGGGTCCCCCACACGCCCACGCTCGATACAGCGTGCAACGCCGCACCTGGGTCAGCGAACTGGTGAGACTATGACACTTAGGAGGGTGCCTTCTCCTCCAACTGCTCGTACTTCTTGAGCTTGATCTCCACCCCGGGCAGCGTGCGATCGAGCCTGCGGGCTCGTTTCCAGGCCTCCAGTGCCGTGTAGATTTTGCCCAGGCGCTCGTACGTATCGCCAAGTTTCTTCAGGTCCCCGGCGGTCGCCGCGCCTCGTGAAACAAGCCGCAGCAGGGAGCGGAGCACCTTGGAGGTGTTATTCTCGGCCTCCGCGATCCTGAGCTGCTCGTACTCCACCTTGCGGATGCGCTCGATCTTCTCGCGCCGATACTGCCCCTGGTCATCACGCGTCAGCTCGCGCAACGGAGCCCCCGCGCGCAGGCGCTCCAGCTCCTCCTTCGTCACCTCGCTTTCCGAGAACGGTTTCAGCGTGTGGCGACATTCAGGATGAAAGGGGGGCCCGCCGCCGGGCAGCTCTTCGAGGGACTGGTAAATGCGGCTCCGTCCCTTGGCGGCGTAGACCTTTCCCTGAAACTGGTTGCAGCGCTCGCAGGTGGGCCATTCCCAGCTAATCCGCACCAGCTCAACGTGCTCCTCCGCCGCCACCTCCTCCTGCGCTTGTCTGGCGGGGGCCCGCTTGGAACCGATGCCGGTCACCACCCCTGGATTGAGCGTCGCGGTCGACTCCCCGCTGCGCTCCGAAGCCCGCAGCGTGTGGCCGGCGCGGCGTTGCTGCAGGTAGAGGAAGACGATGCCCATAAGGATGAATACGAGCAACCAGCTCATGATGGCTCTCCCGACCACTCCGCTGTCATACCACCCTCCGGAGGGCAGGGTACGTTCAGGAATGCGGCACCCTCACCTGGCAAAGCACCCGCCAGAAGGGACAATCTTTAGCGCGCCGCCTTCTGTCGGCACCTAGGTACTCTCATTATAGGTACTTCGCCGCCGTTCGCAAGCATGGTGGTTTTCTTCACGCTGAAACCTTACAGCGGCGGGGCGGCAACAAGCCCCTTGACCAGGGACGCCATGATTTGTGATAGTTCGACAGGTGCAACGCCGTTGATCGGCGCCTACGCCCGTGGGCGCCCCGCCATTGGGAGATTGAAGACCATGTCCGAGCCACGCACACTTCCCCCGAACTATATGGTCGTTCCCCCGTTCCTTAATATGGCCACCCTGGCGGTTGACCGCCATGTGGAGGCGGGCAAGGGCGGGGCGCCCGCCATTCTCGACGGCGAGCGCACGATCACCTATGCCGAGCTGCAGCGTCTCCTCAACCGCTGGGGGAACGCCCTCAAGGACCTCGGCTTCAAGAAAGGGGATCACTTCATCATCCGCGCCGCCAACTGCCTGGAATACTACGTGGCCGTGCTCGGCGGCATGAAGATCGGCGCCGTCCCCATCCCCACCAACACGCTCTTCCGCTCCAAGGAGCTGCGCCACATCATCACCAACAGCGAGTCCATCGCGGTGATCTCCACCCCGGAGCTGGTGGGCCCCATCGACGAAGTGCGGCGCGCCTGTCCCAGCCTGCGCCACACCATCATCCTCGGCGCCCCAAAGGCGGGGCAGCTCTCCTTCAGCGACCTCCTCGAGGCGGGCAGCGAGCGCCTGGAGGCGGCGCGGACGAGCAAGGACGACCTGGCTTTCAGCCTTTACACCTCCGGCACCACGGGGGACCCCAAGGGGGTCCAGCATGCCCACCGCTGGCTGATCGGCTCGGGAGACCCCATCTGTCACTTCGCCATGGACCTGCGGCCGAGCGACATCTGTTTCCAGCCGCAAGAGATCAGCTTCATGTACCCATTCGGCAACAACTTTTTCTACCCCCTCTATTCCGGCGCCTGCATTGTCATGTACGCGGGGCGCTTCGAGCCGGAGCGGACGCTGGCGTACATCCAACGCTACCGGGTGACCATCTTCTCGGCGGTGCCGACGATCTACCGCATGCTGCTGGCCATTGCGGACGCCGAGAAGCGCTACGATCTGAGCAGCGTGCGCCTCGGCAATTCAGCCGGCGAGCCGTTGCCGCAGGACACCTACGAGGAGGTGAAGCGGCGCTTCGGCTTCGAGACCATGGACGGCATCGGCCAGACGGAGCTGCACATCTTCCTCAGCAACTATCCCGGTCTGAAGGTGAAACCCGGCGCCATGGGGAAGCCGATGCTCGGGCACACGGTGGCGGTGCTGAACGACAAGGGCGAGGAATGCCCTGCCGGCGAAGTGGGGGAGCTCTGCCTCCGCGCCGATGACCCCGGCCTCACCCTGGGGTACCGGAAGATGGAGGACCGCTGGCAGGCGGTCAACAAGGCAGGCTGGTACTACTGCAAGGATTACGCCTATCGCGATGAAGACGGCTACTACTGGTACGTCTCCCGCTCGGACGACATCATCGTCACCCGCGCCTACCTGGTAAGCCCGAAGGAGGTGGAGGAAGCGATCATGGACCACCCCGCCGTGCTCGAGGCGGGCGTGGTGGGGCTGCCCGACCCCACCATCGGGCAGAAGATCAAAGCCTTCATCACGCTCAAGCCAAGCGTGGCGCCGTCCGGTGCGTTGGCTGAAGAGATCAAGGCGATGCTGAAGGAGAAGATCGCGCCCTACAAAGCGCCGCGCGAGATCGAGTTCGTCAGCGAGCTGCCGAAGACCGCCACCGGCAAGATCCTGCGGCGCATGCTGCGGCAGGAGCAGCAGGCGTAGCGCCGGCCGCTCGTGGGCGCGGCTGCCGCAACGCGAGCACGGAGGTGCCATGAGCAAGGTCGACTCCTTCCTCACCTTGGATCGCAACCTCACGATCGTTGCCTGGACGGCTGGCGTGCAGGAGATCTTCGGCTATGAGGCCGCCGAGATTCTCGGTCAGCCGGTGTTCACCTTGGTGCCGGAGGATCAGCGCCAGGCGGCTGCCGGCGTCCTTGAGCGGGTGAGGTCCGAGGGGAACGTGCAGGGCTTCCATGCGGAGCGCCTCGCGAAGGGCGGCGCGCGCGTGCGCATTGTGGCCGACGTGGCCGCCATCCGCGACCGCGACGGCGTCCACTGCGCCACGCAAATCACCGTGCGGCGCGCCTGAAAGGGAGCGCCCGCCGAAGATGCGGCGGCGTGTTGCAATCTCTCGCCCCCTGACCAATAGTATGTCGCACATTGCTACAGGCGCGGCGCGCGGAGGCCGTATCATGGAGCGCGCGGTGGCGGATCGGCGACGGAACCTCACCGTGCTGCGCCACGAGCAACGCGGGTGAGGGGGCGCCGGCCGTCCACCCAACACACCGCGGTTCTTCTGGTGTGAAAGGAAGACCGAGTGAAGAAAAAGCCCCAACCAAATTATGCCACGGTGAAGACGAAGCTGAAGGAGATGAAGCGCGCGCTTCTCGCGCGGCTCGGTCATACGAAGGGAACGGAAGGGTTCTCGTCGGACTCCGGTCCTGGGGACTATCTGGACGAGGCAAGCCGCACCCAAAATATCGAGTTGAACTACGTCTTGAATGATCGAGACCGTCAGGAGCTCCGGTCCATCGAAGGCGCGCTCGAACGCATCGAAGCGGGCTCCTATGGGGAATGTGAGGATTGCGGCGGTCCCATCGAGCCGCGCCGGCTCGAGATCCTCCCGTTCGCCGTCCTCTGCGTAGCCTGTCAGGAAGAACGAGAGGTGCAGCAACGGCGCTCATAACAAGCCTGGGGAGGCAGGACCGGCAGAGCGGCGGAGGCCCGTTGAGCGGCCGTCAGCAGGGCAGCGGGGAAGGCTGGGGCGCGGGCGAGGGGTGAAGCGCCGGCGCGCCTCGTTGGAAAGGAGAGAGGCTTCCTGCTGAGCCGCGAGGATGGCGCGAGAACGTTGAGTGCCCGGCATGCACCGCATGGCGGGCGGTTCTGCTCTCCGGGGCGGCGCACCCTCTCCCACGCGGTCTTGATGGGCAAGGAAAGCGGTAGCCCAATCTCTGGTACGGAAAACCCTGGGGATGAGCCGGCAGCCGCCTGCGGCTCAGCGACAGCCGACGGCGAACGGCGGCAAGCGGCGGCGCGTCCCCCCGGGGTCCCGCCTCACCGCCAAGCAGTCCATCCCACCAGGGCTGCTGCGCCCCATCATGGCGCGGGACGCGAGAGGAACCTCGCCCCCGTGTTCCGGAACTCCGTGCGTATCCTCATCTGGCACGTCGACTCGTTCCGCTGCGTCATCACCGAGCGCGGCCGCTCGAAGATCATCGAAGCCTTTGACGATCCGGTCACGGCTGTTGACGAGGCGCTCCTGGTGCTCGCCGCGGCCGAAGCGGGGGACGAGACCGACCGCGAGGGCGTGGCGCGGCGCACCGCCGGGGAGGTGCTCAGCCTGGCCCGGCAGTTGAAGGTCGACACCGTCGTCCTGCATCCGTTCGCGCACCTCTTCGGCGAGCTGAGCCGCCCCGCCGATGCCGTTGCCCTCCTGGCCGAGGTGGAAGAGCAGCTTGCCCCTCACCTCGGCCGCGTCATCCGTACTCCGTTCGGCTGGTTCAACACCCTCGACATCCGCGCCAAGGGCCACCCGCTGTCGCGCGTTGCCCGCCGCATCACGCCCAACACGTAGTCTGGAGGGAAGCCTCGCCTGCCTCCCTTCCCCAGCCGCATCTCTTCGCCGTCACCCGTTCTCCGCTCAGCGCGGCACGGCGCGAATGGTGAAGAACACCTCAACTTCATCACGCAGAGAGACGAGGAACACCCGCGGCCGCTCAATGTTGAAAGAGGAGAGAAGGAACTGGGCGGAGCCCCTGCCGATCAAGGTGGCGCCGTCGTACGTGGCGCTGGCGCGGATGTCGATCGGCTTCGACGCGCCGTGCAGGCTGAGCGTGCCCCGCAGCGTCACCTCCGCCGGCTGTCCAGGCGCGGGAGCGTCGGGAATCCCCTCGATGCGCTCGATGTGCAGACTGGCGGTGGGGAACTTCTCCACCTCGAGCACCTCCATCATCTTCGCATCGCGCTCCGCATGTTTCGTGAACAGGCTCTTCAGGTTGACGGTGAGGTCAAGGCGGGGATTGCGGAACCGGCGCGCATCCTCCACCTCCACGGTGCCGGAGTACTCCCGAACAAGGCCCACCGCGGTCACGAAGGGCGCGGTCACCTTGAAGGTCAGGGAGCTGAGGCGCTGATCGAAGCCAAAGGTCACGGCGCCGGCGCCGACGGACCACAACACGAGCAACGCCAGAAGGCCTGCCGCGGCAAGCTCTGCACGAAGTCCACCGCGTTTCATCGCGCCTCCTTTCCACGTTGAAGAGGGCTGGCGAGGCGGGGGTAACAGAAGCAGAGGAGCGCACCCGCCGGCGCGGCCGGCCTCATCGCCCGCGGCCCCCTCTTGGTCGTCCTCCTCAGCGCACGTGCTCCAGCCGCACCGTCGACAGGCTGATGAGGCCCTCAAGGTTGAGAGGGTCTGCCCCCACAGGCGCCAGGGCGGCGAACAGGAGGTAGCCTCCCGGCGCATCCACGGCGCCGAACGGGCGTGCGTACACCAGCACCTCGGAGAGATCGACGGGCAGGAACCCCCTGACGATGGGCCCGATGCCGCGCCGCTCCACTAGGCGATCCTCCGTCAGGGTAAGCGTAACGATCTCGCCCGCGGGCGTCACGTAGCCAAGGTAGACATCGACGGGGAGTGGTCCGGCGCGCAGGCTGACGCTGAAGCGCAGTTCCCCGCCCGGTTCCCCCAGCTCCACGGCGGGCGCCGCCGGCATCTCGCCGGGCTCGGGCCGCGGCGCCTCGCCGCCGGCTGTCGGCGCGGCTTCGCTGACGCTGAACTCAACGGTGAGGACGGGGTTGATATAGGCCCGGGCGCTCTGGGGCACGCTCTCGTCGCCGCGCAGAATCCAGCCGTGGTTCTCGGCAGGGTTTGCGAGCCACGTCTCCACGTCGGCAAGGAGACCCTCCCCGGTCACGGTCACCTCCGTGCCGCTCTCCATGCCGGTGACGCTGGGGTCTGGCAGGAAATCCCCTCCCTCGCGGGCCCATGAGGTGTCAGGGAAAAAACGGTGCCTCCAGGTCGCATCGCCCCGCTGGGGGCTTGCCCCGCTCCCCGTGCTGCTGGTGCTGCCGGCTTCGCCCCAGGAGGCGGTGAGCGGATGCAGGGCCAGGATCGTACCACTGGACGCGGAGGCGCTGCGGACAATGGAGAACGTCAAGGCCGCCGACGTGATCATGGCGCCGGGCGGAAGCTGGCGCAGATCGAACTGCACCAGCCCACGCCGGATGTCGCCCCGCCGCGTCATCCCGACGAAGATGCGGCTTCCCGCTCCATTGCTGTTCGTGCTCTCGGAGAAAATCGTCGTATCCTGGCTCGGCCGCAAGCTCAGGGTCTCCGCCCGCAGCGGCCGCGCCAGGAGGATGATGCCGGCCACGAGGAGCGTGGCTCCCCAGGCAACGCGTGTCATGGCTTCACCTGTCACCGCCTCATGGGCCTCGCTGCCCGCCGTTCGCCCGTCCTGGTCGCGGCGGGCCGACCGTTCCTCTCCCGCAGGCCGCAGCGCGGCATCCTCGAAGCCTACAACCTTCGCGCCGCACTTCGCAAGTATTCCCACTCCTTCCCGACTGCGCCGGGAAAGGGGGGAGGCGGCGGCTCCACGCCGGCCTCGCAACGCAGCGCGGTCCATTTTGCCCTTCCACGGCGGCGGCGATACAATAGGGTGGCGCGGCCCTGCCGCCTGAGGTCTGGGTTGGACGCGGCGCTGGGAAAGAGCCTCGTGCCGGGGCACGGCGCGCCCGGCGCCCGGCAAGCGCCTGGGGCCGTCAGCAGCTCGACCACCACCCCCAGGCGACGCCATCCCCCGAGACCAGGCGCTGGGAGCGTCGCCCGGGGAGAGAAAGGGAACTCCTGTGAGCATCGCCGAGATCTTCTCGCTGGATCGCAAAGTCGCCGTCGTCACCGGCGCCGGCATGGGGCTGGGGCGCACCTTCGCCGCCACCCTGGCGGAGGCGGGAGCCCACGTGGTGTGCGCCGACATCGAGGTCGCGGCCGCCTCGGAGACGGCGCGGCAGATTCTCGACAGCGGCGGCTCGGCGGCGGCGGTGCGGCTGGATGTCACCCAGGAGGCCGAGGTGGCAAGCGTCATGGCCGGGGTTGTCGCGCAGCATGGCCGCCTCGATATCGCGGTGAACAACGCCGGCATCCTGGAGCCAAGCAAACCGGCCCACGAGCTGGAACTCGCGGAGTGGGACGCGGTCCTGGCGGTGAACCTGCGGGGGGTCTTCCTGTGCGCCCGCGAGGCCGTGAAGCCGATGCTCCAGCAGCGCTCCGGCAAGATCATCAACGTGGCCTCCATCATCGGCCTCGTCGGCGCCGACCACCCGATCCCCGCTTACGCCGCCTCGAAGGGGGCCGTCGTGAATCTGACCCGCGAGCTCGCCATCGAGTACGCCCCGTACCACATCAACGTCAACGCCCTCGCACCCGGCTACCACGGCCCGACGCGCCTCGACCGCCGCTACGACCACAACCCCGCGTGGTACGCGCGCACCAAGTCCCTCATCCCCTTCGGCCACTTCGCCAAGGTCGAGAGCCTGCGCGGCTCCATCCTCTACCTCGCCTCCTCCGCCTCCGACTACGTCACCGGCCACATCCTCGTGGTGGACGGCGGCTATGTGGCGCGGTGACCGGCGGGCGCGCCGATCCTGTCTTGCAATGCTAGAGCATCTATGAAAAGGTAAACGAGAACGTTGTGCTGTTCCTGTGCGTGTTCCATGGACATGGACTGTGCCGATGCGAAAACTTGCCATCCTCGCCTTCCTCCTGCTCCTTGTCACCGGCTGCGGCCAATCGAATCCCTTCGACCGCATCGCGCGGTCGGTGGCGAACGAGCCCGAATACCTCATCATCCTCGACGACATGCGCGAGGAAGGCACGTTCATCAAGACGTACTACCACCGCTACACCATCGCGCTGGGCGAGCGCCTCCAGCGCACTGATTGGCTGCAGGTGCCGAAGAACTTCTACGAGGCGCACGCCAACCACCTTGGCATGGCCCTGGCCTCGAAGGCGAAGGATGAGCAGCCGTCCACCACACCGGCGCCGCCGGGCTATGCCTACGTCGGCAACCCGCGGTACGGCGAGTGGCGCACCGACAGCCGCGGCACCAGCTTCTGGGAGTTCTACGGCAAGTACCGCCTGCTGACCGACCTCATCGGCCTGGGCGCGGGCCTCATTTACCGGCGCGACTACGACGACTACAGCCGCTCCCGCACGCAGGGTCGCCCCTACTTCGGCGGCGACAACCAGTTCGGCACCGGCGGACGCTTCACCCGCAGCACCAAACCCGACTTCTTCGAGCGCCGCCAGGCGCGCCAGGCGGCTCAGCGCAGCAGCTTCGGCGAGCGCTTCAACCGGCGCTTCGAGCGCTCCCGCGCGCCGGTCCGGGTCGGCGGGGGAGTCCGCGGCTTTGGCAAGTAAGCGCTTGCCGCACCTCTCGTGCCTCACCTCTGGGGAGTGAGGGCTCGCATGGTCACCCTGGACAGTCTCCTTCTCGGCATCATCTACCTCATCGTGGGCTACCTCCTCTTTTGGCTCGGCAAGGGGGTGTACAGCCTCACACACCCCTCCGTGAACGTCAACGAGGAACTCCTGCAGCGCAACAACGCGGCCCTTGGCGTGGCGCTGGTCGGGTACTACTTCGGCCTCATCCTGGCGATCGGCGGCAGCATCGTCGGCCCCAGCCGGGGACTCGTGGAGGACCTCCTCGATCTCGTGCTGTACGGCGTCTTCGGCATTCTCGCGCTCAACATCTCGGCGCTGGTCCGGGATAAGCTGATCCTCTACCGGTTTCGGGTGACGGACGAGATCATCCGCGACCAGAACGTCGGCACGGGCGTGGTGGAGGCGGCGATCTCCATCGCCTCCGGCATGGTCATCTACGGGGCGGTGGCGGGCGAAGGGGGCACCCTGCTCACGGCCATCGCCTTCTGGATTCTCGGCCAGGCGGCGCTGGTCATCGTCGGGCTGGTGTACCAGCTCATCACCCCGTATGACATCCATGCGCTGATCGAGCGCGATAACGTGGCGGTGGGGGTCGGCTTTGCCGGAGCCCTCGTGGCCGTCGGCAACGTGGTGCGCGGAGCCAGCGAGGCGGACTTCATAAGCTGGTCCTCGAACTTGAGCTTCTTCGCCCTGGAGTTCCTTATCACGATCCTGCTCCTGCCGGTGATCCGCTTCGTCACCGACAAGATGCTGCTGCCGGGAAGCAGCCTGACGGAGGAGATCGCCAAGGAGAACCCGCCCAACCTGGGGGCGGCTTACGTGGAAGCATTCTCGTACATCGGCGCATCGTTTTTGATTGTCTGGGCGATGTAGGCGGCGTTGCCTCGGTTCCGAACCCGAACCGGGATCATGCGTCGAGCCGCCGAGACGCGACGCGAGCAACCAGTGCGCCCCCGCGCCCTCTCCCGCACCACGAGTATGTTGTCGCATCCCTCCCCTCACCCCGCACCGCAGTCGCCTGCCGCCGGCGCCGTCTCCCTCACCGACCGGCCCTCCGGCACGCGCCGCAGCCTGCTCCTGAAGGCCTGCCTGTTCGCCACTGGGCTCTCCGGCATCGTCGCCGAGTTCGTCCTCTCGACGCTCGCTACCTACTTGCTCGGCAACGCCATCCTGCAGTGGACGCTGGTGATGTCGCTCATGCTCTTCGCCATGGGCGCCGGCACCCGCGTCAGCCGCGCCCTGCACCGGCACCTCCTGGACTGCTTCATCGCCGTGGAGTTCCTCCTTTCGCTCCTGTGCGCCGTCAGCTCCGTCAGCATCTACACCCTGGCGGCCTTCACCGAGAGCCTCAACCTCTTCATCTACGCCCTGGCGATCGCCATCGGCCTGCTCATCGGCATGGAGATACCGCTGGTGGCGCGCATCAACGAGACCTACGAGACGCTGCGCACGAACATCGCCGGCGTGCTGGAGCAGGACTACTACGGCGCCCTGGCGGGCGGCCTGCTGTTCGCCTTCGTGGCCCTGCCGCGGCTCGGCCTGACGTACACGCCGCTGGCGCTCGGCGCCCTCAATTTCAGCGTCGCCGCGACGCTGTTCCTGCGCTGCCGCGGCAGCCTGCGCCGCCCCCGCCTGCTCGGGGCCGGCCTCATCGCCTGCACCGCCATCCTCGCCGGCCTCGCCCTTACCGTCGAGCCGATCATCCTCTACGGCCAGCAGAGCCGCTACCGCGACAAGATCATCCACGCCGAGCAGACCCCCTACCAGAACATCGTGCTGACGCAGTTCCGCGACACGTACTGGCTCTTCCTGGACGGCAGCCTGCAGTTCAGCAGCTTCGACGAGGCCCGCTACCACGAACCCCTCGTGCACCCCGCCATGCAACTCAGCCGGGATCGCCGCCGCGTCCTCATCCTTGGAGGCGGCGATGGGCTGGCGGCGCGCGAGGCGCTCAAGTACGCCGAGGTGGAGGAGCTCGTCCTCGTCGATCTCGACCCCGGCGTGACGAAGCTGGGACGCACCCATCCGGCGCTCCGGCGGCTCAACGCCAACGCCTTCGATTCACCGCGCCTGCGGGTGATCAACATGGATGGGGCGCTGTACGTGCGCGATGAACCCGGCCTCTTCGACGTCGTCATCATCGACCTCCCCGACCCGAAGTCGGTGGCGCTGGCGCGGCTCTTCTCCCTCGAGTTCTACCAGCTCCTGCGGCGCCGCTTGGCCCCCGGCGGCGTGCTCGTCACCCAGAGCACCAGCCCCGCCATGGCGCCGAGCGTCTTCCAGAGTATCGGCAAGACCCTGCGCGCCGCCGGGTTCAGCGTCCTTCCCTACCACACCTCCGTGCCGAGCATGGGGGATTGGGGCTGGCACCTGGCGACGGCGCCCGACGCCGCCTCCGAGGCCCTTCTGCGCCGGCGCTTCGCGGCGCTCACCTACGCCGGAATTACGACCCGCTACCTCACCGCCGAGCTCTCCGCCGCCATGCTCGCCTTCGGCAAGGAGCCGCCCGGCTCCGCCGACGAGGTGGAGATCAACACGGAGCTGCGACCCGTTCTGCCGACCTACTACCGCGCCGGCCGCTGGGGCCTCCTTTGAGGCCATGTCCCCGCCGCGAGCTCGCCGGGGGAGACGGAGTGGACGCCTCGCCCTCCTTCCAGTAGAATGAGAGCCGCATCGGGCGTGGCACCCTTCGCGGTCGGGCCGCCGCTTTCGGCGCCGCCGGCCCCGGAGCGCTTCCCAGGAAACGGAGGCGTTCGAGGTGGCGTGCCTGAGCTTGCCGGCGTCACGCGGAGCGGCTCAGCGCGCCAAGAGCTCCAGCGAGCACCAAGAGGAGAAGGGAAGACGTGCTGACGGCAACCACATTCCGCGACTTCCTGGAGCGCCTGCGGGCAGCCGGCCGCTGCGCCACCGTGCCTCGCCGCGTCAACCCGCGCCAGGAGCTGGCGGCCGTCCTCCACCGGGCGCTGACGACCACCGGGCAGGCCGTCCACTTCACCGACGTGGGCATACCGGGCGTCACCGTCGCCGGCAATGTCTTCGCCGGGCGGGACAAGTACGCTCTCCTCCTCGGCCAGCCCATCGAGAAGCTGGCGGAGACGTTCGAGCGCTACTGGGATTTCCAACCCCTCGAGCCCCGCCAGGTGAAGCGTGCCGCCTCCCAGGAGGTGGTGCACGAGGGGGAGGTGGACCTCCCCGCCCTCCTGCCGGTGCCGACGCACTACGCCCGCGACGGCGGCCCCTTCATCACCGCCGCGGTGGTGCTCGTGCGCGACCCACAGGGCGGCGCCATGAACGCCTCGTTCCAGCGCATCATGGTGCATGGCGGCAACAAGCTCGGCATCCAGATTCTTCCCCGCATGAACCTGAAGGCGATCCACGACCGCGCCGTGGCGCGCCGCCTCGACCTCCCCGTGGCCCTGGCGATCGGCGCCGAGCCGGCCCTCTTCATCTCCGGCGGCATTCACATCCCGGAAGACGCGGATGAGTACACGTTTGCCGGCGCCGTGCAAGAGAAGCCGCTCGAGGTCGTGCCGGCCAAGACCAACGGCCTGCTGGTGCCGGCCAACAGCGAGATCATCGTCGAGGGCTTCATCAGCCACCGCGAGGTGCGCGAGGAGGGGCCGTTCGGCGAGATGCACCGCTACTACGGCACGCGCTCGCCCAAGCCGGTGATCACGGTGACCGCCATCACCCACCGCCTCCAGCCGATCTACCACACCCTCTTCAGCGGCAACCTCGAGGAGCACGCCGTCTGCGCCCTGCCCCGCGAGGGGGCGATGCTGCGCCACTTGCGCAAAATCTCCCCGGAGGTGAAGGGAGCCAGCTTCCTCCCCTACTTCATGCGCTGCGTCGTCTCGGTCGGCAACTGCGATGAGCCGACCCTCGAGAAGCTCCTCGAAGGCATCATGCAGCACACCTGGGTGCGCATGGGTATCCTGGTGAACGACGACATCGACATCGACAACGCCGAGGACATCCTCTGGGCCATCTTGACCCGCACCGATCCGAAGCGCGACTTCCACTTCCGCCAGTTCGACATCGACCTGGCGCTGGAAGACATCCACTTCCCGCCCTTCGCCAGCAAGCGGATGATGCTCGGCCAGGAGCCGCCCCCCGAGGATGTCGTCGTCAGCCCCTTCGACCTGCGCTTCCTCGGCCACGACAGCCAGGTGCGCATCGCCATCAACGCCGCCGTCCCCGCCGCGGCGCGCCCCTGGTTCCGCCGCGCCCAGGTGGCAGGGTCGAAGGAGGTGAACCTGGACGACTACCTGGCGGCAGCGCCCCCCCGGCGCCCCCGCCCGCGCCGAGCACGCCGAGGCGTTTCTGGGGACGGCGGCGCGCCGGCCGGGCGGCCGCGGCGCGGTGGAACGCCGCAGGGGTAATGCGACGGACGGATGACGAGGAATGGAGATGCTGCAGGCGCCGCGCGTCGTCATAACCGGGCTTGGCATGGTGACCCCCCTGGGGATCGGCAAGGAGACCTTTTGGAGCAACCTCTGCGCCGGGCGCTCCGGGGTTGACCGCGTGACGCACTTCGACACCACAGAGTACGAGGTGAAGATCGGCGCCGAGGTGAAGGACTTCGATTTCGAGCGTTACGGCATCGAAGGCGTGCGCGCGCGCGACATCGACCGGGCCGTGCAGCTTGCCCTGGTGGCGGCCCGCCAGGCGCTCGACGACGCGCGGCTCGCCTTCGACAAACCGACCGAAGAGGTCGGCGCCATCCTCGGCTGCGGCCTGAGCGGCTTCGAGTCCTCCGAGAAGCACCTGAAGGTGCTCTTCGAGCGCGGCCCGAACCGCGTCAGCCCGCGCTCCATCACCATGATCATGCCGAACGCCGCGGTAGGGTACATCTCCATCCTCAACGGCCTCATGGGACCGAGCTGGAACGTCAGCAGCGCCTGCTCCTCCAGCAACCACAGCATCATCGACGCCTACAACGCCATCCGGTTGGGGGACGCGCGCGCCATGCTCACCGGCGGCACCGAAGCGGTGCTGCGACCCCTCACCTACGCCGGGTTCGGCAACATGAAAGCGATGGCGAAACGCTACAATGACGACCCGACGCGCGCCTCGCGGCCCTTCGATGCCGCGCGGGAGGGTTTCGTCATGGGCGAGGGGGCGGGCATGCTCGTCCTGGAGGATCTCGGCTACGCCCGCGCCCGCGGCGCGCGCATCTACGCGGAGGTCGTCGGCTATGGCTCGAGCAGCGACGCCTACAACATCGTGGCGCCGGATGAGACGGGCCGCGGCGCCGCCCTGGCGCTGCGGCGCGCCGTCGCCATGGCCGGCCTCGACCCGGCGGCAATTGCGCCCTCAACCTACGTGAACGCCCACGGCACCTCGACGCCGTTCAACGACAAGAGCGAGACCCTGGCCCTGAAGGAGGTCTTCGGCGCTGCCGCCTACCAGCTCAAGGTCAGCTCCACGAAGTCGATGCTCGGCCACCTGCTGGGCGCGGCGGGAGCCGTCGAGAGCATCACCTGCGCCCTCGCCCTGGCGCACCAGATCGCGCCGCCGACGATCAACTACGAGCACCCTGATCCCGACTGCGACCTCGACTACGTGCCGAACACCGCCCGGCCGTGCACGCTCACCCATGCCCTGAACAACTCCTTCGGCTTCGGCGGGCACAACGCCGTGCTGGCCTTCGCGGCCTACCCTGCGGCGTAGGGGCATGCCCCGGAAGGCTTCCGGGAGGCTGTAGGTCGGCGCCCCTGCGGTTCCGGGACGAGGCAGCGCCGCCGCGTTCATGCGTGGGTCCTTGCATCCCCACCGGTAGGGGCGGTTCGCGAACCGCCCCGGTTGATGGGCTGGGAACATGTCGTACGGAGATGCGGCGGCAAGGACCGTCTGACGACATTCGCTGAGCGGTACTCCCAAGCCTCCCCCCTGTTCAGAGCTTCGCGGGGGCGCCGCAGCCCCATGGTCAACCGCCTTGGCTCCCTCCGCCACCCGCTTCAGCCTTGTCACCCCGCCAGGCTTCAGTTTCCAGCGCACGGTGCGCAGCCACGGCTGGTACACCCTGCTCCCGTTCCGTTACGACGGAGACGGCGGCTCGCTCCGGTACACCGCCCGCCTGGGCAGCATGGTCACCACGCTGGAGATCGCCTGTCAGCCCACGGGGCCTTCGCGTCGGCAGACAAGCGACGCGGCGCGCCCCCGGCTGACGGTGCGCGCCGGTCAGCCGCTGAGGTCGGAGGAACGCTCCGAAGCCCGGCGCCTCGTGCGCCGCATGCTCTCCCTCGACGCCGAGCTGGAGCCGTTCTACGATCTCACCGCCCGGGAACCGGCGCTGGCCTGGGCCGGACCCGCCGGCGCCGGCCGCTTCCTACGCGGCGCCTGCGTCTTTGAAGACGCGGTGAAGCTCCTCTGCACCACGAACTGCAACTGGCGGCTGACGCGGAGCATGGTCGAGCGGCTGGTGACGGCCCTCGGCGAGGCGGCGCCGGACGGCCGCCGCGCCTTCCCCACGGCGCGGGCCATGGCGGCGCAGCCAGAAGGGTTCTACCGTCACACGGTCAAGGCCGGCTACCGCGCGCCCTTCCTGAAGGAGCTGGCCGAGCGCGTGGCCGCGGGCGAGCTGGAGCTGGAGGCGTGGGAAGGCGGGGCGACCGACAGCGCGGCGCTGAAGCGGCAGGCGCTGGGGGTGAAGGGGATGGGACCCTACGCCGCTGAAGGACTGCTGCGCCTCCTCGGCCATTACGACGGGCTGGCGATCGACCGCTGGTGCCTGGCGAAGTTCCAGCGGCTCTACGGCACGAAGACGCTGCCCACGCCGGCGCGGCTGCGACGCCGCTACCGGCAATTCGGGGCGTGGCAGGGCTTGGCCCTCTGGCTCGACCTGACGCGCGACTGGCACGCCGAGGACCAGCCGCCAAGCTGGCCCTGAGCCTTGCCGCTGCCTGCGAAGGGAATTGGTGAGAGGGCTCCGCAGCCGCGCGGCCGGGGCGCCCCGTCCGTAAGCCTTGACCACGGCGTTTTCTTCCTCCGCCCTTTCTCCCCTCCCCCGCCGTTCCCCACCTCAAGTTATGGCGCACTTGACATCGCCGTTGCGCACGGCCTCTTCCCCTTGGACAGGACTGAGCTGCAACGGTACATTGGAGCGGGGCCGCTCGGCTCGCGAGCTGCGCTTGGACTCTCCCGCGGGCGCGAATCGTTCTGCGGCAAAACCGCGACAGCACCAGGGCAGAGCGCCGGGCAAGGTCTCCGCAATGTTCGCCCGGGCAGTTCACCTCGGCAGTTGAAGGGGATCGGCTGTGCTGCGCCTCCTCCTCTCCTCCTTGCGGCGCTTCCTGCGCGCTCTCCGGAACCTCCGGCGCGGCCGCGGGAAGGCCCCCGATTACGTCGTCTTCACCCTGGCCGGCAGCTACCCCGAGCTGCGCCCGCGGCCGGCGGAGTACTGGAAACGCCGCTTCTTCCCGCCGCAGCCGAGCCTGCAGGAGCTGGCGGAGCAGTTCCACAGCGTGGCCGGCGATCCGCGGCCGCGCGGGGTGGTGCTGCACCTCCGCGACCTGCATCTCTCCGGCTCGCAGCGTCAGACGTTGCGCAGCCTCATCGAGGAGCTGCGCCGCGCCGGCAAGCAGGTCATCGCCTGGTCGCAGCAGTATGATCACCTCAGCTTTCAGGTCGCCTGCGCCGCCGGGACGATCCTTCTGCAGCCGGGCGGACGCGTCGATCCCCTCGGGCTGCACCGCAGTTTCCTCTTCCTCGGCGATGCGTTTCAGCGCCTTGGCCTGAAAGCCGACATCGTGCAGATCAGCCCCTACAAGGCGGCCGCCGATCTGTTCACGCGCAACCGCATGTCGGACGCCATGCGCGAAAATCTCACCTGGCTCATGGATGCCGCCTACGGCGAGCTGTTGGGCGAGATCGCCGCCGGCCGAAAGATCGACGAGGCGCGGGCCGAGGCGCTCGTTGACGGGTCCCCCTACACCGATCTCCAGGCGCTGACGGCGGCTGCCGTGGACGCGCGCCTGAGCGAGGAGGAGCTGCCGAGCTTCCTGGCCATCGCGGGGAAGCCGGCGCAGCTTGCCCCCTGGCGGGAGGCCCGGAGGCGCCTCCTGGTGCCGGCGCCGGGGCAGCCCCGCGCCGACCGCGGCGCGCCGCCCTCGCCCGGGCCGGCGGCGGAACCACGCCACGGCGCGTCCGCAGCCCCGCCCTTCGACACCGTCGCGCCGCGCGGGCGTCGCGGGAAGTCGGGGCGCTACGTGGCGCTCCTGCGCGTCGAGGGCGACATCATCAACGGCAGGAGCCAGCAGCCGCCGTTCAGACCGCCGCTGCCGCTGCCGTTCCTCTTCAATGCGCGCGCCGGCGACCTGAGCGTGGTTGAGGAGGCGCGCCGGGTGCTGCGGGATGAGCGCGCCGCGGCGCTCGTCGTGGCGATCGAGTCACGCGGCGGCTCGGCCACTGCCGCCGAGGCGATCTGCGCAGCGCTGACCAGGGTGGCGGCGCGGAAGCCCCTCGTCGCCTACCTCGGCGGCATCGCCGCCTCGGGCGGCTACTACGTCGCCGCCCCCGCACACTGGATCGTCGCCCAGCCGGGTACGATCACCGGCTCCATCGGGGTGCTTGCCGGCAAGCTCTCCAACGCCGGCTTCCTCGACCAGCTCCTGGTGCGCTGGGAGAGCCTGAGCCGGGGGCGGCACGCCGCGCTCCACGATCCGGTCCGCCCCTTCACCGAGGCGGAGCGGCGGATCATGGAGGAGGAGATCACGTCCACCTACGAGCTGTTCCTGGCGCGCGTCGCAGCCGCTCGCACGATGACGCGGGACGCCGTTGACGCCGTGGGGGGCGGCCGCGTCTGGAGCGGCCGCCAGGCTCTCGGCCACGGCCTCATCGATGAGCTGGGGCGGCTCGATGCGGCGCTCGCCAAGGCTCGACACCTCGCCGGCTTGCCGGAAACCGCGCCGCTGCGAGCGGTAAAGCCCAGCTCGCGCCCCCTCGCTCCTCCGACGCTGCCGCAGCCTGATCTCTCGGCAATGCTGAAGTACGCAGCGGAAGGGGTGCGCCTCTTCTCGCAGGCGCGCGTCCATTGCCTCTGGCCGGTGCTTTGGCATGACCCCTCCTCCCTCGGGTGAGCCGTGCGTCGATGGCATGGGCCGGCGCCTGGTGGAGCCGCGAGGAGCTTCTCCGCAGCTTCTCACGCGGGCGGTTTTTTGCTACCATGACCCCTTAGCTAGGCGGTGCAAGACCAAGCCTCAGGTGCGGGCCCCTCGCCCCGGAGTGGCGGCCGCCGTGGCAGGCGAGACCGCCGGGGGAGGAGCGTTCCCTGTCGCCTTGTCTGACGACTCGGACCGCTCTCGATCCGCGCGGCCGTGAGGAGGACCGCAGCAGCTCCCTTCCTGGGGGAGGGCTATGGTCAACGACGCAGCACCCGAAGGGATGGAGGGAAGGAGCGCTCATGTTCAAGGCAGTGGTGCTGGAGCAGCAAGAGGGCAGGGTGAGATCATCAATCCAGGAGATCGAGGAGGCGCGGCTGCCCGAGGGCGATGTGACGGTGCGGGTGCAGTACTCGACGCTGAACTACAAGGACGGCATGATGCTGAAGGGGATCGGCGGCATGGTGCGGCACTACCCGCACGTTCCCGGCATTGACCTCGCCGGCATTGTCGCCGAGAGCAGCAACCCCGACTTCAAGCCGGGTGATGCGGTCTTCCTGACGGGCTGTCGCGTGGGTGAGTCCCGCTGGGGGGGCTACGCGGAGAAGGCGCGCGTTCAGGGGGAGTGGCTGGTCCGACCCATGCAGGGGCTGACGCTGCGGCGCGCCATGGCGCTGGGCACGGCCGGCTTCACCGCCATGCTGGCAATCATGGCCCTGGAGCGGAACGGTATGCGGCCGGGCGACGGCGAAGTCCTCGTGACGGGCGCCTCGGGCGGAGTCGGCTCGGTGGCCGTCGCCACGCTCGCCAACCTGGGGTATAGCGTCGTCGCCTCGACCGGGCGGGCGGCCAGCCACGCCTACCTCACGTCCCTCGGGGCCACCTCGATCATCGACCGGCAGGTGCTGGCCGAGCCGTTGAACCGACCGCTGGAGAGCGAGCGCTGGGCCGGCTGCATCGAGACGGTGGGGGGGACGACGCTGGCGCGGGTGCTGGCGCAGACGAAGTATGACCACGCCGTGGCCGCGGTGGGGCTTGTCGCCAGCAATAAGCTGGAGACGACGGTGCTCCCCTTCCTGCTGCGGGCGGTCAGCCTGATCGGCGTGGAGTCCTCGATCTGCCCCAGGGAGCGCCGCATGACCGCCTGGCGGCGGCTGGCAACGGATTTGCCGATGGAGAACCTCGACGCCATGACAAGCGAGGCGACGCTGGAGGAGCTGCCTCGCCTTGCCGCTGAGATTCTCGCCGGCAGGGTGCGCGGCAGGCTGGTGCTGAAGGTGACGGCATAGGCAGGTGCGGGCCGGGCGCGGCGGAGTCTGGCGGCCCCGCCTGAAACAAGAAGACCGCCAGAGCCTCCCTGGAGCTCTCGCGGTCTCGTCGGCGCGCAGCCCCCGCGGGGCCCTTGCGGGGGAGCCTGCTATTCACCCTTGATCTCAATGGCTTGGCGCTTCTCCCGCTCGCGTTTGGGCACCGTGATCGTCAAGACGCCATCCTTGAACTCGGCATCGATCTCATCAGGGTTGATCGGTTCACCCAGAGAGAACGAGCGCTCGAAAGCGCCGTATTGAATTTCGCTCCGGAACGTGCCCGGGCCCTTCTCTTCCCGGCGTTCCCTCTTCTCGCCTGAAAGCACCAGGGAATGCCCTTTCACCTCGATGCTCAGGTCTTCTTTCTTCATCCCCGGCACCTCGGCCCGGATGATGAAACTGCTATCGGTCTCCTGCACCTCGACGGCCGGCCGAAACCCGCGCCCGGTGGTCGCCGGCAGCTCGAAGAAGGGCCAGGACTCATCGAAGAAGCTGTTGATCAGGTTGGGCAGCAAGCCGCTTTCACCGAACGGACTCCGATGGATGAGCGCCATCCCCTCTCCCTCCTCTTCAGCCTGCTCCGCTCCCCCCGGGCGATCACCCTCGAACCCTGATGCCACCATACCCCGAGCCAGCAGGCAGGCTCCACTCTCAACGTAGTATTCGCCGCTCTCTTTGTCAATTTGCCGAGGAGCCGCGCGGGTAGGGGGCAGGCGCGGCTGCCCCGGCGGCGCCGGCACGGGGTGCGCCGCGTCGGGCGGTTACTTCGGCTGATCAGCCACCGGCGTGGCGGAGACGCCTCGCTCAGGACGCCGCGGCAGGCCGAAGAACTTGTGCGCTTTCAGGACGCAGGCGTCCTGCACCACCTGCATCCCTGCCTGCCTGGCTTTCTCCGCCGCTTCGTGGTGGACCACGCCTTCCTGCATCCAGACCACCTTGGCGCCGCAGGCAATCGCCGCATCGACAATGGACGGCACGAACTCCGGGCGCCGGAAGATATTCACCATATCGATGGGGACGGGACTCTCTTGCAGCGAGGCATAGGCCGATTGACCGAGGATCCTCCCACCCCCAGGACGGATGGGGATGATCGTGTACCCCATGTCTTGCATGTAGCGGCTCACCCCGTAGCTCGGTCGCTCCGGGGAGGGTGAGAGCCCAACCACGGCAATGGTCTGGATGCTTTCCAGAATCCTCCTCACCTCTTCGCCGAAGGTTGCTGGCGGCATGATCGGGCCTCCCCACCCGGCCGCCCTCCGCGCCCGGGCGCAGAGGCTTGCCGTCCCGGAACTCAGGCGCCCTCCTCCGACGGCGGAGGCGGCACGCGGGAGCTGTGCTTGCCTGCGACCTCAAAGTGGGGCGCCTGATCTCGAGGACGATCTCCAGCCCCGGGGCACGGCGCAAACCACGCTCCCGAACTCCCAGGACAATCTTCCTTGGACAATTCAGGGCGGCCGCAGCAAAACTTTACGGTGCTTCTACTTCACCTTCTCCAGGCTCTCCTCTTGCGGGAAGTCGTGGAGGCAGAAGGGACAGACGACGTTCGAAACCCCCTTCATGTCTCCTTCGCAGTACCACCGTCCCTGACACTTGGGGCACTGCACCCAGAAGATATCGGCCATCATATTCATCGCATGATCTCCCGCGGCGATGAGGGCGGACTCCGTGCCCGCGGGCGCCGGCCGCCCCCTCCGCCGGTCCTACCTTCGCCACTTCTCTCCTCTGCCGCCGGGCGTTCCCGCTGCCTGGCGCGCCGGTCCTGCGCGGGCTAGAGGTAATCGGCCAGCTTGACGCGCTCCAACGCCTGCTCCGGAACCTTGATGCGCTCCGGGAACGGAATGTCGAGCGGTTCGGTGGCGTCGATGACGACCTTCTCCGTCCAGGAATGGATGCTCGCGATGTTCTTGATGATGTCCCAATCGCGCGACGGCTGGGCGTTCGTAATCACCGCCCAGATCACCTCCGTCTCGTTAAAGACATCGATGTCGTCATCGACGACGACGACGAGCTGCATCTGCGCCGACTCGACGAGAGGCACCAGCCCCACTCGCTTGGCGTCTCCCTCCTGTCTCTTCTTGATGGAGATGTAGCAGGACATGCGGCCGCAGCCGGAGTGCGGGTAGTGCACCGCGGTGACGTAGGGGACGAGCTTCTTGCAGGTCTTGTAGATCGATCCTTCCTTGGGAATGGCACCCAGGTTGTAGTGCGCCTCGTGGCCGGGGTAGACGCCCTGCAGGATCGCATCATGGCGGTGCGTGATGGCCGTGACGTTGACGATGGGACGCAGCATCTGCGGCTGGTAATGACCGCTGATCTCGCCGAAGGGGTTCTGCACCTCACGCACCCCCGGCGGCATCACCCCTTCGATGACGATCTCCGCGTCCGCCGGCACCATGAAGTCGCTTCCCCAGGTCTCCGAGGGGGTCAAGCGGAGGGGTTCGCGCAGGAACGCCCCCACGGTGCGGTAGTCGTCATTCCCAAACGGCGTCAGCGCCAGCGAGCCCCAGTAGAAGGCCGGGTGATGCCCCAGCACGATGATGCACGGGGTTTCTTTCCCCTTTTTCTCATTCTGCTCGAAGATGCGCTTCAGGTGCGGCAAGGTGAGAGAAGCCGAGACTTTGCGCGGCCCCTTGTAGAGGTTCTTGGCGAAGGAGATGTCGTAGAACCCTCCCTCTTCATCCTTCAGCACCATGGTCATGACGAAGTAGGGGCCGATGTCGGCATGGTGGTAACGGGCGCCGGGAAAGACCCCGACATCGCACTCCTCCCCTCGCTGCACCACCTCCTTGACGGGCGCCTGGCCGGGCGCCACGGTGACCGGCTCCACCACCTGCTCTTCGAGGCGTCCGAACTCCTCGCTGAGAGGCATCTTCCACTGCTCGCGATCAAACTCGATGGCATCAGCGCAGCGCTGGCGCGTGGCGAAGGCGTTGTAGAGGGTGCGGAAGGGGGAGGGCTTGCCGTTCATCCCCAGCGGCTGTTCGAACATCGTGATCTCGAAGCGTCCCTGGCGGCGCAAGTGCTCAAGAATCGCCGAGATGTCCCAGTTTCGCGGGTCCACCGGCTTCTTGATGGTGAGGAACTCCTCCGGGAAGCAGCGCTGTTGATCTTCGAGGAAGCTACGCAGGTCTTTTGCCATGGGGCACTCCTTGAGCTGTAGCACGAAGGCTGGTCCGGCGCGCGAGACCGCAAAACCTGGGCCGCGAAACCCGACGCGCGCGCCACCGAGGAGCGCGAGCCACCCTGTGGAACTTCCGCCACGATGATCGCGATGACGCTCCCTGCCTTGCTGCCTAACAGTCTCCTCAGGTTTTGTCAAGGTGAAAGCCCCCTAATGGCCACGCCAGCGGGAGGCATTCGTTGGAGGAGAACTGGGGCCCCCCGCTCCCCGCCATTTGAACTTCCTTGGCAGTCAAGGTACAAGGTCGGTGCGACGGCTGGCACGTCCCGCGGGGTTCCGTGCCCGGCTTGCTCGCCTGGGCGGCGCGAACGCCGTGCGCCGCGGCTGCGCGTCGCTCGCCGCCAGGAAGGGATGAAGACCGGCATGACTCCAGAGATCCTGGCTCTCCTCACCTCCCTGAGTTTCTCCGCCCAAACGATCCTGGTCCGGCTCGGCTTGCGGGGCACCTCCACCTTCGCTGGCGTCCTCTTCTCGGTGGCCGTCGCCTGCCTTGGCCTCTGGCTCGTAGCCGCCTTCTTCGGCCAGCTCGAGCTTGCGGGCCTGGGCGCCGGCCTCTACTTCGTGCTCTCGGGGTTCCTCTCTCCGGCGCTCTCCTGGTACCTCTTCTTCGAGGGCATCATCCGCGTCGGCATGGCGCGCGCCGCGCCACTGACGGCGGTCGCCCCCTTCTTCGCCGCCCTGGCGGGCATCATCTTCTTCGGCGAACGCCTGACGCTGCCGACCGCCATCGGGGCGGTGACGGTGGTTCTGGGGGTGGCGTTGATCTCCTTCGAGCGCCAGGTCAAGGCGTTCAAACGGAGCGACCTCATCTACCCCCTGGCCTCAGCCATCTGCTTCTCCGGGGCCATGGTTCTGCGCAAGGAGGCGCTGTTGCAAGGTGGCGCGCCGATGCTGGGGAGCGCCCTGGCCACCACGGCGGCCCTTGCTCTGCTCGGAATCGTTCGGGTGCTCAGCCCCGCGCTGGGACCCTGGCGCGCCGCCCGCCGTGATCTCCCCTACCTGACCCTGGCCGGTCTCTCCATCACCATTGCCTATGCCCTCTACTTTACCGCCCTGCGCCACGGCGACCTGATCACCATCTCGCCGATTGTGAACAGCAATCCTCTCGGCACCCTCATCTTCGGAGCCCTCTTCATGCGCCGCTATGAGCAGTTCACTCCTGCCGCTATCCTCGGCGGGCTGTGCACGATGTTCGGAGTGCTCGTGCTGGCGCTCTACCCCTCATGAGCGCCACGCGGCGCCCGAGTCGCTTGCGCGCCCCAGCTCCGGGGCGGCCGCCCTGCCTGGCGCCATCGAGCCCGGGCGCCATCGCCCTTCCCCTGTCGGCCGCCGCGGCGCGACCGCCGAACTTGGGCGACCAGGCTGGCGGGCAGGCGCCGGCGGCTGCCCCTCATCAACAAACGGCGCAGGACATGGGAACTTCCTTGACACTTGTCTTGTCTCCTAAATGTTAAGGAGCAATGGAGCGCTTCTGGAAGTTTGGGGTAGCAGGTTGCGGGGAGCGTTTCCCATGGTGAACGCCCTGCACCGCGAAGCGCCGAGGGGGCCACAATGCAGCGGCAGTGCAAGGTGTGCCCTGGCAAGCATCCGCCGGCGGGGTAGGAGTGCCAAGCTCCAGGGCCCAAGGAGGAAGCGGTAATCTACTTGACATATTCTCCCATCTGTGATGCAGAGAGGGGGAAGAAGCAGCGGCTCCCTCGGTTGTGGCAGGGCGCGTCGGTGACTCGGTCCCGGCTGCGGCGGGCCGCCATCTCGCCTCGCGCCAGCTCCTGCGGAGGTCGGGCTCTTGTCTCTGAACCGACTTCAAATCTTTTCATCGTGAAGTGTTAGCGTTTGACCGGGGGGGTAGTGTTGAGAAGTTTCAGGGGCTCGTCCGCAAGCTTAGGAATTTCCAGCATCTACCATGAAAAATGTGCAGGCTGCTTCTTGACATCAGTTGTGTTCGTGTATATATTTCAACCATCGTGACAGAGAAGTGGAAGGGCGTGTGCTGCTTTCGCGTCAAGGGGGTTTGGTGTTGCCGGTCGTCCGTTCGTTGCTGCTCCTGAGAGGCGGTCCCTGCCGGGGGGCGAGACCGCTGCCTGTACCTCCCACCCCGTTAACATGAGGATGTCGAGCTGACCATGAAGATGACGATACACGAAAAGATTTTCGAGATACGAAGTGTTCTCGGTCTGTCGCGGAAGAAGTTCGCCGAGCTTGCCGGCTTAAGTCCGACGGCGATCTACTACTTCGAGCGCGGTCGTCGTGTGCCAAGCAACGAGAGCATCCACAAGATCCTCGCGGCCTTTCACATCGACCCAGAGCGCTTTTTCAAGGAAGTGGACATCAACGGCAAGGGCCGCCCGCATCGGGCCGCTATTGATGCCGAGACGCTGCGGCGCGAGTACCTCGAGAAGCGCCTGACGGCCGCCCAGATCGCCGACAACATGGGGTACAGCAAGTCTTCCATCCTGGCCCGCATGCGGGAGTATAAGATTCCCCGCCGGCCGAAGTTTGGACATGAAGGACCGAGCCTGCCGGAGAGGCATCCTGAAGTGGTGGAGGCCCTCTGCGGAGACGACCCCATGGCGTTCCAGTGGCTGCAGAAGCTCCCCTACCGCGAGCGGGAGATCCTCATGCAGCGGCTCGGCATCCAGAACCGGCCACAGCGAACCCTGGAAGAGATCGGTCAGGAATTTGACCTTACCCGTGAGCGCATCCGACAGATTCAGAACAAGGCACTGGAACGCCTTGCCCGCGTGATGATGCTGCCGGTAGGCTCGTGATGACGGCGCAGCACCGGCGGCTGCACTCCACGGCTTCGGCGGCAGCGCGGAAGAACGCGGACCGCCCCTTAGGCTCTTGAAGCGGCACACTCCCCCAGGCCAGGATACGGCAGCAAAAAAAGCAGGCAGCTCAGGACGAGGCTGCCTGCTTTTTTTTGCGGTGGCGCCGGGCCCGTGGCTGCTTGCGGGCCTGCTTCTGGAAGGCGAGCAGGGCGCTGAGGCTGTGGATGCCGAAGTCGGCCGCCATCTCCAGGTAGCGGAGGAGGAGCTCACCCGTGGCGCGGGCATCGCCGAAGGCGCGGTGACGGTACGGGATCTCAATCCCGAAGTAGGCCGCCAGGCTGTCGAGGGATGAGCTACGCACGTGCGGCAGGAAACGACGCCCCAGACGCGCGCTGCAGAGCTCGGGATTCGCCATGGGGAGTCGCCCCACCTCTTCGAGGGCCGCGTTGAGGAAGCGCCGGTCGAACGAGGCGTGGTGAGCGACGAAGATGCTCTCTCCCAAAAACGACAGGAACGATTCCAGCACCTCCTCGATCGACGGCATCTTCTCCACCATGCCATCGTTGATCCCCGTCAATCGAGCCACGAAGGGCGGGATCGGCCGCCCAGGGTTCACCAGGGCGCAGAACTCCCCCACCTGCTTCCCGCCTTGCACCCGCACCGCGGCAAGCTCGGTGATCTTGTCGGCCGGCGGTTTGCCTCCCGTGGTTTCGACATCGACGACACAAAACGACGCCAGCTCGATGAAGTCGTGAAAGAGGCTGCTCTGCAGGCAGACAGAGGAAAGACGCCATCTCTCCCCGTTGTCGCGGACGAACCGCTCATCTTGCGAGAATAACGTGGCGATGAGCGTCTCGCTCAACGACGGAGGAATGCACGGACTCTTGAAGAGGCGCTGGGCAAGTTCTCTAGCGGGGAGTGAGGCGCGGCAGGCGCGCAGAATTTCGAATGCGGCGAGTTTCAGCGACATCAACGGGTCTCAGGCAGTTCTCGTGAGGCTTGCGGGTTGGGGTACGCCTGATAGTCGTTATCCCTAGTAAAATGGCTGGAAGTTTCCGTCAAGCAGTTTTTTCTGCGCCGCATCCCCAGCGGTCCCAGGCTCAACCACCCATGACCTTGATAATGAGGCGTTTGGGGCGTTGACCATCGAACTCCGCGTAGTACACCTGCTGCCATGGCCCCAGATCAAGACGCCCTTCGGTCACTGGCACCAGCACCTGATGGCCGATGAGGAGGTTCTTCAGGTGCGCGTCGCCGTTGGTCTCGCCGCTGCGATGGTGGTGATAGTCTGGCCCGCTCGGCGCCAGGCGCTCCAGCCAGTCCTCGATATCCTGCAGAAGGCCGGACTCCGCATCGTTGATGTAGACCCCCGCCGTGATATGCAGGGCGGAAACGAGCACCATCCCCTCCGCAATGCCGCTCTTTGCCACCACCTCTTCAACTTCGCGGGTGATGTTAAGGTACTCGCGATGCTTTTGGGTATGGAAGGTGCGATATTCCGTATGGAACTTCATGGCGCCCACAAGCGTAGCAGCTCCGCTCCCGCCCCTTTCGGGAAGAGGCAGCACCCGCACCTGCCGCTGGCAAGGCCGGGCTGAGTCGCGCCGGGGCGCGAGGGGGGGAGTCTCGCCCGCAGTGGACTGCGTTTCACACTCCCCGCGCCTGACGCTGTGAGCCAACGCCTGGGCCGCTTGGAGCGTGACGGCGGCCCGATTCAAACCCTTCAGCAAGGGCGCGCAGCTTTCGCCGCGGCACTTCCCGCGACGGCGGCGGAAAGATGGCCGGCAAACCTCTCCCCATCGTGTGGCGCGGCAGGAGGGGCCGACTGCCTGGGGGTCCACCCCCACCGTTCCAGCCGGCCCCGCCGTTCCCGCCGGTCAACCAAGAGACTACATGGCGGCAAGCTCGACATCCAGGGTCGTTGCTTTTCCAGCCTCCACTTTCACCTCTTTGGTGACTTTGCCGAGCTTCTCCTGCCACACCTCCACCTTATACGTGCCGGGAGGGACGTCAGAAAGCGAGAAGCTCCCATCCGCCTTCGTGACGGCATGGTACGGATGCTCCTCGACGAGGATGTAACCGCTCATCCAGGCGTGCGCGTCGCACTTCACACTGACCAGCTCAGGATCCTTGAAGGTGTTGTCGATGAGAAGCTTCTTGCGGAACTTCGGTTGAGCCTTGTTCACCGACTTGTTCACTTTGCTGTACGTGTGGATGTTATGCAGGATGCCGTCGGAGTTCAGCACGGTCAAAGTTCCGCCCGCCGGCACCTTCACGACGTGGGGAACATAGTGGCAGCCTTTCTGATCGAGCTCAACCGTTGCTTTCTTGTCGACGCCCTTGCCCTTCTTGATATCGACAAGGCTGACAATGGCCCATTGGATGCCCTTGTTCTCGCCCACAACGAGCGCCTCGGAAGGCACCTCCGTGCCGCACACTTCGGTATCCTTCGAGGCCTTCAACGTTTCGCGCGGGGGCGGCGTCCCTTTGAAGAGGATCTTGCCGGTGATCGTGCCGCCATTCTTCACCTCCTCAGCCTGGTACGCTGAGGCGCTCATCGTCAGGCCGAGCACGAGCAGGGCAAGGAAGAGCCCCCAGACCCACCCCTTCAGGTTTCTTCCACAGATGCTCATTGAGTCGTTCCTCCCTCTTGGTGCAAGATCAGGTTCATCACACCTCGTGTTACGTCTCAAAAGTTCCCTGGCAAAGTTGATGCGTTGCAGGCTTCATTTTTTTGTGGGGGACCCTTGCTTCGCCACAGCCCCATTCCCCGTGCGTTGCGCAGCGGCTAGCGCAATCGGGGCGCGCCCATCGCTGAGGGATGAGGCGCGGCTTCCTCGCACAAAAACCGCCTCGCCTTGGCAACAATGTTGCTAAGGTAGTTAACGAACTTAGGAGACGCAACGCCAGTATCGTGTCCCCTACGTTCCATCACCTACTCCTGAGAGGGGACCTTCTCCCCAACTGCGCCCGCGGGGGCTGATCGTAGGGGCGGGGCTTGCCCCGCCCGCAACCTCAGTCTGGGAAGGAACCGTGTCTCCTCGCGCGCCCCGGCTTGGAGGGGCGGTTCGCGAATCACCCCTATGGGATGGGAGTGTGGGGGAGCATGGGTTCCTCACAAGCCCCTTGCCAATGCAGCGAGCAGCGCCGCAACGGTGTGAGCGAACTTCTGAGACGCAACACTAGGTTCGACGTTGCCCCTCGGCATCCGCCTCGGGTCCGTGTTGCCGCGCTCATCGCTCGTTAAGACCGCGGCATGTCTTGCGTTGGAAAGGCTGCGGAGCGCCCCCGGAGGCACGGGCGGCCCGGCGCTGCCTTTCCCAGCCGCAAAGGTAAAGCCAGCCTGAGCCGACACTCACCCACGGGTTCGCCTCGATTCAGTAAGAGAGGCTCCCGCGCGTGGAGTTCCCTGCAAAGATGCCAAGGGCCAACTCGATGGGAGCCTGCCGCACCCAACTGCGCCGCCGAGGATGGCGAGCCGTTCCGAGCTTTCGCGCTCGGCACGCTTCGGGGTGAGGTCAGTTCGTTGCCTCGTTCGGCTTCGGGTAGGGGGCCAACGTCACCTCATTGAGCCGTGGCACGTCGCGGCTGCGGGTGGCGCTCTTGATCGTCCCCGGCTGCGCATCATCGCCGACCCCGACCTGCGGCGACGCGGCGGCGCGGCGGAGCGTGCTGCGGCCCTCCTCGCTCATGTAGGCCCCCACCATCGAGTCCATCACCTGGCGCGCCTGGCCGATGGCGTCCTCGGCAAGGCGCAGGGTGATGGTCGTTGCCCCGCGCTCGGCGGCGAGGGCCTCAATCCGCGAGCGCGTCATCTCCCGCATGAAGCCCGCCGGCACGCGCCGCAGCCTCTGCACCGCCTCATCGAGCCACACGAAGGGGCTGCGCGCCGCATCAGCCTCGGCCCCCTCCGCGGCGGCGTCCGCAGAGCCTGGGGCGGCCGTTACCGGCGCCTGCATGGGAGGCGCCCCGCCCAGCTCGACGCCGCTGGCTTCCTCGATGATGGGGCGGGCGAAGTCCGCCGTAATGGCGCTCAGCTTCCTACTGCGGGCGCGCTTTTCAATGCGCGCCTTGGCGCGCCGGCGTTGGTAGGTATCCTCGATGCCGCGCAGCAGCGCCCGCGCTTCGACGGTCCACTTCAGCGCCACGCCGTCGAAGGTCTCCTCGACCTGCACCCCTCCCTCGCTGTCGATGATCGCCTGCACGACCTGGCGGTCGATGTGCTGGAACGACTCAGCGCCGGCGCCGCACACCGGGCACTTGCGCGGCTGCTCCTCCTTGGCGGCATAGCCGCAGATGGTGCAGATGCTGCGCATCCGCGCATCGCCCTCGACCGTGGCCGCGGCCAGCTTCTTGGCGGCATCCCCCATGGCGCGCGCCGTGCCCTCCGGCATGAAGATGTGCATCGCTTCATCGATGACCTTCGACGTCACCACCGAGTGTCCCCGCTCGATGGCATAGCGCAGAATGGCCGTGCGCGCGATCCCCGTCACCAACGGCGGCACCCGCTTCATGCGCTCCTGGGCCTCCTCGGTCCAGGCGATGCTCTCCTCGGCCTTCAGGTCGATGCGAGGGTAGAACGTGCGGGCCGTCAGCAGCACGTTGCAGGGGGCCGAGCGCAGCAGGTTCTCGGTGTTGCTTCCCAGCTCGGCGCTCTCCCCGTCGCGATGCACGCCGTAGCGTCCCAGGACAACCAGCCAGGGCTGCTGGCGCCGCAGGTAGAGGAGCATCTTTTCGAATGCCTTGCCGTCCAGGAGGGTGATCTTGAGGGAGGCGCCCTGCTCGCGGGCGATCTGTTGGGCGATCTCCAGGTGCGACTGGTAGATTTTCGCCAGACCCGTGTCGATGATCTCTTCGTGGAGCTGCTCCTGCTCCTTGAAGCGGAAGACCCGCGAGGCCTGCTCGTTGAGCACCCCCACGATGCCGTTGAACATCGTGTAGTGGAGATAGGGGTCGTAGACCGCGACGGCTTCCACCGGCGTCTCGAAGAGCCGCCCCAACTCGACCGCGGTGAGCAGCCCGGCCATGCTCTGGGGGCTGCCGTCAATCCCCACCACGATGCCGCCCCGCAGTTGATCCCGCAGCGGCGCCGTCGCGCGGACGATCAGCGTATCCGTGCTGACTCGCCGCACGACGCGCTCGCAGACGCTGCCGATGAGGCTCTCCTTGACGGCCCCGCCGCCGTGGGCGCCGAGGATCACCAGATCGTACGCGCCGGCTTCGATGTCGCGCGCGAGGAGCCGGTGATGGCTGCCGCGCAGGGTCTTGCGCTCGAACGTCAGGCCGGCGGCGGCGCTGCGCTGCGCCAGCGAGGCGAAGGCTTCCGCCACGGCGGGCGACGCGCCGTCCCCTGGCGGCGCCGCGGCCCGCGATGGCCGCAATGCCGACTCCCCATGGGAGGTTTCGCCCTCCACCACGTGGGGTCCCGCGGAGAACGGGGCGCCCGCCGGCGTCCTGCGCAGGAGCGCCAGGCGCGTCGCGGCGAGTGGGTCCTCGACGACGTGGCTGCCGGTCAGAGCCGCCCCGCAGCGGCGCGCCAGCTCCACGGCAAGGTCAGCGGCGCGACGCGCATGCTCCGAGGCATCCACGGGTACATAGATGGAGCGATACATCGTTCCCCCTCACGCAGGTCCGACATGCGCCGCCCGGCGCCGCGCCCTCCTTCAGGCGCGCGGCAACCCCGGCAGCGTCTAAAACGGGTATAGTGCTGCACCCTCCCAGAGACTGTCAAGGGAACGTCCTGACCGCCGTCGCAGCGCCGACAGCCGGGCCCACGCAGGCAGGCCGCGGCGAGCCAGGTCGGCACAGGAAGGTCCTTGACAAGTCGCCGAAGGTGCAAGAAAAGGGAGCAAGCAGCCACCCATAGGGCGCCACGCCGGCGCGGCGCATCCTTCCCCTGGTTGAAAGGAGGAGTTCCATGAAATCTGTGTCGAGAATTAAGCTTGCGGTCTCGCTCCTGGCGGTCTTGGTCGTGACGCTGATGGTCCTTGCCTCTCCCGCCCACGCCGCCAAGCTCGCCGGCACGTCGGTGAAGATCGGCATCCTTGTTCCCTTCACCGGCTTCCTCGCCGATCAGGGCTGGCTGCAGAAGTACGCCCTGGAAGTGGCCCAAGAGGAGATCAACGCCGCGGGCGGCATTGGCGGCGTGCCGGTCGAGCTGCCGATGTACGATACCCAAACAAAGCCCGAGGAAGCCATCAACTTGGTGCGCAAGGTGGCCACCAGCGATAAGGCGCTGGCCATCATCGGGCCGTTCACCAGCACCGAGTGCGAGATGGCCTTTCCCGTCGCCAATCGCTTCAAGATTGTCGCCATCTCGGCCTCCTCCGCAGCGCCGGGCATCGCCGCGAAGAATCGCCCCTGGGCCTTCCGGGTGTCGCTGCCGAGCGACAAGTCCCTGGAGCCAACGGTGAGGAAGTGGAAGGAGATGTACGGCATCAAGACCGCCGCCGTCATCTACGACGCCAGCGAAGCGCTCTTTAAGGCCGAAGGCACCATCATCTTCCCGAAGCTCTTGAAGGACAACGGCATCCAGGTCGTGGATTCCGTCACCTTCGTGAAGGCGGACATCGATTACAGCGCCCAGGTCACGCGCATCAAGGCCGCCAATCCCGACGGGCTGGTGCTCGCCACGAGCTACAACGCCGGCGCGAACATTACCCGGCAGGCGCGCCAACAGGGATTCACCAAGCCGATCGTGGGGAGCACCGCAAACATGGCGCCGGATTACATCCGCATCGCCGGGGCGTCCGGGGAGGGCACGATCGCGGTCGCCGGCGCTTGGGAAGATAACCCCGACCCCAGGGTCCAGAACTTCATTAAGAAGTTTCTCGTGAAGTCGAAGGGCAAGCGCTTGGACAACTCCGCCTGGTACGTCTACGACGTCATCTACATGCTGAAGCAGGTCATTGAGTCCTCAGGCGTTACCAATAAGCCGGAGGACCTCGACGCTGACCGGGCGAAGATCCGCGACGCCTTCGCCAAAATGAAGGACTACCCGGGCGTCTCCGGCAAGATCAGCGTCCGTGCCGACGGCGACTCCGACAAGGAGATCTACGTGGTGCAGGTGAAGGACGGCAAGTGGGTGGTGGTGCGCTGAGCCAAGGCGGCCCGCGCTCTCGCCGGCCATGGCAGCCGCTGCCCAGCCGCACCGCAGAGAGATGGGGGGCAGGTGTCCCGCGCCATCCCACCTGTCCCCGCGCCTACCCCAAGGGGAGCCCGGCGCTCCCCTCCTTGAGAGGCAGAGACCATCGTGGACAAGTACAGCGCCCTGGGCCTGCAAACGACGTTCTACACCGTCAAGCACCGCGATGACACGAAGATCAACCTCGAGCACATCTGCCGCGTGCTGGACTCCGCCTTCTGGCTCGCCTCCCTCGAGGCACCGGTGAAGCTCGTGGCGCTCGGCGAAGGCGCCATCCAGGGGTTCACCGACTCGATGCTGAACATGGAGCACGTGAAGGCCGCCCGCGAGCTGATGACCGAGGTGCCGGGGATGGAGACGGAGATCCTCGCCGCCAAGGCTAAGGAGCTGAAAACCTACCTCATCGGCCAGGTGCGCGCCAAGGAGAAGGAGTTCAAGGACCGCTACTTCAACGTCGTCTTCATCCTCAACCCGAAAGGCGAGATCATCCACAAGTACCACAAGCTGCAGGTCTACCCCAACGAGCCCTCGGCGACGCCGCACGACCTCTGGGACCGCTGGGTGGAGCTTTACGGCGATGACCTGGACGCCTTCTACCCCGTCGCCGATACGGAGATCGGCCGCCTTGGCACCATGGTCTGCATGGAGGGGAGCTACCCCGAGCCGGCGCGCGGCCTCGCCATGAACGGCGCCGAGGTCATCTACCGGCCCAGCTACGTCGAGCCCTGGGTGGGCAACGGCTGGTTTGAGCTGCAGAACCGCTCCCGCGCCCTCGATAACAACTGCTACGTCATCTCTCCCAACACCGGAAGCTGCGCCGGCATGGTGGGCGACGGGCAGCGTTTCCCCATCGACTTCGCCGGCGGCAACTCGATGATCGTCGACTACCGCGGCAACGTCATCTCCCGCTACACGCCGCAGGGGGACTCCTACGTCAGCGCCACCATCGATATCGACGGCCTGCGGGAGTTTCGCGCCAAGTCGATGTTCGGCAACTGGCTGAAGGACCTGCGCACCGAGCAGTACGCCCCCATCTACCGCAACCCCATCTACCCGAAGAACACCTTCATGACCGAACCCCCGAAGGGCAAGGAGGCAAGAAAGGAACTGCTGCGCCAAACCATCCAGGGCCTGTTCGACCGCGGCACTTGGGTGGCGCCGGAGAAGCTGTGACCACGGCGGCACGCCAGGCTTCCGTGCGCGAGGGGGAAGGTCTTTATTGGGGGGAGACGTCGTGGGGGATCATTGATCCCCCACACCCCCTGCTTACGCGAGTGCGCAGGCGCACTCGCGGGGGGCGTGATTCCAGCCACGGAGCCGGATATGGCGAACCCGGAACACCTCGCTATCCTCAATCAAGGCGTGAAGGTTTGGAATAAGTGGAGGGAACAGGAACCTGGAATTCGACCAGACCTCAGCGGGGCAGACCTAAGAAGTAGTAGAGATCTCCGCTGGGTGAATTTTTCGCACGCAAAGCTTCACGATGCGAAACTTTGCGGAGTAAACCTCCAAGTAGCCCGCCTCGAAGGAGCGGACCTCCCGGGCGCAAAGCTATGCAAGGCAAACCTAGGCTCAGCAGATCTGAGGGTGGCGAACTTAACTAGCGCAAACCTCTGCGGCGTGGACCTGCAAGGGGCAAATCTAGCATGGGCCAACCTTACGGACGCTGACCTGGAGGGAGCCAAGCTTTACCTGACTATTTTTGGGGACACTAATCTATCTCATGCCAGAGGGTTGGAAACCTGTGTACACCTTGGCCGCAGTAGCATCGACTTCCACACCCTGCAAATTTCCGGCCTTCTTCCGCCTGCCTTCCTGCGCGGCTGCCGCCTGCCGAAAGATCTCATCGAGAACCTATCAAAACTATTAGAGAAGAAGTATTCTTCCTGCTTCATCAGCCACTCCAACAAAGATGAGAAGTTTGCGAAGAAACTTTACGATGATTTGTGGGACAAAGGGGTTCCTTGCTGGAAATACTCGGAGGACGTGAAGATTGGCGAGCTGCCCCCTGAAATGATCGATAAGGCGATCAAGGAGCATGATAAACTCCTCCTCATCCTTTCGCGTAACTCAATTAAGAGCGTTCGCGTGAAAGAGGAGGTGGAACTGGCCCGGAAGGAGGAGAAACGGCGCGATAAGAAAGTGGTGTTCCCAATCCGTCTGGATACTGCGTTGGAGAAATCTCCACCGCAATGGGTACACGACATCTGGGAAGACAGGAAAAACAGCCGCCACGTCGGCGACTTCCGGAAGTGGCAGGTGCCGAGCGAATACAACGAGAGCTTTGAACGTCTCCTCCACGACCTGCGAGTGCCGTCTCAACAAACCACGCAGAACGCCGAGGCTGGCTAATCCCTCCTCCCCTGCCGCTCCCCGCAAGCTGCGCAGCAGCTTGCGCAGAAGGGGTGCGCGAGGGGGCAGTGCTCCCTCGCCCTCTCTGCTCAGCGAGCGGGAATCTCCCGTTTGGGCGAAGCCTGGCCGTCTCAGACAGCCACCGGCTCCGCCTCCTCCGCGCGCCGCAAAGCCGCGCGCAGGGATTCGCCCGGCGCGCGCTGCACGGCGCCCTGCACCACCGGCAGGCGGTGCAGCGCGGCCTCGATCTGCCGCGCCAGGCCCGCCGCCTCGACCCCCGCGGCGCGCAGCACCAGGGGGACGACGCCGTCCTGCTGCGCGACGAGCGCGGCGAGCAGGTGCAGCGCCTCCACCGAGGCATGGCCGCGAGCCTCCGCCAGGCGTTCCGCCTCGAGCAGAGCCTCCTGTGATTTTTCCGTGAAGCGCGGCATCGCCATGGTGGACCTCCCCTCACCGGGGGGCGTCGTGGGAGCGGGGTGCGCCGCGCCATACCGGCGGGGCGCCGTACGCCGACTCCCTGGACTCCCCCAGTAAGATGTGCGTGACAGGCGCGCAGACGACGCGAGGCAGGAGCATGAACGGCTGCCTGCCTCGTACCTGCGGCGCCCTCCCGGCCGGGCGGGTGCGCGTCTTGCCTTGCGGTTCTCCTGGACCCGGCCGCGTGCCGGGGTTGAGACCGCGCCCGGCGCCGCGGGGTGCCGGCACGCACCGGGATGGTCTCAACGGGTTCATCGTCAGCCTTCGGTGATGCTGACGAGCTTGCGGACCTTCTCCCTCTTGGGCACCGTCACCGTCAGCACGCCATCCTTGTAGTGGGCCTGGATCTCCTCGGTGGTGATCTCCTCACCCACGTAGAAGCCGCGCCGGAAGGAGCCATACTGACGCTCCCGCAGGGTGGCGCCGTTCTTCTCCTCCTCGCGCTCGGTCTTCTTCTCGCCGCTGATGCTGAGCACGCCGTCCAGCACCTCGATGGTGAGGTCCTCTTTCTTCAGGCCTGGCACCTCGGCGCGGACTTCATAGCTGGTGTTGGTCTCGCGGACGTCCACCGCCGGCTGGAACGCGCGTTCCGGCTCTTCCGGCTCCCAGGCAAAGGGCCGACTAAGCCCGAAGAAGGGGAACGGCTCCTCGAAGAAGCGGTCGAACAGGCTCGGCAGCGAACTCAAGCCATGGAATGGGGTCCTCTTCACAAGCAGTGACATTGATCCTACCTCCCTTGGTTCGGATGAGCCACAGCACGGTTTCAGCTTGCTCATCACGGTGGAACGCTCTGGAATGCCCAAGTGCCTAAGACGTTTTCATTCTTGTCCCGGCTCACTCGAAACCTAAGAATTGAGTCTGGGGATGTCAAGTTTTAGATAAAAATTGTTTTAGATTTCCTGAGACCCATGATTCCATGGCAACGACACGAAGAGGGGCCGCCTCCTGGTCATCCACCCAGGGGGAGAGGAGGAGAGCGCGCCGGGGCGACGCGCGGGGAGGGAAGCCAGGCATGCGGTGAGAGGGCTGGGTGCGAGGGGAGAGGTCTCCCCTCGCCGCAAGTCTACGGAGGGAATCAGCAGCATCACGGAGCCGAGCGCAGCGCCGCCCGCCTACCCCAGCGGCCCCTGGAATACTTGATCGACATAGGTATCGGGCTGGGCGGGCAGGGTTTCCGGCCAGTCGTCGAAGGCGGCCCGGGCCGTCAGCCGCCGGCGCAGCTCGGGTGGGCGCGGCGTGCCGTCCCAGCCGAGCTGCTCCATGCAGAAGTACAGCATGAGGCAGTGGCCGTCGGGGTCCTGGACGTAGGCGGCGTAGTCGATGCCGGGGTGGAGCTCCGCCGGCATGCCCTCCATGAGCCGCAGCCCGCGCTGGCGCAGGAAGCGCACCGCCTCGCGGAGCTGCCGGTAGCTGCCCACCTCGAGGCCGAAGGCCATGCAGGAGGTCTGAGGGCCGAGGCCGAGGTCAGCGCGCAACTCGCGCGGCAAGAGCGCCAGGGCGTGGTGCTCCGTGCCGTTGCGCAGGAAGAGGCAGCGGCGCCCATGGCAGGTCGCCTCCTCGGTGAAGACGAACCCCAGGATATCGCGGTAGAACCGCAGGGAGGCTGCCACATCCTCGACGAACAGGTTCACCGGCCCGATCTTGGTGATCTTGAAGGGCCGCGGCAGCAGCACCCCTTCAACGTCGTAGCTGCCGTCCTCGTTGAACTCCGGCGGGCGCCCGGCGGCGAGGTCCACCCCCTTTGCCCGCGCGGCGACGACCTCCGCCTCCTCGGAGGGCTGCGGCAACGGCGGCGCGGCGTCGAACTTGCGGTCATACATCGGCAGCGGCTTGCAGAGGCCGTTCCAGCCGATCTGCTCCATGCCGTAGTAGAGCTCGTTGACGTGGCCGTCCGGGTCCTCGAGGTAGACGTGCCAGTTGCTCCCCGGCATGTCGCGTCCGGCGCGCAGCACCGGCACGCCGCGCTCCTCAAAGTAGGCCGCCGCCTCGACCACCTCCCGCAGGCTGCCGCACTGCCAGGTGATCTGGTTGATGGTGTTGTCCTGGCGCGCCGGCGCCCGCTCTCCCCGCCGCGCCATGAGATCCTTCGGGAAGAGCACGAAGGCGTGGTGATCGGTGCCGTAGCGCATGAAGACGCCGCTCGTCTCGGCGAGGCCGGCGACGATCTCCGCCAGGTGCGGCACGCCGCCAAAGTCGAGGACATCGGAAACCTTGAAGCCGAGGAGGTTCCGATAGAGGCGCAGGCTGTCGGCGATGCTGGCGACGTTGAGTCCAAAATGCCCCAACCGCCGCAGCTTGAACGGTCGCGGCAGGAGCACGCCCCCCACATCATAGAGCCGCTTCGCTCGCCACATGGCTCCTTGCTCCCCGCCGCTGGAATGCCGAACCGCGCGCGGGCGGCGCTCACCCTTCAGCCTCTCTTCAGCAGCGCCCGCCGCGAGGCTTGCCCACGCTCTGCCGACGGAGGTACCCTCCTGCCGACGTCTTGCATTCGAGTATCGTCAAGATTGGCGTACCACGCAACGCACGGCGGGGAACCAAACGCCAGGGAACACAGCGAAAGGAGCAGGCATGGAACTTTCCGGCAAGGTTGCCGTGATCACCGGCGCCAGCCGCGGCCTGGGCCGGGTGCTGGCCCTCGACTTCGCGCGCCGCGGCGCCCGCCTCGCCATGATCGGCCGCACGCCGGAGACCTTGGCGAGCGCGGCCCGCGAGGTCGAGGCCGCCGGCGCCGAGGTGCTGCCGTTGCAGGGCGACGTGACCCTTGTTGAGGATGTCGATCGGCTTGTCGCGGCCACCTTCAAACATTGGGGCCAGATCGACCTGCTGGTGAACAACGTCGGGTACTACTTCTCCAAACCCCTGCACGAGACCTCACCCCAGGAGTGGGACACGGTGATGAGCGTGAAGTCGCGCGCCGCTTTCCTCTGCACGCGGCGGGTGCTGCCCGGCATGCTGGCCAGGGGGAGCGGCGCCATCGTCAGCATCACCTCCGGCGGCGGCCACGACGGCACCGCAAACTTCAGCGCCTTCTGCGCCTCCGAGCATGCCGTCCTCGGCATGATGAAGGCGCTCGCCGAGGAGCTGCGAGGCACCGGCGTCAAGGCGGCCGTGGTGCTGCCGCGCGGCACCATCGAACACGAGCGCACGCGCGGCTTCGGCGGCCGACCGGAGACCTGGATCAACCCGGAGGACATCGCCGCCGCCGTGGTCTTCCTGGCCAACCAGTCGCCCCGCGCCATGACGCTGGAGATCGTCGTTGAGCCGCCGAAACCGCTCTACGGCTGAGAGCGCGCCGCAGCCCGCCTGCCCGGCGGCCGACGATTGACGGGGCCCGGCTTGCATCCGTGGGTGCAGCGTGGTACAGGAGAAAATAGAAAAATCACCTGACATGAGTTGAGAGGAGGGGGCGTGTCATGCCAATCGAAGCAGGGTTTCACGAGGCGCCTGGGGAGGGCGGCCGGCCGATGCCGCTCTACGTGGCCCGGCCGCAAGGCCGGGGACCGCATCCCGCCCTGGTGATCATCATGGAAATCTTCGGCGTCAACTCCCACATGCAGTCGGTGACGCGGCGATTTGCCGAGTCCGGCTACGTGGGGGTCTGCCCCGACTTTTTCTACCGGCTGGAAGAGCGCACGAAGCCGTACTCCGACCTGCAAGGGGCCTTCGCCCTGCGCGGCACCCTCTACGATGACAAGATGATCGCGGACATCAGCCGGGCCGTTGCCTACTTGAAACAGGACGCCTCCGTCAAACCCAAAGGGCTGGGGATCATCGGCTACTGCATGGGGGGCCGCTTCAGTTACTTGGCCGCGGCGCGCCTGGATGATTTCGCGGCAGCCTCGGTCTACTACGGGGGCGGCATTGTGGGCGGCGAGATCAATGAACGGGTGCCGATCGAGCCGTTGAAATTGGTCTCCCAGGTGAGGTGCCCGGTGCAGGGCCTGTGGGGCTCGGAGGATCAGTCCATCCCGGTGGCGAATGTCCATCGTCTCGAGGAGGCGTTGAAAGCCGCGGGCGTGCCGACCGAGTTCAAGGTCTACCAGGGCGCCGGCCACGGCTTCTTCTGCGAGGACCGCCCAGCCTACCACGCCGAGGCCGCGGCCGACGCCTGGCCGCGCACCCTGGCCTTCTTCAGGAAACACTTGTAACACTCAGGCGAGACGGTTCGGCGGGTGAGACCAGGCCGCCTCGGGAGGTCCTAGTCAGGCGGCGTCCCAAGCTTGCTCCCGGCGCGGGGGTTCATTGCTGCCGCGCGGTTCCACGCCCCGCCGGTGATCCGCGCCGCAAGGATGGAGTGCCCTGTTCCTCGGGTCTGGCGGGGGCGCGGTTTCGCCGCCGAAGCACGCCGGCGCGGCGCCACCGCGAAAGATGTCCTCGGAGCGAGCATGCCCGTCGTCACCCTGGGAGGACTGCCCACCTACTACGAGGAGCACGGCTCGGGCGAACCCTTCGTGCTGGTGCACCATGATGCCTCGAGCAGCCGGGTATGGGCGCCTTTCGTTCCCACCTTCGCCGCAGCCCACCGGGTGATTCTCTATGATCGCCGCGGCCAGGGGCGAAGCGCCCCACCGCAGCACGCCCTGCCCTACCGCGTCGGCGATCTTGCCGACGACCTCGACCAGCTCTGCCGGCACCTGGGCATCGAGCGGCTGACGCTCCTCGGCTACTCCGGCGGCGCCTTGGCCTCCCTCGAGTTCGCGCTGCGCCAGCGCCGGCGCATCAAGGCGCTCATCCTCGTCGAGCCGAATGTGATCGGCTTTAGGTTCCCGATGCCGCTTGCCGCCGAGGAGGAGCGGTCGATCACGCTTGTCCGCCAAGCCGTTGCCGAGGTGCAGGCGGGACGCCCGGAGACGGCGCTCCGCACTTGGCTCTCCTCGGTCTACCCAAAGACCTATGAGCAGCTCCTCAGGGGCCCAGCCGGCAAGGATCTCTATGCGCTGCCGCCGCCGTTGCTGCTGAACATCATGGAGGCGGCGCTGGAGTTCTCTGTTCCGGAGGCCCGCTTGCGCGAGCTGCGGGCGCCGGTGCTGCTGATCGGCGGCGGGGAGAGTCAGCCGCTCTACCAGAAAATGCTGCGCGAGTTGGCGGCGTGGCTGCCGCGGAGCCGCTGCGCCTGGGTTCCCGGCGCCGACCACGGCCTCGTCATGCAGCGGCCGAAACTCTTCCGCGCTGCCGTGCAGGAATTCCTGGAGGAGGTGAGTGACGAGGTCTCGGACGAGAGAGGCAAAGCCTTGCCGGCCGACGCTGCTCCGGGTCGGGCCGCTGAACGGAGCGCGCCGGCAGGTTGAACCGCCGTGCCGCGGCAGAGCTCCTCGGTCGAGGCGCGCGGCAAGCGCGGCGGGCGCCGCCTGGGAGCGCCGCGGCGTCCGTCTCATGGCGGCTTGGGAGCTCAAACGTCGCGCCCTGGCTTGCCGGCTGCGGAGGAGCCGCCGGTGAGACCGCGCAGTTCAGCCAGGTGGGAGCGCTCGATCTCGACGAGCTCGTTGAGCTTGGCTTCGAGGAGGGAGATGCGTGCCGCGAGACCGGCCGTATGCTCGTAATCGAACGGCAGGGAGGGAGCAGCCTCATCGAGCAGGTGCACCTTGAAGTCGAGCTTCTCTCTGGCCTCCTGCTCGCTGGAGAGCTGCGCGTCTAACGTCGCCAGCTTGTCCCGCAGGGTCGCGACGCTCGCCCGCAGCTTCGGCAGGTCTTCGCTGCCGGCGGGCGCGCTGTCTCGGAGCTGCTTCAGCGCCTGCCCCAGGTCGGAGATCGACGTCTCAAGGCGCGCCAGCCGCTGCTCCACCGCCTTGAGTTGCGCTGCCGCCGTGTTGCGTTCCTGCTGTTCCGCCTCGATGAGGAGGAAAGCCTGCGCCAGTTGATCCTGCAAGAGACGGAGCTGCTCCGCCGTCGCGAAACTCCCCCTCAGGAGTCCCACGAGCTGCCGCAGTGGCGCCTTGGCCGCGGCCGCCGGGAACTCCGCTGAGACCGACGCCTCGGCGTGCGGCGCAGGCAGGGGAGAGCCGTTCCCGTCGCAGCGGTCTTTACGCATGACGGTGAGCCTTCCGCAACCGTGGGGGGGAGGCGGTGGCTGGAAACCGCCGCCCCGGAGACCCCAGCGCGACCGGTATCCCTGCGCGTCGCGGCCCCGGCCCGCTGCCGCGCGCCGCGATGCCCCTGTCCTTCCTCCCGGCGTGCATCCCCGTATCCCTCAAGACATCAGGTGTTCGCGGGCGCGACCCAAGCCTCCAGGGCCGCCAGCACGGAGGCGTGGCGCGCCATCTCCAGCTCGCCGAGCCGCGCCTGGGCGGCGCTTTTCGCCTCGAGCTGCCGGCGGAGGTGCCCGTTCACGTTTTCCTGCTGTTGGAGTTCGGCAAGCAGGTGGTGCTCTTTCTCTTGCGCATTGCGGCGCAGGCTCGCAAAGCGGTCGCGCCAGTATGAGAGGCGCTGGCTGAGCTCCGCCTCCTCCGCCTCTCCCGGCGCGGTGTGCGACGAAAGCCGCCGTGCCTGATCAGCGTGGGAGTTGCGGCTCGGCTCCTGGTGCCCAAGGGCCCGCGCGATACTGCCGACGGCGACGGTGGGAGCGTGCGGCGCGGCCGCAACAGTGCCGGCCTCTGCGGGGAACGTCGAGTCCTCAAACTGCTCCAGGATGAGCCTGCGCTCCTCCTGCGCGGTGGTAAGGACCTGCCTGGGCGCGGGGGCATCGAGCTGCGCGCCATTGACTGGGCCGCTGGCGGGATCGCCGGCAGCCTCTGCCTGACGTTGCTCACGCCGCCGCTCGGCCTCCAGCAGGCGGTGGTGTTCCCGCTGCAAGTCGCGGAACCGGCTGCCGAGGGCCTCGTACTCCCGGTGCAGCGCGCTGATCTCCTCGCTCCCCGCCCCGGCGGGGTTGCCCTGCTCTTGCGCCAGACGCAGTTCCTCCGCATGCGTGCGGCGCTCAACCTCAATTTGCGCCTCGAACTCCGCGGAGCGCTCGCGCTCCGCGGCGACCTCGATCTCAAGTCGGAGCAGGCCGGCCCGCAGATCTTCCACCCCGTCCTGCGGCGGAGCGGCGTTTGGGGGTCCCGCCTGCCGACTCGCCGGCGGGGCGGCCTCGCCCGCGGCCGGCTTCTCTCCCCGCGCGGCCTCGAGCTCGCGCTGAAGGCTGGCGATGCGCTCCTCGCTCCCCCGCAACTGGCGCTCATACTCCCTCGACAGCTCCTCGACCAATCGCTCCACGTCGCGCAGGCGCCGCCGCGAGACGCCTTGCAGATGAGGCGGCTGTCTCCCCTCCGCCTTGGCCTCGGCATCGTTCTCCTGAATGGCGGCGTTGAGATCCCGCACCGCGAACTGCACGAGCTTCTGAACCTGTTGGACTTCCGGCAACCAGCGGTTCATGGAAAAGTCTGCCTACCCGTGGAGAAGGAAACCCCTGCGCGTTAAGACAGCAATTATCATACCTTTAGCGGCAAGAGGCCGCCGCTCTGAAGCCGGGGCCGGCAACCGCCCGTCCGCTGGACGCCACGGGCCTCGCTCGGCGCGGCTGGTGATGCCGCGGCATGCGGGGGAGCCGCGACCTTCCCGCGCCTTCGCTCCCCGCCCCGCGCCAGTTCGCCGAGCCGCGAGGCGGCGGAGTTGGAGTGCCAAGTTTCTGGCGGGCAGGAAGAATTTGCCCAACGGGCATCGCGGGCGGGATGACGAGCGCGGCGCCGGCGAGGCGATCGGCGGTCGCTGCTGCTCTTCGGCTCGGCGCCTGGCACCCTGCCAGGGGTGCGTTGCGGGTGCGGGAGGGCACAGCGGAAATCTTCGCAGGACGGATAAACCTGCGCAGCGGGCGAGACCGATGTCTCGCAATGAGGTAGCCGAAGCTGAACGTCTCTGCTATATTTCTTGTTTGTGCACGTCATCCCTCGCCAAGCGGAGGACCGAAGTGCGTCATGGCAAATCCCCTGAGCGAGGCGGAGGTGGGCCAGCGCCTGGCCGCAACGCCGGGTTGGGAACGCCACGGTGACGAAATCAGGAAGACGTTTGTTTTCAAGCATTTCGTCCAGGCCATGGCGTTCGTGAATCAGGTGGCCGAGGAGGCCGAGGCGGCGGCGCACCACCCTGACATCCTCATCACCTGGAACAAGGTGCGGCTGAGCCTCACGACCCACGATGCGGGTCGGCTCACCGAGAAGGATTTTGCGCTCGCCGCGGCCGCCGACCGACGCGCGCGGAAGGTGGCGTCATGACGATCCCGTCTGTCGCGCCACGACCACTCGCTCCATGATGCTTGGGCGTGCGCGCCGAGGCGTCCGGGGGGGAGGTCTCCTCCCCGCGCGCGCTCCGTGCTTGCCCGGATGAGGCCTTCGCGCCTGAGGGAGCGCCGGTGTGGGGCTGTTTGCGCGCGATGCCCAGGCAGGCGCGGCTGACCACACCTCGCAGGGGATCGCCGATCTTCCGGCGCATGCCATTTTCCCGCCAGCGACCAACGGCACCTCCTCGCGGCACACACCATGAACGCAGCGCAGGGGTAGACATCGAGTATGGCTTCCTCTCCGGTCATCGATTTCCATATCCATGTCATCGATCCCTGGCAGTGGGAAAAGGAGCACTACGAGCTTAACAATCGCTTCAAGGAGACAAGCGGCCTCTATGAGGTGATCGACGAGGAGCATCACACGGACCCCAAGCGTCTGGTGGCGCTCATGGATCGGGAGGGGATCGATTACTGCTGCCTCATCACCGGGCGCTACCCCACGAATGAGTTCACCCTGAACTTTTGCCGCGACCAGCCGCGGCTTCTCCCCTTCGCGCGCTGCAACCCCGCAACCGAGCCCGACACCGGCGAGGCCGCCCGGCGCTGGGCCGCCGAAGGGTTCCGGGGCATCAAGCTCATCCCCCACTCGGATCACTTCTACGTCAATGACCCGCGGCTCTACCCGCTCTACGAAGAGGCGAGCGCGCGCGGCTTGCCGATCCTCATGCACATCGGTTCGTCCATCTTCCTCGGCTCGAAGCTGAAGTACTGCGATCCCCTGGCGGTGGATGAGGTGGCGGCGGACTTCCGCAGCCTGAAGCTCATCATGGCGCACGCCGGGCGCGGCTGGTGGCACGAGCAGTGCTTCTTCCTGTCCCGCCTGCACCGGAACGTCTACATGGAGATTTCCGGCCTACCGATCCGCAATCTCCTCACCCTCTTCCCCGATCTGGAACGCAATGCCGACAAGGTGATCTGGGGAACCGACTGGCCTGGCGCGCCAGGCTTCAGGAAAGGCCGTGAAGGGATCGAGGCGCTTCCCCTCAGCACCGCGGCGAAGGCGAAGATTCTCGGGCTGAATGCCGCCAAGGTGCTGAACCTCCCTCTCACTCCTGTCACTTCCGCCCGAGCAGATTGAAGGACGCGCGTGGTGTATCACATCGGCATCGACATCGGCGGAACGTTCACGGACATCATCCTCCTCAACAGCGAGACGGGCGAATCGTTTCGGGGCAAGGTGTTGACCACCCCGCACGATCCCTCCGTCGGCGCGGCGCAGTCGCTCCAGGAGAGCGTGGATCGGCTGCGGCTCTCCTACAAGGAACTCGGCAATATCATCCACGGCACCACCCTGGTGGCGAATGCGCTCATCGAGCGCAAGGGGGTGAGGACCGGCCTCATCACCAGCGCCGGCTTCCGCGACACGCTGGAGATCGCGCGCGAGAACCGTTACGACCTGTACGACATCTTCCTCGAGATGCCGCCGCCTCTGGTGCCGCGCTCGCGGCGCAAGGAGGTGGCGGAACGCCTCGATCACACCGGCAGGGTGCTGACGCCGCTCGACGAGGCCGGCGCCGAACAGGCCGTGAAGGAGCTCCTCGAGGAGGAGGTGCAGGCCATCGCCGTGGTCTTCCTGCACTCCTTCCGCAACCCCGCCCACGAGCTGGCAATGCGCGGCATCATCACGCGCCTGGCCCCCAACGTGGCGGTGTCGCTGTCGGTGGAGGTGATGCCGGAGATCCGCGAGTACGACCGCACCTCCACGACCGCCGCCAACGCCTACACGCAGCCGATCATGGAGCGCTACATTGACCGGCTCATCGACACGCTGCGCGGCCTTGGTTTCGCGGGGCGGCTCTACGTCATGCTCTCCAGCGGCGGCATCACCACACCGGAGACGGCGTCGCGCTACCCCGTGCGCGTCCTCGAGTCGGGCCCCGCCGCCGGCGCCATCGCCGCGGCCTACTACGCGCGGCAGCTCGCCCTGCCGAACGTCATCTCCTTCGACATGGGCGGCACCACCGCCAAGACCTGCCTGGTGAAGGAGGGCAAACCCCACACCACGTCCGACTTCGAGGTCGCCAAGGTCTACCGCTTCAAGAAGGGCAGCGGCCTGCCGATCAAGCTGCCGGTGATCGAGATGATCGAGATCGGGGCGGGCGGCGGCAGCATTGCGCATATCGACAAAATGGGCCTCCTGAAGGTGGGGCCGGAGAGCTCCGGCTCCGATCCCGGGCCGGCCTGCTACGGCCTCGGCGGCACACTCCCCACCGTGACCGACGCCGACCTGGTGCTGGGCTACCTCGATCCCAACTTCTTCCTCGGCGGGGAGATGAAGCTCGACCTCGAGGGCGCCCGCGCCGCCATCGAGAGGCACGTGGCGCAACCATTGGGACTCGACTTGGTGCGCGCCGCCTGGGGTATTCACCAGATCGTCAACGAGAACATGGCGAACGCCTCGCGCATCCACGCCGTCGAGCAGGGCGAGGACCCCAAGGCGTATGCCATGATGGCTTTCGGCGGCGCCGGGCCGGTGCATGCCTACGGCGTGACGCGCAAGCTCGGCATGCGGCAGCTCATCTGCCCGCTGGGCGCGGGCGTGCTGTCGGCCTTCGGCTTCCTGGTGGCGCCGATCTCCTTCGACCTCGTGCGCACCCACATGGGCCGCATCGAAGACCTCGACCTCGAGGCCATCAACGCCCTCTACGAGGAGATGGAGCGCCAGGGGACGGAGCTGCTGTTGCAGGCCGGCGTGCCGCGGCGGGAGGTGCGCTGCCTGCGCACCTGCGACATGCGCTACCGCGGCCAGGGCTTCGAGGTGCCCGTGCCGATCCCCGCCGGCGTGCTGCGGCAGGTCTCCCGCGCCGACATCCGCCGCAACTTCGACGCCACCTACGAGAAGCTCTACCACCGCCTGAACCCCGATGCCGACGTCGAAGGGGTCTCCTGGCGGGTGCTCGTCACCGGCCCCGACCCGCGCATCGCCCGGCCGGTCGCCGAGGAGGCGGTCGGGGACGCGGCGCAGGCCATCAAGGGCGAGCGCCTCGTCTTCTTCGAGGAGAACGGCGGGCATGCTCCCTGCCGCGTCTATGACCGCTACAAGCTGGGACCGGGCCTATCGTTCCGGGGTCCCGCCGTGGTGGAGGAGCGCGAGTCGACCGTCGTCATCGGCCCCGGCGCCGCCGCGCGCGTCGATGAGAACCTCAACCTGATCCTCGACCTGCCGTAACCAGCGCCGGCGTGCGGAGCCGTCTGATTCGCGGGGGATCATGGCTCCCCCGAATTTTCACCGCGAGCTGTAGGGGGCGGTTCGCGAACCGCCCCTACGATGAAGGGCGCGCGAGGGGATAGGGCTCTCTCGGAATGATAATGATAAAGATTCCAACAAGGGATGACCCAAGCGCATGTTGAGTGAAGCAACACGCCAGGTGACGGACAAGGCCCTCGAGAGTTTCGTCCAGCAGACGGTCGAGCTGGCCGGGAGGGCGTTGCAGGAGATCATCCTTTTCGGCTCCTGGGCCCGCGGCGATGCCAGCGATGAGAGCGACGTCGATCTGCTCATCGTCCTGGAAGGAGATGGGGCGCTTCGCGAGGCAGTCCGCACGCTGCGTACCGATCTCATTATCGAGACAGACGTGATCGTCAGCCTGGTCTTCATGTCGCCCGAACAGTATGCCGTTGAGGTGCGCCGATCCACGTCGTTCATGCGGTTCGTCATTGAGGAAGGCCGAACCTTGTATGACCGGAACGACGCGGAACCGGACAACGAGGTGCAGGGTGTATGCTGAGATTGCCGAACAGGATGCAGACTCGGCGCTCGCGGCGTCGGAAGCCTTCGTCGGCGAAGCGAAAAGAATTCTGGCTGCCCTTGACTGACGTGAGCTCCCATTCGAGATCGTGCCGCGAAGTTACGCAGCGGGAAAGGACGTGAAAGGACGCCATGTCATGACCACCTTCGACCCCATCCGCCTCGAAGTCTTGTGGAACCGTCTCATCTCGATCGTCAACGAGCAGGCGGCAGCGCTCATCCGCACCTCGTTCACGACCATCGTGCGGGAGACGGAGGACCTCTCCTGCGGCATCTTCGACCGCGCGGGCACGATGATCGCCCAGGCGGAGACCGGCACGCCGGGGCACATCAACTCCATGGCCACCGGCGTGAAGCACTTCCTGAAGCGCTACCCGCCGGAGACGCTGCTACCGGGCGACGTGCTGCTGACGAACGACCCGTGGCTGATGTCGGGGCACAAGCACGACATCACCATCGTCACCCCCATCTTCATCAAGGGGGTGCTGCAGGCCTTCGCCGCCAGCACCTGCCACGTCGAGGACATCGGCGGGCGCGTCCTCTCCGCCGAAGCCTCGGACGTCTTCGAGGAAGGGCTGGCCATCCCGATCATGAAGCTCTACGAGGCCGGCAAACCAAATAAGACCCTCTTCGAGATCATCACCGCCAACGTGCGCATGCCGGAGCCGGTGTGGGGCGACCTGAACGCGCAGATCGTCGCCAATGAGGTGAGCATCCAGAAGCTGGCGGAGTTCCTCGAGCAGAACCAGCTCGACTCCCTGACGCCGCTGGCGAACGTGCTGCTGGAGAAATCCGAGCAGGCGATGCGCGACGCCATCCGCACGCTGCCGGAGGGCTCCTACTCGCACAGCATCGTGGTGGACGGCTTCGACGACCCGTTGACGATCGCCGTCACCCTGCACGTGAAGGAGGGGGAGATTCTCGCCGACTACGCCGGCAGCAGCCCGCAGGTGGATCGCGGCATCAACGTGGTGCTGAACTACACCCATGCCTACACCACCTATCCCTTGAAAGCGGCTCTCTGCCCGGAGGTGCCGAACAACGACGGCAGCTTCCGTCCCATCAAGGTGACGGCGCCGGAGGGGTGCGTAATGAACGCCAAGTTCCCGGCGCCGGTGGCGGGGCGGCACCTCATCGGCCACATGGCGGCGCCGGCCATCTACGGCGCCCTGGCGAAGATCGCCCCGCAGCTCGTCAACGCCGAGAGCAGCTCCCTGGGCATCACGCAGCTCAACGGCTACACGAGCGACGGCGAGATTTTCGTCAAGAACTACTTCGCCACCGGCGGCATGGGGGCGCGTCCCACCACCGACGGCCTGTCGGCGAAGAGCTTCCCGACGAACGTGCAGAACTCTCCGGTCGAGGTGACGGAAAACACTTCGCCGCTGTTCATCTCGCGCAAGGAGTTCATCCCCGACTCGGGCGGCGCCGGCAAGTACCGCGGCGGCCTGGGGCAGCGCTTCACCCTGAGCATCCGCAGCGACAAGCCGGCGGTGCTCTCCTGCCTCTACGAGCGCACGAAGCACCCGGCGCTGGGATACGAGGGGGGCAAGGAGGGAACGGTCGGCGCGGTCATCCTCAACGGCAAAGAGCACCTGCACGCCAAGAAGAAGCACGTGCTAAAGCCCGGCCACGAGGTGACCATCGAGTTTGCCGGCGGCGGCGGCTTCTACCCGCCGGAGGAGCGCGACCCGCAGTTCGTCCTGGAGGACGTGCGCAACGGCTTCGTGTCGCGCGAAAACGCGCGGAGGCTCTACAAAGTTGTGATCAGCGAGGATGGCCGCGGCATTGACGAGGCTGCCACGGCGGAACTGAGGAAGGGAAAAGGGTAGGGAAGTCTCACCTTGTAGAAAGGGAAAGGCGAGGGAGCAATGCCCCCTCGCGCACCCCGCCTTGTAAGGGCGGTTCGCGAACCGCCCCTACGGGATAGGGGTGTGGGGGAGCAAGGGTCCCCCACAAGAAACCTCGTTGGAAACCTTCGCAGACCCAGCCTTACGCCGTGGCGTAGAGCTTGTTGATGGTGATGATATCGACGGGGCAGCGCTCCAGGCAGAGGTCGCAGAGGGTGCACTCGTCCTCGTTCTCTTCCAGCGACACCACCTGATCGCCATTCATGGCGAAGATGTCGACGGGACAGACCTCGATGCAGGCCCGGCAGCCGGCCTCGCAGCTTTGCGGCTTGATCTCCACGTCAATGAACAGGCCCATCATTCCCTCATCCTTCGGCCGCCTTGGGCAGCGGTCTTCGCGGCAGGTGGTCATCCCCCCGTCACTCTCCTCAATTCCTTCTTCCTTGCGAATCCGCAGATTGCGCAGATGACGCGGATTGAATCTGTGGAATCTGCGCAATCTGCGGCTGCTTTTCTTTCAACTCCGTGCTGGCCCGAGGCGCCGGCGCCGCTCATCGAGAGGTCGCCAGCTCCTCATCGCGCAGGGCCTTGCGCTGAATCTTGCCGGTGGGCGTCTTCGGCAGCTCGCTGCGGAAGGAGATTTCGCGCGGCGCCTTGTAGGGAGCGATGCGCCCCTTCACGTAGTCGATGATCTGCCGCGCCAGTTGATCGCTCGCTTCGTACCCCGGCTTCAGGGTAATGAAGGCTTTCACCTTCTGGCCGATGGTCGGGTCCGGGCTGGCGACGACGGCGGGCTCGAAGACCGCCTCATGCTCGGCGAGGGCGTCCTCCACCTCCTTCGGCGACACCAGGTAGCCGCGGCTGACGATGATGTCGTCGGAGCGCGACACATACCAGTAGTAGCCGTCCTCATCGCGGGAGGCATAGTCGCGCGTGTAGTAGTAGCCATTTTTCAGCACGCTCCGCCAGGATTCCTCCATGTTCTTGTAGCCCAGGCAGACGCCGGGATCGTCCTCCTTCACCACGAGGTGTCCTGCCTTGTTCGGCGGCGCCTCGTTGCCGTTGTCGTCGAGGATGGTGACGATGTGCGGCTCGATCGTCTTGCCCATCGAGCCGGGCTTAATCGGCAGGCCCCGCAGGTTGCCGACGAAGGCGTGCAGCTCGGTCTGGCCGATCACATCGCAGATGTCCACCTCGAACCGACGGCGCCAGGCGTTGAAGTGCTCCACCGTGATCGGCTCGCCGGCACTGAGGCAGTAAGTGAGGGAGCTCAGGTCAAACTTCGATTCGACGTTCTCCAGGGCCAGGAGGATGCGGTAGTGCGTCGGCACGGTGTAGAAGTGGGTGACGCGATACTTTTGGATGATGGCGAAATTGTCCTCTTCGTTCCTCGGGCGGCCGGGGGTGAGCACCGAGGCGGCCCCATACATGAGGGGGTAGAAGAAGAGGGTGCCGAACGGATACGAGAAGCTGATCTCCTGGGGCTGGTAGACGATGCTCTCCGGGCCTGTCCGCACCATCTGCTCGGTGAAGGGTTTGCCCCAGCACCAGCACCAGGTATGCGCGTGCATGACGCCCTTCGGCTCGCCCGTGGTGCCGGAGGTGTTGATGATGAACCCCAGCTCGCGCCAGTGGAGCCGCGCCGCCGCCAGCTCCGGGCCGCCGCTGTTGAGGAGGTCGGTGAAATTCAGCTCCCCCTTCTCGGCGTCGTCGCCGACCAGGATGACATGCTTCAGGGAGGGGCAGCGCGGCTGGACTTGGTTGAGGGGCCCCAGGTAGTCGCGCTCGGTCACCACGGCCACGCACTGGTTGCTGTTGATGATGGCTTCCAGCTCACGGCTGCGAAAGAGGGTGTTGGAGATCACCGGCACGGCGCCGATCTTCATGGCCCCCAGGACGCCAATCCAGTACTCGGGGCAGTTATGGGAGCGGAAGAGGAGGTGCGTCCCACGCTGGATGTTGAGCTTCCGCAGGGCATTGCCGAAGCGATTGATACGCTCCTGCAGCTCCAGGTAGGTGACGCGGTCGTCACCGAAGTAGAGCGCCACGTTCTTTCCCATGCCCTGGCGAACAACGTGGTCCAGCGTGTAGTCGTTGATGTTGAGCGTTTCCGGAAAGCCATACCCGTACTTCGTGCGGTTCGCCATCATTGCCCCTTTTGATGTCCAGGAACACGGGAAGGCTGGTGATCGCAGCAGTGTGACTGCGCCTCGGGGGAGCCGCGAGAGAAGCCTCTCCGGCCGCTTAACCCCTTGAATCCTAACAGCCCACGGCAACGCGGTCAAGCCGCCCCAGGAACAGGCGCGGGCGGCCTCACGCCGGGCGCGCCAACAATAACGCCGCCGAGTGCTTCGGCGGCGTCATGGCGCACAAACTGGTGAACCTTATCCCTTGTACCTGACCATCAGGCGCACGTAGTTCGGCAGCCCCAAGCGGTGCTCGCTCAGTGCGGCGCCTCCCTCATCAACGTTCCAGACGCGCTCCTCGTAGCTCTTCTCCAGGGCTTGCCGCAGCGCCGCTTCCTCGCTCTTCACCTGCTTCCGCAAGACGATGTACAGCGTGTCGAAGTGCGAGAAGTACGCGTCGACGACCTTGTCCTTATGCTCCCACTGCGTCCTCAGATACTCCGCCCACTGCCCACGCAGGCCGTTGTGCAGGATATCCTGCCAGATGTTGCCGAGATTGTCGCCCGAGTGACTCTGCATCTGGGCCGGGGCCATCTGGCTAAAGCCGGGGCTCAAGAGCAGGAGCAGACTGACACCGAGCACGAGCGCCATTGATCGAAGGGTAGAACCCCGCATGGCTGCTGACCTCCTCGGAGACCTCTTCTCCTCCGTGTTGGGACCGTTGTAGACCTTCACAGGAAAGTATGGTGTTCCGCCTCATCCTCGACAAGAGTTGACAGAGAGCCTCACGGTGCTGGCGGCGCGGGAGCCTCCCAGCTACCGAAACGGGAGGGGCGCGGAGTCTATTCCCGCCACGCCAGGGGTGAACTCCGCCCCCCCATCCGAGGCGCGGAGACGATGCAGGCAGGGGAACGGGTGCAAGGCGCGCGGCAGCAATCGCCTTCGAGGCAAAAAAGGACGGCTGCGCGCCGCCGCACCTGCGCAGAAGGGGTCAGGGTCCGAAGATGGGGGCCATGGAGGCGCGGGCGGCGGCGATGAGCGGGCTGGGATAGAGGCCGATCGCCAGCGTGCCGATGACCATGACGGCGAGGGCGAAAACGAGGCTGGGCGACAGGGTGAGGCGAATCTCCCCGCTCGGATCGCTCATGTACATGAGCATGGTGACGCGGAAGTAGTAGTACACCGACAGGGCGCTGTTCGCCACGCCGATGACGGCGAGCCAGACGTAGTTCGCCTGGATGGCGGCGGAGAAGAGGTAGAACTTGCCGATGAACCCGCCGGTGGGGGGAATGCCGGCGAGAGAGAGGAAGAAGACGAGGAAGGCGATCGCCGCCCAGGGGTGGCTGCGCGCCAGGCCGCGGAAGTCTTCGATGCGCTCGCCGCGGTCGCCGCGCTTGCACATGAGGATGACCATGCTGAAGGCGCCGATGTTCATGAAGGCGTAGACGAACATGTAGAGGACGACGCTTGCCAGGCCGATCTCGTTGGCCACCACCAGACCGATGAGCACGTAGCCGGCGTGGGCGATGCTCGAGTAGGCGAGCATGCGCTTGATGTTGCTCTGCTTCATGGCCACCAGGTTGCCCAGGGTCATGGTCATGACGCAGAGCACCCAGAGCAGCGTGCCCCATTGGGGGCGGATGGCCGGCAGGCTGACGAGGAAGAGGCGGGCCAGCACGGCGAAGCCCGCCGCCTTCGGACCCACGGAGATGAAGGCGGCGATGGGCGTCGGCGAGCCCTCGTAGACATCCGGCACGTACATGTGGAACGGCACCGCCGCCACCTTGAAGCCCAGCCCCGCCGCCAGAAAGATCATCGCCAAGAGCAGCGCTGGGTTGGCGCCCAGGTTCTTTGCCTGCAGGGCGCGCCCGATCTCCGTCAGGTTCGTCGTGCCGGTGAGGCCGTAGAGCAGCGCCATGCCGTAGAGCAGGATGGCGGAGGTGAAGATGCCGAGGAGGAAGTACTTGACGGCCGCCTCGGTGCTGCGGCGGTCGCGCCGGATGAAGCCGCAGAGCACGTAGGTGGAGATCACCATCAGTTCGAGGCTGAGGTAGATAGTGATGAGCTCGTTGCCGGCCGCCATGATCATCATCCCCAGGGTGGCGAAGAGGATCATGGCGTAGTACTCGCCCAGGTTGACGCCTTCGATATCCAGGTAGCGCAGCGATACGAGAATGACGAGGGCCGTGGCGAGCAGGAAGATGAACTTGAAGAAGAGGGCGACCCCATCGACGAGGAACATGTTGCTGAAGGTGCTCGTTCGTGTCCCCAGCAGCGGCAGGGTGAACGCCATCGTCACCAGCGTGCCCACGAGCGCCAGGTAGCCGACCCAGGTCTTGCGTTCTTTGGAGATAAGGACATCGACCACCAGGACCAGGCAGGCCCAGAAGGTCATCACGAGCTCCGGCATGATCGCCCGCAGATTGGGGATCGGAAGCGTCAGCTCCATGCCGCCAACTCCTTTCGTGCCGGCGCCTCTCGCGTCATGGTTCCTCCGGCGGCTCTCCGCGCTGCGCGCCAATCCTCACGAAGGGCGCGTGGTTGCGTGGCTACCGACCTGGCTGGCGATGCGGCGCGGGCTGGGGCACGCCCGCCGCGGCAGGAAGCGACGGCGCGGCCGCGGCGACCGCCGGCGCGCCGCTCGACGGTGAGATCGCATCGCCCGTCGCGCCATCCCCCGCAACCGGCACGGCCGCCTTGGAAGCCCCGGCGCCGGCAACCCCCGCCGGCCGCGCGCCAGCCAGCCGCGACGGCGCCTGCTCCTGGGCCGCCGACGGGGATACCGCCCGCTGCAACATGTCGCGCTCGGCACTCTTTTGGGCCGCAGCCTGCGGCGTCCTGTCCACTTGCACCTGGCGCACAATGTTCGCCACGCTCGGCTCAAGAATGCTCAGGTAGGGCTTGGGGTAGATGCCGATCACGAACATGAAGAGGAGCAGCGGCAGCATGTAGATGACTTCGCGCGCCGTGCAGTCGCGTAGGTTCTGGTTCTCCGCCTTCTCCACCGCGCCGAACATCATGCGCTGGAAGAGCCAGAGCATGTACGCCGCGCCAAGGATGATGCCGACGACGGCAAAGGCGGCGTACATGATGCTGCGCTGAAAAACGCCGACGAGAATGAGGAACTCGCCGACGAAGCCATTCAGTCCCGGCAGGCCGATGGAGGAGAGCATGGTGATGGCGAAGATGACCGTGAACACCGGGATCACCTTCGACAGGCCGCCGAAGTCGGCGATCATGCGCGTGTGCCGCCGCTCGTAGATGATGCCGACGATCAAGAACAGCGCCCCCGTGCTGAGGCCGTGGTTGATCATCTGCAGCATGCCGCCGGAGACGCCCTGCACGTTCAGCGCGAAGACGCCCAGCATCACGAAGCCGAGGTGGCTGACGCTCGAGTAGGCCACCAGCTTCTTGATATCGTCTTGCGCCATGGCGACCAGGGCGCCGTAAATGATGCCGATGATCGACAGCAAGGCGATGAACGGCACGAAGCTTTGGCTGGCCTGCGGGAAGAGCGGCAGGTTGAAGCGCACGAAGCCGTAGGTGCCCATCTTCAGGAGAACGCCCGCCAGGATGACGCTGCCGGCGGTGGGCGCCTCGACATGCGCGTCGGGCAGCCAGGTGTGGAAGGGGAACATCGGCACCTTGATGGCGAAGCCGACGAAGAAGGCCAGGAAAATCCAGAACTGCTGGCCGGTCGTGAGCTTCACCTGGTAGATGAGCTTCACGATGTCGAAGGTGTAGTCGCCGGTCTGGCCGCCATGGATGAAGTAGAGCGCCAGAATCCCCAGCAGCAGGAAGACGCTGCCGGCCAGGGTGTAGAGGAAGAACTTGATGGCGGCGTAGAGCTTGCGCGGCCCGCCCCAGATGCCGATGAGGAAGTACATCGGCACCAGCATCACTTCCCAGAAGATGTAGAAGAGGAAGAAGTCGAGGGCGATGAAGACGCCCAGCATGCCGGTCTGCAGCACCAGCAGGCTGACGTAGTACTCTTTCTGGCGCTCCTCGATGGCCTTGAAGGAGCAGAGGACCGAGACGGCGCCCAGCAGGGTCGTCAACAGGATGAGAAGCACGCTGATGCCATCAATGCCAAGGTAGTACTGCGCGCCGAGGGAGGGGATCCACTCGTGGCGCTCGGCGAACTGCATCAGGTGGGTGGTGCGGTCGAAGCGCGTGTAGAGCGGCAGGGAGAACGCCAGGTCGATGAGCGTCACCACGAGCGCGAAGCCTTTGATCAGGCCCGTGCTCCGACTGTTCACGAAGAGCAGGACGATGGCGCCCGCCAGGGGGATAAAGGTCACCAGCGTAAGAATCGGGAATCCCCCCAAGGCGTGCTGGATTTCTGTCGGTGTCATCGACTCCCTCCACGACTTCGCTCATGCTCGCGCCGGCGTCCCATCCAGTAATTGGCAAGAGGATCGGCGATGCAGCGACGCAGGGTCGTCCAGGCGTGGCGGCAAGCCGGGCGCGCTGCCGCGGCGCCCTTCACACAAAGAGGTAGAGACTGACGATGGCGAAGATACCCAGGAGCATCGCCAGGGCGTAGTTCTGCACGAAGCCCGTTTGCAGGCGGCGGAAAACGCCCGCCCAGCCCTGCAGCACCGAGGCCAGGCCATTCACCGCCCCATCGACGGTGTAGCGGTCGAAGAAGGCGGAGAAATCGGCGTTCAGCACGGTGAGCCGGCTCGTGGCGTTGACGATGCCGTCGATCACCCAGGCATCGAAGTTCCACAGGAAGGTCGCGAAGCGCTTGCACGGGTTGACGATGACCGCGTCGTAGATCTCGTCCACCCAGTACTTGTTCAGCAGCAGCCGGTAGAGACCGCCGAAGCGCCGCGCCAGGCGCTCGGGGAGGTGCGGGCGGCGCACGTAGAAGTGCTTCGCCAGCGCCCAGCCGGCCACCGCCACGGCCACCGAGAGGAGGATGAGGAACCAGTGCATGGCGCTGGAGAGCTCGTGGGCCGCCTGGGCCCCCTCCTGCGCCGCCAGCGCCGTCCCCACCAGGCCGGCGTGACCCCCGCCCGCCGGCGCCATGCCCGGCACCTGCGACAGGAAGGCGTGGAACATCCCCTTCTCGGGAGGGAACCCGGGGATCGCCCCACCGATGATCGACAGTCCGGCCAGGATCACCAACGGCGCCGTCATCGACGGCGGCGACTCGTGCAGGTGGTGCGCGGCGTGCTCCGCCACCCGCGAGGCGCCGTAGAAGGTCAGGTAGATGAGGCGGAACATGTAGAATGCCGTCATCAGGGCCGTCGCCACGCCGATGATCCAGAGCACGTAGTGGCCGCTCTTGAACGCCTCGGCGAGAATCTCGTCCTTGCTCCAGAAGCCGGCGAAGGGGGGGATGCCGGAGATCGCCAGGGCGCCGATGTAGAAAGTGATGGCCGTAATCGGGATGTGCTTGCGCAGGGCCCCCATGCGGCGCATGTCCTGCTCGCCGCTCATGGCGTGGATGACGCTGCCGGAGCCGAGGAAGAGGAGGCCTTTGAAGAAGGCGTGGGTCATGAGGTGGAAGATGCCGGAGATGTAGGCGCCGACGCCGAGGGCTAGGAACATGTAGCCGAGCTGGCTTACCGTGGAGTAAGCGAGGACGCGCTTGATGTCGTTCTGCACCAGGCCGATGGAGGCGGCGAAGATGGCGGTGAGAGCGCCGACCACTGCGACGACCAGGAGGGCGTCCGGGGCGAGGTTGTAGATGACGGCGCTGCGCGCCACCATGTACACCCCGGCCGTCACCATGGTGGCGGCGTGGATCAGGGCGCTCACCGGCGTGGGGCCTTCCATGGCGTCCGGCAGCCAGACGTAGAGGGGGAGCTGCGCCGATTTCCCCACCGCCCCGATGAACAGCGCGATGCCGATGGCGGTGGCCACTCCGGTGCTGAGCGCCCCCGGCGCTGCCGCGAAGACCTGCGCGTAAGCGAGGCTGCCGAAGGTCTTGAAGATGAGGAAGATGCCGAGGAGGAAGCCGGCGTCGCCGATGCGGTTGACGATGAAGGCCTTGTTCGCGGCGTCCGAGGCGGACTTGCGCTCGAACCAGTAGCCGATGAGGAGATAGGAGCACAACCCCACGCCTTCCCAGCCGACGAACATCAGCAGGTAGTTGTTCCCCAGGATGAGCAGCAGCATGGAGAACATGAAGAGGTTCAGCCAGGTGAAGAAGCGGGGGTAGCCGGGGTCGCCGCGCATGTAGCCGATGGAGTAGACGTGCACCAGGAAGCCGACTCCGCAGACCACGAAGAGCATGACGGCGCTGAGGGGATCGACGAGGAAGGCCACATCGACGTGCAGGCTGCCGGCGACCACCCAGTCGAAGAGCCGCACGTTGTGGGGGCCGGGGTTCTTGATGGCCGCGCCGATGACGAAGAGGGCGACCAGGAGCGACAGCGCCGTCGAGCCGACGCCGACGTAGTGGGCGCGCTCCTTGATGTAGCGGTTGCCGAGCAAACCGTTGATGATCACCCCGGCGGCCGGCAGGGCGGGGATAAGCCAGACCCACTCGATCACGTGCCGTGCTCCCTCAGTGCTACCACTTCAGCAGGTGGATTTCGTCAACATTGAGCGTGTCTCGACCGCGGAACAGGGCGATGACCAGGGCCAGACCAACCGCGGCCTCCGCCGCGGCAACCGTAATGATGAAGAGGACGAAAATCTGCCCGGTGAGGTTCCCGGCATGGCGGGCGAAGGCGATGAGCGTGATGTTCACGCCATTAAGCATCAGCTCGATCGCCATGAGGATGAGGATGGCGTTGCGCCGCGTGAGGACGCCCACGACCCCGATCGCGAAGAGGATGGCCCCAAGGGCTAGGTAGTGCTGGAGGCTGATCATTGCACGCAAGCTCCCCCTGCCGATCTCGCCGTGCCGCTCACCCCGCGGCGGCCGCGGAGCTCCCCGCTCCCCACCTCGACGAGAACCCTCGACGCCGCGCCGCGCGGCCCGCCCGGCCTCGCCCTCCGCTCCGTGCCGGGCCCAGCGCGCTAGCTCATGTCCTGCCGCGACACGCCCCCGACTTCCTCCTTGTCGAGACGCGCCAGGAGGATGGCGCCGATCATCGCGGCAAGCAGCAGCACCGAGGCGACCTCAAAGGGGAAGAGATAGGTCGTATAGAGGAGAGCGCCGAAGGCCTCGGTGGAGCCGCTCGCGGCGCCGGCGGCGGCCGCGTCGGCCCCGCCCGGGGCGATGCCCAAGGTGCCGCGGATGATCATGTAGAGGAGCTCCGCCAGCAGCAGCACCGCAATGATGACCACCAGCGGGCTCTGACGATGCGCGAAGCGCAGCATCTGCACGCGATCAATCTGGATGAGGAGGATGACGAAGAGGAAGAGCACCATGATGGCCCCGGCGTACACCAGCACCTGCACGGCGGCGATGAACTCGGCGCCCAGCATGAGGAAGAGGGCGGCAATGGCGAAGAACATCAGCACCAGCGCCATGGCGCAGTGCAGGATGTTGCGGTTGAGCACGACCACGAGCGCCGCGCCAACGGCAACCGCGGCAAAGAGGTAGAAGAACAGGAAGGAAAGGTCCATGCTCTCTGCCTGTCGTGTCGAAGTGGCGGCTCACCGCCGCGGTTCCGCCGCCCTTGCCGGCGCCCGGCGCGCACCCGGGCGTGGGCCGCACCACGCTCGCCCCTTCAGGTTGCCCTTGCGGCTTACCCATGCGGCAGGCCGCCAACCTGAAAGGAGGCGCCGCTTCAGAAAGATCGGGCTGAGGGATGCTCAGGGCAACACGAGGAACGATGAGATGCAGGGGAGATGCGCAAACAAACGCACCAACAGCCTCAACTGCGCCAGCAGCATGAGGCGCCTCTTCTGCGCGGGGACGGACCTCAGATGGTAAGCCGCGGATCGCGAAACCTCATCGTCGCAACCTGCTCGCCACGGAGCGACGGCCCGACTGCCTCTCGCCCGCCCAACTGCCGCACACCCTTCTGAGTGTTCCTGCATCGACAGAGCGAAGGCAACCACCCCCGCCCCTTCCTCCGCGCCGCGTTACCGCATTGCACGCAACTCTACTTCCTAAATCGCAGCCCGTCAATATCTGCGTAGAGCTCTTTCTTCGTCATGATGATGTTCCGGTCATAGCCGGAGGTCTCAAAGCTCTCGGTCATGATGATGCAGTCGCTGGGACACGCCTCGACGCAGAGGTTGCAATACATGCAGTGCGTCAGGTCAATCTCGAAGCGCTCCGCCCAGGTGTTCTTCCCTTTGCCGACGCGGTCCATCGAGATGCACTCGACCGGGCACGCCACCTCGCACATCTTGCAGCCATTGCAGATTTCGCGGCCCCCCTCGTCGATGAGGAGCTTGAAGGTGCCGCGGAAACGCGGCCGGATGACCGGCTTCTCTTTCGGATACTGCAGGGTGAAGGTCTTCTTGGGAAGATGCGAGAGCGTCACGCCCATCCCCTCACGGAAGTCCCAAAGGAAGATTTTACGCAGCGCCTTTTTCAGGCCGGTCACTTTCAGTCTCCTTGTTTTCTCGCCGCAGCGGCCGCCGTGCCGCTCCCGTCCACCCTCATCCCCTCGACCGCGCCAGCGTGCCGAGCAAGGAAAGGCCGAGCCGAGAGGGGCGGCGGCGCCGCCTCGTCGCCCTCGCTCGCCGTCCCCATCACACCACAAAGTAGTAAACGATGCCGGTGACGGCAATGTTCAACAGCGCCAGGGGGAACATGATCTTCCAGCCCAGCCGCATGAGCTGATCGTAGCGGAAGCGGGGCAGGGTGGCGCGCAGCCAGAAGAAGAGGAAGATAAAGACCGCCACCTTCAGGAGGAGCCAGACGAAGCCCGGCAGCAGCGGCCCGTGCCAACCGCCGAAGAAAACGAGCGTGGCCATGACGCTCAACAGCAGGAGGTTGGCGTACTCCGCAATCGTGAAGAAGCCGAAGCGCATGCCGCTGTACTCGGTGTGGAAGCCGGCGACCAGCTCGGTCTCGGCCTCGGGAAGATCGAAGGGAATACGGTTGGTTTCCGCCAGACCGGCCGAGATGAAGAGGACGAACGCCAGGGGTTGATAGACCACCAGCCAGACACTCTGCTGGGCGTTGACGATCTCCACCAAGTTCAGGGAGCCCGCGATCATCAGCGGCCCGATGAGCGAGAAGCCGAGGAAGATTTCGTAGCTGATCATCTGCGCCGCCGAGCGCAGCCCGCCGAGGAGGGAGTACTTGCTGCCCGACGACCAACCCGCCAGCACGATGCCATAGACGCTCAACGAGGAGACGGCCAGGACGTAGAGGACGGCGATGTTGATGTTCGTGACCCAGGCGCGCTCCCCCAACGGAATGACGGCGTAGATGATGAGCGACGGCACCAGGAGCATGAACGGCGCCAGGCGGAAGATGAGGTGGTCGCTCCGCGCGGGGATGATGTCTTCCTTGACGATCAGCTTGATGCCGTCGGCGATCGGCTGCAACAGCCCATGCCAGCCGACGCGCATCGGCCCCATGCGCACCTGCATGTGGGCGATGGCCTTGCGCTCGAAGTAGGTCAGGTAGGCGACCACCAGGGAGACGGCGCCGAAGATGACGGCGATCTTCACCAGTACCACGACGGTCTCGATGAGGGCGTTGAGCATGCGGTTCCCTCGTTAGCGGCTCGGCATCATGCGGCTTCGATTCGGCCAGCAAGCGGCGGGCGGCCCGCGCCACAGGTGCCTCCTCCCTGGCGGCACAGCAACGGCGGGGCGGAAGAGATCGCCACGCCCTTCCGCCCCTGGTCCCTCGAGCAGCCTGGCGCCGCTGGAGGCGGCCGCCGCGCGACCACTCGCTAGCGGTCGCACTCGCCCATGACCACGTCGATGCTGCCGATCGCCGCCACCACATCGGCGACCAGCCCGCCGATGATCATCGTCGGCAGCGACTGCAGGTTCACGAAGGAGGGCGAGCGGATGCGGCAGCGCCATGGCTTGTCGGTGCCGTCCGACACGATGTACACCCCGAACTCGCCTTTGGGGGCCTCGACGCGGTGGTACGCCTCGCCCGTCGGCACCTTCCAGATGCGCGGCACTTTATTGATGATCGGCCCGGAGGGCAAGCGATCGAGGCACTGCTCGACGATGCGCAGCGACTGCCGCATCTCCTCGATGCGCACCAGGTAGCGGTCGTACACATCGCCGTTCTTGCCGATGGGAATCTCGAAGTCGACCTCGTCGTAGACGAGGTACGGCTCGGCCTTGCGGATATCCCAGTAGACGCCGCTGCCCCGCAGGCTCGGACCCGTCAGGCCGAGGTTGATGGCATCCTCGGCGGAGATCACCGCCACGCCTTCGGTGCGCTTGCGGAAGATGCGGTTCTCGGTCAGCAACCGCTCGTACGACAGCACGTGTCCGGGGAACTCCTTGCAGAACTCCCGCGTCGCCGGCACGAAGCCCTCGGTGGCGTCGGCCGGCAGGCCGCCGATGCGAATCCAGTGAATGGTCAGCCGCGCCCCGGTGATGTCCTCGAAGAGATCGAGAATCTTCTCCCGTTCGCGGAAGCAGTAGAGGAAGACCGACATGGCGCCGAGATCGAGCGCGTGCGTTCCCAGCCAGAGGAGGTGGGCAGCGATGCGCTGCAGCTCGACGAGGATGACGCGCAGATACTGCGCCCGCGGCGGCACCTCCACCCTGCCGACCTTCTCCTGCGCCATCACCAGGGCGAGGTTGCACGACAGCGCCGCCGTGTAATCCATGCGGTCGGTGTAGGGGACGAACTGGGGATAGGTGAGGTTCTCCGCCAGCTTCTCCATCGCCCGATGCAGGTAGCCGACGTGGATCTCGACATCGCGGACCATCTCGCCATCGAGGTCGAGCACCAGGCGCAGCACGCCGTGCGTGCTGGGGTGCTGCGGCCCCATGTTCATGACGAGTTCCGACGTCTCCAGCATAGCCATGGTTACACCCTCTCCCGCATCCCCTGCCCTTCGGGCGGGTACTCCTTGCGCAGGGGGAAACCTTCCCAGTTATCCGGCATGAGGATGCGCTTGAGGTTGGGGTGGCCTTCGAAGACGATGCCATACAGGTCGTAGGCTTCGCGCTCGTGCCAGTTGGCGGTGCGCCAGACGCTCGTCACCGACGGCACCGGCACGCCCTCCTTCGTCTTCACCTTCAGCCGCAGCCGCTGGTTGTGCCGGATGGAGTAGAGTTGATAGACGACCGTGAAGCGTTCCTCCTCGTCGGGGTAGTCGGCGCCGCAGAGGTCGGAGAGGAGGTTGAAGTAGAGGTCGGGATCATCATGGCAGAAGCGGCAAATCTCCACGATCCGCTGCCGGTCCACCAGGGCGGTCAACTCCTCGGGGCGGTTGAGGGCGCAGTAGACGACCTGGATGGCGTCCGGGAAGCGCTCCCACAGCTTGCGCGCGATGACATTCTCCCGCAGCAGCGCCTCCTGCCCCGACGCGCCGGCCGCGGCAGACGCGGCTGCCGCCGTCTCGCCGCCAGCCTCCTCGGCCCCAGCCTCCGCAGCCAAGGGCTCCGCCTCCTCGTGGGTCTGTTCCGTCTCGTCAGCCATTGCAGCACTCACCCTGTGGTGAATCGGAAGTGGTTCGGCTCGATAGGTTCAATGCGTCACGCTGGCTTTTTCTCGCTTGCTAGGGTGATGCGAGGGGACATTCTCCCCTCGCGCAGCCCACCGGCGCGAGTGCGCCTTGCGCCTTCGCGTGGGCAGGGGATGTTGGGGATCGAGGGTCCCCCCCCAAAAGTGCCGCTTCGCCGGCGTGGGCTGGCCTACACCCACTCCAGGGCGCCCTTCTTCCAGGCGTAGTAGTACCCCACCAGGAGGATGAAAATGAAGAGCATCATCTCCACAAAGCCGAAGATGCCGATCTTCTTGTACACGACCGCCCACGGGAAGAGAAAGACCACCTCCACGTCGAAGATGAGGAAGATCATGGCGATGACGTAGAAGCGGATGGAGAAGCGCTCGCGCGTGCCCATCACCGGATCGATGCCGCACTCGTAAGGCGAGAGTTTCTCCGGGTCGGGCCGGCGCGGCCGCACGAAGAAACCGATGAAGAGGGTGACGATGGCGAAACCGGCGGCGATGATGATAAAGAGGAGAATCGGCAGGTAGGGGCTGATGGATTGGTAGTCGCCGAAGAAGAGGCGTTCGAGTGATGTCATGAGCGGTTGCCTCGGCACAGGTCAAGATGAGCGCGCCGCGCCGCTTCCGCCGGCCAGCCGGCGCCGACCCTTGCGCACTTCAGGATCGCCGGTCCGCCGGCGCCCTTTCCCGGCTCGTCGGTCAGTCGCGGCACTGTGCTTCCCGGCCCCCCGCGCGACGGTCGATACTAGTATAGGTCGCAATTCCTGACAAGCAATTTCTGGCCGCCGTGCTGCCGGAGGCCCCTGCCGTCGCCGCGACAAGGGGAAGGTGGGCGGATGCCGCTGCGGCGCTTTTCCGGCGACTCGATTACGATGTCTCTGCCGCGTCAGGCGGTTCCAGCAGGCGCCGCGTTCCAGGCCAGCTCCCAGCGCCTGCCGCGGCGCTCCAGGCAGACGACGCCCGCGGCGGGAAACTCGATCTCGGCGGCAGCCATCCCCTCCGACGCCGCGGCGCCCTGCCGCAGGAGCAACCCAGCCAGGTTGGCCAGGAACGGCAGGTGGCCGACGAGCATGACATCTTCCTCCGCCGCCGCCAGCTCCGGCAGCCACGCGGCAGCGTCATCATTCGGCCCCAGGCCCCAGCGCTCGGTCGCCCCACTTGTCGGAAAGAGAGTCTCAACGAGCAGCGCGGCGGTCTGCCTGGCGCGCAGCTTGTCGCTGTGGAAGACCGCCGGCGGGGCCCCACTTCCTGCCAGGGCGCGCTCCTTCAGACGCCGGCCCAACCGCCGCACCTCCTCCTCGCCGCGGGCGCTGAGGGGGCGCTGCGGGTCCACACTCGCCTCCTCCGCGTGGCCATGCCGCACGAGGTAGAGCTTCATGGAACGAGTCCTCCCGTATTGCTCCCGGATCACACGGGCGCACCGGCGCCGCGAGCCGCGCTGGAGATCCGTCGCCTTCAACCCGTCGCGGCGTTGCCCTTGGTCGGCGCCGCACTCTCAGGTAGTATGGCGGTGGAGTCCGGCGGGCGGGAGCTTCCCTCGTCGCAGCGCCGACCTCGTTCCTGAAACCCTGGTGCGCCACCAGCCACAGGCGCCTCAGCAGGCGGAGAACTTTCATGGAAAAGACCCGGTGTCCCCTCTGCGCTGGTCCACTGAACAGGTCCTCAAACAGGTTCCGCCGCTGGCTGGAGAACCCCGATCAGAAGCTCGTGAGCGCGGTAACGGAGCGCAACCCGCAATGGCGGCCCTCCCACGGCCTCTGCGATCCCTGCTTCATGAAGTACCAGGAGCGCCTGGAGCTGCTGCCGGATGAAAACGAGGGGTGAGACAGTCGGGCACCGCGGCCCAAGGAGACGCCGGCGGCAGGAGGGCTCGCTGCGTCCGCCAGGCAGCGTTTGTTCTCCCTCTTCCCGGGTCGAGATCGTGGGATTGCCCGGAAATTCACTGGGAAACGTGGTTTCTTGCTCTTGGTAGCAGCGGGGAAGATGCGAGGAACGGTTCCCCTCGCCAGCCTGTGGGTTGACCCTGGCCGCATCGCCGGCAGAGGCAGGCACAGACAGACGCTCCCTGCTGCGCGCGTAATCATAAGGCAGGTGCGCGAAAGGGAGGCTCGGTGGATTACAGCCGAGGCCGAGCCTAAGGACCTGGACGAAGGCATCGACGACGAGATGCCGGAAGATAACGAGCCCGAACTCGTCGAGGAGGCAGCCGAGAATGAGGAATGACAGCCCGGAATACCTCGCCGGCCTCCTGCGCGAGCTGCGCCAGCTCCCGAAAGAGACGGAGTGGGTCGAGTTTAAGTGCAACATTGCGAATTTGGAGGAGATCGGGGAGTACATTTCTGCCCTTGCTAATTCCGCTGCCTTATCGGGCAAGGCCAACGCGTACTTAGTTTGGGGCGTGGCCGACGAGACGCACGACGTGATGGGAACGTCGTTTCGGCCGACGCAGGCGAAGAAGGGGGGTGAGGAGATTGAGAACTGGCTCCTTCGCCTGCTGAGCCCACGGATTCACTTCCGTTTCATGGAGTTCGCTGCCGATGGCAAGCAGATTTCCATGGTTGAGATTCCACGGGCGGCGCACCAGCCGGTGCAGTTTCAAGGCGTGGAGTACATCCGGGTCGGATCGTACAAGAAGAGGCTTAAAGATTACCCGGAGAAGGAGCGCGAACTGTGGCGAATCTTCGACGTGACGCCCTTCGAGCAGCAGGTGGCGACTGAAAGGGTGAGCGGTTCGGAGGTGCTGGCGCTGCTGGACTACCCGGCTTACTTCAGGCTGCTGGACGTGCCGCTGCCAGAGGCGCGAGACGGGATTCTGGCTCGCCTTGCGGAGGATCACATGATCGAAACCTGTCAGGGCGGGCAGTGGAACATTCTGAACCTTGGGGCGATCCTGTTCGCTTCCGATCTGTCGAGGTTCCGGCACCTTGCCCGCAAGGCGGTGCGCGTCGTCGAGTACGACGGCGAGGGGCGGGTGCGCACGAAACGGGAGCACCAGGGGCACATGGGCTATGCGGCCGGGTTTGAGGGGCTCATTGGCTTCCTCAAGGGCATGCTGCCCGCAAACGAGGTAATCGGGGGGGCGCTGCGCAAGACGGTGCCGATGTACCCGGAGTTGGCCATTCGCGAGTTGGTGGCCAATGTGATCATCCACCAGGACTTCAGGGTAACCGGGGCCGGGCCGATGGTCGAGGTGTTCGATAGGCGGCTGGAGATTACGAATCCCGGCAGGCCATTGATGGACACCAGGCGATTCCTGGACACGCCGCCGCAGTCCCGGAACGAGGCGCTGGCATCGTTCCTCAGACGAGTGGGCATTTGCGAGGAGCGCGGCAGTGGCGTGGACAAGGTGGTGTTCCAGACAGAATTGTACCAACTGCCCGCACCGTTGTTCGAAGTTGAAGGCGGGCATACCAGAGCCGTTCTGTTCGCGCACAAGCCGTTCGCCGAGATGGACAAGGCTGACCGCATTCGGGCCTGCTACCTCCATGCGTGCCTTCAGTACGTGCAGCGGAAACAGATGACAAACAGCACGCTTCGGGACCGGTTCGGAATTGAGGAGAAGAACCGGGCGCAGGTCTCGCGGCTGATCAGCGACGCTGTCGAGGCTGGCTTGATCCGGCTCTACAACCCCGAAAGCGACTCGAGGAGATTCGCAAGTTACGTCCCCTACTGGGCTTAAAACCGGGAGCGAGGCGAGCCAAACGCCTATTTGCTCACTATTTGATGGCTATTTGATTGGGCTGGCGCTCACCCTCCCTATATAGGCGTCCTTAGCGCTGCAACCACAACATATTGTGACTTTGGCCTGGCGAGCTTAGTTGACGCCCATTTGACTCGGAGTTGCCGGGTGCCCACATGTTCCCTTGCGCGGTCGGGCGCCCGCGCAGCACCCCTGGCGATCATCTCGCCGACAGCCCCCTTTACGATGCCACCGCCACGGCCGTCACCCCCACCGTCTTCACCAGCAGGGCGCCAAGCTCTTTGAGCTTCTGAATCGCCTCGGTATCGCCGAACTTCTCTTGATCATCAAACTTCTTGTGCACCTGGGAGACCCAGACGTGCTGGGGCAGCAGGGTTACTTGCACGGCCGCCAGCGTGGTGCGAAGCTGGATCGAGGCGCGCACGGTGCCGAACAGCCCCGACGTCGCTCCACAGGATGCCGCAACTTTCCCTGGCCAGACGCTCGGGGGCCGCGAGGCCCAGTCGATGGCGTTCTTCAGCGCCGCGCTCAGCCCGTGGTTATTCTCCGGCGCGGCAATGAGCAGGCCATCGGCAGCGGCGATCTTGTCGCGCAGCGCCACGACCTTGGGCGGCAGGCCCTGCGCCTCAATGTCGCCGTTGTACAGCGGCAGATCAAGGTCGCACTCCTCCACCTCGCCCCCAGCCTCTCTCGCGCCTTGCACCGCAAAGGCGAGAATTCTCCGATTGAACGACGCTTTCCGCAGGCTGCCACAGATCGCCAGAATCTTCGCTTGAGCCATTCGTTTCTTCTCCTTCACGAGCCGCAGGGAACTGATTGCCGGGCACAACCTCCTACTTGATCAGACCGCCAGAGAATCCGTCAGCCGGAGCAGCGTGGTCTTGGGCGAAGTACCTGCCTCAACGGCGGCGGAGCTTCCACCGGGCGCGCGCCTCGGGTGATGCGGTCACCTCCACGCCGCAGGTCACCGGGGCTGGCGCTGAAGCCCTCTCGGCGCTAGCGCGGGGAAAGTCAAACTTCCACCGCCACCCCCGGGTGACCCCCGTGACGCGGCCTCCGCCCAACCTGACCACCTGGCCGAACGTTGTACTTTACCGCTCATCGGCCAGGATTGTACAGCTCCACCTATGGGCTTCGAAGCCGGCGGCTGACGGATCGGCGCGACCGTGGCGCCATTTCCTTCCGCCGGAGCGGCAGCGGACGGCCCCCGCCCCCAGGCTCTCTTGCTGACACGCAGCGACCTCGAAAGCACTCGACAACGCCACACGCCTCATGTATCCTAGGTATGAGAATCACTTCGCGAGAAGTGGTTCGCCCACCTTTCCAGGGGCAGGTCCTCTCTCCATATGCAGGTTCCCTGCGAGGAAGCAACGGCGTCAATCGGTCGAGCGCGCAGTGGTGGACGTAGCTCAGCTGGCAGAGCACTGGATTGTGGCTCCAGTGGTCGAGGGTTCAAATCCCTTCGTCCACCCCACTTAACTCCTTCCTTACCCGACACACATCAACAGCGCGCAGGCGGCCGCGCGGCGCCGCGCCTCGCCGTTGCGGCAGCGGTGTGGCACGCAAGCGCGGTTCGCCTCCAGGAGAGGCGCGGCCTCCCTGGAGGGCAGCCGTTGCCCGTGATCTTGACGGGCAGCATGCCACGGCGGGTCCTGAGCAACATGCCGCCAAACCACACCCATTCCTTCCCCACCCCGAACGCCCCACTCGTGACCGCGTTGAGACCTGAGCGGCCGCTCGCCGCTAGAAGGTCTGCGCGCCACTCTGCAGCGAGGCGCCCGACGGATGAGGTTGGTGAAAAGCAGGACCTCGGGACCTCGGCGGACAAACTCGACGCGTAGGTGACCGCCTTGCCGAGATGCAATCACGGGGCGCGTCTCCTGGCCTGCCAGCCACCGCCGGCAAGGCAGCACACGAACAGGCCGAGGCCGGCCCGCCTCGTCATGGTGTCGGCGGCGATCGGGGCCTCGCACCTGGGCGGCTATTAGGGGTTGCGGCAGGCGACGTTTCGTGCCATAGTTCATCAGTCTGTGCACGCGGCGGTCACGCCGCCCTGTCGCACCTCATTTGACCTCGTCCGCCTATCCCCGCGGGTGGCTCTTGGTGGCCTGATTCGCTCAGGCCCCGGCGGGCGCCGAGGCGTGCCAGGAGTGCTCTTCGCAGCCCAACATCGGCATCGGCGGGGGTTCTATTCCTCAAGGAACCGGACATGACCACGCAGCAAGCCAAGCGGCAGGCGTTGAGATGCGCTTGCAGCAGGGGCTTTGCGGTGGTCGCGTCCTTCGGCGGTACAGCACACGAGAAGGACGGTTCATGAAGCGTATCAAGAAGATCGTGTTCGTCGAGACGAAATCCGCCTATCTTCATGTTTACAGCCACGTGCCGTTTCCCCGCATCGGTTCGGTCCTGCTGGGAACCATCCTGCGCGATCGGGGCTACGACGTAAGCGTCTACATTGAAGAGCTGGGTGCGGTTGACATGCAGGACTTCCTCTCGGCCGATCTGGTGGGGCTGTCGGCCTTGACCTCCACCGTGCCCCGCGCCTATGAGCTTGCCCGGCTGGCGCGGCGCGCGGGCATCCCGGTGGTGATGGGGGGAACGCATGTCACCTTCCTGCCGGATGAGGGGCTCGATGAGGCCGACTACCTGGTGCGCGGCGAGGGGGAAGAGACGATCGTCGAGTTGCTCGAGGCCCTGGAGGGGGATCGCGACCGCAGCGCCATCCGCGGGCTGAGCTACTGGGCCGATGGCGAGAAGGTGCACAACCAGGACCGCCCGTTGAAGACAAACCTGGACGACAACCCCATCGCCGATTACTCGCTGCTCCGTGGGGGGGCCAAACGCATCAAGGTGGCCTCGATCATGACGGCGCGGGGTTGCCCCTTCGATTGCTCCTTCTGCTCCGTGCCCACGTTCAATGGCAAGGGCTCGCGGGCCCACTCGGTCGACCGCGTGCTGGAGGAGATCGCCTTCAACGTGCGGCGGCAGGGGATCGATTACCTCTTCTTCGCCGACGATATCTTCAATGTGAACCGCAAACGCATGAAGGAAATCCTCACCGGCATGATCGACAACAAGCTGACCCCGCGCTGGGGCGCTCAGGTGCGCCATGAGCTGTCGCGCGACCCCGAGCTGCTCGAGCTGATGAAGCGGGCGAATTGCGGGCGCGCCTTCGTAGGCTTCGAGTCGATCAACCAGCAGACCCTCGATCTCTTCAACAAGCATGAAACCGTGGAAAACATCGAGCACGCGATCCGCGCCCTTCATCAGCACGACATCAAAATCCACGGCATGTTCGTCCTCGGCTCGGACGAGGACAGCGTTGAGACCATCCGGCAGACGCAGGACTTCGCCCGCCGCTGGAATATCGACAGCATCCAGTTCATGATCCTGACGCCGATTCCCGGCTCGCGTGATTACGCCACCTTCGTGAAGCAGGGCCGTGAGTTCTTGTCGAAGCACTGGGGCCACTTCGACGGCCACCACGCCGTGCATCGACCCGCGGGAATAACGCCCTACGAACTGCAGACCGAAACGATCGGGGCGATGCGCCGCTTCTACTCCTGGGGATCGATCTTCAACCGACTGGCCCGGCGCGACTTCTATGATGCCGGCTTGAAGTTCACCGCCAAGCGCCTGCTGAGAAGCTGGGCCAAATCCAATCAAGAACAAGAATACGTCACCAGCTTGAAGGAACAGCTTTACGAAGAATCGAAGCAACTGGTCGGCGCGGCCACGGGCAGCCTCAAGCAGGTGGCGGTGACCGAACTGGCGCGCTCAACCCCGCTGGGGAGGGCGATGGAGACGTTCTTCTCCGAGCTCGGCATCAAGGTACTTTACCAACGCATGACCGGCACGGCGCGGCGCGAGAATGAACCAGAACACGCGGCGAGACGACCGGAGAGCGCCGAGGCGCGGCGAGCCGAGAGCGTGGCCCACGCCCTGCACGCCCTGCGCAACCAGGTGGACTTGCTCATCCTCCCCATCAAGGAGGACTGGGAGAAGGTGAAGGAACACCTCCTGCCTCAAATCACCCGCCACCTGGGGAAACTCGACGCCCAGCGATTCACTCTGCCGAACATCGTGCAGGTCGATCTGAACAGCACCAGCCAGGCGTTGCGCCAACTGCTGACGAAGCTGGGGTTGCTCTACACCGACGACCTCGAGCGCATTCGCGCCGCCTGCAGCAAGGCCCTGGCCAGCGCCTAGCGTCGCGTCTCCTACGATCGCTGATGAATTCGATGCGTTGCTCGCGGCATCGGGAGGGGGAGTTCTTGTGGGGGGGCCCTGGCTCCCCCGCCTGCCTCGCGCCACATCCTGTCTGCCGTGCCGGCGGAGGTAGGCAGTGGCGGGCAGGCACCCCCAGTCCCTGTGAGCTGCGCGGCAGCTCGCGCAAAGGGGTGCGGCTCCCGGCAGACGGTGGGGAAGGAATCCGAGATTCCCCTGCTGCCTTGTCTTCAGTTCCGCTGGCGGCGCTTACCGACGATTCGAGCCCTGCGAATTCGCAGCCCTTCGTCGCCTGCGCGAACGGTCCAGCGACATCGCGGGCGCTCCCTGCCGCTCGGCTCGCCTGAGCCGAGCGTTCCTTTCCGCCTCCTCTCTTGCTCCTGCCTGCCTGCGCGGAGCACCTGCCTCCCCCGCCGCGGGGCAGGCGCAGACAGGCAAGGCCCGTCTCCCTTGCCCGCCAGCCGGCGGGCGATTTCCTCCCCATGCGCGCCGGGGGCAGCTCTCGCAGAAGGCGCAGCCCCGGGTGTGGGGCGCGGTTCCCCACCGGCCCGGCCGCTCTTCCATGGCGGGGCGGCGTGGTGTATGGTATCCGCATCATCCCCTGGTTCCTTCTCCCGGTTAGGCGTGGAGAGGATTCGCCCGCTGCCGCGGTCACTCAATGATCAGCTCGCAAGGACGCGGCAGCAGCCCTGTGTTAGGTACATCCTGGTCACTAGCCTCCGACGATGAGTGCTCAGCGCGTGGTGGTCACGGGACTCGGCGTAATCTCCTCCTTGGGAAATGACACGGTTTCCTTTGCAGAGGGGTTGTACGCTGGTCGATCGGGCATCCGCCCGATCACGGCCTTCGATACCAGCGGCTATCGAACCTCGAACGGCGGCGAGGTGGACGCTGCCCGCCGATCGCCAGGCCGGCGGGCCAAGCGCGGCACGCGGAGACGTCCCGGCGGCGATCTTGACCGCGCCTCGTGGCTGGCGCAGTTGGCGGCGGAGCAAGCTGTGCGGGATGCCGGCCTGCCGCTGTCCGCCGCCGAGTCCGCCGCGGATGAGACCGCGCAGCGGCGGGGGCTCGTCACAGGCAGCACGCTTGGCGGCATGCTCGGCGCTGAAGACTACCTTCGCCGTGGTGGGCGGGCGAGGGACGCCGCCCGCCTCTGCGCCTTCCCCCCCCATGCGGTGAACGATCACCTGGCGGCGGAGTTCGGCTTCCGCGGCCCGAGCTTCGCGGTGTCGACTGCCTGTTCAGCCGGGGCCATGGCCATCGGCCAGGCTGTCGATGTGATCCGCTGCGGCAAGGCCGCGGTGATTTTGGCCGTCGGCGTCGACCCCATGACGCGCTTGACGCTCGCCGGCTTTGGCGTCCTCAAGGCGCTCACGAAGGAGCGCATCCGCCCCTTCGATAAGCATCGCAGCGGCTTCTCCCTTGGAGAGGGCGCGGGGGTGCTGCTCCTGGAGAGCTTCGACCATGCCCGCCGCCGACGGGCCATGGCCTACTGCGAGCTGGCCGGCTACGGCCTGAGCTGCGACGCCTACCACATGACCGCCCCCGACAAGGAAGGCCGCGGCGCGGCGCGGGCCATGCACCTCGCCCTTCAGGACGCGGGCGTCGATGCCGCCGCCGTGCAGTACATCAACGCCCACGGCACGGCGACGCAGTTGAACGATGCCGCCGAAACGCGCGCCATCAAGGCAGTCTTCGGAGACGCCGCCTACGGAGTTCCCATCAGCTCGACGAAATCGATGCTGGGGCATACCCTGGGGGCTGCCGGAGCGCTCGAGGCTATCGCCACGATCCTGGCGATGCGCTGCGGTTTTGTGCCTCCCACGATCAACTACGAGACCCCCGATCCGGCGTGCGACCTCGACTACGTGCCGAATGTGGCGCGTCGGCAACCAATTCACATCGCCCTCTCCAACTCCTTCGGCTTCGGGGGGAACAATGTCTGCCTCGTCTTCATGACCTGCGCCGAGCTCCCCCGCCATCCCTGGACCGCGGCGGAGCCTCCCGGAGGGGCCTCGGTATGAAGCGCGCCGCCTCGCGCAGCTCTCCGGCCTCCGACCCCCGCCACGCCGCCGCGGTTGCCATCACGGGAATGGGCATCGTGTCGCCGTTCGGCGTCGGGCGCGCCCGTTGGCGCGAGGCGCTGCGCGCGGCGGAGGACGGCATCCGGCCCATCGAGCGCTTCGACCCGGGGTCGATCCGCTGCACCCTGGCGGGTGAGGTGCGCGGCTTCGCGCCGCAGGACTACGATGCGAGCGACCGCTTCTGCCGCCTGCCGCGCCTCGTTCAGTTCGCCGTGCTGGCGGCGGACGAGGCGATCGCCAGCGCGCGCCTGGAGCTGGCCCAGCTCGATCCCAGCCGCATCGGCGTCTTCGCGGGGACCTGGTTCGGGGCCACCGAAGATGCGGAAGCGTTCCTGCTCAATCTCTTCTCGCAGGGCGCCGCGGTCGTCAGCCCGCTGAAGTTTCAGAACACCACCTACGTGGCCCTGGCGGGGGAGATCAACCTGCGGTTGCAGCTCACCGGCCCCAGCGTCGTGCTCGTCAGCGGCTCCACCTCCGGGCTTGCCGCCGTGGAGCTGGCGGCCATGTCCCTGCGCCTGGGACGGATCGACTGCGCCCTCGTGGTGGCCGCCGAGGAGCTCTCCGCCATCCTCCTGCGCATCTTCGCGCAGCTTCGGCTCCTCCCCTCCGGCCGCCGGGAAACGCAGCGTTCCTGCCCCTGCGATGCGCGCCGGAAAGGTCTCCTCCTTGGCGAGGGGGCCGCCGCCGTTGTCCTGGAGACGCAGCGGCATGCCGCCGCCCGTCGTGCAAACGTGGCTGGGCTGGTCGCCGGCTGCGGCTCCTCCCACGCCGCGCGGCAGCCCCGGGCGCTGCATCCGGACGGGCGCGGCATGATCGGATCGATGCAGGCGGCCCTGCGCGAGGCGGATTGCTCCCCAGGCGACCTTGACCTCATCGTCGCGGCCGCCAACTCGACGCCTGCCTTCGACGCCGCGGAAACCGAGGCCCTGAAAGCGGTGCTCGGAGCGCGGGCGGCGCGTATCCCCGTCACCTGCCCGAAGTCGGCCTGCGGCGAGACGGGCGCCGCCGCCGGGCTGTTTCAACTTGCGGCTGGGCTTTTCGCCCTGGACACAGGTATAATCCCGGCCACGCTCAACTATCAGGAACCCGACCCCGGGTGCGATCTGGACTACGTGCCGAATGTGCCGCGCGCTGCTTCGATACGGAGCCTCCTCTGCCACAGCGCCGCGTTCGGCGGCGCCAGCAGCAGCGTCGTCATTGCAGCAGCAGCGCCGGTGAGAGACGAGCAATGCATCTGAAAACCATCAAGAAAGCGCTGAAGGACCTCATCGTGCGACGCATCCGGATGAAGATCTCGCCGCAGGAGATCGGCGACAAGCAGCCCTTGTTTGGGGAGGAAGAGGGGGGCCTAGGTCTCGATTCCATTGAGGCCCTGGAGATTATTGTCGGGATTGAATCGGAGTTCGGGGTGGGGATCAAGGAAGACGAGGAGACGATTGCGCAGTTTTACTCTGTCGATACCCTGGCGCGCCTGATCAAGAAGCTGAAGGAAGGGCAGGGCGTCTGAGCGCCGGCGCCGCCGCCCTTGAGACCGGCAAGGAGGGAGGGAGCCGCATGTTGCTGGAGGGGAAAACGGCCATCGTCACCGGCGGCTCCCGGGGGATCGGCAGAGCCATCGCCGTTGCCTATGGCCGCGAGGGCGCCAAGGTTGTCCTCACGTACCACCGCAACGCCGAGGCGGCCCGCCAGGTGTGCGAGCTGATCCGCGGGGAGGGCGGCAGCGCCGCGGCGCGCTGCGCGCCCGCCAACGATGCGGAGGCCATCCGCGCCACGGCGGAGGCGGTGACGGCGGAGTTCGGAACCATTGACGTGCTGGTGAACAATGCCGGGGTGACGCGCGACGCCCTCCTCCCCATGATGTCCGAGGAAGCCTGGGACGAGGTGATCACGACCAATCTGCGGGGACTCTACCTGTGGAGCCGCGCCGTGGTGAAGCAGATGATCCGCCAGCGCAGCGGCGCCATCGTCAACGTCTCCTCCATCGCCGGCCTCAGCGGCCGCAAGGGTCAGACGAACTACGCCGCCTCGAAGGCCGGCATCATCGCCTTCACGAAGTCCCTCGCCCAGGAGGTGGGGCACTGGGGAATCCGCGTCAACGCGCTGGCGCCGGGCCTCATCGAGACCGACATGACCGCCGCCTTCATCGCCAAAGGGGTGGACCTCGGCGCCATCCCCCTGCAACGCACCGGGCGGCCCGAGGAGGTCGCTTCGGCGGCGGTCTTCCTGGCCTCCGCCATGGCGAGCTACATGACCGGCGCCGTGGTGCAGGTCGATGGCGGCATCTACACCTGAACGGAGGCTCCTCGGTGTCGCCGCCGAGCTGGTTGGGCACGACGCTGCACTGCCGGCCCTGCAAGGTGTCGGTTCGTTGCATGAGGTGAAAGGAACGACCTATGGGGCGGAGCATGAGGATCGGGGTCTCCCTGAGCTGCATCCTGGGGATGCTGGCGTTTCTGGCGCTGCCGGCAGCCGCGACGACCATGGTGAGGTACAGCCTGAAGGAGCTGACGCTCAACGCAGACGCAATCGTGGTGGGGAAGTTCAAGACCGTGCGGAGCGTCTGGGATGAGGAGAAGGGCAAAATCTACACCTACCTCACCGTTGATGTCAGCGAGACTCTCAAGGGCGAGGGGCGGAAGAGCCTCACCATCCGCCAGCTTGGGGGAACCGTCGGCAAGCTGGTGATGAAAGTCACCGGCACGCCGACCCTCGCCCCGGAAGAGGAGGCTGTCCTCTTCCTCCACAAGACGCAGGCCGGGGAGCATCTCATCTATGGGTTATCCCAGGGGGTGTTCCGAGTCGTGGCTGATCCCGGCGGCGGCGCCAAGAGGGTGCGGGCGATCAATTCGAGCGTCGATCTCCTCGACCCCAAAACCAAGAAGATCGTGGCGGCGGGCGGCGAAGGCGGCGCCGACGAGTTGTCGCTCGACGGCTTCCTCCAGCGGGTGCGCCAGTACCTTGGCGAGGGCGGGAAGTAAGCGCGAGGCCGGCGGTGCCCGACGCGGCGGGGAGGTTGCAGGGAGGTATTGGGGCGTCCCGAGGGGTGTCGCGCGGCGGGAATCTCCGGCTCCGCGGCGCCCGGTCGCGGGGGACGAAGCGCTGTCTTTCGAGTCAGGGCCGGCTCGGCGGCCGCCCGGGGCGGGAGATTCGTCACATGCAGCAGCGCCCGCGGCAAGCTCGCGGAGCCCAGGCGGCGCCGACCGCATCCCCCCAGGACGAGATTTTTCAGCTCCTGCCGCAACGCGCGCCGTTCCTCTTCATTGACCGGATTGTCTCCTTCGAGCCGCATCGGCGCATCGTCTGCCTGAAGAACGTCACCGCCAACGAGTGGTTCATGCAGGGGCATTTCCCCGGCAGACCGATCATGCCCGGCGCGCTGATCCTGGAAGCGCTCGGCCAGGCGACGATCCTGCTGTTCCGGAAAAGCACCCCCCAGACGGCGTTCGACGACAAGCTCTTCCTGTTTGGCAGCGCCCATGCGCGGTTTCGTCGTCCGGTTGTTCCAGGTGATGCGCTCTACCTGGAAGTGACGGTCCTCAAAGCGCTCGCCAGTGGAGGGATGGTGGAGGGACGGGGCCTGGTGGCCGGCGAGGTGGCCGCCGATGCGGAGATGGCCTTCGGAGTCGTGCCGCGCCGCGAACCTTCCTCCTAGCCTCGCTCTGCCGAGCATCCAGCGCATCCCAATGCAAACCGAGAGACCCCGCGTCGTTATCACCGGCATGCACCTCATCACCCCCTTCGGGGATGGCATCGAGGCCTTTTGGCATGGGCTCCTCTCGGCTAAGAGCGCCATCGCTCCCATCACTTCCTTCGAGCCCGCCGGCTTCCGCACCCCCATTGCCGGTGAGATTCCCCCCGGCGACCGGGCCCGCGTGCATGCGGAAGCCGCCTGGGCCGGCATGGATGAGACCTCGAAGCTCGGCCTCTGGTGCGCCGCGGAGGCAGTGCGCCACGCTGGCCTGAGCGTCGAGCAGCTCCGCGCCGCCAACGCCGGCTGCAGCATCGCCTCGCTGGGGGGCGAGGAGCGCGAGGGGGACTACCTCGCCGGCGAGCCCTGGCAGGCCTGCCCCGCGCCGGCGGTGCTGGAACGCTCCTACCACCTTGCCACGGTGCGCGTGGCCCGCTTGCTCCGCCTTCCCGGTCCGTGCGTGGCGTTCACCAATGCCTGCATTGCCGGCACGACGGCGATCGGCTTCGGCCTCGATACGCTCCGCGCCGGGCACTCCTCCATCTTCGTGGCGGGGGCCGTGAGCGACGTATCTCGCCTCGAACAGGCGCGCTTCGACGCGCTGCGCGCCCTCACCGCGGGGACGTACTGCCCTTTCGACCGGCGCCGCAGCGGCCTGCTCCTCGGCGAGGCGGGCGCCGTCCTCATCCTGGAAACCTACGACTCAGCCCGGCGGCGGGGCGCCGCCATGCAGGCGGAGATTCTCGGCTACGGCCAGAGCTGCGACGCCTCCAGCATCACCCGCCCCAATCCCACCGGCGCCGGCCTTGCCCGCGCCATGCGCGCGGCGCTCGACGACGCGGCGGTGCGGGCGGACGAGATCGACTACATCAACGCCCACGGCACCGGCACCCGCCACAACGACAGCGCCGAGACGCGCGCCGTGAAGACCATCTTCGGGCGGCGCGCCCGCGCCATCCCCATCAGCACGATCAAGCCGTTCATCGGCCACACCACGGCCAGCGCCAGCGCCGTCGAGCTCATCGCCTGCATCCTCAGCCTGCAGCACGGGATGGTGCCGCCAACGTTGAACTATGCGGAACCGGACAAGGACTGCGACCTCGACTACGTCCCCAATCTCCCGCGCCGCGCCGAGCTGAGGATCGCCATGTCGAACTCTGCCGGCTTCGGCGGCAGCAACGCCTCGATCATCGTGGCCGGCTCGCCGCGCGATCGGGAGCGTCCTCGGCGACGCAAGGGGCGAGCGCGGGAGGAAGGCTAGCCCGTGAAGAGCCCGCAGCGTGCGCCGGCGGTCGTCATCACCGGCATGGGCATTGTCTCGTGTTTCGGGATCGGCGCGCAGGCCGTTCAGGCAGGCCTCGCCACCTCGCCCCCGGCGCGCCGGGAGACCCCTTCGGAAGCCCCGCCGCAGGTGCGCGACGCGCGCGCCGCCTGCCCCTTTCAGCTCGACCATCACCTCGCCTTCCGCTCCGTCGGGTATGTGTCGCGCTTGACCGAGCTGTCGCTGCTCGGCGCCCACCTGGCGCTCGCCGATGCCGAGCTGGCGCCGCCGGCGATGGACGCGCCACGACTCGGCATCATCTACGCCTCCGCGCACGGAGACCCCATCAGCCGGGAGCGGGGCTGGCGCGAGCTGCTCGAGCAAGGCCCACAGAAGCTCAGCCCCATCGTCATCCCCGAGGCCCTCACCTCGAACATGCACCCAGGGGTCGTCGCCATTCACTTCGGCTTGCAAGGGGTGATGTGCACGTTGTCCATGGGCGAGGCAGGGGGGCTGGGAGCGGTCGCCTACGCGCTGGAGAGCCTGCGGGGAAGAAGGGCGGATGCCTTGCTGGCGTGCGGGGCAGACTGTTTGAGCGACAGCCTCTTCGATTACTACGCGGCCGCGCTCGGCATGCTCGGCGGCGGGCAGACGGACATCCCCCTCGGTGAAGGCTGCGTCAGCCTCCTCCTCGAGAGGGAGGAGCAGGCCGTTGCGCGCCGGGCCCGCGTCTACGCGCGCTGCGCGGGCTACGGCCTCTCCGGCGATCCCGGCTCCAGCGGCCTGCTGCGGGCGATGCGCATGGCGCTGCGCGACGCCAGGCTGGCCCCGGACGCCATTCAGCTCATCTGCCTGAACGAAAACGGCACGCTGCTGGATGAGCAGGAGCAGGAGGCGCTGCGCCAGCTCTTCGGAGCCGGGCGCCTCCCCCCCAGCATCGCCCTGAAGCGCTGGACCGGCGAGACCTGCGCCATGGGCGGCAGCCTGAACGCCGCCTACGGCGCCCTCTGGCTGGCCGGCTCGGCGCCGCCCCCAGGAGCGCCGGCATCCTCCAGCCAGCGCCCCCCAGCCTGCCTCGCCCTCGCCTCCTCCTTCGAGGGCATGCACGCCGCGGTCGTCCTACAAGGCTGATGCTCACGTAGGCGGGCAGGACTTGTAGGGGCGGGCGAGGATCAATGATCCGAGGATCAATGATCCTGCCCTGCCCGGAACCTCAGTCTGCGAGGGAACCGTGTCCCCGGAACAATGTTCCGCGCGCACCCCGCTTACGCGAACTGCTACGCTGCTCGCGGGGAATAGGGGTGTGGGAGCGCATGGGTCTCTCACAGGCCCCTTGCCAACACAGCGAGCAAGGCCGCAAAGATGTGATGGAACTTGTGAGACCTAACACGAGCCCGACGACCACCCTCCCTTCCTTATCACCAACCGCCTTGCCGCAACGACGAACGAAACGTGCTATGCTGCATAGAGACTTTGCTTTGGCTGGTAGTCGTGGGTGGGGCAGTTATGCCGTGGCATTATCTGGATTTCTTGCCCGTTCCCATCAGGGCTTACATAGCAGCCTTGTTCCTCGGAGGTTGGATTTGGCTCTACTACCGTGATCTCACCCTCACCCAGTTACTCCATGATTCTGGTTTCCAAAAAACAGCCGGAGCAGGTCTCCTCATTGCGCTCCTTTTACTTCGCTTGCAATTACGCAAGAAAAGGAAGCAGACGATTTCTGTAAAAGCAGCCCCTACTGCCGCGCCTCAAGCAACCGCAATTGCCATAGCAATTAGCCCCGGCCCCTCGCCACCTCCACCAACCGTACCTGTACCTCCACCGAGGAACGTCTTTCCCCGCCCGACGGCGAACTTCGAGGGGCGGCAGGACGAGTTGGCGGAATTGCGCGATGCGGTTTGGGGCCACCGCTGCACGGTGATCATCGACGGCATCGCGGGGGCGGGGAAATCGGAGCTGGCGAAGGAGTTCGCCAAGGACTGGCAGGGGCGCACGCTGATCTGGATCGAGGCGGAGTCGATTGACGCGCCGGGGGTGCTGGTTGACCGCGTGGCGGACTGGCTGCCGCAGGAGCAGGCGGAGCGCCTGCGGCAGTCCAACGCGGCGGCGGCGACGGCGACGCCCGCCGAACTGGCGCAGCTCCTGGCGCGGGAGATCGAGACCTGCGGCGGGGCGCTCTTCCTGGACGCCTACGAGCGCGTGCTGAACCGGGGCGAGGCGGCGGAGCCGCTGAACGAGCTGCTGGCCTGCCTGAACGGCCTGCTGGAAACGGGACACCTCATCGTCACCTCGCGGCGGGGGCTGCCGTTTCTCCATGACGCCGTCAGCATCGCCGGCGGCAGCCTCGGCGGTCTCGACGAGAGGGCCGGCGCGGCGGTGCTGGGGCGCCTTGGCCTGGCGGCGGAGCCAGTGGAACTGCGACGCCAGGCGTCGCAGCGCGTCGGCGGCTACCCGAAGCTGCTTGAGCTGCTGGCGGCGCGCGCCGTGGTGCGCGGCCTGCGGCAGGTGGTGGACGAGCTGCCGCAGGGGACGCAGGCGATTCAGACCTACCTCTTGGACGAGCTTGTCACACCCCTGCCCGAGGAGCAGCGCGCCCTGCTCGCCGGCCTCAGCCTGATGCGCCGTCCCGTCCCCTTCGCGGCGCTCACGGCGCTCAGCGGGCAGGACGACGCCAACACGGAAAACCTCCTGGCGCCACTCTTCCTCGCTCACCTCGTGGACCGCGACGAGACGCCGGCCTACCGCGTCCACCACCTCATCGGCGACTATTTGAGCAGCACCATCGAGCCGGAGCAGCAACGGCAACTCCACCTGCGCGCCGCGAACTACTACGCCTCCCCGCACGCGGAGGTCACGCAGGAGACCTACCCCGAGTTCCTGGAGACGTTCCACCACCTCTGCGAAGCGCGCGACTACGACGGGGCGTGTAGCTTCTTCTTCGCGCATGACTTGGATGAGAGGCTCGACCGGTGGGGCCATGCGCGACTGCTCGTGGAGGTGTACGAGCGCTTGCTGCCGCAACATCCGGAGGAGCCGCCGCGACTCTCGGAAAAGCAGCACCAAGGCGCGGTCCTCGGCAACCTGGGAATCTGCTACCAGAACCTGGGCGAGGTGCCGCGCGCCATCGACTGCCACGAGCAGGCGCTGGCGATCAGCCGCGAGATCGGCGACCGGCGCGGCGAGGGGAACCAGCTCGGCAACCTGGGCCTGTGCTACCAGGACCTGGGCGAGGTGGGGCGCGCCATCGACAACTACGAGCAGGCGCTGGCGATCAGCCGCGAGATCGGCGACCGGCGCGTCGAGGGGAACGCCCTCGGCAACCTGGGAAACTGCTACCAGGACCTTGGCGAGGTGGGGCGCGCCATCGACTACCACAAGCAGGCGTTGGCGAGCAGCCGGGAGATCCGCGACCGGCGCGGCGAGGGGAGCGACCTCGGCAACCTGGGGATCTGTTACAGGCTTCAGGGCGAGGTGGGGCACGCCATCGACTACCACCAGCAGGCGTTGGCGATCCATCACGAGATCGGCAACCGGCAAGGGGAGGGGAGCGCCCTCGGCAACCTGGGGATCTGTTACTGGAACCTGGGCGAGGTGCCGCGCGCCATCGAGCACCTCGAGCAGGCGCTGGCGATCAACCGGGACATCGGCGACCGACGCGGCGAGGGGAACGCCCTTGGCAACCTGGGAAACTGCTACCAGGACCTGGGCGAGGTGGGGCGCGCCATCGACTGCCACAAGCAGGCGTTGGCGATCAGCCGGGAGATCGGCGACCGACGCGGCGAGGGGAGCGACCTCGGCAACCTGGGGATCTGCTACCAGGGTCTGGGCGACGCGCCGCGCGCCATCGACTGCCACGAGCAGGCGCTGGCGATCAGCCGCGAGATCGGCGACCGCCGCGGCGAGGGGAACGCCCTCGGCAACCTGGGCCTCTGCTACCGGCACCGGGACGAGGTGGGGCGCGCCATCGAGCACTACAAGCAGGCGCTGGTCATCAGCCGCGAGATCGGCGACCGCCGCGGCGAGGGGAGCCAGCTCGGCAACCTGGGCGTGGCATTCGTTCGACAACAACGCTTCGACCGCGCCCTGGCCTGCCGGCTGCGCTCGGCGGACATCTTCCGGCAGATTCAGTCGCCGGAAGCGGACAAACCAGAGAGAGAAATAGCACTCCTCCGCCAACACCTCGGCGACGAGGCGTTTGCCCGCCTGGAGGCGGAGGTGCGGCCGCGGTTGGAGGCCATCATCGAGGAGATCGTGGCGGAAGGAAGGGCCGCGGCGCGGCCAGAGAGGAGTGGGTAGAAAGGTGAGAGGAGAATTAGGGAACCACGGATCAACACGGATCAACACGGATATCAGTGTCTATCTGTGTCTATCCGTGGTTCTCCGCGTCCTCCGCGCCTCGGCGGTACAGTTCAACCGCGGAGACGCTGAATTTCAACCGCGGAGACGCAGAGATCGCAGAGAATGGAGAACACCATCGATCGTAGGGGCGGTTCGCGAACCGCCCCTACCAGCGGCATGTAAGAAACCACAGATGAACACAGATGAACACAGATAGCCTTCGGCACCCTCACCCGGCCCTCTCCCAGGGGGAGAGGGTTCATCCGTGTGCATCTGTGTGTATCCGTGGTTCCCCTGCACCTCTCCGCGTCCTCCGCGCCTCGGCGGTGAATCCCCACCGCGGAGACGCAGAGATCGCAGAGAATGGAGAACACCGTCGATCGTAGGGGCGGTTCGCGAACCGCCCCTACCAGCGGCATGTAAGAAACCACAGATGAACACGGATGAACACGGATAGCCTTCGGCACCCTCACCCCGCCCTCTCCCAGGGAGAGAGGGATCATCAGTGTCCATCTGTGTGTATCCGTGGTTCCCTCCACCTCTCCGCGTCCCCCGCGCCGTGGCGGTAGAGTTCAACCGCGGAGACGCTGAGATCGCAGAGAATGGAGAAAACCATCGATCGTAGGGGCGGTTCGCGAACCGCCCCTACCAGCGGCATACAAGAAACCACAGATGAACACGGATGAACACGGATAGCCTTCGGCGCCCTCACCCGGCCCTCTCCCAGGGAGAGAGGGATCATCAGTGTCCATCTGTGTGTATCCGTGGTTCCCCTCCGCCTCTCCGCGTCCCCCGCGCCGCCCGGCTACGGCACGTTGGCCTGGAACGTCGCCGAGGCGGAGCCGCCGGTGGTGGTCAAGTCGAGCTGGGCGGTGAAGTTCGTCCCCGCGGCAACCCTGACGCCGGGCACGGTGAGGGAGGCCGAACGTTCGCCGGCGGAGACGACACCAACCGCCAGAATCGAAGCCGTGATGTCAACGCCATCCAGCGTGATGGTGAAGCGGGTGACGCTGTCGATGCCGCCGAGGAAGGTGGCCGTGATGACCACGTCAACCGGCTGGCTGGTGGTGATCGATGGCGGCGTCACGCTCAGCGTCGGCGCGGCGACGGGCGGCGGCTGGGGAGCGGAGGTCTTGGGGCGCACTTCGACCGCGCCGGTGAGGACGGCAAGCTCGAGCGGCTCCTGGGTTCGTTCGAGGACGACGTTGCGCGCGCCCAAGGGAGCATCTTCCGCGGCGCGGAGGTGCACGTTGAACCTGCCGCTGAGGTCGTCGATCTGCCGCACCTCCACACCGGAGCCGGGGATACGGATCGTCGCTCTGGAGGCGTCGAGGCCGCTCCCCTCCAGATTGATGATCACCGATCCCCCCTGCTCGAACGCCACGCCGGCGTCCTGCTTTAAATTGAAGAACGTTTGCAGGACGGCGCGACCCGGCTCGCTGGTGAAGGGGGCATCGACGGAGACGTTCAGCTCGGCGGCGCTGACCTCATCACCACCAGGGCTGACGCCAAACATGCCATTGGTGGCGCTGACATCCTGGTAGGTGAACTGGATAACCCCCTGAGCGTGCAGGACCACCTGGAAGGTGCTCGTCGCCGTGCCGCCGAACTGCGGCAGCTCCCAATACGTCACGATGAAGCGCGCAGCCTCCTGCTTAGCGAAGACATCGGCCCCCACGCCGACATCAACGCCATTCACTCCCGGATTGAGGTCCACGAACAAGGGCGCGATGGACGGCTGGCGAAAACGCAGGAACTCCTCCTTGCTCTCGGGGAAACTGGTGTTGTTTTCGCTGAAGGTCAGGACGCCGTTCGAGTTCACGAAGATGGAGCTATGCGTGGCGCCGTAGAAGGGGAAGGTGAAGCCGCGGGAGAAAGCAACCTCCTGCGAGTCGTCGTCGTCGAGGCCCAGTCCGGTTCCCTTTTCCGTCACGAAGGAGGAATCGAGGCCGGCTGGGGCATCAAGCGTCACCTCGAAGCCGCCCGACGGGCGCGGAATGAAGAAGACCGTCCCGCCGGCAAGGTCGAAAACACCGACGCGGCTGATCTTCGTCAGGTTCAAGGTGGGGTCCTCGGCGATGACGCCGCTGATATCGATGCCGGTCAAGCCGTTGCCGGCGGTGACGGTGGCGGTTCCGTCGCGGTACTTGGTCTTGAAGGCGTCGGGAGAGAAGGTGAAGATCGAGCCGAGGTCAAAACTGGTGGGCCGCACCGGCCCGTCGAGTGGTTCGACAAAGAGGCGATACTCTCCCGGCGGCAGGCCCTCAATGGCATAGGTTCCATCGGGCTGGGAGACGGCGCTCACCACCGCCACCCCGGTGCTTGCCTCTTCCGCCACCACGTGCCCGCCGAAGACCGGCGCGTCCGCCGTCGTCGTAACGGAGCCGCGGATGGAGCCATAGGCGCGTGAAAACGCCGACTCATCGGGATACGTCGCCGAGATGCCGACCACGTCGTCCACCTCGGGGCTGCGCACATCAAGATCACCGCGGTCGCCGAAGGGGAACATGGTGGAGGTCAAGATCGCCGTATGATCCAAGCCGATGGCATGGCCAATCTCATGGAACATGGTTCCGGGGATGTCGATGGCGTTGGACATCTGCGTCACCGACAGTTCCACCTGCGGGTTGAAGGCGAAATCGGTCTCGATGAGCTGGCCGGGGAAATCGATGACCGTGTCGATGGTTGTTCCGGGGAGATGGAATGGACCGGCCTCCAAGACGGCGTACACCGTGGTCGTGGCAACGACGCCCGGGCCGACGTCTGAAAGAGGATCGGCGAAGGTGATGAGGTTGATGCCGTCCAGCTTGCCGCAGCACGGCGCGTCGCTGGGGGCGCTGAAGTTAAACTTGATGGTTGCCGTGGGGATATCTTCCCAGACATTGAGCGTGGTGCGGACGATTTCGAAGAGGGTATCAGGGGCGGGCAGCGGGATGAGGGTGCCGCCCGGCGGCGACTTCGGATTCACGATAAAGGGCACGCGCCCCTGCGGAAAGTCTCCCAGGTTCCAGCGCAGTCGATGAAACGGTCCACTCAGGGGTGGCGGTTGAATGACGCCGCCTTGCACAAAGGGCAGGCTGACGATCTCGGGGGCGTACGCAGAAGCCGTTGAGAGCCAAAACATCAGCGCCAGCACGGCGGCCAGCGCAGCGTGGAACAGGGTTCGTATCCGCATAACGTTCTCCAGGACCCGGCGCCATCCAGCGGGTCATCTGCTTGGATCTGATTGCGGCGTCTCACCTGGCGCCGGACGGCGACATCTCCACCGCTGCTGCCCCGCGGCCGCCATGAGCACTCTCAAACGACCCCGAACCGCCGGCCTGCCGAGACCGCCGGTAGCCTACACCAGTACCGGATGAAATGGCAATTCAGCACCGCGTTCCGGCCTCTCAACCTGTGCAGGGGGAGGCAGCCGCGCAGGGGCGGCCGGGCCGGCCCCCTCGGCCTGCGGCCGGCAGCCTCTGCACCATTGCTTTCGAGAAGGCCCGTCACTGCGGCAGCCTGCCGCCTAGGAGCCTGTCGGGGTAATGGTTACCGGCAGGGGTGATAGGTCAGGGTGCGGGGTCGTCGTCCTGGTGCGTCGGGTTCAGGAAGCTGGACGACGCCTGCCTGCCCGCAGGCGCCTGTCTGCGTCAACGCCCAGGCAG
>JACPUC010000023.1 GCA_016192455.1 Candidatus Tectimicrobiota bacterium | reverse complement strand
GCCCGCGCCGCTCGCTGACGAGGAGGACGTTCCACACCTCGAACCACCAGAGCGCCGGCACCCACGCGCCCTGCGAGGCGAGGGCATCGAGCACGGTCTCGGCCCGCTCGCTCGCTTCATCCGGGAAGCAGAGCGGCAGCAACGCGGAGCAATCGACGACGAGCATCAGTACGGGTGTCCTGCGTGCCGCGCCTCCAGCAGTTCCTGCAAGGGAACCACAGGCATGCCGCGGCGGAAGACCTTAAGCCTCTGGACCGCCTCGCGGACCTCTGCTTGCCGGTCGGGCTCCACTGGTACGAGCCGGGCAATCGGTTTGCCACGCCGGGTAATGGTGATGGTCTCACCTTGTTCCACGCGGCGCAACAGGTTGGGGAGGTGGGTCTTGGCATCGAACGAGCCAACTTCGGTCAGGGGGATCTGCTATCTTGATTATACAGTAGTTTACCTGATTATCACCTTGATCTATGCTTATACGTTGAGTCATATTCTAACTATAAATTAACGAATGGGGTTAAAAATGCCAGCAATAGAATTTTGGTTTCGCGGTTTAACCTGGGTTGTGGCCTTAGGCTTCTTTCTTGCTCTTCTTCGATGGTGTTTGGAGGCTAGGGAAATGGCCTCCGCTAAACCTACTGTTCGATTGATTTTGTCAACTGCCATTATGATCACCGTGGGGATAGCATGGTGGTCTGCGGCTGTTCGAGAAGCTAAAGGCCCAAGACGATTAACGAATAGGCAGGCTACAAAAATCATAAAAGCTGCAAAGGAGGCATGTCCGATACAGCCAATAGTGATGATTGTTGTAAATCATACCGATTCAGAAGCCATGAAATTTGCTGTTAATCTTGGGGAAACGATAGCTAAAGGTGGATGTAATGTTAAAATCGCCGAAGAATGGAGCCCATTAAGCCCTCTTAAAAGTGGCATTAGTATAATGGTCAGAGATTCATTTGAAAATCACAAAGGTATTAAAAGTATGTCCAAACTTCTTTCTGCCGCAAAACTTAAGTTTGATGTTGAGTATCGTTCAATAGACAAGACCAAGAACATATACGATGGTGCTCCTTTTGTACTAGCCATATATTCCAGATTATGAGGGTCGATTTATGTCATGCGGTAAATACTATAGCCTAGAGGAAGCCCGCAAGAATAGTAAATTAGACCGCTCCGGCAAAGAGCACCCTTCAAAGGTTTTGTTGGGATGAAGCATATCACCCGCCCGCTTGGCTGGATGCTGATCTTGGCCCTCCTCGCGGCGTGGGAGGGAATCGCCCGCTCCGGCCTCGTCGAGCAGGTCTTCTTCCCGCCCGTCTCCAGGATTCTCGTCACTTTCGCGCGGCTCCTCCTCAGCGGCGTCCTCCCCTACCACATCGGCGCAAGCCTGATCAATATGTTTGCCGGCTACTTCCTGTCGGTCCTCGTGACCGTGCCCTTTGGCATCCTCCTGGGGACCTCGCGTCCTCTCTACAACCTCTTCGAGCCGATCATCGAGTTCTTGCGGCCGCTGCCGACAACGGCGATCGTGCCCGCGGCAATGCTCTTCCTCGGCATCGGCTCCCTGGAGAAAATCTTCCTCATCTTCTTCGCCTGCTCCAAGCTCATGATCGTCAACACCATCTATGGTGCCCGCGGCACCGATCCGCTCCTCATCGAGACGGCCCGCACCTACGGCTACCGCAGGCTGCAGGTCATCCGCCGCATCATCCTGCCGGCGGCCTCGCCCTCCATCATGACCGGCTTGCGCATCAGCCTGGCGATCTCCATCATTCTCATCATCGCGGTGGAGATGCTCGGCAGCGACAAGGGCATCGGCTACTACACCATCCTCATGCAGCGCAGCTTCTCGACCACCGAGATGTATGCCGGCGTCTTCGCGCTCTGTATCCTCGGCTACCTGCTGAATCGCCTCTTTCGTCTCACCGAGGGCAGGCTGATGGCCTGGCACGCCGGCGCCACGGCAAAGCAGCGCTAAGCCTTCGGCGCCCCGCCGCGGCCCTGTCGTCCTGGCCTCGCGCCGCCGAGCCCGCCGCGGCCCCGCGTCCGCCGTTGAGGAATTCCGCCATGGCAACCGACCAGGAGATTGAAGCGCTGGCCCGAGAATTGGCCGCCAAGGTGCTGCGCCACCTCACCGGCCTCTCCCCCAAGGAGGGCGAGGGGGCGGCGGGCGAGGACGCGGCGCGGCGGCGCCAAATCAACGTCCTGGCGCGCGACACCGCCATCGAGATCGCCAAGGCCTACGCCGGCAGCGGCTCGGCGGAGGCGCGCGAGATCAAGCCCGTCCTCGAGGAGCTTTACGGCTACCTGAAGGAGCTGTACGAGGAGTCCCTCCGGGGCTAGAGAAGCCGAGGCGCCAGCGCCGCGCCCCCGCCCGCGCCCGCCATCCCTTTTCGCCCACCTGGCGCCCAGCTCGCGGCGCGTCCCGTGCAACCTACCGGCGGGCGAAGGGCGCCCTCCCTCGCCGTTGAACGCGGCGGCCGAGATTCGCCTCTCCCACGCGCCGCGCCTCGAAAGGAGCATCCATGCAGCTCGGCATCACCCTGCCCGGCCAGACCTCCCTGCCGGTCGAGCAGCTCGCCGAGGTGGCGCGGCTGGCGGAGCGCTGCGGCTACCACTCGCTGTGGCTGCCGGAGATTTGGGCCGGCGACGCCTTCACGCAGCTCGCCTACGTGGCGGCGGTGACCGAGCGCATCAAGCTCGGCACGGCCATTGTGCCGGTCTACACGCGCAGCGCGGCGCTGCTGGCGATGAGCGCCTGCAGCCTCGACCAGCTCTCGCGGGGGCGCTTCATCCTCGGCCTGGGGGTCAGCGGGCGGCTGGTCATCGAGAACTTGCACGGCGTCCCTTTCGGCAAGCCCCTGGAGACGACGCGCGAGGTGCTGCAGGTGGTACGGCGGTTTCTCGCCGGCGAGCGCGTCAGCCACAGCGGCCCGCGCCTCAACCTGAAGCACTTCACCCTGGCAACGCGCCCCGTCCAGGAGCGCCTGCCGATCTACCTGGCGGCCCAGGGGGAGAAGAACATCGCCCTGGCGGCGGAGGTGGCGGACGGCTGGCTGGGCTACCTGCTGCCGCGCGGCAGCATCGCGGAGGCGGTGCGCACGGTGCACGACACGGCCCAGGCGGCCGGACGCACCACGCGCCTGGTGACCGGCTCGATGATCCTCGGCTGCCTGGGACCGCGCGGCGCCGCCGATGCCGCGATGTCCCGCGAGCTGGCGGCGAAGGCGCTGGCCTTCTACCTCGGCGGCATGGGGGAGTACCACTACCGCGCCGTGCACGAGCGCGCCTTCCGCTCCGAGTGCGAGGCGGTGCGCGCCGCTTGGGAGGCGCGCGACCGCGAGGGCGCCGTGGCGCGCATCTCCGACCCCATGCTCGACGAGCTGGCGCTGTGGGGCGACCCGCGGGCCGCGCGCCGCAGCCTGGAGGTCTACGCCCAGACGGGACTCGACCTGCCCCTCGTCTTCTTCCCCCACGGCGCCACCTTCGAGATCATCTGCGCCACCATCGAGGCCCTGGCGCCGACGCGGTAGCGTTCCGGATTCCATTGGATCATTTTTCTTCTGGGGGACCATCGCTCCCCCACACCCCCATTCCGTAGGGGCGGTTCGCGAACCGCCCCTGCAAGGCGGGGTGCGCGAGGGGGCACGGTTCCCTCGCATTTCGGAAGGAATCGTCCGAAGATGTCGGGAACGACGCAGCAGGCTACCGTCGAGAGCGCGCGCGAGCTGACGCCGGAGGTGCGCGAGATCGTCCTTTTGCCGGCAAGCCGGCGGCTCGACTTCGCGCCGGGACAGTGGATTTCCCTGCGCCTGCCGGTGGGCGAGCATCCGCCCCTGGCGCGGGCCTACTCCCTGGCCGCGCCGCGGGACGACTCCGGACGCCTCGTGCTGGTGTTCGACCGCGTGCCCCAGGGCCTTGGATCGAGCTACCTCTTCAGCCTTCGGCAAGGGGACGCGGTGGAGATCGACGGGCCGCTGGGGAATTTTTGCCTCCCCGAGCCGCCGCCGCGCGAGCTGCTCTTCCTGGCGCGCTTCACCGGCATCGTGCCGATCCGCTGCATGCTGACGCACCTCGCCAGGCAGGGAACCCTGCCGCCCGCCACCCTGATCCACAGCGCCGCCCGCCGGGAGCACCTCATCTACCACGACGAGTTCGAAGCCCTCGCCGCCCGCCAGGAGCAGTTCCGCTACCACCCCGTCATCACCGCCGGCGACGAGCACCACCCCGCCGACCCCCGCCGCGAGATCGCCCTCATCGACTCCCTCTACAACCAGCGCCGCGATTACTTCCCCATGATCTGCGGCCTCAAAGCCTACCTCCGCCCCCTCCGCGCCCACCTCAAGGAGCTGGGATTCGGGCGCAAGGAGATGCGGACGGAGAGTTATGATTGATGAAGGATGGCCGAGAAGAGACGCCCAGGTTACTCAAATGGTGCTGAGGGGAGAATCCATGAACCCTGGAATGTATATCTCGTATAATTCGATCCATTCAAGCCAATGGACAGAGAGCTTAAACGAGCTATGCCATCATTTATCTCAGTATAACCTAGAATCTCTGATAGTTGATCTTGCCAAAATCAATGTAATGCTAAGTACAGATGAAGATGGGAATATGAGACGTAGGCTTGTTTCCCACTATCTCTCTCCGAACATCATGGCTAGACTGCAAGAGTTCTTGAATCGTCCTGACTTGCCAACGTCCAAGACAACAGTCTTTCATAAGCAACAACTACTGTGTCTGATAAAACTAGCTATAATGAATTGTACGCCAGGAACCAGAATAAATCTGACTCAGCGTGATCATTGGCAGGTAGGTGAGATCTGTCTTAAATTAAATGACACGATTCGACCCGAGTTGCAAGTGGAAGAGACCGACACTAACGATCGGCTCCTTCTTAACTTAGTCCGCATCCTTCCTGCTTATGAGCTTGGTCATAAGCCTTGTCTATGGAGAAGAATTTCGAGGAGTTACGATCTTTTCATCAAGGAAATACCCAATATACGTATTACAAGAACAAATATCTGCTTTGACATAGCGGAATGGTTTAAGAAATGCTATAATTTTAGTCTAGATAAGTGGCAAGCTATGGTATTTGCAATTTACGGCGTGCTAACAGAGCACCTTTATTATCCAAGAATAGATATCCCTTGCGTAGGAAATCTTAGTAACATTTTCCGAAACTGTGCCATTGATCAAGCTACTATTAATTCTTGCATCTCATTACTGATAACTGACATAAGCTCTATGCGGCGCCAACTGTTAAAACAAGACACACAGTATTTCTATATGGATTTCAATAGCTTTCGAGGCAGGCCACTATTAAGTGTCGGGTCCGATGTCTTTACATGCCTTGATATTGACTTTCTTGTCGACAAATTATATGTGGGATTGTTTTGGGAATATCATGATTCCCTAGGAAATGAAGAAAAAGACCTTTTGCATGAAGCATTTGGCTTAGCCTTTGACAATTATATGGAGTCGCGCTTCAATCAACTTTTTAGGGACCAAGGTGGTCAGACGATAACGTGCGGAAGGATCAAAAAAACTAATGGCGAGGAAGTGTGCGATTACTTAGTATGCGTAAACTCAACTTTGTTTCTATTTGAGTTTAAGACTTCCCCGCTTAATGCGGATGCTAAGTATAGTTACTCCGTTGAGAAGCTACGTTCTGACTTGGATAGAAAGTATGTTCAGAACGAACGCGGAAAGGCAAAAGCTGTTCGTCAATTAGTTAACGCAATAAAATACGTTGGCAGCGAGGACGGGAGAGAATTACTTAGCGGGAAAGGCATCGATCTAGGAGGAATCAAAAGAATTATTCCGATAATTGTTACCTTTGATGAGTGTCTTGGTCTTGGGCTTGTTCGCTGTTACCTAGATAGGAAATTCTGGGAACATTATGAAATGGTTGGTTGTCCGCAAGAAATTGTGGTATCAGAGCTTGTTCTCCTTACAGTTGAGGATGTAGAGGTGTTGGAGTCTTTGCATCTTTCCGGTCGATCATTGTTTCAAGAAATTATGGATTATCTCGAATATATCGGAAGAAATAGAATATCTGGATTTAATGATTACTTGGCTCAGAATTATAATCAAGTTGAGATTCCTACGAATGAGAGGTTAGATAATATATCTAGAAGCCTCGCTGAGTCTTGGAGGGAGATTCTTTTCCCAGGTCAATCATAGACGTTTGATCCATTCACATAAAAGGCGCGTCGTGCATTCTGCCCAGGCGCGGCGTGACGAAATTTCCTGTTGCCGAAGGTACGGCTTTTTGTATCACATGCAAGAGAAGCAATCACTTCGCCACGGCTGGGAACAGATGAACCTGCGAATACGTGAAAGGGGTAATCCCGTCCGCCAAAAAAGAGCGGCACGCCCCTCGCCGCGTTCCCTTAGTGATCCAGACCAGTGGCAAAACTGCTCAATGCCCCTCCTTCGTCGCATTGCGGTTCCAGTTGGGGACTTCGACGACGAGGTCCATGCTGCCGTTGGGGACGCACTGGCAGCCGAGGCGGGAGTGAATGGTGAGGGCGGGGGCTTCGTCGAGCTGGTCTTCTTCGTCGTCGGTGGAGTCGTTGCAGGACTCGAGGCCTTGCTTGACGATGACGTGGCAGGTGGAGCAGGCGCAGACGCCGCCGCAGGCGTGATCGACGTCGAGGCCGTGCCCCAGGGCGGTGTTCAGCAGGCTGCCGGGCAGGCCGGTGCTGCTGTAGGGAATCTCCTCCGGGTTCACCTCGACGTCGGTGCGCACGCCTTCGACGATGTAAGTGATCTTGTACGGCTTCTTGGGAAGCTCAAGGTCCACTTGATCAATGTACGGATTCGTGCCGCTCATCATAACCTCCAGCGCCGCCGCCGGGTTTGCCGCGAGGGGAGCAGTGATCCTGAGAATGAACCACGGATGGACACGGATACACACGGATAGCTTTCGGCCCCTCACCCCGCCCTCTCCCAGGGGGAGAGGGATTATCAGTGTTCATCAGTGTCTATCCGTGGTTCTTTCACGCTACCCTACCCCCGCGCGTCCCGGTACTCCTCGAGCCAGGCCAAATGATCCGCAGAATGAACCACGGATGAACACAGATAGACACAGATAGCTTTCGGCCCCTCACCCCGCCCTCTCCCGGGGGGAGAGGGATCATCGGTGTTCATCAGTGTCTATCCGTGGTTCCTTCACGCTACCCTACCCCCGCGCGTCCCGGTACTCCTCGAGCCAGGCCAAATGATCCTGAGAACGAACCACGGATGAACACGGATAGACACGGATAGCTTTCGGCCCCTCACCCCGCCCTCTCCCAGGGGGAGAGGGATTATCAGTGTTCATCGGTGTCTATCCGTGGTTCTTTCACGCTACCCTACCCCCGCGCGTCGTGGTACTCCTCGAGCCAGGCCAAATGATCCGCAAAACGAACCACGGATGAACACGGATAGACACGGATAGCTTTCGGCCCCTCACCCCGCCCTCTCCCAGGGGGAGAGGGATTATCAGTGTTCATCGGTGTCTATCTGTGGTTCTTTCACGCTATCCTACCCCCGCGCGTCGCGGTACTCCTCGAGCCAGGCCATTTGAATGGCCTCGAGGATTTTCTCGTTTGATTTCTTGGCGTCATCCTCGAACTCATCCAGCTCGGTGACCCAGCGGTGCAGGTCGGTGAAGCGCACGCCGAGGGGGTCCGTCTGCGGGAACTTCTCGAAGAGCTGGATGCCGATCTCTTCCGCGTCCTGCCAGGTGAGCCCCACGACAACTCCTCCGCCGCGCCACGCCAGCTAAAATCTACGTCACCTTTTCTGCGAGGAGGGGAATCATTAATCCCACGCGCCTCGCGCACCTCGCAGGAGCTGATCGTAGGGGCGGGGCTTGCCCCGCCCGGCATCCAGGTCCGCGAGGGAGCCGCGCCCCTTCCCGCACCCCGCATCGTGGGGGCGGTTCGCGAACCGCCCCTACAGTTCGCGGGCATGGGGCCGAGTTCTTCGGGCGGGGCAAGCCCCGCCCCTGCGATGCACCTTTAGATACTGTCGATGGACTTGTCCTTCAGCGCCGTCTGCACGGCGCGATCCATGAGCAGCGCGGCGAGGTGGTAGGTGGCGGTGTTCAGCTCCTGGGTGCGCTGGCGAATGAGGGCCGGCTGCGACGCTTCGAGGGCCTGGCGCAGGGCCGCCGCGGCGCCCTCGATGGCGGCGCGCTCCTCCGCCTCGATGAGCTCGGCCCCCTCGACGAGCGCCTTCTCCGTCGCCCGCAGCACGGTCTCCGCCTCGTTGCGCACGCTGACGAGCAGGCGCGCCGTCACGTCCTCCTCGGCGAACTCGATGGACTCGAGCAGCATGCGCTCCACCTCTTCCTCGGTGAGCCCGTAGGAGGGTTTGATCTCGATCCCCTGCTCCTTGCCGCTGATTTGATCCTTGGCGCGCACGCTGAGGATGCCGTTGGCGTCGATGGTGAAGGTGACGGCGACGCGCGGCATGCCGGCCGGCATGGCGCCGATGCCTTTCAGCGAGAACCGCCCCAGGCTGCGGTTGTCGCCGGCCAGCTCGCGCTCGCCCTGCAGGATGTGGATGTCCACCGAGGTCTGCCCATCGACGAAGGTGGTGAACATCTCCGTGACGCTCGTCGGGATGGTGGTGTTGCGCTGGATGAGCTTCTCCATCGCCCCGCCGAAGGTCTCCATGCCGAGGGAGAGGGGGGTGACGTCGAGGAGCAGCATGTCCGAAACGCCCCCCTCGAGGATGCTGGCCTGCACGGCGGCGCCGAGGGCGACCACCTCCTCGGGGTTCAGCTCGGTATGGGGCACTCGCTGGAAGAGGTCCTGCACCAGCCGCCGCACCATGGGGATGCGCGTGGAGCCGCCGACGAGCACCACCTCGTCGATCGCCGCCGGCGTCAGGCCGGCATCGGCGAGGGCCTGCCGGCAGGGGCCGAGGGTGCGCTCGACGATGTGCCGGATGCGGTGCTCAAAGTCCCGGCGCGTCAGCTCGATGTCGTAGCGGATGCGTTGCTCGGGCAGCTCGTAGTGGATGTGGGCCACATCCCGCGACGACAGCTCGCACTTGGCGGCTTCGGCGAGAATCCTGATCTGCTGCAAACGCTCGGGATCATGGCGCAGGTCGGCGTGGCAGATGGTGCGGATTTCGTCGAGGAGGTACTTGGTAAGCTCCTGGTCGATGTCGTCGCCGCCGAGGTGGGTGTCGCCGTTGGTGGCGAGCACCTCGAAGATGCCATCCTTGAGCTTCAGGATGGAGATGTCGAAGGTGCCGCCGCCCAGGTCGTAGACGGCGATGGTCCCCTCCTTGCGCTCGTGCAGCCCGTAGGCCAGGGCCGCCGCGGTCGGCTCATTGACGATGCGCATCACTTCGAGGCCGGCGAGGCGCCCGGCATCTTTCGTGGCCTGGCGCTGGGCGTCGTTGAAGTAGGCCGGCACGGTGATGACGGCGCGCGCCACGTTCAGCCCCAGCAGGCGTTCGGCCCGCCGCTTCAGCTCGCGCAGCACCATGGCGGAGAGCTCGGGCGGCGTGTAGGAACGCTCCCCCAGCTTGATGCGCACGACGTTTCCCGGCTCCTCCGCGACGGCGAACGGCAGGTAGCGCAGCTCCTCGCGCAGGTCCTCGAGGCCGCGCCCCATGAAGCGCTTGACGGAGTAGACGGTGTTCGTGGCGTTCATGACGCGCTGGTTCTTGGCGGCCAGGCCGACCACCCAGCCGGCGGGGCTGTAGCTGATGACCGAGGGGACCAGCGGGCCGCTGTGGGGGTCGGCGAGCACCTCCGTCTTGCCGCCGCGCATCACGGCGACGAGGCTGTTCGTCGTGCCGAGGTCGATGCCGACAATCGGCGCGGCCTGCTGTTGCCCGCCGCGTTCCGCCGCCATCTGCAGGATCACCCCATCCGCCATGATCGTTATCTCATGAGCTGCGCCCGTGCGCGGCATGCCTCTGACGGGCTTCCTCAAACCTGTGATCGACTGACCTTGCCATCTCCATGTCGCCCTGCGCCCCCTCGGAGCCGGTCATCGGCTGCGCGCCGCCGGCGTTCCCGCCGACCTCGTCCCCTGGCGCTCGGCTGCTCCCAGCCCCGGCATCGGCACACTTCACCCCTCGCATGGGGGCGCCGCCTTGGCGCCCCCAGCCACGCTGCAGCGGGATGTGGGGAAATAGGGAGGGAGGAGAGAAGAGGCGAACCACCCGGCGGGGCCGGGACCCTATGCCGCGAACGAGCTTCCACAGCCGCACGTGGTCTTCGCGCTCGGGTTCTCGAACTTGAACCCTCCACCCATGACGTCATCGACGTAATCCAAGGTGGTGCCGTTGAGAAAGAGCAAGCTCTTCGGATCGACCACCACCGTCAGGCCATCAAACTCGAACGCCTTGTCTTTCGCATCGGCCTTGGTATCGAGATTCAGGGTGTAGGAGAGCCCCGAGCAGCCACCCCCCTTGACCCCCATGCGCAGCTTCAGTTCGGGGTTATTCTGCTCCTGGATGATCTTCTTCACCGCAGTCACAGCCTTCTCCGTAACAGAAATCATCGAGTCCCTCCTTCTCTCGATCCACGTCGATTGACCACCTTACTCTATCGTGTCGATGGCATGCCCGCTCCGCGGCGCAGAAGGCACGCATCGGACGTCACACGCGCTGGTTGGGAATCCCTCCTGGGTGTTTCCCGCCGGGGCCTTACGTGGTGTGGCCGCCGGCTTGGCTGGCCGCGCCGTTGCGCTTGCGCTGGTAGTCGGAGATCGCCGCCTTGATCGCATCCTCCGCCAGCACCGAGCAGTGAATCTTCACCGGCGGCAGATTCAGTTCGTTGACGATATCGGTGTTTTTCAGGGTCAACGCTTCGTCGAGCGTCTTCCCTTTCACCCACTCCGTCGCCAGGCTGGAGCTGGCAATGGCGCTGCCGCAGCCGAAGGTCTTGAAGCGGGCGTCTTCGATGATGTTCTGGTCGTTCACCTTGATCTGCAACTTCATCACGTCGCCGCATTCCGGCGCGCCGACGATGCCCGTCCCCACATCGAGACGCTCTTTTTCCAAGCTCCCCATGTTGCGGGGGTTATTGTAGTGGTCGATGACTTTCTCACTATACGCCATCAGGGTCCCTCCGTCAATCCACCTGCCTGCCGCCCTCCCTCAGTGACAGTCTAGGCAGCTTTCTCAACCGCCACAAGGTCTATCTCTCACACCCTACGGGAGGGGAGGTGTCGAACGCTGCTCGGGTGATCTAGCGGGCCGTCCACTGCACGCTCTTCAGGTCGATGCCTTCCTTCACCATCTCATAGAGGGGCGACATCTCCCGCAGGCGGTTGACGTGGTAGACCACCTTTTCGATGACGTAATCCACCTCCTCCTCGGTGCTGAAGCGACCGAGGCCGAAGCGGATCGACGAGTGCGCCAGGTCCTCGCCGACTCCCAGCGCCTTCAGCACATAAGAGGGCTCGAGCGACGCCGAGGTGCAGGCCGAGCCTGACGACAGCGCCACGTCGCTCAACCCCATGAGGAGCGACTCGCCCTCCACGTAGGCGAAGCTGAGGTTGGTGTTGTTCGGCAGCCGCTTCTCCGCATGGCCGTTCAGGTGCACGTCGTCGAGCTGGCTCAGGATGCCGTCGCGCAGCCTGGCGCTCAAGCGGCGCAGGCGGGCGGTCTCCACCTCGAACTCCTGCTGGCAGAGCTCGCAGGCCTTGCCGAAGCCGACGATCCCCGGCACATTGAGGGTTCCCGAGCGCATGCCGCGCTCATGGCCGCCGCCGTCGATGATCGGCGTCAGGCGCACGCGGGGCTTGCGCCGCCGCACGTAGAGGGCGCCGATCCCTTTCGGGCCGTAAATCTTGTGCGCCGTCATGGAGAGGAGGTCAATGTTCATCGCCTCCACGTCCACCGGCGCCTTGCCGATCCCCTGCACCGCATCGGTATGCAGGAGGACGTCATGCTTGCGGGTGATCGCGCCGATCTCGGCAAGCGGATTGATGGTGCCGATCTCGTTGTTGGCAAGCATGATGGAAACCAGGATCGTCTTCTCGGTGATCGCCTTTTCGACATCCGCCGGGTCGACGATGCCGTCCGCTCGCACCGGCAGATAGGTGACCTCGAAGCCCCACTTCTCCAACCGTTTGGCGGAGTCGAGGATGGCTTTATGCTCCGTCACCGCGGTGATGAGGTGATTCCCCTTCTCGCGGTACATGTCGGCCACGCCCTTCAGGGCCAGGTTATCGGACTCGGTCGCGCCGCTGGTGAAGATGATCTCCTTGGCGTCGGCGTTGATGATGCGGGCAATCTGCTGCCGCGCCGTCTCCACCGCCTCTTCCGCCTTCCAGCCGAACGGGTGGTTGCGACTGGCGGCATTGCCGAAGTACTCCGTGAAGTAGGGCAACATCGCCTCCACAACCCGCGGGTCAACAGGGGTGGTGGCATGATAATCCATGTAGATCGGAAGCTTCATCGCGCTTCTACTCCCAGGCTCCTAGCGCGGCGCCGCGCTGCCTGCTTCGACGCTTCTCCAGGGTGGCCCGCTCCTCTCGCCGCGGCGGCGGATGAGCGCTCGTTCTCCGGCGCGGCGCGTCAGCTCGACGACGTCGCGCCCCTGCCTCGTATCGTCTATCTCGCTGCCTGGCGCCTCACGCGACGCTCTGCGGCGCCAGCTCTTCCGGCCGCCCCTTGCCGGGCTGCAGGTTCTGGAAGTTCACGGTCTGAATCTCGTGCAGCACCGTGCCTTCCGACATGTCGGCGAGGGTGGCTTCCTTGAAGACGTCGCGGATACGCTCCTGCGCCTTGTTCAACACGGCTTGCAGGCCGCAGAGGTGGAACTGGCAGCAGGCATTCTCGTCGTTCAGGCACCAGTTGATCAGCATGGGGCCTTCGACGGCCTCGATAACGTGGTTGAGGCTGATCTCGCTCGCCGGCCGGGCCAGCTTGAAGCCCCCCTGCACGCCGCGCTGCGAAACCAGAATGCCGGCGCGGGTGAGCTTCTGGAAAATCTTCGCCAGAAACTTGTCCGGCAGGCCCCAGGCATCCGCGATCTCGCGCAGCATGGCGCCGTCAACGGGATGCTTGCGGCTGAGGAATAACAGCCCCATCAGCGCGTATTCCGTTTCTCGCGTCAGACGCATAGATCACTTCCTCTGAAAGAAGACCTCTCTTGTCTTGTTTGAATATAAGGGGCGGTCGGTGGCCTGTCAATGGTAAATTAGACGAAATTTGTCCTTTTTTGAACCCCTTCAAAGCTCAGGGGGTTAGCGGAATGGCCAGGCCGCGGCTGGGCGGCAGGAGAGCCTGGAGTCGAGGGCAAGTCAAGGCCGTGGAAGGGCAGCATGCGGCCCCATGGACCCTGGAGCGCAGCCGGCCGATCCGTCACGCTTTGCAGCAAGACTGCCGGTTTCGCGCCCCGGACGAACCTGCTACACTGGCGCCATCGAGGAAGTCTCGATCGACGGGAGAGGAGTGTGCTCCTGGAGTTTGCCTGGCGCGGCGCAGCGTACCGCTTGCGGAGGCAGCGCCGGCCTACCCTCCCCAAGGGGCCGCGGCCTCGGCGCGGCCGGTTGCCGCGCGGAGCAGGCGCGCCTCTCCACCGCAGGCGCGGCGCGCCGAGGGTCCCTTGTTGCCATGGCTGCCAATGCCCAGCCCCCCCAGAGAGAGCCCGACGAGGCGCCGCTGTTCATGGATGAGCTCCTGGCGGAGCTGCCGGACGGCGCGCGCGTGCTCGACCTCGGCTGCGGCAGCGGCAGTTTCCCCTACCGGTACGAGAAGCTGCGCATCGTCGCCTATGATCAACACCCGCTGGTTAATGCGACGGAATTCCCTGCCCACGTGACCTTCAAGCAGGGGACGATCGAGGACCTCCCCTTCGCGGACGCCTCCTTCGATCTGGTGATCGCCAACTTCGTCTACGAGCACGTGCGCAACCCGCGGCCCTGCCTCGAGCAGGCCGAGCGTGTCCTGCGGCCGGGCGGCCTCTTCTACGTCTCCATCCCGCGCGCCACGAGCCTCGAAGACCGCATCTACCGGCATCTTTTCCAGCAGCAGGGCGGGCATCTGCAGCGCTACAGCCTGGAATCGTTCCTGCGCGAGGTGTACCGGGTCACCGGGCTCAAGCTCCTTGCCTACGCGGACTGGCCCGGGGGCTACACCTACCTGCGCGGCTGGCCGCACTTGCGCCAAAGCATCTATCGCTTCCTGCGGGCCGTGCGAATGATCCTGGGAAAGAACCTGCTGGCGCGCAACAACTATATCCTCCTCTTCCGCCGCGAGAGCCGCCGCGGCTGGCGCCGCGTCACCCACTGTTGCTCGCATTGCGGCGGCGGGTCGGTGCTCCCTGAGGCCTTCGACGCGGCAGCCGGCTCAGGCGTCTGGACCTGCCCCCATTGCCAGCGGACGAACCCCTACGTGAAGCCGTAGGGGCGGGACGCGGGAGCTGGAACATTAGGGTCAGAATTGGGAATGCCCGGAGCTGCACGAGTCCACACGCGATGATCTCCAGTGATTCGCCCCAACCGCAGCATGAGCAGCCGCCCCGGCGTATGACGCTGCACCTGCTGCGCCACGTGCTGGAGATGACGGCGCTGCGCCTCGCCTGCTTCGCCCAAGGAATCGTCTGCGGCGCGCTCTGGGGCATCGGTCTGGCGGCAACCGACCTGCTGGGATGGGTGCTGCGCCGCCTGGCGCCGCCACCACGCACGGAGCGGCGGGATGCCGGCACGCCACGGTTTGTGAGCGTCGTCATCCCCTCCTTCGACGGCAGGGAGCTGCTGGCTCGCTGCCTGCCGCCCCTACGGCGCGCCCTGGCGCGCCAGCCCGTCGAGCACGAGATCATCGTCGTTGATAACGGCAGCACCGATGGCACGGCGGAGTTCCTGGTCCGCGACTGGCCCGAGGTGCGCCTGCTGCGGCAGCGGCGGAACCTCGGCTTCATCGGCGGCTGCAACGCGGGCGCGGCCGCGGCGCGCGGCTCGCACCTCCTCTTCCTGAACAACGACATGGTGGTGGACGAGGAATTTCTCTCCCCGCTCTGCGCCGGGTTCGAGGCGCCCGCCGTGGCGGCCGTCACGGCGCGCATCCTGATGACGGACCCCGCCAAGCAGGGCATGGAGAGCGGCCTCACGGTGGGGCGGCTGGCGCATGGCCGCTTTGATCTCTGGCACCGGCGGCTCCTCGACGAGCGCCTGGCCGCCGAGTTCCCTCCCTCCCTCCCCTGCTTGTATGCCGGCGGCGGCTCATCTCTCTTCAGCCGCGCCGCCTTTCAGCAGCTCGGCGGCTTCGACCGGCTGTACGCACCCTTCTACTTCGAGGATGTCGATCTCTCCTATCGCGCCTGGCAGCGCGGCTGGCAGGTCCGCTTTGCAACGCAGAGCGCTGTGGAGCACCAGCATCGCGGCACCATCGGACGGCTCTACGCGCCGGCGGCGATCGCCGCCATCGTGGCGCGGAACCGGCAGCTCTTCGTGCTGCGGAACGTGCGCGCCTGGCGGCACCTCCTCCTCTTCCTCCTGCGCCTGCCGTTCGGCGGCGAACCGAGCCGACTCGCCCTCCTGGCCCACCTCCGTGGAAGCCGTCAGGCCCTCCCCCGGATCGGCGCGGTGCTGGCGCGCCGGCTTGCCGCCGCCCGCCTCCCCCGCCTCGCCGACGCGAACATCCTGGCGAGGAGCACGCTGCCGGCCCGCGGCGCCAACGGGCCGGGGGCCGCCGCGCCCTCGAGCGCCGCGCTTGCTCAGGCGGCGCGCGCCGCCCGCCCTCAGCGCCGTGGCCCGCGCCTCCTCATCCTGACGCCGCACTTCCCCTACCCGTTGCGCCACGGCGGCGCCGTCAGGATGTACCACTACATCCGCTGCCTGGCGCGGCGCGGCTACCGCATCACGCTCCTCAGTTTCATCGAGCGGGAGGAAGAGCGCGCTGCGCGCGGCGCCCTGACCCCCTTCTGCGAGCACGTCGAGCTGATCCTGCGCCGGCAGAGCTTCCAGGGCGACGTCTGGAACCTGCATCCCTTTGCCGCCTACTTCGACCTGCAGATGGTTGAGGCGATCCGCATGGCGCAGAGCTGCCTGCGCTACGACGTGGCGCAGTGCGAGTACACCTGCATGGGCATCTACGCCCCCTACATCAGCCCGCCGGCGCGCACCCTGCTGGTGGAGATCGACATCTCCTTCGTCACCCTGTGGCGGCGGTTCCTCACCTCCTGGCGCACCTGCAGAGCGCCCAAGCATCTCCTCGATGCGGCCGCCACCTTCCGGGCGGAGCTGGAGATCTGCCGGCGCTTCGACCACCTCGTCACCATGTCGGCGGAGGACGCCGCGCTGCTGCGCCGCTACGAGGCGCGCCTGCCGCCGGTCTCGGTGGTTCCCAACGGCGTCAGCCTGGCCGATCAGCCGATGCGCCGCTCCCCCGCGCCGCCGCCGCGCCTCCTCTTCGTCGGCTACTTTCCCCATCCGCCGAACGTCGAGGGCATCCTGCACTTCGCCCGGCGGGTCTGGCCGCTGCTCCGCGGGCGGGATTCGCAGGTGCGCCTCGAGGTGGTCGGGGCGGCGCCGCCCCCCGCGGTGCAGCGCCTGGGACAGCTCGACGGCATCACCGTGCACGGCTACGTCGAGGACCTGGCGCCGTTCTACGAAGGCTGCGCGGTCTTCGTGGCGCCCCTGCGCCGGGGATCGGGAACGCGCCTGAAAATCCTCGAAGCGATGGCGCGCGGGATTCCGGTGGTCGCAACTTCGGTCGCCTGCGAGGGCCTGGGTGTCGCGGATGGGCGCGAGGTGTGGCTGGCCGATGGGCCGCGGTCCATGGCCGATCGTCTCCTTGCCGCCCTCGGCGATCCGCGGGCCTGCCGGGACCTGGCGGCGCGGGCCCGCGCCTTCGTGGCCGCACACTATGACTACGAGCGCTTAACCCGGCGCTACGAGGAGGTCTATGCCGGGATGCTGGGCGCCACACTGCTTGCCGAGGAACAGATGGGGGAGGAGCCGGCGGCCCCGCGCGCGCCGTCCGGCAAGCTCAGTGCGTAGCACCTGCCGCGGCGACGGGAGGGACTGACTATCGCCGCCGCCGGGAAAGCTGCGCGTTCGGCGGCTGATCCCCTTTCCGCGCCCGCCTTTCTCTACCCCGTGTTTCTCCCAGTTGGAGAGAGGCCGGGGCGGGCGGCGGGCGGAACGGCACAGCGCCGCGAACTTGCTTCCCGCCAGGACCAGTTAGCGGCGGAAACAATGAAGCAATGTGTTTACCTACTTGATGCTACTCCTGCATCTCAGCGATCTCTCTGGGCGACCCAACCGACATGCAGGGTGAAGCGCCGAAAGGGGAGGGTCAACGCCGCCAAGGGGGCAACGGCAGGGCAAAAAGTCGTCAAGGAAAACGTCGAATAGTCTTGTCCTAGTCGGGGGGATGTGATATACGGATAGATTGGACCTTCCCCGCGAGTTGCAGATGGTCAGCGTAGTCCAAGCCAGTGGCGGAGCCGTGCGGCGCGTGGTTTCAGGCGAGGGGATTTTATGACCAAAATTGATATCGTGAATCGCGTGGCGGAAGCCGCTGGCCTTACCCAGGTGAAGGCTGAGGAAGCAGTTGACTGCATCCTCGCCCTCGTCAAACATACTCTCGGCGAGGGGGAGGGCGTCATCCTGCGTCGCTTCGGTTCCTTCTACGTCACGCGCAAGGGCGCCCGCATCGGGCGCAACCCGAAGACCGGCGAAGAGGCCAAGATTCCACCGCGCAAGGTGGTGCGCTTCAAATCGGGGAAGTACTTTCGGGACGCGGTCAACAGCGCCACACCCGAGCGCCCGAACACCGTCTGGTAGGTTCCCTCCGCGAGCGGCCGTTCTTTACCCATTTGCCCATGGAGACGCGGTTCGTTCCACGTGCCCGGCCTCGGCAGCGTGAGGGGGGCGTTTGCGCGCCCGCCTGCGGTTGCGGCGACGCCGCCGGCCGGCGGCGGGAGTGTGCCCGCAGTGCCGCCCCGCGGGTCTGGACGCGCTCGGTGTCGGCTGCCGGGTCAGATGATCAACATGGCGTCGCCGAAGCTGTAGAAGCGATACCTTTCGCCGATCGCTTCGTGGTAGGCGCGCAGCATGAGCTCCCGTCCGGCGAAGGCGCAGACCATGATGAAGAGCGAGGATCTGGGGAGGTGGAAGTTCGTCAGCAGGTGATCGGTGCAGGTGAAGTGATGGCCGGGGTAGATGAAGAGATCGGTGGCGCCCCGAAAGGGGGAGAGATCGCCTTGCCGGCCGGCGCTTTCGAGGGCGCGCACCGTCGTGGTGCCCACCACCCAGACCGTGCCGCGGCGCGCGCGGCAGGCGCGCAGGCGCGCCACCGTCTGCGCCGGCACCACGGCCAGCTCGGCGTGCATGGCGTGGTCCTCAACCCGCCTGCTGCGGATCGGCTGAAAGGTGCCGTAGCCGACGTGCAGGGTGACGGTGCAGAGGCTCACCCCGCGTTCGTCCAGCGCCCGAAGGAGGCGCGGGCTGAAGTGGAGCCCCGCCGTGGGCGCCGCCACCGAGCCGGGTGAGGCGGCATAGACCGTCTGGTAGCGCTCGCGGTCGAGGCGCGCTTGCTCGGGGTCAAGCTCGTCGCGCCCGACGTACGGCGGCAATGGCATCCTTCCCCATTGTTCCAGCACCTCCAGCACGTCAACCTCCTCGGGGAAGCGCACCAGCACCGTCTGGGCCTCCAGGCGCTCTATCGTCGCCGTCACCCAGTCGCCGATGAGCACCACGGTGCCGGGCCGCAGCCTGGCGCGCGGCCGGGCCAGGGCGCGCCAGCAGTGCGGCGCCACCTTCGAGAGGAGGAAGAGCTCGGTCCGTCCGCCTCCCGGCGAGCGCCGGCAAAGGAGGCGCACCGGCACCACCTTGGTGTCGTTGACCACCACGGCGTCGCCCGGCGCCGGGTAGCTCGGGAAGTCCTCGAAGGAACGATGCTCGAGGCGACCGCTCTGCCGGTGCACGACGAGGAGGCGGGAGGCGTCGCGGCGCTCCAGCGGCTGCTGGGCGATCAAGCCGGGAGGGAGGAAGTAGTCGAAGTCGGCCAGCTTCACGGTGCACGGCAGGAGGAAGGGAAGAGAGCGCTGGAAGCCTGCGGCCGCAGCGCCGGCGGCGGCGCGCCTGACCGCGCGGCGCGGCGGCGACGGCCCCCGGTCCTGGCCTCAGAACAGGCGACCCTGCTGCTCACCCGGCGGCACGAGCTTCAGGTGCTGGTAGGCGGCGGGCGTCGCCACGCGCCCCCGCGGCGTGCGCTGCAGCAGGCCGCGCTGGATGAGGAACGGCTCGTAGACGTCCTCGATGGTGTCGCGTTCTTCGCTGATCGCCGCCACCAGGGTCTCCACGCCGACCGGGCCGCCGTTGAACTTCTCGATGATGGCGGCGAGGAGCCGCCGATCCATTATGTCGAGCCCCAGCTCGTCGACTTCCAGGAGCTGCAAGGCCGCGTCGGCCACCTCGCGCGTGATGACGCCGTCGGCCCGCACCTGGGCGTAGTCGCGCACCCGCCGCAGCAAGCGGTTGGCGATGCGCGGCGTCCCCCGCGCCCGCAGCGCCAGCTCGTGCTTCCCCGCCGCGTCGAGGGGAATCGCCAGGAGGGCCGCCGAGCGCGCCGCCACCTGTTCGAGCTCGGCGGTGTCGTAGTACTGCAGGCGGCAGACGACCCCGAAGCGGTTGCGCAGCGGCCCCGTCAGCAGGCCGGCGCGCGTCGTGGCGGCCACCAGCGTGAAGGGCGGCAGGGTGAGCTTCACCGAGCGCGCGTGCGGCCCCTGACCGATGACAAGGTCGAGCTGGAAGTCCTCCATGGCGGGGTAGAGAATCTCCTCGACGACGCGATTGAGGCGGTGCACCTCGTCGATGAAGAGGACGCTGCGCTCCTCCAGGTTGGTGAGGATGGCCGCCAGGTCGCCGGCGCGCTCGATCACCGGCCCCGAGGTGCCGCGCAGCGGCACGCCCAGGGTGTTGGCGATAATGTGCGCCAGGGTGGTCTTGCCCAGGCCGGGGGGGCCGTAGAGCAGCACGTGATCGAGCGCCTCGCCGCGCTGCAGGGCGGCGGTGATGAAGATGGAGAGGTTCTCCTTGATCTTCTCCTGCCCCACGTACTCGTCGAAGGTGCGCGGCCGCAGCCCCGCCTCCGCCACCGCGTCATCCGCGGAGATTGTGGGACTGGTCAGTCGCTCATCCACGCTGGTGGCTCCTTGCGCCAGTGCTCAGGGGGGCCCCCGCAGTTCGCCAGGGGAATGGTGCTGACTCGCAACGAGGCGCAGCCTTGCCGCGCAGCGCGCCGGCGCCGCGGGCAAGCCGTGGCAGCGCCGCGCCTTCTCGCCGCCGGCATCCCCCCGTCGCGCCGCTCACTGGGAGAGGTGGCGCAGGGCCTCGCGGATGGTCTCCTCGAGGCTCAGGTCGCTTCCCTCGCGCCTCTGCAGCACGGCCTTCACCGCTCTCTCGGCCTCCTGCCGCTTGTACCCCAAGTTGACGAGCGCCGAGACGCTTTCGCCCGTCACGGCGCGCGCGCCGCCGCCATCGCTGGGCTGGCCCTCCAGCGCGCCCTCCCACACCTTGCCCGCCACCTTGCCGCGCAGCTCGACGATGATGCGCTCGGCCGTCTTCGCGCCGACGCCGGGCACGGCGTTGATGCGCGCCGTATCGCCGGCCTCGATCGCCGTCACCAGCTCCTCGGGACTGATCCCCGAGAGGATGCCGATGGCCACCTTGGGGCCGATCTTCGAGACGCTCAGGAGCTGCTCGAAGAGCGCCTTCTCCCGCCAGGTGCGGAAGCCGTAGAGGTGCAGGGCATCATCGCGCACCAGGGTGTGGATCTCAAGCGTCACCGTCTGCCCCACCTCCGGCAGGCTGTAGAACGTCGACAGGGGGACAAAGACGCGGTAGCCCACCCCATGGACGTCCACCACGACATGGAGCGCCGATTTCACCGCCAGGGCGCCGCGCAGCCGGGCGATCATCGCACTCTCCCCCCTCGGAAGTCCGCGGCCCAACAAAGCAGGTAGGAGATCAGCGCCCGGCCCGACCCCCGGTTCACCGTCGCGCCTGCGACGCGCGCAGCCTGGCCGCCAGGGGCTCGCTGTGGGCGTGGCAGATCGCCGCCGCCAGGGCATCGGCCGCATCGCTGGGCGGCGGACGCGTGAGGCCGAGCAGGGCTTGCACCATGGCCTGCACCTGCGCCTTCTCGGCGCGGCCATGACCGACGACCGCCTGCTTGATCGCCAGGGGGGAGTACTCGGCAACCGCCAGGCCGGCTTGCGCCGCCGCCAACAGCACCACCCCGCGCGCCTGGCCGAGGACGAGGGCGCCGCGGGGATGCTGCGCGAAGAAGACCGACTCCACCGCCGCCACATCCGGGCGATCCGCCGCCAGGACCTCGCGCACGCCGTCGTAGACCGCCAACAGGCGCTCGCAGAGCGGCAGGTGCCGGGGGGCGGTCAAGCGTCCCCAGCGCACCGCGCGCAGCCGCGGCCCGTCGCACTCGATGACGCCGAAACCGGTGGCCCGACTGCCCGGGTCGATACCAAGAATGCGCACGAGGATTCCCCGCGTGACGAGGGTGCAGGGGCGAGGAGCACAGGTGACGAGCGAGGCGGGATCAGTGGGTGGTCATGGCCGCCATCACCTCCTCGGGGATGTCGAAGTTGGCGTGGCAGTTCTGCACGTCCTCGTGGTCTTCCAGGGCGTCCATGAGACGCAGCATCTGCTGCGCGTGCTTGCCGTCAAGCTGGATCGTGCTCTGCGGCAGCATGCTGACGCGCGCCGACGAGTAGGTGAGCTGGTGCGCTTCGAGCGCCTGGCGCACCTGTTCGAGCTCGTCCGGGGCGGTGACGATCTCGATGACCAGGCCATCCTTCCGCAGGTCCTCCGCGCCGGCGGTGAGGACGATGTCCAGCAGGGCATCCTCCTCGATCTGCCCCTCGTCCATGAGCACCAGCCCCTTCTTCTCGAACTGCCAGGCCACGCAGCCGCCCTCGCCGAGGTTCCCGCCGTTCTTGCTGAAGATGGAGCGAATCTCCGCGACGGTGCGATTCTTGTTGTCGGTCATCACCTCGACCATCACCGCGACGCCCGCCGGACCATACCCTTCGTAGGTCACCTCCTCGTACGAGGCTCCTTCCAGCTCGCCGGTGCCTTTCTTGATGGCGCGCTGCACGTTGTCGTGCGGCATGTTCACGTCCTTGGCGTTGGCGATTGCCAGGCGCAGGCGCGGATTGGTGTCGGGATCGCCTCCGCCAAGCCGTGCCGCCACGGTGATCTCTTTGATGACCTTGGTGAACATCTTCCCACGTTTGGCATCAACCGCCGCTTTCTTATGTTTGATGCTCGCCCATTTTGAATGACCTGACACGGGACCCCTCCTTCGAGCATGGCTGGTGGTGCCGCGGAGGCATGGCTCTGGAGGTTCGCTTGCCAGCACCCAGAATCTGGCGCCAGAGTTGTAGCCTTGTAATCCAATTATACCCCTTTCTATCATAGCAGTGGAGCAAAGGTACAGCGAAAGTAGCCCCGCGCGCATCGCCGCCTCCGCCCAGCGGCCCCCCTCACCGCGCCAGCCGCAGCAGGATGACCACTCCCGCCACGATGGTCACGGTGCCCAGGAGATCCTTCAGGGTGACCTCCTCGGCGCCGCGCAGCATGAGGTAGCTGAGGAAGAGGCTCACCAGCGGGGTGATGCGCCAGATGGAGGAGACGATGAGCGCCGGCTGATCTTGCACGGCGAGGTAGGTCATGTATCCCCCCAGTGAGGTGGCGAAGCCGGCCAGCACGGTGAAGAGGAGGTAGCGCGGCGCCACGCTGCGGGCCTCCCGCCAGCCCTGCCGGATGAGGAAGGAGATGAGAAAGAGAACCGACGAGGTGCCGTGCGAGTAAAAGATGCCCAGGATGGGGGCCGGCGTCATGGTCATGCCAAGGCGCTTGAGCACCGGATTGAAGCTGTAGCAAAAGGCGGAAAGGAGCGGCCAGAGGAGGTCGAGGCGCCGGTAGCGCTGCGGTCCCTGGTCCGCGCGCTGCGCGGAGATGAGGTAGATGCCGCCAACGATCAACACAATGCCCGCGCCGATCACGGCGGTGAAGCGCTCACCCAGCAGCAGCGTGGCGAAGAACGTGGTGAGGAGCGGGCTGGCGTTGACGATCGAGGTGGCCCGCGCCCCGCCGATCTTGTCAATCCCCTTGATATAGAACATGTGGCCGAAGAACGAGCCGGTGACTCCCGTCGCCATGTAGACCAGCAGCGTCGGCAGCGGCAACCCGAACCAGCCGCTGGTGCCCTGCGCCAGGCCGATGACGACGATCAGCCCGGCGCCGCTGAGCGTCCCGAAGACCATGACCAGGCGGGAGCTGGCGCCGCCCAGGGCGAGCTTGGCGAAGATCGGCGTGAACCCCCAGATGATGCCGGCCATGAGCGCGTAGAACTTGCCTGCCGCCATGGGGTCGTGCTTTCGTTCCTGGCTGGTGCGGATGGGCGGGGCGCGAGCCGCCGGCCGCGCCGTGGCGATCGCGCGGCACGCGGCTGAGGAGGGCTTCCTTCAGCAGGGGTCCAGGAGATGCGTCAGCGTGGAGCAGCGCGGCGCCCCACCGACGAACCGCGGCGCCGGACGTCGTCCGCTGGGACGACCAATCCCCGTCATGTCGAGGTGAGCACGCGCCGGCGCGCCTCGGGGAACGGTACACAAAAGGCCGCCGCAAGGCAACCAGCGGGCCGCGGCGGCGGAGGTCATCACCCCTTGCTTGCGGGCAGGCTGCGGCAACGATAGAATCGGCCGCCGCAAGCTCCGTGCCTGTCGAAACCTCCGCGCCCTCCGCGCCTCCGCGGTGAAGCTGAACCGCGGAGACGCGGAGACATCCCCTCTCCCGCTGGAGAAGGTCTGTAGGACAGGCTTCCAGCCTGTGGACAAAAAACAAGACGGTCAGCCTCATCGTCGCCTGAAATCAACCGCTGACGCCCCTCTTTGCGAGGCAGGCAGGCGTCCTGGTCATCGGCCGGAGGGGCGGTTCGCGAACCGCCCCTACCAGCGGCATGCAAGAAACCCCGGAGGGGCGCGGCGGCACGCGGAAATCGGTGTCAATCCGTGTCCATCCGTGGTTCACCTATCCTCCGCGTCCTCCGCGGCTCGGCGGTGCACTCCATTGAACCGCGGAGGCATGGAGAGCGCCGAGGTGAAGGACACCTGCCGCACGACCGTCAGCCTCATCGTCGCCTGAAATCAACCGCGTCCGCGCCTCTTTTCGAGGCCCTCATGACGAACCGCTCGATCCATCGCGTCATGCGCCTGCTGGAGGCCGCGGCGCGGGCCTGGAAAGCGCCGGTGGTGAGCGCCTACGCGGAGGCTCGGCATCCCCCCTTCCAGCTCCTCATCAGCACGCTCCTGAGCTTGCGCACGAAGGACGCGGTGACCGGCGCCGCCAGCGAGCGCCTCTTCGCCCTGGCGCGGTCGCCGGCTGCGATGGTGCGTCTGTCGACGGAACGGATCGAGCGCGCCATCTACCCGGTCGGCTTCTACCGCACCAAGGCGCGCACCATCCGGGAGGTCTGCCGCGCCCTCCTCGAGCGCTTCGACGGCCAGGTGCCGAACAACCTCGACGCCCTCCTCAGCCTCAAGGGGGTGGGCCGCAAGACCGCCAACCTGGTGCTCACGTTGGGCTTTCAGAGCGCCGGCATCTGCGTTGATACGCACGTGCACCGCATTTGCAACCGCTGGGGCTACGTCGCCACGAAGACGCCCGAGCAGACCGAGGCGGCGCTGCGCCAGAAGCTCCCCCGGCAGTACTGGATTCCCCTCAACGACCTCCTGGTGACCTACGGCCAGAACCTCTGCACCCCCCTCTCGCCGCACTGCTCGCGCTGCCCCCTCGCCTTCGCCTGCCGCCGCGTCGCGGTGAGCCGGTCGCGGTGAGCGGCTGGGAGCAGCGCGCCGGCTTGCCACCAGCCATCTCGATCACGCCTCCGTGGAGAATTCATGCTCGAGCGGTGGGAGCGGTGGGAGCGGTGGGAAGAGCATCAACCCCTTGACGCCACCGGCCATCATGACGCTATACTACTACCATACTACTGTTAAACACCCTCTCAGGGAGGCTCCCTTGAAGAAGCCGAAACATGCTCCGCCAAAGGAGATCAGCGCCATCACCCTGCGCCACCATCTCGGCGACATCCTCGACCAGGTTGCCAACAAGCGGCAGCGTTTCCTCGTGAAGCGGGCAGGCATTCCGGCGGCGGTGTTGCTCAGTATCCCTGAGTATGAAGACCTGGAGGACCTGATCGAGACGTGGCGCGAACAGCAGGATAAGGAGTTTCAGCAGAGTTTGATTGACTCAGGAAAGGAGATCGCAGAGGGCAAGGGTATCACCCTTGAAGAACTCCGCCGAAGTCTCGCGACGAAAGCGCGGCGGGTCAAGCAGTAAACATGCCGCGCTACATTGTCATCAGCTCTCCGCGCTTTGCGCGCGACGTTCGCAAGCTCACCGCCGAGACTCAGCAGCGGCTGTTGACTGAGCTCGCGCGTCTCTGAGGAGAGCCCCAGGCACGGGAAGAAGTTCTCCGGCGTCAAGAGCGGGCAATGGCGCGTTCGGGTTGGTGAGTACCGGATTCGCTACGACATCAGGGGTAATAGGGTCCATCTCCACCGGGTCCGGCGCCGCGGGGAGTCGTACCGCGACTGACCTCTCTCAACCAACCGCGTCCGTCCAAGGTCATTCGCGAAGGGTGGAAGAGGGGGGGGTTTCAGCAGACCGCCCTGGCAAGATATCTGCCTATCTGATATTCTGTTAAGGCGACGAACAGACGAGGTTTATCACTTCGACGGAGGCTTACCATGCCAATCAGCAAGCTCGGCCGGCGGCGCCAAGTTGTCATCCCGAAGGAGTTCTGTGAAGCGCTGGGCCTTCAAGAGGGGGACTTCGTCGAGGTTCTCAGAGTGGAGGAGGCAGTGGTCATCAAGCCCAAGCGACTCGTTGATGCCGATGATCTCCTTACCCCCGAAGAGGAGGCTCTTGTCCGCGAAGGAGAGAAGCAACTCAAGCGTGGCGAGTCGATCAATTGGGACGACTTGAAACAGCGCCTGGGATTAGACCTCTAATCAGCGAGTTCCTGTCTCTATGTCGTGGACCATTGAACTCTCACGTCGCGCCGCCAAGGAGTACGAGAAACTCCCGCCCGATCGACAGGAATTGGTCGGCAGAGCCCTCGAGGAGATGAAGGAGGACCCCTTTCGAGGAGCGGTCAAACCGCTCAAGGGCAAGCAGTGGAAGGGTCGATATCGGAAGCGTGTTGCTGGGTATCGCCTTATTTTTACCCCCTTCCGCACATCCCGCGTGGTCGAAATTTCGGCAATCATGCTGAGGAGTGAGAGCACCTACTGGTAACTCCTCTCCTCTTGCCCGCAGAAGTCATCCGCGAGCGGCCGGAGACGTGGTGAGGCGATATTGACGAGGCGCGGCCGTGTGCTATGTTTGCTCTACGGGGCGCAACTCACATTCGCCTCTCAAAGAGGTTGCCAGGGTGAAATCCTACGTCTTTCATGCCGATCTCGTCCAAGAAGACGACGGGCGCTGGAGCGCCTGGGTGGAAGCGCTGCCCGGCTGCGCCACCTGGGGGTACAGCAGGGAGGAAGCGCTGCGGAACATCCGCGATGCGGTGGAAGCCTATCTTCGAGATCTGCAAGAGGCCGGCGAGGAAATGCCGCGCGTTGCCGCGCCTCATGAGTTGGACGAGCCTGTCGTTGCCGTTACCGTATGACCGGCGGCCACCCACCCCTTGCGCTCCTGCGCAATGTCTCCACGCGCCGCATTGTCCAAGCGCTTGAGCGAGACGGCTTTGAGTTCACCGAGCGCCAAGGAAGCCAGCGCGTCTACCGCCACCCGGACCATCGGCGGGTGGTCATACATTTCCACCGTCCAAATCTCACTCTCCCGCCATCGTTCTGCGCAACCTCTTGATTGGCACTCGGTGGACCGGGAGGACCTGCGACGCCTGAAGTTGATCAAGTGAGCACGGGTGCTAGGGCACGATAAGCCCGAGCATTGACGGCGGTCCAGGCCGTGCTATGCTGTTAGTAGGCACGTTCAATAGCACTCCCCATGGCAGCGAGGTCGTCGCCGTGAAATCCTACGTCTTTCATGCTGATCTGGCGCAAGAAGAAGACGGGCGCTGGAGCGCCTGGGTGGAAGCGCTGCCCGGCTGCGCCACCTGGGGGTACAGCAAGGAAGAAGCCCTCGAAGCGCTCAGAGAGGGGGTCCAGGCATATATCGAAGTCCTGTTGGAGAGCGGGCAACCCATTCCTGTTGCAGAGGGGGTGGAGGTCAGAGATGATGCCGCGGTGATCGCCGTCGTATGACGCAGGTCGGCCACTTGGTTCATCTCCTGTGGAACATCCCGCTACGGACCTTGATCAGCGCCGTGGAGAAAGACGGGTTCTCCTTAAAGCGGGAAACCCGAACCGGCGGACGTATCTACGCCCACCCCGACGGGAGAATCGTGCTGGTCCACTACCACCGCAGCGGCGCCAACCTCACGCGCAAGACCCTCGAAAGTGTACTCAGAGCAACCCGCTGGACCGAGGACGACCTCAAACGCCTCAATTTGATCAGGTGAAGAACAACAGCCGGGCCTCGACCTTAAACCGCCCGCGCCCGCCCCGCCCCAAGACAATTGACCCGCCTCCCCGCCTCCTCTATTGTATAATGCCGAGGGAGCGGCGATGGCGCGGCACATGAGTCCCGCGCTGCCGTTGCCTGCCGCGGCGCACCTGCTGTCCGCGGAATATCCGGGCGAGGGTTCCACCATGAAGCTGCGCGTCGGGCTGGCGCAGATCACACCGGCGCTGGGGCGGCTGGACCGCAACCTCGAGCTCTGCCTCGAGGCGCTGGCGAAGGCGCGCCAGGAGCAGGTCGACCTCCTCCTCTTCCCGGAGCTGAGCCTCACCGGCTACTACCTGAAAGACCTGGTGCCGACGGTGGCGCAGCGCCGCGACAGCCCCCTCCTGCGGCGGCTCGCGGACGAGAGCCGCGACCTCTCCTTCGTCGTGGGGCTGGTCGAGGAGTCCCCCGAGCACCTCTACTACAACGCCTGCTGCTACTTTGAGGAGGGCGCCCTGCGCCACGTGCATCGCAAGGTCTACCTGCCCACCTACGGCATCTTCGACGAGCACCGCTACCTGGCGCGCGGCGACCGCGTGCGCACCTTCGACACCAAGTTCGGCCGCCTGGCCATGCTCCTCTGCGAGGACCTCTGGCATCCGTCGGCGGCCTACCTCGCCTGGGTGGGCGGGGCGCGGATGATCCTGGCGCCGTCCAGCAGCCCGGGGCGCGGCGTGGGCGATCCCGAGCGCCTCGGCATCTCCAGCACCTGGGAGGCGATCAACCGCTTCTACGCAAAGATGTTCAGCCTCTTCGTCTGCTTCGCCAACCGCGTCGGCTACGAGGATGGCATCAACTTCTGGGGCGGTTCCGAGGTGGTGGGTCCCGACGGCGGCACCGTCGTGAAGGCGGAGTACCTGCAGGACGATTTCGCCGTGGCCGCCATCGACACGGCCGAGGTGCGCCGGCTGCGCTTCTTCAACACGCTGCTGCGCGATGAAGACCTGGCCCTGACCCTGCGCGAGCTGCAGCGCCTGGCTGGGGAGCGCTACGCATGATCCGGGCGACGGAGGTGAACCTGACGATCAATACCGCCCTGGTGGAGAAGCTGCTCGTCGGCTTCGTCGCCAACGAGGTGCGCAAGGTCGGGATGGAGCGCGTCGTCGTCGGCATCTCCGGCGGCATCGACTCGGCGCTCTCCACCTATATCGCCGCGGCGGCGCTGGGGCGCGAGAACGTCGTCGGCATCCTCATGCCGTACAAGACGAGCAACCCGGAGAGCAAGGAGGATGCCCTGCGGGTGGTGGGCGACCTCGGCATCGAGCATCGCGTCATCGACATCACGCCGATGATCGACGCCTACTTCGGCGCCTTTCCCGAGGCCGACCAGATGCGCCGCGGCAACAAGATGGCGCGCGAGCGCATGACCATCCTCTACGACCAGTCGGCCGTGGCGCGCGCCCTGGTGCTCGGCACCAGCAACAAGACCGAGCTGCTCCTCGGCTACGGCACGCTCTACGGCGATATGGCCTCGGCGCTCAATCCCATCGGCGACATCTACAAGACGCAGGTGCGCCAGCTCGCCAAGGCCATGGGGGTGCCGGCGCCGATCGTGGCGAAAACGCCGAGCGCCGACCTTTGGCTCGGCCAGTCCGACGAGGCGGAGCTGGGCTTCACCTACGACGAGGTGGACCGCCTCCTCTACCTCTACGTCGATCAGCGCTACAGCAGCGAGGATCTCGTCGAGGCGGGGTTTGACGCCCTCTTCGTGGCGCGCGTCGCCGAGCGGGTGCGGGCCAACCAGTTCAAGCGCCGCCCGCCGCTCATCGCCAAGGTCTCCGAGCGCACCATTGATCGCGACTTCCGCTACGCGCGCGACTGGGGGCGGTAGCCCGCCGCCGCGTCTCCCCCTCCTTCACCCCACCGCACCAGTCTGACCAGCGCGCATGAGACGCATCCCGCGGCCCAGCGAGCAGAAGCCTGAGCAGCAGCCCGGCCGGCAGCCCGGCACGCTCTACCTCGTCGCCACGCCCATCGGCAACCTGCAGGACATCACCCTGCGGGCGCTGGAGACGCTGCGCCGCGTCGACCTCATCGCCGCCGAGGATACCCGCCACACGCGCAAGCTCCTGACGCACCATGGGCTGAGCAAGCCCCTGGTGAGCTACCACGAGCACATCGAGGCGCGGCGGGCGGCGCAGCTCGTCACCATGCTTCAGGAGGGGCGGGAGATCGCCCTGGTATCCGACGCCGGCACTCCCGGCATTGCGGACCCCGGCTACCGCGTGGTCAGCGCCGCCGCCGCGGCCGGCATCCGCATCGTGCCCGTTCCCGGGCCGTCGGCGCTCCTTGCCGCCCTCGCCGCCTCGGGGCTTCCCACCCACCGCTTCCTCTTCGAGGGCTTCCTGCCCGTCAAGCCAGGGGCGCGCCGGCGTCGCCTGGAGGCGCTGCGGCAGGTGCCGGCGACGCTCATCTTTTACGAATCGCCGCACCGCATGGCTCGCTGCGTGGTTGATCTCGCCGCGGCGCTGGGCGAGCGGCGCGTGGTCGTGGCGCGGGAGCTGACAAAGCTGCACGAGGAGTTCTGGCGGGGCCGCCTGCCGGAACTGGCGGCGGAAGCGGCGCGGCGCGCCTGGCGCGGCGAGATCACCATTGTCGTGGAGGGAGCGACGAACGCTGCGAAGCGCGGCGCCGCCGGGGCGGAAGACAAGGCGACGGAGGAGGAGTAGCTCCGAAGTTATCTCAATGTATTTCTGCGAGGGAGCCTCGCCCCCTCGCGCACCCCAATTACGCGAGCTGCGTAGCAGCTCGCGGGGCTTGGGGGTGTGGGGGAGCAAGGGTCCCCCACAAACTTCCCCCCCCCACATGGCACGAAGAAGGCGTCGAATTTAGACTGGAATTTGTGCGACGTACCACTACCGATCCTGCGCCCCGCCGCCGTTCGCTGCGCCTCCCTCGGCCTCGGGTTCCTCGAGGCCGGCGCTGCCCGGATCGATGCCGTAGTCGCGCACCGCGCTGTCGCGCGAGACGTAGCCGTTGCGCACGTCATCCAAGAGGCGCGCGGGATCGCGCTGCCGTGGATCGCCGTAGCCGCCGCCGCCCCCCCCGACGACGACGTAGGCGTCGCCGGCCTTCAGAATCTCGGAGGAGAGCTTGCCGTTTGGCGGTCGCTCGATGCGCCCGTCGGCGCGGCGGATGTAGACCTCGTTCGACAGGCCGTCGCGCCCGCCGTACAACCCCCAGGGGGCGCATTGCGTGCGCTCGATATGGGTGTTGACCCGGGCTTCGCCAAGGACGCGCACCGACCGCACCATCCCCAGGCCGCCGCGCTGCCGCCCGGCGCCCCCGGAGTCGGGACGCAAGCCGTACTCCTCGACGATGATCGGCAGGCGCGCCTCGGTGGACTCGACGGAGGCGTTGTGCGTGTCGCCGTCGTTGATGCAGACCGTGACGCACATGCCGTCCTCGTTGTGCTTGGCTCCCCAGCCGCCGCCGGGGGGGGCCGTGGTTCCTAGGAAGAAGCGGCCGCTGCGCGGGTTGACGCCGTAGAGCGTGGAGACGAGGAGGTCGGCATGGTGGCCGGCGGCGACGTGCCGCGGCAGCGCCGGCGCCAGGGCGCGGATGACCGTATCGACGAGGGTCATCGGGATGGTCATCCACCAGCGCATGGCGGCCGGCTTCAGGGCGCTGACGACGCGCCCCGGCGGCAGGATCAGCTCGAGCGGCCGGAAGCTCCCCTCGTTGATCGGCAGGAGGAGCGGCGAGGTGACGCACTTGAAGGCCACCTCGGCGGCGGAGCGGCCGGCGGTGGAGCCGGAGTTGAAGTAGCCGCTCACCTGCCGGCTGACCTCCGTGAAGTCGATGCGCATGCGCTCGCCCTCAACCTCCACCTTCACCTTCAGCGGGATGCGCTTGCCGACAACCACGCCGTCGTCATCCATGAACGACTCCGCTTCGTAGACGCCGTCGGGGATGGCGGCGACGGCGCGGCGCGCCTGCTGCTCGCTGAAGTCCATGATGGCGCGCAGCACCTCGAAGACCTCCGTTTTGCCGTAGCGCGCGAGCAGTCCGAGGATGCGCTTCTCGCCGGTGCGCACGGCGGCGATCTGGGCCCGGAAATCCCCCATGGCGAGGTCCGGGAAGCGGACGTTGGCGCGGATGATGTCGGTCAGCTCGGTATCGAGCCTGCCCTCCTTGTAGATTTTCACGATGGGGAGCTGCAGCCCTTCGGAGTAGATGTCGGTGGTGGTGCCGCTGAGGGTGCCGCCGATGTCCTGCCAGTGGGCCATGGAGGCGGCGAAGGCCACCAGCTCGCCGTCGAAGAAGATGGGCAGGCTGAAGACCATGTGGTTCAGGTGGCTGCCGACGATGTAGGCGTCGTTGGTGAGCAGGATGTCCCCCGGCTTGATCCCCTCGCCACCCGGCCGCTGGAAGTGCGCCAGCTTGGCGCGGACCGTGTCGGAGAGGCCGCGGATGAACATCGGCAGCCCCAGGCCGATGGAGATGGTGTTCCCCTGCGCGTCGAAGAGGCCGACGGTGAAATCGAGCGCATCGTAGATGATGGGGTTGTAGGCGGTGCGCATGAGGTTCGTCTTCATCTCGTCGGTGATGGCGACGACGGCATTGCGCACCACTTCCGTGGTGATCGGGTCGACGCTCGTCCGCAGGTCGGCGCCGCTGAAGCCGCGGTCGGCAGGGGCGGAGCCGGGCTGGGAGAAGGCTCGGGTCATCCTTGCGCCACCTCGATGAGGAGGAGTCCAACCTCGTTGACGACGGCGCGGTCGCCGGCGAAGAGGAGCGTGGTGCTGGCCGGCTCCTCGATGACGGCGGGACCAGTGACGCAGTTGCCGGCGAGGAGCGCCTCGCGCGCGTAGACCGGCGACTCGAGCGGCTCGACGCTGTCGGCGAAGACGATGCCGCGGCGGCCGCGCAGGGCGGCGGCAGGCGGTTCGGGATCGCCGAGGGGGAGGAGCGGCAGCGTCGGCCGGGGGATGGCGCCGCTGACGCTGACGCGCAGGGTGACGAACTCCGCCGGCTCCGCCGGGGCGCTGTGGCTGAAGCGCTGCTCGTGCACGGCGTCGAGGCGGCGCTTCACCTCCGCCTGGGCGGCGGCGAGGGTAAGGTCGCCGGGGATGGGGACCAGGACGGTGTACTGCTGCCCCACGTAGCGCATGTCCGCGAAGCGCAGGACGCTGAGGCTCTCCGTCGGCGTAGTGCCGCGCCGCAGCACCTCGACGCACTCGGCGGCCAGCTCCTGGTAGATCTTCTCCACCTCGGCCCAGCGGCCGTCGCTGAGCGGCGTCAGGAAGGTGCGCACGGCATCGTAGCGCAGATCGGCAAGCAGCATGCCGAGGGCCGAGAAGTGCCCCGGCGCCTGGGGCACGAGCACCCGCGGGATGTGGAGCTCGCGGGCCACGGCGGAGACGTGCAGCGGCCCCGCCCCGCCATAGGCCACCAGCGTGAAGTCGCGCGGGTCGAGGCCGCGCTGCGTGGTGGCGGCGCGCACCGCGTTCGCCATGCCGGCGCTGGCGATCTCGATGATCCCCTGGGCGGCGCGTTCGACGTTCAGGCCGAGGGGATGCGCCACGCGCTCCCGCAGGGCGCGCCGGGCCGCCGCCGCGTCGAGCGGCATGGCGCCGCCGAGGAAGCGCCGCGGGTCGAGGCGGTTGAGGATGACGTTGGCGTCGGTCACCGTCGGCTCCCGGCCGCCGCGCCCGTAGCACACCGGCCCCGGGTCGGCGCCCGCGGACTGCGGCCCGACGTGCAGCAGGCGCCCCCCCTCGAGCCGCGCGATGCTGCCGCCGCCCATCCCCACCTCGTGGATGTCCATCGACGGGATGCGGATCGCCAGGCCGCTGGTGTAGCCGCCGAGGAAGTAGTCGCTCGCCATGCGCGGCAGGCCCCCCTCGATGACGCACGCCTTCGCCGTCGTTCCCCCCATATCGAAGCAGATGAGGTTCTCCAGGCCGAGGCTGCGCCCCAGGGCGTTGGCGCCGCTCACCCCCGCCGCCGGGCCGGACTCGAGCATGCCGATGCAGGCGGTGGTGGCCGTCGTGGTGTCCACCAGGCCGCCGTTCGACTGCACGATCATGACGCGGCCGCGCAGCCCCTCGCGGCTGCCGCGGGCCTCGAGGTCCCGCAGGTAGGCGCGCACCATGGGGCCGACGTAGGCGTTCGCCGCCACCGTCGAGGTGCGCTCGTACTCGTAGTACTCGCGCGACAGTTCGTGCGAGGCGCTGACGTAGAGGTGCGGCGCCTCCTCCTCGAGGATCGCTTTCATGCGCGCCTCGTGCTCGGGGTTGCAGTACGAGTGCAGGAAGAGGACGGCCACGGCCTCCACCCCCTGGCGCACGATGCGTCGCGCCAGCTCGCGCGCTTCCGCCTCGTCGAAAGGGATGAGCACCTCCCCCTGGGCGTTCAGGCGCTCGTTCAGCTCGAACCGCAGGTAGCGCGGGATGAGGGGGACGTGCTTGCGGAAGAAGAGGTTGAACGACTCAGGCCGGTTGATGCGCCCGATCTCGTAGATGTCGCGGAACCCCTTGGTGGTGATGAGAGCGGTTTTGGCGCCGCGCTGCTCGAGGATGGCGTTCACCACCAGCGTGGAGCCGTGGATCAAGAGGTCCGCCTCGCGCAGCGCCGCACCGGAGTCGCCGATGGCGGTGAACAGCCCTTCCGTGAGCTGCCGCGGCGTCGTCGACCATTTGCCCAGCAGCAGCCGTCCGCTGGCCGGGTCATACGCCGCCACGTCCGTAAAGGTGCCGCCGATATCCGTCGCGATGTGCATCGATCAACCTCGGTCCGCCGTCCCCGGCCTTTCGCTGCGTCGTCGGGCGATGTTGCTTCGGGCACCCGTCGCCAGGCAGGGTGCGCCAGGCGCGGGCCCCTCCCGGCAACGTCTCCTCGGCCACCTCTCTCCTCGCCTCTTATACCCCGTGAGCGCCACGCGACACAAGGCGCGGCGCCGCGGCGTTGGGGAGGGGTTTGCGTGGAATCCGACGCGGGAGTATGGTACACCCTCAGGAGCTACTCACCGGGGTGCAGAGCACTCTCCGCCGGGGAGCGTGGCGGTCACGGGCTGCCGCGAGGCTGCCGGCGGCGCCAGATGCCGGGAGGATCGGCCGCCGGCAGCGGGAAGGTGCGCGGGGGTGTCAGGAAGGGGGTCTGGACGATGGAATGGCAGAGCTCGTTTACACGACGCGAAGTCTTGTCGCTTGGCCTTGCCGCCGGCCTGTCTTCCACGCTGCTGACGAGCCCATGGCCGCGCCGGGCGTGGGCGCAGGAGGCCGCGCTGAAAGCGGGCTACCTCAGCATCTCCGCCTGCGTGCAGTACTTTGCCGCCAAGGAGCAGGGCTTCTTCAAGGCCGAGGGGCTGAAGATCGAGGATCAGCCGGCGCGCGTCGGCGCCATGATCATGGAAGGGATCGTGTCGGGGTCCTTTGAGCTGGGGTTCACGAACACCGTGGACATCGCCCAGATCAACCTGAAGGGAATCAGCGTCAAGATCATCTATCCCGGCGTGATCATCTCCGCGACGCATCCGTACTCCCAGATGATGGTGCCGCTGGACTCCGGCATCCAGTCGGTGAAGGATTTCGCCGGCAAGTCGATCGGCGTGGCGGCGGCGCGCAGCTCCATCGACCTGAGCATCTTCAACTGGTTGGAGAAGAACGGCGTTGACCCGAAGGCGGTGAAGATCGTCGAGCTCGGCTTTGCGGGCATCGTGCCGGGCCTGAAGTCGAAGCAGGTCGACGCGGTGCTGGCGGTCGAACCGGCCATCGCCGTCATCGTGGGGCAGAAGATCGGGCGCTCCGTCGGCTTCCCGCATGGGGCGCTGGGTTCGCAGGTGCTGGTGGTGGCGTACATGGCGCTGGAGTCGTGGATCGAGAAGAACCCCCAGAAGGCGCAGGCCATCGTGCGGGCGCTGGACAAGGCCACCCAGTGGCTCATGGAACACCCCGAGGCCCTGCCGGGCATCATGGAGCGCAATGCCCGCATCAAGGAAGACCTGGCGCGCAAGATGATCCAGCCGGGATTGACGCGCGTGGCGCGCAAGGTCGATCTGCAGTCGTTCATCGACGTGGCGGCGAAGTTCAACCATATCCCGCGCAGCCTCGACGTCTGCACGCTGTTCTCAAAGTACTCCCCCAAGGAGTGTTGAGCGCGGCGGCGGTGAAGGCCGCGGCCGGGGTCACGCCGGGAGACGCCAGTGAGGGGATCGCCGCTGGGCGGCGCGCCGCCTGACGAGGGTGGCGCCGCCCGCGGGCGCTGGACCTGATGAATGGAAGCGCTGCGGATTCAGCATCTCCAGAAGAGCTACGACGTGCCGAACCGGGAGAGCTTCGCGGCGCTGGGTGACGTGACCTTCGAGGTGCGCAAGGGGGAGTTCGTTTCCATCGTCGGACCCTCTGGCTGCGGCAAGACGACGCTGCTCACCTGCATCGCCGGGCTGCGCTCCCGCAGCGGCGGTCAGATCCTCCTCTATGGCAAGGAGGTGACCCAGCCCCCCCGCGAGATGGCCCTCATTTTCCAGGAGTACGGGCGTACTCTCCTGCCCTGGAAGACCGTCCTCGACAACGTCATCTTCGGCATGGAGAATCGCCCCGAGATCAAACGCAGCGAGCACCGCCCGCGCGGCCGCGAGGTGCTCAACGACGTGGGGCTGAGCAGTTTCGAGCACGTCTACCCCTGGCAGCTCTCCGGCGGGCAGCAGCAGCGCGTCGCCATCGCCCGCGGCCTGGCGAACGGGCCGGACATCCTGCTCATGGACGAGCCGTTCGCCTCGGTCGATGCGCAGACCCGCGCCGAGCTCGAGGACCTCCTCCTGCGCGTCTGGCAGAAGTTCTCCCGCACCATCCTCTTCGTGACGCACGACATCGACGAGGCGATCTACCTCTCCGACCGGGTGATCGTGCTCTGCCAGAACCCCTCCGTGGTGCTCGACACCATCGCTATCGAGATCGAGCGGCCGCGCGAGCAGATCAGCTCGCGGGAGCATCCCCGCTTCTTGCACTACCGCCGCTACATCCACAAGCTCTTGCAGCGCTCGACCGACACGGGGACGGCGCCGTGACGAGGCCGCGCCGGGAGAGCGCGCCCGCCCCTCAGGAGCAGCCGCGATGAGCACCTCGGGGTGGAGCGCCTTCGCTGCGCGGCAGTCGAGACTCTCCGGGTTCCTCTTCGTCCTTCTTCTGCTGGCCGGCTGGGAGATCGTCACCTACCTCGTCGAGGATGTCGCCTTCTATATCCCGGCCGTCAGCTCGATGCTGCAGGCGTTCGGGGAGATGACCTGGAGCGGCGAGCTGCCGTACCACACCGTGGTGACGCTCATCCGCCTCCTGCTCGGCTTTGCCCTCAGCCTGGTGGCCGCCATCCCCTGCGGGCTCCTGATCGGGCACTCCCGTCCCCTCTTCGAGGTGAGCGAGCCGCTCGTCGAACTCCTGCGGCCGGTGCCGGCCATCGCCATCATGCCGATCGCCATCCTGGTGCTCGGCATCAACGTGCGCATGCAGGTCTTCGTCATTGCCTGGGCGTCGTTCTGGCCCATCCTGCTGAACGCCCTCGACGGCGTCCGCGGCATCGACCCGATCCTCATGGACACGGCGCGCACCTACGGCTATCAGCGCTTCGGCCTCTTTCGGCGCATCGTCCTCTTCTCGGCGCTGCCGTACATCATGGCCGGCCTGCGACTGAGCCTCACCATCTCCCTCATCCTGGCCATCTTCGTGGAGATTTTCATGGGGGGGAGCGGCCTGGGCTTCCTCATCGTCGACTACCGCTCGGCGCTGCGCATCCCGGAGATGTACGCCGCCATCATCATGGTCGCCGTGCTTGGCTACCTGCTGAACGCGGCCTTTGTGCTCTTGGAGGGGCGCCTCATCCGCTGGCACCACATGAGCCATGCCAGTGCCGGGTAGGCGTGGGGTGGCGGGCAGCCGCGGTGGCTTGGGGGACGGGGCCGGGCTACGCTGCCGCGCCCGGTTGCAGGAAGAGTGTGACGCCGGCGGCCGGAGCAGCCTTCACCAGCTCCTCATCGAACGTCGCCAGGGGGGATGCCGTGCGCAGCGCCAGCTCGAGGTAGGCAGCGTCGTAGGCGGTAAGCTGGTAGGTGCGGGCGAGGGAGAGGAGGGTGACTTC
>JACPUC010000005.1 GCA_016192455.1 Candidatus Tectimicrobiota bacterium | reverse complement strand
CAGGATGAAGTACGCCAGGTGCCCTTCCGGCAGCCACTCCTGCAGCGACGGCGGCAGCAGGTACAACTGATCAGGGTTGGTGGTGCGGAACTTGCGTGGCATAACACCCCCACCAGCAAACAGCGGAACAGGGCCGGCCCCGCGCCGGTTGCGAACACCTCACAGTCTACCAAAAACCAGACGCCTGCGGGGGTTTCTCCGACAGGCTCCTAGGGCCTCCGGGGGGGGGGCCTCCAGGTCGAGCCAGGGGACGAGCCCTGCTACCCCTCGGCGGGGGGGGCGTGTCGGCGGGCGCTTCCCCCCATCATGGCTGGACGAGACGCCGGCGCGCCGAGGCGGCCCCAGAATGAAGGCAGGATCATCCCATGACCGGCAAAGGTGACATCCAGAACGTTGCCGTGATTGATGCCAGGCTCATCTGCCCCACCTGTCAGCAGCCGAGCATCCAGCTTGGCGTCAAGTTCTCCACCACGGTCTGGGTGCGCTGCACCAACCCCGACTGCGAGATGTACAAAGAGCTGCAAGACCCGGAGATTTTGGCGTAGAAGCCCCCTTCAATCTTTCCCTCTCGTTCAGCATCCGCCCCTGCGGCGAAGGTCATGGCCGTTGCCGCTTTTCGATCGGCAGGTCCTCGCGGTTGCCCCATTCGCCCCACGAGCCGACGTAGTTGCGCACCTTCGGGTAGCCCAAGAGCTGCAAGACAAGCCAACCGTTCGCCGAACGGTAGCCCCCCTGTCAGAAGGGGATGATTTCCTTCTCCGGCGTGATCCCCCGCGCCTCCAGCTCGCGGCGGATGACCTCGAGGTCCTTGAAGCAGCCGTTGCCGTCGAGGTTGTTCGTCCACTCGTAGTGGATGGCGCCGGGGATGGTGCCGCCGCGCTTGGAGCGCACCGTTTCGCCGTAGTGCTCGCCTTCGCTGCGCACGTCCCAAAGCACCACCTTGGGGTCGGAGAGGCCAGCCAGGACATCCTCGAACCCCGCCACCAGCGACCCCCTGAGCCGCGGCGTGAAGGTGGTGGGGGTGACGTCGGGGACCGCCTCCTCGACGGGGTAGCCGGCGGCCTGCCAGGCCTGCATCCCGCCATCCACGATGACCGCCTCGGCGTGCCCCATGGCATGCAGCAGCCACACGAGCCTGGCCGCGCGCACGCCGGAGGTGGCGTCGTAACAGATCACCCGCGAGGTGGGGGCAATCCCCAAGCGGCCGAACACCTCGCTCATCATGTGGAAGAAGGCGGAGAGACCCGCGGGGCTCGTGTCGATCGTCGCATACGGGGGAAACGGATCGAAGTTCACCGCCCCGGCGACATGGCCCGCGGCGTACTCCGCCGGCGGGCGCGCATCGATCAGGCGGACCTTCGCCGCCCCCAGGCTCGCCTTCAGGTCCGCGACGGTGATTCGCAACGCTTGTGCATCCTGCATAGTTCTACTCCATCAACCTTGAGTCCGCGCCACGGCGCCCTCCCCAGGTTCAGCCCCGCGGGCTCCAGGCGAGGGGTGCGCACCATTGCCGCAGCCTAGATTCCTGCTGCCGCTCATGGTATCGTAGCCGCGCTGCAGATGCCACCTGCGCTTCCCGAAAGTGTCTCCGATGATCGTTGAACGCGGCCCGGGCCTCCTCGCCAGCCTCCGCGACCTCCCCCGCTGCGCCACGCGCGGCAACCTCGCCAACGGCTTCGTGTCGGCGCTCTTCGGCATGACCGGGCCGCTCCTCCTGGTGCTGACGGCGGCGCAGAAGGGCAACCTCAGCCACGCCCTCGTCTCCTCCTGGATTTTCATGGGCTATGGCCTGGCCGGGGTGGTGACCTTCCTGCAGGCGCTCTACTACCGCCAGCCCACCTCCACCGCCTTCACCATGCCCGGCACGGTGCTTGTCGGCGTGGCCCTCACCCACATGGGGTTCGACGAGGTGGTGGGGGTCTACCTGACGACGGCGGCGCTCCTCTTCGTCCTCGGGGTGACCGGCCTCATTCGCCCGCTGATGGAGCGGCTGCCCCTGCCGATCGCCATGGGCATGGTGGCCGGCGTCTTCCTGCCGTTCGGCGTAAACATCATCCGCACCTTCACGCCGCTGCCGCTCATCGCCACCGTGACGGTCCTGGTCTACGCGGTTCTCTCCAGCTCCCAGCGCCTCTCCCGCCACGTGCCGCCGATGTTCGGGGCCATCCTGGCCGGCCTCCTGGCGGCGAGCCTCGCCGGGTTTGCGAAGTGGGAGCTGGCCTCGCTCAGCATCGGCCGGCCGGTGTTCGTCGCGCCGCGCTTCACCCTGACGTCGCAGGTCGAGCTCCTCATCCCGCTCTTCCTGTCAGTGGCGGCGGTCCACAACATCCAGGGCATCACGGTGCTGAAAGCGGCGCGCTACGAGCCTCCCGTGAACTCGATGACGATGACCTGCGGCATCGCCGGCACCATCCAAGGGCTCTTCGGCGCGCCGTCGGCGTGTGTCACCGGCCCCACCAACGCCATCAACGCGCAGCCGACGAGCGGACCGCCGGAAGCGCGCTACGTCGCCAGCCTGGTGACCGGCGGCATGTGGTTCTTCTTCGGCCTCTTCTCGCCCGTGGCGGCGTCCATCGCGCGCATCCTGCCGCTGGCGCTGGTGAGCCTGCTGGGCGGGCTGGCGCTGGTGAGCGTGCTCATCAGCTCGTTCCTCGAGGCCTTCCGCGGACCTTTCAAGGCGGGCGCCTTCGTCGCCTTCCTCATCACTATCTCCAATCTGACGATTTACAACATCGGCGCGCCCTTCTGGGGCATTCTCGGCGGGCTCCTCGCCTCGCTCTTCTTCGAGCGCCAAGATTTCCGCGCCCTCGCCGCCCGCGCCACGGCGTAGCGCGCCGCCGGCCCCTCCCCGGCCCTCGCGCAGCCTCTTGTTTGGGAAGAACCCCTACGTAATTGATTGCTTGTGATGGCGAGGTTGACGTTCGCGCGGCCAGTCTCCTTCGCCTCTGCGTCCTCTGCGCCTCCGCGGTTCAATAGAGTGCACCGCGGAGACGCAGAGGGCGCGGGGAAGGTAGGGGAAGGAACCGCAGGGGGACGCGGAGGCACACCGAGATCCTCCTGACTCTGCGTTCAGCCGCGGTTCCTTGCATCCCGATGTAGGGGCGGTTCGCGAACCGCCCCTACGGTCGATGGGATGAAAGGTTACCGAGAAAGAAGTGTCCGCTTCTTTTCATGACCTTGCGGGTGGGCCGGAGGCCCATGGGGAACTGCCCCTCAAGCAGACGATGGAGCCGCGCCTTTCGCAGCGAGACTCTACTTCCTGTATAGTGACAAGGGAAACCTCAACAGACCCGCACTTAGGAGGAGGAACCTCATGGCCTTCTTCCGATACATCGACCTCGTTGACGAGGCGAGCGCCCCGCTGCCCCCCTTGCCCTGGTGGGAGCATGACGACAGCCCCTGGACCCCGCTGCGCAAACCACTCGCGCGGTGCACCGTGGCCATCCTCGGCAGCGCCGGCGTGCACCTGAAGACGGACCCTCCCTTCAACCCGCCGAACGACATGGTCTACCGTCTCATCCACCGCGACACGCCGGCCGCCGCGCTGACCCCCTCGCACCCCACGCCGGTGCGCCAGCCTGGCCACGCGGACGTGAACGTCGTCTTCCCCCTGGAGCGTTTCCGCCAGTTCGAGGCCGAGCGGATCATCGGCCGCCTCGCCGACGAGCACATCTCCATGGTGGGGCCGATCAAGCTCTACGACAAGGTCACCCAGGAGTTCGGCCCGGCCATCGCCAAGGAGCTGCAGCGCCAGGGGGTGGACCTCCTCTGCTGCTTCCCGCTCTGACCGGCGTGCCACCAGTCCGTGGGACTGGTCGCCCGCGTCGTCGAAGCCGCCGGCATTCCCACTCTCTACCTCGGTCTGGCGCGCGACATCGCCATGAAGGTGAAGCCGCCGCGCACGGTCTTCCTCGACTACCCCCTCGGCAATACCGCGGGGCGGCCCAACGACCCAGCCAACCAGCGCGCCGTGCTCCGTGCCTTCCTTGCGACGCTGAGCCGCTTCAGCGAACCGGGGTCGATCGTCGATCTCCCCTTCACCTGGAACGGTGACGACCGGAGCTGGGAGGCCGATATGCGCGCCCTCTACCTGGCCGCCTTCGAACGCGCCACCATGAAACGCCAGCGCATCCTGGGCGAGAACCTGACTGGGTTTGAAGCCGAGCTGCGCCAGTGTGATGAGACGCTCTGCTGGACGTAGGCTGCGGCGCGCGCGAGCCCGGCATGACCAGGAACTGGTGTGCTGTTTCTCAAATGAGAGCGAAGAGATTTGCGAGGCAGCCTCGCCCCCTCGCGCACCCCGGCTGGTAGGGGCGGTTCGCGAACCGCCCTTACGGACCAAGAGGTTTGGGGGAGCAAGGGTCCCCCACAAGAACTTCTTCCCCATATGGCACGAAGAAGGCGTCGAACTACGGATGGAACTTGTGCGACGTAGCGCTGGCCGCCGCGGCTTGGTGCGCGCTGTCTAGGTTGAGGGGGAGGCGCGAGGGAGCACTGCTGCCGCGCTGCAAGCCTGCTCTTTCGGTTGCAGCACTGCCGGTACGTCGTGAAGCGATGGAGGCGGGCGAGTGCTACCTTCCGGCCTCCGTGGCTCGCCCGCGGCCTCGCCAATGGATGGTGGCGCGCTGGTGACGCCGGAAGTAGCCGACGTTGGTGATCTGGGTGCGGCCCAGGGTGGCGGTGTGGCTGCGCGGGTTGTGCACGTGCCCGAAGTAGACGAACGCCGGCTGCACGTCGCGCAGGTACTCGACGGCGCGTTTGCTGCACGCCTCCTTGCGCCGCGCCTTCACGTCGTAGGTGATGTCGGGCAGGTCCGGCGGGATGTGCATGAAGAGGACGTCCACCTGGCCCAGCGCGTCGAACTTCGCCTCGTAGGCGCTTGTCTCCTCCTCGCCCGCCAGGGCATGAGGGGTTTGCAGGCACCCGCCGACAAAGCCGACGCGCGTGCCGTCCACCTCGATGCTGCGGCCGTCCACAAACGCCACCGTGCCGTTGCAGCGCTGCCGCACCAGGTCGGGGAAATCGGTGTTGCCGTGCAGGATGTAGCTTTGACAGGGGAGGCTTGCCAGGCAGCGGTCATACTCGCCGGCGGCGCGCCCCAGCAGGGCCTCGAAGTGCTCCCCGCCGGGATGGAGCGTGGCCCGCACCAGGGCCCGAAACTCGCCCGGCTCGCCCGCCTGCGCCTTGCGCAGCGCCTCGCCGACGGCGTTCCGCCCCACCAAGTCGGGCACGATCCCTTCGAGCTGCTCGAACTCCAGGAGATCGAGGTAATCCCCCAGGAGGAAGGCGGTATCATCCGGGGCGAGCTGCGCGATCACCGCCTCGTACGCCCCATGGATGTCGGAGAAGATCTTCCACGCCATTGATGCCTCCTCTCGCTGCCGCCAGCCGCGCCTCGCTCCGGGCCGCCGCGCCGCCGCGCCGTGCTAGCAGCCGCAGTCTCGGCGCCGAACCTCCCTGCCGCGTGCCCACCCCGTGCTAAGATAGCCTGCCAACCGACCACGATGCAATACCTTGACGAAAGCTACGTGTTTCAAGTATCGTACGAGCGACAGGCCGAAGCCTCGGGATACCGGGGCTCGGACTGTCTGTGACGGTTCACCCTGCGGAGGGGACTTTAACAAACAACCCTACCGCCAACAATAGAAACGTGCCACAAGCAACTATGCACCAATTCTAGGGCACCATCAAGTTGTGTACCGGAACCCAGGAAGAAGATTTCCGGTTTCTTTGAAGCGACGGCATTGTAGTTGGTACATCTTCTAGAGGTGAAGTCGCCGATTATCATCGAGATACAGGCTTAATCCGGCATTGGATTCGACAATGAAGGCGGGTCAGTGAAGCATAGGTGCAACATGCACTGATTCGAGAACGTGACGTTTTCGTTCCGAGTCAGTTTACTTCCCGGAGATAATGCCATGGCTACTGTAATTTGCTTGTTCAATCACAAGGGCGGAGTAAGTAAGACCACAACAACCTTCAACCTTGGATGGATGATTGCCACTAAAGAAAAGCGTGTTATGCTCGTCGACTGCGATCCACAGTGCAATCTCACCGGCATGGTTCTCGGATACAAGAAGCTTGAAGATCTACAGGCTATTGTCGGCAATCAAGAGCCGAAGAACATCCGTGATGGGTTGTCTCCCGCCTTTGAATCACGACCTACACCGATTCAGGCAGTTGAATGCCTCGCAGTGCCAGGAAACGACAATCTAATGTTACTTCCCGGGCATGTTGGCCTTGCCGAGTATGAGGTGACACTTGCAATCGCGCAGGAACTTTCGGGATCGGTTGTTACGCTCCGTAACTTACCGGGATCGCTTCGTCATCTAATAGACGTGACTGCGGCGGCCAACAACATTGATTACGTATTTATTGACCTCAGTCCAAGTCTTGGCCCAGTTAACCAAAACGTGCTGATGACAAGCGACTTTTTTCTTGTTCCGATGCACCCGGATTACTTCTCAACTATGGGAATCGAGTCGTTGGCCACCATTCTTCCTAAATGGCGTAAATGGGCGGAGTCTGCACGCGAATATCGTGTTCTTATAGAAGCGGACTATCCTTTGCCAAAGTTGTCACCAAAATTTATGGGAAGTATCATTCAGAGGTACCGTCTTCAGAAGGGGAAGGTGCCCGCGCAGGCGTTTCAAAAGTGGATAGATGAGCTTGAGAGGGGATTAAGGGAACGTCTCCTGCCTGCATTAGCAAAGGCCGATATGTTGTTGCCACCTAACGTTTACGCGGCGGTTGGATTTGAACCGGAACAGCCATTGCTGCAAATGTCAGACTTCAATTCACTGATTGCTCGGTCACAGGAGCACCAAGTGCCTGTGTTCGCCCTTACTGATGAGCAGCTTGATCAACAGGGTGTGGTGCTGCAAACTACCAAATCTTCTATGGAGAAATTCAGGGAGCTTTTTTCCCAGGCCGCGAATCGCGTGATTGGGATCGTCGACCATGCAGCACGCGCTTGATCAGTTTCGGCAGAATCTTGAGCGGGTACGTAACATGCGTGCTATTTATCTCAGCATGTCGACGATGGTCACCAAAGCGCTTGACTTGTCGGACTTATTGCGCGCAGAAATTGTCATGGTCGTGAGTGCTCTTGATCATTACATTCACGAGCTTTCAAGACTTGGCATGGTTCAGGCATATGAAGGAAAAAGGAATCCAACGCCTGCGTTTCTCAAGTTCGGTATCTCACTTGAGAGTACGTTACTCATAAAGAGCGGCACTTCGGGAACGGCATGGCTCGATACAGAGATTCGGACAAAGCATAGCTTTTTATCTTTTCAACATCCTGACAAGATCGCTGATGCTGTGAGATTGTTTTCTGACATTGAATTATGGAACTTGGTAAGTCAAGAGTTAAACGATAAGCCACAGAATGTGAAAACGAGAATTAACCTCTTGGTGGATCGCCGCAACAAGATTGCTCACGAGGCAGATATCGATCCGAGCTATCCGGGTTCCAGGTGGCCAATCGATTCGAAGATGGTCGAAGAGGCGATTGACTTCGTTTCTACAGTGTGTGAGGCCATTCACAGGGTGGCCGCCTGAAGACGCCTCAGGTTGTAGGCAGTGAGAAATGCCTCCTCCTACGACTGCGAACGAGCCTATCTTGCCGCTTTTCGCCTGCCCATACGCACACATCATAAGTAGTTTGACGGCCACCGCCGCGTGCTGATGTAGGTTGGCCTTTTTCCAGAACGTAGAGCGCTGCAAGGCGCTCGCACCGAGGTCGCGCTCGCCGCAGCAACAACGCCTGCCCTCGGTGCCGCGGGCGAAAAGCAGCGCCTCCTTCCCAGCCCAGTGCAAGAAAGGTCCGCCGACCCTCCACGATGCAACACCTTGACGTGCCCGCGGCGTTGCAGATACTGTACATGACTCGCACTGCCCGGCGGGACGACCTGCGAAGCGGCCATCGCCCTGAGCTTCGCGGCGACGCCGGCCTGGGGCTGCGGTCTGCGATACGCCTCCTGACGCCGACGCGCACGCACTTCCAGCCGACCTCGCTTCCTTGCGACCCCTCGAGCGCATCCAGCCCGCAGCAGCCGCTCCTCCTGGCTTTCCACGGCGCGGAGGCCGGCCACTCCTCTCGATCAACCGCCGCGGCGCTCCACCGGCAAGACCGCGGCAAGGAATCTATCCCATGTCACGCGAGGTCATCCGCACCGTTTGCCCGCGCAACTGCTACTCCGGCTGCGGCATGCTGGCGCACGTCGAGGACGGCCGCCTGCTCAAGGTGACGGGCGACCCCAGCCATCCGGCGACGCAGGGGCGCCTTTGCTCGAAGGGCTACCGCTACGTCGAACGCGTCTACAGCTCCGAGCGCCTCCTGCATCCGCTGCTGGCCGACGGCGAGCGCGGGGCCGGGCAGTGGCGGCCCATCTCCTGGGAGGAAGCCCTCGACCGCATCGCCGAGCGGCTCATCACCGTGCGCGAGAGCTACGGCCCGGAGGCCCTCCTCTACTGCACCGGCACCGGCATGAAGGGGGTGATGGCGGGCATCGGCACGGTCTTCCTCAACCTGTACGGCGGCTACTCCTACCACTACGGCGATCTCTGCTGGCCCGCCGGCATCGAGGCCTGCCGCCTCACCTTCGGCCGCCTCACCCACCAGCCGCCGGAGGATTACCGCAACTGCCGCTGCATCATCCTGTGGGGGAAGAACGCCGCCGCCACCAACCAGCACCAAATGCCGTTCCTGCTCGAGGCGGTGCGCCGCGGCGCCAGCCTGATCGTCATCGACCCGCTGCGCACGCAGACCGCGGCGCGCGCCACCTGGCACATCCAGCCGAACCCCGGCAGCGACGGCGCCCTGGCCCTCGCCATGGCGCACGTCATCCTCGCGGAGGGGTTGCACGATGCAGCCTTCTGCCGACAGCGCATCGAGGGCTTCGAGGCGTTCGCGGCGATGGTCCGGGAGTACGTCCCGGAAGAGTCCGCCGCGGCGACCGGCGTACCGGCGGCGACCATCCGCGAGCTGGCGCGCCACTACGCCACGCGGCGGCCAGCCAACATCAACGTCGGCTTCGGCATCCAGCGCTACACGAACGGCGGCCAGACGGTGCGCGCCATCGCCGCGCTGGCGGCGATCACCGGCAACATCGGCATCCCCGGCGGCGGCCTGGATTACGCCAACCGCGCCAGCTACGTCTACGGCAACGGCCTGCCGCAGCCGCCGGCGGGGGAGCGCATCCGGCCCCTTGGCGGGCGCGCGGCCCTGGGCCGCACCACCCTCGCCGCTACCGATCCGCCGATCGCCGCCTGCCTCGTCGAGCGCGCCAGCCCGGTGACGCAGAACCCGGATACGAGCGCTGTCCTGGCGGCCTTCCGCGCCATCCCCTTCACGGTGGTGATCGAGCAGTTCATGACCGATACGGCCGCCCTGGCGGATATCGTGCTGCCGGCCAAGACGATGTTCGAGGAGGCCGACCTCCTGGCGAGCTACTGGCACCCCTACCTGCAGTACCGCCCGCAGGTCATCGAGCCGCCGGGGGAATGCCGCAGCGAGCTGCGCATCTACGGCGAGCTGGCGCGCCGCCTCGACCTGCCGATGAAGTACTTCGAGCTCGACGTGCGGGAGGTGCTGGAGCGCTCGCTGCCGGCCGACATCAGCCTGGCGAGGCTTGAACAGGGGGCCGTGCTGCCTTCCACGGCGGAGGCGATCCCCTTCGCCAACGGCCGCTTCGACACGCCCAGCGGCAAGATCGAGCTGCTCAGCCGACAAGCGGCGGAGCTCTGGCAGGTGGACCCGCTGCCGCGCTTCCGGCCGCCGGCGGAGAGCCGCGGCGCGTCGCCCGACCTGGCGGCGCGCTACCCGCTGCAGTTCTTCTCGACGAAGCCGAAGCACCGCATCCACTCGCAGTGGAACAACGACGAGAAGCTGCGCCGCGTCTCCGGCCAGGCAGCCCTCCGCATCCACCCCCTGGACGCGGCGGCGCGCGGCCTCGCCGACGGCGCTCGCGCCCGCGTCTTCAACGATCGCGGCAGCATCACCCTGCCGGTGAAGCTCGACGACGCCATGAAGCCGGGGGTCGTGAACCTGGAATCGGGTCTGTGGATCGGCAAGGACGGGGTGACGACGAACTTCCTCACCTCCGACGCGCCCACCGACATGAACCACGGCGCGACGTTCTACGACTGTCTCGTGGAGGTGGAGAGGGTGGGGTGAGGAGGAAGGGTGGAAGAGTCTTACATCGTTGATCTCCCGCCTGGGGACCTTGTCCCCGCGCGCCCCGTCTTGTAGGGGCGGTTCGCGAACCGCCCCTACGGAACAGGGGGCGTGGGGGAGCAATGATCCACCACAAGAAACCTTCCATCAGGATGTGGGCTGGGCCGAGGCGGTCTTCTCGGCGACGGTGCGCACGAAGTCGTAGACGCCTTCGAGGGCCTCGTTGAGCTTCGCGGGGTCCTTGCCGCCGGCCTGGGCCATGTCGGCGCGTCCGCCGCCCGTGCCGCCCACCTGCTGAGCGACGTGGCGCACGATGTCGCCGGCGTGGAAGCGCTGCGTCAGGTCGTCGGTGACGCCGGCGATGAGGGCCACCTTGCCGTTCGTCACGGCGCCGGCGACGACGATGCCGGAGCCGAGCTTGCTCTTCGACTCATCGACGAAGCTGCGCAGCGTCTTGGCATCGACGTTCTCCAGCCGCAGGGAGAGGACCTGCACCCCCAGCACGTCGCGGCGGCGGTCGAGGAGACCCGTCGTTTGGCCGCTGGCCAGCTTCTCTTTCAGTCGGGCGACCTCCTTCTCCATCTCGCGGGCGTGCTCGACGAGGCGGCGCACGCGCTCCGCCTCATCCTGCGGCGCCGCCTTCACGAGCTTGCCGATCTCGGAGAGGCTGCGGCGCATCTCGCGCACGTGGCGGCAGGCCCCCTCGCCGGTGAGGGCCTCGATGCGGCGCACCCCCGCCGCCACGGCGGACTCCGAAGCGATCGTGAACAGCCCCGCCTCGCCGGTGGCCGACAGGTGCGTGCCGCCGCACAGCTCGGTGCTGAAGTCGCCCATCCGCACCACCCGCACCCTGCTGCCGTACTTCTCGCCGAAGAGGGCCATGGCCCCCTGATCCAACGCCTGGTCGAGCGGCATCTCGTCGGTGGCGACGGGGAGGTTCTGACGCACCTTGGCGTTCACCAGCTCCTCGATATGGTCGCGCTCGCGCGGCGTCAGGGCGGCGAAGTGGGTGAAGTCGAAGCGCAGGCGGCCCGGCGCGACGAGCGACCCCGCCTGCTTCACGTGGTCGCCGAGGACCTGCCGGAGGGCGGCGTGCAGCAGGTGCGTGGTCGAGTGGTTGCGGCGGATGGCGTCGCGGCGCTCGCGGTCAACCTCGACCTCGACGTAATCCTTATCGTACAGGATACCCCGTTCAATACGTGCATAGTGGACGATGCCATCTTCGAAGGCATACTGGGTGTCGGTGATGGTTCCGAGCACTCCTCCCTGTGTGCGGAAAATGGCCTCATCGCCGACCTGCCCGCCGGACTCGGCGTAGCACGGCGTCCGGCTCAGCCACAGCTCGACTTCTTCACCGGTTTCCGCTCGACCGAGCAATTCATCTCCTCTGATAATCGCTAGCACCCGTGCAGACTCTTGCGCCTGCTTGTAACCAAGGAACTTGGTCCCTCCGTGTTCGAAGTAAAGCTCGCTATACATCCACTTGGCAGCCGCCGCGGCCCCGCCGGCCCAGGAGGCGCGGGCGCGCCGGCGCTGCTCCTCCATGGCGCGCTGGAAGCCGCTCTCGTCCAGGGACAAGCCCTGCTCGGCGGCGATATCGCGCGTCAGGTCGAGGGGGAAGCCGTAGGTGTCGTAGAGCTTGAAGGCCTCGGCGCCGGCGATGACGCCGCCGCCGCTCCGCCGCGTTTGGTCGATCACCTGCTGGAGCTGCTGCAGGCCGAACTCCAGGGTGGCGTGGAAGCGTTCCTCCTCGTTCAGGGTGAGGCGCGCCACGTAGTCGCGCCGCTGCCCCAGCTCGGGGTAGGGATCGCCCATGAGGTCCACGACGGCGCCGACGACGCGGTAGATGAACGGCTCGTTCAGGCCGAGGTGCTTGCCGTAGCGGGCGGCGCGGCGCAGCAAGCGGCGCAGCACGTAGCCGCGCCCCTCGTTCGACGGCATGACGCCGTCCGCCATCAGGAAGGCGAGCGCCCGGCTGTGGTCGGCGATCACCCGCAGGGCCACGTCCTGGCGGGCATCGGCGCCGTACTTCCCCGCCCCCAGCTCGTCGCCGGCGTAGGCGATGACCGGCCGCAGGAGGTCGCTGTCGTAGTTGGTGTGCTTGCCCTGCAGCACGGCGCTGAGGCGCTCCAGGCCCATGCCGGTATCGACGCTCGGCTTCGGCAGGGGCTGCAGCGCGCCCGAGGCGTCGCGGTTGTACTGCATGAAGACGAGGTTCCAGAGTTCGAGGTAGCGGTCGCACTCGCAGGCGATGTCGCAGGCCGCCCGCCCGCAACCGACGCCCGGTCCCTGGTCGATGTGGATCTCGGAGCAGGGACCGCAGGGGCCGGTCTCGCCCATGGACCAGAAGTTGTCCTTCTCGCCGAAGCGGATGATGCGCGAGCCTGGCACTTTGATGAAGTTGTGCCAGATGCCGTACGCCTCGTCGTCGTCCTGGAAAACGGTGATCCAGAGCTTGCTGGCGTCGAGCCGCAGCACCCGCGTCATAAACTCCCAGGCCATCTCGATGGCGCCCTGCTTGAAGTAGTCGCCGAACGAGAAGTTGCCGAGCATCTCGAAGAAGGTATGGTGGCGGGCGGTGCGGCCGACGCTCTCCAGGTCGTTGTGCTTGCCGCTGACGCGCAGGCATTTTTGGGCCGAGGCGGCGCGCCGGTAGGGCCGCTGCTCCTGTCCCAGGAAAACCTGCTTGAAGGGCACCATGCCGGCGTTCACGAAGAGCAACGTCGGGTCGTCCCGCGGCACCAGCGGCGCGCTCGGCACCACGGTGTGCCCGTGCCCCTCGAAGAAGCGCAGGAACTCTTTGCGGACTTCGTGGCCCGTCATGGTTGCGTCCTAAATGAGTTTTCTTGCGAGGGAGCACTGCCCCCTCGCGCACCCCATCTACGCGAGATGCTGCGCGGCTCGCGGGAGATGGGGGAATGAGATACCGGCTCATTATCCCATCAGATCACGGTCGTCGGCTGGTACTTGCCGAAGACCTGGCGCAGCGTCTCGCAAAGCTCGCCAAGCGTCACGGAGGAGCGCACCGCTTCGAGGATGTGCGGCATCAAGTTCTCCGTGCCGCGCGCGGCGCGTTCGAGGGCCTCGAGGCAGCGCGCCACCGCGGCGGCGTCGCGGCGTCGGCGCAGGGCCTGCAAGCGCTCGCACTGCTGGCGCTCCAGGTCGGCGGGCACGGTGAAGGGCTGGATGCGCTCCTCCGCCTCGTCTTCGACGAAGCTATTGACGCCGACGATCTGCTGCGCGCCGCTCTCGATGGCCCGCTGGTAGCGGTAAGCGCTCTCCTGGATTTCGTGCTGCACCCACCCCGCCTCGATCGCCGGCAGCATGCCCCCCATGGCGTCGATCTTCGCCAGGTAGGCGCGGGCCTCGGCCTCGATGGCGTCCGTCAGCGCTTCCACGGCGTGCGCGCCGCCGAGCGGATCGACCGTCTTCGTCACCCCCGCCTCGTAGGCGATGATCTGCTGCGTGCGCAGGGCCAGCTTCACGGCCTCCTCGCTCGGCAGGGAGAGCGCCTCGTCCAGCGAGTTCGTGTGCAGCGACTGTGCCCCGCCCAGCACCGCCGCCAGCGCCTGCAGGGCCACCCGCACGACGTTGTTCTGCGGCTGCTGCGCCGTCAGGGTGGAGCCGGCCGTCTGGGCGTGGAAGCGCAGCTTCATCGCTTGATCGCTCGTGGCCCCGAAGCGCTCGCGCATGAGGTGCGCCCAGAGCCGGCGCGCCGCCCGGAACTTCGCCAGCTCCTCGAGCCAGTCGTTGTGGACGTTGAAGAAGAAGGAGAGACGGGCGCCGAACTCGTCGACCTTCAGCCCGGCCTCGACGGCCGCCTGCACGTAGGCCAGGCCGTTCGCCAGGGTGAAGGCCACCTCCTGCACCGCGGTGGCGCCGGCCTCGCGGATGTGGTAGCCGCTGATGCTGATGGTGTTCCAGGCGGGCAGGTGCTCGTGGCAGTACGCGAAGATGTCGGTGATGAGGCGCATCGACGGGCGCGGCGGGAAGAGGTAGGTGCCGCGGGCGACGTACTCCTTTAGGATGTCGTTCTGGATGGTGCCGCGCAGCTTCGCGGCCGGCACGCCCTGGTTCTCGGCCACGGCGATGTAGAGCGCCAGGAGGATCGAGGCCGTGGCGTTGATCGTCATCGAGGTGCTGACGTGGTCGAGGGCGATGCCATCGAAGAGCTGCTCCATGTCCTGGAGGGAGTCGATGGGCACGCCCACCTTCCCCGTCTCGCCCCGGGCCAGGGGGTGATCGGAGTCGTACCCCATCTGCGTCGGCAGGTCGAAGGCGACGCTCAGGCCGCTCTGTCCCTGCTCGAGGAGGTACTTGAAGCGCCGGTTGGTCTCCGTGGCGGTGCCGAAACCGGCGTACTGCCGCATGGTCCAGAGCCGGCCGCGATACATGGTGGGATGAATGCCGCGCGTGAAGGGGAACTCGCCGGGCCGCTCGGCGCTCCCAACCCCGTTGCCGGCACCGTAGCAGACCTCCAACGGCAGCCCGGACAGCGTCGCAAACGTCTTCTCGGCTTCGCCAGCCATGGCAGCATCCCCTCTTCGAGGCGCTCTCCCCACCCTGCGCAACAGACTCTTTGTTCGGCCCCTGGGACCGGATGGAGGCTCCTTCACCTGTAAGGATAGGCCGCCGCAGGGCGCTTTGCAGCTCTCCCCCCGCGCCGCTGTTGGAGGCTCGCTGCGGGGGGGACGCCCGCGCTCCAGCTTCGCCGCGCACCTGGCGTCGTGGTCGCCCCGCCGGCTACTCGATGCGGAGCAGGCCGGCCCGCGCTTCCACCGCCTGCCCTTCCTGCACGAGAATCTGCTTCACCTCGCCGTCGCGCGGCGCCTTCAGCTCGTTCTCCATCTTCATCGCCTCGATGACGATGACGCCCTGGCCCTTGGTAACCTGCTGGCCGACCTCGACGAGGATCTTCACAACCTTCCCCGGCATGGCGGAGGAGATGAGCTGCTCACCCTCGAAGCCGCCGCCCGAGGCGCCATGCCGCCGGCGCCGCTGCTCGTCGATGACGTCGACGACCAGGGCCAGGCCGTTCACATGCACCTGCCGCTGCTCGCCCAGCTCCTGCACGTCGATGACGTACGATCTGCCGTCGACGATGAGCGAGTAGACGCGCCCTGCGCCGGGGACCACGTCAATGACCGAGCGCTGGCCGTCGATGTCGACGGCCATGCCAGCCTCACCCTGGCGCACCTCGACGCGGTGCACCTGCTCGCCGATCTGAATCATGTAGGCCATGGGGTTCCGGAGCTCGCGGGCATGGTCAGGCGCTGCGCTACCAGCCGTGCTGGAGCTGGGCTTGCCGTCCCGCCAGGCGCCAGGCGGGGAGGGCGACGCCGCGCCCGTTCGTCCTGGCCGCCGCCGCCCCCAGGCGCAGCTCATGGTAGTGCTCGTCGATCGCCGCCGCAAGAATGGCGACCCGCACCGTCTGGGGGTCCGGCGCAGGCTCTTTCAGCTCGAACTCGCGCTCGATGAAGTTCGTATCGATCTCGCCGGCAAGGAAGGCGGAGTGATTCATGATCTCCTGGTGGAAGGGGATGGTGGTGGCGATGCCGACCACCACGTACTCCCGCAGGGCGCGCTGCATGCGTCGACAGGCGGTGGCCCGGTCGGGTCCCCAGGTGACGAGCTTGGAGATGAGCGGATCGTAGTAGATCGGCACCTCGAAGCCCTCGTAGACGCCGGAGTCGTCGCGCACGCCGGGCCCGCCCGGGGCGCGGAGCACCTCAATGCGACCGGGGGATGGGAGGAAGCCGTTGCGAGGGTCCTCGGCGTAGATGCGGCACTCGATGGCATGCCCTAGCCAGCGGACCTCCTCCTGCCGCAGCCCCAGCGGCTCCCCCGCCGCGATGCGCAGCATCGCCTCGACCAGGTCGATGCCGGTGACCGCCTCGGTGACGGGGTGCTCGACTTGCAGCCGGGTATTCATTTCGAGGAAGTAGAAGTTGCGTTCGCCATCAACAAGGAACTCGACGGTGCCGGCGCTGAAGTACCCCACCTTGCGGCAGAGACGCAGGGCGGCCTCGCCCATGGCGTTCCGCAGTTCCGGGGTGATGATCGCCGAGGGGGATTCCTCGATGACCTTCTGGTGCCGGCGCTGCACCGAGCACTCGCGCTCGCCCAGGTGGATGAGGTTGCCGTGCTGGTCGCCGAGGACCTGGATCTCGATGTGGCGGGGCCGCTCGAGGTAGCGCTCGAGGTAGATCGTATCATCGCCGAAGGCCGAGGCTGCCTCGGAGCGCGCGGCCCGCAGGGCGCCCGGCAGGTCCTCCCGGCGGGAGACCACGCGCATCCCCTTGCCGCCGCCGCCGGCCACCGCCTTCACGACGAGCGGCAAACCGATGTCGTCGGCGAGGCGCGCCGCCTCCGTCTCGCTGCGGAGGGCGGTGGCGGTGCCAGGCACCACCGGCACCTTCGCCTCCATGGCCAGCGCCCGCGCCTCGGTCTTGCTCCCCATGCTGGCGATGGCCTCGGCCGGCGGCCCCACGAAGGTGATGCCGGCCTCCGCGCACCGGCGCGCGAACTCGGCATTCTCGGCCAGGAAGCCGTAGCCGGGATGCAGGGCGTCGGCGCCGCACTTCTTGGCTACTTCGAGAATGCGCTCGAGGCAGAGGTAGCTCTGCGTCGAGGGGCTGGGGCCCACGAGGTAGGCTTCATCCGCGTAGCGCACGTGCAGGGCATTGCGGTCCACCTCGGAGTAGATCGTCGCCGAGGCGATGCCGAGATCGCGCAGGGCCCGCAAGATGCGGACGGCGATCTCGCCACGATTTGCAACCAGGACCTTGCGGAACATGGAGCCTTCCACCCCCCGCCGAGGCGCAGAGCCGCCGCTCGCCGGCGTGCGGCCCAGGCTGCGGTGCGCTGACATGCTGACTGCCGCGACGTTAGTACCACTACCACTTGGGCGGGCAGGCGTCAAGACGAGTCCACGGAGACCGACGGCGGACGGAGGCGGCGGCAGTGGTGCTGGAGAATGAGCGCAACCCCCAGGTCAGTCGCGCGGGTCAGTCAGAGCGTCAATCACGCGGGCAGACGTCCAGCGCCGAGAAGAAGAAGGCGATCTCATACGCCGCGGTGGCCGGGGAGTCGGAGCCGTGCACGGCATTCTTCTCGATGTCGGTGGCGAACTCCTTGCGCAGGGTGCCCTCGGCCGCCTGGGCGGGGTTGGTTGCTCCCATCAGCTCGCGCCAGGCGGCGATGGCGTTCTCGCGTTCGAGAAGGAGGGGGACGGCGGGCCCGGACGACATGAAGGTCGTGAGGTCCTGGAAGAAGGGCCGCTCGCGGTGCACTTGGTAGAACCCTTCGGCCTGCCGCTTGCTGAGGTGCACGAGCTTCAGGGCGCGGATAGTGAACCCTGCCGCCTCGACGCGGCTGAGGATCTTGCCGACAACCCCGGCTGCCACGGCGTCCGGCTTGATAATCGCCAAGGTTCGTTCCATCGTCGTCACTCGCAGGCAAGAAGGTTGGACGCCAAGCGGTTCCGCGGCGCGGCGCCGGCGTTCTTCACGGGCGCGGTTCAGGCGCGTCCGAGCACCGTGGCCATGGTCCGGCCGATCTCGGCCGGGCTGGGGCAGACGTGGATGCCGGCCGCCTTCAGGGCGGCCATCTTCTCGGCCGCGGTCCCCTTGCCGCCGGAGATGATGGCGCCGGCATGCCCCATGCGGCGTCCCGGCGGGGCGGTCTGGCCGGCGATGAAGCTCACGACCGGCTTCGTCACGTGCTCCTTCACGAAGGCCGCCGCCTCCTCCTCGGCGCTGCCGCCGATCTCGCCGATCATGACGATGGCGGCGGTGGCGGCATCCTGCTGGAAGAGCGCGATGATGTCGCGGAAGGTCGAGCCGATGATGGGGTCGCCGCCGATGCCGACGCAGGTGGACTGGCCGATGCCGCGCTCGCTCAACTGCTTGACAGCCTCGTAGGTGAGGGTGCCGCTGCGCGACACGATCCCCACGTCACCCGGGCGGTGGATGAAGCCGGGCATGATGCCCACCTTCGCCGCGCCGGGGGTGATGACGCCCGGGCAGTTCGGGCCGACAAGGCGCGCGCGGCGGCGCTTGACGTACTCGGCGGCCTTCACCATGTCGATGGTGGGGATGCCCTCGGTGATGCAGACGATGAGGGCCACCCCGGCGTCGGCCGCCTCCATAATGGCGTCAGCGGCGAAGGCCGGCGGCACGAAGATGAGCGAGGTGTTCGCTCCGGTCTCGGTGACGGCGTCGCGCACCGTGTTGAAGACGGGCACGCCCTGTTCCAGCGTGCCTCTCTTGCCTGGAGAGACGCCGGCGACGATCCGCGTGCCATACTCCTTGCACTGCCCAGCGTGGAAGCTCCCCTCGCGGCCGGTAATTCCCTGCACCACCACCTTCGTCGTCGCGTCAACCAGGATACTCATGAGGGTTTCGTCCTTCGCAGCCCGTGCTCCCAGCGCGCGGCATGGGCCATCGGCTTCGTCAGCCGGCCTCGTCGATGGTGGTCGCAGAGCCCGTGTCGACTCGTGGCCTCGTGGCCGCGCGCCGTCTCAGGCGCTTGCCGCCACCACCTTCTGCGCCGCATCGCTGAGGCCCGTCGCCACCCGGAAGTTGAGGGGCGATTCCTGGAGCAGCTTGGCGGCTTCCGTGGCGTTCGTCCCCTCGAGGCGCACCACCACCGGCACCTCCACCTGCACCTTCTGGAGGGCCTCGATGATCCCCTGCGCCACCCGGTCGCAGCGCACGATGCCGCCGAAGATGTTGATGAGCACCGCCTTCACCCGCTCATCGGAGATGATGATGCGGAAGGCGTTGGCGACCGTCTCGCTGCTGGCGCCGCCGCCGACATCGAGGAAATTCGCCGGCTCCGCTCCGAAGTGCTTGATGATGTCCATCGTCGCCATGGCCAGGCCGGCCCCGTTCACCATGCAGCCGACCGTGCCGTCGAGCTTGATGTAGCTGAGACCGTACTTCGAGGCCTCGATCTCCCTGGGGTCCTCTTCATCGAGGTCGCGCAGCTCCTTCGTCTCCGGATGGCGGAAGAGGGCGTTGTCGTCGAAGTTCACCTTGGCGTCGAGGGCCAAGAGGTTGCCGTCCTTGGTCAGCACCAGGGGATTGATCTCCGCCAGCGACAGGTCCATGTCGACGAAGGCCCGGTAGAGCTGCAGCATGAAGCTGCTCGCCTTGCGGACGCTCTCCGCCGGCAAGTGCAGGCCGTAGGCAAGGCGCATGGTCTGAAAGGGTCGCAGGCCGACCGCCGGATCGACGTACTCCTTGAGAATCTTCTCCGGCGTGGCGGCGGCGACCTCTTCGATCTCCATGCCGCCGGCCTCGCTCGCCATCACCACCAGCGCGTTGCGGGCGCGATCGACCAGCATGCCGAGGTAGAGCTCGCGGGCGATGGCCATCCCCTGCTCGACGAGAACGCGCTTCACCTTCTGCCCGGCGGGGCCGGTCTGCGGCGTCACGAGCTGCATGCCGAGGATCGCCTGCGCGGCGCCGCGGGCCTCCTGGGGCGATTTCACCAGCTTCACGCCGCCCCCCTTGCCGCGGCCGCCGGCGTGAATTTGCGCCTTCACCACGCAGGCGCCGCCCAGCTCCCGGGCGATGGCCTCGGCCTCGTCGACGCCGGCCGCCACCTTTCCGCGCGGCACCGGCACGCCGTAGCGCGACAGAATCTCTTTCGCCTGGTACTCGTGGATCTTCATCACTTCGCCTCGCGCGCCTGCTCGGATCATGCCTCAACGCAGCTTGCGGGAGCCGCGCGTTACCTCGTCATTGCAACGGGTCGGGCACTGGGATGCCGCGCTCTTCCCGCCGCGGGTTTTCCCGAGACCGCAGGCCGGGGTCTCACCCGAAGGGGACGCCGCAGGATCAGCCAGTGGTGTTCGCGACAGAAGGGTTTACCATGGATGGGAGGTCTGGCGCCGAACCCAGACCTCCCATGAGGACCCCACGCGTATGATCGGCGGGCGGCAGAGCCGCGCGCTAGCTGCCGATGGCCTTTTCCACCACCCTGCCGGTGGGCACGATGTGCTTGTGGAGCCCCATCTCGTGCTCGCTGAAGCCCAAGGCCAGGCCGACAAGTTGGGGCAGGTGCAGGACCGGCAGGCCGATCTTCTGCCTGGCTATCTTTTCGGCGTTCGGCTGCTGCACGTCGAGGTTGAGGTGGCAGAGCGGGCAGGGCGTGACCATGCAGTCGCTCCCCTTCTCCTTGGCCTCGAGGGTGTGCTTGCTGACCATGGCCATGGAGGCGTTCTCGTTCTCCAGGAGAATCGGGAAGCCACAGCAGCGGGTGCGGCCGTCGTAGTCCACCGGCTCGGCGCCAAGGGCGTCGATGACCTTTTCCAGGGAGGTGGGGTTGTCGGGATTGTCGAAGCCGAGAGCGTCCGAGGGGCGCAGGAGGTGACAGCCGTAGAAGGAGGCGACCTTCAGGTTGCGCAGCGGCCGCTTCACTCGCTTCTTCAGCTCCTCGATCCCCAGGTCCTCGACGAGCGCCCAGAGGAAGTGCTTGATCTTCGTGGTGCCCTTGTAGCCCCCCTCGTTCTTGCCGTTGCCGGAGAGGTAGCCATTGATCTTGTCGCGGTAAGGTTCCTGCCGCAGGCGCTTGTTGGCGCGGCAGAAGGCGCCCTGGCAGGTGCTGCAGATGGTCATGATCGGCAGCGCCTGCTTCTCGGCCATCGCAAAGGTGCGGGCGTTGAGAGCGTCGCTCAAGGCTTCGTTCTGCTGGCTCACCACGCCGGCGCCGGAGCAGGCGGCATTCTCCAGCTCGACGAGGTCGATGTTGAGCGCCTGGGCGACCTTCTTTGTTGAATGGTAGAGCTCGGGACAGGTTTGCTTCGCCACGCATCCCGGAAAGAAGGCGTACTTCACTTCGATTCCTCCACCTTGTGCGCGATCCGCTGCAGCTCGTCAACGTCCTTGATATGCGGATGGATCAACGGCATCTTCCCCTTCAGCATCATCCGCAGGCCGGTGGGGGCCATGTGCAGCATGCCCTTCAGGTCGGTGAGCCCCACCGTCTTCATGGGCAGGCGGCGCTCATCCAGGATGCCGGAATCCAGCACCAACTCGGTGAAGTGCTCCACGTGCCGCGTGCCGCGGTTGTCGACGAGGTCCGCCTTCAGCGTCATCTCGCGCAGCTTCATGATGGTTTCCATCGGCGCGACGTACTTCGGACAGACCTGCACGCACTCGTAGCAGCGGGCGCAATCCCACACGCCGCCCTCCTTGCTCAGCTCGAGGAGGCGTTCCTCGCGGTCGACGCTGCGGCTGTCCGCCGCCATGCGAAAGGCCTTGGCGAGCGCCGCGGGTCCCAGGAAGTTGCTGTCGACCTCGAGCGAGGTGCAGTCGGAGAGGCAGACGCCGCACATGATGCAGGAGGAAGCGTCGCGGATGACGTTGAAGTCCGCCGGGGACTGCAAACGCTCGGTGGCGGGGACGTTCTCCTCGTCCGCCACGAGCCAGGGCGTCACCTTGTCCATCTTGTCCCAGAAGCGGTCCATGTTGACCACGAGGTCGCGGATAACCTCGAAGTTGCGCATCGGCTCGATGACAACCTCGTCGAAGTTCTTCAAGACTTCCGCGATCTGCAAGCGGCAGACGAGCTTGCTGTGGCCGTTCACCACCATGCCGCAGGAGCCGCAGATGGCGCTCCGGCAGGACATCCGGTAGGTCAGGGTGCCGTCCTGCTGCCCCTTGATCTCGTTCAGACCGTCCAGCACGGTCTTCCCCCCTTGGAGCGGCACCTGGTAGCTCTGGAAGTAGGGCTTGCTGTCGGTTTCCGGGTTGTACCTGAAGACCTTGAAGGTGGTGTGCTCGGCCATCCTAGTACTTCCTCTCCTGGGGCTGGAAGCGCGTAATCGTCACCGGCTTGTAGGCAAACCGCGGTCCGTCCACATCTTTATAGGCAAGGGTGTGCTTCAACCAGTTGGCGTCGTCGCGTTTCGGGTGGTCCTTGCGGGAATGACCGCCGCGGCTCTCGGTGCGGTTCAGCGCTCCCAGCACGATGACCTCTGCGAAGTCGAGCAGGTGGCTCAGCTCGAGGGCCCCGAGGAGCTCCGTGTTGAAGGTCTTGCTGCGATCGCTGAGGCCGATGCTCTGGAAACGCTGCTGCAAGTTCTTGACGACGTCGTACTGGCGTTTGAGCTGCGCCTCGGTGCGGAAGACGCCGCAGTCGTCCATCATGGTCCGCTGCAGCTCATCGCCCAGATCGGCGATCTTTACACTGCCGCGGGCGTTGAGCAGCCAGTCGATCTCGCGCTTCGCCTCGACGTCGGCATCATCGGGGAGGCTCAGGTCGGGAGCGCTCTTGGCGTACTTCGCGGCGCTCGTGCCGGCGATGGCCCCCATGGCGCAGGCTTCGAGGAGCGAGTTCGTCCCCAGCCGGTTCGCTCCGTGCACCGACACGCAGGAGCACTCGCCGGCGGCGTAGAAGCCGTCGATCTTCGTCCCCTTGTCGTCGATGACGCACTCGCAGTCGAGGTTGACCGGGATGCCCCCCATGGAGTAGTGGGCGGTGGGCTGGATGGGGATGCACTCGCTGAAGCAATCCAGGCCGAGGAAATCCCACGCCAGGTCGCGGACCTGCGGCAGGCGCTCCATGATGCGCTCTTTGCCGAGGTGGCGGATGTCGACGTTGACGCACGTCTTGCCGTTGATGCCGCGCCCCTCGTCGATCTCCTGCTGCTCGGCGCGCGCCACGATGTCACGCGGCCCCAGCTCCATGCGCTCGGGAGCGTACTTCTTCATGAAGCGCTCGCCGTCGTTGTTCAAGAGGTAGGCCCCCTCGCCCCTGGCGCCTTCGGTCAGGAGGATGCCGGAGCCGTACAGCCCGGTGGGATGGAACTGCACGAACTCCATGTCTTCCAGGGGGATGCCGGCGCGATAGGCGATGCTGAGGCCGTCGCCGGTGTTGGCGTGGGCGTTCGAGGTGATCTTGTAAGCGCGCCCGTAGCCGCCGGTGCAGAAGATGACGGCGCGCGCCTTGAAGACCTCGAGGGCGCCGCGCATGATGTCGTAGGCCACCACGCCGTGACAGGTGTGGTCGCGCACGATGAGGGAGGTGACGTACCACTCGCTGTAGACCTTCACCTTCCGCTTCAGCACGATCTCGAAGAGGGTGTGCAGGATGGCGTGGCCGGTCCAGTCGGCGGCGAAACAGGCGCGGGGTTTGCTGTGGCCGCCGAAGGAGCGCTGCGCCATGCGGCCGTCGGGGAGGCGATTGAAGACCAGCCCCATGTGCTCGAGCTCGTAGATGATCTCGGGCGCCTTCTTGCACATGAGCTCGGCGGCATCCTGGTCCACCAAGTAGTCGCCGCCCTTCACCGTGTCGAACATGTGGACTTCCCAGTTGTCCTCGGGGTCCTGGTTGCCGATGGCGCAGGCAATGCCCCCCTGGGCCGCGCCGGAGTGGGAGCGGGTCGGGAACACCTTCGAGACGATCGCCACATCCAGCTCGCCGTCCTGGCTGGCGCGCAACGCCGCCTCCATGCCGGCCAAGCCAGACCCCACGACCACCACGTCATGCACTCTCATACTTCGTTCCCCTTGCGTTGAGCTCTGACGGGCTGCACGCCACCCCCCACGGTCCTTCACCTGGAACGTTGTCCATTTAACACCAACGCCGGGAGCCCAGGCCGCCCCTGCGAAGCGCTCCCCTCGCCCACACATGTCCTTCCGCTGGCATCCTACCCCCTCCGGCCCGCCTCCCTGCCCACGCCACCGGGGGTGCAGGGCGGCACGGCCCTGCGCGCGCCACGGTGAGGCACAGCCTCGCCGCCGGCGCCTCATGGGAGCAGAACCTCCCCTTGGCAAAGATACCACATGCGGGGCACGGGCGCACCTGCCCCCGCCAAGCCTGCCGCGGGCACACCCCTACCCATTCGAGCTGCCGGCGCCGCAGAGGAGGTCGCTCCGCCCCGGGTCGCGCCAAAAACGCATCTAATATGGAGCCTCCTCCCTCATTCCGCCAACAACTTGGTCAAGGAAATCATGGAGAAAGATGAGCAGAGCGGGTCCCGCCCTTGCCGCTGCAGCGCCACCGCGGCAGAGGGAGCCGATACCACACGTGCCCACAGCTTGTCGGCGAACAACCGCGCTCCAGGACCTCTGAAACGTATCAATGGAAGTGGCAATGGACGAGCGCCTGTCGCTCTTAGGATAGTGCATCTGTCGAGGCTGTCCAGGCCTTTTGGCGGTCGAAACGAGCTGACGGGAGGGGAAGAGCCAAAGGGCTACGTCCTGTGGAGGAGAGGTGAGGGTGCGGCTGCGTGATGGTTCGTGGGGCAGATTCGAGAAGGGGTTGGAGAGTGGCGTGGGCCTCGGGTGGATGCGCGCCAGCCTTCGACTTCAAAAATTATGGCGCGGCTCCTGCGGTTGGAAAGGACAGCCGTCCAACCGCCGGCCGCGCCAGCAGGGAATGGGCATCCCCGGGGGAGATGCCCCTGGGGTAAACGCCGGGCGCGAGGCAGTTATCACAGCCCTGACGGGCATGGCGCCTCACTCCGACTCGGATCATGGCTCAGGAGCTACCTGGTCTCGGGAGCTACCTGGGCGCCGGAACGGCCTCGATCAGACGATCGTCTTGGCGGTCAGGTCGAACTCCTTGCGTCCCTCCTGGTAGAGGTCGTTGCCGCGCACGTCGTTGATGACGACGACGGGGAAATCCTGCACCACGAGGCGGTGAATCGCCTCGGTTCCCAGGTCGGGCCAGGCCAGGACACTGGACTCCTTGATGGAGCGCGCCAGCAGGGCGCCGGCGCCGCCGATGGCGGCGAAGTAGACGCAGCCGTGCTTCTGCATGGCCTCGATGACGTTGCGCCCGCGCGAGCCCTTGCCGATCATGCCGCGCAGCCCCAGCTCCATGAGACGGTGCGCATAGGCATCCATGCGGTTCGAGGTGGTCGGCCCGGCGGAGCCGATCACCGCGCCGGGCTTGGCGGGGGTGGGACCGACGTAGTAGATCACCTGGCCGTCCACGGAGACCGGCAGCTTCTCGCCGCGGTCGAGCATCTCGACCATACGCTTATGGGCGGCATCGCGCCCGGTGAGGATCACGCCGTTCAACAGCACCTGGTCGCCGATCTTCAGGGCTTCCACATCCTTGCGGCTCAGCGGTGTCGTGAGGCGAATTGGCTCGCTCATACTCCTCCCCTACAGCACCACGTCCTTGTGGCGGTTGGCATGGCATTGGATGTTGACGCCCAGCGGCATACTGGCGATATGACACGGGTGCTTGAGGATGTGGACTCCCAGGGCGAAGGTGCGCCCGCCCATCCCCTGCGGGCCGATGCCGAGAGCGTTCGTCTTCTTGAGGATCTCCTCCTCAAGGGCCGCCAGCTCCGGATCGGGGTTCTTCTCACCGAGGGGGCGTAGGATCGCCTTCTTGGCGAGCAGCGCTGCCTTCTCGAAGTTGCCGCCGATGCCGATGCCGATGACGATAGGGGGGCAGGGGTTCGGCCCCATCTCCGCGGCCCGCTTGACGATGTAGTTGATGAGCCCCTGGCGGCCGTCGGACGGCTTCAACATGACGACGGAGCTCATGTTCTCAGAGCCGCCCCCCTTGGCGGCCATGGTGATCTTCAGGCGGTCGCCGGGAACGACATCGTAGTGCACAATAGCAGGGGTATTGTCGCCCGTGTTCTTGCGCGTGAAGGGATCGCAGATCGACTTGCGCAGGTAGCCCTCCTTATAGCCCTGGCGCACGCCTTCGTTGATGGCGTCGTAAAGCGACCCGCCCTCGAGGTGGACATCCTGCCCCACTTCCACGAAAAAGACCGCCGTGCCGGTATCCTGGCACATCGGCAGGCGCTCCTCGGTGGCGATCGCCGCGTTATCGAGAATCTGGCGCAGGACGGCGACCCCGGTGGAGGACTCTTCGTGCTCCATCCCCTGCTTCAGGGACTGGATTGTATCCTCGTTCAGGTCGTAGTTCGCAGATATGCAGAGTTCCGCAACCGCCGGAACTACTTCATCCACGTGGATCGTTCGAACCATGGACAGCACCTCACCTCCTGTTGGGAGTTAACGCCACCGGCCCTCCGTCCTCCGCCGCGCTTCAACCCCCGCGCCTCGGCGCGGGGAACTTTCAGGAGGCTCACGCGCCGGTTCTGATTTGCCCCGTTGCACTGACGCGGCGGCCTGCCCACGCACCCCGCCCGCGGCTGCCGTGAGCCTGCCTTGCCGATCGATCCCGGCGGCCGGCCCGTTGCCAGCCGTTCGAGCCGCGAGGTCGGGTCGCGCCGCCGGCGCCGCACACACCCGCCCCCCGCCGCCGACCTGCGCCGCGGCAAGGTCCGGCGGCCGGTTCTCTCCACAATATCGACCGCCCCTGCCGCCATTGCAAGCAGGGAAGCGACGCCGCGCCGACGTTCCCTCCTCGGCCGCGCCCGCGGCTAGTATCGTGTCCCCTACGTTCCATCACCTAATTCTGAGTGGGGACCTTCTCCCCAACTGCGCCCGCGGGGGCTGATCGTAGGGGCGGGGCTTGCCCCGCCCGCAACCTCAGTCTAGGAAGGAACCGTGTCTCCTCGCGCGCCCCGGCTTGGAGGGGCGGTTCGCGAACCGCCCCTACGGGATGGGCGTGTGGGGGAGCATGGGTTCCTCACAAGCCCCTTGCCAATGCAGCGAACAGCGCCGCAACGATGT
>JACPUC010000027.1 GCA_016192455.1 Candidatus Tectimicrobiota bacterium | reverse complement strand
GAAGTCACCCTCCTCTCCCTCGCCCGCACCTACCAGCTTACCGCCTACGACGCTGCCTACCTCGAGCTGGCGCTGCGCACGGCATCCCCCCTGGCGACGTTCGATGAGGAGCTGGTGAAGGCTGCTCCGGCCGCCGGCGTCGCGCTCTTCCTGCAACCGGGCGCGGCATCGTAGCCCGGCCACGATTCGCTCTGTGTAGAATCTCCATGAGCTAGTAAACATAGGACCCCATAACTAATCAGAACGTTCCTAACAAATTATGTGACCAGAATTAGATAATACCGGCACATCTATTTGACCATACATTTTATAGTTGCAACACGATCCACCCCCGCCTTTACTGTGAAATACAATTTACGGTGAAGGCAACGAGTTCGAAGACTCCAGAAAACAAGACATGCTAGGAGGATTATGAAGAATAAATAGAAAAAGTAGTCGTCAACACATATTCTTACGAAATTATATAACGTTGTTGATGACTCCTTTGTGATAACTTGTGCCCGTAAGAGAGATCTAGTTACTAACGCAGACCACAAGACAAGAAGTATAAGTGGTATGCCTGTAGCCTGCAAAGGTGCACTACTAAATATGCGACGGAATCGTGGCTTGCGTCCAATTATGCGTTCAGTGTGTCTTATTATAGGATAGCGAAACATAGTTAGTCGATGATAGCCCCTATGAAAGTGCGCAGTTAATCGGCCTACTTGGAGCCAAGCCAGTGCGCCGCAAAAAGAAGTTATTGAAATCATAAGCGCTACTCGTTCATGCCCGTTTAATGCCTGGACGTATGCTATTAATAAAAAAGCATTTGCTGTTAGAAAGTAGTTACTTCGGGTAACAACTTGATTGTCCAATTTTTCTAAGAGTGCCCAGGGGAGGGACAATAAGAGCTGTCTTTCTGGCTTTCTGAAATAGTCGTGATAGTTCATAGATCCTCCCGCCTATGCCAGTTTACTACTTGTGGCTAGCTTCTGCTGAATATTGCTGATTAGGTAGGACATTGTTACGGTACTTATCATGAGTCAGTAGTCGACGCTGAGGAAGCCGAGGCCGTTCCCGCCCATCAAGATCTCGACGAAGATCGCCAGGATGAGGGCGATCGTGAGGCTGAGCCGCAGGCCAGCCACTCCTCCCCGCGGCGGCTCGCTCACATCCTGATAATTTCGCGCGTCGGGCGAGCATCCGGCCAGGAGCCATAGACGACGAGAACCTCATCCCTCGGCTTCTTCGTGGACCAAGCGGCGATGAAGCTCTCATAGGGGAGGGCGCGGCGCAGTCGTTCGCGGCGCGCGGCCCGCCGTCGCTCGGCGGTGGCCGGCTCATCCACCTGCAGGGTGGCGTGGTCGTACGCCACCTGGAAAATCTGCTCCGCGACGCGATGCGAGATGATGCCGTTGCGCAGGTCTTCCACCACCGCCTGGGGATCGCGCTCGAGCACGTCACCGTACCCGCCGCCGCCGTGGACGACGAGCACGAACACGTCATCCTTCTCCAGCACGCGCACGCTGCGCGTCTTGCTCTCCACCACGTACGTTCCTTGCAGCCGGCGCTCCTTCATGAGCTCCATGACGTTCATGGGGAGGTCGTCGTCGCCGCGCGCCATCTTGTCGTGGAAATTGCTGCCGTTGACTTGAATGCCCGGGTGGGTGGAGCAGGGGTAGCCGCCGAAGAGGCCGGAGTGCGCCGGGAAGCGCGATTCCTTGGCGAAGTTCATGTAGGCGATGCGCGGCACCAGGTGCGGCGTGTAGGCGGCCGTCAGGCCGATGCCGCCGCGATATTTGCCGAAGCCGAGGTAATCGCGCAGACGGCGCTGGAAGAGGTGCAGGTGTCCCTGCTCGTTCTCGCAGTCTTCCACCTCGGCGCCCTTGCCGGTGGGGGCATAGGGGAAGCCGTAGTTATCCACGCCGTCCATGTCGTGCCGGGCGCCGGCGCCGGCGGAGTTGAGGGGATAGCTGAGCATGTCGGTCTGCCGCACGCCCCACTGGTTGACGCCGCTCATGACGCCGCCGCTGCCGGCCGCGTTGACATAGCCGGTGCAGAGATGCCGCATCGGGCTGTCGAACATCATCTTCGAGAAGGTGATGCAGAGGGGCTGCCAGATGTTCATGAGGATGATGGGAGAGTTGCAGATGGCGGCCTCGGGGCTGGCGTTCAGCATGCACCCCTGGGGGGCGATGAACTCCATGGGGGCGTAGAGGCCGGAGGAGATCGGGAAGTCATGGAACGGGTGCTGGTAGAAGTAGCAGGCCGCCGCGGCCCGCACCACATGGAGGAAGGCGTGGTACGACCCCTCGTTCTCCGGCGAGGTGCCGGTGAAGTCGAAGACCAGTTGATCGCCGCGCTTGCGCGTCGTCAGGTAGATGCGCCCCAGGGCGTCGCGCAGGCCGGTGGTGTCCGTGAAGACGACGTGGCGGTAGTCGCCATCGTTCCAGCTTGCGATGCGGGCCCGCGTCGCCTCCTCGGTATGCTGCAGCATCCTACGGAACAGCCCCTTGAGGAACCCGGCGCCCTTGGCGCGCGCCAGCTCCTGAAGGCGCACCCGCATGCGGTCGGCCGCCGCGGCCCGCGCCTTCATGTCGAGCACCTGCATGCGCGGCGCCCGCGAGATCATGTTGGCGCACATCTCGACGAGGTCGTCCTTCATGCGGTAGTTCTGGGCGATCTTGATCGGCGACAGGCTCATGCCCTCGTCGTAGCGGCTGCGGGCGCTGACGGGCATGCCTCCCGGCTCGGTGGCGCCGGTCTCGGTTTGATGCGCCGCCCCGACGGTCCAGGCGATCAACTCCCCTTCAAAGAAGACCGGCATGATGGCGAGCTGATCGGCGTTGTGCACGCCGCCGTAGTGGGCGTCGTTGCAGTAGAAGATGTCGCCTTCGCGCACGCCGACGGACTCATTGGTCAACCAGTGCTTGAGAATGAACTTGATCGGCACGATGCCGGTCACCGAATGGAGGAAGGTGCCCGCCACCGCCGTGATCTGGTCACCCTGGGCGCTGTACATGGCCACCACCATGTCGCCCGCGTGGATGAGCGCGGAGACCCCCATGCGCGCGAAGATCTCCCTCGCCTCCACGCAGATCATGTTCAGCTTCTCGCTGTAGATTTCGTAGTCGCCCGGCAGCAGCTTCGCGGCCCAGGCCAACTCCTCGGGCGTCGGCGGTTCCGGCTTCACTCTATCGTTTAAGCTCATGTCCAAGGGCATGACGCTCTCCTTGCGCTCTACCGTCCCCTCTGCTGTCCCCCAGGTTGTGCGAGGGAACCTCGCCCCCTCGCCTGTCTGCGTCCGACCTGCCGGCGCGTGGGAGAGCGCGGCCCCCACCGCCCCCATATCGGGCCGCCCGCAACGCCTCAAGGTCGTCAGCGAACTTCTTACACCTATTGCTTAGGGAATGCCCACTGATTTTTACTTTTCCCTTCTCGGAAGATGCATGATGAGTCGAAAAGGAGAGTCTCCCCCGCAAAACCTTCAGCGCCACCGAAGCTTGTCGCTGGGAGGAACCTGAGGGGGGCGAGTGTTGGCGGCAAGCGCTGGCGTCACACACGGTCGGCGAGCGGAGCGAGAGGTCGGGTGGCTCTCCCGCAGAGCATATACGTTATCCATTGTGCTAAGTCAAGGTGCGGCGCACTCGGCGCTGGCTTGTCAGGGATGCGCGGGCGGCGAACGCCGGCGCCAAGCAGGTGTGGCTGAGGGTGTACGCTCCCCGCAGACAGAGCGTCAGGAGAGGCGGGGGAATCATCGCGCGTTATTAGCAAGGGGGGCCGGCGGGGAGGGTGAGGGGCGACTTCTTATGGAGCGCCTGACCGCCATGGGGTACGCCGACGAGGTGGTGCAATGGGGCGCCTCCAAACTCGGCGACTCCATCGACAGCAAGATCGCCCTGCGGACGCGCGACCGAGGCGAGCTTGATCCGCCTGTCGGGCAGCCGACCCAGGAGCAGCCCAAGGCGGCGCAAGGAGCTCGCCATGTGGTCAACCCTGTTGATTCTACTGGCCGGCCCGGTGCTGAAAATGGCATCGGACGCGCTGATGGCCCACTTCGCGGCTCGTCGCGGCCTCGGGGTGCGCGTTTCCTAACGCCTTCGAGAGAACCGAGTTCGTTTACGTCCAACCCCCGTAGGCGACAAGGGCTGGGCCTGGCTGAAGAAGGACGCGCCGGCGCCGTTCGACGGCGTGCTGATGCCCGAGGGCGATGCGAAGCGGGCGGAGGCGGCGATGGAGACGCTGGAAGAATTCAACTAACACAAGTGTTTTCCCAGGGGACGTTATTGCTATAGCGTCCATTGTATTATATGGTCTACTTTTTGATCAGCATTGCATCATGTTGGGGGAGGAATGGCCCAGCAAACTGGTTTCAAGGCAACGATAAGAATTAGAATTTTTCTGGATTTATAGTGTTCACTGATCCTCGTTTGCTAACGATAGGCGTCGCGGCGGTGTCGGATCCGAGAGACTGTTACGAGTGATTCGTTATCAGCAATTTCAAAAATGATACGCCATTCTCCAACCCTGACGCGATACACATTTTCCCCCTCAACCAGGGGTGTGACTCCATGGTGTCGAGGATTTTCCAGGAGCCGATCTAAAGCAACCGCAACCCTTTTGCGCACTGGATTGTCGAGGCGCTTAAGGTCGCGTTGAGCGCCGGGCTTGAGAATCACCTGATATGGCAAGGGGGTCTAAAGTTCCAGCTCTCGTTTCACATCGCCCCAAGGACGCCCCCCCTCTTCCTGCATCGCTAGACGGTGAGCGCGCAGGTCGTCTTCGTCCTCATTCTCCTGTACGTAAAAGGTAACATCTCGCGCGTGCGTGATATGAACATAGGCACCCATGCGTGGCCACACTTCAAACAGGTCCTTAGAAATTACTTCATCCGCTGATACTTCACGGACCTTGTACCCCTGCATTGGTCTCTCCTTCACCCGGTTTACTGCGCTCAACGTTGTTAAAGAACTCCTTAATAGACTTTTCCATTACAAAATCTCCAGGCAATGGAATCTTTCCGTAGGATTCTTCGTACTTCTTTAGATGCTCAAAAAGAGCCTTCAGGAGCGCCTTTGTATGCTGAGGACTCATCACAATCCTGGCACTTATGGCTGCAAAGTCTGGTGTATCCGGTAAGCGTGTCGCAAAATCTATGAACACATCATATTCAGTATGCATAACGCGTGCCACGTTGCTATAGAAAAGTGGCGGCTGCCGGATTGGCGGTTGCAGTGGCGGCAACGGCTGCGGAGGCCGAGAAGGTTGTTGTTCTGGTTGGTCAGCCATTTAGTTTACCTGCGCGTCCAGCCCGAGGCTCTATACTCTTCTGGGTTTTCAGCCAGGGGTAGCCTCTACCACAAATCTGTGACAATGTATACGCAACGTCAATGCCAAGCACCGGCCTTTCCCACCCGGCCGGCGGGCGTTACACCGCATTACTTTGCCAACCCATTGAAATACCGATAATAATGCTCCACGCGCCCGCCGCGGACGGAGCTTCAGTTACATTGCGCCACCTACTCCTCACGACTCCTTCTCGTACACCTCGATCATCTTCTTGACCATCTCGGAGACGACGGCCCGCAGCTTCGGGTGGCCCCGCAACCGTTGCACCAGCTCGATGAGCTTCTCGTCCTCGTTCCGCCGCACCTCCACCCTCTCCGCCCGTCTCTTCCTCTGCTCATCGTGGAAGGCCGCCAACTCCTGCCGGTAGAACTCCGCGGTCGGCGGTCACTCGCGACTCACCACGTCGAGGCGCATGAGGTGCTGCGCCGCCTCCGCGGTCAGTCCGCCGACCCCCTGCACCATCCCCTCACCTAAGAGAATGGCTTGCAGCCCCTCCGCCAACTCGTCGAACCCCGGCGACCGGATGAGGGCAGCCTGTTGTCGTGCTGCACCGCGGGGTCCGGCTGCTCCCCGTAGAGCCAGTCCGGCGACCACTGAACGCCAGCGCCACGCTGGAGAATCACGTACTTCCCGGAGAGGTGAACCCCGCCGCTCTTCGCGGTTCACCTCCCGCTTCTGTTCGGCGCACGGTTTTTTGACCGGCCGCGGCCAGGGTTACTCCGCCGCGTCGGCCGCGAGCTTGCGCAAGCGGCAGCGGAACGATTTGAACGGCACCGAGCCGGTGATGGGGTCGACCTGGTCATTGGTGTAGACCAGGTTGATATTGGCGCCGCTGGAGCTGAACGGATCGAAGCCCGGCAAGTCAAGGCCGGGGCATTCCTGCCACCAGCCATGCTGCGCCACGACGACGCGTGGATCGAGGCGGGTGCTGAGGCTCGCCTTCAGGCGCACGGAGCCGTGGAAGGTTTCCACCGCCACCCACTCGCCGTCCGCAATCCGCAGAGCCGCCGCGGTTTGGGGATGAACCTCGATGGTGGGATAGGGCACCGCCCCGCGCAGGCTTGGCATGGCGCGGTGCTGGCCGTGACAGAATTGCAGGACCTTGACGGTGATGAGGATGTGCGGGTACTGCCGCGCCAGATCAGGGTTGCGCGCCTCGCTGTAGAAGGGCTCCTCGTACACCGGCAAGGGCGCGAAGCCGTGGGCGAGGAAGCGCTCGGAGTAAATCTCGATCTTGCCGGTGGGGGTGTTGAAGGCCGGCGCCGTGGCGGACGGCTCGTCGGCGCCGCGGTACTTGCGGAAGCGCACCGGCAGCGGCACATTGACGCCGCCCGGATGGCGCCGCAGCTCTTCCAGGTTCAAACCGGAGGGGCTGAGCTGCTCGCGCCAGGCCGCCTCGATGTCGCCGCGCCAAAACTTCTCCCCCAGGCACATCCGCTGCGCCAGATCGAAGATGATCCGCACGTCGGGGCGACTCTCGCCCAGCGGTTCGATGACAGGCTGACGGTACTGCACATAGCCCGACGTGGTTTCATCCTGACCGAAGCCCACCCTCAGCGTGCCCGCTTCCCAATGGGTTGCGGCGGGGAGCAGAAGGTCGGCGAGGCGGGACGTGGGGGTCTCGAACAGCTCCACCTGGGCATAGAAATCGAGTTGTCTGAGGGCTTCGTAACCCCGCTGGCTGTCCCCATTCGCCTGCACGATATTGCCGCCGAAACTCACGAACCCTTTCACCGGATAAGGTTTCCCGGTCAGGATCGCGGTGTAGACCTCGTAAGCCTGGACCGCCCCGGTAGACGGCGGCCCGAGTGGACGTTTCTCGATTCCCAGGCGCCGCCGCGCTTGCTCGGCCGGCAGGAACTCCGTGCCTTGCAGGTTCTTGCTCGGCACCGTCGGGAAGATCACATTGCCGCCCGGCGCGTCAAAAAAGCCGCTGAGTGCATAGAAGATGCAGACGGCTCGATTCGTCTGCATCGCATTCGTATGTTGCTCCAGCCCATTGTACGTGTAGTAGCAGGAGGGGCCGTTCTGGGTGAACATGCGAGCCGCGGCGCGCACCTGCTGGGCCGGCACCCAATGGATGGCTGCGGCGCGTTCCGGCGTGTAGGCGGCGGCCAGCTCGGCCAGCCCCTCGAACGCCGGCCGGCAGCTCAGGGTGCGCCCGTCCGCCAGGCTGACGTGGTAGGTGCCCCGCAGCGCCGGGCGGACGGCATGGTCGCGCAGGCGGAGATGGCTGACCGGGGCGCCGCGGCTCTCATCCCACACGACGTAGCCCTCTCCGCCATCCTCCTGGAGATCGGCCGCGCGCAGGAGGGCGCCGGTATCCGGGCGCACCAGGAACGGGGCGTTGGTCCAGCTCCTGACGAATGCGGCGTCGTAGAGCTCTTCCTCGATCAGCGTGGCGATCAGGCTGAGGGCCAGGGCGCCGTCGCTGCCGGGGCGCACCTGAAGCCACAGGTCGGCCTTGGCGGCGAGCCGGTTGCGCAGCGGATCGATGACGAGCAGCTTGGCGCCGCGCGCCTTGGCGCGGCTGATGCGCTGGGCATGGATATGCCAGCTCGCGGTGGGGTTATGCCCCCAGATGAGGATGCAGGCGGCGCGCCGGAAGTCGGCGGGCGGAATGCCGATGCCGTAGGTGTAGCTCGATCCCACGTCCTTGTGCCAGTTGCAGACGTGCGTCGTCGCCACGGTGTTGGGGCTGCCGAAGGCGTTGGCGAAGCGCATCACGAAGTGGTCGTAATCGCAGGCGCTGGAGCCGCCGGGGGCCGGGCGGCAGAAGACCACCGATTCCGCGCCATGGCGTTCGCGCAGCTCGCGCAACGTGCTCGCCATGGTGTCCAGCGCCTCGTCCCAGCTAATGCGTTGCCAGCCGGGGTCCTTGCTCCCCTTCGGGGTGGTGCGTTTCAGCGGCTGCAGGAGACGCTGGGGATGATAGATGACCTCCGGCCCCGCCTTCCCTTTGATGCAGATGCCGCCGTTCGGATGGTCGGGATCGGTCAGCACCTTGGTCAGTTTCCCGTCCTCGACTTCGCAGATCACCCCGCAGTGCGAACACGAGGTGGCGCAGTAGCTTTGCACTCGATGGATGGTGCGCTCCGCCTGTTCCATGGACGTCTCTCCCGTGATCGGGTGAGGAGAACTTCGAAGAGATGCCTGTCGAGGCGCCGCCGCGGCGCAGCCTCTTAAGCCTGCGAACGCCCTCACGAGCCGCCCGCCTCCCCGCCCCCGTCGGCGGCGATTGCGGCGCCAGCGGAGCGCCTCGAGGCGCCGCCGCGTCTCATCGCTTCGCACCCCTGGCGCTACGGCTGCGCAGGCGTTTCGTCGCCTGCGCGTCCACGGCAAGCGTTTTCGGGTCGAGCGCCACTTTATAAGTCCTGCGGGCGGCTTGCAGCGAGACGAGTTCGTTGCGCACATCCTTGGCCACCAGTTCCGGGTCGCGCTCTTTGGGGTTGCCGACCCCGCCGCCGCCGCTGCTGACCTTGATGACCACGTCGCTGTTCTTGAGCTGCACGAGGCGGTGCGGTTTGACCCGCATGCGCTGCTCGCCCCGCTGGATGTAAGTACGGCAGGGGGGACAGGGCTCGCCGCCCAGCGCTCCGGGACCGAACGTCGTATCGCCGTCGGAGCTGCCGGTGGCCATGCCGGAGTCGCTCCCCTGGTTCTGCGCCTCCCAGTAGACGCCCGGCCCTCCGCGCCAGCGCCCCGCCCCCTGCAGATCGGTGGCGAACTCGAGCTTGTGCATGAAGAAGGGGATGCGGATTTCCATCTCCTCGATGTTGCCGCGGGTCACGGCGCCCAGGGCCGCTATGGAGGAGATGCCCTGGTAGCCGTCGAAGCCGCTCACCGCCCCGGCGCTGCCGTCATAGTCGAAGGAGGTGCGCACGTAGCGTTCGCCGCTGCGCGGATCGATGCCGAAGACGTAGTCGCCGCGGTGCTTGCCCCAGGCGGCGGCGGCTCGTTCGGGAAGGGCCTGGGAGAGCGCCATGACCACGGCCTCCATGACCTGGGTGCCGACGTTCACCGGCGAGGCGCCGACGGTGGCCGGGTACTCGCAGTTCACCACCAACCCCAGCGGCGCGATGACCTCCATGGGGCGCAGCGTCCCTTCGTTGTGGTACTCGGCTAGGGCTGGATCGAAGACGAGCACCGCGCCGGCGACGGCGTTCCCGTATGTGGCGGCGTAGACGCTGTTAATGAACCCCTTGCGCTGCTTGTCGCTCTTCGAGAAGTCCAGCTTTATGCGGTCGCCCTTCACGGTCACCTGCACGCGCACCCACACCGGCTCATCGAGGGTCGTCCCATCGTCGTCGGTGGCCGCTTCGCCGTAGTACGTGCCGTTGGGGATGGCGCGAATCTCCTTGCGCACCGCCTGCTCCGTGCGCCGAATCATCTCGTCGAGGCAAGCCCGCACCGTTTCCTTGCCGTACTTCTTCAGCATGGCGACGAGCCGTTTCTCACACCACGCCGTCGAAGCGATCATCGAGTAGTTGTCAACGCGCACCCCTTGCGGCCAGCGCACGTTGTTCCAGATCAGCTCGAACAGCTCCGTCTTCTCCACCCCCCGATCGTACACCTTCAGGGGCGGGATGCAGAGCCCCTCGGCATGGATGTCGTAGCCGTTCGGGAAGTATCCCCCCGGGTAGGAGCCGCCGGTATCCTCCTGGTGGGCGCGCGCCAGGGTGACGAACATCAGCTCCCCGTCGTAGAAGATGGGCCGGAAGAATCCCCAGTCGGGGAGATGGCAGTTGTGCCCACCGTGGTAGGGATCGTTGGTGAGGATGATGTCGCCGGGGTTCAGGTTGCCCTTGAACTTCCCCACCATGTCCCGCACCGCAAACGAGGAACCGAGGAACTGCGACGGCAAACCCACCGGCACGGCCAGGGTGCGCCCCTGCGCGTCCCAGATGCCGACGGAGATGTCGTGGAGCTGCCCCATGAGGTAGTTCTGGGCGGTGCGGTCCATGACGTGCCGCATCTCGCGACAGACCGTTTGCATGGTGTGCCACACCGTGGACAAGGTAATGGGATTCACCCCGGTTGCGGCCATGAGTTGCTCCTTACTCCTTGCCTGCGCGGTCGATGAAGTTCTTTCCCGCCGTAAGGCTTCACCTGCCGGTCGGCGCCTCCGCGTGCGTGAAGCGGATTCGAAGGCCGGCAGGCTGGAAGCCTGCGCTCCCCCGAAGCTTCCCCGCGCGCGGGGCGGATGCGTTCCACGTGGAACATTGACGCAGGGTGCTGTTGAAGCTTCCCCGCGCGCGGGGCGGATGCTCGTCCCCGCGCCTCGGCCCCCCGCCAGCCGGCCGCCGCCCCCGGCCGGGAAGACCACGGCTCTCCCTCGCTCCCTGGTCGAGCGTTTCCGGCCCTCCCTTTTGACCCATAGTGTCATCCCAAAGTGCATGCGAAAATATGACAATTGTCAAGGAAAAAGTCCCTGCTTCAGTTTACCGTGGCTTTCACCGCGGTTCAGCTTTGCACCACGCCTGGGACGTGCCGGCGCTGCGGCGAGACGGGAAGCAGCGCTTTGCAGGGCGACCCTTGCACTCACAGGCGTGGGGGCCTTTCCAGGCACCGACGTGAGGGAGGAACGGCGATGGTGAACAGGGGAGTGGGGAGTTTGGGCGGGCGCTGCTTCCTCGCAGCGTTCTGCACGCTGCTTCTCGGCGGCCTGGTCGGCCAAAGCCAGCCGGCCTGGGCGCAAAAAGCGCCGATCAAGATTGGCATGCTCTATGGGCTTACCGGCGTCTACGCCTTCCCCTCCAAGCACGGGGTGCAGGGGGCGAAGCTTGCCTTCGAGGAGGCAAACAACGAGGTTGCCGGGCGGAAGATCGAGACCATCGTCGAGGACGACCAATCGCCCCAGGTCGCAGTGGGGGTGACGAAGGCGCGCAAGCTGGTTGAGAAAGACCGCGTGCACGCCATCATGGGGATCATCTGGAGCCCCACCGGCGTGGCGGTGAGCGAGTACATGAAGACGGTGGAGACGCCGTTGATCCTGACGGAGTCCGCCGCGCGCATCATCACCCAGGAGAAGCGGCATGCCTACGTCTTCCGCACCTCTTTCGCCAGCGGCCAGATGACGATGCCGTTCGGGGAGTACGCCTGCAAGAAGTTCGGCTACAAGCGGGCGGTCGCCTTCTCTTTCGACAGCGTCTATGGGCGCGATGAGGCCGCCTCCTTTGCGCAAGGCTGCGAGCAAGGCGGCGGCAAGGTGATCGAGCAAATCTTCGCCCCGGTGCGCACGCCCGACATGGCGCCATACCTGACGCAGATTCAAGCGCTCAATCCCGACGCCGTGTGGGCGCTGTGGAGCGGCCAGAACGCCATCCGCTTCCTGACCCAGTACAAGGAATTCGGCTTGAAGGGGAAGATACCCCTCCTGGGTGCCGGAGACCTGTCAACCGATGAGGTGCTCGCGCAAGTGCCGGAGGCGGCGGAGGGGATGCTCAGCTACGAACGCTACACCACCTCCTATGATTCCCCCGAGAACAAGCGCTTTATCCAGGCCTACACGCAGAAGTACGGCATGCCTCCCGCCATCTATGCCGCTTCCGGATACCTGACGGCCAAGATTATTCTCATGGCCCTCCAGAGCATTAACGGCAACGTGGAGGACAAGCCGGCCTTCCTGCAGGCATTGCGGAAGGTCCAAATGAAAGACAGTAATCGAGGACCGTGGCGCTTCGACGCTTATCAGAATGCCGTTTCGGACCTCTACGTCTTCAAGCCGACGCGGCAGTCCGACGGCAAGGTGCGCAATGAGATCATCCACGTCATGAAGAATCTTGAACAATACTGGCCTTCCGGCAAACCCAAGGAGTGAAGCGGCAGTGAACGGCTGCTGAACCTGGCGACGCCCCTCAACGGCGGCGCGTGCCGGGATGGTCCTGTTCGGGCTGCGCCGCACCATGCAGAACGGCCCTCGCAGGCGCTCAGGCGCTGGAATGATCCCCAACGCCCGAGCGCGCCCCGAGGGCCGTTTCCAAGTGGCGAACGCCTCCCCTCCGCATCTCGTCAACCGTTGCCCAACCGCCTGCCCGCGGGCCTCGCCAGCCGATCACATCGACGAACGCCCGGCGCGATCCGATCCCGCCTAGCCGATGCCCAGGTAGCGCGCCTTGATCTCGGTGTGCTGGTGGAACTCCGCGGCCGCGCCGTGGTGCACGATGGCCCCCTTGCTCATGACGTAGACGTAGTCGGAGAGGGCGAGGGCAAAGGGGAGATTCTGCTCGACGAGGAGGATGGCGAGGCCATGCTGTTTCAGGTCGGCGATGATCTCCCCCAGATTCCGCACCAGGAGGGGGGCGAGCCCCTCGCTCGGCTCGTCCATGAGCAGCAACCGCGGGTTGCCCATCAGCGCCCGGGCGGTCGTCAGCATCTGCTGCTCGCCGCCGCTCAGTTTGTTGCCCCGATGGTGGCTGCGCTCCCGCAGACGCGGGAAGGCCGCGGCGACGCGTTCCCAGTCCCAGGGGCGGCCGCCACCCTCGAGGTCGCGCTGCGCCACCTGCAGGTTCTCCCGCACGGTGAGGCTGGCGAAGATGCGCCGGCCTTGCGGCACCAATCCCACCCCAAGGCGGGCGATCTTATGCGCCGGCAGCCGGGTGATCTCTTGGCCCCGCAACAGGACGCGCCCTCTGCGCGGCGGGGTGAAGCCGATGATCGAGCGGATCAGGGTCGTCTTGCCCACGCCGTTGCGCCCCAGCACCGAGACCACGCAGCCCTCGGGAATCTCCAGGGAGACACCCTGCAGGATGTAGCTGTCGCCGTAGTAGGTGTGGATGTCCTGCACGCTCAGCACGGCTTCCCCCACTCCGTTGCCGACCCCAGGTAGATTTCGGCCACCCGGGGATCGCGCCGGACCTCCTCCTGGGGACCATCCGCCAGGAGGTTGCCCAGATGCAACACCGTGACCTGGTCGACCAGCTCGAACGTCACGTCCATGTCATGCTCGATGAGCAGGATGGTGAGCTGGCGATGCAGGGCCTGGATGATGCTGCTCACCTGCTGCGTCTCGGCGAGCGACAACCCCGCCGTCGGCTCGTCCAAGAGGAGGAGCCTCGGGTTCGTGGCCAAGGCGAGGACGATCTCGATGCGCCGCTGATCACCGTAGGAGAGGGTGCGGACGGCCTCGCGCCGCAGGTGCCAGAGGTCCCACTTCTTCAGGGTATCCTCGCAGAGGCGCTGGATGGCGCCCAGGGTGGCGGCCGGTCGGTGCATCGCGTAGCGCCCGCCAGTGGCCGCCTGCGCGGCCAGGCGCACGTTCTCATAGACGCTCAAGCGCGGGAACAGAGCGCTGATCTGGAACGTGCGGGCCAGCCCGAGGTGGGTGCGGCGATGGGGAGCGAGGCGGGTCACGTCGCGGTCGAAGAGCAGGATGCGCCCCGTCGTCGGCCGCAGCGTGCCGTTGATGATGTTGAAGAGCGTCGTCTTGCCGGCGCCGTTGGGCCCGATGATGGCGCGCCGTTCGCCCACCTGCACGGTGAGGCTCACCCTGTTGAGGGCTTGCAGCCCTTCGAACCGCCTTGACACCTGGTCGACCACGAGGGCGTTCACACGGCGCTCCGCCGCTGCAGCTTTGCTTTCAGACCGCCGTAGACCCCGGCGGGGATGAACATCACGACGACCACGTAGATCAGACCGAGAATGAGCAGCCAGCGCTCGGTGAGGGAGCTCACCTCGTTCTCGATGAAGACCAGGAGCGCCGCGCCGATCATCGGCCCGGCCAGCGTCCCGGCCCCGCCGAGGATGACCATGAGCAGCGCCTTCGCCGACAGGATCACACTCAGGTCGGCGGGGCTGACGAAGCGGTTGTAGAAGATGAAGAGAATGCCGGCCAGCCCGCCGAAGAGCCCGGCAAGCACGAAGGCGAGGTAGCGGCACAGCCAGACATTGTACCCCAGGACCTGCAGGCGCGCCTCGTTTTCCCGCACCCCCACCACCGCCTTGCCGAAGGGTGATTCGATGATGAGGATGAGCAGCAGCGTGGCGAGGGTGACGCTGACGAGCACGAAGACGTAGAAGGCCACATCGTCCTCGAAGGACCATGGCAGGTTGAGCACCGGGCGGGCCACGCCCGAGATGCCGTCCTCGGCGTGGGTGAGGCTGCGCAGCTTGAAGGCAAGGCCCCAGAGCACCTCGCCGAGGGCAAGGGTGATCATGAGGAAGTAGTCGCCGCGGGTGCGCAGGGCCAGCAGCCCGAAGAGGGCCGCCGTCACCCCGGCCATCGCCAACCCAAGGAAGATCAGCAGCCAGCCGTTCTGCGTCACCGTGAAGGAGAGGAGCGCCACGGTGTAGCCGGCAACGCCGAAGTAGGCGGCGTGGCCGAGGGAGGGAAGCCCCCCGTAGCCGAGCAGCAGGTTTAGGCTCATGGCGAAGAGCCCGAAGATGAGGACCTCCGTCACCAGGCCGAGGTAGAACGAGGGCAGCACTGCCGGCAGGAGGAGCAGGAGCAGGAACCCCCCGAGCGCCATGGCGGTGCGCCGCGTTCGCTGCCTCATGTGCGTCCAAACAGGCCCGTCGGGCGGATCGCCAGCACGATCGCCATCGGGGCGAAGATGGTGAAGAGGGAGTATTCCGGGAAGAGCGCCTTGCCGAAGGTGTCGATGAGGCCCACGAAGAGGCTGGCGAGGAAGGCGCCCTTCAGGCTGCCCATGCCGCCGATGATGACCACCACGAAGGCGAAGAGGAGAATCTCGAAGGCGGCATCGAGGTTGGCCCCGATGATCGGCCCCCCCATGACGCCGCCCACGCCGGCGAGCATGGCTCCCATGGCGAAGACGCCGGTGAACAGGCGGGGCAGGTCCACCCCAAGCCCGCGGGTCATCTCCGCGTCATCGACGCCGGCGCGCACCTTCGCCCCCAGGCTGGTGTACTGCTGGATGAGCCCCAGCAGCACCGCCACCACGATGCCCACCGCGATGACCAGCAGCCGGTAGATCGGGAACATCATCTCACCCAGGCGCAAGGAGCCGGCGAAGAGCGCCGGCTTGGGCATGATTTGCGGCTCGCCGCCCCAGACCCATTGGGTGAGATCGCTGAGGATGAACAGGAAGCCGAAGGTGAGGAGCACCTGCGCCAGCTCCATCCGGTAGAGACGGTTGAGGAAGCGGCGCTCCATGAACAGGCCGATGAGGGTGACCGCGGCCGCGCCGACCAGCAACGCCAAGAGGAAGCTGCCGGTCCCCCGCATGACCGAGAGGCTGAGGTAGGACGCCACCAGATAGAGCGCGCCATGCGCCAGGTTGATGATGCGCATCAGCCCGAAGATGAGCGACAGCCCCGCCGCCAGCAGGAAGAGGAGCATGGCGAAGGACAAGCCGGTGATCGCCTGCAGGTACCAGAAGCTCATGGTTGCGCGCTCACCCCTGAGGTGGCGGAGGAGGGCGGCGGAGGGCGCGCCGGCGCCATCCCTCGGCGCGCCGCCTCGCGGCCGGCTACCGCTGCGGCTTGCCCTGCGGCCAGTACTGCTCGGCGTTCTTCAGGACGTGGATGATCTTGTGGCCCACCTTGCCGTCCGCGCCCCGCTCGACTTTGAAGACGTAGACGTCGGAGACGGCGTTCTGGAAGGCGTCGAAGCGCCACGGGCCGCGGATGCCGCGCTCGAAGGAGACGTTGCGCAACGCCGCGAGGAAGGCCGCCTTGTCCTCCACGTTGCCCTTGATCGCTTCAAGCGCCGCCAGGATCACCTTCGCCGTCAGGTACCCTTGGCCCGCATAGACTGCCGGCGGCATATTGTACTTCTTCGTATACGCCTCGACGAACGCCTTGTTTTCCGGTGCATCGTAGGCGGTGGTATAGAAGTAGTAGCTGATCATCCCTTCGGCGGCGTCGGGAACCTGAGCCAGGACGTCCTCACCGGAGAGGCTGCCGAAGGTCAGCAAGGGGTATTTCCCTTTCAGGCCGAACTCCTTGTACTGGCGCAGGAACTGGATGGCCGCGATGCCGCTCCAGAGGGCCCATACGGCATCGGGGTTCTCGGCCTGGATCTGCGCCAGGTAGGGGGCCATATCCGGCGTGCGCACCGGGGCGAAGAGCTGCTTGATCACCTTGCCGCCGCCTTGCTCGCAGCCTTGCGCCACGTAGTCCGCCTGCTCCCGCCCGAAGACGCTGTCGAAGGCGAACGTCACGATGCGCTTGTACCCCAGGTTCTTGCAGACGTACGCCGAGAACGGCAGCGTCATCTGACCGCTGGCGAACGAGGTGCGGAAGACGTAGGGGTGGCGCTTCTCCTGGGTGATGATGCGGGCGGCCGCCTCGGTGAGGACGAGCGGCACCTCCACCGTCTTCATGTAGTCGCTCACCGCCACGCCGGTGGGGCTCCAGATGATCCCCATGACGGCGTGCACGCGGTCTTTCTCAACCAGCTTGCGCGCCTTGGTCACTCCCACCGCCACCTGGGGCGATTGGTCGTCCTCGACGATGGTCTCGATCTTCCGCCCGGCCACCTGGTAGTTCGCCTCCTCGAAGGCCAGCGCCGCCCCCTGGACCCCATGTTTCGACGGGAAGGCGTAGACTCCCGTCAGCCCATAGAGGACACCGATCTTGATCGGCGGCTTCTGCTGTGCTTCTGCCGGCGATCCGCCAATCCCCGGCATGGCGAGTGACAGGGCGACCACCGCGGCAAAAGAGACGAGTAAGAGAGCACGCATCACCTTGGTCGTGTTCATCACCGCACCTCCCGAGTTCTCCCCAAACTTTGACCTAGATCTACTATCTTAGACCAGTCCCGCGGACTAGAAATTGACATATGTCATGGTTTCACATCAAATGATCTGTCAAAATCCACTTGGCCGGTGTGTTCAAATTGGCCGTGGGCGCCTGCCGCGAGGGACGCCCAAGCCTCTCGCGCCGTGAAAGAAGCTCCTTACTCCAATGGCGTATCGTAGCTTCCTTCGCGCCCAGCAGGCCGTTCCCGAAGAACAACTGAGGAGACGCCGGCAAGCGCTCGAACGGGCGGCTGCGGCCCACGCTGTGCGCGGCCATCCGCCTGGGTGCGGGCGCCGCGTCAGTTCCCCCGCGTGGCCCCCTGAGCCGCGCGGAGTTCTCGCCAGGGGGGGCAACGGGTCGGCTCGCCTGCCGCAGCGTGGAGGTGGGTGGCAACGCCGGTGAGGAAGCGGCTGTCCTTGCTGTTCCCGGAGGGAGGTGCGCAATGAAGAGGATCGCCATCGACGTAGGGGGGACGTTCACCGACTGTCTGGTGCTCGATGCCTCGGGCGCCTTGAGCGCCTTCAAGTCACCGACCACCCCTCAGGACCCCACCCAAGGGGTGAGGCAGGCGTTGGAGCAAGCGGCGCAGCACTTCGAGCAGCCCCTTTCCACGTTTCTGAAGGACGTGGACCTGTTGATGCACGGCACCACGTTGGCCACCAACACGCTCATCAACAAGGCGGGCGCGAAGACGGGCATGATCACGACGAAGAACTTTCGCGACCTCGTCGAGATTCGCCGCGGCATCAAGGACCCCCGGGTCTCCATGTACAACCTTTTCATCCCACCCTACGAACCGCTGGTGCCGCGCTACCTGCGCCTGGGGGTGACCGAGCGCACCCTTTGGAACGGCGAGGTCCTGAAGACCGTCAGCCCGACCGAAGTGCGCGAGGCAGCCGAGAAACTGCGCCAGGAGGGGGTGCAGTCCATCGCCGTCTGTTTCCTGCACTCCTACGCCAACCCGCAGAACGAGGAAGCGGCGGCGAACCTGCTGCGCGGCAGCTTCGCGGACCTCTACGTCTGCGCCTCGCATGACATCCTGCCGGTGTGGGGCGAGTACGAGCGCTTCAGCACCACCCTGGTGGATGCCTATGTCGGGCCGGTCGTCAGCCAGTACCTGAGGAAGCTGGAGCGGGAGCTGAAGCGCAGCGGCCTCAAGGGGGCCATGCTGATGATTTTGGCCAACGGCTTGACGCAGACCGTCGAGCATTGCGCCAAGCGCGCCGTCTTCCTCATCGGCTCCGGCCCCGCCGCCCAGCCAAGCGCGGGGACCTTCCTGGGGTCGCTGACCAAGCAGCGCGACCTGCTCACCATGGACATGGGCGGCACGAGCTTCGATGTCTGCCTCCTGCCGGGCGGCGAGATTCCCACCACCACGGAGATGTGGCAGGAGGACCACCGGGTGGCGATCAAGATCGTCGATGTCCGCAGCATCGGCGCCGGCGGCGGCAGCATCGCCTGGATCGACTCGCTCGGGCTGCTCCGCGTCGGCCCGCAGAGCGCCGGCGCGGAGCCGGGACCGGCGTGTTACAACCGCGGCGGCACGCAGCCCACGGTGACCGACGCCGACCTCCTGCTTGGCTACGTCCCCGCCGACTTCTTCCTCGGCGGCAGCATCCCACTCGACGCCGGAGCCGCCACCAAGGCCGTGAAGAGCGTCGCGGGTCCCCACAAGATGAGCGTGGACGAGGCCGCCGAGGCGATCTTCACCACGGTGAACATGAACATGGCGAACCAGATCACGGAGGTCTCCACGAAGCGGGGCTACGACGTGCGCGATTTCACCCTGGTGGCGGGGGGCGGCGCCGGCGCCGTGCACGCCGCCTTCATCGCCGAGCAGCTCGGCATCGAGAAGATCATCGTGCCATCGACCGCCGCCCTGTTCAGCGCCTTCGGCATGTTCTCGATGGACCTCGGGCGCGACTTCGCGCGCTCCTTCGTCTCCCGGGCGCTGCGCCTCGACCTGCGGCGCGTCAACAGCCTCTACGCGCAAATGGAGAAGGAAGCCCGCGCCAACATCCGCTCCATGAAGATTCCCGTGCAGGACGTCGTCTTGAACCGCACCGCGGAGATGCGCTACGTCCGCCAGTTCCACCAGGTGGAGGTGGAGATGCCGAACGGCAAATTGGGGGCGGCCGATCTCGAGCTCATCCTGAACAACTTCCACAAGCGGCACGACGAGCTCTTCACCTTCTCGATGCCGTGGCGCGAGGTCGAGTTCCTCACCTTCCGGCTGAAGGCGGTCGCCCCGCGGGCGCCCTTCAAGCTCAGCAAGATCAAGCCGGGGAAGGCCGACGCCAAGGCCGCCCTGAAGAGCAAGCGTCCCTGCCGTTTCCATGGCCGCCAGCTCGACACGCCCATCTACGACAGCGACAGGCTGCTGGCGAACAACACCTTCAAGGGGCCGGCGATCATTGAGGAGCCAACCACCACCGTGGTCATTCCGCCCGGCTTCGCCTGCGCGATCGACGCCTACAAGAACTATATCCTCACCCGGCGCTAACGGCTGGCGGGGCACAAGAGAGGAGCAGCGGCATGCCTAGTTCCGTCGTCGATCCCATCACCCTGGCCACCGTCTGGCACACAATGCAGACCCTCTGCCGCGAGATGCGCCACGTCATGGACCGCACCGCGCAGAACTACCTCATGGGGCAGCTCCACGACATCTCCGTCGGCATCTGGGACGCCCAGGGCCGCACCGTCGCCGTGCCGGTGGGGCTGCCGGTGCAGTTCCTGGGAGCATCGTTCGCCGTCAAGTCGATCACGGAGAAGTTCAAGGACAACCTCCACCCGGGCGATATCATCCTGACCAACGATCCCTACCACGGAGGTCACAACTGCCACCTGCCCGACTGGGGCTTCTTCCGCCCCGTCTTCTTCGACGGCGAGCTCATCTTCATCACCCTGGCGCGGGCCCACCAGGAGGACACGGGCGGCGCCTACCCCGGTGGCTACTTCCCCAACGGCTACGACATCCATGCCGAGGGCATCTGCATTCCGCCGCTGAAGGTCTACGAGAAGGGCGTCGAGAACAAGGACCTCTTCGAGCTCATCTGGAACAACGTGCGCTGGCCCCAGGGGGTGCGCGTCGACAACTACTCGATGATCGCCTCCACCGCCCTGTGCGAGAAGCGCCTGCTCGCCATGCTGAAGAAGTATGGCAAGGAGACCGTGAAGGCCTGCATCGACGAGATGATCCAGCGCACCGAGCGGGCGGTGCGCGCCGAGATCAGGAAGATTCCCGCCGGCACGTACTTCGGCGAATCAGCTACCGATGACGATGGCACGGTGCTCGACGAGCCGGTGTGGATCCGCGTGGCCGTGACGGTGAAGGGCGACCGCATGACGCTCGACTTCTCGCAGAGCGACAAGCAGCGCAAGGGGTTCATCAACAGCGTCTATGCCGCCACTTACGGCAATGCCATCGCGGCGGCGGTGCTCGTCTTCGATGCCACCCTGGCCGACTACCACAACGAAGGCACCATGCGCCCCATCGAGGTCATCGCGCCGCAGGGGCTGGTGGTGAACTGCGAGTACCCCGCCACCGTCGGCGCCTCCCCGGTGAACGTCGGCATCCAGGTGATGGAGGCGGTGCTCATGGCCCTCTCCCAGGCCGTGCCGCAGCGCTCCATCGCGGCCTGGGCGAAGCATCGCGGCGACTACGTCTTCGGCGTTGACCCGCGCACCAACGAGCGCTACGTGCGCACCTCCTTCGACTACGACGGCAGCGGCGGCGCCGTCTGGGGGCAGGACGGCTACCAGGGGCTGTCGGCCCTGACGGCCCTGGCCGCGGTGACGCGCGGCAACATCGAGGAGATGGAAATCCGCATCCCCTTCTACATGCACAAGCTCGAGTTCGCCACCGACCTGCAGGGCGCCGGGCGCTGGCGGGGCGGAGCGGGCGTCTACTGGGAGGCGCAGAACCAGGGGAGCGACTCCGGCATGGCAACCGGCAGCTCCGACGGCGATACGACGTTCGGTCCCGGCGCCGAGGGCGGCCAACCCTGCCCGCCGTGCCGCACCTATATCCAGCGCGGCTCGCAGCGCATCCGCGTCAAGCCGCACCGCCTCGTGCAGCTCAAGAACAAGGACGTCGTCATCAAGATCAGCAGCGGCGGAGCCGGCGTCGGCAACCCGGCGCAGCGCGATCCCCAGCTCGTGGCCCTGGACGTGCGCAACGAGATCATCTCCCCGGCCGCGGCCCGCAAGGTCTACAAGGTGGTCGTCGATCCCGCCACTTTCGTCGTTGATGCGAAGGCGACGGCGAGGCTGCGCCGCGGCGCGACCACCAAGCCTGCCAAGGGGGCCGCCGCCAAGCCCGCCGCTGCCAAGGCGGCCTCCGGCCGGGCCGCAAAGCAGCGCCGGCGCGCAACCTCTACGCGGGCGAGCCGGCGCGCCTGAGCCCGCCTCTCCCCCCCCGGCTGTCGCGAGGGGGCGGTACCAGCGGGTGGAGTTGAAAGAGCCGCCCCTGGCCTGGAGAGGCCGGGGAGGTACTGCGGAGAGCAAGCTGAGACGGCGCCGCAAGCGAACGCCCTCGTGCAGGGGTTACCCCAAGGGCGCGAGGAGCGCGGGCGTCTCGCCCGCATCACCTCCAGGGCAGCTCATCACGCCATCTCGACACGGGATCGGGAGATTCCCTCTTCCGCAGCTCAGGCGCCGGAGCGCGCGCGGGCGCGACGCCCGCGCTGCGAGTGTGTGAGCAAGCAGCGCTGTGCCGGCACGCGCCTCAGCGCCAACCTCTCGACTCATGGAAAACCCGGAAACGGCCTCGTGAAGGAGGGGCGCATGCGCGTGCCCAGCGGTGGCGGGAGCGAGAATCCCCCACCGCCTGGATGCACCACTTCTGCTTCAGGCGTTCCCTTCGGAGGATCGCTTCTTAAGGTCGAGCGGATGCCTGAAGGGGCGGGACGATGACGGCGGACGTGCGCACCTTCGACAGCGAGGAGGAACTTGCGCGCGCGGCGGCCGCCTACGTCGGCGATTGCCTGCGGCGGGCGGCGGAAGCGCGCGGCGTGGCCACCCTGGCGTTGGCCGGGGGTTCAACGCCGCGCCGGCTCTACGAACTGCTGGCGACTGACCCCTGGCGGCGCGAGGCGCCGTGGCGGCAGGCGGAGTTCTTCTGGGGGGACGAGCGCTGCGTCGGCCCGGACGACCCGGCGAGCAACTACCGCATGGCGCGCCAGGCGCTGCTCTCAAGGCTCCCGCTCAGGCCCGCGCAAGTGCACCGCATGGCAGGCGAGCTTGCCGATGCGGCCGCCGCGGCTGCCGCCTACGAGGAGCACCTGCGCCACTTCTTCCAGCACCTCGGGCTTCAGGAGCCTCGCTTCGACCTCGTTCTCCTCGGCCTCGGCGCCGATGGACACACCGCCTCTCTCTTCCCCAACCACCCCGCCTTGCGGGAGCAGGAGCGCTGGGTGGCCGCCGCGCGCCTCGGCGGCGACGGCCCCTCTCGGCTCACCCTTACCTACCCTGTGCTCAACCGGGCCGCCGACATCCTCTTCCTGGTGACCGGAGCCGCCAAGGCCGAGACGGTGCGCCAGGTCCTCGAGGGGCCGCGCCAGCCGCTGCGTCTCCCCGCGCAAGGCGTACAGCCGCGCGCCGGCAGGCTCACCTGGTTCATCGAGCGCCCGGCGGCGACGCGGCTCTCTCATCTCCCGCTGCCGTAAGTGGAAACGATTCCGCCGCTTCGTCGATGACCTGGGGCGACAGAAGACTAGAAGAGGAGCGCCTCGTTGACCTGCACCTGCGTGGCCTGCCGGAGCTGTCCCAGCCAGGTGGCGAAGAAGCGGCTCCGTTTGCGCGCCTCGAGGTCCGCCGCGAACTGCCGGCGCTCCTCGGCGAACTTCTTCTCATCAACAGGGATGCGCTTCTCCACGCGGAAGAGAAACGCGCTGTCTGCCGAGCTGAAGACTCCCACATAGCCGGGCTGGTTGGCGAACGCCTGGGTGATCAGCTCGCTGCTGCGCCCAATGCCGGGGATACCCGCATGGTGCGTGAAGGGAGCAGGCCGCTCCGGCTTGTAGGCGTCACTCGCGGCCACGAGATCGAAGGTGAGGGGGGTCTTCTCGATGAGCTCCAGGAGGGTCCGGGCGACGCGCTCCGCCTGCGCCTTCCCCTTGTCGCGCACGAGGTGCTGCTTCACCTTGGCAATGACCTCCTGCAGCTTTGGAACGTAGGAGGGCAGGAGCTCCACGAGGTGGAGGAAGAAGAGGCCGCTCTCGGTCTCGACCGCCTCGCTGAACTTGTTTGCATCAAGCTCGAAGGTCGCCTTGGCGACACTTGCCATCACGCGGGGCGGCAGCCCTGGAATGGGTCCCGTTCGCGCGAAGGCCGGCGGCGTCTCGTGCTTCACCGCGAACCGCTTGGCCAGGGCCGCGAAGCCAAGCCCTTCCAGGTCCTCGCGCAGGACCTTGCGGGCCGTCTCGCTGGCCAGCCGCTTTGCCTCCTCGCGCCGCAGCTTCGCCGCGATGTCGGCGCGCACCGTCTCGAGCGGTTTCACCTGCGGCTCGCGCACCTCCTCCACCTTGATGACGTGGGAGCCGAACTCGCTCTCCACCACCTCGCTGATTTCGCCGGGCTTCAAGGCGAAGGCTGCATCGGCGAATGATTTGACCATGGCGCCGCGGCTGAAGAATCCCAAATCACCGCCCTTGGCGGCCGTGGCGTCTTCGGAGTTCTCCCTCGCCAGCTTGGCGAAGTCCTCGCCGGCCAGCGCTTTCTGACGCGTCTCGTCGGCCTTGCGCCGGGCCGCCTGGCGCTCCTCCTGCGAGGCATTCGGCTTCAGCTTGATGAGCACATGGCGGGCCCGCACCTCGCGTTCCTTCTGCTCACTGTCGAGGAACTCGTCCTGGTGCTCCCGGTAGTAGGCCGCCACCTGGTCGTCGGCAATGGTCTTTGGTTCGTAGGCCGCGTAAAGGAGGGAGAGGTACTCAACCCGGCGCTTCTCAGGCTCGCGAAACTCCGCGGCGTGCTCGTTGTAGTACTTCGCCATCTCCTCCTGCGTCACCTCCACAACGTCCTGGAAACGACTGCCGCGCACGCGCACGTAAGCGATCTCGACCTTTTCGTTCTCCTGGCGATACGTCTCGGCCACTTCGTCGTCGGTCAGCGTCACCGCCTGGGTGACAAGGTCCCGGTAGCGATTCTGCAGGATTTCCCCGCGCACGAGCTGCTCGAACTGTTGCGGACGCATGCCGCGCGTGCGCAGGAAGGTGTCGTAGCGCTGCGTATCGAAGCGACCGCTTGACTGAAAGAAGGGGAGGCTTTGCACCCGCAGGGAGACATCCCGGTCGCTGACGCGCAGGCCGAGGCGGAACGCCTCCGAGCCGACCAGGCGCCGCTCGATGAGCTGATCCAGCGCCAAGCGGCCGAGGTTCAGGCTGCGCAGGAGCTCGTTGTTGAGGTTGCGGCCATAAAACTGCCGGTAGTTCTCCAGCAGCGTGGTATAGGCTTCCTGGTACTCCCGAGACGAGATCGGCTCTCCCTGCACGGTCGCCACGACATTCTGCTTGCCAGTCTCGGTGCCGCGTCCCCACACCAGGAAGATCGTGCCCACGAAGGCGGCCACGAGGGCCCAGAGGATTGTCTTGATCATCCAACTTTGAGCGTTCTTGCGCAGGTAGGTCAGCATGGTGCTACTTCTCTTCAGGTTGTCCGTGCGTGTGGCAAGGTGATCCGGGCGTGCATGCCGCGGGCGCTGTTGTCGCCGCCGCCTCCGTCCGCCGCGCCGCCCGAGGCCCGCACACGGCTGCTCCGGCGGCCGATCACCGCCGCGGGCGCTGCCGCGGCATGCTCTCCCCCCACGTCGCGGGTGAGGTGTAAGCGTAGCATAGTACGGCACCCTGCCGCGTTTGCAAAGGGAACGAAAAAATTGTCAAAATTACAAGCTAAGCCATTGCCTTCCGGTGCGGTCTCCTTTATGGTATGGCGAAAGGAAGAGTCCGCGCAAGGTACTCCTGCGCCGGACGCTGCTGGGTGTGGCGCTGAGTGGTGAGCAGCACGGTTTGTCTGAATCAATCAAGGTGAGCGGCCTCCCATGACCGAAGGGGACGGTAGGGATGTTCATCAATCGTATCCTCGGTTGGTTCTCGAATGACCTGGCGATCGATTTGGGAACAGCCAACACCCTCGTCTACCAGCGGGGACGGGGCATTGTTCTTCGTGAGCCCTCGGTGGTGGCGGTGCACCGCGATACGAAGCAGGTGGTGGCGGTCGGCACCGAGGCGAAGCAGATGGTGGGGCGCACGCCCGGGGAAATCATTGCCATCCGCCCCATGAAGGATGGGGTGATCGCCAACTTTGAAGTCACCGAGGCGATGCTGCGGTACTTCATTGCGCGGGTCCACAACCGCAAGGCCCTGGTGCGCCCGCGGGTGGTCATCTGTGTGCCCTCGGGCATCACGCAGGTGGAGAAGCGCGCCGTGAAGGACTCGGCCGAGTCGGCCGGCGCCCGCGAGGTCTACCTTATCGAGGAACCGATGGCCGCCGCCATCGGCGTCGGCATGCCGGTGGAGGAGCCGACGGGCAACATGATCGTCGATATCGGCGGCGGCACCACCGAAGTCGCGGTGATCTCCCTCTGCGGCATCGTCTACAGCAAGTCGATCCGTGTTGCCGGCGACGAGATGGACGAGAACATCATCAACCACGTGAAACGCAAGTACAATCTCTTGATCGGCGAGCGCACGGCGGAAGAGATCAAGATTCGTCTCGGCTCGGCATGGCCGCTCGAAGAGCGCCAGTCTGTCGAGGTGAAGGGGCGCGATCTGGTGGCCGGCGTGCCCAGAACCGTGACCCTCACGGATGACGAGATCCGCGAAGCCCTCACCGAAACCGTGGCGCCCATCGTCGAAGCGATCAAGCTGGTGCTGGAGCACACCCCGCCCGAGCTGGCCGCCGATATCGTCGACAAGGGCATCGTGCTGGCCGGCGGCGGCTCCCTCTTGCGTGGGCTTGACCAGCTTCTGCGCGAAGAGACCGGGCTGCCGGTGGCGGTGGCCGATGACTGCCTGTCGGGGGTGGTGCTCGGCACCGGCGCGGTGCTTGACAACGTGGAGCTGTTGAAGCGCGTGGCGATCTGATCTCCGCGCGCGGCTCAGGGCTTCGCCGGCGGGGGCATGGCCGGCAGCGGGGAGCGCGACGCCGCGGACGCGGCTGCGAGGGGCGCGGGGAATCGAGGCGCCGAGCGGCGGAGGCGCTGCCGTCGGTGCAGTGGCGTGAGCGGGGCGCCGCGGCTTACCGCCAAACCGTGGCAGGCCAGCCCATCCGAATGCCGATCATCTCCCAAGCATGAAGCATACCTTCCAACGTCGTCACCTCTTCCTTCTCCTGGCCATCACCCTCTTCTCCTTCGTGTTGATTTCCTTGAACATCCGAGGGAATCCCGATCCCCTCATGCTGGCCGATCTGGCGCAGATCATCCTCGCGCCAGCGCAGCGCGCGGTTCACTTTGCGCAACGGAGCGCCGGCGAGGCGTGGAGTCGCTACCTCGTGCTGATCAACGTGCAGGATGGGAATGTTCGCCTGCGGCAAGAGAATGAAGAATTGCGCGCCAAGCTCTTGGCCGCCGACGAGCAGCGACAGGAGAATGAACGCCTGCGGCGGCTCCTCGCCCTGAAGGAACGCACCCCCCTCAACCTCCTCGGCGCGCGCGTCATCGGCCATGCCGCCACGAACTGGTCGCAAACGATGGTCCTGGACCGCGGCCGGCGCGATGGCGTGCAGCAGAAGATGGCGGTGGTGAACCACGAGGGAATCGTCGGGCATATCATCGCCGCCAGCTACACCTCCTCGCAGGTGCTTCTCATCACCGATGTGCGCAGCGCCGTGGATGGGATCATCCAGCGCACCCGCGCCAACGGTGTCCTGGTCGGCAGGAATTCCTCGCTGCTGCGGATGAACTACGTTCCCCTCGGCGACAGCCTCCGTCTGGGCGACCGCGTAGTCTCTTCCGGCCACGGCGGCATCTTTCCGCCCGGTCTGCTCATCGGCCATGTGAACGCCGTGCGCGCCAGCCAGGAGGGGTTGTTCCAGATCGCCGAGGTGGTGCCGAGCGCCAACCTGCGGCGGCTGGAAGAGGTGCTCATCGTACTCGAACAGCCCTCATCATGAGGGGGTGCCTGCGTGTTCGCCCTGTTCGCGAGCCTGACGGTGTTCGCCACGCTGCTGGCGCAGACGACGTTGTTTGGGCCCTTCGCGCTGTGGGGGGCGCGACCCGATCTCTGCCTCATCGCCACCGTCTACTTCGGCCTTTACTGGAACTTGAACAGAAGCCTGGTGGTGGGGGCAGTCCTGGGGCTGCTGCAGGACACGCTGGGAAGCGGCCTGGTGGGGACCAACCTGCTGACGAAGGCCGTCTTCGTCTTTTCCCTCGGCCTGGTGCAACGCCACCTCCGATCAACGACCTGGCTGACGCAACTCGTCGTCACGAGCTTCCTGAGCCTCGTGGATGGCGTCTTCTTCCTTGGCCTCACCCGAACCGTCTCGCCCGCCACCGTCGGCGCCGCGCAAGCCTTGCCCCTGTTGCTCTTGCAGATCGTCGTCAGCGGGGCGCTGGCCCCCGTGGTCATTGTCGGCATCGAACGACTGCGCGCACTCTTCCGCCTGCCGTCGGACCTCATCGGCGGTCTGGTGCGCCTGCGCGGCGCCGCCGCAGCGCCGCCCTGAACCCCGACCGCCGCGCCGCTACGCAGGTGGAGTGGGGGCGAATCCTGTTGCCGCTGCCCTTCCCGGAGTAAGGTAGAGCCTCACGGTGAATCGCGATAAATACAGCCACGCCGAATTCACGAATTTCCGCCGGCGCGTCCAGATCCTCGGCATGCTGGTCGTGCTGGTCTTCGTGGTCCTCCTCTTCCGTCTCTGGCAGGTGCAGGTGCTGCGCGGCCAGGCCTTCCGCGAGCTGTCGGAGAACAACCGCTTGCGGCAGGTTCGCCTGGCGAGCCGGCGGGGCGGCATCTTCGATCGCCACGGCGTGCCCCTCGCCGCCACGCGACCCGCCTTGAACCTTTTCGTGGTGCGTCAAGACCTTGGCGACCTCGAACAGACCATCGCCGTCCTGAGCCAGCGGCTCGACCTCGAGCGCGGCTGGCTGCGGCGCAAGATCGAGACGGCGCCGCCGTTCATGCCCATTCTCATCCGGCGAGATCTCAACCGCCGCGACGTGGCCTTCTTCGAGGAACACAAGTTCGACCTCCCTGGGGTGCAGCTCGAGGTGGAGCCGATTCGGCACTACCTCTATGGCCCGCAACTGGCCCACGTCCTCGGCTACGTCGGCGAGGTCACCGAGCAGCAGCTCGCGCAGGATCGCGCCGGCGAGCGCCTCTACCGGCCCGGCGATCTGATCGGCAAGACCGGCGTCGAGCTCGTCTACGACCGCGAGCTGCGCGGCGAGAACGGCTACAAAGAGATGGAGGTGGATGCCCACGGCCAGGAGGTGCGGGGCATCCGCAGGGTGCCCTCGACGCCGGGGAACGACCTCTACCTCACCATTGACTGGCGGTTGCAGCAGCTCGCCGCCACCCTCCTCGGCAGCCAGGCGGGCGCGGTGGTCGCCCTTGATCCGCGGAACGGCGAGGTGCTGGCGCTCGTCAGCCAGCCCGCCTACGATCCGAACCAGTTCGTCAGCGGCTTGTCCCCGACGATCTGGCAGGCCCTCCAGCAGGACCCGAAGAATCCTCTGCAGAACCGCGCCCTGCAAGGCCAGTATCCACCCGGCTCCGTGTACAAGATCATCGTGGCCATCGCCGCCCTGGAGGAGAAGGCGATCACCCCGCAGGAAGAGCTCTTCTGCCCAGGCTTCTACAGCTTCGGCGACCGCGTCTACCATGATTGGAAGAAGGGCGGGCACGGCTATCTCTCCTTGCGGCGGGCCTTGTCGGAGTCGTGCGATGTCTACTTCTACCAGCTTGGCCAGCGCCTCGGCGTGGACGCCATCGCCAAGTACGCCCAGGGCTTCGGCTTGGGGCGACCCACCGGCATCGCCTTACCCAACGAGAAGGGGGGTCTCATCCCCACCACGCGCTGGAAAGAACGCGTCCTTGGCCAGCCGTGGTATCCTGGAGAAACCATCTCGATCGCCATCGGCCAGGGGTACAACTTGGTGACGCCGATCCAGCAGGCCGAGCTCATCAGCGCCGTTGCCAACGGCGGCACGCTCTACCAACCCTACGTGCTCAAACGCATCACCAGCGAGCTGGGAACGGCTCCCCCGCGCACCCTGCGCGTCGGCTCACCCCACATCGTCGGCTACCTGCCGGCGCAGCCTGAAAACCTGGCCCGGGTGCGGCAGGGACTGCGAGACGTGGTGAACGCGGCCCACGGGACCGGCTGGCGGGCCAAGCTGCGGAACGTCGTGGTGGCGGGCAAGACCGGCACCTCCCAAGTCATCCGCCTCTCCCCCGACCCCAAGGACAAGGAACCGGCGGAGATTCCCGAGCGCTTCCGCGATCATAGCTGGTTCGTCGCCTTCGCGCCGTTCGACGAGCCGACGATTGCCGTGGCGATCTTCGCCGAGCATTCAGGAAAGGGAGGTTCCCAGTTCGCCCCCATCGCCCGGCAGCTCATCGCGGCCCACCTTGGCGTCGACGTGCAGGTCGCGGAGCGCCAGGCAAGGACCTTGTCGGAGGGGCCGAGGTTGCAGCTCACCGGCAGCGCCCCGGAGTAGCGAAGCGCCAGCCGCGGCATGCCGCAGGAACCCGCAGGAGGTGGGTGAGAGCCCGCAGCGCTCGGAGTTGTCGATGGGAAGCTGGCGCCTGAGGGAAAATTTCGACTGGCTGACCTTCCTGGTCATGCTCCTGCTGGCCGGCTGGGGGGTGCTGACGATTTACAGCGCCACGAGCGGCAAACCCGACGGCCCGCTGCACCAGCTCTACACCAAGCAGCTCACCTGGCTGGCCTACGGGTTCGTCGCCTTCCTCGTCGCGCTCCTCGTTGATTACCACTACGTTGGCAAGTACGCCTACGTCATCTACGGCATCGCCGTCCTCAGCCTGCTGGCGGTCCTCACCATCAGCCCGCCGGTGCAGGGGGCGCAGCGCTGGCTCGGCGTCGGCGGCGTTCGCGTGCAACCCTCGGAGTTCGCCAAGATCGCCCTCATCCTGGCGCTGGCCCACTACTTCGCCGAGTCCCAGAAGCTCACCCCACGCGGGCTGCTGGACCTCCTGAAGCCCGCGCTCCTGACCATCGTGCCGTTCCTCCTCATCGTCAAGCAGCCCGATCTCGGCACGGCCCTCATCATCCTGGTGATCTTCGTTGGCCTCGCCCTCTGCGTCGGCATCCAACGGCGCACCTTCCTCCTCCTCTGCGCCCTCGTGCTGGCAGCCCTGCCATTGCTCTGGCTGGTGATGCAGGACTACCAGCGCAGCCGCGTCCTCACCCTCCTCAACCCCGGCAGCGACCCCCGCGGCGCCGGCTACCACAGCATGCAATCGCTCATCGCCATCGGCTCCGGCGGGGTCTGGGGCAAAGGGATGTTTCAGGGTACGCAGAGCCGCCTCGATTTCCTCCCCGAGAAGCACACCGACTTCATCTTCGGCGTGGTGAGCGAGGAGCTCGGTTTCTTCGGCAGCACGCTCCTCATCCTCCTCTACCTGGCGCTCATCGCGCGCGGCGTGACCACCGCCCTGAAGGCCCGGGACCGCCTCGGCGCCCTCCTGGCCCTGGGGATCGTGGTCCTCTTCAGCGTGACGACGGCAGCCAATATCGGCATGACCATCGGCGTCGCTCCCGTGGTGGGCATCCCCCTGCCGTTCATGAGCTACGGCGGTTCTTCCCTGGTCAGCATGATGTTCGCCTTTGGATTGCTCCTCAACGTCCGCCTCCGCCGCTACTCGTTCTGACGGCAGCGCCGTGCGGCGCCGCACGGTGAGCGCGACCGCCCCGCCGCGGCGCCGCGTGGGTGCGTCGCCATCCCACGGCTAGACAAGAGCGCCGCCAGGTATCTATACTCACAGGGTGAGACAGGCAGGCGCGCCGGGACGGGCCCCCGCGCCGACGCAGCCGCGCAGGCCGCTCCCGCCACGGAGCCCGGCTGCACGCTTGGTCACGGAGAAAGGACCCCCATGGCGACGAGCATGCTGCCGCAGCCAACGCAGGCGCCGCTGCGCCGTCCGCGCTCGCTGCGCGACCGCCTTGAGCGCGATGTCCTCCCCTTCGTGAGCAAGCCCACCCGCTACCTGGGGACGGAGATCAACAGCATCCGCAAGGACCTCGCCGGCGTGTCGACGACGGTGGCGTTCTGCTTCCCCGACAAGTACGAAGTGGGGATGTCCCACCTGGGACTGCAGCTCCTCTACACCATCCTCAACGATCGACCGGACGTGGCCGCCGAACGCGCCTTCGCCCCGGACCTCGATTGCGAAGCGCTCCTGCGCCGCAAGGGGATCCCCCTCGGCACCCTGGAATCGGCCTGGCCACTCGGCGAGGTCGACATCGTCGCCTTCACCCTGCAGTACGAGCTCTGCTACACGAACCTCCTCGCCATGCTCGATCTCGGCGGCGTCCCTCTCCTCAGCCGGCGGCGCACCGCGGCGCATCCCCTCGTCATCGCCGGGGGCACCTGCACCGTGAACCCCGAGCCGCTGGCGGATTTCGTGGACCTCTTCGTCATCGGCGATGGCGAAGAGGTGGTGCACGAAATCATCGACGCCTACCAGGCCGCCCAGCGTCAGGGCGCGTGCCGGGAGACGCTCCTGCGGAGCTGCGCGGAGCTGCGCGGCGTCTACGTGCCGCGGCTCTTCGAGGTGACGCACCATGCCGACGGCCGGGTGGCGCGCATCGACGCCGCGCAGGCGCCCTCGCCGACGGTGGAGCGCCGCCTCGTCTGGGACCTCGATGCCAGCCCCTGGCCGACGCGGCCCATCGTGCCGTTCATGCAGATCGTCCATGAACGCGTCGCCGTGGAGGTGGCGCGCGGCTGCACGCGCGGCTGCCGCTTCTGCCAGGCCGGCTACATCGCCCGCCCGACCCGCGAGCGGACGCCGCGGACGATCGCCGCCATCGTCCGCGCCTCCCTCGCCGCCACCGGCTTCGAGAACGTCTCGCTCCTCTCCTTGAGCACCGGCGACTACAGCGAGCTCGACGCCCTCGTCTCCCGCCTCGTGGCGCGCCATGAAGACGAGGCGGTGGCGATCTCCCTCCCCTCCCTGCGGCCCGGATCGCTCAACCCCAGGCTGATCCACGAGGTTGGCCGGGTGCGCAAGTCCGGCTTCACCATCGCCCCGGAGGCGGGGACGGAGCGCCTGCGGGCCGTCATTAACAAGACGATCTCCGAGGCCGACCTGCTGCGCAACGTCCACGAGATCGTCTCGGCGGGTTGGGAGTCGTTGAAGCTCTACTTCATGATCGGCTTGCCCACCGAGACCACCGACGACCTCGACGGCATCGTGCGCCTCTGCCTGAACGCCCTCGCCGTGCGCGGCAAACGTGGGGAGCGGCTGAAGAACATCAACCTCGGCGTCTCCTCCTTCGTCCCCAAGCCGCACACGCCCTTCCAGTGGCTGCCGCAAGAGCGGCTCGAAAGCCTGCGGGCGAAGCAGGACTACCTTTACCAGCGCCTGAAGAAGAAGCCGGTGCACTTTCGCTTCCACGCTCCCGAGAGCAGCTACCTCGAAGCGGTCTTCTCGCGCGGCGACCGGCGCCTCGGGCAGGTCCTCCACGCCGCCTACCAGTTGGGCTGCCGCTTCGAGGGCTGGGACGAGCACTTCAGCCTGCCCCTCTGGCGGCAGGCGTTCGCCCAGGTTGGGTTGCAGCCAGATTTTTACGCCTACCGCGTCATTAAGGAGGAGGAGGCGCTGCCGTGGGATCACATCGACTCCCACACGATCAAGAAGTTTCACCTGCGCGAGCAGAGACGAGCCCTGGAGAGCCAGCCGCTCGATGACTGCCGTTACCAGCGCTGTACGGCCTGCGGCCCCTTGCTGGGGATGGCGAAGCAGGCGGGCCTCCCCTACTGCACCACCACGCGCCGCAACACCTCGTGGTTCGCCTATCGCAATGAGCACGGCGGGGCGGACCTTGTCCCGGGTCTGGCGGCCGAGCTGGAACACCGGCAAGGGATGCGCCTCGATCTCCCCCTCTTGCTGCACCAGGGCGCCCAGCCGCAGAGCGCCGACGGCAGGAGGGAAAACGAGCCGTCGGGCAGCAGCTTCGGCGCTCCCGTCAGCCCGCCGGCCGCGGCGGTCGGCAACGGGCGCCCTGCCGCCCCAGCGGCGGACGCCGCCTCGGCCGCCGGCGCGGGGGGGGGTATTGCCGGGGCGACGGCGCCGCGTGCGCCGCACGCCGCCGCGATGCCCGCGGCGCGCACCCCAGCGGCGCAATCGCCGGTGCGCCAGCGGGTTCGGCTGCGGTACAGCAAACGAGGGCTGATGAAGTACCTCTCGCACCTGGAATTGCAGACGGTGTTCCACCGCGCCTTGCGCCGCCTTGGGGTGCCCCTTGCTTACTCCCAGGGATACAACGCGCTGCCGAAGCTCTCCTTCGGCCCCGCCTTGCCGGTGGGCGTGGAGAGCCTGGAAGAGTACTGCGACATCGGCCTGAAGCGCTGGATGGCGCCGGGCCTCCTGCAGGCGGCCTTGAACCGCGAACTGCCGGCGGGCCTAGGCATCGACGGCGCCGAGGATGTCACCCTGCTCTCCGGCCTCACCCTGCAGCCGCGCTGCGTGAGCTACGAGGTGGCGGCGCGCGGCGCCGCCCTCGATCGACTCCGCGGCGAGGAGGAGCTCCAGGCCATGGTCCGCGCCTTCCTGGAGCGCTCCAGCCTGCCGCTCGTGAAAGGGGAGGGCCGCCGCGGTAAGCAGGCCAAGGTGGTCGAGGCGCGACCCCTGCTCGAAGCGCTCGAGGTGCGGCAGCAGCGCCAGGGGGAGGCGCGTCTGCATCTGCGGCTGCGGCAGACGTTGGAAGGCTCTGTGAAACCCCACCTGGTTGTCCGCGCCCTCTTCCCGTCGGCAGGGGCGGACGACCTGGAGATCGAGGTGGTGAAAGTGGGGCAAACGTGGTCCTGAGACGCCGTTGGGGGTCTGATGGGCGCAGAGATCATCGTTAACCATACCAACTTCGAGACGCGGGTCGCGCTGGTCGAAAACCATCAGGTGACGGAACTGTTCATCGAGCGGGAACGGGACAAGGGTGTCGTCGGCAACATCTACAAGGGGCGGGTCTCGAAAGTGCTGCCGGGCATGCAGGCCGCGTTCGTTGATATCGGCATGAAGAAGGCCGGCTTCCTCTATGTGGCGGATATCAACCACGGCGGCCCCCTCCCCGCCGCCGAGCAGGTGCAGGCGCTGGTGGTCTCCGCGGACGAGGAAGACCTCCCCCCGCCGACTACCGCCAGCGGCGCCGCGAGCCCCGGCATGGAAGGGAGGACCGGCGGCGCCGGCGACGCGGCAGCCGCGAACGCGCCGGAGCTCGCTCCGGGCTGCGGGTCAGAGGAGGGCGTCGCGGGGATGCCTCTCCTCGAAGGGGCGGGGAGTCCGTTGACGGGAAGCGCGGCCAGCCCGGAGGGGCAACAGGGCGAGGGCGGAGCCGGTGGCCTTCTCAGCCGGCCGGCCATCGAGGAGATCTTGCACGAGGGGCAGGAGGTCCTCGTGCAGGTGTCCAAGGAGCCGCTCGGCAGCAAAGGGTGCCGCCTCACCACCTTCATCACGCTGGCGGGACGCTACCTCGTCTACATGCCGGGCGTCGACCATGTGGGCGTCTCCCGCCGCATCGAAGACGAGCACGAGCGGACGCGCCTGCGCGACCTGCTCCTCACCATCAAACCGCCCCAGGCTGGGTTCATCGTGCGCACCGTGAGCGAAGGGATGAATGAGGAGGCCTTCGCCTCGGATATTGATTACCTCACGAGGCTGTGGGGAACCATCCAGGAGACGGAGCGCCAGAAGAACGCCCCCGAACTCGTTCACCCCGACCTCGATCTCGTGCTCCGCTCCATCCGCGATCTCTTCTCCAGCAGCGTCGATCGTTTCCTCGTCGATGATCCCGCAGAGTATGAACGCTGCGTGCGCTTCGTCCGTTCCTACCTGCCCCACCTCGAACCGAAGATCGAGCTCTACACCGGCGAGCAGCCGATCTTCGACGCTTATGCCATCGAGATTGAGATCGAACGCGCCTTGCAGAGCAAGATCTGGTTGAAATCCGGCGGTTACATCACCATCGACGCGACGGAGGCCCTGGTGGCCATCGATGTCAACACCGGCCGTTTCGTCGGCTCGCGCAACGCCGAAGAGACGATCCTGACGACCAACCTGGAGGCCGTCAACGAGATCGTCTACCAACTGCGCTTGCGGAACCTCGGCGGCCTCATCATCATCGATTTCATTGACATGGAGCGCGAAGAGAGCAAGGAGCGAGTCTTTCAGGCGCTGGAGAACGCCCTGAAGACCGATCGCTCGCGCACCAATATCCTCAAGGTCTCCGAGCTGGGGCTGGTGGAGATGACGCGCAAGCGGGTGCGCGAAGGTCTGGCGCGGACGCTCTGCCGCCCCTGCCCGTACTGCCAGGGACGCGGCTACGTGAAGTCGCCCGCCAGCGTGGGACACGAGGTCTTCCGGGAGATCATCCGCGGCGAGAGGTCGACCGCCCCGCATCAGAAGGTCCTGGTGAGCGTCCACCCGGAGGTGGCCGATTACATCTTCGATGAAGCGCCGGGGTACCTCGAGCACCTCGAGTGGGAGCTGCAGAAGAACATCATCATCAAAGCTGATCGCGAACTCCACCAGGAACACTTTGAGGTCAACTTCGTCTAACGAGGAAGGCTGGGAATGGCCCGGCAGGGGGCTGCCGGGAACGCGCGCCCGCTGAGGTGGCCGAGGTGGTTCTGAACCGTCAGCCGGGAGATCTCCGGGAGGTGCGAGGAGACGCGCCGGGCGCTTGCTTGCCAGCAAGCCCTGTGGTAACGTTCAGCGAGGATCGTCGATGATTCTGCTCGGAGTATGATTGAGCATGCGCCGCCGGATGTGGAGCAGGATCCCGTTGCTCACGGGAGGGATGGCGGTGGCGCTCGTTGGATGTGCCGCGCAGCCTCCAGTCGAGCCTCATCCCGAACTCCCAACCGCCCTTACGCTCCGCCAAGAGAGAGTGGCAATGAAAGAAGAGTTCGACGAACATTTCAAGCGGCTGGAGACCAAGATTCGCAGTCTTGATGATCGTTTTACCGAGCAAAAAACGCGGCTGAGCGATCTCCGCAAGAGTCTCACCATGTTGCGGGACGAGGTCAGCTTGCTGACCCAGCAGATCGAGGCGGGTGCGCGTGGCAGCCAGATGAAGAGCGAGAGCGCCCCGGCCCAACCATCGTCGGCCCGGGAAGCTGCGTCGCTGACGCAGCAGCTCAGCGCCGAGGAGCTCTACGAACACGCCTACTCAAATTTCATGGAACGCAACTACGAGGCAGCCATCCGCGGCTTCCAGGCCTTCGTCGAGCGCTACCCCGGCAGTGATCTGGCGGACAACGCGCAGTACTGGGTGGGGGAGTCCAACCTGCTGCTGCAGCGCTATGAGCAAGCCTCCGTCGCCTTCCAGCTCGTGCTCGAGAAGTTCCCGAAAGGCAACAAACTTCCCGACGCGCTCTACAAGAAAGGCTTCTCCCTCTTCCACCTCGGCCGGTTCGACGCGGCGCTGACCGAGCTCTACACGCTCCTGCAACGGTATCCCGCCTCGGGGCAGGCGAACCGCGCCCGCAAGCTCATCGAGCGCATCGTGGCGGAGCGCTAGCGTCGTCTCCCCTCCGTTCCTCACCTAGCACGCGAGCGGCGCGGCGGCTCGTGCGGGTAGAGGGTGTGGGGAGCAAGGGTCCCCCCAGAAGAACCCTCCCTCCGCGCTCCAACCCGCCCCCAAACCATTCGACCCGTTACGCGGAGGCGTGGCCGCCGCTGAAGTATCCCACCAGCGCCGCCTCGACCGCGGCAGGGTCGCACAGCGTGTGCAGATGGGCGCGCAGCGCCTTGCTCTGCGGCCAGCCGCGCAGGTACGCCGCGCAGTGCTTGCGGAAGCGCAGCAGCCCCTGGCCCGCGGGGTAGAGGCGCTGCAGGTAGCCCAGGTGGCGCAGCATCAGGCGCAGCAGCGCCTCGCCGCCCGGCGGCTCCGGCAGCATCCCCGTGGTCAGGAGGGCGAGGCTCGCCGCGAACAACCACGGCCGGCCGATGGCGCCGCGGCCGATCATCACGCCGTCGCAGCCGGCGCCCCGCATCCTGGCGACGGCCTCAACCGCAGTCTCGACATCGCCGTTGCCGATGACGGGAATGCGCACGCGCTCCTTCACCGCCTGGATCACCTCCCAATCAGCCTTGCCAGCGAACTTCTGGGTCTGCGTGCGGCCATGCACGGTGATCGCGGCGATGCCCGCCGCCTCCGCCGCCTCGGCGACGGCCCGCGCGTCGCCGATCTCCCTTGACCAGCCGCTGCGCAGCTTGACGGTGACCGGGATGTCGACACTCGCCACGGTCGCCCGCATGATGCGCTCGGCGCTCTCCGGCGAGCGCATCAAGGCGGAACCCGACTCCGCTCTCACGATGCGCCGGGCTGGACACCCCATGTTGATATCGAGAAGGTCGGCCCCGTCGCGCTGCGCTTTCTCCGCCGCTCGCCGCATGAGGTCCGCGTCCGCGCCCATGAGCTGCAGTCCGAACGGTTTCTCCTCCGGCAGCCAGGCGGCCCGCTGCAGCGTTCGCCGGCTGTCGTGCAGGTAGGCGATGCAACTGATCATCTCGGTGAACGCGAAACCCGCCCCTTCTTCCCGGGCGATGAGGCGCATCGCCGCGTCGCTGTACCCGGAGAGCGGCGCCAGGAGGAAGGGATTGGAGACCAGGACGGGACCGATGCGAAAACCCGCCGCGACCGGCGGCGCAGCGCTCCCCTGCGGCAGCGCCGCATCCGCTCGAGGTGCTGAGCATCTCATCGCCGACCCCTTCCGAACGCAGCCGCGCGCCCGGTATGTTCAACGCCGTGGCAGGAAATGATGCGCCTCTCCCCCGAGGTGGGAGGCGCGCCCGCCTTCGCCGCGCCGCGGCGGGCCACCCCTGCCCGCGGCAACCAACCCCGCTCAATGTTGGCATGGAGACGCGCCGCTTGACTACCACAATCTGCCGAGGGACGTCCCGCCACGGGCGTCGCGGCATGCCGGGCGGGAGCGGCGGCCTCGTTCCTCACTCATCGCGCGGCACGCTGAAGAGGCTGAGAGCCAGGCTGAGGGGGAGGAACGACCAGAGGAGAAGGCTGCCGATGAGGAGGAGCCGCAGGCCGCCCGCGCCCATCCTATGGATCGCGTAGGCCCCCACCGGACCGAGCACATCGAGGTTGGGCCTGAAGCTCAGCAGCGCGGCGAGCTTGAAGGCCTGCATCGGGTTCAACAAGGAAAGCCAGAAGAGCGAGCGGCGATTCGGAGGCAGTAGGTGGGCAGGATCAACGTTAGCGAACCGAGGAGGTCTCCCTACGAGCGCGGCAACCACATCTCCCCGCATGAGGGTGAGTGGAGGGAACCGGCGGATGTAATGGGGTCTTGAAGGTCCTTTGCTACGGAACAATTAAACCAGCCCCTCCCGCCTGCCGCTCCTTTTTACGGCTGCGAGGGAGGCTGGTGCCTCTTTTCCGCGCCGAATAAGCCCGGCGCGAACTCCCGGCAAAGCTCCGTCCCGCCTGCCAAGGCGTTCTGAGCCAGAACCTCCGCCAAGGTCGTCGTGGTCAGCATCTCCTCAAGCCTCGGCTTGACCTCCTTGAACCACTCGTGCAGCAGGCAGGGGTTCGTGGTGCTGCAGCGACCGCTCCAAAAAATGCAGCGGTCAAACAGCCCCGGCCCCTCGATGGCCTCAACGATCTCCCGCAGGAAAATCTCCTCCGGCGCGCGCGCCAGGGTGTAGCCCCGGCGCTTGCCGCGATGCGAGCGCAACAGACCGTGCTGCGTGAGCTTCTGGAAGATCTTGGCGAGGAATCCGCGCGGCAGCTCCTTGGCCTCCGCGATCGTGCTTGCCTGGAACACCGCCCCCGGCCGCTGCTGCGCCAGGAAGACCAAGGCCTTGAGCCCATATTCACTTTCGCGGTTGAGTTTCATGAGTCGCCGGCTGCCCCGCCCGCTGCAATGGTGTCTAATGTCTTAGATAAGTGTTTCTTATTGTTGATCTCTCCGCCTCTTAGGCTAACTTATTCCCTGCATCCTCCCTTCGCAAGTCTGTCAAGAAGAAAATCGCCGCGCCAAGCGCTTAAAGGCTGCGCCGGTCAGGGGAGGCTGGAATCTCATGGCAGCCAGCGGCGGTTGCATCGCGGTGGTCGGCGGCATACCATGGCATCCTCTGGCCGATTTCTCGGCTCTTGGCCAGCGCGGCCTCTTCGAGGCGTGACGCGGCGCGGCGCGGCCGGCCGGAAGCCGCGCACGCTCTGGATCTCCCATCATGAGTACCTACGTTCTCATCCATGGCGCTTGGCATGGCGGCTGGTGCTGGGAGAAGGTGGCGCCGCTGCTGCAACGAGACGGCCATACGGTCGTGGCGCCTGACCTGCCGGGCCACGGGCAGGACCCCACGCCAACCGCCGAGGTCACCCTGGAGCGCTATGCGCGGCGGGTCTGCGAGGTGCTGGCGGCGCAGCCCGAGCCGGCCATCCTGGTGGGCCACAGCATGGGCGGCATCATCATCACCCAGGCCGCCGAGGACTGCCCGCGGCGCATCCGCAGGCTCGTCTACCTGACAGCTTTTCTCCTGCGCAACGGCGAGTCGCGGCTCACCCTGACGCCCCCGGACACCGTCTCGCTGGTGCGTCCCAACATGGTCCTCGCCGCCGACGGCAAGTCCGCAACCATCCGGCCCGAAGCGGTGCGCGAGGTGTTCTACGCCGACTGCCCGGAGGAGGACGCGCGGCGGGCCGCGGCGCGCTTGGTGCCGCAAGCCCTGCAGCCGCTCGGCGCCGCCGTGCGCACCAGCGAGGCGAACTTCGGGCGCATCCCGCGCGCCTACATCGAGTGCCTCAACGATCGGGCCATCGCGCCGCACCTGCAAAAGGTCATGTACACGCGCCTGGCGTGCGCCCCGGTCATCTCCATGAACACGAGCCACTCGCCCTTCTACGCCGCGCCCGAGGAGCTGGCGGCTCACTTGAGCACGTTGTAGGAGGACGCGGCCCCGCCCGCCGCCGCGTCCACCATGGGCGTCTCGCCCGCCCTGAAAGGCGCACCCCATGAAACCCAAGACCGCCCTGATTATCGGCGCCTCGATCCTCACGCCGCTCATCGTCGCGCTGGCCATGTCTGACGCGCCTCGCACGCCCACTCCCGCCGATCACGTCATCACGCCCAAGGTCGCCTGTCTCACGGCCGACGCCTTCGACCAGTGGGTGACGGCCAAAACCCAGGACGATCAACGCGGCATGGAGTTCCTCGCCAACCGTGGCCTCTGCATCGTCCTGCCGAAGGCCCAGCCAGTTTCTCTGCTCTCCTCCTCCTGGGGGGGGAACCGCCCACATCCGACTCTACGCCGGAAAGGAGAGCATCGAGCTCTGGACTACTCGGAGGCGGTCATAAAGAAGTAGGGGCGGTTCGTGAACCGCCCCCTTGAATCTGCGTCATCGGCGAAATCTGCGGACTTCCCCATCACAGCCGGTCGCCGCCACGCAGGAGGGAGCTCCATGCCCCTGCCGTCACCCTCGCCGCTACCGTCAGCCAAGGAGGTCGTGCGCCGCTTCTTCGCGGAAGCCGTCGATCAGCATGACGTCACCATCCTCGGGGATCTCTTTACCGCGGACTGCATCATCCATCGCCCGGAGGCGTCGCGGCCGATCAGCGGCCTGGAGGGCATCAGGCGCATCGTCGGCGCCGGCGCCAAGCTCTATAGCCACGTCGCCACGACCGTCCACGACCTCATCGCCGAGGGGGACCGGGTGGCCTGCCGGCTGAGTCATCGGGCCACGTTCAGCGGCGAGTGGCGGACGCGCCTCGGCAACCAGGCGGTGGCGGGCAGGACGATCTCCTGGGAGGCCATGGCCATCTTTCGCCTGCGCGACGGCAAGATCGCCGAGCAGTGGGTCTGCCGCGATGAGCTGGGGATGCTGCTGCAGCTCGGCGTGCTGCAACGGTCGTCGGACGAGGCAGGGTGAACGACGCGGCGAGGCACAGGCCCGCGCCGCGGGGAGGAAGAGCAGGCACGCCGCTCAGAGGTTCAGCATCTTGGCAAGGCGGCCCTTGTCGATCTTATTCGAGGGGTTGCGCGGCAGGGCTTCGATGACCTCCAGGCGCTCGGGGAACTTGTACCTCGCCAGGCCGCGCCCCTCGAGGTAAGCGGTGAGGTCGGCAAGCGACAGCTCCCGCCCATCCTTGACGACCGCGGCCAGGCAGGCGCGCTCGCCGAGCCGCTCGTCGGCGTACCCCACCACGGCGCACTCGACGATCGCCTGATGCTCGCTGAGGATGGCCTCAACCTCGGCGGGGTAGACCTTCACGCCGCCACGGTTGATGACCTCCTTCTTGCGGCTGACGAATTGGAAGTAACCTTTGCCGTCGTGCGTCGCCAGGTCGCCGCTCAGGAACCAGCTCCGCGGGTTGCGGCTGCGCGTCCCCTCATCGCGCCGCCAGTAGCCCCACATGAGGGAGGCGCCGCGCACCGCCAGCTCGCCGATGACCCCCGGCGGCAGCTCGTTCCCCGCCTCGTCGAGGATCGCCGCCTCGATGCCCGGCCCCGGCGTGCCGACGCTCTGCATCACCACCTCGACGTTGTCCGCCACCTCGGTGCGGATGGCGGCGAAGCACTCGGTCATCCCCCACTGCGCCAGCGGCGTGCAGTTCGGGAAGCAGGTCCGCAGGGCGCGAACGACGGTCGGCGCCACGGTGGTGCCGCCGGTGAGCACCAGGCGTACGCTCGACAAGTCGTAGCGCCGCCAGACGCCCTCCTGCGCCAGCGGCGGTATGAAGGCGGGCGAGCAGAGGACAAAGGTGACGCGCTCCCGCTCCACGATGCGGCAGAACTCCTCCGGTGCCACGCGGTCCACGCCGATGGCCGTGGCCCCGTTGACGAGCGTGCTGTAGACGGACTCGTGGGCGAACGAGAAGGCAAACGGCGAGACGCAGAAGCAGACATCGCCGGGCTTGATTCCCCGCGCCTTGAAGTTGCCGGGGCCGGCAACGAGGCTCGTGTCGGTGGTGTGCACCGCCCCTTTCGGCTCGCCGGTGGTGCCGGAGGTGAAGGTGATCGAGAAAGCGTCGCCCGGCGCGATGGGGGGGAAGTCAACCGGCCCTCCTTCCTGCCGCAGTCGCTCCAGGCAGTGCCAGCCGTCGGGGAGGCGGTCGGTGGCCTGGCGCCAGCCTTGCCCCAGGGACGCGATGCGCAGCAGCCCTTGCCGCCCGCCGGGGAGCGCCGCCGCCACCTCATCGATGATCGCCGGGAAGTTCGTGCCGCGGTAGTCCGCCGGCACGATGATGGCGCTGGCCTCCGCCGCCGGCAGGAGCTGGCGGAACTCGTGCTGGCGGAAGGCGAGGTGGAAGGGCGCCCAGACGGCCCCGCAGCGGCTCACGGCAAGGTGCGCCACCAGCCAGTCGATGCTGTTCGGCATCACCTCGCCGACGACCTCCCCGCGCCCGACACCAAGCCGCCGCAGCGCCCCGGCCAGGCGCTCGCTCTCGGCGCAGAGCTCGGCGTAGGTGATGCGCCGCTCGGCGTCCACCATCGCCACGGCGTTCGGCTGGCGCCGCGCCCAGCCCTCGAGGATGGTCCAGAGCGTCTCGCCGCTCCAATACCCGGCGGCGCGAAAGCGCTCCACCTCCGCCGCCGGCAGGCTCACCTGAATCGGCATGGTCTCTCACCCCTGAGGTCGATCTCCCCGTCGCGGCCACCCAGGCCCGCTGCGCTGCTCCTCCCCGCCGAATCCGCGCGGGCAGCCGCCCCACGCCTCCATTGTACCCCGGCGCGGCATGAACGTGAAGCCGCTCCCACCCCACTGGGGCTATCCTCCTGCACCGACCCACATTCCCCAGCCGGCGAGGAGGAGCCCCGTCAGACGGCTGAGCCAGCGGCCGCGCGGCACGAGCCGCTCCAGCAGGATGAAGCCGGCGATCGCCGCCACCCACACGAGGTTCATCACCCCCGCCACGAAGAGCAAGCCCATGAGCACCCAGCAGCAGCCCACGCAGAAGGTCCCGTGATGCACCCCCATGAGGAAGGCGCCGCCCCGCCCCTCGCGCCAGAAGGTCAGGAGGAAGGCAAGGGGCGAGCGGCAAGGGGCGAGCCAGGCCAGGCAGGCGAGGAGCAACGGCCCGGACGCCAGCAGCAGCCGGTCGCGCCGCATGAAGGTGTCGCGGAACGAAGCGGTGGACATGGCGTGACGTGGCTGCGCAGGCCGGCGCTCCGCGGCCCGTACGGCGTCGGCGCCGGTAACGGCTGCGGCCGGCCGGCCGTCAGGAGTGCGCCGCCTGCGCCGCCGCCGGTGCGTGGGTTGGCGGCTGGTAGCGGCAGCTCTGGTCCTCGGCGAGGTAGTCGCCCGTCAGGGCGTAGGCGCGGGAGCGCGATCCGCCGCACAGCTCGCGGTAGGGGCAGACGCCGCAGCGCCCTTTCAGGAGCGCGGCGTCGCGCAGCTCGCGGAAGACCGGCGTGTCGCGGTAGAGCTCCGCCAGCGGGGTCTGGCGCACGTTGCCGGCGCGGACGGGAAGGAAGCCGCTGGGGAAGACGTCGCCCGTGTGACTGACGAAGACGAAGCCTTTGCCGGAGTTGACGCCGCGCGGCGCCTGCCCCACGCCGCCGGCGGGGCCGGTCTCGCGCGCCAGGAGCTGGCGGATGCGCGCCCCGGTGGATGGGCCGGGCGAGGCGCCGTCCGTGGTCTGCCGCCGGCGCTCCCGCTCGGCGACGAACATGCGGTAGTGCGGCGCCTCGGTCACCTTGACGATGTAAGAGACCTGCCGTTGCAGGGCGTGGAGCTTGGCGAAGAGATCTTCGTACTGCTCCGGCGTCAGGCCCTTCACGGCGCTCCCCCGCCCGGTGGGGACGAGGAAGAAGACCTCCCAGAAGACCGCCCCGAGTTCCTCCACGAGCTGCCGGAGGGGATCGAACAGACCGACGTTCCAGGCCGCGAAGACGGTGTTGATCTGCAGCCGCAGGCCGGCCTGCCGCGCGTAACGCGCCCCGGCCAGGGTGCGCGCGAAGGACCCCTCGACGCCGCGGAAGGCGTCGTGCTGCTCGGCGCTGACGGCATCGAGGCTGAGGGCCATCTGATCCAGCCCCGCCGCCGCCAGGTGCTGCACGCGCTCCGCCGTCAGGCGCGGCGTGGCGGCGGGAATGGCGCCGACGCGCAGGCCGCGCGCCTTGCCGTGGCGGATGAGGTCCTCGAGGTCGTCGCGCTCCAGCGGATCGCCGCCGGTGAGGATGAGGATCGGCGTGCCCATCTCCGCAAGCTGGTCGATGAGGTGCTCTCCTTCCGCCAGCGTGAGCTCGCCGGCATGGCGCGACGGGATGGCCTCGGCGCGGCAATGCAGGCAGGCCTGGGCGCACGCCTGGGTGATCTCCCAGATGAGGAGGAAGGGCGCCTCGTTGAAGTTCAGCTCGCGGTGTGGATGCATCGAGGTCTCCTGAAAACCGACGCGGCGCGTGCCGGGGGATGACGGCGCTCAACACTCCTCGGCGCCGGCTTGGGCACGCCGGCGAGCAGCCCGCCTGGCCTGCTGCTCCCAGAGAATATAGGCCCTTGCCGGGTTCCCGACATGATGGAGAGCAGATTTTTTCGCGCCAACTCGCCTCGACGGCGGGTGCGCGCGTGCCGGTCGCGGGGTTTGCGCTTGCTTAGCCGCGGCGCGATAATGGAAGGCATACCAGCAACCCCAAGCAGGCTTTCTCGCGCTGTTCAAAGGCGAAGCGAAGCGGGGCCTTTGCCCCTGAGCTGTTGGTCGGCGTGGTCGGCGCCTGGGCGGCACGACGCCGAAGGCGCGACCGCCGCGCAGTTCACGTTCCAAAGCGCCGGGGGGCGTACCTCGGCACGGGGAAGGAGAAAGTATGAACGGTGTTCAGCGTCGTTGGCTTGGGATGTCATGGCTGGTAACGCTTCTGCTCATCGTTGGGGTGCTGGCCGCGGCCACGACCGCTGCCGCCAAGCTGGCCGGCAAGGAGGTGAAGCTCGGGGCGCTCATCCCCACGACGGGGGCGGTGGCCCATAATGGGCTCCAGCAGGTCATCGCCATGAACATGGCGATGGAGGAGATCAATGCCGCCGGCGGCGTCGGCGGACTGCCCCTGCGGATCATCATGTACGACACGGCGAGCAAGTCGGAGACCTCCATCCAGGCGGCCCGCAAGCTCATCGACGCCGACAAGGTGCTGGCGGTCCTGGGACCCTACCTCAGCTCCACCACCGCCGTCACCTTCCCGGTGGCGAACCGTGCCGCGGCGCCGATCATCTCCTCCTCCGCCGCGGCGCCCGGCCTCTCGGCCAGCAACCGCCCCTGGTCCTTCCGCAACGTCATGACCAGCGAGAAGCTGAATGGCCCCGTGGTTGAAAAATGGTTGAAGGCCTACCCGCAGATCAAGCGCGTCGCCGTCGCCACCGACGTGAAGGACTTCTTCAGCAAAACCTACGGCAAGGACGTGATGCCGGCGCTCCTGAAGGCGAACGGCGTGGAGGTGGGGTTGGAGACGGACTTCGTGACGACGGACATCGACTTCAGCGCCCAGGTCACGAAGGTGAAGCACGCCAAGGTGGACGGTGTGGTGCTGGCGGGGTTGCAGGCGGCCTCGGCGAACTTCCTGCGCGAGATGCGCCGCCAGGGCGTCATGGTGCCGGCCATCGGCGGCGTGTCGCTGAGTGTCCCGGAGTTCGTCCACCTCGCCAAGAAAGATGCCGAAGGGGTTTACACGGTGGGGAGCTTCTGGGCGGAGAACCCGGACCCGAAGGTGCGGCGCTTTGTCGCGGAGTACATCAAACGCGACAAGAAGGGCGACAAGCCGATGAACACCACCGCCAACCTCTATGACACCATCTTCGTCACCAAGACCTGCATCGAGACCTCCGGCGTGACCAACCGCCCGGAGGACCTCGCCAGCGATCGGCAGAAAATCCGCGACTGCTGGGCGAACCTGAAGGACTACACCGGCGTCGGCGGCCGCACCGCCATGGGCCTGGATGGCGACGCCGTGAAGGAGGCGTTCATCTTCGTGGTGAAGGACGGGGATTACGTGCGCCTCCCGTAGCGCCGGAGGGAGATGGGGCGAGGCGCCCTGGGTGATGCCGCAAGGCGGCCCCAGGCCCGCCCTCCAGGTCAACCGGAGGGGGAGCGCAACGCCAGCGGGCGGGGCCGTGCCTCGGCGCGCGCCCCGCCTCCATGCTTGCGGGGGTCGGTGGGGCATCCCCGCTCCCCAACCCTTCGCGACGCCGCCGCCGGATGATGAAACAAGGTGATCCCCCGGCGGAGACCAGACGCAACCTCAGTGGAACGTTCCCCCCACATCCACCGCCCTCGCCTCGCGGATGAACTGGGTGAGGATCGGCTGTTCGTCCACCGTCGTCACGTTGCCGTCGCGCACCACCTGCCTGCCGCCGATGAAGACATGCTTCACGTCACGACCCGTTGCTGAGTAGACGAGATCGGCGAGCGGATTATTGCCCGGCAGGCAGTGGGGCTGCGTCATGTCCACGATGACCACATCCGCCAGCTTGCCCACCTCCAGCGAGCCAAGCTCATCCCCCAGGCCGACGGCGCGCGCCGCGTTCCGCGTCGCGAGGTCGAGGACCTGCTCGGTGGTGATCGCCGTCGGGTCGCCGTAGCGCACCTTCTGCGCCAGGGCGGCGATCTTCAGCTCCGCCAGCATGTCGAGGACGTTGTTGCAGGCCGGCGCGTCGCACCCCAGGGCGACGTTGACGCCGGCGGCCAACAGGTCGCGCACCGGCGCAATGCCGTTGCCCAGGAACATGTTCGAGGAGGGGTTGTTCGCCACGTGCACGCCGGCGGCGGCGAAGAGAGGCAGCTCCTCCGGCAACAGGTGCACGGACTGCGACGACACGAAGCGGGCGTTGAGGACGCCAAGCTCTTCCAGGAAGAAGACCACGCCTTTGGCGCCGTACTCCTTCCGCAGGGCCTGCACCGTGGCGGTGGACTCGGCGACGTGCGTGGTGAATCCCACGCCGAGCTGCGTCGCCAGCCGGGAGAGCTCGCGCACCAGCTCGCGGCTGGCCGTGAAGGCGGGGGTGGAGGGGCTGAGGCCGGTCTGCAGCCTGCCGCCGGCGGCGCCCTGCCAGCGGTTCACGAAGTCTTCGCTCTGCGCCTGCGCGGTCTTCACGTCGACCCGGAAGGCGGCGGGGTAGTTGCGATCGGAGATGATCGGCGCCACCGAGCCGCGCAGGCCGGTCTCCGCGATGGCGCGCGCCGCGGCATCGGCCTGGGGGATCGGCGGCAGCGGGTTCTCGTAGACGTACGTGGTGCCGGACTTCAGCATCTCGATGCAGGAGACCATGGCTCCCAGCTCGTAGAGCTTCGGCGTGCGCTTGGAGAGCGACGGCATGGCCAGCTCGGAGAGCCAGCGCGGCATTGTCAGGTCCGCCCCCAGGCCGCGGTTGATCACCTCCTGCATGTGCGTGTGCGCGTTGATGAGGCCGGGAATCACCACGCACCCCGCGGCGTCGAGGCTCGCCTCGGCCTGGGCGGCGCCGGCCTCGCTCTCGGCAAGCACGGCGGTGATGCGCTCCCCGTCGAACACCAGGCAGCCGTGCCGCAGAATGCGGTGCCGCGGGTCGCAGGTGATGATCGTTCCATTGCGAATGGCTAGGCTTGCCATGGGGCGCTTCCTCCCATCATGCGGGTGACGAGACGAGCAACGAGATGGGGGCTTCTCCGGCGCGCCCCACCGCGCCACCTCGGCAGGAGGAGCTGGAACGCCTCGCCGCGAGCCCCCTGCCGCTCTGACGCGCCCCTCCCCGCGCGCCAGCCTCATAGGCGCGGCACCTTGGCGCCGGCTAGGGGATCATGGCGAAGACGCGCGCCGGCGAGCCATCGAGCCCCTCCAGGCGCAGGGGGACGGCCACGAGCGTGAAGTCTTCGGTGCCGATGGCGCCGATGTTCGTGAGCATCTGAATGAGGATCGTCCCCTTGCCGAGGAGCAGGCAATGGTTCGGGCCGGGACCGGCGCTCGGGTCGCGCACGATGCGCCAGAAGGGCACCTCGGGGAAGAAGTCGAGGGCCACCGCGCTCACCCCGCGCTCGAGCAGCAACTCGCTGACGCTCGTATCGAGGTAGATCATGTCGTTCCAGAAGGCGTCGGTGCCCCAGGCGCGGTCGGTCCAGCCGGTGTGCAGGATGGGGATGACCGAGCTGTCGAACTGAACCCCCGTGGCGAGAACCTTCTCGGCGGTCACCGCGGTGCCCGGCTCCAGGTGCGTCAGGGGAATGACCCGCCCCTTCTTGACGATGCTCTCCAGCGGCACCTGGTCGATGGACCACGTCCCTTCGAGAAAATGGCAGGGCGCGTCGATGTGAGTGCCGATGTGACCCAGGATCTCCAGCCGGCTCATCATGTGGTGGGTGACCTCCGGCTGCGCCACCGTCTCCAACCCCTGCGCCCTCAACTGCGCCAGGTGCTGCTCGCTGAGGGCCGAGAGGACCACCAGGCGGGTGGGGTTCTCCTCGTACTCCTTGATCTTCGGAATGCCGCGCATGTGGCGGTTGATCGGCAGGCTCAGGTCAACGATACGCATGACGGCTCACTCCTTCACACAGCGGTCTGCTCCTTCCTCCTCCAGGGCCATCGTGCGGACGACCGTGGAAGGAGAGCTGGGAATAGGCGGATGGTAGAGCCGGCCTGGCGGGCTGTCAACGCGGCGAGCGGCGGCGTCCCGTGGGGACCACGGCGGCAGTGCTTGGCCCCGGGCGCGTAGGAGGGCGGGCGCTCTCGGCCAGTCTCAATGCGCCTCGTGCTCGATATGCCAGAAGAGGAGGAGGGCGCGCAGCCATTCCGCCAGCTTGATGGTGCCGTAGCCCAGCAGGGAGATGGTGAAGAGCATGGCGAAGGCGCGCGGCGTCTCGGCGTCCTGCGCCGCCTTGATCATCTCGAAGCCCAGGCCGCCGCCGCCGGTCACCATCTCCGCCACGAAGGCGACGATGAAGGAGACGATGAGGGCCACCTGGAAGCCGTCGAAGATGTGCGGCAGGGCCGCCGGCAGGACGACTTTGCGCAGCAGAGCGAAGCCGCGGCTCCCCTTGCTGAGCGCCGACCAAAGGTAGAAGCGATCGACGCTCCTGGCGCCGTGGTAGGCGTAAAGCGTCAACGGGAAGATGCACGAGGTGAAGACGATGAGCACCTTGGCGGTGTTGAAGAAGCCGAACCAGAGGACGAAGAGCGGCAGGAAGGCGATCTTCGGCGCCGGGAAGCCGATGGCGATGAGCGGCTCGAAGAACCACTCCACCAGGCGGTAGCGCCCCATCAGCAGCCCTAGCGTGATGCCGACGCCGAGGGCCATCGTCAGGCCGCCCAGGGCGCGCAAGAGGGTCAAGCCCATGGGATGGAAGATGTCCCCCGTGGCGAGCGACCTCCCCCATTCCGCCAGCGACACCGTCACCGGCGGGAAGACCCAGGGATTCACCCAGCCGCTGCGGGCCACGAACTCCCACAGCCCAAAGAAGAGGAGGACGGAGAAGTAGTGCGCCACCCCGGCTGCGAGCCAACGCAGCGCTGCCCAGCGCCGGGCTGCGGGTTCCCTGCTCCCCGACGCCATATCGACATCCACCCGCGGCTTGCCCTGTGCCATGGCGCCCCTACAGCTCGCCGAACTCGTGCCAGGCGAGCACGCGCTGCATCACCGCCGCGTAGCCGCGATCGGCGGAGAAGCCCACCGCGACGATGAGGAAGATGGTGGCGAACATGTAATCGTTCGACCCAACGGACCCATACGAGAACGTCAGATAGCCGAGGCCGGTGTTGGCGGCGATGAACTCCGAGCTGACGAGGAGGATGAAGGCCACGGCGATGGCGACGCGGATGGCGACGGCGATGCGCGGCAGGGAGGCGGGGAAGATCACCTTGCGCAGGAGCCGCCGCTCGCTCGTCCCCTTCGACAACGCCGACCAGACGAGGTAGCGATCGACGCTGAGGGTGGCGTTGTAGGAGGAGATGATGATCGGCACCACGCACCCCAGGGCGATGACGGCGATCTTCGAGAGGTCGCCGATGCCGAGCCAGATGATGAACACCGGGATGATGGCGGGCTTCGGAATCGGATAGCTGAGGACCACGAGGGGCTCGCAGAAGCGCTTCACCCAGCGGTACCACGCCATGCCGATGCCGAGCGCCACCCCCGCGATGATGCTGATGGTGAGGCCGATGAAGACGCGAGAGAACGAGGCGGCGGCATGCCCGTAGAACTCCGCCGAGGAGAGGAGGTCGCCCAGCGCCCTCAGCACGTGTGCGAAGCGGGGAATGAAGTCCTCCGGGATGAGGCGCGGCGCGGTGAGCGCCTCCCAGGCGCCGAACACGAGCAGGAGCGGCAGGAAGCGGACAACGATCTTGCGCAGCGCCGGCATCGAACGCTCCTTGCGTCGTCCCTCACCCCCAACCCCTCTCCCACTGGGAGAGGGTGAGGGTGAGGGAGGGGACCGCGAGGGAGCAAGGGTCCCCCCTCACCTCCCCCAGCCCCAATTTCACTCCTCACGACACCAAGCTCGAACGGGAATGCAGAAGGCAAACGTCTTACGAGCGGGCAACCTCACCGTAGCGCTCGACCTCTTCCTTGACGTTCAGCCAGATGCGCATCTTCAGCTCCATGAAGGCGCGGTTCAGCATGTAGTCCTCCTTGTCGCGCGCGATGTTCAAGGCGATGGGTTCATCGTGCTTCACCGTGCCGGGCCGCGCCGTCATGACGATGACGCGGGTGCCGAGGTAGATCGCCTCCTCGACGTCGTGGGTGACGAAGATGATCGTCGTGCGGCGCTGCTCCCAGAGGCGCAGCAGCTCCACCTGCATGAGCTTGCGGGTCTGCGCGTCGAGGGCGCCGAAGGGCTCGTCCATGAGGATGATGTCGGGCTCGCAGGCGAGCGTCTGGGCCAGGGCGACGCGCTGCTGCATGCCGCCGGAGAGGGCGCGCGGGTAGGCGCGCTCGAAGCCCTCGAGGCGCATGAGCCGCAGGTAGGAGCGGGCGATCTCCTGGCGCTCGGCGCGCGGCACTCCCTGCTCCTCGAGGCCGTAGGTGATGTTCTGCATCACCGTGCGCCAGGGGAAGAGGGAGTACTTCTGGAAGACGATGCCGCGATCCGCCCCCGGGCCGGTCACCGGCACGCCGTTCACCAGCACCTCGCCGCGCGTCGCCTTCAGGAAGCCGCCGATGATGTAGAGGAGGGTGCTCTTGCCGCAGCCGCTCGGCCCCACGACGGTGAGGAACTCGTTCTCCGGAATGCGCAGCGAGATGCCCGCCAGCGCCGTCACCTGCGAGCCTCCCGTCGACCGGAAGGCCTTGGTGACGTCGCGGATCTCCACCTTTGCCGAATTCATGACGGCGATTTCCAGCAGGTCACCCGAGCCGCGCTCCCTTACCGTTTAGCCGGCAGGAACGACAGATCGACGTACTTGGAAACATCGACCGACTCTTTCAGGAAGCCGGTCCTCACCAGGGTCTCGACCACTTTCTGCAGGAGAGTCACGTCGACGACGCCGTCGCGCCGATAGAGCGTGTCCTTCTTCGTCAGGAAGTAATCCATCAGCGTCTCTTCAGGAATCTTCCAGGTCTTCGAGTAGGCCCGGACGGCCTCCTCGCGGTGGTCGTGGCCCCAGGCAATGGTGCGAAGATAGTCGTCGACGTAATCCCGCACCGCCGCGGCATGCTCCTTCAGCACCGAGCCGTGGGCGGCGCGGAAGGAGAGTGGCTGCGCGGTCTCGAAGGCATCGACGGTGGTGAAAACGTCGATGAGGCCGCCCTTCTTCTGCTCGCGCGAGTAGAAGGGTTGGATGATGGAGCCGAGGTCGATCTTCTTGTCCCGGATCATCGCACCCAGGTGGGGGAACTGGCCCTCCACGATGGTCACATCGCTGTCGGGCTTCAGGCCGTGCTTCATGAGCATGATGCGCAGGGCCAGGTCGAGCACCCCGCCGCGCACGTTGACGCCGGCGATCTTCCCTTTCAGGTCCTCGGCGCGCCGGACGCCGGAGTCGGCCCGCGCCATGAAGGTGGTGGCGAAGTGGCCGTCCACGCCGTGATCCTGCTGCGAGTGGATGACCTTGAAGTCGAGGCGGTACTTCGTGGCGGCGTTGATGAGGGGGAGGATGGTCATGATCGACAGGTCAACCTTCTTGGCCGCGAAGGCCGACAGGGCGCCGCCCGAGCCGGTGAACTTCACCCACTCGATCTTGTAGCTCTTGCCGTAGTGCTTCAGGATGTCCGGACGCTCCGTGAAGAAGGCGTAAGCATAGTCCGGGATTGCGGTGCCGATGCGGAACGTCACCGGCTCGGCGGCCTGGGCGACGCCGAACCCCCAATGCCCCGCCGCGCCGCCGGCAAGCAGGGCCACCAACGCCAGCAGGACAGAGACACCACGCACCACTCTCTTCATGACGCTCCTCCTCTTGTATGACGCACCCTGAGAGCGGGACTTGCTCTCCCTTAGCCCGGTGCAGCTCTCCTCGCCGGCTGCTACATCACCGCGCCGCCAGGCCGGTAGGCCAGGCTTCCAGCCCATCGACCGTCGGGGCGGTTCGCACCCCGCCCCAACCAGGGGAGGTAAGAACCACGGATGAACATTGATCGTGTCCGTGTGCATCCGCCTGTCTGCGTGCGGTGCACAGGAACCACAGATAAACACAGATGAACACTGATCTTATTCTTATCCGTGTGCATCGGTGTTCATCCGTGGTTCCTCCCCCCTCTTCTGCGTCCTCCGCGTCTCCGCGGTGCACTCCATTTCACCGCAGAGGCGCAGAGAGCGCAGAGATGGGAGGACAGCCTTCCGGCCTGTCGCCTGCCGCCGCGGCGCTTTCACCCCACCGCGCGCTCACTCACCACCACCCTGCCGGCCTGCTTCTGGACCAACAGATGCTTCAGCCAGCGCTTGTCATCGCGCTCGGGGTAATCCGTCCGGCGGTGGTTCAGGAACATGCGCGATTCCTTGCGCTCCTTCGCCGCCAGGATGATGGTTTCGGCCACCTCCAGCATGTTGAGAATCTCGTGCGCCTTGACGCGCTCGCGCACGTCGCGCGCCCCGACCTCCGTTTCCGCCAGGCGCTGCAGCTTGCGGATGCGCTCGAGGCCGACGCGCAGGCTGGTCTCGTTGCGCTCGTAGCCGGCATACGAAGTCATGATGCGCTGCAGGTTGCGCTCGATCTCGGCAAGCTCCATGCCCGGCGGCCTGCGTCCCGGCCCCTCCAGACGGTCGAGGGCCGCCGCCACCGTCGCCGTCGAGGGGCGCGGCGCGGCGTGCAGGCCCTGGGCGTAAGCGCAGGCGCGGGCCGCCCCCTCCCAGCCCAGGATCATGGCGCCCGAGGCGGCCGACCAGCTCCCGTAGGCGGTGGCGTCGCCGACGCCGAAGAGTCCCGGCAGGGTCAGCCCGAAGGTGCTGTCAACGTCGACGCCTCCCGTCAGCTCGCCGCGCGAGTACGGTTCGGAGACTTCGAGCTCCATCATGCCGGACTTCAGGTCGATGTGGCGCTCCTTGAAGTAGGTGAAGTAGGTCGGCTTCTCATTCTCGAAGCCGCGCATAACGAGGTCGAAGCGCGCCCGGTCGAGGTCGCGGAAATCCATGAAGATGGGGCCGCGTCCCTCCTTGATCTCGCTGAAGACGGCGTAGGCAAGGAGCTGGCGGGGCGACTTCTCCATGCGCTCGCCGGCGTACTCCCCCATGAAGCGTTCGCCGCGGGCGTTGTAGAGCTTCGCGCCGACGCCGATGAAGGCGTTGATCCCCGGCGCCGTGAAATCCTTCGGCACCAGGGTGCCCTGCACGAACTCCATGTGCTTCAGGCGGGCGCCGGCCCGCAGCGCCGCGGCATAGCCGTCGCCGGTATGGTAGGGGTTGCGCCAGCGGTTGAAGTTCTCGCCGGCCGGCGCCTGGTACATGCGCACGCAGTCGCCCGAAGCCAGGATCGTCGCCTTGGCGTGAAAGACCATGGCTTCGCCGCTGCGCGTGTGGAACCCCACTGCTCCCACCACGGCGCCGTCTTCCACCAGCAGATCGGTCATCATGACGCGGTTGAAGACGTGCGCGCCGCTCTTCTTCACCTGCCGCGCGTGCCCCTTCTTCAGGTACTTGCCGTTCCAGATGTAGAGGTTGCAGCCGCCGAACATGGACTGGTCGTAGACCAGCTCCCCCTCGTCGTTGCGCACCTGGATGCCCCACGATTCGAGACGATCGACCAGGGCGGCGCCGCCGTCGAGGATGAGCTCGCACATCGTCTCGTCGTTGAGGCCGTGGGTGGCGCGCTTCTGCAGCGCCATCTCGGACTGTTTCGTGTTGATGCCTGGCAGGTAGACCACCATGTCCTTCAGCCCCATGCAGGCCGCGCCGCTGTGGTGGATGTACGACTTCTCCATCACCGCCACCTCGCAGCCGAGCTGGCGCGCCCGCACCGCGGCCTGGCAGCCCGCCAGACCGCCGCCGATGACGAGGATGTCCGTGGTGATCTCGTGCATGGTCTCCCTCACGCCTCTCAGGATGCGAACGATGCGAGGCGGCACGCCGGCCCCATAGGCGGCTTCACGACGAGAGGGCGGAAATGCCTCAGCCTCTCCTGCCGGCTCGAGTGCGGTCTCCCCCGCCTCAGCTTCGGCTGCTCCAGCAACGCCCGCCGGGCGGCGCCGGCCGCTGGCTTCCGAGAGCAGGGTGAGGTACTCTAGCAGACCACCGGCGGTTTTCCAACACCGTCGGATGGGAAAATCCGGCGCCGACCCTCGACCGGAGGCTACCGCGACGAGCGGCAGGCGCCGGATAGAAGGGCAGCGCGGCACCATCCCGCAGGGAGAACGGGGCATGAAAGCGGCAGCGGTTGATGAAGTGATGCGGGGTTTCAAGGAGGCGGGGATCAACTTTGCGGCGTTCCTGCCGGATGGCTGGCTGTGGAACGTGGCCGAGCGCGTCATGGCCGACCCCGACTTCATCCACGTGCCGGTGGTGAACGAGGCGGTGGGCGTGGCGGCCTGCGCCGGCGCCTGGCTGGGCGGCAAGCGGCCGGTGATGCTCACCGAAGCGTCCGGCATGATGGTAGCCTGCGATGCGCTCTCACGCCTGAGCCTTTTCGGCACGCCGTTCCTCCTGTGCATCAGCCACCGCGGCACCCTCGGCGACCCGTTCTACTGGTCCGTGGCGATGGGCTGGTCCACCGAGCCGGTGATCCAGGCGCTGCGCCTGCAGTACCGCAAGGTGGAGCGCAGCGCCGACATCCGCCGCTCCATCGTCGAGGCGCAGACGTCGCTGACGCTGTCGAAGGCGCCGGTGGCGCTGCTGTTCAGCGGGGAGGCGGTGCGATGAGACGCCTACGGTGCATGGAAATGCTGGCGCGCCTGGTGACCGACGAGCTGGTGGTGACGAGCGTCGGCGGCAACATGGTGGAGTGGCACGCCCAGGGGGACCGGCCGCAGAACCTCTACGGCGTCTTCATGGGCGGGGTGACGCCGATGGCGCTCGGCCTGGCGCTGGCGCTGCCGCGGCGGCGCGTCCTCGCCTTCGACGGTGACGGCAGCCTCCTTCTCAACCTCGGGGCGCTCTGCAGCGTCGGCGAGCTGCAGCCGCCGAACCTGAAGATCATCGTCTTCGACAACGCCGCCTACGACTCCCCCTGCGGCCTGCCCACGGTGACCGCCGGGCGCACCGATCTCGCCGCCGCGGCGCGCGCCTGCGGGATCGACGACGTGGCGACGGTGCGCGATGTCGACGCCTTCGCGTCAACCCTGCGCGCTATGTTCGCCACCGCGGCGCCCTCGTTGCTGGTGGCCAAGGTCGAGAAGGGGAACGAGGATGTCCCGGTCATGACCGTGGACAAGACGGAGAACAAGTACCGCTTCGTGCGCCACATCGAGGCCTCGGAGAAGCTCACCATCCTGCCGCCGGCGTACTGAGGCCGGCGGCGTGACCAGGAGGCCAGAACCACGGATGAACCCAGATGGAGACTGATCTTCTCCGTGTGCATCCGCCTGTCTGCGTGCGGTACACAGGAACCACAGATAAACACAGATGGTCACTGATCTTAATTCTTCTCCGTGTGCATCGGTGTGCATCTGTGGTTCCTCCCCACCTTCTCCGCGTTCTCCGCGCCTCCGCGGTGCAATCTATGGAACCGCAGAGGAGCAGAGACGTAGAGAGCGTAGGGGCAGTTAGCGAACCGTCCCTACCACGGGATGCAAGAACCACGGATGAACGCAGATGAACACTGATCTTATTCTTCTCCGTGTGCATCCGTGTGCATCTGTGGTTCCCCCCTGTCTGCGTCCGCCGCCTCTCCGCGGTGCCATCCATTTCACCGCGGAGGCGCAGAGACGCAGACAGGGCAGGGCAGGGTTCCAGCCGGCCACGTGGGGCCCGCCCTCCCGCCTGGGCGGCTGCCGCGGTTCCCTGGGCATTGACAGTAGGAGTGCGGTTGGGAAAGAATGAGCGACTGCGTTGTGACGGCACGTTGAATGTCAATTTCAGTTGCGCGAACCTCCCGGGTGTCAACCCAAGAGGCGTGCGTGAGGAGGCGCCCTATGGAGGCGGATGATCTACGGAGCTGGCTCGAGAAAGCAAAGAACCTCGGCGAGCTGCGGCTGTTGGAGCATGCCGATTGGAACCTGGAGATCGGCGCCATCACGGAGATCGTGGACCATCGCGGCAACGGTCCGGCGCTGCTCTTCGACAAGATCAAGGACTACCCGGCGGGCTACCGCGTGTTGACCAACGCCATGGGCTCGGTGCGGCGCGTCGCCCTTACCCTGGGGGTGAAGGAGGAGTTCGAGCACCCGCTGGATTTCGTCCGCTACTGGAAGGACCACGTGAAGACGATCGAGCCGATCCCCCACAAGATTGTGGCGGACGGGCCGATTCTCGAAAACGTGCAGAGCGGCAAGGAGGTGAACGTCTTCAAGTTCCCGGCGCCGAAGTGGTGCCCGCTGGACGGCGGGCGCTACATCGGCACGGGCGACGTGGTGGTGACGCGGGACCCGGAGGAGGGCTGGGTGAACCTCGGCACCTACCGGGTGATGCTGGCCGACGAGCAGCACATCTTCGTCTACATGTCCCCCGGCAAGCACGGCCGGATCCACCGCGAGAAGTGCTTCGCCAAGGGCCAGCCCTGCAAGGTGGCCGTCTCCTTCGGCCATGATCCTGCCCTGCTGACGGCCTCCAGCCTGGAGCTGCCCTACGGCCTCACCGAGTACGACTACGTCGGCGGCATCAAGGGGTACCCCTACGAGGTCGTCAAGGCGCCGTTCACCGGCCTCCCCATCCCGGCCGCCTCGGAGATCGTCATGGAGGGGGAGATGCTGCCGGATGACCTGCGCATGGAAGGGCCGTTCGGCGAATTCACCGGCTACTACGCCAGCCACACCCGGCCGGAGCCGGTGGTGAAGATCCACACCATCCTGCACCGCCACGACCCGATCATCCTCGGCTCCATGAACCACATCCCGCCGTGCGAGAACAGCGTCTACCAGGGGCTGATGCGCTCCGCCCTCATCTGGGACGAGCTGGAGTCCATCGGCATCCCGGATGTGCGGGGGGTGTGGTGCGAGCCGGCGGGCACGACGCGCATGTGGATCGTCGTCGCCATCAAGCAGCGCTACCCCGGCCACGCCGCCCAAGCGGGCATGGCGGCCACGCAGACGCACGGCGGGGCCTACATGGGACGCTACGTCATCGTGGTGGACGAGGACATCGACCCCACCGACATGAACCAGGTCATCTGGGCCATCAGCACCCGCTCCGACCCGGAGCTCGATATCGACATCAAGCGCCGCATGTGGAGCGGGCCGCTGGACCCCATCATCCCGAAGGACCGCAAGGGACTGAACACCCGCGCCGTCATCGACGCCTGCCGCCCCTACGAGTGGATGAGCGACTTCCCCCTCGTGGCGCGGGCCGAGAAGGAGTTTCGGGACAAGACGCTGCAGAAGTGGAAAGCGCAGATTTTCTAGGTTGCCGCCGGCCGCCGGCGGCGCGCACGATCGGCGCAGGCTTGGGAACGGATGGCGCCAGCCGTGTGGCGGGGCGGGAGGCTGGCGACTGTGGGCTGCATCGCCGCGCGGCAGGCAGGAGAGGCGACCACGCGAGCCTGAGAGCTCGCGCCGCGGCTGGCTCGGCATCGGGGACAGGCGCGCTCCTACCTTCAGGATGACGGAAGGGGCGCAAGGGGAGAACATGAAAGGCATGCTGAAGTGGTACGTCACGGTGGTCGTCACGCTGCTGGCGCTGCTGGGGGCGCTCGGCACGGCCGAGGTGCGGGCCCTCGATAAAGTGAAGGTGGGCTACCTCGCCGCCATCTCCTTCGCCCCCATCTTCATTGCCATGGATCTCAAGTACTATGCCGAGGAGGGGCTGGAGACCGAGCTGCTGCGCTTCGCCTCGGGCACGAAGATGATGGCCCCCATCGCCGCCGGCGAGATCGACGCCGCCGCCGGAGGCTCCAGCGCCGGCCTCTTCAACTCCATCGCCCAGGGCATGGATGTCTTCATCGTGGCCGACAAGGGCCAGGTGAGACCGGGCTATGGCTGGGCCAACTTCTTGCTCGTGCGCAAGGACCTTGTGCCGCTGGTGAAGGAAAAAGGCATCAAGGCCCTGGAAGGCATGACCGACTGCCTGTGGGGGAAGGGCGGCATCAGCGACTACTCCGTCTACTACCACCTGAAGCACCTGGGCTCGTCGCTGGAGAAGTTCAAGTCGGTCTTCATGGCGCCCCCGAAGCAGTTCCAGGCCTGGCAGTCGAAAGCCTGCGCCATCGGCAACGCCGCCGAGCCTTGGGGGGTGCGCGCCGAGGACGCAGGCTTGGCGGTGCGCTACCAGTCCCAGGACGAGGTGCCGGAAATGGCCACCACGCAGGTGGCGGTCATCATGTACTCGGGGAAGTTTGTCCGCGAGCGGCGCGACACGGCCCAGAAATGGATGAATGCCTACATCAAGGCGGTGCGGCACTTCAACGACAAGGGCATGAACGATGCGAAGATCCTGGAGATCTTGCAGAAGTACACGGAGGTGCCGGCGGAGCTCATCCGCAAGACCAAGCCGCTCTACCTTCCAGCGGACGGCTCGATCTACCTGCCCAGCCTGGAGCACCAGCTCGCGTGGTTCAAGCTGATGGGCTTCACGAAGGCTGATGCGAGCCTGGCGCGCGCCCTGGACGATAGCTTCCGCAAGGCGGCCGTCGCCAAGCTCAGCGGCAAGTAGGAGCCCGCCGCGGCGCCGGTCCCGGCAGGCGCCGCGGCCTTGGGCCCGCGGCGAGGAGACGGTCTCGCCTCGCCCGCCCGCGGGCGGATGCTTCGACCCCTGCTGATGAACCTGCATCACGCTGCGGCCAACGCAGCGCTGCCTGCTGCGCGGGAGGAGCTCGTTCCATGAGCCTCATTCTGGGAACCGACACCGGCGGCACCTTCACCGACTGCGTGCTCATCAACGAGAAGGGCGAGGTGTACTTCGACAAGGACACGACGACCCCGCACGAGCTGCAGGTCGGGGTGCTGAACGCCCTGGCCAACATCGCCGCCGTGGTGGGCGGCGAGCCGCGCGAGGTGCTGCGGCAAAGCGCGGTGTTCGCCCACGGCACCACCGTGGGGCTGAACTCCTGGTTCACCCGCAGCGGTCCGAAGGTGGGCCTCCTGACCACCCAGGGGCATGAGGATGCCATCCTCATCGGGCGGGTGCACCAGAAGGTGGCGGGGCTCGTCGAGCGCGAGATCACCAACGCCGTGGCGCTCGACAAGGAGGACCCCATCGTGCCGCGGCCCCTCATCCGCGGCGTGGCGGAGCGCATCGACGCCCACGGCCAGGTGGCGGTGCCGCTGCAAGAGGCCCAGGCGCGGCGGCAGATCGCCCAGCTCCTCGAGGCCGGCGTCGAGGCCATCGCCATCGCCTTCCTCTGGTCCTTCCTGAACCCCAGCCACGAGCGGCGGGTGAAGGCCCTCGTCAAGGAGATGGCGCCGCACCTCTTCACCTCCATCTCCAGCGAGCTGGCGCCGGTGATCAACGACTACGAGCGCACCGTCACCACCGCCATCAACAGCTACCTCGGCCCCACCATCTCGGCCTACATGCGCCACCTCGACGGCAAGCTGCGGGAGAGCGGCTTCTCGCGCACCTTCGTCGTCATGCAGTCGATGGGCGGCACCATCCCCGCCCTCGAGGCCGAGAACCAGGCGGTCAGCATCCTCAACTCCGGGCCGATCGGCGGCGTCCTCGGCTCGCAGTTCATCGGCAAGCTCCTCGGCCACCAGAACATCATCTCCACCGACGTGGGCGGCACCAGCTTCGACGTCGGCATCATCGCCAACGGCGAGATGGAGCTGAACCGCACGCCCGTGCTCGCCAAGTACGCGCTCTCCCTGCCGATGGTGGACATCCACTCCATCGGCGCGGGCGGCGGCAGCATCGCCTGGATCGAACCGCACTTCTCGCTCCTGCAGGTGGGGCCGAAGAGCGCCGGGGCGGACCCGGGCCCCGTCTGCTACGGCCGCGGCGGTACGCAACCGACGGTGACGGACGCCAACCTCGTCCTGGGGCGCCTGAATGCCGACTTCTTTCACGGCGGCCGCCTGAAGCTGGATGCGGCGCGCGCCGAGGAGGCGATCCGGCGGCACGTCGCCAAGCCGCTCGGCTGGGACGTGCCGACCGCCGCCAAGGGGATCATCGACATCGTCGATGCCCACATGGCCGACCTCATCCGCAAGGTCACCATCGAGAAGGGCCACGACCCGCGCGACTTCGTGCTCTACGCTTTCGGCGGCATGGGGCCCACCCACGCCGGCGCCTATGCGCGCGAGATCGGCATCACCAACGTCCTCGTGTCGCCCTACGCCCCCGTCTTCTCCGCCTTCGGCATCGCCGCGTCCGACCTGGTGCGCTTCTATGCCCGCTCCGAGCCGATGCTCGCTCCCGGCGACCCGCGGCGCGTCAATGGCATCTTCCGGGAGCTCGAGCGGGCGGCGATGGCGGACCTGCGCAAGGACGGCATCCCCAAGGGAGAAATTGATCTCCAGCGGTCGGTGGATATGAAGTTCCGCTTCCAGATTCACGAGCTGCGGGTGCCCTTGCCGCCGGGGCCGTATCGCGCCAGGCATCTCGAGGAGATCGCCAGCCGCTTCATCGACATGTACGAGCAGACGTATGGGAAAGGCACGGCCTTCACCAAGGCCGGCATCGAAATGTCCACCTTCCGGGTGCACGGCATCGGCAGGATGACGAAGCCCGTGCTAAAGCGCCAGCGGCGTGCCGGCAGCAAGGCCACGGTGGCGCGCAAGGGCTGGCGCGCGGTGCTGTTCAGCAGCGACGAGGGCTTCGTCCGCACGCCGATCTATGATGAGGAGCTGCTGCGTCCCGGGCATCGCCTGAAGGGACCGGCCATCATCGAAGGCAAGGCCACCACCGTCGTGGTGCATCCGTGGCATACGGCGCAGGTTGACGGCTACCGCAACATCATGCTCGAGGGCTGAATCGCGACGGCACGCACCTCCATCCCGCGGCCGGCGACGTGCCGCGGCTCCATTCCCGGCGAGTGTACGACGACCACACCAGCGTGGTCGAAGGGGAAGGTTATGGCAAGGAAGCAGACAACCGTTAGCCGCGCCACCAAGGTGGCCCAGCAGGGGGCAGCCCAGAGGGGCGCAGCCAAGTCCGGGGCAGCCAAGAAGGGTGCCCCGCCGCGCAATGGACGGCTGAGCGGGAAAAGCCGCATGCGCCTCGATCCCGTCACCTTCGAAGTGCTGCGGCACCGCGTCTGGTCGATCAACGACGAGAGCGCCCTGACCCTAAAACGCATCTCGGGCTCGCCCGTGGCCTCCGAGGTGAACGACTTCAACACTTCGATCCTCACCGCCGATGGCCAGGCCGTCATCGTCGGCCCCTACATCGTCTCGCACGCCGTGGGCCAGAACATCATCGTGCAGAACCTCATCAAAGACTACGGCGAGAACCCCGGCATCGACGAGGACGACGTCTTCATCACCAACGATCCCTTCATCGGCGCCCTGCACCAGAACGACGTCACCTGCGCGGCGCCGATCTTCGCCGAGGGCAAGCTGCTGGCCTGGACCTGCTCGACGATCCACCAGATCGACGTCGGCGGCCCCGTCCAGGGCAGCCAAGGGAGCATCGGCTCGGAGTCGATCTTCCAGGAGGCGCCGATCATGACGCCCCTGAAGATCATCGAGCGGGGCACGCTGCGCAAGGATGTCGAGCGCGAGTACCTGATGCGCTCGCGCACCCAGGACCTCAACGCCCTGGACCTGCGGGCAAAGATCGGCGCCGTCAACCTCACGAAGCGGCGCCTCCTCGAGCTGGTGGCGCGCTACGGCCTCGACACCATCGAGACCTGCCTGCAGGAGATCATCACCTACACCGCCACCCGCCTGCGCGAGCGCATCCGCGAGCTGCCCGACGGCGTCTGGTCGCACGAAGTCTACCTCGACTACTACGACGGCATCTCCGATAAGGTCTACCCCTGCGTCTGCACCATGACGAAGCGGCGCGACAAGATCATCTTCGACTTCACCGGCACGGCGAAGCAGGCCCCGGCGATCATCAACTGCGCCTACTCCGGGCTGCTCTCGGGGCTGGTGGTGTCGATGCTCGTCTACCTCTGCTACGATATCCCCTGGTCGCCCGCCGGCGTCATGCGCTGCATCGAGGTGATCTCCGAGCCCGGCACGGTGTTCCACGCCACCTGGCCCGCTGGCGTCAGCAAGGCCACCACCTCGGGGAGCTACTCCGCCACCACCCTGACGTGCGCCTGCCTGGCGAAGATGTTCGCCGCCAGTCCGAAGTACCGCAAGCTCCTCATGGCGCCCTGGATCGCCTCCATCCCCACCCAGGAGCTCTTCGGCACCGACAGCCGCGGCCAGCCGTTCGGGCTGACGATGCTCGATCCCATGGCGGGCGGCACGGGGGCGCGCTCCTTCAAGGACGGCATCGACACCGGCGGCTTCATCCGCGCCCTCTCGGCCAGCATCGCCAACGTCGAGACCTACGAGTTCCGCGCCCCCATCCTCTACCTCTACCGCCGCCAGGAGCCCGACACCGGCGGTCCCGGCAAGTTTCGCGGCGGCGTCGGGGTGAGCATGGCCTACACGGTGCGCGGGGTGGACGAGATTCCCACCAACGTCATGCACAGCATGGGGTACCAGCATGCCGACGCCTGCGGCATCGCCGGCGGCTACCCGGCCACGACGAACCAGTTCGCCGTCATGCGCAACTCGAATGTCAACGAGCTGATGAGCCAGGGGAAGCTGCCGCAGTCGTTCACCGAGCTGCGCGGCACCCTCGACCTGGTGCCGCCCATGCAGCGCTCGTACCTGAAACGGGGGGACGTGTACCGCTGCATCACCTCCGGCGGCGGCGGCTACGGCGATCCCCTGCTGCGCGAGCCGGAGCTGGCGCGCCGCGATGTCGTGCACGGGCTCGTCTCGGAGGAGAAGGCCCGCGCCGTCTACGGCGTCATCCTGAAGCCCGGGCACGGCGAGGTGGATGAGCGCGCAACGCTGCGCCAGCGCGCAGCCATCAAGAAACAGCGAGCAGAGGTGGGACGCCGACCATGAAGAAGAGGAAACCCCGGGAGGCCGCTCCGCCGGTGGACATCCATGAGTTCCTGCACGTCGTCGAGAAGGATGGCCGGCGCCTCGTCGCCTGCGCCTGCGGCCACGAAATCTGCCCCGCCCAGGAGAACTTCAAGCGCCACCTCCTCGTCAGCGATTGGCAGATGAGCCGCATCAGTCCGCTGGCGGAGCAGATCGCGGTGCCGGAGAAGTTCGTCTTCCGCGAGTTCTACTGCCCCGGCTGCTACCTCCTCCTGGAGACCGAGGTGGCCCTGAAGGACGAAGCGATCCGCTGGGATGTGAAGCTTGGCGGCGCCCCGGCGTAAGTCCGGCCGCCCATTCCTTCCTCTGCAGCGGCGGCCGGCGAGGCGGGCGGGGTCGCACCGTTTCCCCCCGCCCTGCCGCCGCCGTCGTCCGCCGGTGCGCCGCTGCACCACGCGAGCCGAGGCGCGGCGGCGCGCACTCCTCCTTCCCTACAACTCCCTGCACCCAAGCCACTGCAGGGCCGCCGCGCATGATGCCGCGCCGTTGCCGCCCTCTCTCGGCGCCTTCGAGGCGTGGCGGGCGCCGTCACCAACTTTATGCGCTTGATCGACTACAGGCTGCTCGCAAAGGCAGGCAGCTCGGCAACCGTTTGCGTCAGGCCCTGCCGCGCCAGCGTGTGGAGATACTCAGCCACGCTTTTGGGCGGGTTCTTCAGGCTTGCCCGATGTTCCAGCGCTGCCCGAACGACCGCCGCCGCATTCAGATCGAGGAGATGGGTGATGAACGTGTCCGGAAGCTGGGCCTCGATGCCGTAGGGGTCGAGCCTCTCCCTGGGAAAGTCCTTGATGTTCCGCGTGACGATGATATCAGCACGACCCCGAATGGCTGCAGCCAGGACATGTCGGTCGGTCGGGTCTGGAAGGCGGAGGCTGTCGATCAAGCTCTCGAAATCCTCTACCAGACAATCGCGCCCGTGGGCGTCCATCAGCTCACGAGTGTGTTCGAGCTGCTCCCGCTTCAAATCAGGCCGATTCCTGAGAACCGCTTCAATCCACTCCTCATGCACCTTCGACGACCATTTCGCTCGAAAGACCTCGCAAAGCGCCAATCGCATGAGAAAATCTCTGAGCGGCGCCGGATACAGCACCGACGCGTCATAAAAGGCCGTCAAGATCGCCCGCGCTAGTATCCCATGTCGAGTTCCTGTGCTTGCGCGGCCAGCTCGTCGAGCACGACGCGACGCTTCTGCTCGATATTTCGCTTGTAGGCCAGAAGGTCATCCACGCGCACGCGCCGATGCGTGCCGACTTTCCGGTGCGGAAGTTCCCCTTCCTCCAGAAGCTGGATGAGATGCGGCCGCGAGACGTTCAAGAGATCGGCGGCCTGTCGGGTCGTCAGCTCCGCATGCACTGGAATCACGGTCACCGCGTTGCCTTCCGCCAACTGCTCGAGAATCTCCAGGAGCAGGCGTACCGCCGCTTCCGGGAGCTCGATGGTCTCGCCCTCGAGGTCATTCTCGAACAGGCGGACGCGCAGGTTCTTGTCGTGCCGCAGATGTGCCGCAAGCTTCCGACCCATTTCCAGTGCCAGCAACGCATCCTGCTTGGATGGCAGGACAGGGTCTCCTTTTCTCATGGTCATAACCATTGCCCAATCCTCCTTTGCCACAAATCTACGACACAAAAGCAATAAGCGCAATATCCGCAATACGTGCAACAGGCTTGGCCGCGCGCAGGTCCCGATCTCACGTACGCCAAAAGCTCAAGACCCCACCACCTCCCTGAGCTTTTGGGCCGTTCCCCTGCTGCTCTGGTGGCGGCGTTGACCAGCTCCGAAGCAGTTCCCCATGGGCCTTCGGCCCAGCCGCAAGGTCATGAAAATAAGCACGCGCACTTTTTCTCAGCAGGCTTCCATCCCATCGACCGTAGCGACTGTCTTTGACGTCAAGCGGTTTTCCATGGCGATTGCGTCCTGATGATGGCGTTGAGGATGCCGAGGAGGCGGCGCATGCAGGCGATAAGAGCAACCTTTTTGGGTCGGCCGCGCTCGACGAGTTGGT
>JACPUC010000001.1 GCA_016192455.1 Candidatus Tectimicrobiota bacterium | reverse complement strand
CCCGGCGCTGCTCGGTCGTCGGGGTGCGGCGCCAGCGCTCCAGGGTCTGTCGCTCCTCCTGACTCAACGTAATGGGGACGGATGAGGTGTTCATGCCCCCATCATAGCACGTAAAGTGCAATAACGCAACTAAGTACTAGGCACCCAACCCCGTGAGCGAGGCGAAGCTGTGAGCTACACAACCGCACTGGCGCAGATCAAGGCGGTGCTGCAAGGCGTGACGGGCATCGGAACGGTGCACGACTACGCCCGCTGGAATGTGGACGATGCCTCCTTCAGCACGCTGTTCGTCTCGAGCTCCATCATCAACTTCTGGACCATCACCCGCCGCGAGACGGCGGAACGATGGGATGCCGTGCAGCACGTCGTGCGACGCCATACCTACCTGCTGCGGGGCTACTACGGCATCGACGACAGCGCCGCCACGGAGAAGACCTTTCAGTCCCTGGTGGAGAGCGTGATGACCGCCTTTCGCACCAAAACGACGCTCAATAACGTCGCCGAGCTCGTCCAGCCGCCACAGCTCGAGAAGCTCGATGCCGAACGGTTCAGCGGCCTGCTCGTGCACCACGCGCGCGTGAAACTCCTCGTCGAGGAGCGCGTGCAGGCGGCGCCCAATTAGCGGGCAGAACCACAGATGAACGGAGAACCACAGATGAACACCGATACACACTGATCATCCCTCTCCCCCAGGGAGAGGGCCGGGGTGAGGGGCCGAAGGCTATCCGTGTTCATCCGTGTCCATCAGTGGTTCCTTTCTAAAGGGAGAAGCTGAACCCGTGCGGCTTCGTTGGTCCTATGACATCGGCGGCATCGGCAAGACCTACGGTTACGCCAAGGCCAACCGCGAGCTGCGCGCCGCCGTCCTGCGCGCCGGAGCCGAGCTGCGCGATGACGACAACGCCCCCGTCGCCCTCGCCTTCGCCCCGGCGCACCTCTACCAGCGCCGCCCGAACCCGGTCAACGTCCTCTTCACCATGTTCGAGGCCGACCGCCTGCCGCCCGAGTTCCTCGCCGGCGCCCGCCTGGCCGACCGCCTCATCGTCCCCTGCGCCCACAACCAGCGCGCCCTCGCCGGCTACAACCTCGACTCGCAGGTCTGCCCCCTCGGCTTCGACCCCGCCGCCTTCCCCTATCGCGAAAGAGCATCCGCAGATTACGCAGATGCCACAGATTTTAATCGGCGTAATCGGCGAAATCTGCGGATCAGCCCTCGCTTCCGCTTCCTCTGGCTCGGCGCGCCCGACGTGCGCAAGGGCTGGGACATCGCCGTTGCCGCCTTTCAGGCCGAGTTCCGCCCCTGGGAGCCGGTCGAGCTGTACGTCAAGACCACCGCCGCCGCCCAGGACCAGCACCTCGCCTCCCACGGCGGCAAGGTCCACTTCGACGGCCGCAACCTGGACGAATCCAGCATCCGCCTCCTCTACGAGTCCGCCCAGGCGTTCGTCTTCCCCTCCCGCGGCGAAGGCTTCGGCCTCACCGCCCTCGAAGCGATGGCCAGCGGCTGCCTCGTCATCGCGCCCAGCCACACCGGCCTCGCCGAGTTCGTCACGCCGCGCACCGCCTTCGTCGTCAGCACCCGACGCCGCCAGGCCGAGTACGGCGTCCCCATCGTCGTCGATGAACCCGACCCGCGCCACCTGCGCCGCCTGATGCGCCGCGCCTATGCAGACTACGCCGCCACCCGCGAGCTGCGCGCCCAGGCCGCCGCCCTCGCCCGCTGGGCTTTCACCTGGGACCACGCCGCCCTGCGGCTGATCGAGATTCTGCAAGGCTGGAACGACCCACAGATTGCACAGATGACGCCGATTGAATCTGCGCAATCTGCGTAATCTGCGGACCCAACAGGAGACGCCATGCGCATCCGCCACCGCGGCCGCAGCTTCCTCGTACCGATCCCTGGCACCAACCACACCATCAGCATCCTCGACGGCGACCAGGAGGTGCCCGATGACATCGGCGAACTGCTCATCCGCCAGGGCCGCGTCGCGCCTGTGCGCGACGAGAAAGGAGCGAGCAGAGAGGAGAAAGGAGAACAGCACTCCTCCTCTCCACTCTCTACGCTCTCCTCGCTCGGCGGCTCCGCCGCCGCGCCCTCTGCGCAATCTGCGCAATCTGTGGACAGATCGGCATCCACAGATTACGCCGATTACACCGATTGAAATCCTTCAACAGGAGACACTCCAATGGCAATCGGCTACGGGTTTGAAGCGCAAGCCGTACTCAAGAAAGGCGCCACCTGGGGCACGGCGGTCACGCCCACCCTGGCCGACGCCCTCTACCTCACCGGCGAGAACATCGCCTCCACCGCCCCCCTCCTCGAGGACGAGGCCCTTACCGGCAGCGCCATGCAGCGCCGCGGCGACATCGGCGAGGAACGATTCGAGGGAACCATCGACACCCACCTCACCTATGAGGGACTCGACCTCCTCTTCAATCTCCTCATGGGCACCGCCAACACACCCGGCGCCATCGCCAGCGGCGTCTACTACAACGAGTTCGTCCTCCTCGACGACCTCGACGGCCTGTTCGGCACCCTCATCATCGAGAAAGGCGCCAACCGCGACAGCTATGCCTCCGTCAAGGTCAACTCCCTCGACCTCTCCTGGCAGGCCGGCCAGCGCCCGCGCTGCTCCTGGGGCCTCATCTGCGACGACCTCACCCTCAGCTCCACCGCCTTCCCAACCACCGGCGCCGTCCCCACCTACGCGGCCACCCTCGCCCTCGCCAGCCACCTCGACGTGCGCATGGCCGCCCAAACCCTCACCGGCAGCCCGCTCGACACCGACGACCGCATCTACCCCAACTCGTTCACCCTGCGCATCGAGAACAACCTCCGCGGCGACATCACCACCCGCCGCTCCACCCTGACCGACGAGCCGCACCGCGACGGACGGTTCCGCGTCACCGGCTCCATCGGCTTCCCGGTCTACAGCCAGGGCGGCGCCGAGGAGGGCGCCTCCGCCCTCGACACCCGCACCGCCTTCCTGAACAAGACCCTGATGATGATGAGCGTCTGGTTCACCGGCGCCGCCATCGGCGCGGAGAACCTCGCCGTCGCCTTCCTCATCCCGCAGCTTCAGATCACCACCGAGGCCGCCCGCGCCGCCGGCCAGGGGCGCATCGTCAACCCCTTCGACTTCATCTGCACCGCCTCGGCCACCGCCATCACCCCGGCGAACCTCGACGAACGATTCAACGCCGGCGCCTACGCTGGCAACACACGGGTCGCCAGCTCCGCAACGCCATACATCTACCGCCTGAACAGCGTGCAGACCAACCCGGCGTAAGCGAGGGGTCCGCGGATTGCGCCGATTGCGCCGATTCCTCATCTGCGTCATCTGTGTAATCCGCGGACCATCCAGGTGGAGGAGAATCCAATGCCGATCACGATTCGCAAAGATACCGAGCGCTTCAGGCTCAGCCTCGCGTCCGACGCGGGCGTCTACTATCGCCGCCTCAGCCAGAAGCAGCAGCACGCCTTCATCCGCCGCGCCACCGACCGCAACGGCGTCTGCGACTGGGCGCAGGTGGCCGAGAACACCCTGCGCGCCTGCGTGGTGGACTGGTACGGCTTTGTTGATGAGCGCGGCGAGACCGTGCCGTTCAACATCGAGCTGCTCCTCGATCTGCCGCCGGACACCGTGACGCGCGTCATCACCGCCATCTCGGCCACCGACGCGGCGGAGGTGGGCGCGGAAAAAAACTAGCCGCCGAGCTTCGCAACCTGGCCGACTACCTCTCCTTCCGTCTTGATTTCCCCGCCTTCGCCGGCTGCGCCGCCTGCCGGGCCGACGAGGAGCTGGATCGTCAGATGGGAGGCCGGTTCCGCGACTGCGAGGGATGCGAAGCTCAGTTCGGGCCGCGCGGCATCGTCCGCCTCAGCCACGACAACCAGGAGGCCTGGGAGCGCTACGACCTCATCCACCACCTCGGCGTCGAGCTGGCCACCGCCCTCGACCCCCTGGACCTCGGCGAGGACGAGGCCTGGGTGCTGGCGCAGCGTTTCCGCCTCATCGCGGAGATGCACCGGCTGCAGACGAGTCGCTTGCAGGGGAGCGCCATTGGCGACGGCGCGGGCTGCGGCGCGTTTGGCTCACCGAATCCTGGCCTGATCCGTCGTGAGGCGTTGATGGGGCGGTAGGGGAACGAAGGACGCGGGAGCTGAGGCTCTATCCTAAGGAGCAGAAGAAGCACCGCGAGGAGCAGGTGGTGGTCCGGCGGGAGGAGGATGGGCAGCTCTACCAGATGGTGCGGGAATTGCAATGAGCCCCTCCAAGAATACGCGCCACGGTCATTGAGGTAGTCAAGAGGATGTTGGAGGCGTACAATGTAAAGACAATGGGTGGTTGGCGGCATGTAAACGGTTCCCCGCTCGAGATGAGGATCTGACCGTAACCACCAGTATTTCAACGGATTGGCTATGTAACGCAGTATAGCTCCTGCTGGCGGACCGCGGTGGAGGGGGCCTGGCATTGACATTGCCTTTACATTGTCACAGATTTGTGGTAGAGGCAGTCCATAGTCGAAGAGCGCGGAGGCTGGATGCGCGACTGAGAACCACAGTGGATGGGGGCGGGTGTCCTGGCGATGCAGAAATTGCCCAGTGAAAGGGGGATGCGTAAAATGGCAAGCGACATTGAAGAAAGAACAATTCCCCCGAGGGAGAGGGCAAAGAAGGCCAACGAAATTCTCAGGCGGGCACTGCAACAACCAGGGATAAAGGAGATGATTGAAGTATATGGACAATATCAAGCCCTAGAATCGGCTGCCATGACGCATCGTCGCGTCTCTGGGCTAAAACAACATATCTCGTCTTCAAGCTCTTCCGGACCACAGGTTAACCCCATATAGCCATAGGGGGAGGTATGCCAACATGGTCTGAGATACTTAATGAGCTGCAAAAAAACCACAAAGGGGACGGAAGCGAATTTGATCTAGTGAGGCGAAGATACCTTGTAAGCGCAAAAGAGCACTCCCAACGTAATACTATTCTTTACGCAACCAAATGGACGCAACCAGATCCACATATCGATCCTGATGTTATATCTATAGCAGAGGAAGATTTACAGGGCTTTATGGAGGTTCTTCACGGCCTTTCTGGTACTCAGCTCGACCTTATTTTACATAGTCCGGGAGGCTCGCCGACAGTAGCGGAAGCAATAGTCTCATACTTACGTTCAAAGTTTGATCACATCAAGGTTATTGTTCCGAGTCTTGCAATGTCGGCGGCGACCATGATTGCTTGTGCTGCTGATATAATTGTAATGGGCAAGCATTCTTTCTTGGGGCCGATTGACCCACAGTTACTCCTGCCCACCCCGCTGGGATTGCGCATGGTCCCTGCCCAAGCGATTCTCGACCAATTTGATAAGGCTCTTTCAGGTGCAACCGACCAGTCAAGCCTTGCAGCTTGGTATCCGATGCTAGGACAATATGGACCGGACCTCTTATTGCAATGCGAGCGAGCCATAGAACTTTCCAAGGAATTAGTTAAGCGTTGGCTAACATCATACATGTTCCGGAATGTTCCGGAAGAGAGGTATACAACAAAACCCGCAGAAATAGCACAATGGTTATCTTCCCATGGTCACTGGAAAACTCACAGTAGACACATTCCACGATCTGAGCTTGAACAGCAGGGACTGAAAATCGAACATCTTGAACAAGATCAAGTCATGCAAGATATTTTCCTTTCAATATTTCATGCCACAACACACACCTTTCAAGGAACGAACGCGGTGAAGATCATAGAAAATCATGAAGGAAAGGCTTTTATTAAACTCGCTCGCATAATGGTCCAACAACATGGACCTAGAACAGGTGGCAGTAAATCAAAATCCAAGGGGAAAAAGCGTCACCGTTAATCGCCTCCTTGTTATTAAGCGCCGATCCAGAGAAAAAATAGTCATTCGGGCGGTGTTCATCGGTCTTGGGTTGGGGTGGAGGCTAATCGGGGTTTTCACCCCCCCCACGCCACAAAAGTAGACCAAAAAATACAGGGGGCGCCATCCTAATACCCCCCCTGGGGCAAATACAATCGGCAGAGCGCCCTACTCGTCACCTCTCGAAGGAATGCCTCCTCGTAGGAATCTACCGATGGGCTAACATGTACTTGCCACCTCCGCTTCGTTATTACCTCTGATGCCGCCTCGGCCCACTTCGCATCGCCCTCTGTCGTGAGCACGCCGTCGAAGGGCGCGCAGGTGTCCTTCCTGAGCCAGGCCGAGCCCTTGTCGCTCACAGGAATGTGGACGTAGGAGATAAGCTGTGAACGGTGGGTGAAGGTCCGGGGGATAGCCTGCCGGCGCGGTTACTCCGCGGGCCGCAGATCCTGGAGCTGGAGCTGCACCTGAGTGGTGCCGTTCCAGGTGTTGAGGTTGGGGCGAAAGACGATATCGGCCCGACGGCCGCGCCAGTCAAACCCCCGCAGGCTTGACGCCAGGTTGAAGCCGACGGCGGCGGAGACCGTGGCGTTCTGCTTGACCTGCAGGCGCACGTGCTGCTTCTCCCGGCCCATGAGGCGGGGCTCGCCGAGAACCGTCACGCCGCGGGCGCAAAAGACGGGCGCCGGGTTGTCGATGCCGAACGGCGCCATGCGGTCGAGGGAGGAGACGAAGGCGAAGTCGAGCGCCGCCAGCTCCACCTCGGCGTCGATGACGAGCTTCGGGCCCGGCGGCTGCTCCCCCACCTGCGCCAGGACAGCTTTGCGGAACCGCCGCTGCAAGCCGTCGAGGTAGCCGGCGGGCATCGAGAAGCCGACCGCGTGGGTGTGGCCGCCGAACTTCGTGAAGAGGTCGTCGCACTCTTTCAGGGCACGGTAGAGGTCCACCCCCTGGACGCTGCGCCCGGAGCCGCGGCATTCCGCCCCCTCGACGGCGATGACGAGCGTCGGCTGGTGGAACGTCTCCGCGAGGCGCGCCGCGACGATCCCCACGATGCCGATGTGCCAGCCCTGCGAGGCCACCACGAGCCCCGGCCCGCCCGTTGCCGCAAGCTGCTGCTCGGCGAGGACGAGCGCCTCCTCGACGATCTGTTCCTGGGTCTCCTGGCGGCTGCGATTCAAGGCGTCAAGCTGCCCCGCCAGCTCGGCGGCGCGGCGGCGGTCCTCGGTGAGCATGAGTTCGACGGCCAGCCGCGCGTCTTCCATGCGGCCCGCGGCATTCAGGCGCGGCGCCAGGCGGAAGCCGACGTGGCCGGTGTTGATCGTCTCGCCGCTGAGGAAGCTGACCTCCTTGAGAGCCTGCACGCCAACCTTCTTTGTCTGCGTCAGCTCCTCCAGGCCATGCCGGACGAGCGTGTGATTCTCCCCGCGCAACGGCACCAGGTCGGCGATGGTGCCGAGCGCCACGAGGTCGAGGGAGCGCTTCAGGTTCGGCAGCTTGCTCACGCCGCGCTGGTGGAGCAGGCGCCGCACCGCGTGGGCAAGCTTGAAGCAGAGGCCCACGCTGGCGAGGTGCGGCCAGGGGTAGCTGCAGCCGGCGAGCTTGGGGTTGACGAGCGCCGTCACCCGCAGGGGCTGGTTCGGGGTGTGGTGGTGATCGACGACGATGACGTCCACCCCTCGGCCCTGGGCATGATCGACCTCGGCGTAGTTGGTCGTGCCGCAATCGACGGTGATGAGGACCCGGGCGCCATCGTTGATGAGCCGCTCCACGTCGTCGAGGTTGAGGCCATACCCCGCCTCGAAGCGGCTTGGGATGTGGTAGGTCACCGGCGCGCCGAGCTCGCGGAAGAAGCGCACCAGGAGCGCGGTGCCGCTGGTGCCGTCGACGTCGTAGTCGCCGTACACCGCCAGGCGCTCGCCGCCCTGCACCGCGTCGGCGAGGCGTTGCGCCGCGCGCTCCATGCCCGGCAGCTCCTCGGCGCTGTGCAGGTGATCGAGGGAGGCTGCAAGGAAGTGCCGCGCCTCGCTCAGGTCGGCGAGGTCGCGGTTGTGCAGGAGGAGGGCGAGCAAGGGGGGAATCTTCAGGCTTCGCGTCAGACGCTGCACCACCGCCGCGTCGGGCCGGCGGACCACCCATTCGACGGTGCGATGATGGCGGGGCTGCATGGGTTCCCAGTGTGAGCGGCAGAGCCGCTCCTGCAAGCGAACCGCGGCGGCTGGGTGGGCGGAATCGCGGCCGCGGCGAGGGTCTGGGCCCGTCCCTGCACCTACTTGAGCAGCGGCGAGATCGCCTTGAACTCGTCGGTCCCCGCCTGCTCCAGCAGGGCGAAGAGCACCGCCTCGCTCGTCGTGATCACGGCGCCCTGCCGAGCCAGGAGCGCCAACCCCGCCTCGTGGTTGCGCGACGTGCGCGAGCAGACGGCATCGGCCGCCACGTGCACCTCGAAGCCCGCGTGCAGCAGCCCCAGGCCCGTCTGCAGGACGCAGACATGCGTCTCCACCCCCGTCAGGACGATCTGCGTGGCCCGCGTCGCCGCCAGGTGCGTCTGGAACGCCTCCACCCCGCAGGCGCTGAAGCTCACCTTCTCTACGCAGGGATAGCCGGCAAGGAGACCCTGGAGCTCCGCGGCGGTTCTCCCCAGGCCCTTGGGATACTGCTCCGTCGCCAGCACCGGCAGCGTGAGGACCGGCGCGGAGCGCAGCAGGAGCCGCAGATTCTTCATCATCAGGAAGCGCTGCTGCGGTTCGAGGGCGGGAAGCATCTTCTCCTGCACGTCGATCACCGCGAGGGCGCTCGTCTGCCGGCGCACCAGCCCGGCGGGCCTGGCGGCCAGGCGATCCCAGGCGATGCGTCGTGTCGCCGGCGTGCCGATCTCGGCGGCAGCGGCTTCGCCCTGCTTCAGCTCCACGAGCACCCCGGCGGTATCCTTCGGGTGCAGGAACGCCACCCAGGCGTTGTGGGCGCCGCGGCGTGGCGTCTCGTCGATGAGGCGCACGCCTCGGCTGCGGCAGTGTTCGAGGGCCGCCTGCAGATCATCGACGAGGAAGGTCAGGTGGTGCACGCCGCCGCCCCGTTTGGCCAGGAACTTCGCCACCGGGCTCTCGGCGTCGGTGGCTTCGAGCAGCTCCAGGTTCACCTCGCCGGCTGAGATGAAGGTGGTTCGCACCCGGTCCTGCGCCACTTCCTCCTCGCCGCCCACGGGCAAGCCCAGGCAGTCGTGAAACAGACGCAGGGCGGCCTCCCGATCGGCAACGGCGATACCGAGGTGATCGATCTTCCTGATCAAGGGAGCCTGGCTACTCATCAGCCTGCCTATCCTCGGGCGGTGGCGCGCCGGCTTGCCGACGCAGCATGCCGTACCCCTCCTCTCCAGCGCCGGGCCCAGCGCCGGGCTAGGATAGCACAGCCCCTCCAGGTCTGCCCATCGATCATGCCGGCTCAGCTCGCCCGCACCGCGTGAGGCCGACAGAGCGGCTGCAGGATGTCGCGAATCTCAGCCGGGATGGGGCGGCTCTTGCGCTTCTCGGCATCCACGCAAACGTTGACGATGTAGCCGTCGGAGACCAGCTCGCCCGTCGCCTGCCGGGTGATCTCGAACCCCAGCTTGTAGCGCTTCTCCGCCAGCTCCTCCACCCAGATGGCCACCTGCAGAAGATCATCCCAGTGGGTGCGGGCGCGAAAGCTCGCGTGCACGGTGACGCGCGGCAGGTAAATGCCGCAGCGGCGGATCAGCTCTTGCTGGGGCAGGCCGCGGCTGCGGAAGAACTCGGTCTCGGCATCGGTCACGAAGGCGAAGTAGTTCGGGTAGAAGACCTCCGAGGCCGTGTCGGTATCCCGCCAGCGCACCCGCACCTCGTGCGTGAAGCGTCGATCCATGGGGCTCGTCCTTCCTGCCGCCTGTCGCGACGTTGGCGTTTTACCGGACCGGCGGAGGGGTTGAGCAGCGGTGGCGGGACAAGGAGCCGGCACGCTCGGTCGAGCACATTCCCCCCGACCAAGCGGCACGTCGACCGCCGCGGGAATGCCCCCCCTGTGAGCGCGCCCGCCGGTTCGTCAACCACGGTGACGCCCGCGGGCAGCCCAGCGCCAGGACCGCCGCCGCCTGGGAGCAGGTGGATCAGCTCCGCACGATGAGTTTCTTGAAGCCGCGGCTAAGCCCGTCGAGCGTCAGCGGGAACATCGGGAACACCCGCTTGATGAGGGTGACCGTCGGATGCACCCAGTAGTTCGTCTCCTCGGGGTTGAGCCAGACCGTGTGCGTGAAGTGGCGCGCCAGGCGTTTCAACCACTCGATGCCCGGCAGCTCGTTCTGCTGGTAGTAGTCGATGGAGCCATAGGGCATGAGGAGCTCCTCGGGGGCCATCATGGCGTCGCTCACCAGGATGACCTTGTAATCCGCCGACAGGGTGCGGAAGAGCTGCAGGGTGCTCACCGTCTCGCGCTGCGCGATGTCCTTGTACACCCAGTCGTAGATGCAGTTGTGGAAGTAGTAGTGCTGAAACTCCTTCAGGTGCGTGGCGGTCTTCGCCGCCGTAAAGAGCCGGTTCAGCAGCCGGCCATGGGGCAGCATCGATCCGCCGCTGTCCATCAGCAGGAGGAGCTTGATGGTGTTCTTGCGCTCGCGCTGCCAGACGAGGTCGATATCCCCGCCGTTGCGGCAGGTGGCGTCGATGGTGCCGTCGAGGTCAAGCTCGTCCTGCGGGCCGATGCGGTGGAACAGGCGGAGCTGCTTCAGCGCCAGGCGGTACTGCCGCACATCGAGGGTGATGTCGCCGCGGTAGTTCTTGAAGCGGCGCTCGGAGGCGGCGCGCAGGGCGCTCCGGCCCCCCTCGCCCTCGGCCTCGGCCTGCCCGCCGCCCTGGCGGCCGCCCCGGCCGCGACGCCGCTCCTCCCCCTGGCCGTTGCGCGCCTGCTGCTCGCGGCGATTCAAGCGCGCCTGAGCCAGGCGGTCCTCCATCGACTCCCGCATCTTGTCGAGGTCAAGCTCGCGAAGCTGCTCCAGCTCCTCGGGGCTGAGAGGCGGCAGGACGTTGTTGGGGTTCGCCAGCCACTCCAGGACATCCTGCGCCACCTCTTCCGGCGACTCGATCCCCTCGAAGTAGTCCTGAAAGGCAAGGTCGTAGGCATCGTAGTACGCGATGTCCTTGACCAGGATGGAGCGCGCCAAGTGGTAGAAGACGTAGAGGCTGGAGAGCGCATGCCCCTGGCGCAGCGCCTCCATCAGGGTCAACCATTCCGTCAGGCTGACCGGCACGCGGTACTTCCGAAGGGTGCTGAAGAAGTCGATGAACATAGGAGATGATTCCTCGCCCGCAGTACCTCACGGGCTGTTGTTTACTTTGATGGGAGAGGACGGTGTAGGAATACTATAATTCCCGCGCCGAAGCTCCCAACATCCAGGCGCGTAAGATGCAGTGTCTCAACTTTACTTATTCCCTTCCCGGTTCATCGCATTCTTGGATACGTTTGGGCACTTTAGCTACAGGTGTCAAATAGGCATAGGATTCTGTAAGGTCGCCGGTGCTTAAGCTGTTGACTCGGTTGAGCGCATGTTCAGCCTTTTCTTGAAGAACGTGTTTGAATTCAGAGCTCGGTGGAGGCCAAAACCACAAGAGAAAACTACTCACAAGCTGTCGAACATAGGACGTATGATCATCGACTCCTATCCAAATTTCAATGCGGGGCAGTGAAGGAATTTCACCAGCATTTTCTTCTGTGATAGCTAAGGTGATATACCGGGAGATACTTTGCTTGTCCCGAAGTACCCATGTTGTTTCTAAACTGCCATGTCTCTCTCCAGGGTCTTCAAACTTCACGTATTCCTGTTGTCGCAACACGGAATCAAATATATCAGCAAGCTCAGTGAGCAGATTGTATAACGGCATACACCGACTTCCTAGCTGACGAGAAGGGGCCATTGGGTTCCTGGGGATGTGCCGACATCCGCGATCGCATCCGCGGAAAAACCAGCCGGGAGAATGAATTCAATTCCCCCGCCAAAGCGGATCCAGCGACGCCCCTTAATATCCCTTACCGCTTCCGCCTTGAGAACGAGAACGTACTTCCGAGGTTGATTAGGCGCGGGAAGCGCAAGCCAGGTCATCACGTCTTCAGGGGAATAGGGAGTTGGTGTGACGTACTGCTTCTTCTCAGTCCCTTTCGTAATGACGTCGATTTGCCAATCAAACACGTACTTAAGCAAATAGCGGACACCTAGTTCCCACGCAACACGACGACCTGATTTTGAGGGCAACGACGCATCGGGCGTTCCTGGAGGAGCAATACTAACCCCATGACGTGCCAACATCTCAGCATCCAGCATGGTTGCTAAGCGGCTACAGGTGCCCATCTGGTTTTCGTACTCCTTTCGTTACCTCACGAGCTGTGATCAAGGCACCGAGTAACGGCAACCAACAGCTTCACGATCTTCTCTCGAGGTTGGGTCCTCAACTGTTTCCCGGCTTGGCAATGCGAATTTCATATCCTGTAGACATTCGTTAATTATACCGATGCTGGTACCCCGAAATGCCCTTGCGGCGGCCATGGAACAGTTCGACATCAATTTCGTTCTTCAACAGCACGCCGAGGAAGGGAAACTCCTCCGCCAGGGCCTCTTCAGTGATGCCGCCGCGCCGCAGCGCAATGATCCAGTCGATCAGCTCGCTCGTGGACGGTTTCTTGCGGAACTCATCGATCTCGCGCAGCCAGTAGAACTTCTTCAGGCACTCGCGCATGAGGCTCTGGGTGAGGTCCGGCACGTGCACCTTGACGATGCGCTCCATCATCTCCGGGGCGGGGAACTCGATGTAGTGGAAGATGCAGCGCCGCAGGAAGGCGTCCGGCAGTTCCTTCTCGGAGTTGCTGGTGATGATGACGATGGGCCGCTGCTTCGCCCTGATCGTCTCCCCCGTCTCCGCGACGTGGAAGGCCATTTCGTCCAGCTCGTTGAGGAGGTCATTGGGGAACTCGAGGTCCGCCTTGTCCACCTCGTCGATCAGGAGCACGCCTTGCTCCTGGGCTGCGAAGGCCTGGCCGAGCTGGCCGAGCTTGATGTACTGCCGGATGTCGGAGACATCCTTGTCGCCGAAGCGGCTGTCGTTCAGGCGCTGCACCGTGTCGTAGACGTAGAGGCCCTCGCGCGCCTTCGTCGTGGACTTGATGTTCCACACCAGCAGCGGCTTGGTGAGCCCGTGCGCGATGTTGTGGGCCAGCAGCGTCTTCCCGGTGCCCGGCTCACCCTTGACGAGGAGTGGCCGACCAAGGGCGATGGAGACGTTGACCGCATGCCGCAGCTCTTGGGAGACGATGTATTTCTTCGTGCCCGTGAATTGGTCGAACCCATTCGTGTGATCCATGCCATCCTCCGCCCTGTTCCAAGACGCTCAGGGCTTCGACATACCAACACCCAAGCGCGCCCGGCGCAGCTCACCCTGCGCGGTCCCCGTCACGGCTCTTTGCCTCGCCGGTAGCCTACGCCAGCGGACCCCACCTGTCAAATGAAAGGAGCGCCGGCGGCGCGTCGCGGGAGGTTCACTTGCAACCCCTAAGTGAGGGGGGAGTGAGAGCCGCCGCGCGCTGATGCGCCTGCTCCGGGGACCACGCTTGTTCCTCGCCTCCTCCGCCTCGATGCCAGGCGCTCCCTCTGCTGGCACGTGCGGCATTGCACCCTTCCTCTCCCTTCGGCCGGGACAGCAACTGACAGCGACGCCGCAAGCCGGAGGGCAATGTCTCGCCATGCTGCGCCCGCCCCGCGGGGGACCGAAAGCTCTCCGCCAGCGTGGTGGAGGGCGCGAAGCGGGGCACGCTTGAACTCCGGGCCTCACCCCAGACTGCAACGAGTGGCAAGGGTATGGATACTGAAGCGAGCCGTGACTTCCCCACCGACGATGCTGTCAGAGCGGCGCAGGCTTTGGAGCCGGCGGTGCAGCGCTTGCGCGCCTCGTTCGAGGCGCTGGAGCGGGCGCTCGAGCGCGTGACGGGTCGCGGCGAGCAGGCCGCCAGCGCACTCGTTCCCATGCAGCAGCAACAGGAACTCCTGGGGAGGACTGCGGCGGCGGTGGCGCAGCAGGTGACGAAACAGCGCGACGCCCTCGGAGCATATGAGCAGCGCTTGGCGGCGATGCGCGCCCCCCAGCAGGCGGCTCAGCGGTTCGACGAGCTGCAGCAGAGCATTGAAGGGGTTGAGGAGGGGACGCGAACGTATGCGGGCGCCGCCGCAATGGCGAGCATCGAAATGCGGCAACTCAACGACGAGCAGGAACGCGGCCTTGGCCTGCTTGGAGCAATGCAGAGCCTGCTGGGCAACATCGTCAATCTGCTGCGCAACTTCGGCATCAACGTGGGCGGCGGCGTTGGACGGGTTCTCGGATCGCTCTCCAGCGTGCAAGGGATTTTCGGCGCCATCGGCCGCCTTGGGGGCACGGGCGCCTCACCCGCATTCGGCTCCGGCGGCGGCGGGAGCGCGGGCGTCTCGCCGGCCTTTAACCTCCTCGGCCTCGGGCGCAGCGTCGGCTCGCTGCTGGGGATCGGCGGCGGCGCCGCCGTTTCCTCCGCCGCGCTGGGCGCCACGCCAGCATTCGCCTCCGGCCTGGCCGCGGACGCGGCGCTTTCGGCGGGCGCGGGAGCCGCCGGCGCCGCCTCGATCCTCGGCCCCATCGGCATCGCTGTCGGCCTCGGCGCCCTGGCGTTCTCGTTCTTTGGCAAGTCCGGCCGCGCCAAGGAGCTGGAGCGCCAGGCGAAGCTCCTCGAGGAGTCCTTCGCCGGCCTGCGCGGCACGCTGCAGGGCGTCAACGCCGGCCTCGCCGCCCTCGCCCAGGGACCACTCGGCGGAGCCGCCGCGGGCAGCCTGGCGGGCGGCCTCGCAGGCCTGCCCGCCAGCATCGAGCGCTTCTCCGGCGTCACCCGCAACCGTCTCCGTCTGTTCGGCCCGACGCGGGAGTTGGCGGGCACGGTGGCCGAGGGGGTGGTGAGCCTTCTTGGCGGCGAGGCTGGTGTGCGCGCCGTGGCGACCAGCGGAGCCTTTCCCGCCAGCTTCTTCTCCGGCGTGGTGAACCGCCGCTTCGAGCTGCCGGTGGGCAACGAGGGCATCTTCAGCGACGCCCAACTTGGCAAGCGCGCCGACCTCCAGCGCTCGCTCTTCTTGTCTCGCCTCGCCGGCGCCGGGTTCGAGGTCACGGGCGCGACTCCTTTCGGGCGCGAGGCGCCGGAGCATGGGCTGACGGCGGAGTCCCTGGGCGCTGGAAGCGTGGTTGTCCAGGGCCTCGAACAGATCGCCGAGCTTTTCCGCGTCTTCGCCTCGCCCGGCGACCTTGACCGCGTGCGGGCCTTTAACGAGGAGTTCGCGCAGTTTCTTGAAACCCTCCAGAAAGCCGCCGAGGGGTTCACGGCGCGCACCTTCGCGCAGGCCCAGGGCTTCGCCGGAGTCATCGAGGAAGTGAGCGCCACGCTCTTCCAGCTTCGCCCGCCCACCGCCCAGGCGCAGATCAAGGGCGCCCTTGAGAGCTTCGCCGCCTTTAGCCGCGTCCTTGCCGAGGGCGGCGCGGGCGCCGGGCCGGAGGGGCTGCAAAACATCTTCGAGGGTCTGACCAGCGCCGCGACGCGCTTCGCCTCCGTCCTCGACCGCCTGCGTCAGGAGAACACCGCCGCCTCCCGCGCCGTCGAGGACCTCACCCGTCAGCAGCGCCTCGCCCGCGCCGATATCGAGGAACAAGCCTTCGAGGCGTCCCTGCGCGGCCTGCTTCCGGAGGAGGCCCGCGCCGCCCGCCTGGCCCGCCTGATGGGCCAGCGCGCCGACATCGCCGTCCGCCTCGCCGCGCCAAACCTCCAGCCGGACACCGCCCTCGCCCTCGTCGGCCAGGGCCGCAATGTTCTTCAGCAGCTCCTCGAACTGCAATCGCAAAACGCCGACCTGACCATCGACGAGTTCAGCGAAGGCCGGAATCAGATGGTGGCCGAGCTGAAGGGCCTCGCCGACATCAGCGACGCCGCGTTCGCGGCCCAAATCGGCGCGCAGCAGGAAATCATCGACGCGAACCAAGCGGTCCTCGCCGAGCTGGGCATGGGCGGCTCTTTCGTGGCGGCCCAGGAGGCCGTGCGGGCGGCGCTGGAATCGAAGCTGGAGGAGGTGCGGGCCATCGCCGCGGCGGGGTTCAACGAGCAGGCGGACTTGCTGCGCGCCATCGACACGAACACGGAGAGGTTGGCTCAGCTCGGCCTCATCGAGACGCGCCTGGGCGAGCTGAACACGCTCTTCGCCGGGCGCCGCGAGCCGCCCACGGCGGCGGAGATCGCACAGGCCGCCCGCGCGGAGCTGCCCGATTTCAGCCAGCTCACCCTCGCTCTCGGAGCGCTGGCCGGATTCCCTACCGAGCTCAGCCGCGTCCTCGACCTCGCCGCCCAGGCGCGGCTGCCGTCGCCGCAATCGCTCGCCGCGGCGCAGGGAGCGCAGGGCGGCCTTTCGGCCCGCGACCAAGCCATCTGGGAGCAAATTCAGAACGAGGCCCGCAACCTCCTGACGCAGGGAGCCGGAGCCGACGTGATCGGCACATTCATCCGCATTCGCCAGCAGAGCCTCGGATTCAGCGGCATCCCCTCCTTCCAGGAAGGCGGCGTGATGCCGCGCACCGGCCTGGCCTTTCTCCACGCCGGCGAGCAGGTGACGCCCGCCGGCAATGGTTCACGCCCCGCGCCCATCAATGTCGAGATCAACGACCGCCAAACGATCCAGCTCGTCACCGACGGCCGAGTCATCGCCGAGGTGACGCGCGACCACATGAAGCGCCTGATCATCGAGATGGGCCGCCGCGGCGAACTCTTCGTCGACGCCGACGGCCGGATCAACGGGTCATGAGGGAACCACGGATAAACACTGATGGACACTGATTATCCGTGTTTATCCGTGTTCATCTGTGGTTCTAAATTCGCGGGGGTGAGGGGCGAAGCTAGCCGCGGCGAGTTCTTTGTCCGCGACGACCGGCGCCTCGATGGCTCGTAGGAGACGATCCGCAGATTGCGCCGATTTTCACAGATTCAATCTGCGGAATCTGTGTAATCTGCGGATAACCAAGAGCTTGCCATGAACCTCAACCTCGGCTGCGGAAACCTGGCGATCCCCGGCGCTCTGGGCGTCGATTTCCGCCAGTGCGGCGCCGCCGATCTCATCCTCGACCTCGAATCGTTCCCCTGGCCCTTCGCGGACGAGCGAGCCGAGGAGATGTGGGCGCTCGACATCATCGAGCACCTCGCGCCGCGCGCCTTCTGGCCCTTCATCGAGGAGTGCCATCGCTCCTGAAACCGCGCGCCCTGCTGCACGTCCGCACCGGGTTCTGGCAAACGGAAAACAGCTTCACCGACCCGACGCACAGACGGTTCCCGACCGAGCAGACGCTCGATTTCTGCATTCCCGGCACGTACTTCGGCGAAAAATACCCCCACTACACCTGGGCCCGGTTCGAGAAGCTCGATTGCCGCAGGGCCGGCCAGGAGTTGCTCGTCGAACTGCGCAAGATCGACGTGCCCCGCTGCCCATGCTGCGGCAAGGTTCACCGCCGAGGCCCGCAGAACGGTTGAATGCAGGGACGAAGGAGAATCCGCAGATTGCGCTGATGCCGCAGATTGAATCTGCGTAATCTGTGTAATCAGCGGATACTCAAGGACTTATAATGGCGACGAACATCCGCATCCTGCATAACTTCCTCACCGACGCCGGCGGCGTCACGCTGACCGGAGCCACCCCGACCGACGCCACACAGTACCCGGTGGCGAACGTGCGAGATGCCCGCATCCGCAAGGTGACGCGCCTCGCCGATGAGTCGGCGGCCTGGCTGAAGTTCGATTTCGGCGCGGCCACGCAGCTCAAAGCCTGGGCCTTCCTGCATCACAACCTCACCAGCGCGGCGACGGTGCGGCTGTGGGGTCACACGTCGAACCTCGGCGATACGGCCGGCGACTGGAACGGCGTGGCGACGCTGGTGGCGACCTTCACTCACAACAACACCGGCGGCGGCGCCTCGGGCGCGTCCTTCATCACCGCCGGCCTCATCACCAGCGGCGCAGCCGCCTCCGAACTGCCGCCGCGCCATCTCAACGGCGTCGCCTACTTCGCGCAGTCGTTCCAGTGGTGGTTCTTTCACATCGCCGACGCCGCGAACCCGGCCGGCTACATCGAGCTGGGGCGCGTGGTCGGCGGCGTCTACGTCGAGCCGACGCGGTTCCTCCTCGCCAACTACGCCGCCGACATTCTCGACCCCGGCGAGGAGGTGCAGCTCGAAGGCGTGGTGCAGACCATGCGCCGCACGCAGCGCCGCGCTCATCGCTACGCCCTCGGCTTTCGCAACATTGCCGCCGCCGACCTAGCGAACCACCGCGAGATGTTCCTCAACGTCGGCAACAACCAAGAGCTCCTCATCAACCCGCGCCCCGAGAGCGACCTCAACGAGCTGATCTACGGCAAGCTCGAGGGAAATATGGTGGTGCGCAAGAAGGTCGCCGACTACGCCGACATCGAGTGGACCGTGCTGGAGGCGGCGTAGCGGCCTATGGCGGCCGAAGAGGAGTAAGGGGAGAGGAGAGAGCAGACACGAATCCGCCGGATTCAGGAGAGGAGAGAGGAGAAAGGAGAGCATGAAGGAGAGCATGAAGACTTCTGTTCTCTGAGTGTCCGCCGATTACGCTGATTTACACAGATTGAATCTGCGCAATCCGCGAAATCTGCGGATCGTTTTCACACCTTTCTCCTTTCAACCTTCGCCTCCCAGCTTCCGGAGGAAGCTCATGGCGGCGCCTCACAGGAGAGTGGATGACCAGCCCCTTCGACCGCGATGATGACGCCACCCTACTGGCGCGCCTCATTTGGGGCGAAGCCCGCGGCGAGTCGATGCGCGGCAAGCTCGCGGTGGCCCTCTCCGTGATCAACCGCGTCCCGCCGCCAGGTCAGCACCGCTGGTGGGGAGACAGCCTGCGCGAGATCATGCTCAAACCAGCGCAGTACTCCTGTTTCAACCCCAAGTCGTCTGGATTCGTTCTGCTCGTTGATCCCTGGCTCCATGACGCCGAGCTGGTCTGGGCCGACTGCCGCGATGCCGCCAGCCTCGTCCTCGCCGGCGAGGTGCGCGATTTCATCGGCGGGGCGACGCATTACCATGCCGCCGGACGCAGACCCAAGTGGGCGCGCGGCCGCGAGCCGACCCTGCGCTTCGGCCGCCACGTCTTCTACGCCGGCGTGCCGTAGCGCTTCGGCTCCACCGCGGCGGCGCCTGCCTGCGCTGCTCCGCTTGAGGCGGTAGGCAGGCGGAGAACGCGGCGGCGATGATCCGCTCGGCGCCTCCTGCCTGCGTGCAGGGGATCACGAGGAAATCCGCAGATTACTCAGATGACGCGGATTGAATCTGTGAAATCTGCGTCATCTGCGGAGAAGCAAGGGCTCCAATGGCCACCGACTTCACCAAGACCGCTCTCGGCCTCGTGGTGCTCGTGGACATCGAGCTGGCCAGCGGCACGCTGCGCTACGCCACGGAGGATACGCCGCTTGTCGGCGGTAACTTCTACGAGGGCCGCGTCGCCGGCGTGCAGGGGATCACCGAGGAGCTCTCCACCCTGCTGCGCCCGATCCAGCGCCAGGGAACGGTGACGGTCATCCTCGACAACATCCAGGCGGACGCCACCTCCGGCTTCTTCGACTCCTCGATCGACGGCAGTTCGAACTTCTGGCCCAACACCAGCGTCACCATCCGCGCCGGCGAGGGGTTGACCTTCTCTGAGTACTCGACCGTCTTCCAGGGGCGCATCCGGCTGAAGGACGGCATCAAGCGCACCCTCGACACGCTGGAGCTGGTGATCGAGGACCGGCGGGCGCGCGAGCTGAGCGTGCCGATGCCGCCGACGCTCTTCAACACGACGACCTACCCAAATCTGGAGGACGGCGGCGCGTCGCGGCGCATCCCGCTCCTCTACGGCGACTGGTCGAGCGTTTGGGTGGGACCGCTCACCTGCACCGACACCACCGTGAACGAATTCAAGATCGCCGATCATGCCATCTTCTCAATCGCGCAGGTCGGCAAGGACCCCGGCAACGGCACCGGCATCGCCAACGTCAGCCACACCAACGAGAACCTGACGGCGGCGACGTTCCGCATCACCGCCTACGACCCGGAGACGGACCGCGTTTACGTGAAGTGCGAGGGGAAGGCGGGCGGCGGAACGCTGCTGATGAACCCCAGCGACGTGCTTGACGACCTGCTGGCGAACGTCGTGGGGCTGGGGGCCGGGGCGCTGGACAGCTTGGCGTTCACGCAACTCGACACCGACCTCGCCGACCTCGCCGCGCGCTGGTACATCACCGAGGAGCGCGCCGCCGAGTACTACATCTCCCGCCTGGCGAACGAGGTGGGGATGGACCTGCGGATCGCGGACAACCTCTACACTCCGACCTGGTTCGTGCCTGGGTTTCCGGGAACAGCGGCGCTCTACGAGGAGGGCGTGAACATCGCCGCCGGCTCTTTCGAGCTGCGGGTCGATCCCAACCAGGAGTATGTGAACGAGATTCAGTACGCCTACGCCTACGACCCGCGCACCAAGAACTTCAGCAAGAGCGGCGTGGTGACGGACTCCGCCGCGGTGACGGAGGCCGGCGCCACGGTCGCCCGCAGCGTGCAGTTCACCATCATCGCCGACGACACCGACGCGCAGACCCTGGCGCAGCGCCTGTTGCTCCTCTTTGCCGGGCCGCCGGAGGTGGTCAGCTTCGAGACGCCGGATTTCGACGCCGAGGTGGCGGACTTGATCAGCGTCACCGCGGGCACGCTCTCCAGCCTGCTGGCGAACGCGCGCAAGACCATGCGCGAGTTCAAGCGGCGGCTGGTGCGGCTCTCGGCGCTGACGGTGCGCTCGGCGGCGAGCATCGGACGCTGGGTCGAGGACTCGCACCCTGTGGCCGCCTCCTCGACGCTGCAACAGATGCAGCAGGCCGGCTACTGGACGCTGGACAACGGCACGATCACCGGCGTCCCCACCTTCCCGGGGAGCAAGTTTTTCTGAGGATGGGCGGGGCTCCTCCCCACGCCCGGGCGCGGACGTGGAATGGACGGTCCTGGGGGCGGCGTAACGGAAGGAACCACGGATAAACACTGATAGACACTGATATCCGTGTTCATTTGTGTCCATCAGTAGTTTTAAGGAAGGAGCATCGCCTCCTCCACTGATTCCCGCGAGCCGTGTGCGGCTCGCCCTGCCAGGTTACAGGGATCAACCTTTCCTGGCGGGGAGAGCGAGGGCGGAGCCTCTCGCCGGAGCGACCAATGGCCAACACTCTCACCACCAATCCAATCATCGTAACCACAGCCGCCGCCTCGGTTGCTACCCAACACGCGCGCATCAAGGCCATCGTCTGGGACGGCGCCGCCAACGGCAACACCCTGGTCATCCACGACGCCGTGGCGGGCAACGTCATCTTCCAAGCCCGCTGGGCCACCGGCGACCCCGCGACTCTGTGCTTCGAACTCGGCGGCGTCGCCGTGACCGGCATTTACGTCACCACCATCGGCGGGGGCACGGCGCTGATCTATCTGGATTAGGAGGAGCGCGGGCGTCCCGCCCGCATCATGCGAGAGGCTACGCCCTCTCTGCGTCCTCCGCGTCTCCGCGGTGCATCGTCCGCGCCGGCACCAACCGCCGAGGCGCGGAGGGCGCGGAGGAGGAGTTCAATGACCATGCCCGTGAAGCCTGAAAAGTTCATCTGCGACGGCTGCCAGAAGCCGTTCAAGCATCAGGGGCCGGACATTGAGATGCGCGAGGTGAAGGTGGCCGGCGGCCAGGAGTGGAAGAACGTGCGCTTCTGCTCGGCGGAGTGCTGCCAATTCTGGGTGCGCGGGCAGCAGGCGAAGAACGCGGCGATAGGGTAAGGAAGGAATCCGCAGATTACGCGGATTCCGCAGATTGAATCTGTGCAATCTGTGTAATCTGCGGAAGACAAGGGAACTGATATGTCCTTCACCACCACCAAACCCGCCGTCGGCGACCCGACCAAGCAGAGCTTCGCCTCGGCGGTCATCGACAACGACACTGAGCTGCGTGACCGCTCGATCACCGACCTGCTGCGCTCCTTCGGCGACATGGAGGACTGGAGCAACGGCACGTCCTCCGCGCCGGACCAGTGGACGCTCAGTGGCGCCGGGGCCACCATCGCCCGCGACGGCACCAACTACAAGATCGGCACGTACTCAGCCGCCGTCACCCGTGTCGGCACCGACTGCCAGCTTCAGCTCGACGCCGGCCCCTGGATCGGCGGTACGGGATACTACCGCTCGCGTGTGTTCACCCTTGGCGCCTGGGTGCGCGCCACCGTCGCCAGCCGCGCCCGCATCGCCATCGACGACGGCGTGGCGACGCAGGCCAGTAGCTACCATACGGGCGGCTCCTCGTGGGAATGGCTGACAGTCAGCATCACCGCCGACGCCGCCGCCACGCAGATTCTTACCGAGCTGCACCTGCTCACCGGCAACACCACGGCGCAGTATGACGGCGTGACGCTGGTCGAGGGGACCACCTGCCCGCCCGCCTCCTCGATCCGTGGAGTGGGGGCCAGCGGCAGCATCGTCGGCACGATGATCGCCGTCAACACCATCAAGGGCACGCACATCGCTCTCGGCAGCGACGCCCAGGGCGACGTGATGTTCTACAACGGCACGGATTGGGCGCGCCTGGCGGCGGGGACGAGCGGGCAGTTCTTCAAGACCCAGGGCGCGGGGGCGAATCCGCTGTGGGCAGGAGTGCCCGGTGAGGTAGCGACTGGCAACTACAATGGCGATGATACTGTCAACCGCGCCATCGCGCATGGTATGAGTCAGGCGCCGAAGATCGTTCTGATAACCACCGGCGCGATCATCTTTTTCCGTCTAATTCCAGGTGATACCGCGAACATCTTTGCCATCAGCGACACAGTGAACGCAAAGCTCGCCGTTACGGCGCGCGATGCCACGAGCTTCTACGTTGGCAACGCTACGAGCTACGCGAACTCCGCGAACGCCAGCGGCAACACCTACTACTGGATCGCCATCGCCTAGGGGAGATACCGGTTGAGAATCGCCATTCGCAAAGCTGATAACGCGGCCATCCCTGACTTCCAGACGCCCGGGCCCGCTCCTGGCGTGCTGGCGGAATCAGTGGCCTCCAGGTACGGCGGGGGTGCCGCCGACTATCTGGAAGTGGAGGCGCCGGTGGAGATGATCGAGCCGATCATGGCGCGCACGCATGATCCGCTATGGGACGGCCAGGCGCTCTCCCTCGCTCTGCATGTGAAGACCCAGGCGGAGTTGAACGCTGAAGCCGAGGCGGCGCGCCTCGCCACGCTGCGGCAGAACCTGCGCTCCTTCGACTTCTCCACCGTCACCGACCTGGCGGCGGCGCGGAATGTTCTGCGGGACTTGCGGGACGTGGTGATCAGGTAAGGCCCGCCCGAGCCGCAGCGAGGAGCGCCGCCGTCCCGGCCGCATGCAAGCGGGCAAGATGCCCGCGCTCCTGGGTGCGTGCGGCCATGCACGGGCAGACGCGGCAGGCAGGAACGATTGGTTGGCAATGGAGATAGGAATGGCGTGGGAGGCGATGGCGCAGAAGCTTGGCGATCTCCACGGCGAGCTGCGCGAGTTCCGCGCCGTGAATGACTCGCAGCATCTTGAGACGCTACGCCGCCTTGACTGCCACCGCGAGACACTTGAGGCGATGAACAGTCGGCTGCGCCAGAGCGAATGGGAGGTCGCCCTCCTGAAGGGACAGTACACAGGAAGGATGCGGGCGCGCGCCTGGGTCGCCACGGTGCTTGGGGTCATCATCTCCGCCCTTGGCCTGGCGCGGCTGTTCGTGACCTTCAATGTGTTTGCCCGCTGACCAGGAAAACCGAGGAGCGAGGCGACCCCGCGCAACGATCGCCGGCGCCTGCGGCTCGGACCCAGGCGGCTTGCCCTGACCAGCGCGGCGCCATGCCGCCCGCTACCTCGCACCCCGGTTGCGCGGCCGGGAACGATACACGGAGAGCAGGAGACCGGGCCGCCTCCGTTGCGGCGGGTCGAGAATTCTCCGCGGCAGCCTGCCAGGCCCGCGGGGCGGTAGGCAAGGAGGAACCATGGACTGGCTGGCTGATCTCGCCATTGCGCTGTGGCCCCTGGCGGCGTTGCTCATCGCGGCGCTCCTGCGGGGCGCGCTGCTGGCTCTTGTGCACTCCCTCGAGGGGCGTTTGGGGTTCGACGTCGATCAACGCTCCGAGGAGCGCCTCCTGCGGCTTGCCAACCGCGCCATCGACTGGGTAAGCCACAAGCTGCCGAGGGCCAACGACGATCCCGACAAGCAGCAGGCGAAACTGCGCGCCGCGGTGGACTTCATGCGCGCGGAGCTGGAGCGCCTGGGGGCCGCGTCCCGCCTGCAGGAGTGGAGCGACGAGCGCCTGGCGCGGCTCATCGAGGGCATCATCGCGGAGCGCAAGCGGGCGCGCGGCGAGTTGCCCCCCTTGCCGAACGGCCAGGATGCGACGGAGCGCAAGGCGGCATGATCACGGCAGTGCTGACAGGCGTCATGCAATTCGTCGCCGCGGCGGTCGCCAAGCTCTGGGGCCAGGAGCGGCAGCGCGGCGACTTGCTCGAACTGGGCGCGCGGCGACAGGCGGACGAGCTGCGGCGCCGCTACGCCGCCGAGCTGCGGCGGTTACAGGAGCTGGGACATGAGGAGCTTCAGCGCGAGGTGGCACGGGAGATCGGTCCGGCTGGCGTTGCTGCTGGGGACGCTCTTCTTGAGCGGCTGCGTGGCGGCGGGCGCGCCGGTGGCGCTGCGGCCGCTCGCCTGCACCCCCGCCCTCGCACCGATCCCGGAGGCGCCGGGAGCCTACATCGTCAATGACTGCGTGGTGCGCGATTGGCTGGCGGGGAGGAAGGCGGTGGGGGGTGAGTGAGCTAACAAGGAAGAAAGGGAAACGCTACAATCTTTAACTCTTGATCCGATTCTTGTTCGTCCCTGGCACGAGTTCGGAGAGTCGTCAGCAGATTCCGTCGCCAGGGGTTGGGGTTGATCCTCTGGAAGCGCCTTCTCTCCAAGACACCTTGCGCAATCTCTCCCAGTTCTTTCGCTGCGCTAGGATTCCACCGATGGGTACGTGCAAGCGCCGATACCTCCGCTCCGGTAAATGGGATATTCCGGCGATGCAGCCAGCGCAGCAGATGAACGGCCCTGGCTTTATCAAACGGGTGGCTCAACGGCGCGGTGAGATTAACGTGGTCACTCAGCAGTGCTACCGCCGCTTCAAGAAGTTGCTGGTTATTAGGCTGCATTTGTCTGTGCATGGGAGTTTCACCCCGACATGCGTTTGAGGGATTATACTTGCGGCTACCTACTATAATCGATCGAGGAACTCAAAGTACTCAGCGAGCGAGATACCGGCGCGGCGGAGGATGTTCTGGATGACCGGCGTCTTCACCTCCCGGTGGTTGGGGATGACGATGGAGCGTGATTCAGGCCGCCGGTAGATCAGGTGGGAACCCTTCTGCCGAGAAAGCATACCCCGCCAGCTCAACGACCTTGCCGAGCTGGTGGGGTGAAATAGGCCTCAGCCGCCGTCTATCAGGCAACGCGCAGTTCTCGCCTCTCGGTCTTCAGAAGGCGCCGTTGGCTCGCTTCCCGCGCTTCCTGAATGAGCTCTGCTAGGTAACCAAGCTCTTGTGCCTCTTCAATGTGGAGGTCCACGGCCTCGGTCAGCATGGCAAGGGCCTCTTCCTCGGTGTCGCCTTGTGACCAGATGTCGAACTCGGGACAGTGCGAGACGAAGCCATCCGCCTCCTCGTAGACGTGTAACGTAATCGTGAACGTGCTCCCGCTTTCTGCCATGATGGTACCCTCCCTCTTGGTTGGTGATTATAGCCCCCGCATCTTATTCGTTCAATCCCACAAACTCTCGCCGCCTCTCATACGCATGCGAGCGGTCCGCCTTGGCGAGGCCGTGGCGGATGATCTCCAGATTCACATCCACCCACCTGCCGTCGGGCTGCTGGCAGGCGAGGTAGGCGAGGAGGCGGGCGTACTTGTCGCGGCGGCGGTACGGCGGTGGGTCGAGCTGCACGCGGGCGGGGCGTCCCTCGCAGTGCTGGCGCACGAACTGCATGGCGGCCAGGGCGCCGGGCTGGGGAGCATACACCCAGCGGCTGCCCGCCCGCCGGCGCACCTCGGGGGCGTTCACCCCGAGCAGGCGCACCCGCTCGCCGTCCGCGAGGACGACGGTGTCGCCATCCACGACGGATGCCACGCGCCGTCGCTCCGAGGGCGTGGGTGAGCACGCGGGGACGAGGAGCACCAGGGCAAGCAGGAAGGGAAGGAGGGATCGCATCGACCTGGAACGTGAAGGGCTGGCGTGGGCCGTCGGCACGGTCTCGATGCTGCTGATGGCGCCGCCGGCGCGGGCGCGTCATCGAGAGCCGGGGCTCAGCGGTTTGGCGGCGGTTGCGCGCAGCGCTTCAGGAGGTAGTCGCGGGCTTCTTGGAGGAGGTTGATGAGCCGCGCGTCGCTCGCACTAGGGTTCGTGTCGGGGTGAAAGAGGCGCGCCGCGTCGTTGAAGTGCTCGCGCACGAGGCTGGGGTGCAGCTCCGCCTCCGGGGAAATATGGAGGATGCCGCGGTAGTAGGTCTCGTCATCCGTCTCCTGCCTGGTGACGTAACGTTGGAGCTGCTGCTGGAGCTCCGAGTAGCGGGAGACGCGCTGGCGGCTCTTCTCGTCGGCGAGTCCCTGGCGATACCCCACCTCGAGGGCGAGGGCCAAGTCGTCGTCGATGTGTGGGTCCCGCAGCACGTCGTTGCGGATGAGCAGGATGTCCTGGTACGACGCGCCGGTTTTCTCACGCACGAGGCGCACGTACGGGAAGCGCCGCCGCAAGAGCGATTCGATGATGAACCGCCGCACCCGCTGTTGCATCGTCAGCTTCGTGGCCGGCACGTGCGTGAGACCTCGCAGCTCGAGGAGGAGCCTGGCGGGGCGTCGCTCTGCCGCTTTCGGACGCCCCGCTACATACCGTAAAGGCCGAGGTGATGGGAGCAGTACTTCCAGCTCGCGTAGTGCTCGCAGCCGTGGCAATTCCACTCTTGCAGAAGTCGGAAATGATCGAGGCAGAGGGGGAGGATGTCGAGGAGCGCAAAGGTGCGTTCCGTGCTCCCCTCGCCGCAGTGCGCGCAGCCGACCGTCCCTGCCGGTGGAGTTTCGATGAGCACGCCAGACCTCCTTCCGCCGCGGAGTCCGTTTCTCATCATACAATATAGCCCAGGCGTTCGCGAGTTTCCCCTGCTTTGCCCGCGGCCCACCCTCGTGATTTTCCCGCGGGGACCGAGCAGGTCAGCCGCTCCCCAGCGCGGCGAGGCCGTCGCCCCAGCGGCGCCCCAGGGCCTCGCGCAGGGCGGCGTGCTGCGGCGAGCTGAGAGACGGGTCGCGCGCCAGGAGACCCTCGGCGCAGCCGCGCAGGTCGCGCGCCAAGGTGAGATCGCGCCGCAGATCGGCGAAGCCGAGCGCGGGCAGCCCCGCCTGGCGCAGGCCGAGGACCTCCCCCGCGCCGCGCAGCGCCAGGTCGTGCTCGGCGATGGCGAAGCCGTCGCTGCAGCGGGCGAAGGTGGCGAGGCGCTGCCGGCCCTCCACCCCGGCCTCCTCGGACGCCAGGGCCACGCAGACGCCTCGGCGGCCGCCCCGCGCGACGCGCCCGCGAAGCTGGTGAAGCTGCGCCAGGCCGAATCGATCCGCATCAACGATGGCCATGAACGTTGCATTCGCCACGTCGAGACCCACCTCGACCACCGTCGTGCTCACGAGCACCTGCAGGCGCCCCTCCTGGAAGGCGTGCAGCGTGGCGAGCTTCTCGCTGCTCGGCTGACTGCCGTGCAGCAGCCCCACCCGCAGGTCCCGCAGGACCACGCCGCGCAGGTGCTCCACGAGCTGGCGGGCCGCCGCGGAGTGGCGCGGCGACCTCGCCTCTGCCGGCTCCTCCCGCAGGGGGCAGACGACGTAGGCCTGCCCCCCCGCCGCCACGGCGCGGTGCAGGCGCAGCCAGGCCTTGCTCTGGTGGCTGGCCGGCAGGAGGATGGTCTCGGGGACGAGGCGGCCGGGCGGCAGGGCGTCGATGGAGCTGATGTCGAGATCGCCGTAGACGGTGAGGGCCAGACTGCGCGGGATCGGCGTGGCGGTCATCACGAGGAGATGCGGCAACCGGGCTGCGCCACCCGCGCCACGCCCCTTCCTGGCGAGCCGGGCGCGCTGCGCTACGCCGAAGCGGTGCTGCTCGTCAATGACCACCAGCCCCAGACGCGCAAACTCCACGTCTTCTTCGAGCAGGGCGTGCGTCCCGGCCAGCAGCAGGCAGGCCCCCGACGCAAGCTGCCGGAGAATGCGGCGACGCTGCGGCGCCGGCACACCGCCGGTGAGCAGGGCATGGGGAACCTCGAGGGGGCCGAGCCACTCCTCAAGGCGCCGCGCGTACTGCTCCGCCAGCACCTCCGTGGGCGCCAGCAGCGCCGCCTGCATCCCCTGTTCGAGCGCCGCCAGCATCGCCAGCATGGCGACGATGGTCTTGCCGCTCCCCACCTCGCCCTGGAGGAGCCGGTGCATCGGGCGGGGTTGGCGGAGGTCGGCTTCAATCTCGGCGCGGGCGCGCTCCTGCGCCGGCGTGAGGCGAAACGGCAGGCGATCCAGCAGGGCCGGCGCCAGCCGCGTGGACGGCGGCAGGGAGATGCCCGGCTCGCCCTGCCGCAGCCGCTTCCGCCAGCAGATGCCGAGCACGAGGAGGAAGAGCTCCTCGATGAGGAACCGCCGTGCCGCCGCGGGCCGCCAGCCCTCCCCGAGCGGCTCCTCTCCCGCAAGAGCCGGAGCGTGGAGCTGCCAGAGCGCCTCCGTGGCCCCCGGCAGGTCGTACGCGGCGCGCACCCCTTCCGGCAGGACCTCCGGCAGAAGCGCGGCGCAGCGCGCCAGCGCCTGCCGCACCAGGCCGCGCAGGAGCCGCTGCGACAGCCCGGCGCCGCAGGGGTACACCGGCAGAATGGCCGGCTGCGGCAGTTCCTCATCTCCCTCCTTGAGAAGCTCCACGTCCGGGTGGAAGAGGAGCCGCCCGCCGGGCCGCCTGGGGTGCGCCTCCAGCTTGCCGTAGAGCGCCACGCGCGCGCCGGGCGCAAGCTTCGCCGCCACCCCCCGCCAGGCGCCGTTGAGCCACACGGCCTCCAGCCAGCCACTCTCATCCTCAACCCGCGCCGAGAACCGCCGCCGTCCCCAGCGGCCGCTGAAGCTTGCGTTCCCGATCCTCCCCACCGCCGTCACCGAGGCGCCCAGCGGCAGCGCGGCGATCGGCAGGCGCAGCCGCCGGTCTTCGTAGCGCAGCGGCGCATGCAGGAGGAGGTCTTCGACCGTCGTGATGCCGAGCCGCGCCAGGGCCTGGGCGCGCCGCTCCCCGACGCCGCGCAGCACCGTCACCGGCTGGGCGAGGGCGCGGTCGGGGCCTGGCGGCTCCGTGCCACCGCCGAAGGAGTAGTCGCGGGCTTGCTGGGCAGGTTGGTGAGCGCGCGTCAATCGCATCGGGGTGTGGGTCGAGGTGAAAGAGGAGGACCGCATCGCTGAAGTGCCCAGGCGCCAGGTTGGGAGCGGCACGGCTCGGCGGGGAGGTGGAGGATGTCCGGATAGCAGGTCACATTGTTGGTGTCGTGCGTGGCGTACCGCTGGGGCTATCGGCGGAGCTCCGAGCAGCGGGCCATGCCGCTGGCGTTGACCTCCTCAATCTTCCTGCGAAGGAGTACAGGAGAGCGCGGCTCGATCCCTCGTTTCCCTGTAGCAGGAAGCCATTTGTTCGTCAAACGTTTTCAGCCCAGCCGGCCGCACCGTCAGCCGTCACGGCGCGGGCGCGGCGTAGCCTGGGGAGCTGTCGGGACCGCCCGCCGGCCATACCTGCGTCAGCTACGCCGCACGGTGCGCCGAGAGCTCAGCGGACGGGGCGCTCCTTCCGGCGCGCTGCATGGCGCGAGCGGAGTCTTTCCGTGGCGGCAACATCCACGGCGGAGGTTTTGGCATCCAGCACCACTTTGTAGACGTTGCGGGCCGCCTTGCGCGAGATAATTTCGTTGCGCACGTCCTTGGCCACCAACTGCGGATCGCGTTCTGCCGGGTTGCCCACCCCGGCGCCGCCGCTGCTGATCTTGATGACGACATCCTTGTGCTTGACCTGGACGAGGCGATGAGGCTTGACGCGAATGCGTTTCGTACCGCGCTGGATGTACGTCCGCGACGGCGGGCACGCTTCACCCCCCTGCGCTCCCGGCCCGAACGTCTCATCACCATCGGAGCTGCCGGTGGCCATGCCCGCATCGCTGCCTTGGTTCTGCGCCTCCCAGTACACGCCGGGCCCGCCCCGCCAGCGTCCCGCGCCATGGAGGTCGGTGGCTAATTCCAGCTTGTGCATGAAGAACGGGATGCGGATTTCCATCTCCTCGATATTGCCCCGCGTCACCGCGCCCAAGGCCGAGATGGTCGCCACGCCCTGGTAGCCATCGTAACCCCACACGGCGCCCGCGCTGCCGTCGTAGTCGAATGAGGTGCGCACGTAGCGCTCGCCGCTGCGTGGATCAATGCCGAACGTATAGTCGCCGCGATGGGGCCCCCAGGCGGCAAGGGCACGGTCGGGGACTGCCTGGGAGAGTGCCATCATCACCGACTGCATCACCTGGTGGCCGACGTTGACCGGCGAGGCGCCGACGGTGGCCGGGTATTCGCAGTTCACCACCGAGCCTTTCGGCGCGATCATCGTGATGGGCCGCATGGTCCCTTCGTTGTGGTAGTCGGCCAGCGTCGGATCGAGCACCAGGAGGGCGGCTCCGATCGCTTGTCCGAAAGCGGCGGCGTAAATTTGATTGATGAACCCCTTGCGTTGCTTGTCGCTCTTCGAGAAGTCCAGCGTCAAGCGGTCACCCTTGATGATCACCTCCAAGCGAACCCAGACAGGCTCATCCAGGACGGTCCCGTCATCATCGGTGGCCGATTCGCCGTAGTAGACGCCATCAGGGATCTTCCTGATCTCGTTCCGGACCGCCCGCTCGGTGCGGGCAATCATCTCGTCCACACAGGCCTTCACGGTCTCCTTGCCATATTTCTCCAGCATGGCCACGAGCCGCTTCTCGCACACCGCCGTCGAAGCAATCATCGAATAGTTATCGACCCGGATACCTTGAGGCCAGCGCACGTTGTTCCAGATGAGTTCGAGCAACTCTTTCTTCTCTTCACCCTTCTCGTACACCTTCAGCGGCGGGATGCAAAGGCCCTCGGCGTGGATGTCGTAACCATTGGGGAAGTACCCACCTGGGTAAGAGCCGCCGGTATCTTCCTGGTGAGCGCGCGCCAGGGTGATGAACATCAACTCGCCATCGAAGAAGATGGGGCGGAAGAACCCCCAGTCGGGCAGGTGGCAGTTGTGGCCACCGTGGTAGGGATCGTTCGTCAGGATCACGTCGCCGGGGTAGAGATTGTTCCTAAACTTCTCAAAGATTGATTTCACCGCGAACGAGGCCCCCAAGAACTGCACGGGCAGGCCCACCGGCACGGCAACGGTGCGGCCCTGCCCGTCCCAGATGCCCACGGAGATATCGTGCAACTGTGCCATGAGGTAGTTCTGCGCGGTACGATCCATGACATGGCGCATCTCGCGACAGACTGTTTGCAGGGTGTGCCAAACGGTCGCCAGGGTAATTGGATTGACACCACGGGTGGCCATAGCCGTGTGCCTCCATTCAGGTGCGCTCTGTTTACTTACTGTAGCAGCAAGCCGTTGTCCCCAACAACGGCCTACAGTGGCGTTGCGGGAATCCGGGAGGCGAAAACCCTTGCCACGAGCATCGCTCACTTTGGGTTCTAATACTTTGACGAATGTCAAGTTTTTGTTCCGCCCCTGCACTTAGAATGAATAAGTGTACGACGTTTTCTTCTTGGGGAGGAGAGAACATGATGAAACAGAACAAGAGGCGGATTGAACTGCTGCTCGGAGTCTGGATTCTCTGCTCGCTAACCTTCACAACAATTGCCGGATTGACTACGCAGGCGTGGGCCCAGAAAGCGCCGATTAAGATCGGCATCCTCTATGGCCTCACGGGCATCTACGCCTTCCACTCGACGCACGGCGTGCAGGGAGCGAAGCTGGCGTTCAGCGAAGCCAACTATGAGGTGGCGGGGCGCAAGATCGAGATCATCGTCGAGGACGACCAGTCGCCCAAGGTGGCGGTGGGGATGACCAAGGCGCGGAAGCTCGTCGAAAAAGATCGCGTGCACGCGATCATGGGCATCATCTGGAGTCCCACGGGCGTGGCGGTGAGTGACTACATGAAGAGGGCGGAAGTGCCGTTGGTGCTCACCGAGTCCGCAGCCCGCGAGATCACCCAGGAACAGCGCCACCCGTATGCGTTTCGCACCTCCTTCTCCAGCGGCCAGATGACCATCCCCTTTGCTGAGTACGTCTGCAAGGACCTGGGATACAAGAGGCTGGTGACGTTCGCGTTCGACAGCGTGTTCGGCCATGAGGAGGCGGACTACTTCGCCCGCGGCTGCCAAAAAGGCGGCGGCACGGTCATCAAGCAGATCTTCGCCCCCTTGGGGACTCCCGACATGGCTCCCTACCTGGTACAAATCAAGGAGCAGAATCCCGACGCCGTGTGGGCCCTGTGGGCCGGCAAAGCCGCAATCCAGTTGCTGAATCAGTACCAGGAGTTCGGTTTGAAGGGGAAATTACCCTTGCTGGGATTTGGCAGCATCACCCTGGACGAGATTCTCGACCAGGTCCCGGACGCGGCAGAGGGCACCATCAGCGTTTACAACTACTCATTGGCGTTTGATTCGCCGAAGAACAAGCAGTTCGTCAAAGCATACCAGGAAACCTATAGCATGGAACCAAACGGTTTCGCCGCCCAGGGCTACCTGTCGGCAAAGGTTATCCTGGCGGCACTCCAGGCCATCGGCGGCAACGCCGAAGATAAACCTGCCTTCCTGAAGGCGCTCCGCAACGTCAAGTTCGACGACAGCGTCCGGGGTCCTTGGCGATTCGATGAGTATCAAAACGCCACCTCGAACATGTACGTGCTCAAAGCCGTGCGGACGCCGCAGGGCAAGGTGCGCAACAGCATCATTTACGTCCTCAAGGATATCGAGCAGTACTGGCCGAAGGGGAAACCAAGCAAGTAGAAGGGTTGTTCGCTCCCTGCTTTCCCCAGCCTCGGTCGCAGGGGAGGCTGCGCGGGCGTTGCGCCCGGGCCGACGCTCACCCCGCCTTCTCAGCGGCAGGCGCCTGCGTCACCGCTTGGGACCCGGCAGCCAAGGTGCGGGCCTGCCGATAGCTGCGGGGAGCTGCCAGCCAGACCGCCGCCGTGCCGGCGAGCGCAAGGAGCACGGCGGCCAGGAAGGCGCTCTGGTAGCTGCGGGTGAGGTCGTAGATCCAGCCGGCGAAGATCGGCCCGATGCCGCCGCCGATGCCCCAGGCCAGGGAGTGGTAGCCGGCCACGGCGGCGAAGTTCGGACCGTGGAAGATCTCGGCGGAGGCCACCACGACGATCATGCCGGCGCCGCCCGCCCCCAGCCCCCAGAGGAGGGGGTAGAGGTAGACGCCGTTTATGAGCCCCGCCTGGCCGATGAGCATGAGCACGAGCAGGCCGAGGATGAGGAAGCCGGCGTGCACGCCGAAGGCCACCTCGCTGCCGGAGCGGTCGCAGATGCTCCCGCCGAGGAGCTGCCCGGCGATGCTGGCGATGCCGACGGCGCTGATGAGGGCCGCGGCAAGGCTGCGCATCACGCCGAGGTCGGTGAGGAAGGCGAACTGGTGCATCATGACGATCTGCAGGCAGACCGCCGTCAGCGCGTAGGAGGCATTGATCATCCAGAAGGGCAGGGAGCGGAACGCCCGCCGCAGCGTCCACTCCACCACGGGCTTCGGCGCGGCGGCAGCGGGCGGCGCGCCGCGGGCCGCGCGCGGTGCCGGCGGCAGGCCGTCCGGCGTGAGGCCCTTCTCCTCCGGCCGGAAGCGACTGAAGAGAAGGTTCATCGGCAGCACCAGGAGGAGCACGAGGAGTCCCAGGTAGAGGTAGGCCGTGCGCCAGCCGACGGCGTCGATGAGGACTTGCGAGAGCTTCGGGAAGAAGAAGAGACCGCTGCCGTTGCCGGCGAAGGTGATCCCCATGGCGAGGCCGCGCCGCCGCTCGAACCAGTTGGCGATGATGGCGCTGTTGGGGGGGTAGCCCATGGCGGCGCCCCCAGCCGCCACGATGCAGCCGAGGAAGAGGAAGAGCTGCCAGACGGAGCTGGTGCGGCTGCTCAGGGCGAGGCCCGCGAACATGATGAGGCCCCCCGCCACGATGACGGAGCGCGCCCCCCAGCGCCGCACCGCCAGGCCGACGAGCGGCGAGCTCAGCCCATGCACCGTGCCGTAGATCAGGAAAACCCCGGCGGTGGCGGCGCGCGTCCAGCCGAACTCCTTCAGGATCTCGACGTAGAAGACCGAGAAGGTGAACCACATGCCCATCGAGGACATGATGGTGAGGAACGCCACGCCGACGATGACCCAGCCATAGAACATGGCGCGTTTCCTCGGGACGCCTTTTCAAGAGAGGAAGCAGAGCGCGCGGCGGCGAGCCGCGACGGAGTCGCTGAAGCGGCGGCGCGGGCCGTCGCGCCTAGAACCGCAGCATGGCCTTGGCCCAGTAGAACATCACGAAGCACTCGAGGGCAAACGGCATGAACCCCAGGTATCCCAGGAGGGGCATCTCGAAGATCTTCGTACCCTGCATGATCGGCACGATGTACATCCACTTTGCATGGGCCCAGTAGTTCCAGAACTCCCACAGGAATCCGCACCAGAGCCCGCCCGCGAAGAGCGCCGCCGCGTGGCGCAGCGATCCCTCCTCGAGGTCGCGCCAGAGGGAGCGCCCTCCCATCCAGTAGACGAGAGGGTCAAGTAGGAAGATGAATCCCACCCATACCGGGGCGAAGAGGTAGGGGCTCGGCCAGAGCGCCGGGGAGCCCACCATGACGAGGCCCGCCGCCATGGACCAGCGCAGCGTTGCCCGCGACAGGGGACGCCGCCGCACGCGCAGGCGTTGGAAGGGGCCGAAGGTGGCGAGGAGCTCGCCGGTCTCCAGGAGAGCCGGCGTGATGGTGGCGAAGGCCGCCACGTACCCCAGCCAGCGCAGCCACGCCTGCGGCGGTAGGCCGGCGTAGACCCAGTTCTCCAGGTACAGGTTGTACCACTCGAAGACGAGCCAGAAGACGACGGAGAGCGCCGCCATGAGGACGAAGTCGCGCCGCCGCCGGGTCAGGAGGGAGTCCCCCGCGCGCCGCGCCACCAGGCTGTCGATGAACAGGATATAACCCCACCAGGCGATCGTGGTGTGGAAGGTGGCCACCGGCTCAACGTGAAGGAACATCAGCGCTTCGGAGGCCGCCATGACGAGGAAGCCGATGACGCCGTAAGGTCGCAGCATGCTCCGAAGACCTCGCGCCAGGATGGGAAGATCGGGCGGGACCCGGGCTCGGGCAAGAGATGACGTGCCACAGTGCGGGGCAGGAACCGCGCGCCACCGTCGGCGGTGGCGGGCGAGTGGTGCGGCGCCTGAGGGAGCAACCGGCGGCCGGGGGCGGCACGGCACCTCGCTGGGCGACAGCCGCCCGGCGCGCGGCCGACGAGGGTTCCCCCACCTCCTCCGCGAGGCAGCGCCCGCCATGGCAGCGCGAAGTTGATTGTAGGGCAGAGCTTCCAAGGCTGTCAACGAGCGGCAGTTCCCCATGGGCCCTCGGCCCACCCGCAAGGTCATGAAAATTAGCGGACACTTCCTTCGAAGCGGTCTTCCATCCCATCGACTGTAGGGGCGGTTCGCGAACCGCCCCTACATCGGCATGCAAGGAACCACTGATGAACACGGATGGACACTGATATTTTTGTGAACCCGCGTCCATCTGTGGTTCCTTCCCCTACCTTCTCCGCGTTCTCTCGTCTCCGCGGTGCGCTCAATTGAACCGCAGAGGCGCAGAGAGCGCGGAGGTGAAGGACACCGGCCGCACGAACGTTCACCCCATCATTGCGTGGAATCAACCACGTAGACGCTTATTTTCGAGGCAGGAGGGGTGGGGCGCCCGCGGCCTCGAGCCGGTCCGTCTTCGGGGACGGCGTGGCATGACCATTGCTCTTTGCAGAAATGAGGACGGAACCACTACCGTGCGAAGGAGGAGCGGCCATGACGGAGATGGCGGAGACGGCGGAGACGCCGCTTGCACCCTCGGCAGCGCTCCTCGGGCACTGCCAGGCGCTCTTCGGCTGCATGCCGGAGGAGGCGCCCGCGCGCCTCGCCTCCCTGGATGCCGCCGAAGTTCGCAAGTTCTTCAAGCGCCAGGCGTTCCAGTACCATCCGGAGGTCATCCGCGAGCTGCCGGAGCCCTTTCGGACGCTGCGGCGGCAGCAGTTCTTGAAGCTCACGGAAGCCTACCTTGAGCTGCGCCGATCCTGCGCCGCCACCCCCCTCCCCAGGAAACCCCGGCAGGACCGCCGGGAGAACCCGGGCCCGGCGCCGTCGCTGCCGCCCGGCAAGCAAGACCTGCCGGTCGAAGCGGAAATTGTTGCCGCGCCGGCCGCCGCGCCTCGGCCGCTCGAGGGCGCGCGGGGGGTGTCCGCCGCTCCACGCAGCTCCGGCGCTCCGCCGCGGCAGCCGCTCCAGGCCGCCACCATCTCGGAAAAGAGCGACCCCACCCTGCTCGCGATTGGCGGGGCCAAGGGGGGCACCGGCAAGAGCATGGTCGCCCTGAACCTGGCGATCACCCTGGCACGCAGCGGCCAGCGGGTTGTCCTCGTGGATGCCGATCTGGGCAGCGCGAACATGCACATTCTCCTGGGGATGCAACAGCCTCGCACGACCCTCCACGACAGCCTCGCCGGTCTCGACCAGGGCGATCTCAGCGGCGAGGCGGCGCGCGCGGACGGGGTGAAGGTGGCGGGGCGCCTTGCCGAGGCCCTCGAGGCGACACCCTATGCCGGCGTCCAGCTCCTGGCCGGCTGCAGTGAGAAGCTCGGCAATGCCAGCATGCCCTTCCACGCCCGACAGCGCCTTCTCGAGGGCATCCGGCGGCTTCCCACGGACCTCATCATCCTCGATCTCGGCGGCGACACAAGCTACCAGGTCATCGATTTCTTCCTGGCCGCCAACCTCGGCGTCGTGGTCACCTCAACGGAACCCGCCAGCATCCTTGATGCCTACCACTTCTTGAAGGTCTGCGCCCTGCGCTGCATCCAGCGCGCCCTGCGGGAGACCCCGCCGCCGCCGCGGGTGGCGCCCTCGCTGCGCGCCCTGCTCTTGCGGGCGAACGGCGCCGCGGCGCCGGTGACCGGCCTCCTCCGCGAGCTGGCCCACATCGACAGCCGCTACACGCAGACCCTCCGCCGCGCCCTCGCCCAGCTCCAGGTGTTCAGCGTCATCAACATGAGCCGGAACGCCAACGCCGATCAGGTGGCGGAGAACCTCCGGCAGGTCTGCTCCCGCATGGCGGGGCTGGCGATCATCCACCTCGGCTCCATTCCCAACGATCTGGCGGTGGTGAAGTCCTCGCGCGAGCTGCGCCCGGTCGTCAGCGCCTCGCCCCTCTGCCCGGCAAGCCTCGCCGTGCAGCGCATCGCCGCGTCGCTGCCGCTCCCCGCGGCGGCAGGCAGGCAATCGCAGGCGGTGTCCCTGACCGGCTGAGGGAGCGGCAGGAAGGCACGCGGCGCGGCCGCCCGCGCCTCGCCGCCTCCCCGCGCAGCAGGCCCTTCCCCGCGGTTCACCTCGCCCCCCGTGCAGATTCTGACGCGGCCGCCCGCGCGCCTTGTCGAAGGCTCTCCCCCTCTGCTATCCTCAGCCTGAAATCGTCCCACCAAAGACCGACGACAAACCATCGCGCGCCCGATGGCCATCGGGTCCGCGCCACGCCGAGGGGAGAGCCGCCATGCTTCCGATGGGGGTCCAGACGCACACCGGCGAGTTGAGCATGGAGGAGATCATCGCCTACGGGCAGCGCGCCGAGGAACTTGGCTACCACGCCCTGTGGCCGACCGAGAACTCCGGCAAGGATGCCATGGCGGTGCTGGCGGCGGTGGCGGCGCGCACCACGAAGCTCACCATGGCCACCGGCATCATCAGCGTCTACACCCGCACGCCCACCCTGATGGCCATGGGCATTGCGGCCCTCGACGGCTTCGGCGAGCGCTCGATGATCCTGGGGCTGGGATCGGGCGGCCCCGGCTTCGTGCAGCAGGGGCATGGGCTGCGCTTCGAACGGCCTCTCGCCCGGGTGCGCGAGTACGTGAGCGCCGTGCGCGAGTTCCTGAAGGGGGACCGCGTCACCGTCGAGAGCGAGCACTTCACGATTCGCCGCTTCCGGCTGCGCGATCCGCGGCCGCGCCCGAACGTGCGCCTCTACCTGGCGGCCCTGGGGCCGAAGATGACGGAGCTGGCGGGCGAACTGGTGGACGGCATCATCGTCAACCTGCTGCCCTTCGCCAGCCTGCCCGACCTGCGCGCGCGCCTGGCCGCCGGGGCGGCGCGGGCGGGGCGCGATGTCACGGCGATCAAAATCTGCACCCTCCTCATGACCTGCCCCGACTCCAGCGACCCCGAGGCCATCGACGCCATGCGCAAGGGGCTCGCCTTCTACGCCGGGCAGCCCTCCTACGAGCCGATGCTCGCCTGCGCCGGCTATCGGGACGCCGCCAGGGCCATCCAGGCGGCCTGGGCAGCGAAGGAGTTCGAGCGCGCCGCCGAGCTCGTCACGGACGACATCCTGGCGACGTATACCCTCACCGGCAGCGAGCGCGACATGCGCGCCATGCTGGGGAAATATGTCGATGAAGGGGTCTACCCCATCATCTACCCTGTCGATCGGCCGACACGTCTGAAGAAGGACATGCTGCGCTGCATCGAGCTGGGAGCGGAGCTGGCGGCCTGAGCGCCCGCACCGGCAGGGACGACGCGGGCGCGCCTCGCGGCTTGAGCTGAAGGCGGAGCGGGCGGCATGGAGCACGCGGCCAACGCGAGCACCGAGCATCACGAGGTCATCATCATCGGCGCCGGGCCGGCGGGCGCGGCGACGGCGAAGAGCCTGCGCGACGCGGGCATCGAGCCGCTCCTCATCGAGAAAAAGAAGGTGCCGCGCTACAAGTGCTGCGGCGGCGTCCTCTTCGGCGAGGCCCAGCTCGTCGTGCGCGAGCATTTCGGCGAGATTCCGCCTCAAGTTTACTGCGACCCACCCACCATCGCGGCGGAGGACATCGTCGCCTACCGCGACGACGGCAGCTACGTGCCCTGGTCCTTCGAGCTGCCGCGGCCCGGCCTTGAGCTGCCGACGACCTACCTAAACCTTTGGCGCGAAAAATTCGATGCCTGGCTCGTCGAGCGCTCCGGGGCGCGGCTGCTGGACGGCTGCGGCTTTGCCGGCTTCCTGCGCAAGGCCGACCCCATCACCATCTCCTGCCGCCTTCTCGACGGCGCGCACCGGCGCTTTGCCTGCGCCTACCTCGTGGGAGCGGACGGCGGCGCCTCGGCGGTGCGCAGCCACCTCGACGCCGCCTACCGCGCCCTGGCCGAGAAGGGAATGGGGCACTACCAGGCGTTCCACCTCCACGACGCCGGCGGCCTGGACCGCCACCGCTGGTACGTCTTCCCGCGCCGCGGCGGCGTCCTCTTCAAGGACGACCTGGCCGTCATCACGGCGGTGGGGCGCAAGGGGACGAAGCTGCGGGAACACTTCGAGGAGTTCGTGCGCTACCTCGGTAAGCGCTTCGGCGTCCGGCTCACCGGCTTCCACCGCGACGAAGGGTTCTTCCAGAACAGCATGGCCGCCACCGGCGCCTTCGTGCTCGGTCACGGCAACATCCTCCTCGTGGGCGAGGCGGCGGGGTTCCTCTACTTCCACGCGGAGGGCATCGCGAGCGCCTTGACCAGCGGCCTCGCCGCCGGCCGCGCCATCGCCCGCGCCCGCCGCGAAGGCCGCGCTGTCCTGCCCATCTACGCGGAACTCGTGCAGGCCGAGATGGAGCATACCCGGCTGTGCTGGAACCGCGAGGTGATGCGCAGCCACGGCGGCTGAGGGGAACGGATGACGGCAGCGGGCGCCCGCGTGCCGGAGGAGCTTTCTCCCCCGCCGCGCCTATGGTAGTCTGAGCCGACGCCCCGCCGGCGGCGTCGGGAGGAGAGCATGAGCATCGCAGGCCGCGCCACGGCTGCCGGCACGCGGACCTACGCGGAGCGCTTCGCGGGGCGCCTGGCGGCGGAGCACTTCCGCTCCCTGGCGGACCTGACGGTCTCCTCGCTCGGCATCGGCACCTACCTGGGCGAGCACGATGACGCCACCGACGCTCTCTACGCCGATGCCGTGCAGTGCGCCGTGCAGCTCGGCTGCAACGTCATCGACACGGCCATCAACTACCGCTTCCAGCGCAGCGAGCGCGCCGTCGGCGCGGCCCTGCGGGCGCTCCTCGACAGGGGCTTCCGACGCCAGGAGCTCGTCGTGGCCACGAAGGGGGGCTTCCTCCCCTTCGACGGCGCGCCGCCGGCCGACGCCGCGGCCTGGTTCCAGGAGACCTTCGTGGCGCCTGGGGTGGCGCGCTTCGAGGATATCGTCGGCGGCTGCCACGTCATGACGCCGGCGTATCTCCAGCACCAGATTGACACGAGCCGGCGCAACCTCGGCCTTGACTGCCTCGACATCTACTACCTGCATAACCCGGAGACGCAGCTTCAGGAGGTGTCGAAGGAGGAGTTCTTCCGCCGCCTGAAGCGCGCCTTCGAGACCCTCGAGGCCAATGTGGCCGCCGGCAAGCTGGCGCGGTACGGCAGCGCGACGTGGAACGCCTACCGGTTGAAGCCGAGCGCGCTCGACTACCTCCCCCTCGAGGAGGTGGTGGAGGCGGCGCGCGAGGTCGCCGGCGAGGGGCACCACTTCAGGGTGGTGCAGCTCCCCCTGAACCTCGGCATGCCGCAAGCCCTGGGAGAGCGCAACCAACCGGTGCAAGGCCGCATGCGGTCGGCCTTGGAGGCGGCGCGCGAGCTGGGCCTCGCCGTCGTGGCCTCCGCCTCGATCCACCAGGGTCAGATGGCGCGCGGCCTGCCGCCGGTGGTCGCGCAGACCTTCCCCGGCCTGGAGACGGATGCGCAGCGGGCGCTCCAGTTCACGCGCTCGGCGCCGGGGGTGCGGGTGGCGCTGGTCGGCATGCGGCAGCGGGCGCACGTGGAGGAGAACCTGGCCCTGGCCGCCCTGCCGCCGGCGCCGGAGGCGCAAGTCGGGAAGCTTTTCAGGTAGCGGTGGAGAGGCGTGCCGCCGGCCGACAGCGGCATGGCGAGCGAGGAACGCTGACGCAAACCCGCTGTTGAGCTGGTGGTGCGAACCAGGCCGGAGGAGGTGCAGCATGGAGCAGAAGGAGAAGGAGGAGCACGGGCTGCGCGGGGGAGTGAGCCGCCGCGGGTTCCTGAAAGCGGCCGGCGCGGCCGCCGGCTTGACGCTGGGGTTCCCCGCCGTCGTGCGGGCGCAGCCGCGCCCCATCCCCATCGGCATCATCCACCCCGTTTCGGGGCCGCTGGCGGAGATCGGCCAGGTCGAGCGCCTGGGCGCGCAGCTCGCCGTGGATGAGATCAACGCCGGCGGCGGGATCAAGTCGCTCGGTGGCGCCAAGCTCGCGCTCATGCTGGGCGACAGCGAGAGCAAGCCGGCGGTGGGGCGCGCCGAGGCCGAGCGCCTCATCCGCGAGGGGGCGGTGATCCTCATGGGGGCTTTCCAGAGCGCCGTCACCCTGGCCATCGCCCAGGTGGCGGAGCAGCGCGGCATCCCCTTCGTCATCGACATCGCCGCCGCGGACCCGATCACCCAGCGCGGCTACCAGCATGTCTTCCGCATCTTTCCCACCGTCGACCGCCTGGCCACGAACGGCGTGAACTTCATGCGCGAGGTCTTCGAGGCCAGCGGCAGGATGCCGAAAACCATCGTCGCCATGCACACGAACGATTTGTTCGGCTCCCTGCAGGCGAAGGCCTTCGTGAAGAAAAGCCAGGACCTCAACGCGCCGTGGAAGATCACCGAAGTCATCCCCTACCCTCTCACCACCGTCGATCTCTCCACGGAGGTGTCGAAGGTGAAGGCGCTGAAGCCCGAGGTGCTGGCGCCGATCACCCGCCTGCGGGACGCCATCCTGATGGTGCGGGAGCTCTACAAGCAGCGCGTCGAGCTGCTGGGGGTCGTCAGCCCCGGAGCCCCCGGCCTCTACGAGGCGGAGTTCATCACCCAGCTCGGCAAGCTGGCGGAGTACGCCATGGACGCCGTCCCGTGGCACAACCCCCTCGATCCGCGCACGAAGCGAGTCAGCGACGCCTTCTACCAGCGCTACGGGAGGCACCTCGACACGAACTCCGGCTACGCCTACGAGGGCATCATCGTCTCCGCCGACGCCCTGGAGCGCGCCGCCGGCACGAAGCCGGAGGCCATCGTCGCGGCGCTGCGCACGACGAACCTCGAGGCGCGCATCATGGCGGGGGGGCCGATTAAGTTCGCGCCGAACGGCGACAACGTCAACGCCGCGAGCGCCATGGTGCAAGTGCTGCAGGGCCGGGCGCGGACCATCTGGCCGAAAGCCATCGCCGAGGTCCCCTTCCGCTTCCCCGCGCCGCAGCTCTGGGAGCGCGGCTGAGGGCGCGGCGCGGCCGGCAGGCAACAGACTCGGTGGGCTGCGGCGGTGCGCCGGCGGTTGGCGCCGTCACGGCGTCACGCTCTGTTCGGATGCAGGGCGCGCGAGGGATGTTCGCGCGCGCCGCTCGCCTGGCGGGCGAGACGCCCGCGCTCCTGCCTCCTCCGCGCGCCTCCGGCGGGGGATCGCCCCTTTTCCCACGCCCCACTGGACATGCTGATGCGAGCGGAATTCCTGGCGCTCGGCGCCGCTGTCACCTTCGGCGCCAACAACTTCCTCATGGGGATCGGGATGCGGCACAGCACCCCGGCCATGGGGGCGACCATCTCCGTCTTCTTCAACGGGCTGTTCCTGTGGCTCTTCTTCTGGCGCCTGGGGATGCGGTCTCCCTGGCTGTGGGCGCCTGTTCTGCTCTTCATTCTCGGGGGGTTCTGCTCGCCGGGCGCGGCGCGGTTCTGCAACTACCGCGGCTTTCAGCGCATCGGCCCGGCAAACGCGGTCTCCCTGGCAGCGGCGTCGCCGCTCTTCGCGGCGATCCTGGCGGTGCTCGTCCTCGGCGAGGGCTTGACGTGGGCGATCGGGCTGGGCACCGTCAGCGTGGTGACCGGCACCATCATCATCTCGCGCACCGGCCGAACCGTCTCGAACTGGCGCAAGCGCGACATGGTCTGGCCGCTCATGGCCGGCCTGCTCTTCGCCTCGCGCGACGTTATTGTGCGGTACGGTCTGCGGGAGTACCATGAGCCGGTCCTTGCCGCGGCGCTCAGCGTCGCCACCTCCTTCGTCATCCTCCTCGGCTGGCAGGGCCTCAGCAGGGATTTCCGGGGATTCACCCCGTCGCGGCGCAACCTCCCCTACTTCGTGGTCGCCGCGGTCCTCGTGACGGCTTCGTACATCCTGATGTTCTCGGCCTTCTCGGTGGGCCAGGTGGTGATCGTCACGCCGCTGGTGGGCGTGCATCCGCTGGCGACGATCGGGCTGACGCTGCTCTTCCTGCGCAAGACGGAGGTGGTCACCTGGCGCACCGTGGCGGGGGCGATGCTCATCATTGCCGGGGCGGTGGTGATCGGCGCGGGGGGGGAGATCCTGCGCAGGCTGCAAGGGGCGTAGACCTGCCGCGGAGGAGCGGCGCCGGCGGGAGGGATCGCATGGAGCGGCCAGTTTTGTGGGAGGAGCTGTCCACGAAGGAGATCAGCGAGCTGCTGGCCTCCGGCAGGCGCATGGTGATTTTCCCGGTCGGCTCCATCGAGCAGCATGCCAACCACCTGCCGGTAAACGTCGATATCCTCTGCGCCACCGAGGTGGCGAAAGCGGTCTCGGCCCGCACCGGCGTCCCCGTTCTGCCGCCGCTGGCGTACGGCAATTCGCAGGGCCACGTCGGCTGGCCGGGCACCCTGTCGCTGCGCCCCGAGACCTTGCAGCGCGTCGTCGAGGAGATCGGCGGTTGGCTGCACCGTTCCGGGGTGGAGCGCGTCCTCATCCTGAACGGCCACCTGACCAATCCCCAACCCCTGAGCGGCGCCATCGGCAACCTGATGATGGCGCATCCCGGCATGCGCTTCCGTATCATGAGCTGGTGGGACGCCAGCGCCGACACCACCGCCCTGGTCCTCGCCGATACGGAGAACGGCGGTTTTCACGCCAACGACGCCGAGACCTCGATGCTCCTCCACCTGCGTCCCGACCTCGTGCGCATGCAGGAAGCCCGCGATGAGACGGCGGCGACGAAGCGCACCTTCTTCTCCTACTTCCTGCGCTACCGCACCCGCAGCGGGGCCACCGGCAATCCCCTCCTGGCCACGCGCGAGAAGGGGGAGAAGCTCTTCTCGATGGTGGTGGAGTCGATCGCGGCCCAGGTGCGCCAGGCCCAGCACGAGGAGCCGCCGTTCCCGCAGGGGGTCGTCTGAATGGAGGCGCGGAGCCCTCGTCACGCGGCCAGGAAGAGCGGGAGACACCCCCGGGCGCCGGCCGGGGCGGCGGGACCTTGCCGAAAGGAGTGGCAACGATGAGGCTGAAGCCGGAGACCGAGAAACGCGCCCGCCGGTGGGCGGAGCAGCGCTGGATCGTGGATAACCTCATTGCCGTGCAGCGGGCGGCCATGGGCGCCGCCGCGCCGGTCAGCACCTCGCCGCGGCGCTACTCGCTCCCCGCCGCCATCGAGGGGGAGATCGACCTGCAGACGGTCTCCCTGCGCGTCGAGAAGTTCGACGACATCCCGCGCGAGTACGCCCGCATCGCCCGCCAGCGTGAGGAGCTGGCGCGGCGCGCCGAGGAGGCCGGCCACCTGGTGACGGCGCGCGACAACTACGCGGCTGCCGCCTGCTTCTACGGCAACGCCGGCTGGGCCATCTTCGAGGCGGGGAACGAGGAGCTCCACGCCTACTACGCGAAAAAGAACGCCTGCTACGACAAAGTCATCGCCTCCGCGCCGATCCCCATCGAGCGGGTGGAGATCCCCTTCGGCAACGCCTCGCTGCCGGCGCTCCTCTACCTGCCCTCGGCCCCCGGCCAGGGCGGCTCCCCCGAGCGCTTCCCCTGCGTCGTCTCGATCAACGGCATGGACTCCTTCAAGGAAATCCTGCACCCGATCTACGGCGACAAGTTCCTCACCCGCGGCATGGCGGTGCTGGCCTTCGACGGGCCGGGGCAGGGGGAGTGCCTGGTGCGCCGGCTCTTCGCGCAGCCCGACAGCTTCACGCGCGCCGGCCGCGCCTGCTTCGACTACCTGCTGACGCGGCCGGAGATCGACCCGGCGCGCATCGCCGCCAAGGGGATGAGCTACGGCTCCCTGTGGGTCTTGCACTTCGCCGCCGCCGAGCCGCGCTACGTCGCCGCCAGCGGCACCCTCGGCTGCCTCGAGCCGGGCGGCTCCACGATCTTCGAGGAGGCTTCCCCCACCTTCAAACAGCGCTTCATGTTCATGGCCAACATCGACGACGAGGCGGAGTTCGACGACTTCGCCACGACCCTCACCTGGGAGGGCTACGCCGACAAGGTGCGCTGCCCAACCCTGATGATCCTGGGCGGCGCGGACGAACTGAGCCCGGTGCAGTACGCCTACGACCTTTACGACACCCTCACCTGCCCGAAGACGCTCATCGTCTACGAGGGCGCCCGCCACGGCATCACCGGGCCGCAGACGGCGAACACACCGAACCACCGCGCCATGGAGGCCGATTGGCTGCGCGACCGCTTCGACGGCAGGCCGCTGACCTCGTCGCGGATTCTCATCGACTTGCAGGGACGCGAGCACGCGCACTGAGCGCCGCGGCGCCGCGGATGACAGGCTGCAAGCCTGTTCCACACACTCTGCGCTCTCGGCGTCTCCGCGGTTGATTGTTCACCCCAGAGCCGCGGAGGACGCGGAGGAAGGGTGAACCACGGATAGACAGGGATGCACACCTATGTCCGTGTGCCGCCGCGTTCATTAGTGGTTCCTTGCATTTCGATTGCAGGGGCGGTTCGCGAACCGCCCTTACGGACGATGGGCAGGCAGGCATCCGCCTGTCCACACACTGACAGGGAGCACGACGGAATCGACCGCGTACCTTTGAGCACCGCAGGCGAGAAAACGGGGACAAGATGCCGCCGCTTCAGGGCCGCGGTATGCGGGTCCCGTGCATCAATCTCCCCCTTGAGGAAGGAGACGTGACCATGAACACCGCCATGAGCCGTCGCGTTCTCGTGCCCCTGCTCCTGGTGCTCGGCCTCGGACTGGCGCTGGCGCCGCCGGCGGCGCAGGCGCAGAAGCCGGACAAGATCAAGATCACCTGCATCCCCATCGCCGAATCCCTGCCCCTCTGGACCACGATCCACAAGAAGTTCCTCGACGCTGAGCGCATTGAGCTGGAGCTGACCAAGATGGGGGGCGGCGCGGTGATCTTCCCGGCCTTGACCTCCGGCAGCATCGACCTGGGCTGCGGCAACCTCATCTCCTTCGTCTTCGCGAAGGATAAGGGCTTCCCCTTCCAGATCGTGGTGCCGGGCTCCTTCTTCAACACCAAGCCGCCTTACGGCAACGCCATCATGGTGCGCACCGACGGCGACATCAAAGCGCCGCAGGACCTGATCGGCAAGCGGCTGGGGATCAACACCTTCGGCGGCCTGGCGGAGTTCTATGTGCGGCACGCGCTGACCAAAGCGGGGGTCGATCCGAACAAGGTGCAGCTCACCGAGGTGCCGTTCCCCCAGATGCCGCCGCTGCTCCTCAACAAGCAGGTGGATGCCGCCTACACTCCGGAGCCGTTCCTGACGCTCCTGCAGGATGGCGGCAAGGCGAAGATCCTCCTCTCGCCTGATGCCGAGGGGGAGGGGGGGGCGGTGGGGATCATCGTCGCCGAGGAGAAATGGATCGCGGCCCATCGCGACCTCGTGACACGCTTCGTGCGCGCCTATCGCAAGGGGATGGCCTATACCAACGAGAACCAGCAGGAGGCGCGCACCGAAATTCTGCCGAAGTTCACCGCCCTCACCCCCGAGCTGGCGGCGAAGATCGCCATCTCCACCTTCAAGCCGCAGATCACCCAGCGTGAGCTGCAGCTCGCCGTGAACCTCGTGAAGGAGCGGCTGACGAACAAGACCCCGGACACCTCGAAGTGGGTGTTGAACGTTGAGTAAGAACTGAGCGGCGGGGGCCGCACCTTCTGTGGGGGGGACCCTTGCTTCCCGCACCCACTATTGTAGGGGCGCTTCGCGAAGCGCCCCTACGCCGAGGGGGTGCGCCCTCTTCCACCAGAGAGGGGCACGGTTTCCTTCCGCAACGGAATGAACGCATCAAGCGACACGACACGCGCGGCGCCTCGGGCGCCATGGCAGTGAGGATCGAGCCATGAGCAGCACGACCTCGGGAGTCATCGGCGCCAGGCTGTCGGCAGCCAGCCACCCAGCCGCTCTTGCCATCGCATGGAGCTTGACCGTAGCCGCCTTCGGTGCTATATGAAGAAAGGGAATACGTGTATTCATGGAGGGTCAAGAGATGGCCACGACGGTTCGCCTTTCGCCGGACGTGGAAAAGCGGCTGAACTTCCTTGCCGCCCAGACCGGGCGCAGCAAGGCGTATTACCTGCGCGAACTCATCGAGCGCCACCTGGAAGACCTGGAGGACTACTACCTGGCCGCCGCCGTGCTGGAGCGCGTCCGCAAGGGCGAAGAAGAGGTCATGAGCGCCGAGGACTTCTGGCGTGGCGTGGACGATTGAATATGCCAAGTCTGTTCAGAAGTTCGTCAGGAAGCTGGAACCGCAAACACGGTCCCGCATCCGCGATTACCTCGAAAAGCAGGTTGCCGCTCTCGACGACCCCCGTACACTCGGCAAGGCGCTGAGGGGGCACTTAGGCAACTTATGGCGGTATCGCGTGGGAGATTACCGCATCATCTGCGATGTACAGGATGACCGGCTTGTGGTGCTGGTCGTGGAGATCGGCTACCGCCGAGACGTTTACCGATAACTGCTCCTCGGGGACCAGTGGGAGGAGCTAGCATGGCAACGCCCCCGAGGGATAAGAGGAAGGAAATGGATGCGGCGCGCCGAGGCGGGATCGAAGCGCGAGCGGCCGAGCTGATTACGGGTTAAGCCTTTCACCCATCCCCTCTTCCGCCCGCCTCGCGTCCTCCTAAGTGATTAGCACGCCGTCGAACGGCGCTGGCGTGTCCTTCGTGAGCCAAGCCCAGCCCTTGTCCCTTGTGGGGATGCGGACAGAGACGTACTCGCGCCTCACCGCGCACCCCGAAACCGCGGCGAGCCTTGACATGCTTAACCAAGCGAGCGCCGTCCATCGCCTCAAATTCCTTCAGCTTCTCCAGCTAGTGCGCACGCAGTTCCTCCTTGAGGTGAAATCGCTCAAGTCCCGCTTCTTTCCGCCGCTTGGCCTTCTCCGCGAAGTGCGTCATTAGCCCATCCGATGCCGTCTTCCGCGCCGAACCCACCAGTAGACTCAGCAGGGTTGACCACATGGCCGCTCCTTACACCGCCTTGGATTGTTTCTTGGTGGGCCTCGGCGGGGGCGCGTCCAGCTCGCTGCGGTCACGCTTGCGCAGGGCGATCTTGGAGTCAACGAAGTTGCCGAGCTTCGCGGCGCCTCGGGCGCCATGGCAGTGAGGATCGAGCCATGAGCAGCACGACCTCGGGAGTCATCGGCGCCAGGCTGAAGCGCAAGGAGGACCCGCGGCTGCTGGCGGGCGGCGGGCGCTACGTGGGCGACCTCCGCCTGCCGGGGATGGCCTATGGCGCCGTGGTGCGCAGCCGCCACGCACACGCCAAGATCCTTGCCTGCCAAGTGGCGGCCGCCGCCCGCCTGCCGGGTGTGCTGGCGGTGTATACCGCGCCTGACCTCGAGGTCCCCCGCCGCGTCATCCCGCAGCCCCTGCCGCATCCCCAGTTGCGCTCCTGCACGCCGCCGCTTTTGGCGGGCGAGCGGGTGCGCTACGTCGGCGAGCCGCTCGCCTTCGTCGTGGCGGCGGACCCGTACCTGGCGCAGGACGCGGCGGAGCAGGTGACGGTGGAGTACGAGCCCCTGCCCGCGGTCGTCGATCTGGAGGCGGGGCTTGCTCCTGCGGCCCCCGCCATCCATGCCGAGGCCCCGGGGAACCTTGCGGCGCGCGTGACGCGCGAGGCGGGGGAGTGCGCGGCTGCGTTTGCGCGCGCCGCGGCGGTGGTCGAGGACCGCTTCACGTTCACCCGCGGCACCGGGCAGAGCATCGAGGGGCGCGGCGGCGTCGCCGACTACGATGCGGCCAGCGGCCACCTGCGGGTGTGGAGCTCGACGCAGGCGCCGCACCAGCTCCGTCGCTTCCTCGCCATGCTGCTGGAGCTGCCGGAGCACCGCATCCATACCGCCGCGCCGGATGTCGGCGGGGCCTTCGGCCCGAAGGCGCCGTTCTACCCCGAGGATTTCCTCGTCCCCTACGCCGCGATGAAGCTGGGGAGGCCGGTGCGCTGGCTGGAGGACCGCCTCGAGCACAGCATGTGCGCCACGCACGAGCACACGCAGATGCACGACGCCGCCCTGGCGGTGGACGCCGCGGGGAACATCCTGGCCCTGCGGGATCACTTCCTGGCCGATGCCGGCGCCTACGTGCCCTGGGGCATGGTGGTCTCCCTCGTGACGCTCTCCTCGCTCACTTCGGTGTATCGGGTGCCCAGCCTCGAGGTGGGCTTCTCGCTCGTCTACACGAACAAGGTGCCGACGACCCCGGTGCGCGGCGCTGGGCAGCCGCAGGCCACCTTCGTCATCGAGCGCCTCCTCGACCGCGCCGCGGCGGAGCTGGGGATCGACCCCGTCGAGATGCGCTTCAGGAACCTCGTGCGGCCGGATCAATTTCCGTATGCCACCGGCATCGTCCACAACGGCGTGCCGGTGACCTACGACAGCGGCGATTACCCCGCCTGCCTGCGCGCGGCCCTCGACAAGGTGGACTATGCGGCGCTGCGGCGCGACCAGGAGGAGCAGCGGCGGGCCGGGCGCCACCTCGGCATCGGTCTGGCGTGTTTCGTGGAGACGTCGGGGATCGGGCCGTTCGAAGGCGCCACGGTGCGCATCGACAGCGCCGGGCGCATTGCCCTCTTCTGCGGCTCAAGCAGTCAGGGGCAGGGGCACGTGACGACGCTCGCCCAGGTCTGCGCGCAGGAGCTCGGCGTTGATCCGGAGTCGGTCGAGGTGGTGGTGGGAGAGAGCGACGCCATCCCCTTCGGGGTGGGGACCTTCGCCAGCCGCACGGCGGTGGTTGCGGCCAACGCCGCCGCGCAAGCGGCGCGCGCCGTGCGCGCCAAGCTCTTCAGCCTCGCCGCCGCCAGCCTCGAGGCCGCCGCCGAGGACCTGGAGCTGCGCGATGGGGTGATCTGCGTGCGCGGCGCGCCGGACCGGGCGCTGCGGCTGGGAGAGCTGGCGAACGCGGTGAGCGGCGGCTCGCGGGGCTACGCCACCCTCGGCACGCCGGGGCTCGAAGCAACGGAGTACTTCTACCCCAGCGCCGCCACCTACTCAAGCGGCGCGCAGGTGGCTGTGGTCGAGGTCGATCCCGCCACCGGCGAGGTGCGCCTGCGCCGCTTCCTCGTGGCCGAGGACTGCGGCCGCATGATCAACCCGCTCATCGTCGAGGGCCAGGTGATCGGCGGCGTGGCCCACGGCGTGGGAAGCGCCCTCTTCGAGGACATGCAGTACGACCGCCAGGGTCAGCCGCTCACCTGCTCGTTGATGGACTACCTCCTGCCGCTTGCCACCGACCTCCCCGCCATCGAGATCGAGCACCTGGAGACGCTCTCGACCCGCAACCCCCAGGGCATCAAGGGGGTCGGCGAGAGCGGCGTGGTGGCGGCGCCGGCCGCCATCGCCGCGGCCGTGGAGGACGCCCTGCGCCCCTTCGGCGTCAAGATCACCCGGCTGCCCCTGACTCCGGAGCGCCTGATCCGCCTCATGCGGGCAGGGAGCGGCGAGCGGGTATAGAAGGCCGCAAGGGCGAGGCGAACATCCGCGGGCGTTGCCAACCCCCCCGTCGCCACCCGGCGATTTGCGAGGAGCGCCGCCGCTTTCCGCCCCGGCCCCGGCCGGACGAGACCACCCGCACGAAAAGACCGCAGGAAAGCGTGCCGGAACTCGCGCGCCCTGAATTGCCGCTTCAGCACATTCCCTCGCGCCGGCGTGCCGGAGCTGCCTCCTCTACCCCCGCCGCACCATCTTCGTCCCCTCGACCATGGCCTTGAGCTTCTGCACGGCGATGCCGCGGGGCGTCTCCCAGAGGCCGCAGTCGGGGTTGATGAAGAGCCGCTGCCGCGGGCAGACCGTGAGCGCCCGCCGGATGCGCGCCGCCACCAGCTCGGGGCTCTCCGGCCGGAAGGCTTTCACGTCGATGCAGCCGAAGCCGAGCTCGAAGGCGTCGGTCTTGTACTCCTTCCACAGCTCCAGCTCGGCCAGCTCGCGGCTGCCGAACTCGAGGACGATCTGCTGCGCCTTCACCTTTAGCAGCGCCGGGAACATGGGCCGGTAGCTGCGGCCGCCGCTCCAGGGGCGGCCGAAGAGGTTGCCGAAGCAGATGTGGATGGCGATCTTCGCCGCGACGCCTTCTACGGCGTGGTTGAAGAGCTCGACAAAATACTCGATGTCGCCGCTGGGATGCTGGGCGTAGTTCGGCTCGTCGAGCTGGATGAACTCGGCGCCCGCCTCGACGAGGGCCCTGCACTCGGCGTTGACGATTGCGGCGAGGTCTTCGTAGACGCCCGCTGGCGAGCTGTAGCCGCCATGCCCGCGCAGGGGGATGATGAGGGTGGCCGGGCCGGGACAGGTGGCTTTCATCGGCTTGGCGCTCATGGCGCGCGCCAGGCGGAACGGCTGCACGGTTCCCAGCCCGCGGGGGGCCGCGATCTTGCCGACCACGCGGAACGGGGGGACAGTGTCGAAGAACGGCCGTCCGAGCTTGCGCCGCGGCTCCAGCACCTCGAGGTTCGTGAGGTGCTGGTAGAAGCCGTAGAGGAAGTTCACGCGCCCCATCTCGCCGTCGCTGATGATGTCGATGCCAGCGTCCGTCATGTCGTCGATGGCGAGGCGGGTGGCGTCGCGCTGCACCTCGGCGAGGTCGGTCTCGCCCAGGCGCCCGGCGTCCATGGCCTCCCGCGCCAGCCACAACCAGCCCGGCAGCGCGTGGCTGCCGACGACGCTGGTGGGGAGCGCGGGAAGATCGTGCTGGGTCATCGAAACACCTCAACGGTGGCGCGCGGCGCCATGGTGAGGGTGGCGGGAACCGCGAACGGCGACCGGAGCAGACGGTTGTAGGGGCGGTTCGCGAACCGCCCCTACGCCACCCACCCCCCGCGGCCGCGGCATGGGGAAGGATGCCCCGCGTTACTTCAATTGCAGGAATTGCTCGCCCTCGGGCGCGCGCTCCAGAATGCCGAACTCCACCGACTTCTGCACGATGAGGCGCAGGTTCGCCACGATCTCGCCGTCCCAGCGATTGGTGTAGATCTTCGGCAGGCGCTGCTCGAGGAGATCGGCATGGGCTTTCGTCTTGGCCTTGAAGTAGTCGAGATTGGCCTCGATTGCCCGGCGCGGATTGGCGAAGAAGGTAGCAACGGCGTCGCCCAGCGTCGCCACGGTCTTCTTGGCCTGGCGTTGATGGGTGTCGAGCCACTCCTGGTAGGCGCCGAGGCCGATGAGCAGCATCGGCTCGCCGGTGCTTTCGCGCCACAGCTCACTGATGGTGGTGATCTCCCGGCCTGCCTTGTCGGCCAGCAGCGCCGTGGTGTACGGCTCGAAGGAGGCGACGACCTCCACCTCTTTCTTGTGGAAGAGGCCGAGGATGACCGGCGGCGGACCGAAGATCATCTGGTAGGGCTTCTCGGGGTCGAGACCGCGCATGCGGTTCGCCAACGCCCAGGTGTTGAAGCCGCCGCTGACGCGCGGCAGGATCGCCACCTTCTTCCCCTTCAGGTCGGCAAAGGCGGCGACCTTCGAGTCCGGCTGCACGACGAGGGAGGTATGGTTCCAGAGCAGCGGGCCGAAGAGGCGCATCTTGTTGCCGCGCAGGTTGACGCGCACCAGGGCGATCGGGTTGATGAGCCCGACCTCGATCTGACGGGCGATGAGGACGTTCTGCAGCTTGTCGGGCGAGAAGGCTTTCAGGTCGAGGTTGAGGCCGTTCTTCGCATCCAGGTTGTGCTGCTTGATGATGTTGGTGATGAAGCCGGCCGCGCCGCCGATCGTCGTCCCCATCAGGACGCTCTCCACCTGCGCCGCGGCTCCTCCCCAGCCGGGGAGAAGGAGCAGCGCCAGGACGCCTGCCGCAATCCTCCACGTCCGCTGTCTAAGCATCGTCTTCCCCCCCCTTTCTGTCTGTCGGTCGGGAGCCCCACGGCGTTGTGGTGGTGGAACGCTCCTCCCCTGCCCCGCCGCGCACCGGCCTCCTCCCCTGCGGGCAGCGCCTGGCGGCAGCCGTGCTTCGTGAAGACCGACCGTTACTCGAACTTCAGGAAGAGCTTCCCCGGCGGCACCCCTTTGATCAGGCCGAACTCCGCGGCCTTGCTCGTGATGAGCTCGGCGTTGGCGATGAGCTTGTCGTCCCAGCGCACCGGCAGCACCTCGGGGAGGCGCTCGGCCAGGAGCTTGGCGTGCGCCTCGCTCGTCACCTTCAGGTAGTCGCGATTCGCCTCGATGACCGCGGCGGCATGCGCCACGATGTAGCGATGCGCGTCGAGATAGGTGGCGGCGAGTTTGCGCGCCTTGCTCGGGTTGGCGTCGAGCCAATCCTGGTAGGCAGCGAGGCCGGTGAGCATCATCGGTTCGCCGGTCAGCTCGCGCCAGAGGTCCTTGACGCGGAGAATCTCGACGCCTTTCTTGGCGGCCAGCAGGCCGGTGGTCAGGGGCTCGAAGATTGCCGCCGCCTGCACCTCCTTCTTGTAGAACAGGCCGAGGATCACCGGCGGGGGACCGAAGATCATCTGGTAGGACGTCTCCACGTCGATGCCGCGCATCTGGTTGACCAGCGCCCAGGTGTTGTAGGCGCCGCTCACCCGCGGCAGGATGGCCAGCTTCTTCCCCTGCAAGCCGCCAAGGGTGGAGATGCCCGCGTCCGGCTGGACGACGATGGAGATGTGGTTCCAGAGCTGCGGCCCGAAGATGCGCAACTGGTTGCCGCGCAGGTTGACGCGGGCCAGCGCCATGGGGCTGATGAAGCCCGTCTCCATCTGCTTCATCACCAGGGTGCTCGTCGCCTTATCCGGCGAGAACGACTTCGCGTCGACGTGTAGGCCGTTCTTGGCGTCGAGCTTCTGCTGCGCGATGACGCGGCTGACGAGCCCGGACATGCCGTCCGCGGTGCTCGTGAAGGTGACCGTTTCAACCTGCGCCGCCGCCGTGGCCGAGGCCGCCAGCAGCAGCGCGCTCGCCAGCCCCAGCATCCAGCTCAGGCGCGCGCATCCGACCTGGCGCCGCATCCCCTTATGCATTGGTTTCTCCTCGCCGGTGTCAGCCGACATGCCGAACGACGGACGCTCGCAGGCGCGGCGAACCCTCACCCCCCCACCGTTTGCCCTCACTCGACCTCCCCCACCAGCCGCCACCAGCCCTCCGGCCAGCCGGCCCGCGCCAGGGCCTCCTTGCGCTCCTTGAACCGCAGCTCGGTGCGGATGGCGCGACGCATCCCCTCCTGGAAGGCGGCGTAGGCCATTTCCTGGGTGCGTTCATCGGTGGCGTACTGCAGGATCGCCTTCGGCCCGAGGGTCATGTGAAACTTCTCATCCGGCACGACGACGTCGCGGAAGACCTCCATGATGCGCGCATAGGCGGGGTTCCTCATCTGGCTCAGCCGCATCTGGCCGTCCCCCCCGAAATGCTCCTGCACCAGGTGCGTCGCCACCCGCTCCACCGTGCTGGGGAGGATTTGCAGCCAGTTGAAGTAGTCCACCCACTCCGGCACCGTCTGGTACTCGCGGATGTCGATGCCGAACTCGCGCAGCAGCGCCGCCTCGGCCTGGTAGTGCTTGATCTCATCCCCCACCTGGCGCAGGAAGGCGAGCTTCATCTCGAACTCCGGCGTCGTGGTGATCCAGTTCGCCACCCCCTCGGCCTGGCGCAGCTCGGCGTAGCAGATGCGGCAGACTTCAAAGAGAACCGCCTCGATTGACTTCGAGGCGGCGCTCTTGTCCGTGACGCGGCTCCCCATGATGCGCTGCCACATCGCGTCGCGCTCGCCGCAGAGCTTGTCGTAAAACTCCCGGGGCGTTAGAGCCACCCTCGCTCCCTCCTCATGCCGCTTATTTGGCTCCAGGCCCGCGCGGTGCAACCCCGCAGAACCTGGGACAGTTTGCGGAGACGTTGACGGTTGAAGCAGCCTCAGGCATCCCCGGTATGGTCCGCCGCAACGCGCCAGCCTCTTGATCTCGCTCCTCAGTCGCGCGCCGAGGTAAAGGGCGCGCGCCGCTCTCCAGGCCCGTCGCGGCGGCAAGACCGCGCGGCCGGCTTTGGCGCTCGTTCCCACCTGGGGTGTCAGCCACTATGCCAAACGGGATCGACAAGATCAAGCGCGCGACACCGCGCCAGGTCGAGAGGGATGGGCCGAGGGGGAGGGTGGAGCGGCAGGGCGATCCCGTGAGAGGCGCCATTTCTTGACGAGAAGTCAGCTCGCTGCCAAGCAACGGCAATGGTGAAGCGAAGGAGCCTCGCCTCCGCGCACACCCCTCACCCCTTGCCACTCTCCCAATAGGAGAGGGAACGAGTGATGCCGGGGGGGAGCAACGATCCCCCCAACTACCCTCATCTCAATGCCGCCTGCATTCCGTCGATTCTTACTGCGAACGTCTGCAACGCACCGCTAGAGGTCGGCAACGTTCACCCAGGCGCCCGCCGCGGCGGAGCGCGCCGCCGCCCCCAGCACCGCCACGGTGCGCAGCCCCTCCTCGCCGCCGCAGGCGGCGGGGCGCCCCTGGCGAACGGCGTCCGCAAAGTCCTCCAGCTCGCTCAAGAGGATGTTCCCCTTCGGCAGCTCCACCGGCCGGGCGTCCGCATCCTGCATCGTCTGCACTCGGAAGCGGGTCGTCTCGTCGAAGTTCTCGAGGATGGTCTCGCAGGTGAAGAGGGCGTTCGCCTTGGTGCCGTAGACGTGCAGCCCGTAGGTGCGCGGGCTGATGAAGGAGTTGACCAGCGTGGCGACGACGTTGCCGGGGTAGATGATGGTCACGTGCGCGACGTCATCGATCTCGGCTCGGCCGACAGGCTTGCCGAAGGCCGCCATGACGCGCTGGGGGACGCCGAAGAGGAAGTTCAAGTTATCGACGAGGTGCACGCCGAGCGGCTGCAGGGGGCCGGCCGGGCAGGCGGCGCGGTAGTAGCGCCAGCGCCGCGGCGTCAGGTCCTGGCCGCCGGGGGCCGTGAACTTGGCGATGGCGGTGACCGGCGTGCCGAGCTCGCCCGACTCGAGCATCTGCTTCAGGCGGCGCATCGCCTGCGAGTGGCGATGGCCGTGCGCCACCGCCAGGGTCACGCGCGCCCGGGCGCAGGCCTCCACCATCGCCCGGCCCGACGCCAGGGTATGAGCCATCGGCTTCTCCACGATGACGTGCTTGCCGGCCCCGGCCGCTTCGATGGCGAGGTCGGCGTGGGTGTCATCAGGGGTGGTGAGGAGCACCGCCTCGACATCCCGGCGCCCCAGCACCGCGGCGTAGCTCTCTTCCTGGTCGCAGGAGAACTTCTCGGCAAAGCTCTGGCGCTTGGCGGCGTCGCGCGTGAAGCAGGTGCGCAGGGCCAGCTTCGGGCTCTTCACGAGGGCCCCCGCCAGGACGTTGGACCAGTACCCTACGCCGATCGCTGCAATGCCTACGGCTGCGGCCTCCATCCCTTCCTCCTGTGCAGGTGAGTTGCCGATGGGGCGCCTAGGAACGTCGCCGCGCAGCCTGCACCCCCACGCCCCGCCGGACCGCCGCAGCGGCAGGCTTACGCGCCCGTGCCCCGCCGCGGCTGCGTGTAGCGAACGAAGAAGGAGGCGATGGCCTGGGCGACCTCCGCGGCGGTGATCTCAAAGAAATGGCCGTCCGCGAAGGAGCGGCACTCTTTGTCGCCCTCCGCCTTGGCGAAGAGTTGCCGCACCGCCTCGGCGGGGGCGATGGTATCATCGAGGCCGCAGATGAAGAGCTTCGGGCAGGGTGCTGAACTATCCGTCACCATAGTATCGACGGCGAGCGGCGGGGCGAGAAGCGCCAGGGCCGCGAGTGGCGCCGACGTCCGACAGGCGGCCAGCGAGGCCACCACGGCGCCATACGAGTAGCCCATCAGGCCGAGCCGCCGGACGCGGGGAGCGAGCTGCTCGAGCGCGCTGACGACCTCCGCCACCTCGCGGGTGCCCCGGTGGTAGCCGCTGTAGTCGAGGCACCAGGCCGTGATGCCGACGCCCCTGAGCCGACCCGCCGTCGCCCGCAGGCGCACATCGTCGCGCGTCCCCCCGAAGGCCGGATGCGGCGGGCAGAGGAGGACGCCGCTGCTCCCCTCTCCGTCCGGCGGCTCCGCCTCGTACTCAGTGAGGAGGAGCTCGCAGTCGGGGCCCTGCAAGCGAAGCTCACGGGCGCGTGGCACGGCGCTCTCCCGCAGCGAGGGCACGGCTCGCGGCGCTGACGGTCACAAAACCCCGGGCGCGGTGGGATGCGGCGAACCGTCCTGCTGTGGCGCGCATCCTATGCGGCGAGCCGGGTGCTGTCAAGCCGCGGCAATCGCGGCCCTGCTTGACAGCACGGAACACCGCCCCTATACTGCGACCTGTTTGACGTGAGGGGAATGACCATCGATCGCAGATGCGGCGCCGTGCGTGTGCCAGGCCGGTGGGTTGGCTGCGCGGGGATGGAGGTGATGTACCAGGAGTTTGCCGCTTCCTTCCTTCGCCGAGGTCATATCACCGGCACTCCCATTGGGCTTGGGAACGACGAAGGTTCCGGCGTATGCTCCTCAACGTCCCGAAGTTGCCGGAGGGAAACTCTGAGTTCCAGCTTGAGGACCGCCCCAACTACTTCCAGCTCAGCGGCGAAGATTTTCAGCTCGTGGAGCCGGTGAGGTTCGACTGCCACGTCTGGAAGAGCGGCCGGGAGGTTATTGTTCGCGGTGGCCTCCAGTCGGCGTTCCGCCTTACGTGCAGCCGGTGTCTCGAGCCCTTTACGTTCGCGGTGACGACCACCGTCTTCGCTGACTACCGGCCCAGGTCGCGGCAGGTCGTGGAAGAGGCCCTCGAGCTTGAGCCGGCCGAACTCGACACCCGTACCTATGCGCATGACGAGATCGACCTGCGCCTGCTGGTGCGCGACCACCTCTCGCTTGAGCTCCCCATGAAACCACTCTGCAGGGAGGACTGTGCGGGACTCTGTCCGCACTGCGGTGTAAACCTGAATACGCAGCGCTGCTCCTGCGTCGAGCAGCAGGTTGACCCCCGCCTGGCGATCCTCCAACAGGTGAAGCTGCGCACCCGCACGTAGGGGTGCCACCGCCGTGGGGCGATGCGGCCGCGCCGAGCCTGAAGCGTGGCGTGGGGGTGCGGCGGCGCGGAGCAGGCTTGGCGGCCCCGGTGAGTCCCGGATTCCCGCGCCCTCCGGGGCAACGTCGTTCCCTTTCCGGTGTTGAGCGCGGCGACTGCATGGACCCCGAGGCTCTCCCGTAGAAGACGCGGGGTCACAACATTGACGACACGCGGTGTGTCAATCCTGATAGGTGATGAGGTATGCCTGTTCCAAAGCGACGGACATCGAAGGCGCGGCGCGACAAGCGGCGCACCCATTGGAAGCTGGAGGTTCCGGCCATGTCGGTCTGCCCCGAGTGTCGCGAGCACAAGGCGCCTCACCGCGTCTGCCCCCACTGCGGCTTCTACAAGGGTCGCAAGATCATCGACGTTGCGGAGGCCTGAGGCGGCGGTTCAGCGCCGGCGCTCCCCGGACGGCGTTTCGGCAGCCCTCCGGCAGCTTCTGGGCAGGTTGACGGCAGGGCTCCGGCAGTCTGGCGGCAAGCTATCCAGGCGCCTCGGACTCGCGCTTCAGACGCGGAGACCTGGAGCGGGCGCCGGCGGGAGGCCAGCCCCCTTCTCGGCTGGACGCTGACGCCCGGCGTCAGCCTGGGTGGCAGCGAAGAGGAAGCAGTGGATGCAACGTGTCCGCATCGTGGGAACAGGGTCGTACGTGCCGCAGGAGGTCATCACCAACGCTGACCTCGAGCGCCTCGTCGACACGAGCGATGAGTGGATCCGCAGCCGCACCGGCGTCGTGGAGCGCCGGCGCGCGGCGAAGGACCAGGCCACCTCGGACTTGGCCCTGGACGCGGCGCGGGCTGCCCTGGCGATGGCCGGCCGCGCGGTCAACGACCTCGATATGATCGTCGTCGCCACCATCACGCCCGACACCTACTGCCCCTCGGCCGCTTGCTGGCTGCAGTCGAAGCTCGGCATGACCCACGGCGTGGCCTTCGATGTGAACGCCGCCTGCGCCGGCTTCATCTTCGGCCTCTCGGTCTGCGAACAGTTCATCAAGACCGGCAGCGCCCGCACCATCCTCTTTGTTGCCAGCGAGGTGATGACCCGCACGGTGAACTGGAGCGACCGCGAGAGCTGCATCCTGTGGGGGGATGGCGCGGGGGCGGTGATCCTGACGGCCGACGGCGAGGAGGACGGCAGCCCGCTGAAGCACGGCATCCTGGCCACGAACATCTACACCGACGGCACCCACGGCGAGAAACTGCAGCTTCCGGGCGGCGGCTCGCGCACCACGCCCATCTCGCACGAGAGCGTCTCGGCCGACCTCCACACCCTGCGCATGGAGGGGCCGGACTCGTTCAAGATCGCCGTGCGCACCTGGAGCACTGCCTGCCTGGAGACCCTCGAGGCCACCGGGCTGTCGGTGGCCGACCTGCGCTGGCACATCCCACACCAGGCGAATCTCCGCATGATTGAGGCGGTGGCGAAGCGCATGAAGCTGCAGATGAGCAAGGTCTACCTGACCATCCACAAGTACGGGAACATCTCGTCGGCAACCGTGCCCATTACCCTCGACGAGGTGGTGCGGACCGGCCAGGTGGCGCCGGGGGACCTCCTCATGCTGTCGGCGTTCGGCGGCGGCCTGGCCTGGGGCGCCTCGCTCGTCCGCTGGTAGGCCGCCGCCCTTCCACCACCTGCGAACGCCTCGTCATCCACCGCGCCAACGTGGGATGCAAGCGGCCCGCACCTCCGTCCGCCCGGCGGGGAAGGCGCGCGTGCCGGCTGGCGCCCCAGGCCAGGCCGCCTGAACGCTGCAACGACGGATCATCCATGCCGCCTCCTCTCGCGCTCCTTTTTCCAGGCCAGGGCTCCCAAGCGGTTGGAATGGGGAAGGCGCTCTGCGAGCGCGTGCCCGCGGCTCGCGCCGCCTTCGAGACCGCCTCGGAGGTCCTCGGCTTCGACCTCATGCGCCTCTGCTTCGATGGTCCCGAGGAGGAGCTGCGGCGCACCGCCGTCACGCAGCCGGCCATCCTCACCCACAGCGTGGCGATGTACCGCCTGGCCGCGCCGCGCGGCCTCAACGTGGCCGTGGCCGCCGGCCACAGCCTGGGCGAGTACTCGGCCTTGGTGACCGCCGGAGCCCTCGACTTCGCCGACGCGGTGCGCCTCGTCCACCTGCGGGGGCGGTTCATGCAGGAGGCGGTGCCGGAGGGCGAGGGGGCCATGGCCGCGGTGCTCGGCCTCGACCCGGAGCGCGTCGAGCAAGTGTGCCGCGACACGGCGGCGCGGCACGGCGTCGTGGAGACGGCGAACTACAACAGCCGCGAGCAGGTGGTGCTTGCCGGCGCCACGGCCGCCGTCGAGGCGGCGGCGGCGCTGGCCAAGGAATGGGGAGCGAAGCGCGTCGTCATGCTGCCTGTCAGCGCTCCCTTCCACTGCAGCCTGATGCGTCCCGCCATGGAACGCTTGGTCCCGGAACTCGATGCCGTGGAGTTCCGCGACCCAAGCTGGCCGGTGGTCGTGAACGTCTCGGGCCGTCCCCTCACCGCCGCCGCGGAGGTGCGCCAGGCGCTGAAGGAGCAGGTGTGCGCCGCGGTGCGCTGGGACGCCTCGCTGCGCCGCATCCTGGCGGACGGCGTGAAGGCGTTCCTGGAGCTGGGACCCGGCAGCGTGCTGACGCAGCTCGCGCGCCGCCTCGATCGCGCGCTGCGCTGCCAGGCGGCGGGCGACCCCGAGGGCCTGGAGCGCGCCCTGGCGGCGCTGCAAGGTTGAGGCGCGACGGCGGGGAGCGCGCCGGAACCTTGCCGCCCCGCGCCGCGGCGGCCGGGCGATCCCTCGATGGGGAGCAGGCATGGCGGGAGCAGAGCGGGTGGCCTTCATCACCGGCGCCAGCCGAGGCATCGGCCGCGCCATCGCCGAGGCCCTGGCGGGGGAGGTGCGCGCCATCGGCGCCGTGGCCCGCGAGGCGCCGCGCCTCGAGCAGACCTGCGCCGCCCTGCGCGCCGCCGGCGTCGAGGTTCTGGCCCTCCCTTGCGACGTGGCCGATGCCGTCGCGGTGCAGGCCGCGGTCAACCAGATCATCGATGCGTACGGACGGCTCGATATCCTCGTCAACAACGCCGGGGCGACGCAGGATAGCCTCATTGCCCGCATGCGGCCCGAGCAGTGGCAGCGCATCCTCGAGGTGAACCTCACGGGCGCCTTCAACGGCATCCGGGCCGTCACCCGGCAGATGATGAAGCAGCGCGGCGGCTGCATCGTCAACCTCACCTCGGTGGTCGGCGTCAGCGGCAATCCCGGGCAGGCGAACTACGTCGCCGCCAAGGCCGGGATCATCGGCCTCACCAAGGCCGCCGCCCTGGAGTTGGCGCCGCGCAACATCCGGGTGAACGCCGTGGCGCCGGGGTACATTCAGACCGACATGACGGCGAACCTCGACGCGGCGACGCGGGAGGCCCTGCTGGCCCGCATCCCCCTTGGCTGCCTCGGCGAACCCGCGGATGTCGCGGCCTGCGTGAAGTTCTTGATCTCCGAGGCGGCTCGGTATATTACAGGGCAGGTTCTGCACGTGAATGGCGGCATGCTCATGCCCTGATTCCCGCCGCGCGGGGAACAGGCGGGCATCGCCGAGGCGGGAGACGTTCTCCCTGGCGGGCGCGCAAGCGGCTGCGCGCCGGCGGCCAGGCATGTGGTTTGCGGCGGCGGACGAGGTGGCAACGGCAGGCGGGGCAATCGCGGCATCGAGTTCTGTGTTCCTGGAGGTTCGAGAATGAGTTCCAGCGTCGAAGAGCGGGTGAGGAAGATCATTGTCGAGCAGCTCGGCGTTGACGCGGCGGAGGTCAAGCCCGAGGCATCATTCGTGGAGGATCTCGGCGCTGACTCCCTGGACACCGTGGAGTTGGTCATGGCCTTCGAGGAGGAGTTCGATATCGAGATTGCCGATGACGATGCGGAGAAAATCCTCAACGTGCGCGACGCCATCAAGTACATCGAGGAGCATGTGGCATCCTGAGGCGCGGCCTCCTTCGAGACGCTGGGAGTCGCCCGGTGGAGGACTGGTGCAGGAGCTCGCGGCCCTCCAGGGCGAGGGATGCCGTGGCGTTGCCCTGTCGTCCCTTCAGCGGCGGCGCGGCGGGCTTGCCGCAAACCCTTCAGGTTGTCGCGGCAGGGCTGCTCGGTCGGCGGCTCCCTGGGCGGCGGGCGCGGCCCGCGGTTCCCAAGGGTTCAAGCTCTTCGAGCCGGGCTGCCCCCGGCCGTTTACCCCGGCCCGGCGAGTTCCCGACTCACCCCGGCTGATGAGCCGCGACCCGGGAAGGGGAGGGGGATCTCGCGCGCAGGCGCCGGGCCGCCGCTCCTCTCTCCCCCTTCCTCCCACGCGCACGCCGCCCGCTCATCCCGCCCTGTCGATGCTGCCTGCTCCCTTGACACATCCTGGGTCCTTCGCGTGGACCCGAAAGTAGAGAGATGCCGACATCGCCTGCTCAGCGCCGGGTGGTCGTCACGGGACTTGGCCTCGTCACGCCGCTGGGGACTGATGTGCCGACGACCTGGCAAAACCTCCTCGCCGGCAAACCCGGCATCACGCGCCTGACGCGCTTCGATCCGTCCGCCCTGCCGAGTCAGATGGCGGGCGAGGCGCACGACTTCGACCCGCTCCGCGTGCTCGACGCCAAGGAGGCGCGGCACACCGACCGCTTCATCCAGCTCGCCGTCGCCGCCGCCGATGAAGCGCTGCAGGACGCCCGCCTGAGCATCTCAGCGGCGAACGCCCTGCGCGTCGGCGTTTGCATCGGCACGGCGTTCGGCGGCGTGCAGGCCATCGAAACGGCCTACGAACGCTTCCACGCCGGCGGCTACAAGAAGGTCTCCCCCTATTTCATTCCCATGCTGCTGGGGAACATGGCCGCCGGCCACATCGCCATCCGTCATGGCATCCGCGGCGTCAACCTCAATCACTCCACGGCCTGCACCTCGGGGACCCACGCCATCGGCGAGGCGCTCCTGCACCTGCGCAGCGGCCGCGCGGAGGCGATGGTCGCCGGTGGCAGCGAAGCGCCGTTGACCCCGGTATGCATCGCCGGCTTCTGCGCCTTGCGGGCGCTCTCGCAGCGCAACGACAACCCGCAGGGGGCCAGCCGTCCCTTCGACCGCAAGCGCGACGGGTTTGTCATGGCGGAGGGATCAGGAGTGCTCATTCTCGAGGAGCTCGAGCATGCCCGGCGGCGGGGCGCCCCCATGTATGCCGAGCTTCTCGGCTATGGCGCCAGCGCCGACGCTTATCACCTGACCCAGCCCGACCCCGAGGCCGCCGGTCCCGCCGCCGCCATGCAGCTCGCCCTGGCCGATGCCGGCCTCGAGCCCTCGGCGGTCTCCCACATCAACGCCCATGGCACCTCCACACCTTACAACGACCGCAACGAGACCCTCGCCCTGAAGCAGGTGTTCGGCCCCCATGCCGCCTCCCTGACGGTGACGGCGAACAAGTCGATGTTGGGGCACTCCCTGGGCGCGGCGGGGGCGGTGGAGGCGGTGATCACCGTCCTCAGCCTGCGCCACCAAGTGCTGCCGCCGACGATCAACTACGAGGAGCCCGACCCCGACTGCGATCTCGACTATGTGCCGAACGAAGCCCGCGCGGCGCGTTTCGAGACCGCCCTGACCAATTCCTACGGCTTCGGCGGCACCAACGGCAGCCTGCTCTTCCGGCGTGTGGAGAGGACGGCGCGATGAGGGCCGCTGGGCCGGGCCGGCGCCGACGTGCGGGGAGGGTTCTTCTTGCGCCCCGCCGGCGAGACGCAGGCCACCGGCCGCGTGCAGAGGGGTCCGCCCATGCTGGCACCCGACACTGATCTGCAGGCGCTCGAGGCGGAGCTTGGTTACAGGTTCCAGAACCAGGCGCTCCTCGAACAGGCGCTCACCCACGCCTCGTATGCCCACGAGCAGACTGCTCTTGCCGCCCCGGCGGCGGACCGGCCCGGGGAAGCCGCCAGCGCGCCGGAGACGGGGGGGTCGCCAGCCGCCCTCCCGGAGTCGGCAACCGGCCAGGGCACCGGCTTCTTGGCCGTGGCGAGCAATGAGGTCCTCGAGTTCCTCGGCGACGCAGTCCTCGAGCTCCTCGTCAGCGACTACGCGGTGCAGCGCTTCCCGCACTACGACGAGGGCCAGCTCACACGCTTCCGCTCGGCCTGCGTGGGGCGCGACAGCCTCGTGCGCCTGGCCCGCATGTTGAAAATCGGCGCCTACCTGCGGGTCGGGCGAGGAGAGGAGCGCAGCGGCGGGCGACGCAAGGTTTCCCTACTGGCAAATGCCGTTGAGGCGCTCATCGCGGCGATCTACCTCGATGCCGGCTTGGCGACCACGCGCCGCGTCGCCCTCGGCTGGCTGGAGCGGAGCTTCGGGGAGGTGCTGCAACGCGGTCTTCCCGTCGACTACAAGAGCCGACTGCAGGAGTACTGTCAGCAGCGCTACGGTGACACTCCGGTCTACACCATCCTGACGGTCAGCGGGCCCGACCATGCGAAGCAGTTCGAGGTCGCCGTGCGGCTGGGAGAGACCTGCCGTGGCAGCGGTCGCGGCACCTCTCGAAAAGGGGCCGAGCAGGCCGCCGCCCTGGGGGCCCTGCACAACCTGGGGATTCTGGCAGATGACGCATCACCATAGGGGCCCCCTAGATGTTGTATTCCTCTTCCCTCTCACCACGAAATGTGGTAAGGAAGAAGATTGAGGAGGTCCTTGACCATCCCCGGGGAGCGTACCTTGGCCCTGGCTGTGGAGAGTTTCGCGGGCGTCGAGGCTGCTGGAGATTTCTTCTGGAGAGCCGCGCCGACAAGCCGGCGGTGCCGGGCCGGCAATCCCCGCTCTGCGGAGGCGTCCAGTGTGCGCCACGAGAACGGAGCCGTAGCGCGCCTCTCCGGCGCCCGGGATGAATGTCGAAGCAGCGGCGCCGGCTGAGGCCCACCCCTTCCGCACGTCCTGACGGCGGAGGCTAGCGTGTTCCTGAAAAGCCTAGAACTCAACGGCTTCAAGTCTTTCGCCGAGAAGACCGCGTTGCTGTTCAATGGCGGCATTACGTGCATTGTCGGTCCGAACGGCTGCGGCAAGAGCAACGTTGCCGATGCCATCCGCTGGGTGCTTGGGGAGCAGAGCGCCAAGAGCCTGCGCGGCCAAAGAATGGAGGATGTCATCTTCAGCGGGGCGGAGGTGCGCAAGCCACTTGGGCGCTCCGAGGTGACCCTGGTGATCAACAACGAGGAGGGTCGCTTCACCGGCCTCCCCGGTTTCCGTGAGTTGAGCGAACTTCGCGTCACACGGCGGCTCTTCCGCTCCGGCGAGAGCGAGTACCTCCTCAACAACATCACCTGCCGCCTGAAGGACATCGTCGATCTCCTGGCGGGCCATGCGGTGACGCCGCAGATGCTGTCGCTCATGGAGCAGGGGCACATTGACGCGATCATCAACGCCAAGCCGCTGGATCGGCGCTTCCTGCTCGAAGAAGTCGCCGGCATCGCCAAGTTCAAACACCGCAAGACCATAGCGCTGCGCAAGCTGGAAGCGACCGAAGCCAACCTGCTGCGCGTCCTCGACATCCTCGAGGAGGTGCGTCGGCAGCGCAACTCCCTGAACCGCCAGGCGAAGAAGGCGGAGCGCTACCGTCACCTGCAGGAGGAGCTGCGGCGGCTCGATCTTGGGGTGCTGGCGCAAGAGTACGACCGCCTGCGCGACGAGCTGCGGGCGGTGGAGCGCGCTTACTACGACAGCAAGGGGCGCGAGGCGCACCTGGCAAGACGCCTGGCCGAGGGAGAGCGGCGCGCCGAGGAACTGCGGCAAACGGCGGATGAGCTGGAGCATCAGCTCAGGGAGCAGCGTGAGCACCTCGCCCGCGTGGAGCGCGCCGCCGACACCTGCGAGCACCAGCGGAGCACCTTGCAGGAGCAGCTCGCCGAGGAGCGCAGCCGCGCCGATGGGCTGCGCGCCGACAGCGCGCGGCTGGGTGATGAGGCGGCCGAGCTGGAGGCCGAGGTGCGTCGGCGGCAGGCAGGAGTTGCGGCGGCACGGGCCGCCCTCGAAGAGAGCGACGAGCGGCTGCGGGAGCAGCAGGCGGCGTCCCGCCACCTCAGCGACCAACGCCGCGCCGCCAGCCAGCACCTGGAGGAGTGCCAGCGCCACCTTCTGCGGCTCCTTGGGGAGATCGCCGAGCTGCGCAACCAGCGCACCGCCCTGGAGACGCAACGCACCCTCCTCCTGCGGCGCGGCGAGAAGCTGACGCGGGAGCAGGACGCCGCCGCGGCGCGCCTGGCGTCGCTGGCGCTCGCGCTGGACCAGCAGAGAAGCCAGGCCGCCGCGCTGCGGGAGCAACAGACCGAGCAGCACCGCCGCCGGCAGGAGGCCGCGGCGCGCCTGGCCGAGTGCGACGCTCGCCTTGACGCTCTGCGAGGGCGGCGCCAGCGCCTCACCGCCATGCTCCTCGAAGCCCGCGCGCAGCGCGCCACCCTGGAAGACCTCTTCGCCAGCCGCCAGGACTACAATGCCGGCGTCCAGGCCCTTTTGGGGACCTCCTCGAACGGCTCGGCGGCAACGCCCGCCCGCGGCGGCGCCTCAGCAGGCAACGGCGGCGGGGAAGCCGGCCAATCCGGCGACGGCGCGGCGTCGGGCGAGGCGCAGCGGCTGGAGGGTCTCCTCGGCGTGGTGGCGGACTTCCTCGAGGTGCCGGTGGAGTTCGAGCGCGCCGTCGAGGCGGTGCTGGGAGAACACCTGCAAACCATCCTCGCCGAGGACACCGCGGCGGCGGTGCGGGCCATCGCCTACCTGAAGGAGCAGGCCGCCGGTCGCAGCGCCTTCATCCCCAAGGAGCTGCTGCGGGAACCGCTGGCGGCGCCGAATGGTCATCCCCTGGCGCGCGACGGCTGCGTGGGGCCGGCGCTCTCGTTCGTGCGCTGCAGCGACGAGGTGCGGCCCCTGGTGCGCTTCCTCCTCGGTCACGTGATGATCGTCGAGGACCTGGAGAGCGGGCTGCGCTTCTGGCGGTCGCAGGGGCCCTTGAATGGGCGCGGCGTGACGTATGTGACCCGCGACGCCGAGATCGTCCATGCCAACGGCATCGTCAGCGGCGGGCGCAGCGGCTCGGAGAGCGCCGGCATCCTGGCGCGCCGGCGGCAGCTCCAGGAACTGCGCCGGAGCATTGCCGCCGAGGACGGGCGGCTGCGGACCCTGGAGGAGCAGCTCCAGGCCGCCGAGGCTGAGCGCCAGGCAACCCAGGCGCAGACCCAGGAGATGGAGGCGGCGCTGCGCCGTCTCGAGGAGGAGATCGGCGGCCGCCAGCGCGACCTCGAGCGCCTCGAAGCCGAGGTGAAGCGGGACGAGGAGCACCTGGCGGTGGTGGCCTTCGAGGCGCGGCAAGCAGGCGAGGAGCGTTCCACCCTCGATCAGCAGCTCCAGGCGCTGGATGAGGAGCTCGCGGCGGCGGCGGCGCGGCATCGCGACCGGCAGGCCGACATCGCCGGCGGGGAGGCGCGGCTCCGCGACCTCGACGCCCAACTCGAGGCCCATGCCGCCGCGGCGCACGCCGCGCAGACCTCGGTGGCGGAACGGCGGGCGGCGCTCAGCAGCCTCGAACTCGAGTGGACGCGGCGACGCGATCGGCTCGCCTACGTTCAGGAGCAGGCGGCGGCTCAGCAGCAGCAGCTCCGCGACGCCGAGGCGCGCCTTGCCAGCCACGCGCACCACCTCGAGGAGGCGACCCTGGCGCTGCACGAGCACCTGGCGGAGGCGGCGACGCGGCGCGCCCAGGTGACGGCGCGGGACGACGACCTTGCCATGAAGCGCGCCGCGCTCGAGCAGCACGAGCGCGAACGCCGCGGCGCCCAGGCCGACCTCGACGCGGCGCGCGAGGAGGCGAGCGGCCACGCGGTGCGCCGCTCGGAGCTGGGCGCGCAAGCGCAGCACAGGGCGCAGCGCTGCCTCGATGAGTACCGCCGCGGCATCGAGGAGGCGCTGGCGGAGGCGAGGCTCGGCCAGGAGGAACTGGCCGGCGCCACGGCGCGGTTGCCGGAGCTGCGCGACGCCCTCCAGGCAATGGGGGAGGTGAACCTGGCGGCGCTCCAGGAGTTCGAAGAGCTGGAGGCGCGCTACACCTTCCTGCAGGCGCAGCACAACGACCTGGAGAAATCGGTGCAGGCCCTCCACCGCGCCCTGCGCAAGATCACCCAAAGCACGCGGGAGCGCTTCCTGGCGGCCTTCGAGCAAGTGCGCGCGCAGTTCCGCGGCGTCTACGCCAAGCTCTCGAACGGCGGCGAGTCTGATCTGCAGCTCACCAACCTCGAGGACATCTGGGAGACCGGCCTGGAGATTATGGCGCAGCCGGCGGGCAAACGCCTGCAAAACATCAGCCTGCTCTCCGCGGGCGAGAAGGCGATGGCCGCCATCGCTCTGCTCCTGGCGGTGTTCCTGGTGCGACCGGCGCCGTTCTGCATCATGGACGAGGTGGACGCGCCGCTCGACGAATCGAACGTCACGCGCTTCCTTGACCTCCTCGCGGAGCTCACCGAGCAGACGCAGTTCCTCATCGTCACCCATAACCGCCGCACGATGAGCTACGCCGACGCGCTCTACGGCGTGACCATGGAGGAGCAGGGGGTTTCCAAGGTGGTGTCGGTGAGCTTTGTCCGCGAAGAAACGGCGGGCGCGGCGGCCTGAGGTCGGCGGGGGCGGCGGGCGACGACGGAGTGACGCGGCAGCGATGACCGGCTTCTTCGCAAAACTGAAGGAGGGCCTAGGGAAGACGCGGGCCAGCCTGTTAGGACGGATGCGCCACGTGCTCAGCCGCGGGGGGGTCATTGACGCGGCGAGCCTCGAGGAGCTCGAGGAGCTGCTTATCGCGGCGGACCTCGGGGTGCACACCGTGACGCGCCTGATCGACGGTCTGCGGCGTCGCACCGAGGGCGGCGAGCGCTTCGATGCCGCGCGCCTCACTGCGGCCATGCGCGAGATGATCGGGGAAATTCTGCGGGCCGGCGAGGCGCCGCTCGAGGTGGACCGCGAGCGCCCGTTCGTCATCATGGTCATCGGCGTCAACGGCGTCGGCAAGACCACCACGATCGCCAAGCTGGCGGCGCACTATCGGGGCGAGGGGAAGAAGGTGCTCCTGGCCGCCGGCGATACGTTCCGGGCGGCGGCGATCGAGCAGCTCGAGGTGTGGGGGACGCGGGCGCAGGTGGACTTGGTGAAACACCAGGCTGGCGCCGACTCCTCGGCCGTCCTCTTCGATGCGCTGCAGGCGGCGCGGGCCCGCGGCGTCGATCTCCTCATCGCCGATACGGCGGGGCGCCTGCACACGCGCGTCAACCTCATGGAAGAGCTGAAGAAGAACAAGCGTGTCCTGCGGAAGCAGATGGAGAGGGCGCCGCACGAGGTGCTCCTGGTCCTCGATGCAACGAACGGTCAGAACGCGGTGCAGCAGGCCGAGCAGTTCAGCCGTGAGCTCGGCGTCACCGGGTTGGCCCTCACAAAGCTCGATGGCACGGCGAAAGGAGGGGTGATCGTCAATATCATCGAACGGCTGAGGTTGCCGGTTCGGTTTGTCGGCGTCGGCGAGGGTCTGCGCGACCTGCAGCCGTTCGTGGCCGAAGAATTCCTCGCCGCCCTCTTCGAGGAGGAGTAAGGCGGCATCTCCCAAGTCACACCCAAGACGTCGTGTGTGCGCCGGGCAGGCGAGCGCCCGCTCGACGACCCTCTCCCCCAGCATCCCGCGACTGAAACCACCCCCACTCCCTCCCCGCGTGCTCCCTCCTCAGCCTGCGATGAGACGGCGGGACCGAGCATCCCCACGACTTGGTACGTCAGTCTGGACGCCGACAGGGCGCGCCCGATTGGGCGGCGCTTCATGACCTTTCGGCGCCTCCCGCCGCTGGCCTCTCCTGCGCGCGTCCCGCGGCGCGCTTGGGGTTTTCCGCCCGCTCCGTCTTCCTGGTGGCGCGAGGGTTCGCGTTGCGCCCGCTCGAGGGATCGAGGTGGCAGTACTTCAGGCTGATGCCGGGCTCTTCCTTGGCACTCTCCAGAACCACGTTGATGGAGGTGCTCGTCACCCCCTCGATGCTGCGGATGCAGTGCGCGATGAGGCTGTTGAGGTCCTCCGTCGAGCCGGTCTTCACCTTCAGCAGGTAGGAGTAGTCCCCGGTGACCCGGTGGCACTCCAGCACCTCCTCCTGCGCCAGGATGCACTGGACGAACTGCTCATCGCAGCGCGGATCGGTGATCCGCACATGCACGAAGGCGGTCAGCGCATTGCCGACCTTCTTGGGATCGAGGAGAACGGTGAAACGGCGGATGATGCCGGTGCTCAAGAGCTTCCTGATGCGCTCCAGCACGGAGGGCGGCGAGAGATTCACCGAGCGCGCGATCTCGACATGGGTGCGTTTGCCGTCGTTCTGAAGCAGCGCGAGGATCTTCTTGTCGATGGCGTCCATGGAAGCTTCCCTCCCTTCGCAGGTAGCCGCGCGCCGACAGCGGCTTCCAGAAACCCCGGGCGGGAGTCTCCTCCCCCTTCCGGAACGCCGCGCCTTGCCAGCCCTGCGTTGCTCCCCCACGAAGGCGGCTGCCGCGCCCCGCTGGGGACATCCTTCCGCGAGCGAGACAAATTTTCCCCCCTCTTCTCAATATACTCCCTTTTTGGCCGTCTATTATCATAGGAGGTTCTGAAGAAATCAAGAGAGATTTTGTGATTGTCCTACGAAAATTAAGGTGAATATGAAAATTTCTGAAGCTTTATTGAAATATTTTGCCAGGAACCAATATTATAAAGTAGGAGAGAAAGATTAGGTTCATCCCTTGACTCTGGCACGAGCTTTGCTGTTCCAGCGGATGATCCTGGTTAGGAAGGCGGTGAGAACATGAAACGTTGGGCCGTGGTGTTCAGTCTTGTCCTGGCCCTGGTGCTGTCCGGATGCATGGCGACGCAGCAGGCGGCGCTGCGCTCGAAGGCGGAGCAGCTCGTCCTTCTGCGCGAGACCTTGCGGGACGGAGAGTACGATCATAACTCCTTCCTCGTCGATCCGGCGGCCATGCGGCTGGAAGACGTGGCGGCGTCGGTCTATAGCCTGAAGACGGTGTCCACCTTCCGTATCGCCGAGGGCGAGCTGGAGACGAGCACGCAGTACGGCGTCGCCATCTCCCTGGCTGGGGGATACCTGTTGACCGTGGAGCACGTCGTGTCGCAGGCGGCGATCTCGATTCGCACCCCGTTCGGCACGGTGGTCATCCCCGCTGAGAAGCTGAGCGAACAGACATACGTGATCTACGAGGGGAAGGAGTACCTCCTGCAGCGGCTTTACGCTGACGAGCGGGAGGATATCGCGCTCTTCGCGGCGCCGGCCTCCTTGCGCTTGAGGACGTTCCCGTACCCGATCGGCAACAGTGATGATCTGCGGGTCGGCAACTACGTCTACCTGGTCGGCAACCCGTTGAATGTCGGCATCAACGTGCGCGAAGGCATCGTGAGCTCCCTGAAAGTGCCGGAGATCGTCTCCGCTGCCGATGTGGTGACGGCGAATGCCTTCATGGTCTCGAACGGCTTGAACCCGGGGGACAGCGGCGCGCCGGTGCTCGGGATTCGTGACGGTGTCTACGAGCTGGTGGGCCTCTCGCAGGGTACCTTTGTGGCCTCCCAGCGCATGGGTTGGGTCATCCGCATCAATACCTTCGTGAACCGGCTCGCCGCGCAGGTGGACCTCCGGCACCCCATAGGCAGGCTGCGGCTGGCGCAGGATCTGTAAGCGGATCACCGACGCCCGCGCCGCCAGCCGCAGAGTCGCCGAGGTGATGAGAGCTGACGCCGGGCACGGGGAGGCGCCCCGCCTCCCCGCCGCAAGACCGGCAACCAGGATGGTGGGACAACCACAGCCCCTCGACCCAGGTTGAGGGGCTGCGCTTTTCGCTGCGACTTTTCGCTCCCCGCCGCCGCATCTTCGCCCCTTCCACCCCACCAAGCTTCGCGCCGCATTGCCTTTCCCAGTCCGCCGTGCTACATCCCCTCGGCGAGACCCTGCGACGCTTGCCGCAAGGAGCCAGGTATGCGCTTCATCAAGATGCACGGCATCGGCAACGACTACATCTACCTCGACTGCCTGACGCAGCCCATCCCCAAGGACCCCCCCGGGCTGGCCCGGCGCATCAGCGATCGCCACTTCGGCGTCGGCGGCGACGGCCTCATCCTCATCCTGCCCTCGAGCCAGGCTGATTTCCGCATGCGCATGTTCAACGCCGACGGCAGCGAGGCCCAGCTCTGCGGCAACGGCGTCCGCTGCGTCGCCAAGTACCTGCACGATGAGGGCTACCACGCCGGCGAGCGCCTGCGCCTGGAGACCGGCGCCGGCATCAAGGAGCTGCGCCTGGAGGTGTCGGCTGGGCTGACGCGCGCGGTGAGCGTCGGCATGGGACGGCCGATCCTGGAGCCGGCGCGAATCCCGGTGCGGCTTTCAGGGGAACGCATCGTGGACTATCCGCTGCCGATGAACGGCCAGGAGATGCACGTCACCTGCGTCTCCGTCGGCAACCCGCACTGCGTCGTCTTCGTGGACGACACCGCGACCTTCCCGGTGGCGCAGGTCGGACCACGGATCGAGCACCACCCCGCCTTCCCGGAGCGGATCAACGTCGAGTTCGTCCAGGTGCTCGATCGCCGCACGGTCCGTCAACGCACCTGGGAGCGCGGCAGCGGCGAGACCCTGGCCTGTGGTACGGGCGCCACAGCGGTGTGCGTCGCGTCGGCCTTGACGGGCCGCACCGAGCGCCGCATCACCGTGAAGCTGCTGGGGGGTGATCTGCGCCTCGCCTGGGACGAGGATGACACGCTCACCATGACCGGGCCGGCGGTGGAGGTGTTTCGCGGCGACTGGCCGGAGGAGCCGGGGGAGAAAGCCAGCGGCGCGGCGGCGTGAGCCCCGCCGGCAGCCCGGTGATCAGCTCTGCGCGCTGCTTTGCGCGGCGCTCACGAAGGCGGCGAAGAGCTTCTGCGCGTAAGGATCATGGTGGACGGCAAGGATCTCCGGATGCCATTGCACGGCCAGGACGAAGGGGCGCTCGGCGTGCTCGATTGCCTCGATCACCCCGTCATCGGCCCGGGCGCACACTATGAATCCGTCGGCCACCTCCTTCGCCGCCTGGTGGTGCGTACTATTGACCCGCAACCGATCGGCGCCGACGATCTTGGCGAGACGCGTGCCTGGCTCCACCTTGACGCGATGCGATGAGTACCGCGAGGGGGTCTCCTGCCGGTGCTTGAGGGCTCCCGGGAGCTGCGCGCCGATGTCCTGGTAGAGGGAACCGCCGCCGGCCACGTTGAGGACCTGCAGCCCACCGCAGATGCCGAGGAGAGGGAGATCGCGCTCGAGCGCCGCCGCGATGAGGGCAACCTCGAACTCCGCCTTGCTGGGGATGAAGTAGCCGAACTGCGGCAGGGGCTCTTCGCCGTACCGCTCGGGCTCGATGTCCGAGCCGGACCCGGTGAGGACGAGGCCATCGAGCTGCGCCACGTACCCTGCCGCCAGCTCGGGGGCGAGCGTGGCGGGGATGATCCAGGGCGCGCCGCCGGCCGCCTCGATGGCGTGGCTGTACGCTTCCTTCAGATAGTGCCGGGGCTGTTCGCCCGGGTCGGGCGTCTTGTACCAGAAAAGGTCGTAGTCGCTCGTTAACCCAATGCGGGGCCGCATTCTCCGTCCTTCCGTAAGAACCGCCCGGCACGGCTGCCGAGGTGGTGTCCCTCCCAGACACTCAGGGTTCCATTCACGAAGACCGCCTGAATGCCGCGCGGGTAGCGCAGGGGCTCCTCGTACGTCGCCTCGTCGGCGATGGTGGCGGGGTCGAACAGCACGAGGTCGGCAGAGAACCCCTGGCGCAGAAGGCCGCGCCGCCGCAACCCAAGCTTGCGCGCCGGGGCGCCGGTCATCTTGAAGACGCCGGTGGCCAGCTCGAAGAGCCCTTCATCGCGGCAGAGCTGTCCAAGGACGCGGGCAAAGGTGCCGAAGCCTCGCGGGTGCGGCTTGCCGCGCGCCAGCGGCCCGACGTGCGAGCGGCAGCCGGCGTCGGAACCGATCATGACGTACGGCTTCCGCAGAATGCGCCGCAGGTTCGCCTCGTTCATCGTGAAGAGGAGGATCGCCACATTCATCCGCTCGTCGGCAAGGAGGTCGAGCACGAGGTCGATCGGGCCGCGGCCGCGCCGCTCGGCGCAGGCCGTGATGCTCAGCCCCTCCAGCTCGCGGTTGCGCTCCTGCGTCACCTCCGAGATGACCACTTTCTCCCAGTACGCGGCGTCGGGGTGCTCCGCCTGGACGGCCTCCTTCAGGGCCTGCCGGGGCTCCTCCTGCGAGCAGCGGCGCACCTGCTCGTCCACGCCGCCGGCGAGCGCCCAGCGGGGCAGCACCGCGCTCAGCCCAGTGTTGGCGGCGAGGTAGGGGTAGCGGTCGCAGTGCACCTCGATCCCCTCGGCCTGCGCCGCCTCGAGGCGCGCGAAGACCGCGTCGAGCTTCCCCCAGTTGGCGGCGCCGAAGGTCTTCAGGTGCGAAATCTGCACCGGCGCCGCGGCAGCCCGAGCAATGTGGAGAATCTCCTCGATCGCCTCGATGAGGCCGTCCCCTTCGCTGCGGATGTGGCTGGTGATGATGCCGCCGTGGGAGCGGACGATCCTGGCCAGGTCGATGAACTCCTCCGCCGACGCAAAGCAGGCCGGCGCGTAGACGAAGCCGGTGGACAGGCCAAAGGCGCCGCACTCCATGGCGCGGGCGACGGCGTGCCGCATCGACGCCATCTCCGCCGCGCTGGGCGAGCGGTCATCCATCCCCATCGCCGAGGCGCGGATGGTATTGTGCCCGATGAGGGGCGCGTAGTTGAGGGCGATGCCGAGGCGCTCGAGGTGGCGCCCGTAGCTCGCCAGGTCGTCCCACGCCGCATCAATGCCGAACTGCTCGCGGTAGAGGTCGCGCCGCTCGTCGCGCGCCGCGCCCCACACCGGCGCCGCGGCGTAGCCGCAGTTGCCCCCCACCTCCGTCGTCACCCCCTGGAGCAGCTTGCTCGAGGCGTCGGGGTTGATCACCAAGTAGTAGTCGGAGTGCGAATGGATGTCGATGAATCCCGGCGCCAGGCAGAGCCCCTCGGCGTCGATGTGCCGGGCCGCCGCGATGCCGTCGAGGTTGCCAAGCGCCATGATGCGATCGCCGCGCACGGCCAGATCGCCGCGCCGGGGCTCGGCGCCGCTCCCATCGATGAGCAGCGCGCCGTGGATGAGGCACTCCGCCGCGTCCGTCATGCCGCGCGTCTCCTGCGTCACGATGGCGCACCCCGGCCATAGAGACGTTGATAGATAGAGTAGTTGCGCAAGACCTGTTTCACGTAGGTTTGCGTCTCGCGGTACGGGATGCTCTCGATGAACTCTTCCATCGGCAGCGCGCCAAGCTCGGCGAGCCAGCGCTGCACGGTGCGCGGACCGGCGTTGTAGGCCGCCAGCGCCAGGGGCAGACGGTTCCCGAACTGCCGCAGCAGGCGGCCGAGGTACTCCGTCCCCAGGCGGATGTTCAGCGCCGGATCGTAGAGGTCGTCCGCCGCCAGCGGCCCCTCGCGGCGCGGCTGCAGCGTCCGCCCCGTGCTCGGCAGGAGCTGCATGAGGCCGATGGCGCCGGCCTGCGAGCGCGCCTGGGCATCGAAGGCGCTCTCCTGCCGGATGAGGCTCAGCAGCAGGAGATCGTCGAGGTTCCACGGCCCTCCCGCCTGTGCCGCTTCGGCGCGGTAGGTGGCGGGGAAGTAGGCCTCCCAAAACTCCCGCGGCAGGGCGCGACGGGCGGGTTCGCCGAGGCGCTCGCGCACCGAGGCGTAGACCCCGAACGCCTCGAGCGTCGCCCCGGCCTCGTAGAGCAGGAGCCCAAGGAGGAAGCGCTGCGCGGGATCGGCGCCGAGCATCGTGGCGAGGTGGTCCACCTCGGCGCGCGCGTCGAAGGGGAGCTGCAGGAGCGCCAGCTCCCGGGCCAGGCGGATCGAGCGCCGCAGCGTGTCGGGGGTCGGCAGGTTGGTGAAGGCCAGGCTCGACTCCTGGAACGGCGTCTCGGAGAGGAACTGCCGCGGGGCGAGGACCTCGCTGTCGGCCGCATGGTTGAGGACGGCCTGCGGCGCCGCGCCGCGGAGCTGCGGCGAGCTCAGCCGCAAGGTGGCGGTCCGCGCATAGTAAGAGAGGGGCTGCCGCTCGAGAAGCTGGCGATACGCCGCCACCGCCTCGCCGCGTCGGCCCAGGCGCTCGTAGGTCCGTCCCAGCCAGTAGGCGGCGGCCGCATCCCACTGGCTGGTCCCTCCCTCCGCCATCTGCTTGGCGAGAACCCTGGCGGCCTCCTGCACGCGGCCGTCGCGATAGTGGAGCCAGCCGATGCGCCAGGCGGCGCGGTCGCGGTCCGGGCCGCGAGGGAAGCGATCGAGGATCTCCTGGTAGGCGACGATCGCCGCGCGCGGTTGACGCCCCGACTCCGCCATCTGGCCAAGCGCGAAGAGCGCGCGGGCTGCCCAGGGGTCGGTGGGGTACTGCCGCTCCAGGCGCCGGAAGAGCTGGTGGGCCTGCTGGCGCGTGGGACGCCTCCAGAGGAGCTGGGCCAGGAGGTAGGTGGCTTCCGGAGCCTGGGGATGCCGCGGCCAGCGTTCCAGGAAGCCTTCGAGCGCCTCCTGCGCCGGACGCGTCTGGCCGCTGTTCTTGGCGGCCACCGCGGAGCGGTACGAGGCGCGGGCCCGCAGCGCCTCTTCCTCCGCGCGGGCCAGGATCGCCCGCCAGGCCGCGGCGGCCGCCGGCCAGGCATCCTTGCCCTCAAGGCGCTCGACGCGCTGGAGCAAAGCGCTCAGCGGCAGGGGAAGGAGCTTCTCGCCAAGCCCCGCGTCGAGCTCCCGCAGGCGCTCGAGCGCGCTCTCATCCCCGCCGTGCAGCGGGAACTCGAGGTAGAGCCGCAGCAGGCGCTGGGCCCCACGGCGCGTCGCGCCGCGTTCGAGGTAGATGGCGGCAAGGCGCTGCAGGGCAAGCGGCGTCTGGTCGCTCGCGGGGAATTCGCGGCTCACCTGCTCGAAGGCGGCCACGCTGCGGTCCCGGGCGCCGGCGGCGGCAAAGGCCTCGCCGAGGCTGAAGAGCACCCGCGCCTGCAGGCGGGAATCGGGGAAGCGCCGGCGCAGCCCGAGGAGGTGGCGGATCGCCGGCTCGAAGAGGCCCTGCCGCGCGAAGGCGCGGGCGATAGTGTATTCCGCGTAGTCGGTGAGCAGCGTCGACTGGCGGGCGACGCGGGCGAAGTAGGCGATGCTCTCCGGGAAACGCTCCTGCTGGAAGGCGATGCGTCCGAGGAGATAGGCGGCGCGGTGCTCCCAGATGGTGCCGCGCAGGCGCCGACGGAAGTCGCGCAGCTTCCCCTCGACCGCGCTGTCGCGTCCCCACGGGATGCCCTGGGCAAGGGCCAGGAACTCCTCGCGGATGCGAGGGTCCTCCGCCGCGCCCTCCTGCGGAGAGGCCAGCCCATCGAGGGCTTGCGCGAGGAACGGCGGCAAAGCGGCGAGCCGCGCGCTCGGCAGCAGCAGGAGGAGACTCAGGCACAGGATGGCCAGGACGGGCGCGCGCGACATCCGGGCGCCGCGGGCGCCGGCGTGCAGGCGCGGTGCCGGATCGCCGAGATCGGTGCTTTGCCTACTCGGAAGGTGATGCCGAGGCGAGCCTGCCCCGCGCGTAGGGAAAAGAGTGGGGTCCATGAACGTTGGCGAAAGGTCGAGGATTCTCCTTCCGGCGCGGAACGCCCCCTCATGCCGGACGGCTCCGGCGAGGTGGCCCGTATGATACCAGGCTCGGCCGTGCTCTCGCAATACTGGCTGGCGCCTCGCGCCGCCCCGTGCCGCTCTTGATGCCGCGGCGGGCGCGGGAGACCTCATCTCCTTGCCTGGCGGCGGCGTTCGGTGGCTTCAACATCCAGCCCGCCGTCGGTGTGAAGCTCGACGCCATAGAGCTCCAATGCCGCCCTCCGGCTGACGTAGCCGTGGCGCACGTCCTCGGCAACCAGGGCGGCATCGCGCCGCAGCGGCTCGCCGAAGCCGCCGCCGCCGGGAGACCGAAACTCGATCTGCACGCCGCTCTTGGGGTTGTACCGCTCGTTCACCGGCACCGCGACCAGCTCCCCCGACGCATCCCCCATGCGGCACTCCCCTGCCTTGCCGGCATGCCCCCCAAACAGGCCGTCGGACTGGTTCACCGTATCGCCGCGCATGATGATCTCGGGGTTGGGCGCCGACACCGTGAAGCGGCTGCGGGCCCCGAGCCCGCCGCGCCAGCAGCCGGCGCCGCCGGAGTCGGGCCAGTACTCGAGCTCGTGGAAGACGTGCGGCCGGCTGCGCTCATGGATTTCGAGGTCCTGCACCGTCAAACCGCCGCCGAGGGTGAGCATGCCGATGTAGCTCCAGCCGTCGGCGCCCTCCGTGGCCCCGCCGCCGCCGCAGTAGGACATGAACATGACGTCGTAGTAGGTCTCCCGCGAGCGCGGGTTCAGGCCGCCGATCGAGCAGGTGAGCGACCTCGCCCAGCAGGCGGTGACGCGCTCCGGCATCATCTGCGCCAGTGCTTTCATGACACAGTCGCCGATGACGTCGTTGCAGGTGAAGTTCCCCCGCACCGTGGCGGCGGGGTAGCGGGCGTTCAGGAAGCTCCCCTCGGGGACGCGCACCCGCACCGGCCGCAGGGAACCCTCGTTGCGCGGGATAAGCGGATCGACGCACATGAAGAAGGTCGAGACCGTGGCCGACAGGGAGGTGGCATAGACGCCGTTGATCCAGCCGGGGGCCTGCGGGTCGCTGCCGCTGAAGTCGAAGGTGATCGAGCTGCCGTCGACCATTGCCGCTAGGCGCGCGGTGTAGACCGCCTCCTTGTCCTGGCCGTCGTCCTGCGTCGAGGCGTCGGCGCGGTAGACGCCGTCCGCCAGGCGCTCGATCGCGGCCCGTGTCATCGTCTCCGAGGAGTCGAGGAGCGCTTCGACGTGGGCCCGCAGGCGGGCCTTGCCGTAGCGCTCGAGCAGGACGTGGAGGCGCCGCTCCCCCACGATGCAACCGCCGATCATGGCCTGAAAATCGCGCCCCACCAAGCGCGGCAGGCGGGTGTTCTCCATCAGGAAGTTCCACACGTCCCGGCGCAGCACGCCGCGCTCGTAGACCTTCAGCGGCGGAATGCGCAGGGTCTCCTGCCAGACCTCGCGCGCCCGCGGATTGTAGCCGCCGAGGATCGGCCCGCCCAAGTCAACCTGGTGCCCCTTCGTGGCCGTCCAGAAGAGCAACTCCCCTTCCAGGAAGACGGGCTTGAAGAAAGCCAAATCCTGGAGCTGGTTGCCGCCGTAAAAGACATCGTTGGTGATGAAGACGTCGCCCGGCCCCACCTCCTCCCCGAAGAACTCCAGGAGCGCCTCGAGCATCGTCGGGAAGGTGTAGGCCATGAGGGGGAGGTACTCCTTCTGGCAGAGGATGCGGCCGCGCTCGTCGAGGATGGCGGTGCACATGTCCTTCACCTGGAAGAAGGGCGAGCTGGTGGTGCGCGTCATGGCGATGCCCATCTCGTGGGCGATGCTCTCCAGGTTCTTGCCGATGACCGACGTGAGGATCGGGTCGATGCCCGCCGCCGCGGCCGCCGCGGTGGTCTGTCGCGTAGCCTGGCGAGCGCGCGACGGCTCCGCCGCGCCCTGCCGGCGCGTCAGCCGGTAGTTGCCGTGCGGCTCCAGGGTCACCGTGAAGGCAGGGGGCACGAGGATGGTCGTGTACGGGTGGTAGATCAACGCCGGTCCCGCCGTGCTGAAGCCGGCGGCAAGCGCCTCGCCCTCGTACGCCGGGACGGTGCGGAACCCCGCCTGGGCGCCGAGGTAGACGCGGGCGCCGCGACCGGGGCGCGCCTCGGCCGAGGCGCCCTGGCGCGGCTCGTCGCGCCAGGCCGGCTGCGAGAGCTTGCCCACCGCGGCAAGCCGCAGGTTCACCACCTCGATCGGGTCCTCCTTCACGGCGTAGCCGTAAAGCTGGTCGTGGCGGGCATGGAAGGTGGCTCGGGTGCCGGCGAAGTCCCCCGCGCCCACGTCCGCCGCCGCGAGGGGGATGCAGATTTCGTGGTACTGCCCTTTGTAGCGCAGGTCGAGGAAGGGGGTGAAGCGCAGCGCGCTCTCGGGCACCCCCTCGCGCAGCAGCTCGGTGCGCGCCCGCTGCTCGAGGTCGCGGAAGAGCGCTGCGAGGGGTGCGGCGTTGGCCGGTTCCAGCAGCCCCGTGAAGGTGGCCACGAAGTCGTGTCGCAGGTCGGTGGCCAGCAGGCCGTGGGCGCTGAAGGCGGAGGCGTCGCGCGGCACGATCACCGTCTCGATGCCGATCTCGCTCGCCACCGCGCAGGCGTGCAGCGGCCCCGCGCCGCCGCCCACGATGAGGGCGAAGTCGCGCGGGTCGTAGCCGCGATCCAGCGACACCTCGCGGACCGCCGTGGCCATGTTCGTGTTCGCCAGGGTGGTGATGCCGAAGGCCGCCGTCTCCACGTCCAGGCCGAGGGGCGCCGCGATCTGTTCCTCGATGGCCCGCCGCGCCGCCTGCCGATCAAGGCGCAGGGAGCCGCCGAAGAAGTGCTCCGGGCTGAGGAAGCCGAGGACGAGGTTGGCGTCGGTCACCGTCGGCTGGCTGCCTCCCAGACCGTAGCAGACGGGACCCGGCACGGCGCCGGCGCTCTGCGGCCCCACATGCAGCAGCTTGCCGCCGTCCAGCCAGGCGATGCTGCCGCCGCCGGCGCCGATGGTCTTGATATCGAGGCTCGGCAAAATCGACCGGTAGCGCCCCGGCCCGATCGCCGCCTCGGTCGTCACCAGGGGATCGCCCTCCTCGATGAGGCAGACGTCCGTGCTCGTACCCCCCATGTCGAGGGTGATGCAGTTGCGCATCCCCAACCTGGCCGACCAGGCGCAGCCGGCCATGGCGCCCGCGGCAGGGCCGGAGAGGACGGTGCGCACGGGGAACGCGGCCGCCTGGGTGGGTGAGATCATGCCGCCGTTCGACTGCATGATGAAGGCCTGTCCCTGGAAGCCGTTCTCCCGCAGCGTCAGCTCGAGGCCGGCGAGGAACGCCTTGACGAGCGGCCCGCAGTAGGCGTTCAGCACCGTCGTCGAGGTGCGCTCGTAGATGCCGATGGCCGGCGCCACCTCGCTCGACGCCGTAACGAACACCTCGGGCCAGAGCTCGGCGAGGAGGGTGAGGGTTTCGCGCTCGTGGGCCGGGTTGCAGTAGGAGTGCAAGTAGGCGACGGCGACGGCCTCCACGGCTTCGTGCTGGAGGGTCGCCACCGCCTGCGCCACGTCCTCACGTTGCAAGGGCAGGACGACGCTGCCGTCGTCTGCCATGCGCTCCTCCACCGGCAGGCGCAGGCAACGGGGGACCAGCGGCGGGGGCGGCGGCGTCTTGTTGTCGTAGAGGCTGTCGCGCGAGCCGCGGCGCATCTCCAGGAGGTCGCGGAACCCCTTCGTGGTCAGCAGCCCCACCCGCGCGCCGCCGCCGGTGATGACGGCGTTGGTGCTGATGGTGGTGCTGAGGAAGAGGTGGTGAACGGCGGCCAGGAAGTCCCGCGGCGTCGCGCCGCGCCGCACGGCCAACTGGCGCAGCCCCTCGAGCACCGCCTGGGCGGGGTTGTCGGGGATGCTGTGAATCTTGAACACCTGCCCGGCGCCGGACTCGTCCAGCACCACGAAATCGGTGAACGTGCCGCCGGTATCGATGCCAACGTAGAGGCCCATCTGCGCTCCTATCTATCGTTTCGGGCTAGGCGCGAGGCCTGCCCTCTCTGCACAACCGGATGTTTCCTGCGCGACGCGGCAACCCACGGCCATGGGCTTGCCACGTGCGCCGGTGCGCGGTCCACTCCTCAGCCGGCGCCGCGCAGGGCTGCGGTCGCCTGGACATCGACGCTCCAGCTTGCGGGGTCGATGACCACGCCGTACTGCTCGCGGGCCTGCCGCACGGAGATGACGCCGTTGCGCGCCTCTTGGAGGACCAGCTCCGCCGGCCGGCGGCGCGGGTCGCCGTAGCCGCCCCCGCCTCCTTGCCGCTGGTGCAGAATGGTGCCGCGCGGCAGGCGCTCGAGGAGGTCCTTGCAGCGCGGCCGCCGCGTGCCGCCGTCGGGGCTCGTCACCTCCAACTTGTTGGGCGCGCCCGCCGTGCCGCCGAACAGCCCGAAGGCTCCCTCGCGCATGCCGTCGCCATGGACGACGATCGTCGTCTCGTCGCCCTCCAGCCGCACCACGGTCTCCACCCCCAGGCCGCCGCGCCACTCGCCGGCGCCGGCCGAGTCGGGCAGGTACTCATGCTTGAGGAGGAAGAGGGGGTCCTGCAATTCGAGCATCTCGTAGTCCTGCGCCAGGATGCCGCCGGCGCAGCCGATGGTGCCGATGTGGTCATAGCCGTCCACCCCGTGGGTGGCGCCGGAGCCGCCCTTCAGGGCCAGGAAGAGGACGTCGTGGTAGACCTTGCCGGTGCGCGGGTCGCGGCCGGTGAGGCGCGGCGCCAGCAGGCGGTTCCAGGCCGCCGTGACGCGCTCCGGGATGGCCTGCGCCAGGGCCCGTAAGATCGCCTCCGAGTGCGGATCGGCGATCTGGTTGCCGAAGGTCGTGGCGGCGGGATAGCGGGCGTTGAGGAAGGTGCCTTCCGGGATGGAGATGCGGATGGGGCGCAGCATGCCGGCGTTGCGCGGCAGGTCGGGGTTGACGTGCATGAGGAAGGTGAGCAGCGTGGCCGCCGCCGCCGAGCCGTAAGAGCAGTTCGTGAAGGCCGGCGCCTGCGCGTCCGTGCCGGTGTAGTCGAAGGTGATCTCCTCGCCCCGCACGGTGACGGTGACGACGATGCGGTAGCGGGAGCCCTCGGTGACGCCGTCATCGTTCATGAAGCTCTCGCCGATGTAGGAGCCGTCGGGGATGCGCCCGATCTCGGCGCGCATCATGCGCTCGGTCCAGGCGAAGAGCTCCTCGGCGTGGGCGCGGAAGGCAGCGAGGCCGTAGCGCCGCACCAGCTTGATCACCTCACGCTCGCCCACCGTGCAGCCGCCGATGGCCGCCGTGATGTCGTGCTGCACGATCTCGAAGCGGATGTTGGCGAAGATGAGGTCCCAGACGTCGCGCCGCAGGCGCCCGGCGTCGTAGAGCTTCACCGGCGGGATGCGCAGCGCCTCCTGCCAGACCTCGCGCGCCTGCGGGTTGTAGCTCCCCGCCAGGGCCCCGCCGATGTCCGCCTGGTGCCCCTTGCAGGCGGCCCAGGCGACCTGCTCGCCATCGACGAAGATCGGCTTGAAGATGGCCACGTCGGCCATCTGGTTGCCGCCCGTATAGACATCGTTGTGGATGATCACGTCCCCCTCGTGGAGGTCGTCGCCGAAGTAGTCCACAAGGTGGGCGCAGACCGGTTGCAGGGCGAAGGCCAACACGGGGATGTAGTCGCACTGCTCGAGCATGCGGCCGCGGTGATCGAACAGCCCGGTGACGAAGTCGCGCGCCTGGTTGAGGATCGGCGAGCGGCAGGTGCGCAGCAGGCTGTAGCCCATCTCCTCGCAGATCAGACGCAGCCGCCGCTGCAGCACCGGCAGGAGGATGGGGTCGATGGGGTTGGACTGGGTTTCTTGACAGGCTGGGGCTATTTCCATTGCAGACTTTCTTCGGCTAGTTGATAACCTTTTTCCGCCCTTTATCTTTCAAGGAAGCGAAAGCAACTGTTCAAGTAATTCCTCTGCCATCTGGATTTCTAGCTTAACCTTATAAGGTAAGTCGACAACTGTGTCTTCATAATCAACCTCTTTTCTTATTTCATGCATATGATCACCATTTAACCCAATACGACGAGTGGCGAATTCCGGATCCGCCCTGTAGATCCTCCAGAGCCTCGTATGACCAATTCTGTCTTCTTTATGTATAACTCCCTTTTGTCGGAGGCGATTTCGCGCCTTACAAAAGGCGGCATAGTACGCTCGACTGGCGGCGGATCGCTGTGCGGCTTCATCGCGGCGTTCCACGAGCTCCTTGGCGAATATGAGATAGCTACCCCAGTCGAACATACTTATGTCCACCCCAAGCCGATGTTTAGTAAGCAACGACCACGAGAGGAAGCTTCAAGCCACCATTTCTCATGGAGAACATTCAAACGCTTCAGGGCTTCTTCTACGGGAAGTCCCGTCATAATGAACACAAAAAGCTCCTCAGAATCATCTTCTTCTGGTTCAGAAACAAACCTAAGCACAAGCTCGACATTCTGACCGACGCATTCCCTAATTTGTTCTGTAGCATCAAGTAGGAGCCCAATCAGAAAGGGATTCACTATCAAGAAAGTTATGACGTCAGTGGTATTACTGAACTGATAGAACGATCTGAGCAAGTTAATCCAAACCGACTCGCTCCAAGGGTCTTTAGGGAGCTGGAGCGATTCGGAAGTGGAGGCCTGTACAGAGCGTGTTTCGTCGATCCAATTCGCGGCTGACGGTGGAGAGAATGAAAACCCCTCTTCCGTCATCGCTGGGTCAGGAACAAGTAGGCCCATTAACTCTTTACCTCCTCGAACTGTTCTCGCAGGCTGTCCTTCAAACAGCCTTCAAATTTAAGTTCAATCTGTTCATGCGCTTGATTTAGCCAAGCAATTTGATCCCCCAGCTTCAATTGGCCAGGTTGCGCGAGAAAATAATCCAGGTCGAGCAGAATCGGGATGACGTCAGGCTTGTCTGGCATCAACATGGCCATCTGAATTTGAAGAAGATCTCTTCCACGTTCAAAGGGAATCTTGAGTCCAAGAAAGAAGTGACCGAAATTCCCTAGCTGGGAACCAACGAATGGATAGAGATTAAAGTTATCTTCCAATTTCACCTCAACTCCGTGAAGATCAATCCGGTTAATATAGCGCAATCCAATTCGTTGTAGCCTCGAAGGACTAGCAATATCGATGTAAACTCTTATAGACTTATCAATCAGAGGTAGAAAGCCTTCCCAGGTGGGATAGGGTTTTAGATGATGAACTTCCAGGAGATGGGGGCTCAACTGAAGAAACGCTGCCCCATCTTCTCGCAAAAATCGTAGGCCTTCTTTCTCCTTAATCTGCTGTTGCACACCTTCGGGTCCTGCGGAGACAGCACCTTCATATAACTTAGTCTGCCTTCTCTTGGGGAAGGTGTTGCGTAGCTTTTCATAAATGAGACCAGGAATAGCAAGATCCCAAGGTGAATTTGGATCGAAGCGAAATTCACAGACAACTTCAAGAAGCGGAGGATTCTTGTATTTACGTCCCATGAGATGTTCGCCCCCTCTACGGCGCTCAACCGAACGTTCTCGGCAGACCCTCTATGCAGGAAGATGCTTCAAGTTGAGTATAGCAAACGCAGACTGTCATGGTGATAATTCATTACGGTGACCCCTCCCGCGCCGCCGTCAGCACGTAGCTGCCGTAGGGGTCGCAGTGCAGGTTGAAGCCGGGGGGGAGGAGCAAGGTGGTGGTCACCTGCTCGACGAGGGCCGGCCCCCGCAGGCTGTGACCGGCGCCCATGCGGTCGCCGTCGTACACCGGCACCTTGCGGAACTCGCCGTCGCCGGGCAGGGCGACGCGCCGCCAGCCCTTGCGCAGCGCCTCGATCGGCTCGCCGGACGGCTCGGCTGGCTTCTGCGGCGGCTTGCTGGTGTGGCCGATGCAGGTGAGCCGCGCATTGAGCATCCAGACGGTCTCCCCCTCGAGGGCGTAGCCGTAGAGCTGATCGTGCCGCTCATGGAATTTCCGCGTGATGGAGGTGACGTCGGCGGTCTCCACCTCGCGGCGCGTAATCTGCACCTCCACCTCGTCGATCTGGCCTTCGTAGCGCAGGTCAATGGCGTGGCGAAGCTCCACCGCTTCGGCGGCGATGCCCTCCTGCACCAGCAGCCGCGCGCCCCGCTCCTCAAGGTCGCGGAACACCCGCGGGAAGACCGTTGGCGCCAGCTCCGCGAGGCGTCCGTAAGCGGCGTTGACGAAGTCGTGCTTGAAGTCGGAGAGGAGCATGCCGTAGGCGCAGAAGAGGGAGGACTCCTTCGGCACGATGAGGCGCGGGATGTCCAGCTCGCGGGCGATGGCGGCGGCGTGTACCGGCCCCGCGCCGCCGGCGACGACGAGGGGGAAATCGCGCGGGTCCAGGCCGCGCTCGACCGTCACCTCGCGGATGCCGGCCGCCATGTTGACGCAGATGATGCGGAACATCCCCGCCGCCGCCGCTTCGACGCCGAGGCCCAGCGGCTCGGCGATGCGGCGCCGGATGGCCCGGCGCGCCGCCTCGACATCGAGGCGCAGCTCGCCGCCGAGGAAGTAGTCCGGGTTGAGGTAGCCGAGGACCAGGCAGGCGTCGGTGTCGGTGGGCAGGTCGCCGCCGCGGCCGTAGCAGGCCGGCCCCGGATCGGCCCCGGCGCTCTGCGGTCCCATGCGCAGGAAGCCGCCCGCGTCGATCCAGCCGATGCTGCCGCCGCCCGCGCCGATGGTGTGGATGCCGAGCATCGGCAGGGCGACGAGGTGGCGGTTCAGGCGGGCGTCGCGCACCGTCAAGGGGGCCCCGTCCTTCACCAGGGCCGCGTCGAAACTTGTGCCCCCCATGTCCACGGTGATGCAGTCCGCGTGCTGGTGATGGGCGGCGAAGCGCGCTCCAGCAAGCGGACCGGCGGCGGGGCCGGAGAGGAGCGAGGTGGCGGCCATGCGCTGCGCCACCTCGGGCGTCAGGACGCCGCCGTTCGAGGCCATGACGAGGAGGTGGCCCGTGAAGCCGGCGTCGGCGAGGCTGGCGGTCAGGCTGCGCAGGTAGCGCCGCAATACCGGCCCGACGTAGCTGTTGACGACGGTGGTGCTGATGCGGTCGTAGAAGCGCGGCTGCGGCAGCAGCTCGGAGGAGACCGTGACGTAGGCGTCGGGGAGGTGCTCGCGGACGAGCTCCGCGGCGCGTTGCTCATGCGCGCCGTTGGCGTAGGCGTGCAGGAAGCAGACGGCCACCGCCCGCACCCCTTCGTCCCGGAAGGCGGCGCAGGCGGCGCGCACGTCGTCGTCGCGCAACGCCGTGAGCGCCGCGCCGGTGTGGTCGAGGCGCTCCTCGACGGGCAGCCGCAGGTCGCGCGGCACCAGGGGGTCGGGCGGACGGTAGCGGTTGTTATAACGCTCCTCGCGGATGCCGCGCCGCATCTCCAGGGCATCGCGGAAGTTCTTCGTGGTGAGCAGGCCGGTCCTGGCCCCCTGGCCGGTGAGCAGGGCGTTGGTCGTCACCGTGGTGCCGTGGACGATCACCTCGACCGCGCGCAGGAAGTCGCGCAGCTCAACCCGCCGCGCCGCCGCGATGGCGCGCAGCCCCTCGAGGAGCCCCTGGGAGGGGTCCGCCGGCGTCGTCGGCACCTTGAAGGGCCAGAGCGCTCCCTCACCATCCATGAGCACGAAGTCGGTAAACGTCCCCCCGACATCTATGCCAAGGCGAAACTTCATCACGCCTCTTTCCACGCATTGCCGGCGGCTCATCCACAGGCCCTGCCAGGTGAGCCACGCTACGGCACGCCATACGGCTTCGGCTCCGGCAGGACGGCGCCGCAGCGCTTGCAGGTGCGCAGCTCTTCGTTGGCGTAGAACGACTCCATCATCGGCTTCATCAGGTTTTCCATCTCCGCCAGGTGCAGCTTCACTTCATGGAGGAGGAGACCGCAGCGCTCGCAGTGCCAGGCAAAGCGGTCCAGCTCGTCGGCGCGGCGTTTGCGCTCGACGACAAGGCCGACGGAGTTGGGCTTGCGCTGGGGACGGTGCGGCACCCAGGCCGGCAGCAGCCACATGTCCCCCGGCCCAAGATGGGCCACCTGGCGCCGCCCCTCGGCATCGAGGTAGAGGATATCCGCCTCCCCCTCGACCTGGTAGTAGAGCTCCTCGCCCGGCCCGACGTGGAAGTCGTTGCGCCGATTCGGGCCGCCGATGACGAGGACGAAGAAGTCGCCGGGCGCATAGACGTCGCAGCTTGCAACCGGCGGCTTCAAGAGGTGGCGGTGCTCGTCGATCCAGCGCTGAAAGTTCAACGGCGGCAGGATGGCCATGGAATCTCCAGCTATAAGCAGGGAGGCAGCCGGGCCACGGAGTGGGTCGCGGCTGGGCAAGCACCGATCCCCGGCCCCGGCTGCGCACCGTCGGCCGGCTTGCGACCGCCGGCACGCGCCCTGCCGCTGATGCGGTGTCTCGCCAGCGCCCCGACAGCGAGGCGCGTCGGAGGGGATGCCGCCGCGCCTGAACCGCGAGGAGGCGCCGGCGCGGCGGCCGTCCGACCCTTACTTCTTCTCCCAGTAGCCAAGCCACATCATGCTGTTGATGGGCGGGTACTCCGGCAGCATGCCGGCTTCCTTCGAGATGCGGAAGAAGGTCTCGTAGGCGGCGATCTCTTCCGGCGTCAGCTTGCCGCTCAGCACGTTCCACGCCGCCAGGGTCTTCAGCAGCTTCTGGCTGATATTCTCCTTCTTGGCGATGTCGGCCGTCATCTCGTCGAGGTGCTCGCGACCGTACTTCACCGACTCGTAGAACATGCGCTGGAACTCTTTCATGGCCGCCGTTTTCTCTTTGATCGTGGTCTCGTAGGTCACCCACACCGACGGCAGGTACTGGGCCTTGAACGTCGACTCATAGTCCACACTTGCATCCATGAGCACCCTGAACTCGCCGGACTCGAGGCTCTTCGCGGAGGCGTCCTGAAGGGTGTAGCCGGCATCAAGTTGACCGCGCTGGACTGCGGTGGGGATGGTCGGCAGAGGGATCTCCTTCCAGACGATATCCCCGCCCTGCTCGGCGATATTGAGGCCGTACTTCTTCCACAGCGCCAGCCGCATCAACGCCACGGAGGTCGAGCCGAGCGAGCTGATGGCGAGGCTCTTGCCCTTCAGGTCCGCGGCGGTTTTCAAGGGCGAGTCCTTCTTGACGAGGACCACTTGCCCACCTGCCACGCGGCCGCCACTCGCAAGGACGCGCAGCGGCAGGCCGCGCAGGTTGGCGCGGGGCACGGCGAGGGCGGAGGTCTCGATGACGTCATAGGTCCGCGCGCCCAGCGCCTGGATGAGGGCCGAGATGTCGCCGGTCTTGAACTCCACCTCGACGGCGTCGGACTTCACAATCCCCTTCTTGATCGCCCAGACCGCCATGTCCTGGGGCTTGCCCAAGAAATAGAGGGCTTTCAGCGTGGTCTTCGCGCCTGCCATGGGGGTCGCCGCGATGAGGAGCCCGAGGGCAAGGCTCACCGCAATCGCTCTCGCCAGAATACGCGCGTGCATCATCATTCCTCCTCCTTCCCAATGCGGCGGATGATCCGGCCCGCAAAGTCACATGTTCACGCTTCCCTGTGATGCTGGGGGGCGGCAGACTGAGGATAGTCGAAGTGCATGGCGATTGCACCTCCCTCCGGCCTGCAGGAAGCGCTGACGCCGCGGCGCGCCGCGGCATGGGGAAGGGCGCCCGCACCCGGCGGGAAGGCGCCGCCGGACTTCGCCGCCCGCCTCCAACAAGGAGCAGGACGTCCCCCCCGAGCGCATCTCGCCACGCCCCGTCCGCCGCCGGCGAACTCTCTGGAGATCAGCCATGCCGGAGCCGGCGGGGGATCATCGCTGGAACCTGCCCCTGCATTCCCTCCCCACCCCTTGTAACCCCGGAAAAGTCGTGAATTCCTGCAACACTCTCTGCCTCGCCCTTGTCAAACTAGCTGTGACGAGCAGTGGGGTGCGTGGGACCGTCATATTCCTCGGAGGGAACGACGCGATGGCACGAAAAGGAATGCTCGCCCTTGTGAGCTTGGGCGCCGTGGCGCTCCTTCTGCCGGGTGCGCCCCGCCTGGCGGCGGCTCAATCCCCAGCCGCGCGTCAGTGGAAGGCCGAAGCCCAAAACTCCGGCGCCAGGGGAGTTCACGGCGCGGCGGCGCGGCTGGCGGGGATGCGGAGGGAAGAGGCGAGAACTTCCCGCTTCATGCCGCCGAAGGGGGTCCCCGCCGGCAGAGTGATAGACCGCCGGCAGGGGGAGGCGACGGACCTGACCCGGGCTACGAAGGCTCGGCACCTGCCCGCGGGGGCGGAGCTTTGGGCTAGGGGAGGCGCCGGGCGTGACGGCTTCGGAGTCTTTCCTCGCGCAAGGTTGGAACCCGTCGCCTGGCGGGGGGGCTTCGCAGGCTACGCGTCCTCCTACGGTCATGGGGGGCCCTTCTTTGCCGGACGGCACTATGGGAGCAGGTACCACTTCGGGCTCTCCCTCGGCTTCCCCCTTGTCGTGTATCCCCGTTACACGCCGTGGTACTCGTACTACGACCCGCCTTATGACCCACGTCCTCTCTGGGGCCATTGGGAGCTGCGCGCGCGGCGCGTGTTCGTGGAACTGCCAGGTCCATGCTACCAGTCCGACCAGCGGGTGCTGTACTCGGACGGGACCGTGACGGTTTTCACGAATCAACAGGCGCCGGCGCCGTGCGGAGAGTGGCGGATCATCGAGGAGCGGGTGTGGGTGAATGACTAGGGGGGCGGCGTGACGGACCGCCTGGCGTGAGCCTGCCGCGATCCGCCACGGCGGAGAGCGCGCGTCACTTTGGCTCTGCACCCTGCCGGGAGCTGAGAGAGTTGGTGCTGCGCAGCAAGCGCGATCCTGGCGCGCGCATCCCCCTCCAGGCGGTCGTGGCTCCCGGCATGTCGTTGCTTTTCGTTTACCTACCCGGCCACACCTTCATTCCCTGTTGAACGTGAAGCCACGCGCGCGGCTCGCCCGCCTGGTGGGCGGATCACCGCCGCCGGCCACTCCTGCGCGCGGCGAACATGGAGCGCTGGCGCGACCGGGGCGGCCCTGGCTCCGTGCCGCGCGCGCCAACTCCGTGGACAGGCGAGGAGGCACGGTCCTGGCGCCGACATGCCGCTGCCCTCCCGTCAACCGAAGGATGGAACGAAGAGAGGAGAGACACCCCGAGGCGCCGCGCGCGGCTGGGGGCCCCTCACTTGATGCCCATCAGGAGCCGGGGAAGGAAGAGGGCGATGTCCGGCACATAGGTGATGATGATCAGGACGATGACGGCGACGCCGACGAAGGGCAGGGCGCCGCGGGCAACCTCGGAGAAGCGCACCTTGAAGATGGAGACCGCGGTGAAGAGGTCCACGCCGAAGGGGGGCGTGGCGGAACCGATGGCGATGTTCGTCACCACGAGGATGCCGAGATGGACGGGGTGAATGCCCATCTGCTCGGCCGCTGGGGCGAAGATCGGCATGAAGATGAGGATGACCGAGATCGGGTCGATGAGCATGCAGGCGATGAAGAGAATGAAATTCATCAGCATCAGGAAGAGGAGAGGTGACGGCACGTGGGTGACAACGGCTGCGGTGATGGCCTGCGGGACGCCGGAGACAATGAGGAGCCAGGCTACCGCCGAGGCCGATGCCACGACGAGGAAGATCACGCCGGTGACCGTGGCGGTCTTCACCGCCACGTTGTAAACGTCCCTCAGGGTGAGGCTGCGGTAGATGACGACCTCCACGAAGATGGCGTAGACCGCTGACACGCCGGCGGCTTCCGTGGGGGTGAACACGCCCCCGTAAATGCCGCCGATGATGATGAGGGGGATGCCAAGCCCCCAGAGCGTTTCGAGAAACGCATGGAGAAGCTGCGCCAAGGTGGCGCGCGGGCGGGTGGGAATCTTGTACTTCCTGGAGTCGAAGAAGGCATACACCATGAACGCCAGCGCCAGCGTGATGCCCGGGCCGATGCCGGCGATGAAGAGGGCGCCGACGGAGGTATTCGTAACCACGCCGAAGATGATCATCGAGATGCTGGGCGGGATGAGCAGGGCGATGTCGCTGGCGTCGACCATGAGGCCGAGGACGAACGATTTCCGGTATCCCGCCTGGAGCATGGCCGGATACATGATGCCGCCGATCGCCGCCACGGTGGCCTGCGTCGATCCGGAGACGGCGCCGAAGAAGGTGCAGCTCACGATGGTGGTCATCGCCAAGCCCCCCGGCAGGTGGCCGACGAGACAGAGCACGAAATCCACCAGGCGGCGCGCCATCGTGCCGCGCACGATGATATCCGCCGCGAAGATGAAGAACGGAACCGCCAGCAGGGCAAATGGCGTCAGGCCGCCGAACATCTTGTGGAACACAATGTTCGTGGGGATATGCGGCAGGTAGACGGAGAGCGCCACGGCGACCGGGAGCATCAGGCTGACGAAGAAGGGGACGCCGATCACCAGCAGCGCCGCCGCAAGGATCGCCAAGAGAAGCACCACGGCGGATTACTCCCTCTCTATTCTGGGGTTGGGAACGTTTCTGGTGCGAAAGGAGCCCTCGAGGAACGGAACGGAGCTAAAGGAAAGGGCTATTCATGGAGCAAGGGCCGAGATTGGGCAAACGGGTCTTTTCGCCTCCAACCGCAGAGGGGGCGGAGCATGCATGGCGCCCGCGCACGGAACGGCCCCTCGGCCTGCCGCTGGGGCGGGGGGGCCGGTGTGCAGGCGCTGCGGTCACCTGACACCGAATAGGGTCCTCGGTAGGAAGAGGGCGATATCCGGCACGTAGGTGATGATGATCAGGACGATGACGGCGACGCCGACGAAGGGCACGGCGCCGGGGACAATCTCGGAAAAGCGCACCTTAAAGATAGAGCTGGCGGTGAAGAGGTCCACGCCGAAGGGGGGCGTGGCGCTGCCGATGGCGATGTTCGTCACCACCAGGATGCCGAGATGGATGGGGTGAATGCCCATCTTCTCCGCCGCCGGGAAGAAGATCGGCATGAAGATGAGGATGACCGAGATCGGGTCGATGAGCATGCAGGCAATGAAGAGGACGAGATTCATCATCATCAAGAAAAGGATCGGCGACGGCACATAGGTGACGACGGCTTCGGTGAGGGCCTGGGGCACGCCTGAGACAATGAGGAGCCAGGTCAACGCCGAGGCCGCCGCCACCACGAGGAAGATCACGCCGGTGACCGTGGCGGTCTTCACCGCCACGCCGTACACGTCGCCGATGCTCAGGCTGCGGTAGATGACGACCTCCACGAAGATGGCGTAGACCGCTGACACGCCGGCGGCTTCGGTGGGGGTGAACACGCCCCCGTAAATGCCGCCGATGATGATGAGGGGGATGCCAAGCCCCCACAGCGTTTCGAGAAACGCATGGCGAAGCTGCGGCAGCGTGGCGCGCGGGCGGGTGGGAATGTTGTACTTCCTAGCGCGGAAGTAGGCATACACCATGAACGCCAGCGCCAGCGTGATGCCCGGGCCGATGCCGGCAATGAAGAGCGTGCCGACGGAGGTATTCGTGACCACGCCAAAGATGATCATGGCGATGCTCGGCGGGATGAGCAGGGCGATATCGCTGGAGTTGACGATGAGGCCGAGGACAAACGGCCTCCGGTATCCCGCCTGGAGCATGGCCGGATACATGATGCCGCCGATCGCCGCCACGGTGGCCTGCGTCGAGCCGGAGACGGCGCCGAAGAAGGTGCAGCTCACGATGGTGGTCATCGCCAGGCCTCCCGGCAGGTGGCCGACGAGACAGAGCACGAACTCCACCAGGCGGCGCGCCATGGTGCCGCGCACGATGATATCCGCGGTGAAAATGAAGAAGGGAATCGCCAGCAGCGCGAAGGTCGTGAGGCCGCCGAACATCTTGTGGAACACGATGTTCGTGCCGACATGCGGCAGGTAAACGGAGAGCGCCGCGGCGACCGGGAGCATCAGGCTGACGAAGAAGGGGACGCCGATCACGAGCAGCGCCGCCGCGAGGATCGCCAAGAGGAGCACCACGGCGGATTACTCCCTGTTTTCGAGGGTGTCGTCGATGTTGCCGGTACGCAGGAAGCGCGCCACGAGCTGAATGAAATGGATGCTCATGAAGAGGATGCCGACGGACGAGACCAGGTAGGGCCAGTAGGCGGGAATGCCTATCGCGGCGATCTCTCCCTTCATCTCATAGATCGTCCGGGTGACCTGCCAGCTCATGAGCACGAGGAAGATCGAGGCGAGCCCGCAGATGAAGAGGCCGCCGGCGTAGAGGACCTTTCTCACCCGGCGAGGGACGGTGTCGTAGAGCGCGTTCATGGTGATGTGGCTGTTCAGGCGCGTGCCATAGGCTCCGGCAAAGAACGTCATGCAGATCATCAGGAAGACGGAGGTATCCTCCGCCCAGTGGAAGGTGACGCCAAACACATAGCGCAGCATCGTGTTGACGAAGGTGATGGCCGTCATGAGGAGGAGGGCGGTGCCGATGACGACCCGTTCAAGACGGCTGAGGAACCGATCAAGTTTCTGGAGCATCGCGCTTACCAGGCTCCCTACAAAGCCAGTGGGGAACACGCTGTGCAGAATGCGAGCATGCCGCGGGGCTCCTGCCGGCCGAGCTTCCTGGCCGCGGCTTGAAGGCATTCCACGTTTCGAGGTGAGAGTGGAGAAAGCCCGCGGCTGGCAGGGGCTGACGCTGCGTCCCCTCGCCGAGCGTACTCCAGGACGTACAGCCCCTCGAGGCTCTCTCTGGACGATCTCAAAAAGGCGAAGACCTGCCGTCACCTGCTGCGCGCATCCAGCCCCCGCCCCCGGAACCCTGAATCGTGGGGACCGTTGGCAGCCGGCGCCCAGCGAGCATCCTAGGTCGGCGGCGCGCAAGCCGTCGCGCGAAGCTTGACATCCCCTCCCTCACGCCGGCGCTCACGCTGAACGGGGCTTCGCGGAAAACGCGCTGCGAAGCCCCGTTGTCCCTCGGCCCCGACACCTTGCGGTGGAGACCTGGCCGCCAGGTTCTCCGCCGCCACAGCACTGACACGTCAGCTTTTACAACGGCGGCGCGCACCCCACCTACATCTTGGAGAACTTCGCAATATCCGCCTCGAGCAGGTCGACCAGCATCTTGCCCTTCTCGATGCGGTTGACGTAGACGTTCTTCACCCCCGCGGTGGCCTTGCGGAAGCGCGCCCGCTCCTCCGGGGAAATCTTGATGAACTGCAGCCCCGCCTTCTTCATAATCTGGATCGCTTCCTCGTCGGTCTTCTTGCTCTCAGCCCAGGTGACCTTCTCCGCCTCGATGAACACCTCCTGAATGATCTTCTGCAGATCGGCGGGGAGGCGGTCCCACCACTTCTTGCTCACCAGGTCATAGATGACGATCACCCCATGGTCGCTCTCGATGAGGTACTTCTGGACCTCGAAGAACTTCATCTTATGGATGGCCCAGTAGGGGTTCTCCTGGCCCTCGGCGACACCGGTCTGCAGGGCGCTGTAGGTCTCCGCGAAGGCGATCGGCACGGCGTTGGAGCCCAGCGACTTGAACTGCTCGAGCAGGATGGGCGAGGCCATGGTGCGGAACTTGATGCCCGCCATCTCCTCGAGCTTGCGCACCGGCTTGTTGGTGGTGAACTGCTTGTAGCCGGTGGTATGGAAGGCCAGGCCCTTCAGGCCCATCCGCTGCATGTCATCGAGCAGCCAACGCGCGCTCTTGCCCTCCTTCAGGACCTTGCGCATGACCTCGGGGTTATCGGGGAAGACGAAGGGGAGGTCGAAGATGGTCACCGGCGGGTAAGCGCCGCTCAGGAAGGCCACCGCGCCGGACGTGCATTCCAGGGTGCCGAGCTGCAACTGCTCGATCATCTGGATGTTGGGGCCAAGCTGCGAGGCCGGGAAGAGCTTGCCGGTGACGCGGCCGTTGGTGCGCTTTTCGATCTCTTTCATCGACCATGCCGCCTGGGTGCTGGTGGCATCGTCCGCCGCCCCCGGCGTGCCGCACTTCATCGTGAACTCGGCGCCGTAGCTGGCCGCCGGACCGAATCCAACGAGGAGGCTCAGACTGACGAGAACGAGCGCAATTTTCCACAGGATTCTCCACATACACGGTCTCCTTCCCTGCACCAGAGTGCTGCCTAGACTGATCGCGCCGTCTCGGGCGCCGGTCCGTTGCTGCTCACTCCCTTACTTGGAGAACGCGGCGATGTCGGCTTCCAGCATATCAACCAGCATCTTGCCCTTCTCGATGCGGTTGATGTAGACGTTCTTCACCTTCTCCGTTGCCTTGCGGAAGCGCAGCCGCTCCTCGGGAGCAAGCTTGATGAACTGCAGCCCCGCTGCCTTCATGATCTTGATCGCTTCCTCGTCGGCTTTCTGGTTTTCTTGCCAGTAGACCTCCTCTGCCTCGCGGAAGACCTCACGCACGATCTTGCGCAGGTCGGCCGGCAGGCGATCCCACCACTTCTTGCTGGCCAGGACGTGCGTGACAGTGACCCCATGGTTGCTCTCGATGAGGTACTTCTGGACCTCGAAGAACTTCATCTTATGGGTGGCCCAGTAGGGGTTCTCCTGCCCCTCGGCGACGCCGGTTTGCAGGGCGCTGTAGGTCTCCGCGAAGGCGATCGGCACGGCGTTGGCGCCCAGCGACTTGAACTGCTCGAGGAGGATGGGCGAGGCCATGGTGCGGAACTTGATGCCCGACATGTCATCGAGCTTGCGCACCGGCTTGTTGGTGGTGAACTGCTTGTAGCTCGAGGCGTGGAAGGCCAGGCCCTGGAGCCCAACCCGACCCATGTCATCGAGAAGCCACTGCGCGGTCTTGCCTTCCTTCACAACCTTGCGGGTGACCTCGGGGTTCTCGGGAAAGACGAAGGGGAGGTCGAAGATGGTCACCGGCGGGTAGGCGCCGCTCAGGAAAGCCACCGCGCCGTTCGTGCACTCCAGCGTGCCAAGCTGCAACTGCTCGATCATCTGAATGTTGCCGCCAAGCTGCGAGGCCGGAAAGACCTTGCCCGTAATGCGGCCAGTCGAGCGCTTTTCGATCTCCTTCAGGCCCCACTCCACTTGCTTCGTGAGAGGATCGGTCGCCGCGCCAGGCGTGCCGCACTTCATCGTGAACTCGGCGCTGAAGACGGCAGCGGGACCAGCTCCCACGAGGATGCTGACGCTCGCCAGCACGAGCGCACTCTTCCAGAGCATTCTCCACATGGCCAGGTTCCTTTTGCGCGAGGTTGCCGCCGCTAGCGACAGCGCCTCCTCAGGCCTGCCTGTCGGCAGACAGGCGCTCCGCCGTTGCTACTATTTCCCCTGCTTTGCGAACGAGGCGATGTCGGCTTCCAGCATGTCAAGCAGCATCTTGCCCTTCTCGATACGGTTGATGTAGACATTCTTCACCCCCTCGGTGGCCTTGCGGAAGCGCGCCCGCTCCTCGGGAGCAAGCTTGATGAACTGCAGCCCCGCCTTCTTCATGACCTGGATCGCCTCCTCGTCGGCTTTCATGCTCTCGTTCCAGAAAACCTCCTCGGCGTCGACGAAGACCTCGCGCACGATCTTCCCCAGGTCGGCGGGGAGGCGATCCCACCACTTCTTGCTGGCCAGGACGTGCGAGATGATGACCCCGTGGTTGGTCTGAATCAGGTACTTCTGGACCTCGAAGAACTTCATCTTATGGGTGGCCCAGTAGGGGTTCTCCTGGCCCTCGGCGACGCCGGTCTGCAAGGCGCTGTAGGTCTCCGCGAAGGCGACCGGCACGGCGTTGGCGCCCAGCGACTTGAACTGCTCGAGCAGGATGGGCGAGGTCATGGAGCGGAACTTGATGCCTCGCATGTCCTCCAGCTTGCGCACCGGCTTGTTGGTGGTGAACTGCTTGTACCCGCTGGTATGGAAGGCCAAGCCCTTCAGGCCCACCCGCTGCATGTCATCGAGCAGCCAGCGCGCGCTCTTGCCCTCCTTCAGGACCTTGCGCATGACCTCGGGGTCATCGGGGAAGACGAAGGGGAGGTCGAAGATGGTCACCGGCGGGTAGGCGCCGCTCAGGAAAGCCACCGCGCCGTTCGTGCACTCCAGCGTGCCGAGCTGCAACTGCTCGATCATCTGAATGTTGCCGCCAAGCTGCGAGGCCGGAAAGACGCGACCCGTAATGCGGCCATTCGAGCGCTTCTCGATCTCCTTCAGGCCCCACTCCACTTGCTTCGTGAGAGGATCGGTCGCCGCGCCAGGCGTGCCGCACTTCATCGTGAACTCGGCGCTGAAGACGGCAGCGGGAAAGAGAAGAAAAGCGAGGGCGAGGCTAAGCAGGGCAGCTATCGTTCCACGACTAAGCGTCTGCATGCGTCTTCTCCTTCGGATCGACCGGGCGCACTGGTCCTCGGACGATCAGGAGGTAGGAGAACGGCGAGATGTGCACCCGCATGGGAGTCAGCTTACAGGATGTCCTACGCTGCGTCAACCAGCATACCCAGTTCAGTTTGGCCGCTGGAGATGGCGGCGGCGGGAGGGGTCACGGCTTCGCCGCGGCAGGGCGCCTTTCGCCGGGAAGGTTCCTGGCGAAAGCCGCGAGCTTGCGGCAGGAGGGCTGCGTCGCCTTGCTGGGGGGAAGGGGGCGTCGCCGGCGAGGTGGGACAACGGCCGCGCCAGCGCCGCGCATGAGGCTCGCCACTGGCGCCTGGGGCCGCGGGCTACGAGGTGAATACCCCACTCCTCGCGCACACCTGGGATCATCAGGGGGGGCGGAAAGCGGGGAGATGCGCCATGCTCACGCCTTGGCGAGCGGGCGCAGGAGCTTGCTCTCCTTGTAGCGCTGCAGGCTGCCCCGGATCATCTCCAGGATGCCGGGGCGGCTCTCCTGGATTTTCTTCTGCAGCATGAGGATGCCGTAGAGGAGCGCCTCGGGCCGCGGCGCGCACCCCGGCACGTGCACATCCACCGGCACCACGTAGTCGATCCCCTGCAGCACGCTGTAGGTCGGGAACGGTCCGCCGGACACCGTGCATCCCCCCATGGCAATCACCCAGCGGGGCTCGGGCATCTGGTCGTACACCTTGCGCACCACCGGCGCCATCTTGTACGTCACGGTGCCGGCCACGATCATCAGGTCGGACTGGCGCGGCGTCGCCCGGAAGATCACCCCCAGCCGGTCCAGGTCGAAGCGCGAGGCGCCGGTGGCCATCATCTCAATGGCGCAGCACGAGATGCCGAACGTCATCGGCCAGAGCGACGATGACCGCGCCCAGTTCACCACCTTGTCAATGGTCGTGGTGAAGAAGGGTTCCTCTTTATATTGTGCCTCGAGGTATCCCATGAGAGGCTCCTCTCTCCTTCCTGCGAAGTTGAGCCGCGGCAGGCGCAAGCCGCTCCCCACCCTACGTCGCCAAGCTGGGCATCCGCTTCTCGTCCGCGCGGCCGCGCTCGTCATCCCAAGTATAGAAAGCGGGCACGGCGGCGTCAATTGCGCCCCGGCCGCCGCCGCTGCGCGCGGCTGAGGAGGGGTCGGTGAAACAGCGTCATGCGAGGGAGGTTTCGTCTCCCCGCGGCGGCGAGGTTGGGGCCGGCTGGCCCTGCTTCTCGAGCAGGCGGCGCAGGATTTTCCCGGAGGGGCTCTTGGGGATGGCGTCGATGAACTCCACCGCGCGCACCCGCTTGTAGGCGGCAACCCGCGCGGCGACGAAGCCCATGAGCGTGGCGGCGTCGAGGGCGCTGCCGGGCCGCCGCACCACGAAGGCCTTCGGCACCTCGCCCGCCTCGGCGTCCGGCAGCCGCACCACGGCGCAATCGAGCACCTCGGGGTGCTCGAGGAGCGCCGCCTCAAGCTCCGCCGGCGCCACCTGGTAGCCCTTGTACTTGATCATCTCCTTCTTGCGTTCCACGGCGGAGAAGTAGCCCTCGGCGTCGCGCCGCACCGGGTCGCCGGTGGCCAACCAACCATGGCGCAGGCAGGCGGCCGTCGCCTGCCGGTTGCGCCAGTAGCCCAGCATCACCTGGGGACCCCGCACCAGGAGCTCGCCCGCCTCGTCATCCCCTAGCTCGCGCTCGCCGTGCGCGGCGTCCACGATGCGGTGCTCGGTGTCGCTCACGAGCGTGCCGATGGAGCCGAGCTTGACGCGCCCCAGCGGGTTGGCGATGAGCATCGGCGAGGTCTCGGTCATGCCGTAGCCCTCGCTGAGGAGGAGGCCGGTGCGCCGGCTGAAGGTCTGGGCCACCTCCACGGGCAGCGGCGCGGCGCCGCAGAAGACGTAGCGCAGGGAGGAGAGGTCGTGGCGCTCCAGCTCGGGAAGCTGGCTGAGCAGGAGGATCACCGGCGGCACCGTGAAGAGGAGCGTGCAGCGGTGCTGGGCAATGAGGCTCGCGCACGCTTCCGGCGTGAAGTGGCGCATCAGCACCTGCCGCGCCCCCACCAGCACCGCGCTCCCCAGGAGCAGGTTCATGCCGTAGATGTGGTACAGCGGCAGGTGCGTCAGGAAGACGTCGCTTTCGCGTATCTCGCAGGCGTGCGCGAACTGATGCATATTAGCCACGAGGTTGAAGTGGCTCAGCATCACCCCCTTGGGGAATCCGGTGGTGCCGCTCGAGTAGGGCAGCACCGCCAGCTCGCGGCGCACCTCGAGGGCAAGGGGCGCCGGCTGCGCGCCGCTGGCGTCGTCCAGGAGGTCGTGCAACAGGAACTCATCCTCCTGGTGCTCCTCCCCCACCACGATGCGCCGGCGGAGCGTGCCGAGGCGCCCGCCCGCCTCGCGCACCCTCGGCATGAGCGACTCGTGCGCAATGAGCGCGGCGCAGGCGGCATCGTTGAGCTGGTACTCCAGCTCCCGCGCCGTGAGCATGGGGTTCAGGGTGGAGACGACGGCGCCGGCGCGCAGGGCGCCGTAGTAGGCGATGATGAACTCGAGACTGTTCGGCAACAGCAGCCCGACGCGATCCCCGCGGCGCACCCCCAAGCGCTGCATGGCCGCGGCGCAGCGCCAGGCCTGGGCGCGGAGCTCGCCGTACGTCGCCGTGCGCTCGCCGTCGACCACGGCAATCTTCTCCGGCAGCTTCGCCGCGGTCTGCTCGAGGGTGGCGGAGACAGGGATTTCCGGATAGGTCAGGGAAGGGCGCTGGGGGTAGGGCTGCATGGCAGGGTCGCCTCCGTGGGGGACGGCGGCGGGGTTCCTCACGGCGGGCGCTGCCGTGGTGGCAGGGCGGCTGACGTCGATACCCCTGCGGCCCCCCAGGGCACGTGAGCGCGGCGCCCCGCACGGGTGCGGCGGCCGCCCGCGACCGCGGTTCGACGCTCCGCTGCCGCACGTGCTACACTGCTCCATGGTAGCAGGAGGGATGCGGCGGCGCAAAGGCGGCGGGGCGGCGCCGGCGCCCGACACGAGCAGGGAGGTTCGCGCGCGTGACGCAGGCGATCGGCGCACCCCTACCGCGGCTGAGCGAAGCGCCGAGGGAAAGGCGCGCGAGGAAGTTCGACGTGTCGCCAAGTCGGAGCCGGCGCTGGCGAGGCGGCGCGCTGGCGCTCCTACTGCTGGGGGGCGTGTCCGCGGCGGACTGGTCAGCCGCGGCCTGGGGGCAGGGGTTCGGTCCCATGCAGGTGGAGGTCGCCGCGGTGCGCAGCGACAGGGTGCGCAGCACGATCGGCAGCGTCGGCACGATCGTTCCGGAGCTCTCCAGCACGATCAGCTCCGAGGTTGAAGGGCAGGTGCGCACCTGCAAGGTGGAAATCGGCGATCGCCTGAAGGCGGGCCAGGTGATCTGTCAGATCGACGGCACGACCAAGGAGATCGAGGTGCGCGCCGCCAGGGCCGAGCTGCGCAAGGCGCAGGCGAACCTCGCCAAGCTGAAGCGCGGCCTGCGGCCGGAGGAGATCGCTCAGCGGCGAGCCACGGTCGAGAGCCGGCGGGCGAATGCGCGCCGCTTGCAACAGAAGCTCGAGCGCGCCGAAATGCTGCGTCAACAGAACGTCATCTCTCTGAATGATGTGCAGGAGGCGCGCCTCACCTACGAGGCGGCCGACGCCGACCTGCAGCGCGCCGTCGCGGAGCTCGCCGAAGCCGAGGCGGGAAGCCGCGAGGAGGACATCCTCGCGGCCGAGGCGGAGGCGGCCGCCAGGCAGGCGAACGTGGAACGTCTCCTTGACGAGGTGCGCAAGTTCTCCGTGAAGGCCCCGTTCGACGGCCTCATCGCCGCCAAGCACGTCGAGGTCGGGGAGCATATCCTGCCTGGCGGCAAGGTGGTGGACCTCCTGAAGCTCGACACGGTCTATGCGCTGACGGAAATCAGTGAGAAGCACATCGGCATGGTGAGGAAAGGCCTGGCGGCCGAGGTTCGCGCCGACGCCTTGCCGCGGAAACTCTTCCGTGGCACGGTCGAGCACATCGCGCCCCGGGCCAACGTCTCGACGCGGGCCTTCCCCGTGAAGATCGCCATCGAGAACCCCCGCATTGAGTTGATGGGCGGCATGTTCGTTCGTCTGCAGCTCGTCCTCGACGAACGCCTGGTCACCTTGGTGCCGAAGGATGCCATCGTCGATCGCGATGGTCCGACCGTCTTTGTCGTGCTGGGAGACGGCGGCAACGCCAAGCCCAAGACGGTGCGGGCGGTGCGCGTCACCACCGGGGTGGCGAAAGGGGAGTACGTGGCCGTGGATGGCGAGGTGGCGCCCGGCCAGCAGGTGGTGGTGCTCGGCAACGAGTCGTTGCGCTCCGGCTCGCCCGTGCGCATCCTGAAGGAGTGAGGGCCCCGCGGCGAGCGCGGTGCAGGCGCCGCGGTCCCTCGCCGCCGGCCTCGCCTCCCCTCGACCTCTGACCACCCCCCGTGCCGCTCATGCCGCGCGCAGCTCCAGGGGAGAGATGTTCGCGGCGGCGGTGCGCGACGGTCCGCCGGGCCTGGCGTCGGGCCGGCCCGCGGCCGCGTCAACCCCGACCATCCCGGCCCCCCTTGCTTGTACCGTCCCATGAAGCTCATCCACACCGCCACCACGCGCCCCGTCTCCGTTATCTCGGCGGTCTTCCTCCTGGCGCTCTTCGGCGTGCTGGCGCTGTACCGCGTTCCCGTGCAGCTCAAGCCCACCATCGACCAGCCGGAGATCACCGTCAACACGACCTTCCGCGGCGCCGCGCCGCAGGAGGTCGAGCAGCAGGTGACGGACCGCATCGAGGAGAAGCTCAACTCGGTGGAGAACGTCAAGAAGATCACCTCCACCTCGCAGGAGGGGCGCTCGTCGATCACCCTGGAGTTCGACTGGGGGGTGAACAAGGACCTCGCCAGCATCGACATCCTGAAGAAGCTCAACCTGGTGGAAGACCTGCCGGAGGATGCCGACGAGCCGATCATCTCCGCCATCTCGAGCGATGAAGCGCAGCCGATCATGTGGATGCTGATCAAGGGCAACCTGCCGGTCAACACCATGCGCAAGTACGCCGACGACCTCATTGCGCCGCGCCTGAAGCGGGTCGCCGGCGTCGGCGATCTGCGGCAGTTCGGCGGCCAGGAGCGCGAGATCCACGTCATCCTCGACCATCGCGCCCTGAACGCGCGCGGCCTCAGCATCGCCCAGGTGCGCGACGCCCTCAGCAATGAGAACCGCAACGTGCGCGGCGGCCACGTCGACGAGGGGAAGCGCCGCTGGGCGGTGCGCACCGTGGGGCAGTTCAGCGCCGTGAAGGAGATCGAGAACGTCATCATCGCCAAGAATGGCGGCGTCCCGGTCTACGTGAAGGACGTGGCGGAGGTGATCGACAGCTTCGAGGAGCGCGACGCCGTCATCAAGGAGCACGGCGTGCCCACCGTCGGCTTCGGCGTCATCAAGAAGACGGGAACGAACACCCTGACCGTCATCGAGGGCGTGCGCCGCGCCGTCGCCGAGTTGAATCAGCACCTCGAGCCGCGCGGCATGCAGTTGCAGCCGGTCTACGACGAGACCGAGTACATCCGCGACGCCATCGCCCTCGTCACCCAGAACCTGCGATTCGGCGCCTTCCTGGCGGTCTTCGTGCTGCTCTTCTTTCTGCACAGCCTGAGCAGCACGCTCATCATCGGCTTCTCCATCCCGATCTCCCTCATCGGCACCTTCATCGTGGTCCTCGCCTTCCGACGGACCCTCAACATCATCTCCCTGGCGGGGCTGGCCTTTGCCGTCGGCATGGTGGTGGATAACGCCATCGTGGTGCTGGAGAACATCTACCGCCACCTGCAGATGGGCAAAAACCGGATGGCCGCCGCTTATGACGGCACCAGCGAGGTCTGGGGCGCCGTGCTGGCCTCGACCCTGACGACGCTGGCGGTCTTCCTGCCCATCCTCTTCGTCGAGGAGGAGGTGGGGCAGCTCTTCCAGGACCTGGCGCTGGCGATCAGCGCCGCAGTGGGGCTATCGCTCCTCGTCTCCATCACCGTCATCCCGATGCTCTGCGCCCGCTTCCTGCGCATCAGCGCCTCGAAGCTGAACGTCCCTCCCGCGGCAAGGGAGGGCGCCGCGAGCGCCGGCGAGGCGACGGAGCCGGGAGCATCATGGTGGAATCGATTCGGGCGCCGTCTGGGAGGCAGACCGGCAGGCGGTTCAGGGCGGAGCCCAAAGCGCTTCGCTGGGACGCGCTTCCTGGTCGACCTGGCGCTCCTGGGGTGGCTGAGCCGCTGGGTCTTCTGGCTGATCGTGGAGTCGGTCCGCTGGCTGACGCGGCCGGTTGAGCTGGAGCGCGACGAGACGCGCCGGCTGCTGGCGCTTGCCGCGGCGTCTCTCGCCGCCGGGGGGCTGTTGAGCAGCCTCGTCAGCCGGGGACTGGGACTCTATGAGTGGCTTGCCCTCGCTCCCTTGAGCTACCTCCTGCTCGACACCGTCCTGCGCCTGGCCCACAATCGGGGCGCTCCAACCCCCTCGCAAGGCGGTGCGCGGGCTGCGTCGAGCCCGCCCGCCGCGCCGTCGGAAGGAGCGGCGGAGCTCTTCGACGCGCCGGCCGGAGCGAGCCCCGTGGCGGCCGCGAGCCGCGACGAGAGCGAGGCGCCGACAGCCCCCCACCCGTTGATCGGCGTGCTGCTGCTGGCGGCGCTGCTCATCGTCCTTCTCCTGCCGTTGATGGTGCAGCCCGCGGCGGATGGCTGGCGATTTTTCTGGGAGCCGCTCGCCGCGCCGCAGCCCGCTTCCGGCTTCGGACCCCCTGGCCACCGGCCCTCGTCGCCGGCCCCTTCGCCCTGGCCGACGGCACAGGCCTGGCTCCTCTTCATCGCCCCCACCCTCGCCGCCGGGCTGCTGGCGGCGGCCCGCGCGGGGCTGCCGCGGGCACTGCGCCGGAGGGGCCCTACCGCCCCGGCGCCTGGTGAGGGAACTTCGACGTTGACCGCCGCGGACTTCGGCGTCCACGATGCGACCGGCGGCCTCCCCGGGCGTCAGGCAACCCCGCTAGCCTACCGGACAACCCTCGCGGCCACCCTGCAAAAAGTTGCCCTGCTGCTCCTGGTGACCATGGGATTCGTGGCCAGCATCCAGGTGTTGCCGAAGTCGGAGTATCTCCCCGGCGGCAACCGCAACTTCATCTTCGTGGTGCTGAAACCCTTCCCCGGCACGAACCTGGACAAGCTGGAGGAGCTGACGGATCGCGTCCAGGATCGGCTGCTGGGCCTGCCGGAGGTGAAGTACCTCTTCGCGGTGGCCGGGGAGCGCTTCAAAGGCATCGGCATCAGCGCGAAGCGAGAGTACGAGCCGCAGCTCAAGCAGTTGGTCGCGAAGGTTCAGGGTCTCACCGCCGGCGTTCCCGGGTTTGAGTTCGCTCTCGCCTTGCAGAGCAACATCTTCAGCCGGGATTTCGGCAAGAGTTTCGATATCGAGGTGCGCGGCAAGGACCTCGACGTTGTCGCCGACATCTCCGAACGCATCAAGAACCGGATCATGCCGCCGCGCGGCCCGCTCAGCGGAGCGCCGCCCGTTGAAGCGCCGGCAGCGGAGCCGGAGATCACGCCTCGTCCCGAGACGGTCGCCGGTCGGGCCGTGCCGGCGGCGCGCCCGGCCGCGGGTGACGGGGATGGCCAGGCCGGCAGGGCGAGGGATGGCCGGCGGGAGGTACGGCCCGGCCCGCCCGGCGGGGACGGCGGAGCTTTCGCCTCACCGCCTGCGAGTGGGCAGGGGGTTGAGGGCGTCACCTTCGTGCGCACGAGTTACGAGACCGGCAACCCAGAGGTGCAGGTGAAGGTTGACCGTGAGCGCGCCGCCGATCTCGGCCTTTCCGTGCGCGAGGTGGCGGACGTCGTCGAGACGCTCGTGGCCGGCCGGGTCGCCACCGAGTACCGCGAAGGGGGCGATAAGATCGATGTGCGCGTCAAGGGCACTCGCGGCGTTTACCACGATACCGCCGCGCTCTCCGACCTCATCGTTTACACGCCCAACGGCATGCAGGTGAAGCTCTCCAGCATCGCGCAGCTCGAGAAGACCACCGGCCCCACGAAGATCGATCACATCGAGCTTGACCGCGCCGTGAGGCTCACGGTGAACGTGGCCGAGAACGCGCCCCTCGGGCAGGTGATCGAGGCGGTGACGAACGAGGTCCTCGAGCCGCTGCGCCGCACCCTCCCCCAGGGGTACTCGTTCACCCTGGCGGGCAGCGCCGACAAGCTGCAGGTGGCGATCCGCGAGGTGAGCTGGTCGCTGGTCTTCGCGGTGCTCATCATCTTCCTGCTCATGGCGTCGCTGTTCGAGTCCTTCCTTTACCCGCTCATCATCATCATCACGGTGCCATTGGCCGCCAGCGGCGCCATCCTGGCGGTGCGCCTCACCCACTCCGAGTACACGATGATCACCCGCCTGGGGTTCATCCTGCTCAGCGGCATCGTCGTCAACACCGCGATCCTGCTCGTGCACCAGACCCTCAACTTCATGCGCAACGAGGGGATGGAGCCGTACGAGGCGCTCATCGAGGGCACGCGCTCGCGCATCCGGCCGATCTTCATGACCACGATCACCAGCGTCCTCGGCATGCTGCCGCTGGCCGCCGGCAATGAGTTCGGCCTGGCCATGCAGCGTCTCGCCGGGGCACTCCACATCGAGCCGGTGGTGGGCGCGCTCGGGCTCCTCCCCGAGTCGGCCAGCTCGGCCGGCGCCGAGCTCTACAGCGGCCTGGGGGCGGCGGTGGTGGGCGGCCTCACCGTCTCCACCCTCCTCACCCTGGTGCTGGTGCCGGTGCTCTTCGCGCTCTTCCTTGATCTGCGGACGAGCCTGCGGCGGCCGCGCCGGCGATGACAACGTTGGCACAGGTGGAGAGGAGCGGATCGCGGCATCGGCGCGCCTGGTTGATGCCGGAGATAGCTGTCTTTAGGCCTGGGAGACCTGCGTGGAATAAAACAATGCTTCCCGGTGTCTACGTTGGTGAAGAGGCCAAGTTCGGGGAAGCCGATGCTATTTCGCCGCAAGGATCATCGTCGAGAGTTCGAGCGGGTGATCCTTCCCCATCTCGATGCCGTCCATTTCGCGGCGCTGCGCTTGGTGCAGGAACCTGCGGACGCTGATGATCTCGTGCAGGAGACGTTTTGCAAGGCGTATCAGAATTTCAAACAACTCAACCGGGCCGAGCAGGGACGCTCCTGGCTGTTCTCCATTCTCTTCAATACGTGGAAGAACCTGATCAGGGAGAAGGAGAAGGAGATCCCCGTTGACCCGTTTGCGTGGGATGAGGAACGATGGGGTCAAGAGGTCGCGGCGCTGTTCAGCTCCTGTTCCAGTCAAGATCCGGAAAAGGTTGTCGACCTCCGCTTTACCTGGCAGTGCCTTGAGGAGGCGCTGTCGCGCTTATCGGCCGAGCATCGCCTCATCATCATTCTTGCGGATGTGGAAGGGTTTACGTACCGCGAGATCGCCGGCATCATTGATGTCCCTATCGGAACTGTAATGTCCAGGCTCTCTCGAGCTCGGTGCGATTTGGAGCGGCATCTGTCGAAGTTACGGCAGGCCGAGGGGTCCTAGAGTGCAGTGCCATGACCTAAATCGCTACCTCTATGTGTTCCTCGACGGTGAACTGGACGCCAAGACGAATGCGGATATTCACAGCCACCTCGAGGAATGCCTTACCTGCGGCAAGCGCTTCGAGTTCTTCAGTCAGGTGCGGGCGACGCTGCGCACCATGGAGACGAAGCACCAGGCTCCCGCGGAGCTGAATCAACGGATCGGGCTGGAGCTGCACAAACTCGCCAGCCGCTGGACCCTGCATTGGCAGGTTGTAGCGCCGCTGGCGGTGGCGGCGGTGCTGGCGGTGCTGGCGGTGCTTGGGGTTGGCGTCTGGCGCCTCGATCGGCTGCCGGCGGGGTCCATGCTCTCGGCGCTGCTGCCGCGGCTGCTTGAGCTGCAGGAAAGCCATGCCACCCAGCGCCATGAGCTTGGTTTCCGCTCGGGCGACTTCTGGAAGGTGGATGAATGGTTGAACGAACGCCTCGGTTTCTCGGTGGTGGTGCCGCGGGCATCGCTGGCTGGTTACATCCTGGACGGGGCTTCCGTGGTGAACCTGGACGGGCGGGTCGCCGCGCTCGTGGAGTACCACGAGGGAGACGATCGACTGGGGTATCTGGCGTTTCGGGATTCGAACATGGTCCTAGACTTACCTCGCCGCCACGAGGTTGATTCGCTGACGATTCGTCATGGCCCTTACCAGGACCATCACGTCGCTGCCTGGACGGCGGCGGGGAAGGTTCACGTGCTCATCTCCAATCAGACGGAAGAGGAGCTCCTGCGCTATGCGGAGCTTTGCGTAGCGCTGACTGAGCCCGGCGCGACCACCCAGCGAGGCTTGAAGCCTTAGGACGGGCCGCAAGGTGTTGCCCGGAAGGTTTTGTCATGAGAGACGCTTTGTCAGCACGCCGCGACAGCGGGGCCGAGGCGGTGGCGGCGCCGGCGGCATCTCCTCGATCTCTCGACCGTGATTTGCTGGGCTACGTGAACCAGGTTGCCGAGCAGATCATCACCCGGGTGGAGCACCAGCGGCAGATTCTCAACACTGTCTTGCTGGAGCAGACCAAGCGCCCAGAAGGGGTGAGCAGTTATTGCCCCTTGGTGAGCTGCGGTCGCCGCCGCTTGCTCGAGCATGTGATCGAGCATGCCATTGAGGTGCTGGAGGAAACCAGAAAAGCCTTCAAGTCCAAACAGCTTGAAACCTTGCGGAAGGAGCTGACGGGAGCTCTGCAGAAGAGTCGTACAAGTTAAGAGCGGCGCGGCCGGAACGTCTGACGCGGCAGCTCCGGGCTGCTTGAGTGTAGGCGTAACCCTGGAGGTGCGAAGGTGTCTTCGCACGCGGGTTACGCCTTTTTTTTGCGCCGCTCCCTGTGCTGACCAGGGGGGACAAGGGGGGGAAGCCGAAGCTCCGAGCGGCCCTGGAAGCCGGCGGCATGGGTCGGCGACCCGCGTCGGGGCGGCGTTCGGGCCAGGCAGACCAGCTTCCAGGCTCCCCATGGGGGGAGGACATGGTGGACGGGGGGGAACAGAGCCAAGACCCAGGCAACGGAAGGAAACCGGCGATGAAAACATGCACAGTCGTAATGGTAGCGGCGTTGTTGCTGGTGTCAGTCCACGTAGCTCATGCCGAGGTGCCGATTGACCTGTCGAATACCTCCTCAGCCACCAGCGGCAAGACGGGGGTGGTGCTGAGCGGCATCACGGTCGAAGGCGTGGACGGCGAGTTTTGGGCGCACATGGTGTGGAACCCCGTGACGATGAAGTTCGAGCTCGGCACCGCCGGCGTCGGCAGGGTGGAATCAAGCAGCGACGTGGTGAGCTCCGCCAACTGGAGCGCGGTGGAAACCGTCACCGTCGAGATGAAGGAGCTGAGCAGCACGCAGTTCGTGTTCGAGCCGAACCACCTCACCTTCACCGCCGGCCGCCCTTACATTCTGCGCATCAAGAATGCCAACGGCAATGCCAGCAAGCACTACCTCACGGCGGCCGAGTTTTACAAGAGCATTGCCACACGCAAGGCGCAAACCGGCGATGCAGAGTACAAGGCGCCGTACTTCAAAGCGTTTGAGCTGAAGACTGGAACCGACCGTCAGCTCGAGCTCTTCTTCGTGCCGATGGTGCCGGGCGAGTACGGCTTTCTCTGCACCATCCCAGGCCATGCCGAGCTGGGCATGACGGGAACCATCACCGTGGTCGGCGAGCCCCAGAATCCCATTGACCTGCAGGTGGCCTCGGAGTGGTCCCGGCCTCTGGACATTGATCCGCGAACCTCGGGCTCGCACGAGGTCTGGAGCAGCCGCGAGACCGTCGAGGTGACGTTGGTCGAAGGTCCCGAGGCAGGCGACTTTTCCTTTAGTCCGTCCAGCGTCCCCCTGGCGAAGGATCACGCCTACGTGGTGAAAATTCAGAACCCTGCCGGCAACGGCTCGAAGCATTACTTCACGACCACTGATTTCTACCGCACCCTCGTCCTGCGCAAGGCGGAGGACTCTCACGCGGAGATCAAGGCGCCGTACTTCAATGCCATTGAACTCCTGGTGGGCGGAAGCACGGAGCTGTTCGTCGTGCCGACCAAAAGCGGCATCTACCCTTCGCTCTGCACCGTTCCTGGACATGCCGCGGGCGGCATGGTGGGTTCCGTGACGGTGCAGTAGTCCACCCTGGGGGCGCCGCCGTCGACCCGAGCGTCGACGGCGGCGCCAACACGCTTCAGCAGCGGAGACGGAGCGCTCCGCTGGCCAGGCCCCGAAGAGGCGGACGCCGCGCACCCGTCGCGGAGGAGTCATGTGAAGCTGAGCGTCGCGCACCCGTGCACCGCTCCCCGCGGCGGCAGGGATGGAAGCCTGGCTGGATGCACGCTTCGCGGCGCCAAAAGCCGCTCCCCGAACATGATAAATCCAGCCTGTCTAATTTGGACAGTACATAGTGGAACCTTGCATGAAAGCAACCGCTGTGAGGCGTAACGACCACACACTCATTCACGCTCGGATGGTGAGTTTCTTGGTGATTCCGACCGCAATGAAAACATTCCTTGATACAAATCAAATTTTAGATTTTTTCTTAAATTTTTTCCTTTCGTGGAATATGGTCAACCTCATTTTCGTTTTCGTTACTTGGGAGGTGTGCGGCTTCAACACCTGACCTGGAACTCAGTGATTCATTGGGGGGGGACAGCGTGAAAGGGTGTACCAATGAGACGCTACTTGCTTACCCTGTCGTGCTCCGTTCTCGTTGTTCTGGTGCTGAGCCTTGATGCAAGGGCGCAGGGCTTGGTGAATTTCAGCGACGCCTTTGTGCGGACCACGGGTGTCGCCGACCAAACTATCCGCATCTATAATCTCGGACTCAACGCAACGCCCAATGATCGTTTCTGGGCCGAGTTCGAGTGGGACGAAGCGAGCTTATCTTGGAGGTTCAACGGGAGCTTCGGCAGGCAGGAGTCGCTCCTTGCCGGCCACAATCCGGAGTTCGACGAGCGCGCGCTGGTGAATGAAGGGTATTGGTACTCGCGGTACAACTTGGGCGAACTGGTGATGACCTCGGGCCTCGGCGTAACCTTTGCGCCGGATATGGCTCAGGTGATGGCCGCGATTCCAATGTTCGATCCCGATCCCAACGATGGCGACGCGGCCATGCCCCCGACAAACCCGGCCCTGCTTCGAGCAGTCTACAAATCAGGCAATCCCGTCTGGGTGAACGAGAATAACGGCAACTCGGGTGATTTCAGCAATTTCCGCTGGGATGCCAGCTCGTTTGATACGACGGTGACCGTCGAAGCGCAAGCCTACACCATGATCAAAGAGATCGAATGGGCTCGGCTCTTCCATTTCGAGCCGCATTTCGGCGCGCCCACGGCCACCTTCGGCGCCCAGCAGCGCTTCATCGGCATGGTCCTCGCCATGGAGGCCGCCATGCAAGCCATGGAGTGGATGAACTGGCGGACCGGTGCGGCAGACGCCACGCCGTTCGTCAGCAGCAAGATCGGCACCTACGTCATGCTGCAGGCGTTGAGTGACCTCGCCGACGTGAAGAGCCGGGACGCCCTCGATGGCAGCGACACGAACCGTTACCGGGATGCTCAGATGGGCGCCATGTTCGGCAGCGCCGCCGACTCGCTGTTTGCGGAGATCGCCGCGGGCGAGCCGCCCAGCACGGTGATCGAACAGGCGGTCGCCGCCACCGGCCTGGCGTGGTACGCCGCCTATACGACCAACGACGCCAACCGCGCCGCGGCTCTCGCCAAGATTGCGGCATTCGGAGATGCCCTCATCGCCGCCGAGAAACCGACGGTGCGCTCGAAAGCCTATGCGGTGCGGGGCCTCATCGAAGCGGCGCGCACGAGCGGGGCGCCACGCTTCCTGACCGCCGCGGCCGAAGTCTTCAACGCCTTGGTGGCTGAGTACGATTGGACGCACGGATACTTCACAAGTCAACACGTCTACCATGTCGATGATATCGCCGCGATCCTCGGCGCTTTGAACGCGTTAAATCAAATAGGCGGCGATGCGGTCAACCAGACAACCGTGAAGGCGCTCTGGTTGAACTTCTTTGAGAGCGCCGTGAATCAGAGTGGATTGAAACGCTCGGCTCCACCGTCTTCAAGCATTGGTGCATTCGAGCGGCTGCGCGACATCGACCACCGGTATCCCACCCTTCCACTCCCGCCAATGGCAGGTGGAAAGAATGGCGTGGCGCCAGTCTTCGCTACCGAGATTACGATCAACCCCGTAACCAAGACGTGGATGGTTACCAACACCTACTTTGATAGTGCCGGGGCCATGCATCTCTCCAACGAAATGCTCTGGTCACATACCTTCTACCTCAAGGCCTTCCCAAACATCCCTGGCGTCTCCGACACGGAGCCGATTGCTGAACCAACTCCAGTGGTGGAACCCACGCCGGATGCGGGCCCTGTTGAAGAGGCACCGCCTCCCCAGCCAACCGTCAGTTTCAGCGCCAACGTGCAACCCATCTTCACGGCGAACTGCGCCCTTGCCGGGTGCCATTCCGGGCCGCGCGCCATGCTCAACCAGAACCTGTCGCAGGGGAACGCGTTCAGCAACATCGTCGGCATGCGGAGCGTCGAGGTCAACACGCTGAACCGCATCCAACCCGGCGACCCCGATAACAGCTACCTGGTGCAGAAAATCCGCGGCATTGCCGCCGTTGGGGAGCGGATGCCCCTCGGCAGGACGCCGCTGTCCGACGAGGCGATCGCCACCATCACCGCCTGGGTGGCGGCCGGCGCGCCGAACAATTAACCAACCACACCCACGACCGGCAGCCGGCGGGAACGCTCACTTCTCCCACCGGATGTCGGCGGGGCGGCCTCCCAGGGTTCGGGTCGCGTTCGCCAGGCCAGAGTCATCCCTGGTTGTGCCGCGGATTCTCGCTCCGCGACGAAGATAGCGATGGTGGGCAACCGTGCAGATTGAGATGAATCAGAGGGTATCAGCCCAGCGTGGGATGCCGTCGCGAACACCCGCTGAGTTGGTGGAGCCTGCTTGCTCGGCGCCCTCGCGTCCCGTGAATCCCGGACGACGCGGACGCGGGCGGTCGCCGGTGCTCCTCATCCTCCTCTTCTCTCTCTCCACGCTGTGGTTGCCGGCCTGCGGGCGCATCTACCTCGGGCAGTTGCCCGAGACGGTGCTGCGGCAGGCCCGCGAGGCGGCGACGCAGCGTGCACGAACCCTCACGGTGACCAGCGCGCCGTCGGACGGGCGGATTTTCTGGTCGCAGGACGGCACGACCTTCGTTCCCCTGACGATCGGCAACGGCCGCACGCCGCTCACCTATACGAGCAAGAACTGGGGCGACCGCTTCTGGCTGCGCGTGGAGAAGGAGAAGTTTGCGCCAAGCGCGCCGCGACGCCTGGCGCTTTCGGATGATGTGACCGTGCACATCGAGCTCACGGAGGCGCCGGCGGGCGGTGGACCAACGGCGCCGCCGCGTTGAAGCCGCCCCGACGCGTCGCGTCCATGGCCCCTCGCCGCGCCCAGGCGTGGCGAGAGCGCGCTGCTCTGCCGCGGCGCCTGGCAGGCGAAATCATCGCGCTCAGGTGTTCCGGCTCTGAAGGCGAGGGCTTTTGCACGTGGGAGTCGAGTATGCGCCGCCTCTTCAGACGTTGCAGCGTGCTGCTCCTTTTCCTGCTGCTCTGGAACGTCGAGCCGGGAGCTTGGCTGCACCACGCCCTTTCCCGCGCCTGGGCCGCGCAGCGCAACCTCTCCCCCCTCGCCGCCAGGGGACGCGAGCTCGTCACCGACCTCAACTGCGCGGCGTGCCACCAGATAGAAGATCAAACGCCGCAACCCGGCGCGCCGCCGCTCGATTTCGAAGGGGAACGGGTTCGCCCGGAGTGGTTATTCGACTTCCTCAAGCAGCCGCGCAGCATCCGCCCGTGGCTGCGCATGCGCATGCCGACCTTCCGCCTCGGTGACCGGGAGGCGCTGGCCATCACCAAGTTCCTGGAAACGCAGCGCAAGCGCCACGACGAACCGCTCCCCGCTAAGTTCAGGTTTGCCGGGCGCAGCGAGCCGGAATTGACCGACGCCGCCAAGAAGCTCATGACGCCGGAATACCTCGATTGCCTTACCTGCCACCTGCGCGGGAAAGAATCGCGCTCGGTCAAGCCTGACGAACGAGCCCCCGACCTGTCGCTGGTCCCCCAACGGCTCAACCCCGACTGGATTATCCGCTGGCTGCAAGATCCGCAGAGCTTCCAGCCTGGTGTGAAGATGCCGAATTTCTTTGACGACGAGAGTTCCGGGCCTGAGGACATCCTCGGCGGGGATGAGGCTCGTCAGATGATCGCGCTGCGGGATTTCCTGGTCACCCAAAGTAGTGACCCGCTGCCGGCGGAATATCAGCGGGCTGTGCGGCAGAATCCCGACGTGACGCCGGAGATGGGGCGGCAGTTGATGGCCCAGTTCAACTGCGTCGGCTGCCACGGCGACATTCCGGGACTGCCGCCGCGGCGCGAGATCGCTCCCTCCCTCGCCCAGCAGGGCCGCAAGGCGCAGGTGACATGGCTGATCGAGTTCCTCACCGAGAGTCGGGAGATTCGTCGCGAGGCTTACAACCTGGGCACCGGCGGGCGCATGCCGAACTTCCGCTTCACCCCGGATGAGGCGGAGGCGGTGGCCGAATACCTGAGAACGTTGAGATAGAGAGCAGGCGCAGAGGGGAGTCGCTCGGCTCAACCGCCGGACATGACTCAGACGCTTCCCTGGCGTCACGCCCTCCCCGTCCGCATCTCTTGGAAACCTGTCCCGATATTCCCGATTTACCGAGGGATGCCGACGGAGTTTCGAACCCTGAAGACGTTCCGCCTCGGTCGCATAGGGAAGGGGTTGCCCATCCTTCTGATGGCGCACCTGATCTGGCACGCCAGCGCCGGGGCCACCCTGCTGAGCGGCCGCTACTCCATGCTCTTCCGCAAAAGCCAATTCCCCGCCAGCGACGGCCGGCGGGTCGAGTTCGAGCCGTTGACGCACTTCTTTGACCTCAATCTCTACAAAATCGGCGATCGAAACCTCAGCTTCTTCGCCAGCCTGCGCCACGTCGACGACCTCTCCAGCGACTTCGACTCGGACAGGGTGCTCTATGCCTACGTCGATGCCGGAGACCCGCAGCGCGGTTTGTCGCTGAACCTTGGCAGGCAACTGATCACGCATGGGCTCGATTTTGTCCGTGCCGACGCCGCAAAGCTTGCCTATGCCGGCCTCGGTCCGTTCAACGTCGAAGGATACCTGGGGCTTCCCGTGCCGCCGCGGGAGAGCAAGAGCCGTAGCGGCGATCTGGCGGCCGGCTGGCGGGTCTCCTGGAGGCCTCGGGCGGGGACGTTCCTCGCCCTCGGCTATGACCGGCAGGAACGCGAGAGCGACCTGAGCCAGGAGAGGATCGGCTTCGATTTCAGTCACGAGCTGATCTCCTGGGTGCACACCTACGCCAACACGAGCTACAACATTCCGCTCGAGCAGATGAGCGAAGCGCTCGGCGGTGTTCTCCTGCGCCTCACTCCGGCAGCCGATGTCCGCCTCGAGTACCAGCGCTTCGAGCCCGAATTCGATCTCGATTCGATCTTTAACGTCTTCAACGTCAACCCTTACGATGCGTTGCGCGGGCGATTGACGTACCGTTTTCGTCCCACCCTCTCCACTTTCTTTCAGGTAGAGCGGCAATTTTTCGAGCGCACCCTGGAGAAAGAGGATGATAATGATACGCTCAGCACCGGCATCGAGGTCGCCAACCTTGGCGCGCCGTCGCCCTATCAACTTGATCTCCTAACCTTCAGCTTGACGTACCGGGATGGGTTCGGCGGCGTTCAGCACGGCGTGGATCTTGGGGTGAACAAGGCGTTCTTGCGGCAGCGCTTACTCCTCAGAACCGGCGTGAACGTCGTGCGCTACAAGCAGATCACCCAGGATTTCAACGAAGATACGAGTTTCGGCGGACGGTTCGGCCTTTCGTATCTCCACGATCGCAAGATTGAAGTTCGAGCTGAAGTGGAGAACCTAATCAACGATTTCTCCAGAAACGAGTTCCGCTTCCTGGCGGAGCTGACCATTTACTTCAGCGGCAAGCTTTGAGGTGATGCCGTGCGCTTCCCAGGCGGTTTTGCTGGCTCCCGCGTCTATGTTCGGCTGGCGGGTTTCGTACTCGTGGGCCTCGTCCTCGTCGCTGCGGTCCGCGGTGTTCCTGCCGCGGAAAACGCTGCGGCCCCGCACACGGAAAATCCTGTTCCCTTTTCCGCCGGCGAGCTTGCGCCGTCTCAGGTGATCTTTCCGCAGCAGCGCATTCCCCTGCGTTTTTTTTATGACAAGCACTTGAAAGGGATGGCCTGCGCCTACTGCCACGACCAGGTGCGCACCAGCACGAACGCCAGCGACGATAACCTCCCCCGGCTGAAAGGCGATGCCGCCAAGCATGATATCCGTTGCGCCATGTGTCATAAGATATTTGCCCCTGATGCCGCGACTCGCTTTCCACCGGCCACCTGCACCACCTGTCATCCAACCTCCGGTAAAGCTACCGTCTCGGTGAACTTCAAGGACGCTCCTCCAGAGCGCATGCTCCTGCCGCCGCCGAATCTCAACTTCCCCCACAAGAAGCACCTCGATAACGGCATTCTTTGCCAGCAGTGCCATGGCGACTTCAAGAAGGTTCAGCTTGCGACGCGAGACAACCTGCCGCGCATGGAGGTCTGTCTGCAGTGCCACAACGGCACGACGACGATCAACGGGCTGCGGCCGCCGGCGGCCTGCGCCACCTGCCACTTGACCGAGGCAAATGGGCTGCTGCGCCTGCGGTTCCCCACTGGTGTCTTGAAGCCCGGACCGCGTCGAACGTTCTTCCACGATGAGAACTGGGTGAAGAACCACCGGCCCCAGGCTGAGGCGGATCGCGCCCTCTGCCGCAACTGCCATCTCGAAGATTGGTGCTCGAAGTGTCACCAAGCAGGCTACACGGCGCGGGGGGGAGGCGAAAAACCGGCCAAGATTCACCCCAATGACTGGATCGCCACCCATCCAAAAACCGCGTTTACCAACCGCTTCAACTGCTCAAGCTGCCACCGCCTGGAATCCTTCTGCCGTTCATGCCATGAGCAGCATCGGGTCACGCTCGACACCTTCCCGCTGACAAGACTCTTCCATCCACCTGACTGGGTTACCTTTGGTTTCGTCACCGCCGAACATCATCGCAACTATGCTCGCAAGAACATCCAGGCCTGCGCCGCTTGTCACCGCGAAGACGACTGCTTGCAGTGCCACAGCACGTCCACCGTGAACATCCGGCCGCATCCGCGTGGATTCGACGGTTCGAGCATCCGAAAACGCAACACCAAGGCCTGCCTGAAGTGCCATGACCGCTCCGACCCGCTGCTGCGCAGGTAGGCGCCGGCTGCCAAACCGGCCAGCCGGTCACGGCGTGGAGCACGCCGGATTCGTCGCGCCGCGGCTTGCGCGGAATGGCTGCGCCTGCCTGGCGGCAGACCGGCGAGGGGGCGAGGCTCGCCCGCATCGAACGACCTCTTAGTCATGATTCAAGCCGGCATGCAGCGGCACGTCGAAGGGCGGGAGCAGGCTGCTCTCGCCCTTCGGCATCTTTCCCGCTTGGTCCTGGAACCTCACCCCACCGGCAGCAAGGAGACCACGGGGTTGCCGCTGCCGGAGGAGGGGCCGTAGGCGTGGAGTTTGCCCTTGAGGGCGTGGCCGCTGGCGCCGAGGAGGCTGAGGAGGAAGGCGATATGTTTGCCCCAGCCCTCGGCCCTGGTGGTCTCGACAAACCAGGGGAGCATGGCGCGCGCCTCGTCGAGGCGTCCCTCGCAGAGGAGGCCCACCAGCTCGCGGTCGAGCTTCTGGTGTTCCTCGAGAGGCCAGCGCTCCGGGCCGCGCACCAGGGTGTGGGAGAAGCTGCCGCTGGTCACCACGAGAACGCGCCGCCGCAGCTCGCGGATGGCCGCGGCGACCGCTTCGCCCCAAGTGTAGTACTCCTCCAGCGGGCAGACGGCGGTCAATGAGACGATGACGAACGGCACGTCGTTGCGCGGCGTCAGGTAGCGCACCGGCACCACCGAGCCGTAGTCGAAGACGAAGTTCGGTTGATCCGCCACGAAGACCGGTACGCCCCGCTCGTCCCCCTTCTTCACCATCAGACGTCCCAGTTCGGGGTCGCCGGGGAAATCGTAGGGGAGGCTGTTGATCATGTCCGGGCACTCGAGGGCGGTGACGTAGCCCTTGTGCCGCGGGTGGCAGGCGACGTAGTGCACGAACGTGGTGAACCAGTGGGTGGAGATCATGACGATGGCATCGGGGCGCAGCGTATCGACGAGGTCCCCCAGCTCGTGCATGCCCGCGATCAGCTCGCGCGTGAACTCCGGCGCATTGGCTTCGTCGGCGATCCGCGGCGTGTGGGTGGCGCAAAACCCAGCGATGATGTCTCCCATGGCCTTAGCTCCTGATGGCAACCTGTGCGCGGGTCATGCTGCCGCGCGCGAGGGCGGCCTCCGTGTCGTGTCACGAACGTCGAGTCCCGCAGCACGCGGCGGGCTACGCATTCCAGGAGCGCGGTCGGCCGCGGCACGTCGCGGTTGCCGGTCGCGCTCCCAAGGTTTCGACAGGCTGGAAGCCTGTCTACTTTGCGTCCTCTGCGCTTCGGCGGTCAAATGGATTGCACCGCAGAGACGCAGAGGGCGCGGAGGAAGCGTGAACCGCTGATGGACACCTGCCTGTGCGTCGCACGCAGACAGGCGGTTTCACAGGAACATCAGCGTTCATCCGTGGTTCTGCCTCTCGACAGGCTGGAAGCCTGTCCCACCTCCCAGGGCGCCACGCCGATCTGCGCCGCCACCTCCGGCAGGGGCGGCACGGCCCGCGTCGCTCCATCGCGGCGCTGCGTCGAGCAGGCAACCAGGTAGCCTCGCGCGATCTCCTCGGGGCGGTCGTTCTTGCGGAAGGCGCAGGCGAAGTGGAGGGTGCGCTGCGTCCTCTTCGTCACCCAGAGGTGCATCCGCAGCGTGTCGCCGAAGCCGCAATTGCCCAGGAAGCGGCAGCCGTTGTCGATGACCACCCAGTCGTACCCTTGCGAGCCAAGACCGCCCCAGTACTCCCTGAGGGGGAGGGAGACCGGCAGCGAGGCGAAGAACTCCATCATCGCCGTGTCCATCAGGCGATGAAAATTGGCGAAGTAGACGACCCCGGCGGCGTCGGTCTCCCAGAACTCCACGCGATGGTCCTTCCTGATCTCGAAGCACGGCACGGAACACCGCTCCCCCGGGAAGAAGTTCTTGTGGACCCTTGCTCCCCCACGCCCCCAATCCCCGCGAGCTGCGCAGCAGCTCGCGTATGTGGGGTGCGCGAGGGGACACGGTTCCCTCGCAAATGTAGGCGATCTAAATTGTGAAATACCACCCTATTTCCGTGCGCCGTCATTCAGGCGGCGACTTCGCTCGCCTTGCCATTCTCCCACGGGGCGACGGCGATACTGCGCGCCACTTCGGCGGGCGGCAGCACCGCCCGCTGGGCGCCGGCGAGCCCCTGCGTCGAGCAGGTGATGATGAAGCCGCGGGCCACCTCCTCCCCCTCCTTCGAGAATGAGCAGGCGAAGCGCACGGTGCGGCTCGTCTGCCGGGTGACCCACAGGTGCATCTCCAGCACGTCCCCGAAGGTCGCGGTCTTGAAGAACCTGCAGCCGGACTCGAGCATCACCCAGTCGTAGCCTTGCGAGCCCTGCCCGCCCCAGTACTCCTTCAGCGGCATGGAGACCGGCAGGGACTCGAAGAAGTCCATCATCGCCGTGTCCATCATGCGGTAGTAGTTGGCGAAGAAAATGATGCCGGCGGCATCGGTCTCCCACCATTCGACGCGGTGCTGCTTCTTAATCTCGTAGACTTTCATCGACCACCTTTCAACGTCTATCGTTTCCCGCACGGGCACCGCCGCGCAGGCATTGCCAGTAACGCCTGTACATTATGGGAAAACCGCCGCGGCCCAGCCACCGCTTTATCGTCACGCCCTTCCCCGCTCTGTCCCCCGCGCCGCGAGAAGGCGGGCGTTCTCACGACGCCGCGCCGTTCAAGAACCCCAGCGGCGGCCCCAGGGATCTTCTGGCGGCCGTCGTCACCCCGATCGTGACGACGGCGGGGGACTTCCCTGGGTGGAGTGCCGGCAGCGGGGAGAAGGCCCATCATCAGCACCTCGTTCCGTACCTGATTTCGCCGGGGGAGTGAGGCTCGGGAGGCAACCCGACTTCAGAAGAAACGGCTGGGCTGGTGCATCGCAGGTGGGGGACCAGGCAGCCCTCGCCGATTTTGGAACAGTCGCTGCCCTACGTCAACAGCCTTGAGCCGCGGCTTTTTTTCGCCGGCCGCAAGCCGTTGCAGGAAGAGGAATGGCTGCAAGGGGGCGCCGAAAATCGAGCGGCTGCCGACCTCGTGCCGGCAGCCGCTCCCTGCGCTCGGCAGGGTAAGAACCGCGCACCCTCACGGGCGCGCCGGCACCGTGCCGCGTTTGCGCATCGGCGGCGAGCCGGCGGGCAAGTAATCTTCCAGGCGCACCGTCTCGCCGCCCATCGGGTAGAGGCGCTCGAACTCGAAGCGGCGATCCGGGTCGCAGGTGGGTGGCTTGGTGGCGTCGATCATCATCTTGCCGCCGACGCGATGCCAACCCGGCGAGCCTGGGGTGCCGAACTGGGGACAGGCGGGATCCATGGCGTGGACCTTGGTGCCCGGGATCACCACCACGTCTTCCTGCGCGTTCACCCGCGTCGACAGCGCCCAGAGGACATCGGCGTAGTTGAAGATGTCCACGTCCTCATCGACGGCAATGACGACCTTGGGATGGTGGTACTCGCCGGAGAGGGCGGCCATCATGACGTTCTTCGCCTCGCCGTGGTAGCGCGGCGTCATCTGGATCACCACGCCGAAGATGCCCGGCAGCACCAGAACGTTCTTGATGTCGGCATAGCCGCCCACGGTGCGGATGCGGCGCAGAATCTGCCCCGACATCGGCACCTTGTGGTAGACGCAGCCCTCCACTTCGGCGCCGTTCTGGATGTTCTTGAAGATGGCGTCCTTGCGCATGGTGACGGCGGAAATCTGCAGCACCGGGTGCTTCCCCGCTCCGGCCAGGTAGTAATCCTGGAACTCGCTGAAGGGGCCCTCCTCCTCGCGCACGTGCGCCAGAATCTCCCCCTCGATGACGATCTCGGCGTGCGCCGGCACCTCGATGTCCACCGTCTCGCACTTCACCAGTTCCACCTCTTCCTCGAGGAGGGAGGAGGCGATCTCGAGTTCATCGACGCCATATTCCGTGGTGGTGGCCGCGGCGAAGTAGTACATCGGGTGGTGGCCGATCATGATGGCCACCGGCATCGCCTTGCCGTTGGTCTCGTAGGCCTGGAAGTTGAGCCAGTTGTGCCGGGGATAGAGGAGCGCGCCGGTCTTCCGCGGCCCTTTCAACTGCAGGCGGTGGAAGCTCATGTTGCGGCGGTTGTTCTTGGGGTTCTTGGCGATCATCAGACCCGAGGCGATGAAGGGGCCGCCGTCCCGAATGCCGGCCTGGTGGATCGGCCATGTCGTGATGTCAATCGCATCGCCGATCAGCACCCTCTCCTTCACCGGGCCGCTGCTCACCATGCGCGTGGCGCCGAGGACATCCGAACGCCGCACGAACTCGGGCACCATCTCATCGCGCTCGCACTCGAACGCCAGGGCCGCGTAGTCGATGTCCCCCGGCGCCTGGCCAAGGCAACGCCAGCCTGGAAACCCCGTCAGGTTCTCGAAGAAGAGCGCTCGGTCGCGCGCCTGCCAGAGCAACGCCCCCATCTGCGTGCGCGGATCAACCGCTTTCGTTATTCGCGCCAGCAACCCCGCCTCATCCAACTGAGCAATCCATGAGCGCATATCCTTGGCCATCGAGTCTCTCCCCGCTACGAAGACGGCGACACGTGCTTACAGACCGCCGCAGTGTATCCTTCGACCGCCTTTCGGTCAAGGCGACCGGCGCGGCAGCCGCTCGGACGGCCCCCGCGGCGTGAGGTGTGGCGACCGGCTGCTTGGCGCCATCCCGCCGGGGCCCCCCGGGGCTTTTCCGCGCTTTCGCCTTCGGCGCGTGAAACCAGAGACTTGGAAGGACGGCGGCAAGGGAAGTGAAAATGCGATTGACAAGGTTGCACGCCCTGCGACATGCTACCCCCATCGAGCTCCAGACCCATGGTTTCCAGCTCTGTCTGGTGCGGAGCAGCGGGACCAAGGCGGAGGTAGTGACGATGCGGCAGAAATTCTGGAACGAGCGATGGGGTGTCCGTCTTGGCCTGGTTGCGGCGGCCGTGTTCCTGGCCGGATGCGCCAACGTGAGGACCCTCGAACAGTTCGATCAAACCGCCGCCGCAATCCAGGAGGCCCGCAAGGCGAACGCGCCGGCGAAAGCCCCGGAGTTGATGCGTGTGGCGGAGCAGCTCGACAAGCAGGCCCGTGACGTGTACGAGAAGGAGTGCCGGCTCGATGAGGCCGAGCGGCTGTCCCTCGAGGCCCAGGAAAAGGCCATGATGGCGAAGACCGAGGCGATGAAGCCGCCGCCGCCGCCGCCACCGCCGCCGAAGCCGGAGCCCCCGAAGCCGGCGCCGGCGCCCATGCCGCCGCCGAATCGGCCGCCCGGGGCGGTGATCAATGGGCCGACCCTGGGGCAGGCGAAGCAACCCGCGGCGTTTGACGGCACGGCCTCCTCCGATCCGGATGGCGACCCCCTTACCTATGCCTGGGATTTCGGTAACGGGATGCGCTCGCAGGAGCCGAAGCCGCAGGTCACTTACGACGCCGAGGGCGAGTACACCGTCACCCTGGTGGTCCGCGATCCGAAAGGCGCCGCGGGCGAGGCCACGCACCGCATCGCCATCCGGCCGCGGGCGCGCCGCCGCATCGTCCTGCGCAACGTGCACTTCGATTTCGATAAGTTCGACCTGCGTGCCGATTCCCAGCCCATCCTGAACGAGGTGGCGGAATACCTGAAGGAGTACGATGAGGTGCGCGTGCTCGTGGTGGGCCACACCGATTGGACCGGCACCAACGCGTACAATCAGGCCCTCTCGGAGCGGCGCGCCAACAGCGTTCGCAGGTATCTCGAAAGCAAGGGGATCGCTCGTCAACGCATCGACGCGGTGGGACGCGGCGAGTCCCAGCCGGTGGCGACGAATCAGACCCGGGAAGGGCGCGCCTTGAACCGGCGCGTCGAGTTCGAGCTGAAGTAAGCGGCAGCCGAGGCGGAGGCGCGCGCCGGCACCAGGGTGGGGCAGTGCGCGCGCCGTAACTGGAAGGGCATCTCCCATGGCGCAGGACGTGCACTCGGCGAGTGGGCAGACGCAGCGATGCGGTACGGGTGCTTCCCGGTTGTTCTTCTGGTTCTGGCTTGTGCCAGCCGTTGCCGTGCTGCTGCTCCTTCCGGCGCCCCTTTTCGCGGGGGAGGAAGCGGAACAGCACATCCTCTTCACCTCACTCGCCCAGGGCGACACCAACGGCGACGGCATCTTGAACAACGAGGATGAAGAGGTCTACCTCTTCAACACCAAGGGCGAGGCGCCGCGGCGCCTCACCACAAATGGCTTCCGCGAGCGCGCCGTGACGCTGGCCCCGAATGGGCGCAACTTCGTCTACCTCGGCGATCCGATTGACACGGTCTACCTGGCGGACACCCGGCTCGGCCAGTCGCGCGCCGTCCTCAGCACCTCGGCCAGCATGAACTCGCAGCAGTTCATCAATCTCAATCCCCTCCTCCGGCGTCTGCCTTGGTCGGTCGATGGCAGCCGTATCTACCTCTCCTTCGCCTATCCGGTCAACCAGTGGTATGCGATGAAGCTCAGCGGCCCGCTGGTGGACATCGGGCCGGCGGTGTGGTCGCAGCGCCAGCAGCGCTACAGCCTCGTCGAGCAGGAGAGCGAGCGTCTGCAGAAGGTCTACGATGTCCAGGCGCACGGCTTCTTCCCCTCGCCCGATGGACAGCGGGCCCTCTACATCGACGGCAATCGCGGTGGCGCCTATCTCCTCAGCTTGCGCAATGGCACGCGCACGATGCTCCTCAGCGACCGCCTCCTTTATCATTCGACGGCGACCTGGTCTCCGAGCGGACGGTCCGTCGTTCTCTACCGCAGCAACCTGCTGAGGCAACAGGACGACCTCCTCGTCGTCGATGTCGAGGCGAAGAGGGTGCGGTGGCGATTCAGCGATGCGCTGCGGGCCCAGGAGCGCTGGTCGCCGGACGGCCGCCTGCTCGCCTTCACCGCGCCGCCGGGAATCGGCGTCTACGACTTCGAGCGGCAGCGCATCATCATGTCCCCGGCGGAGGGGTTTGGCCTGCGCTCGCCCATCTGGTCGGCTGACAATGACGAGTTCTTCGCCATCGCCGCGGACGGTCAGGGGGGCGACGAGGAGATGGGGCGCATCGTGGCCTCCCGCCCCAGTCTTGGTTCGCGCCGCGTCGTCGGTGAGGTGGCTGGTCTGAAGCGCCTGCTCTACCTTGTCCCCCAGCCGTAGTCCCCCCCCAGCCCATGCACAGCCCCTCTCGGTCCTGCCGCCGGCTGATGAGGTCGGGTGTCCTCGCACTCCTAAGCCTCTTCCTTTGCTCCGCCCCAGCGTTGCCGCACTCCCACTCCACCGAGCCCCCGGCCGCCTCGCCGTGGCAGGACCCCGCCGTGCCCCGAGCGCCGGCGGGCACGATGGGGGCGGCGGTCCGTTCCCAGCCTGCGCTCGAACCCATGGTGGCGCACGCGCTCGAGCGCGTGCGGGCGCGGCGCTTGACCACCGCGGACGACCCGTGGGTGATCATGCACGGCATCCTGGCTTTTGGCGCCGACCTCCGCATCCTCGAGCGCGGCAGCGGGGAGATGACCAGCGCCCTCGAATTCATCGCCCAGCGCGCCACGATCCGCCGCGAGGGCAGGGAGGTGGCGCTGCTTACCGAGACCAGCGGCTACCCTCACTTCCTTTTCGACCGCGCGGCGCAAGGGCACGAAAACCAGTTTCTGATGATCTTCGCCGAGGCCGGCGTGCCCGCCTCGTTCCCCCTGCGGACCGGCGCCGGGCGGCAGGTGCGGCTGACCGACCTGCTGGGCCAGGCCACCGCCGTCTTCCACCGCCGGCAGCACCCGGCCTGGACCAGCGTCGCCTTCCTGCACTACCTCGGACCCTTCGCCACCTGGCGCAACGCTCTGGGAGAGCGCTACTCGACAGCCGACCTGCTGGACATCCTGCTGAGCTACGAGGATGACATCGAGGGGGGAACGCATCGCCTCTACGGGCTGGCCTACGCCCTTTGCCGTCTGCGGGAAGCCGAGGCGAAGGAGCCGGGGGGACTCCCTGCGGAGGAGCAGGCGCGGCGTTCCGTCCTCGAGCGCCAGCCGGCGCTCCGGGCGGTGCTGCGGCAGCGGATTCGCGCCGCGGAGGCGTGGCGCCGCGCCGACGGGCTCTACGCCGGGGCGTGGTGGGCGGCCGAGGCGCGGCAGGGAGAGGGACCGGATGGGGATGATGACGTGCTGCTGAAGACGGGGCACATGCTCGAATGGCTGACGCTCGCCTGCGGCAGCCCGCCGTGCCGGGAAGACTGGCTTGGGGAGACGGCAGGAGGCCTGGCCCGGCGCATCCTGCGGAGCGTCGTGGAGCACGCCGCGCCGGGGCCGCTCTACCACGCCGCACACGGCCTGCGCCTCTGGCGCCGGACGCGGCTCCACGCCACGGGGGGCGTCACGCAGTGCGGCCTCGGAGAGGCGGAAAGGCGCCCACGGTGAACGGCTGGATGGGGGCCGAGGTGCAACCTCCGCGGCAGGCTACGGCGCGTTGGTGAACGGCGGGCGCTGCATGTAGACCGCCTTGCTCAGGTCGTCCAGCAGGGCGCCCTTGAAGGTGGACTCATACATGAACGCGCCGTCGAGCGTGGCCTCCCGCAGGTCCGCGCCATTGAAGTTGATGCGGGCGAGGATCGCCTTGCTGAGGTTGGCGCCCCGAAAGTTGGCGCCGGTGAGCTTGCTGCCGGAGAGATTGGCGCCGGCCAGGTTAGCGCCGCTGAAGTTGCAATATTTGAGGTTCGCCTCGGTGAGGAAGGCGCCGCGCAGGTCGGCGTTGCTGAGGTCCGCCCCTTCGAGGTCCGCCTCGAAGAGGTAGGCGCGCCGCAGGTTGGCGCCCTGCAGGGCGGCATCCACCAAGCGGCTGCGGTAGAAGCGCGCCTCCTCGAGGTTGGCGCCGGCGCAGTTCACCCCGCGCAAGTCGGTGTAATCGTACGACCCACCAGCAACCGGCTTGATCTCGTCGCGCAATTCGGCCATCCTCCCCTCCTTCTAGGCGCTTGCAGGCGGCTCCGCTCTTCCTGGCGGATGTCTGCGGCCCGCGAGCTGCGCGGCAGCTCGCGCGAATGGGGTGCGCGAGGGGGCGAGGCTTCCTCGCAGAGCACCTGCCTTGGATTGGAAATAACGCTGGCTTTCCAGCGAACGAGCGTTGGCGACGCGACGCTAGCTCCCCTCCTCCAGGCTGGCCAGCACCTCCCGCATCTTCTCCACCGAGGCGTCGAACGCCGCCCGCTCATCCGGCGCCAATTCCCACCTCGCGACCTCCTTCATCCCCCCGGCGCCGAGGCGGCAGGGCACGCCGATGCTGATGCCCGTGTGGCCGTACTCCCCTTCGAGGTTGATCGAAGCGGGTTGCAGGCGGCCGCTGTCGGTGACGATCGCCTCGACGAGATCGCGGAAGCCCTGCGCCGAGGTCCAGCCGGGGGTGCGGGGCACGCGCAGCTCCTGCCATTCCCTCCAGAAGTAGTCGATGCCTGCCCGCATGGAATCCTTCTGCTCCGGGCTGATCTCCAGCGGCTTGCCGTTGATGCGCACCCGCGAGAAGATCGGCACCTGGGAATCGCCGTGCTCGCCCATCACGAACGCCTCCACCTCCGTGACCGGCACGCCGAAATCGCGCGCCACCAGCCAGCGGAAGCGCGACGTGTCGTTGCGGTTGTAGCCCAGGAGGCGCTCGCGCGGCCGCCGCGAGTGCCGGTGCAGGAGGGCGTTCATGGTGTCGATCGGGTTGGTGGCCGTGATGATGACGGCGTCGGGGCAGTAACGGTCGAGGTCGGCCACCAGCTCGCGGATGATCGCCGCGCCGGCGTTCAGGTACTGGAGACGCGACGCCGCCGCCACCCGCGGCGCGCCGGCGCAGCAGAGGACGATGCCCGCCCCCGCCAGGTCCGCCTGCCCACCAACGCGCACCTGAGTGGTGCTGTGCCAGGCCATGGCATGGTTGATGTCGATGGCGTGACAGCGCGCCAGGTTCTCACTGGTGTCGAGGAGGACGATCTCCTCGGCCAGCTCATGCTCTGCAAGGGTGTACGCCGCCGCCGAGCCGAGGGTGCCGCCGCCGCCGAGGACGCAGATTTTCATACCGCGGTACTCATTGCTGGGGTCCTGACGTAGGGATGCCACAGTTGTTCTATCGTACCATCGTGAGAAGGCAATCGCCATACGTTTTGTGAGTATAGTATCTTCTTGCTTGCCATCTTGTAAAGTTATCCCACCAACTGTGTGATAAGGTTGCTAAAGGAAACAGCTAGCACATTGACTAAGAAAGCTCCGGTGGCTCAATCATTGACTCCCTCACAAGCTTCTGGAGGCGTTGGGCGGTAAAGTCGGATTTTAGCGCACCAGATTGAATTCTATACAGCAGTTCCCTAGAGACAGGCGGCATCTGCTGATAGTACCCCATCTTCTGCATAATTTCTAAGGCCTGTGAAAGAAGTAATTGTCCTCTCCGGTAGGCAATAAAGGACTTATGATGCACAAAGGGATGATCTCCCGCCTGAAGAATGCAGCTCTCATCGCATCCGTCATGCCAGGTTGTTACATTGAAAATAACCCTGGAGCCGTCCAAACTCGGATTAGAAGCTACAATCCACAGGTGCGTGTAGCTACCCGGATTATGGTTGAGGAATGAATCGCGGAGATTCATTTGGTAGGCCGATCGAGAGAATTGAAGAAGCAGAGTTCTTCCGCATCGGCGACGATTCTTTCAATCTCCTTCGGTGACTTCCCGGCAGCTCGGAGGATGTCAGCAGGGTCTATCGGCATTGACGACCCGTGGGGATCTTCCCATTCTGGCAAGGTATGCGTTACGTCTCGCAGAAGCCATTTATCCAAGCTACCATATTGATTGTAGATGAGTTGAAGCACGTTCATCTCATATCGAGACAACTCGTCCGTTTCTTCACCTTGTTTGGCTAATTCTACCTCGTAATGGGTTGGCTCCGTGATATATTCAAACCAGGCAGTTGAATCATGGGGATTCCCGAGGTTAATTCTGTCATAGATTAAGCTTAGTACAGGACCATGCGGCATTGATACCATTTTGTCTCCCGTAATAGGTAATCCTGTCTCCACCAATGCTTGGCGGTCCGCCAAATAGAGTAATTTAATGAGGGCCATGTAATTCATGCTTCCACCATGGAGGCGAAGTAGAAACGCGGCCGCTTGGGCTGCCTTGCGTTCGTTGAATACGAGTCTCATGGCCCTCTCCCTTCTCCGCTTGGTACTTACCAAGTCCCTGGTAGCACACTGCAGCTTATATTACAAGCAACAATTAGGCCGTCAGAGCGGGGGCGTTGAGGGTGAATGAAATCACTAGCCACCCAGGCTCGCGCCCACCACCGGCCCCCTCTCACAGCTCGATCGGCTTGGCGTACCCGACCATCTCCACGTAGCCCAGGCCGCTGATCGGCTTGCCGGCTTTCGTGCCGCGAATGCGGACGCTTCCTTCCCAGTAGGTGACGCGCGTCGAGGCCTTGGTGACCAGCTCCTGGTCTTCCAGCGCCGGCTCGAGGGTCACGGCCAGCTTCTCCGAGGGGACTTCCACCCGCCAGCCCATGGGGTAGCGCGCGGCGCTCTGCGGGCTGGTCCAGCTTCCCGTGGCGGCGATGGTGAAGCTGCCGAACGGCAGATGACGCGAGGAGCCGTCGGCCCCAACCACGCTGCCGGTGGAGTAGGGGTCGATGCCGCCGTCCTTGCGCCGCAGGTGGTAGACCATGAGGTCGGTGCCGTCGTCAAGCTGCATGCTGAACCAGTCCCAGCCCGCCACCTCCGGCCGCAACTGGTTGCTGCCGAATTCGTGATCCATCCAGGTGTGGCCGCTCACCTCGAGGGCACGCCCCTCGAGCGTCAGGAAGCCCTCGGTGCGCAGGCGCGTCATGCTGTAGTAGTGCGAGGCGTTGCCCTTCCCCGGTCCCTTGCGGTGCATGCCCTCCCCTGGCACGCCGTGGATGACCGGCGGCTTCTCCGGCGTCAGGATGAGGTTGACGGCGTAGCCCTCCATGCTCGCCTTCAGGTGGAAGACGCCGCCGAGGCGCTCGACCAGCCAGTCCTCGTTCCAGACGTGGTAGCGCAGCTCGTCAGCCCCGGCCACGCCGAGGCCGGGCCGGTTGATCTTCTCGGCGTAGCGGAAGCGGCGGGCGGTCTCATCGGTCACCGCGAAGTGCGCCAGGTAGAGGTGCTTGGCGGACCAGCTCGAGGGGTCGGTCGAGAGCGCGCCGCTGTCGGTGCGGCGGCGGAAGAAGGTGATCTCGAAGCCGAAGCTGCGGCCCTCCTTCGTCTTCAGGTGGCCGGTGTGGTACCACCACTCCGTCTGAAAGCTGGGATGCGAGGCGTGGTCCTCCGGGAAGGAGAAGACCTTGCCCGGCAGGGCCAGCTCGAAGCGGTCCACCGCGGCGTAGGCGGCAAGGGCCAGCGCCGCCGCGATGATCACCAGGGCAATGAGGAGGGTGCGTCTCACGAAGGCCATCTCCAACATCCTTTGAAGCCCCATGCCTGACGCCGGCGCGCACCTGCCGAGCTTCGGAGCGATCCGCCCCGGCTGGGGGAACGCGCCCAGCGGGGCATGCAGAAAGATACGGCGCTCCCCTCGCGCCCGCAAGCCCTCTGGTCGCGGGCCCTCCCTGCCCGGGGGAGCCGCGTGCCGCTCCCCAGGCGTCAGCGGAAGACTTGCGTTTCACTTCCCACCTGGCGCACAATTCGGGGCAATGGGGCGTGCAATCATCGCGGAATCTGAGGAGGCATCGCATGAACGTCAAGGTCGTCAAGCCGTCCACCATTGCTACGCCGATTGGCGCATACTCCCATGCATTCACCCTCGATACGAAGAGTTTTTCCAAGATCAGCTTCATCTCAGGGCAGGTTGCCAACGATATCAAAGGCAACCTGGTGGGCAAGGGGGATTTCCGCGCCCAGTACATGCTGGCGTACGAGAACCTCCGCAACCTGCTCGTCTCGGAGGGCGCCTCGTTCGCCAACATCGTGCAACTGCGCACCTTCCTAACGAACTACGAGAACATCCATAAGTTCTTCGAGATTCGCAAGGAGACGTATCCCAAGTGGTTCCCGAACGGGAACTACCCTCCCAACACGCTGCTGGTGATCGACAGCCTGGTCTGGCCGGACCTGCTCATCGAGGTTGAGGCAATCGCCTGCTGGTAGCTGAGGACTCCCGGCGGCCGCGGACCGTAGTCCGCATGGCGCCGCCGTGCGTGGCCGGCAGTGGTCCCCGTCCCAGGCGCGCGTGAGGGGGAAGAGAGCTCTCTCCGCAGTCGTTCCTCGGGACCCGCCGCGGATTGCCAAGGAGGCCGACCCCTGAGCGTTGGGCACCCCTCTCACGTTCCCTGCAAAGCCGGGGACGCCGGGGGTCCCGGCAATGAGGCAGCAATGAGGCACGAAGGAAAACTCGAGGCGCCCGCAGCCAAGGGCGCGGCGCTGCACATCCTGTCGAACATGACCTCGACCGAGTTCGCGGCTCTGGCGCGGCGCTGCAGGTCGGCCATCCTGCCGGTCGGCGCGACGGAGGGGCATGGGCCGCACCTGCCGCTGAGCACGGACTGGGTGATCGGCGTGGAGACGGCCCAGCGCGCCGCCCAGGCCCTGCTGGCCGAGGGGATCGAAGTGCTCCTCCTGCCGCCGATCCTCTATGGCGTCACCAGGAGCACCGCCGATTACCCCGGCACCGTGACAATCAGCGAAGCGACCCTTGCGGCCCTGGTGAAGGATGTCCTCGCCAGCGTCATCGCGCAGGGGTTCACCAATCTCTGCATCACCAATCACCACCTGGCCCCGGAGCACCTGGGCACCCTCTTCAAAGTGAAGGCGGAGCTCGAAGCCGAGCACCGGGCGCGGGTTGCCGTGCCGAACATGCGCAAGCCTGCCTTCGCCGGCGAGCCAACGCGCGAGTTCAAGGAAGGGGCCATTCACGGCGGCTCCTTTGAGACCTCGCTCGTGCTGCAGGCGCAACCGGAGCTCGTGCACCTCGACCGCGCCCGCACGCTGCAGCCGGTGTGGAAAAGCATCGCCGCGGGGCGCCAGTTCGGAGCGAAGACGCTGCGCGAGGCCGGCGGCGTGGATGGCTACTTCGGCGACCCGGCGGCCGCCACGCCTGAGGAGGGAGAGTACTTCTACGACGCCATGGTAAGGCTGGTCGTCGCGGCGGTGAAGGCTGGCCTGGCCGCAACGGCGTGAGCGGCCGCGGGCGCCGGGACGGCACGCGGGCGGGGCGGGGAGCGCGCCCCTGCCGCCGCCGGCGCGGCGCGCCCGACAGGTTCGAGGAGTCGAAGCATGGGCTGGATGCGGTGGGCGGCCGCCGGCGCGGTGGCTGTTGCCATCTGGACGACCGGAGCGCCCCGCACGCCGGCGCAGGAGCCGGTTGAGGAACTCACCAAGGTCCCTCTGGCGGAGGTGCGGCTGCCGCCCGGCATCGCAGCGCAGACGAAGGTCTACACCATCCTCCCCGAGGTGCTCCTGGTCAACCGCTTCTACCGCTTCACCATCGATGCCCCCCATGCGGTCTACCACATCTACGGCATGGGCGAGCTTCTCCGCACGCTGCACGAAGTCCGCGTCATCGAGGCCGCCCGGCCGATGCTCGACCGCTTGCTCGGGCGCTCCCCGTCGGATCGTTCGGGCGGCGCCGTCCTGAAATCGACGGTGGAGGGGGCGAGAAGCGCGGTGCTCCACCCGCTGGAAACGACGAAGGAGGTTGGTCGGGACGTCGGGCGGGGCCTGCAGCGCCTGGGTGGCAAGCTGAAAGAGACGTTCACGGCGAGCGGCGGCCGACCGCCCGAGCCCCCCCAGCCAGCCGCGACCCCTCCGCCCCCCGTCTTCTCCCGCTCCTTGCGGGCGCGCACCGCCGCCTCGCTCACCCTCGAAGTCGACAGCCCGAACCCCTACGTGCAGCGCCTCATCGACGACACGGCGCTCGCCTACCAGGAGGAGAAGCTTACCTTCCGCGGCGGCTACCTCCTGACTCCGTTCCGCGGCGCCGAGCCCGCCGTTCCCGTGCTTGCCGACTCGCCCTACAAGCTCGCGGCGTATGCGAACCTTGAAGACCCACCAGCAGCGCGGGCGCAGGCGGGGGAGGACCTCCTGCGCCTGGGCGTCGACACCGCCCTTGCCGCGCGCCTGGCGCGCAGCCCGGCTTTCAGCACCGCGCAGCTCCTTCGTCTGCGCGACACAGTGCGCAACCTCTCCTACGTCGACGGCCTGGCGCTGCGCCTCGAACATCTCGCCGGCCTGCCGGATCAAGCCACCGTGGAGGTCGCCTTGCAGGCCGTCGAGATCATGCGGGCCGAGAACCTAGCGCGTGGCTCCATCTATGCCTTGAACCGCGCCGTGGCGACGTCGCAAGGGGAGGTGGCGCTCGATTTCCTGCGTGAGCGGCAGGAAGGGATCATCGTCCAGGCGGCGGACTTGCTGCCCAAGGACGCCGCCTTCATCAGCACCGTCAACCGCCTGGCGGCGGCGCTGCGGCAGGACGCCCTCACGGCGGTGGCCATTTGGTGCACCGGAGCGGTCACGGCGGAGGCGCGGCGATACAGCGCCCGTCTCAATGTTCCGTTGCGCGAGCACGTGTCGCCGGAGCGCGTGCGGGTGGGTCTGTAAGGAACCGGTGGGCGACGCGCGTCACGAAGCCGTCAGGAGACCGTCAGCCTCGGCGAGGGGTGGCTTACTCCCCGGCGCCGGCGGGGCCGGACGCTCCATAGTACTTCTCCACGAGTGCCAGGGCGGCTCCGCCGAAGATGCTCTCCTTGGCGGCCTCGCTGATAGGCATCGCCAAGGCGGACGCGTAAATCTGCCGTAAGGTGCCGGTGCCGGCCGGGTGGTCGGTGCCGAAGAGCACCCGATGGTGCCACACCTCGAGGCCCTGGAAGAGGCGCTCCGCGGCGCGCTCGAGCTTCCGCCGGGGCGCAGCCGGCTGAGGTTCCCCGTGGAGACCCGGGGAGGGCGGGGCGACGAGGCTGCCGTAAACATTCGCCAGGTCGAGGTAGAGGTGCGGATAGCTCTCCACGAGTCGAAACGCCTCGTCAAAGTGCGGGAAGAGGGCGTGCAGGAAGACGAGCGGCAGCTCGGGGAAGCGCTGCAGGATCTCCCGCTCCAGCTTCTCAATGGGCAGCTCCGCGTCATAGAACTTCTCGAAGCCGGTATGCAGGAAGACCGGTCGGCGCAGCTCGCTCATGCGCTCGTACACCGGGAAGAGACGTTCGTCCCAGGGCAGGAAGCGCTGGATGAAGGGGTGGAACTTGAGGCCCAGGAAGCCGTAGGTCTGCATGCAGGTATCGACGATGGCCAGCTTGTCGGCATCGCTGACATGCAGCGAGCCGACGGCGAGGATTCTGGGGGCGCGGCTGCGGGCCAGTTCGAAGTTGAAGCGGTTGAGCTCCTCGGTGGTGCGCTCGAAGATCGGATAGATCATGTTGAAGACGAGCTCGACGCCGAGTTCCTGGTACTCCCGCAGCAGGTGATCGAGCGGCGTACTCTCGGGGTAGGGGTGCCTCGGTTGCCGGCGCTCGACCCAGCGCAGGAGCGAGGCCAGCCGCTTGGCCGGCAAGAGATGGGCATGGGCGTCAACGAAGCGCACGGGAGTCTCCAGTGGTTCTACGGCGTGGTTGGGAAGTGAGGGCCTGCTCGGCTGATGGCGCCGCGCCCCAGCGGCGGGATCGGGCCAGGCTCGGCGCACCCCCCTCGGGAGAACGATGAGGGAGCGGCGGACGCGGGCGCAACCGCTTGGAGGTCCTCCAGGGCTGCGCCCCGCGGAGCGTCATGCTGAAACTCGAACTCTGAAGAAGGAGATGACGGTGACTACGGCTCCTCGGCTTCAACCAGTTCCGGAAGAGACAGCCCCCGACGATCTGAAGGCAGCCTTCGCTGAGGTTCGCGCGGCGCTCGGCTTCATCCCCGATTCCTTCCGAATGATGGCAAATCATCCCGACTTCTTCAAGGGGTTCTGGCAGCACATGAAGGCGGTGAGTGAGCCAAAGCGCATCGACGCGAAAACGAAGGTGATGCTCGCCATCGCCATCTTCGCCGCCACCAACTGCCAGTACGGGCTGAACGCGCAAACCCGCCGGCTGCGGGCGCTGGGAGCCGACGATGCGGAGCTCACCGAGCTCTTCGCCGTCATCGCATTCTGGCAGGGCCTCGGCATGTGGAACAACGCCGTGGGCCTGTAGACGGGAGGGTCGCCGCGACGGAGCGGGCCTGGACCAGTGGCTGGAGGGATGACGAAAGGAGCGCGACCTTTGCCTCGCGCTTGACACATTTTAAGGTTTGACGTTCGGAGGCGCCGCGACGTAGTCTAGAGTCCTCAGCTCCCTTCACCCCAGGCTGCGTGGTCCATTCACCGAGGCGCTGTCCGCCAAGCGGCAAGGCGTTGTGCGTCGTGGCATCCCGGCAGGCGCCGGCGGGCGGGAGGAGGAGCTGAGGCGAGGGCCGTCGGCGCGGCGCGGGCGGACCCGTGGCGCTTGCGGAGGCGCGGCGGCACGGCGTGGGTTGCGGCGCCCTCGCGGCAACGTTGCCGTCAGCACAGGGTGCTGGACGGTGGGGCGAGACAGGGAGGAGGTAATCATGCTGTCGTCGAAGAGAACATGGGTGTCGCTACTCGGCGCGGTGCTGATCGGTCTGCTGACGCTCACCCTCGCCGCCGCGCCGGCGTTGGGTCAGACCAAGGTGCGCATCGGCTACCTGCCGGTCATCTCCTACGTGCCGATCTTCGTGGCCGTCGATTTGGGCTACTTCAAGGAACAGAAGATCGAGATCGAGCTGCTGCGCTTTGCTTCCGGGTCGAAGCAGATGGCCCCGCTGGCCTCGGGGAGCATCGACGTGGCGGCCGGCGGCGCTTCCGCCGGGCTCTTCAACGCCATCGCCAGCGGCAGCAACTTCAAGATCGTGGCGGACAAGGGGCAGAATCGCGACGGCAAGGCGTATGGCACCCAGCTCATCCTCAGCAAGGCCGTGATGGACCGGGTGAAGGCCGGCGGACTGAAGGCCCTCAAGGGGGAGACCTTCGCCACCTTCGGCAAGGGGAGCGTGGCGGACTACGGCCTCTACCACGAGCTGAAGCACGGCGGCCTCGACTGGAGCGAGGTGCGGATCGTCAACCTCGAGCCGCCGAAGACCTACCAGGCCCTGAAGAGTGGCGCCATCGTCGGCGCCTCGACGGCGGAGCCCTGGAGCGCCATCGTCGAGGTCGAGGGGGTCGGCGTGCGCTACCTGACGGCCGCCGATATCCCGGAGATCGCCGAGACGCAAATTGCCGTCATCATGTACGGCGGCGACTTCATGACCAAGCAGCGCGACCTGGCCCAGCGCTGGATGGACGCGTACATCAAGGGCATCCGCTATTACAACAAGACCGGCATGATGCACGACACGGTGGTGAAGATCCTGCAGAACTACACGAAGGTTGACAGCAAGGTCCTCGCCAAGGCGATCCCGGTCTACCTCGACAACAACGGCCGCGTGAACGTCAAGAGCATCCAGCACCAGATCGACTGGAACGTGAAGGTTGGGAACCTGAAGACGCCCATCGATGCGCGCACGATTGTCGATGAGAGCTTCCTGCCCAAATCGTAGGAGAGGCGCGCCGCGCGCCGGTCCAAGCGTGCGGCGCACTGAGTCGATCTCTGCGCCTGCGGGGGAGGAGAAACCATGGCAAGCGTGAAGATGAGACTCGGAGCCGCGGGTGGCGGCGTGGCGCTGCTGCTGAGTGTCCTCCTGATGATCAGCGCCTGGAGCATGCCTGCCGAGGCGCAGACGAAGGTGCGCACCGGCTCCATGCCGGTCATCTCCTACGTGCCGATCTTCGCGGCCGTCGATTTGGGCTACTTCAAGGAACAGAACATCGAGATCGAGCTCTTGCCCTTCGCTTCCGGAGCCAAGCAGATGGCCCCCCTTGCCGCGGGCAGCCTCGACGTGGCGGCCGGCGGCGCCTCCGCCGGCCTCTTCAACGCCATCGCCAGCGGCAGCAACTTCAAGATCGTTGCCGACAAGGGGCAGAACCGCGCGGGGAAGTCCTACAGCAACCAGCTCGTCCTCAGGAACGCCGTGCTGGACCGCGTCAAGGCCGGCGGCCTGAAGGCGCTCAAGGGCGAAACGTTCGCCCTCTTCGCCCAAGGAGGCATCTCTGATTTTGGGTTCTACTATGAAATGAAGCACGCTGGTTTGGACTGGAAGGAGGTGCGCATCGTGCGGCTGTCGCCTCCGAAGCTCTACCAGGCCATGATCAGTGGCGCCATCGTGGGCGGCTCCGTGGCGGAACCCTGGGGCGCCCGTGTGGAGGTCGAAGGGATTGGGGTGCGCTACGTGATGGCCGCTGATGTCCCCGAGATTGCCGAGATGCAGGTTGCCGTCGTCATGTACGGCGGCGACTTCATGACCAAGCAGCGCGACCTGGCCCAGCGCTGGATGAGCGCCTACCTCAAGGGGGTCCGCTTCTACAACGAGAGGGGGATGCTCGACGACACCATCGTGCAGATGCTGCAAAAATATACGAAGGTCGGCAGGGAGGTCCTTGCCAAGGCGATCCCGATGTACCTGGACAACAACGGACGCGTCAACATCAAGAGCATCCAGCAACAGATCGACTGGAACGTGATGGTCGGAAACTTGGAGAAACCCATCGACGCGCGCACGATCGTCGATGAGAGCTTCCTGCCCAAATCCTAAGACACGGCCCGAGCCGCGTATTGACCACGAGGCGCATGGGGGGGCGGGGGAGCCTGGAGACGGGGGAAGAATCGCCGCGGTTGCCGCGGCAGCGCCGGGGAGCGGAGTGGAGGGGCGACATGGAGGCCGCTCCTCCTCGTCGTGCCGGGCGCCTGGCTGGCCGCGGGGAGCGGCGGGAGATCGTGCCGCGCCCGTGCGCCGAAGCCTGGAGCAAGGAGGGCGCGCCCACCCTTGCGGTGGCGCGGCCCTCTTCGTGATCCAGTTTACTGGTTGAAGTTAGGTTCGTCGGCGTTGTCCCCCAACTCGCTCGTCTCGGCAGGGGGGGAACTGGAGCGCTCCCGCAGGAAGTTCCGACTCGGGTAGCTGCCCCGACTGGTGTACTGCTGGCGCGCGCGGCTTGGAAAGGCCTGGTGGTGACTGCCGCTGTTGTATGAGTCAGGGGGGCGGCTCGGCGGCGTGCCCTCGCCCTCGGCGTCCGTCGGCTGGCGAGTATCGGCGCGTTTCTGGATGCTCTTCAGGTGATTGATGAGCTCCTCCAGCGCCGAGGGGCGGTTGAAGCGCTGCTTGGTGCTCACCTGGAACTCCGTCACCTCCGAGCGCCCGATCTTGTCATTGATGATCCGAAAGTGCGCTTTCACCTCCTCATTCCAGATGAGCTCACGGACGCTAAGCTTCCCTCCAGCAAGTTCAAAAACACGAACTTCCATATCTTCTCCAATCAACAAGGCGCGACACCGCGCGTCGTTCACCAACGGGCCGCATGCAGCACGCCACCATCCAAACCCCACGATCCACCCCCTGCCCTGAGCAGGCGCGGGGTGGAACCCGCCAACCCTCTCTCCGCAACGCCACCTCGCCCGCCGCGGTGAGATCGGCCTGAACGGCCTCCCCCGCAAACTCACCCGCGCCTCTGCCTGGGAGGCGGAAGCGACCACCTGGGGAGCTGGAAGCGAGCACGTCCACGTTCGGGTCGAGCAAAGAACCGAGCCTGACAAAGCGACGACCAGCACGTAGCAGCGTTCGGGGCAGCAATCAATCGCAATGAAATGAGCACCGTGCAGCCTGGGCGACTGTATCTCTACCTTAGGAGGTTCAGGCGGTGAAGTCAACGACGAATCTCAAGAGGCGCAAGCACCCCCCTGTTGGTCAAGACGGAGCATGCCCCACGGGAACCACGTCGCCTAACTCAAGCATGAGGGCGCCTCTCCGCGCCTCTGCCGCGCTCAGGGTGGGGGGGGGTAAGAATCCAGCATCACTCCCAGGAAGATGCGTTCCGCGCGCGGGCGGATGGGGATGCTGGAAGCGCCCACTGTGGTTATGCTGAGAACTTTCAAAAAACAACTGCGACCATCCATGCTTTGAGCGATGGCGCCGTGCTTCCACCTCGAAGGTCCACCCTTGGCCGGCGCCAGCTCACCCTCATCTCGGCGCGGTGAGCCTCAGCCTGTCGCGCGCCCGGTGCCGCGCCGCGGCAGCCGCCCGGCGAGCTTGGCGCGGATCGCCTCCATGGCCGCGGCGGGCGGCCGGGCCGGCACGGCATGGAGCCGGCTCAGGCGCTCGGGCACCTTGAAGGTGGCGTCGATGCCGAGCTGCTCGCTGTTCCAGGTGCTCCCCTGCTCGCCGGCGCTCAGGGAGGGGTCGAAGTAGAGGGCCTGCCCGTGCTCGTTGAAGATGCTGTCGCTCTTCGGCTGCACGCGGGTGTTCAGCGCCCAGATCACGTCATCGGCGGAATAGGGATTGATGTCCGGCCCCACTACCACGACGTACTTCGCCGAGGCGCCGTAGCGGCCGGGGGAGCCCCACACGGCGTGGATGATCTGGTGGCCGAACCAGGAGCTTGGCTTCTGCTCGGCATCGACGTTGAGCTGCACCACGAGGAAGAGCGCCCGTCCCCCGAACGATGGGAAAGCGACGACATCCTGCACCTGCGGGAAGGCGCCGCGCAGGGAGCGCAGGGTCTCCGCCTCGATGGTCATGATCTGCAGGAAGGAGTGGTCGTACGGCGGCAGGAAGCTGCGCGTGGGGTGCCAGATCGGATCGCGCCGGTGCGTGATGCAGTGGATGCGGGTGACCGGCAGGAGCTGCTCCTCGTTGTAGTAGCCGAGGAAGTTGCCATGCTTGTAGTCCATCAGGTGCACATCGGGGAGCACCTCCCCCTCAAGCACGAATTCGGCGCTGGCCGGCACATAGAGGTCGAGGGTCTCGCACTTCACAAGCTGGATGGGCGCCCCCCGCAAGGCGCCGGTCATGGCGTACTTATCCCACGGATGCGCCCCCTGCGGGCAGCGCGGCCCGCCCCCGACGATGAGGAGCTGCGGGTCGATGCAGCAGGCGATCGCCACCGGCAGCGGCTCGCCGCGCTCCACCGCGGCGGCGTAGTTCATCCCCACATGGTTGCCGGCGTGGGGGTTCCAGAAGATGTAGGACATGAGGTGGCGCTTGCGCAGGGCGTCGTCGAAAAGCGTGCCGTCCGGCTTCTGGTCGATGAAGGAGTGCAGCAGGCAACTCGCGTTCAACAGGCCCGTCTCGGGGTGCGTCGTGGCGCAAATGGTGTCGGAGAGCATGGCCGACCACTCTTCCCCGAACCAGACCTTCGGCACCTGGGTCTCGAGGTCGACGTCCTCACCCGTGATGATGACCTCCTTGCAAGGCGCCTGGGCGGCATCGACGATTTGCGGCTCGGGCCACGCGCTGGCTGGCGTGTTGAGCATGCGGACGAGGCGCTCCTTGGCCGCCACCCAGCTCTCCGCCTCCAGCGCAAGCTGCAGCCGGCGGCGCGTGCCGATGTTGCCGACAAGCACGGGCACGCCGGGCGTGTTCAGCCCCTCGCACTGCTCCAGCCAGACACACGGCCCGTCTTCAAGGGAGAGGTGGCGGCTCAAGGCCATCATCTCGTTGTCGCCGCGCGTCACCCGGATGGGCACGTCGAGCCGGGTGATCTCCCCCTGCCGCTCGAGCTCATCGAGAAACTGCCGCTGGTCGTAGAACATGCGCTCCTCCCCTTGAGGCCCCCCGTTGGGGTCGCTGCGGCGGCATGCCAAGAACAAGCTGTAATCTTCCGGGTGATCTCTGTCTGTTCCCCTGCGGCGTGCAGAAGCCGCTGCCCATGTGGTATCGTTCTGGAACTGTGGCGGGATGTCCTCCATGAGAAGGAGAGTACGCCTATGTCATTCATCGCCACCGTGGCGCCCGAGCGCGCCGACGGCGAGATCGCCCGCGTCTACGAGAGCTGGCACGCCAAGCTCGGCTTCGTGCCGAACATCATCCGGGCCGTCAGCCTGCGGCCGCGCGCCCTGAAGGTCTCGGACGATTTCCGCAACGCGGTCATCTTCGGCAGCAGCGATCTCGGCCGCCGGCGCGAGGAGATGATCGCCACCCTCATCTCCGATCTCGTGCGCTGCACGTTCTGAGCGGCCGAGCACGGAGAGTTCCTCCGTCGGGCCAATGAGAACAACCGCGGCGAGGTCCTGGCGCTGAAGGACTGGCGCGGCTCCAGCCTCTTCGATGGGCGCGACCGCCAGATGCTCGAGTTCGCCGAGGCGTTCACCATCGACTCGAGCAGCCTCACCGCCGGCAACTTGCAAGCGCTGCGGGAGGTCGGCTTCACTGAGAAACAGGTCCTCGACATCGTTCTGGCAAGCGGCTACCGGCACTACATCACCCGCATAGCGGACGCCACCGGAGCCGAGCTGGACGAGGATCTCCTCCAGGACGACGAGATCACCGCGACCTACTCGTATGTGCGCGCGGCAGGGCGCCATGCCGCGGACGTGACCGACGCGCAGCGCGCCGTGCTTGAGGCGAAGCCGAGCGGCTCGGGTCCGCGCGGCGATGGCCCGTGGCGCCCCACCGTGCCGGAGAGGGAGCTGCCGGATGAGGTCCGTGAGGTCTACGCGACCTGGCGCTCTGAGGCGGGCTTCGTGCCGGCGCTGTTTCCGGCGCTCTCCCTGCACCCGAAGGCCCTCGTCACGGCGCACCACTTCCTGCGCGGCGTGAGCTTCGGCGCCTCGGGGTTGGGCGGGCGCCGCGAGGGGATGATCGCCGTGCTCATCTGCGGCCTGGCGCGCTGCCCCTCCCTGGCGCTCCTCTATGGCGAGCACCTGCGGCGACAGGCGGGATCGCTGCGGGCTGTGCGGGACGCGGTGAACTGGCGGGACGCGGCGCTCGCCGAGGCGGACAAGGCGATCCTCGCCTTCGTGGAGCAGATGACCCTGGACTGCAGCCAGATCACCCAGAACTGGCTCGACGGCCTGCGCTCGCACGGCTTCGAGGACGCCCTCATCCTCGACATGATTGTCGAGACGGCGGCCCTCAACTGCTTCCTGCGCATCGCCAACGCCCTCGGCGTGCCCCAGGACGAGGCGCTCCGCCGGGATGCCGGGCTTGTTGCCGCGGTCGGCGCGCCGGGGTAGGCCAGGCGGAATCGGCGAGAAAACGTTCCGCGGGGAATCCTCCATCCCCCGCACCCCTTCCCGCAGCGCAGGCATCTTGCCTGTTGAAACCTCGGCGCCCCCTGCGCCGCGGCGGTGCAGGGGGATTGACCGCGGAGACGCAGAGGAAGGGAGGGGAGTGAACCACCGCTGGTTACGAACTCACGCGATCATCCGTGCTCATCTGTGTTCATCCGTGGTTCTGCCTTCGACGGGCCGGAAGCCTGCTTGTCATCCCCAGCGACTGCACCGCACCCCTCTTGCCTACTCCGTCTCGATGCTCTTCTGCACCTCCTCCTTGATGGAAGCCCACATGTCGCCGCAGTGAGTGATGAAGCGGGCGTCGTTGCGCAGGGCGTCGAAATCCCGCGGGCGCGGCAGGTCGATGCGCACCTGCTGCTTGATCTGGCCCGGCCGGGCGGTGATGATGAGGACGCGGTTGCTTAGGAAGACGGCCTCCTCGATACTGTGGGTGACGAAGATGATCGTCTTCCGCGTCGCCTCCCAGATGCGCAGGAGTTCCTCCTGCATGATGCGCCGCGTCTGCGCGTCGAGGGCGCCGAAGGGCTCATCCATGAGGAGGACCTCCGGGTCGAGCGCCAACGCCCGGGCGATGGCGACGCGCTGCTTCATGCCGCCGGAGAGCTCGTAGGGGTAATGGTTTTCGAAGCGGCTGAGGCCGACGACCTTGAGGAGCTGCTGCACCCGGGCCTCGATCTCCGGCGGGCGATGTTTGCCGCGCGAGGCGCCCAGCTTCATGCCGAAGGCGACGTTCTTGCGCACCGTCAACCAGGGGTAGAGGACGAAATCCTGGAAGACGATGGTGCGGTCCGGCCCCGGCCCCGCAATGGCTCGGTCGTGCAGGGTGAGGTCTCCCGCCGTCGCCTTCTCGAGACCGGCCAGGATGTAGAGGAGCGTGCTCTTGCCGCAGCCGCTGGGGCCGATCAGGGTCAGGAACTCCCCTTTCTCCACGCGCAGGCTGACGTCGCGAAGGGCCGTGACGCTGGGTTTCCCCTTCTCGGCAAAGATTTTCGAAATGTTCCGGAGTTCAATCATCGGGGTCGATTAGCCTTCAGTCGGGGTCCTGCGATGGTGAGGGGAATCCCGGCTGGGAACCGCGCTCAGAAGGGCTCGCCCCTGGTGTCGCGGCGCGCAGGGCGCGCTTCAGGATCTTGCCCGAGGCGGTGCGCGGCAGGTCCTCCGCAAACTCGATGCGGCGCGGCAGCTTGTAGGCGGCGAGGCGCTCCGCGCAGAACGCGGTGACGGCCGCGGCGCTGAGCACGGCGCCCGGCTTCGGCACGATGACGGCCTTGACGAGCTCGCCGCGCTCGGCGTCGGGCATGCCGATGACCGCCGCCTCCTGCACGCCGTCCAGAGTGTAGAGAACGTTCTCCACCTCCCGCGGGTAGACGTTGTAGCCGGCGGTGATGATGAGGTCCTTCTTGCGGTCGATGAGGTAGAGGTAGCCCTCCTCGTCGAGGCGGCCGACGTCGCCGGTGAGGAGCCAGCCATCGCGCAGGGCGGCCGCCGTGGCCTCCCGCTTCCCCCAGTAGCCGAGGAGGAGCTGCGGCCCGCGCACCGCCACCTCGCCGGCCTGGCCGCGCGGCGCCTCGTCCCCCGCGTCATCGACGATGCGCACCTCGTTGCGCCCCACCGGCACGCCCGCCGAGTGCTCCCGCTGGCCGCCGCCGAACGGGTTCTGCGTGACGATGCCGGTGTTCTCGGAGATGCCGTAGGCCTCCACGACCTCGCAGTTGGGAAAGAGCGACTCGAACCGGCGCACCACCTCCATCGGCACGGTGGTGCCGCCCACCATGCACTGTCGCAAGGAACGAACGTCGCGCGGCGCGGCTTCCTGCACGTTGCTCAAGGCGATGAGCATGAGCGGCACGCCGGCAAACTTGCTGGCCCGCCGGCGTTCCATGGCCGCCAGGACGCCCGCCGGCTCGAAGCGCGAAATGACCACGACGGAGGCTCCGGCCACCAGCGGGGCCTGCACGATGATGTTCGTGCCGAAGATATGGGCGTAAGGCAGGACGCCGACGATGCAGTCCGGCGGCGTGACGTGGAAGCTGGCGACGGCCGCCTGCGCCGCGGCGATGAGGCCGCGGTGGCAGAGCATGGCTCCCTTCGGGTTCCCCGTCATGCCGGAGGTGTAGATGAGGGTTCCCAGATCGCTGTCGTCGCGGTCGACGACGGGGCAGCTCTCGTCGCCGGCCTCGAGCAGCGCCTCGAAGGAGATCCCCGCCCAGCCCGGCGGCCCGACCACGATCTCGTGCCGGAGGAACGGCAGCTCCCCTTCCAGCGCCTGCATCGTGGGCGCGAACGTCTGATCGACGATGAGGCCGCCCGCCTGGCAGTCCTCCAGGATGTACCGCACCTCCGGGGCGCGCAGGAGCGGGTTCAGGGGGACAGCGACGGCGCCGATCCTGACCGCGGCGTAGTAGCTGACGAGGTACTCGACGCTGTTCGGCAGCAGCAGGGCGAGGCGCTCCCCCGGCTGCACCCCCAAGCGCCGCAGGCTGCTCGCCAGGCGCGAGATGCGCCGTCCCAGCTCATCGTAGGCGAGGGTCTGCTCGCCCAGGTGCAGCGCCGGCCGCTGAGCGTTGCGCTCGCAACTCCCTTCGATGAGGCTCGCAACGTTCATGGTGGGGCTGACTCCGCGGTGCGGCGCCGCTTGCCGGAACCTCTGCCGATCTCGTATTACACCATAAGCTCCGGGGATGCACAAGACAGCCCCGCGGCAGCCCCCGACGGCGACGCGGCGCGCCGTGAGCCTGCCAGGGAACGCCGCGGGATCGTGCCCCGCCCCTGCGCGCCTTGACCTGGGGACCCTTCTCCGGGCACCATCTGCGCGTCTGCCGCGTTTCGCGCCCTCGCCGTGGCTGCCGCCAGGTAGGCGGAGAGGAGAGGTGAACGGCCTGGGATGTCGCCGTGAGGTAGGAGGAGCTGAGAGCATGTGCCACGCGGAGTGTCGAGGAGGAACCTCGCGGCTGTACCCGGGACGCCTGCGCCTGGCGCTGTGGCGGAGCTGTCTTGCGAACGTGCCGGGGTTGGCGGGGATGACGCAGCTTCTCGCCGATTGGCTGGTGGTGGCTGATCCCCTCCAGGGCGCCGACGCCATTCTCGTCCTCTCCGGCCACGTGGAACGCCTCGTCGCTGGGTATGAGCTCTACCGCTGGGGGTATGCGCCGCGGCTCCTCGTCGCGAATCAAGGTGTGGGACGCTGCGAGTTCAACGGCCAGGTCTACCCGGCGTGCCACTCGGCGCCGCGCATCCTGCACCAGCTTGGGGTTCCCGAGAGCGCGCTGATCGTCCTCCGGGAGGCCCGCAGCACGTATGAGGAGGCATGCGCCGCCGCCACCTGGATGCGGCGCCGGAACTGGCGGCGCCTCATCCTCGTCTCCAGTCCGTACCACATGCGGCGCGCCGTGCTGACGGTGCGAAAGCAGCTCAGCGCCTCCGACCGCAAGCTCATCGCCCGCCCCGCCCCGCAGAGTTGGTTCAGCGACAGCCAGCCGCATGATGCGCCCTGGCTGCGGACGGTGGCCCACGAGTACCTCGGCCTCGGGTACTACTGGCTGCGCGGCCGCGTCTGAGCGCGGCGGCAGAGGCCGCCCCGGCATGGGTTCGCGGCCATGCCGAGCCGGAAATCCCCGCGCCGCCTGCCACGGCCTGGATGGGTCCTCGTTGGCGCCTAGACCGCCGCCGCGGTGACGCCATGTCCTGCCCGCTCGAAGGAGGGGGAGCCGACCATGCCGAAGCAATGGAAACGGTGGCGGGTCGTCCTGTCGGCGGGGATCGGCATCCTGCTGCTCCTCTACCTGCTGAGTCCCTATCTGGCGGCGTGGTTGGTGGTCTCCGAACCCCTCCAGCCCGCCGATGCGATCGTGGTTCTGGGGGGCAACTACGAGCGCGCCCTGCATGGGTACGAGCTCTACCGCGATGGCTATGCCCCGCGCCTCGTCGTCTCCGGCGCCCGGCTCCACGACTTCACGCTGAATGGCCGGCCGTTCACGGAAGCCAACTTCTCGAAGGTTTTCCTGCAAGGGCTTGGGGTGCCGGCGGAGGCCATCATCCTCCTCGAGTTCACCGGCACGACCTACGCTGAGGCGCGGGCGGTGGCGCGCCTCAGCAGAGAGCAGCCGTGGAAACGCCTCATCTTGGTCAGCAGCCCCTACCACACGCGGCGGGCCAATCTCACCTTCCTGAAACAGCTCCGCGGCACGGGGATCGACCTCATTGTCCGGCCGGCGCGGCAGAGCTGGTTCCGCACCCGCAGGGCCTACTCGTTCAACTGGGTGGAGGCCGTTCTGCACGAGTATGCCGGGTTGCTGTACTACTGGGTGCTCGGCCGACTGTAAGGCGCGCCGGCCAAGGGTTGCGGCGAACGCGGCGGATGTGCCTCCTCCGAGGCGTTCCCTGCCGTCGCCGCCCACGATCGGCTCTTCCCCGCTGTCAGGAGATCTGGGCGGCGCTGGCTGCGGCACACCGGCACACCGGCACGCAAGGCCCTCGCCCCCGCATGAGGAACTCATGCGGGGCCCCCGCGGAGTGGCACTGGTGGTCCCTCGCGTCCTCTCTGCCGCGGTTGCACGCCGAGCCTGGACCCTCGTGGGCCTCCTCGGCCTGGCGTTCGCGCTGCGCGCCCTTGCCGGCCTCCTCGTCGAGGTGATCAGCAAGGACGGCACCGTCTACGCCACGAACGGAGCGCACCTCGCCGCCGGCCGGTTCAGCGAGGGGCTTGCCTCGTTCTTCCCCCCTGGCTATCCCATCTTCATTGCCCTGGCCTCCTTCGTCGCCCCCAGCCCGGAAGCCGCCGGGAAAGTCGTTTCGCTCCTGCTGGGGACGCTCGGCCTTCTGCCGCTCTACCTCCTCACCAGGAGGCTCGCCGGGTCGGCCGCGGCCCTGGCCGCCTGCCTGGCGTATGCCGTGCACCCAGCAGCCGTGCGTTACGGGGGTGAGGTGCTGTCCGAGGCCACCTACATCACCTTGCTGCTCACGGGGTGCGTCGCGGCGCTTGCCGCCGTGCTCGAGGCGCGGCGACCGGCGGCGCTGCTGCTCGGAGGCGTGGCGGCGGCGGCCTACCTAGTGAGGCCGGAAGGGCTGGGCCTCGTCGTCATGGGGGTGCTGGGCGCGCTCCTGCCCTGGGGCGGCCGGCGGCGCGCGGCGATGCCTCGGCGGCTTGCCGCCGCCTCGTGCGTTCTCATCAGCTTCCTCGTCGTGGCCGGGCCGTACCTCCTCTACCTGCGCTCCCTCAGCGGCGGCTGGACTCTCAGCCAGAAGCTCGGCGCCACGGTGGCCGTGGGCCTCATGAAACAGCGCGGCTCCAGCGGCGCCCTCCTGCATGAGCGCGCGGCGACGCTGATGCAGCGGGAAGAAATCCGCGGCTTCAACACGGCGCGGTTCGTGCTGCGGAACCTGCCGTTATTCCTCAAGAAGGCCGCCAGTGACATCGTCGTCCTCCTGCGCTACTTCCTCGAGGCCCTGTACGCGCCGTTCGTCCTCCTGGCCGCCCTCGGCGTTCTGGCGCAGTGGCGCGCCAGCCCCTCGCGCGGCGACGCGGTGCGGACGGCCGGCGCGGCGGCGCCGGGCGGGGCAGCGGAGGCCGCACTCTTATCGGTCCCGTGGCGAGAAAGGAATGCCAGCCTGTTCATGCTCCTCCTGCTCGCCTTCTATCTCCTGGCGTTCTCCTTCCTCCTCACCCACCGCCGCTACATGGTGCCCCTGGCGATGCTGGCGCTTCCCTGGGCGGGACGCGGCTGGATCGCGGCGCGCGACTGGCTGGCGCGGCGCGCCTGGCTGCAGCGGCGCGGCGCCGCCCTGCCCTGGGCCGCGGCGATCATGGCGGGATTTGTCATCGCGAGTTCCCTGCCGGCTGCCCTCCACTTGCGGCGGGAGGAGAAGGTGGTGCTGAAAGAGGCGGGCCGCTGGCTGCGGGCGCAGCCGCTGCCGCCGGGGTCGGTGATGACGAACATGCCTCGCATCGCCTTCTATGCGGGGCGGCCATCGCTGCGGCTGCCCCTCGCCTCCTATGGCGAGGTGGTGCAGGCGGCGCGGGCCGCGGGCGCCCGGCTCCTGGTGGTGGACACGGCCGAGCAGGCGATGCGCGAGACGGAGTTCGCGGCCGCCGCGGCGGCGAAGCTGCCGCTGCTGCGGCACTTCCCGCGCCCCTCGCCAGAGCACCCCCAGCGCGCCATCCTGATCTTTCTGCTAGAATGAGCCCGTCCGCTGCATGGCGAACGCCTGGGGGGCGACGCTGCGGCGCGGGCTCGCAGCCTGGCGCGGCGCTTCGGGTGGACCATGCGGCGGCGCGGAGAAGAGCGGAGCGGGCAGGAGAGGCATCGCCCATGGATGCGCAGCAGCCGGAACCTCAGGCGAGGGACGACACGGACGCTGTGGAGGTCTCCGTCGTCATGCCCTGCCTCAATGAAGCGGAGACGCTGCGAAGCTGTATTGAGAAAGCCCGCCGCGCCTTCACCGAGCATGCCATTCGCGGCGAGGTCATCGTGGCCGACAACGGCAGCACTGACGGCTCCCAGGCTATCACAATCGCCGCCGGCGCTCGCCTCGTCACCGTCGCCGCGCGGGGGTACGGGAGCGCGCTGATGGGCGGCATCGCCGCGGCGCGCGGCCGGTTCGTCATCATGGGTGATGCCGACGACAGCTACGATTTCCTCGACATCCCCAAGCTGGTTGGAAAGCTGCGCGAAGGCTATGATCTGGTGCAGGGGTGCCGTCTGCCGGCCGGCGGGGGCGCCATCCTGCCCGGCGCCATGCCCTGGCTGCATCGCTGGGTGGGGAACCCCCTCCTGTCGATGCTCGCGCGCGCCATGTTTCGCGCCCCCATCCACGATGTTTACTGTGGCCTGCGGGGCTTCACGAAGGACCTGTTCGAGCGCCTCGACCAACGCTGCACCGGCATGGAGTTCGCCACCGAGATGATCCTGAAAGCGAGCCTCTATGGCGCGAAGATCGCCGAGGTGCCGATCTGCCTGCACCCGGATGGGCGCACCCGGCACGCTCCGCACCTCAAGACCTTCCGCGACGGCTGGCGCACGGTGCGCTTCTTCCTCCTCTGCAGCCCGCGCTGGCTGTTCCTGATCCCCGGCTTCCTCCTGGTGGTCCTGGGGATGATCGGCTACGGGCTGGCGATGCCCGGCATCACGCTCCTGGGCGTCACCTTCGATGCCCACACCCTGCTCGTCGCCAGCCTCGCCGTGCTCGTCGGCTACCAATCGGTGCTTTTCGCCATCTTCGCCAAGACGTTCGCCATCAGCGAGGGACTGTTGCCCGAAGACCACCGGCTGACCCGCTTCTTCGAGATCGTCCGCCTCGAGACCGGCCTGATCGTGGGGGCGGCCGCCGCGCTCTGCGGCCTCCTCCTCATCCTGGTGGCGGCGAATGCGTGGCGGCTGCGCGGCTTCGGCGAGCTCGACTACGGCGCCACGATGCGCTGGGTCATCCCCGGCGTCACCCTGACCGCTCTGGGCGTGCAGACCGTGCTCGGCAGCTTCTTCGTGAGTATCCTTGGGATGCGCCGCACATGAAACTCAGCGAGCGCATCCACGAAGGCTACGTGACGCGGCGACGGCGGCAGGTCCTCTGTCGTCGCCTCATGGACCTCCTCCCCAGCCGCGGCACGGTGCTGGACGTCGGCTGCGGCGATGGCCTCCTGGCGGCGCTCCTGATGCGCCGGCGGCCTGCCCTGCGCATCCAGGGGGTCGAGGTGCGGCCGCGCCAGCCCACCCACATCGCCGTGCAGCGCTTCGACGGCCGCACGCTCCCCTACGCCGCGGCGAGCTTCGATGTCGTCATGTGCGTCGACGTCCTGCACCATGCGCGCCAGCCCCTGGCCTTGCTCCGCGAGGCGCGGCGTGTGGCGCGCCGGGCCATCGTCCTGAAGGATCATACTTGCGCCGGCTGGCTCGCCGCACCCACCCTGCGGTTCATGGATCGCCTCGGCAATGCGCGCCATGGCGTTGACCTCCCCTACACCTACTGGACGCGCCGGCAGTGGCAGGCAGCGTTCGCCCAGCTCGACCTCGGCGTCGCCGCCTGGGTCTCCGACGTCGGCCTCTACCCGTGGCCGGCGGCGTGGGTGTTCGATCGGTCCCTGCATTTCCTGGCCCGCCTCGAGGCGCCGTCCACCGCGGCAGCCTCCGCCGCCTGCGCATCCCGCGGATTCGGGAGGTCGTCGGGAGCATGACGCAGCGCAGATGGAGCGCCGAGCCCGGATACGGCAAAGAGAGCGCGCGCGGCAATGAAGGCGTTTCTCCCGCCCCGGCGTTCGGCGCCCGAGGCAGCGAGGCTCGTGGGATGATCGCGGGCAGTGACGGCAACCGCCGTTCCGGAGAGGGCGGGCGTGCGCCGGAGCCTCACGGCGGGCGCAAGGACGAGCTCTGGGAGGCGGCCTACACGAGTCTGGAGTCGCCGCGGGCGGAGATTCGCCGCTACAAGCGCCGCCTGCGCAACCTGGGGGTCGGCCGGTGGCGCCGCGACGCCGCCATCGTCGAGCTCTTCTGCGGGCGCGGCAACGGCCTGCACGCCCTGCGTGAGCTCGGCTTCACCAATCTCACCGGCGCCGACCTCTCCGCCACCCTGCTGCGCAGGTACCGCGGCCCGGCGCGGCTCGTGCGGTGTGACTGCCGCACGCTCCCCTTCGCGGCTGAATCGGTGGATGTGGTCATCGTGCTGGGAGGCTTGCACCACCTTCCCGGTCTCCCGGTTGACGTGGCGGCGACGCTCGCGGAGGTGCGCCGGGTGCTGCGGCGGGACGGCTGGCTGCTGGCCATCGAGCCGTGGCGCACGCCCTTCCTGGCCCTCGTCCATTGGCTCTGCCGGCGGCGGCTGGCGCGGCGCCTGTGGCCGAAGCTGGCGGCCCTGGCGACGATGATTCACTACGAGCAGCCCACCTACGACCAGTGGCTTGCCGCTGCCGACGCGCTGGCGCCGTTGTTCGAGCGCTGCATCGAGGTGGAGCACCGCTCGGTGCGTTGGGGCAAGCTGCGGCTGCTGGGGCGGAAAAGGCCGTCTGGGCGCGATCCGAGCGGCTCCTGAGAACCGCCGCGTCGGAGACGGGAGGTCGTCCAGGAGAGCGCCCTTCGCGGCGTCTCCAGCATGGTTCCTCGGCTGACGCGCAGGGGGTGCGGCGGAGCATGGCAGCGGCAAGGAGAGCTGGCGCGCCGGCATCGGGACGGGTGCTTGCCGGCATCGACATCGGCACCAACACCGTGCGCCTCCTGGCGGTGGCGCCGCAGCCGGACGGAAGCTGGCGGATCGTGGATGAGGCGCGACGCATCACCCGCCTGGGCGAAGGGGCCACGCCGGGGCGAACCTTGCAAGCCGCGGCGATCCAACGTACCATCGCCGCTGCCGGGGAGTTCGCGGAGCGGGCTCGTCGGGCGCAGGCGGGGGTTATCCGCGTCGTGGCGACGAGCGCGGTGCGCGAGGCCGTGAACCAGGCCGACTTCGTGGAGGCGGCGCGCCGCGATCGCCGTTTGGCCGGAATTGCGCCGCGGGTGATTGATGCCGCGGAGGAGGCGCGACTGACCCTGGCGGGAGTGGCTCGCGCCGTCGACTTCCGCGCCGGTCTCAGCCTCATCGTGGATATCGGCGGCGGCAGCACGGAGTTCACCCTGACGGAGGGGGACCGCCTTGTCGCCTCCACCTCATGCCTGCTCGGCGTGGTGGGGCTGACCGAGACCCACCTCACCACCGCCCCCACCGACGCCCGCGAGTACGCAGGCCTGCTGGCCGCCATCGACGCGCAGCTCGACGCTGTGGCGCGAGCGCTAGCGCCCCGTCGGGCGGCGCGGCTCATCGGCACGGCGGGCACCATCACCACCCTGGCGGCGCTGCACCTGGGGCTCGTCGCCTACGACGCGGCGACCATCAACGCGACGCGCCTGACGCTGGCGCGCGTGCAGGAGATCCTCGTCTGGTTGAAGAGCCTCAGCCTTCCCGAACGGCAGGCCATCGCGGCCTTGGAGGCCGGGCGCGAGGACATCATCGTGAGCGGCGCCGCCATCGTGGCGCGCATCATGGAACGATTCGAGTTCCCCGAGTTGCTGGTGAGCGACTACGGCCTGCGCGAGGGCTTGATCTGCGCCATGGTTGCGGAGATGACCGCGGGCTCGGGCTGAGCCGAGGGCGGCACGCGGCGCCGCGGCCGAGCCAGGCAGCGGAGGCGGCCGCAGCCCCGGGCGGCATGGGTTGTCGGGGCGAGGCGGAAACGCGGCTTCCGGCTCGCCGCCTCGCCATGGACGGCGAAGCCCCCGGCGCCGGCGCGGCGTATCGGACGAGCAGAGAAGCTCCTTGACTTTGCGGGCTATTTCCCTCATATCTCTGACAATTGAGCGAATACCCTCACAGCCACTCCCCGCATGGCGTATCCCGGGACGGTGAGAGCGGAGCCTTCATGCAGTTCAACGATGTGCTCGAGCTTGTACGGGACGATCTGGAGCGAGTGAGCGAAGCCATCCGGGCAAACTTCGAGTCCGACGTGGCCCTCATCCCCACGATTGGGAACTACCTCTCCAATAACGGTGGGAAGCGCCTGCGCCCGATCATGGTGTTGCTGAGCTCGCGGTTCGCGGGGTACGCGGGGGCGCGCGCGATCACTTACTCCTGCGTGGTCGAGTTCATCCACCTTGCCAGTCTCCTGCACGACGACGTGGTCGATGAAGCTGAGCTGCGGCGCGGCGGCCCCTCCGCCAACTCGAACTGGGGCAACGAGGCAAGCGTGTTGGTGGGCGATTTCCTCTTTGCCAAGTCGTTCGCCCTGCTTGCGAAGGAGAACGTGCCCGAAGTTCTCACCTCCCTGTCGCAGGCCTCCTGCCACATGGCGGAAGGAGAGGTGCTCGAGCTGGTCAATCACGGCAACCTCCAGATCGCCGAGGAGGAGTACCTCGACGTCGTCTACCGCAAGACGGCCGCCCTGTTCGAGTCGTGCTGCGAGATCGGCGCCTACCTCGGCCAGCTCGACGCGGGGGCCGCGGCGGCGTTGCGAGCTTACGGCCGCAACATCGGTCTCGCCTTCCAGCTCGTCGACGACGCTCTCGATTACGTGGCGCATGAGGACCGGCTGGGGAAATCCATCGGCAAAGACCTGGAAGAGGCGAACGTGACCCTGCCGCTCATCCTCCTCCATGCCCAGGCCTCCCCGCAGGAACGAGCCTTCCTGAACGGGCTGATGGAGGCGGAGCGGGTTGACAAGCGTGACTTGGCCACCGTCATCGAGTACATGGAGCGCTACCATATCATCGAGGAGGTCCTGGGACGCGCCCGCGCCTATGCCGACGCCGCCTGCGAGGCCCTCAAGCCGTACAACGCGAACGGCGACTCCGAGCCGCTCATGGCCGTGGCGAACTACGTCATCGAGCGCCAAGAGTAAGCGTCGGCTCCGCCGTCACGAGCGCCACGGTACGCCGCCGCTCTCCCCTCCTCTCCGCTTCCCTGCCGCGATCGCCCCCTTCGCCCTGGTCTACTTCGCCGCTGTCGCACCTGCTCGCGAGGAGGGATTCCCAAGCCACCAACCAGCACGGGACGAGCCCGGTCGCCGCGCGGGGCGCCCCGCTGCCTTACCCGGCGGGCACCCCCTGCAACGGGCGGCGCCGAGCGGACTGGCGCCCAGCTCAAGTGATGAGCGAGAGATCCGATTCGGAAAAAAGATCGGTTTCGCGCAGACCGGCAGGCGGGGGAGGGAAGACGCGCACGAGGTGCTCCCGGCTGAGCGCCTCCCGCAGGGCAGGATCCTCCAGGTCGACGTGCCGCGTCTGACTGGCGTGACACCGCAGCGCGTCGCGTTTCTGCTCCCAGAGGTCGGAGACATCAAGGATGGTGGTGATGTCGCCGCGGCCGCGCAACTCCCCGGGGCGGCGACGTTCAAACTCTTTCGGCACCGCCACGTGGTAGAGCCGGCCCAGGGAGCCGTCCGCGAGCGTGTGCTCCGTGTGCCACTGCGCCCGCAGCTCGAAGAAGACCTCGGTGGCGACGCGGCCGATGGTGATGTGGTCGGGATGCCCCGTCACACCCTCGGGGCCAAAAGTCGCGACGACCGTCGGACGGAAGGCGCGCATGGCGCGGGCGACGTGGTTGCGCACCAGCGGCAGGTCCCAGCGCTCGCTCTGCCCGTCCGGCACACCGATGACCTCAACCCGCTGCAGTCCAAGAACCTGACGCGCCGCCGCCAGCTCGCGCAGCCGCAGGGCGCCGGCCTCTTCGCCGGCCGGCAGCATGCCCGGGGTGATGCCGGCTTCGCCCCGCGTGGCGCAGACGAGCGCCACGGGGATGCGACGCTGGCGGCACCGCAAGATGAGCCCGGCATGGCCGTAGGACTCATCGTCGGGATGCGCTTTCACCAGCAGGAGACGGTGGGACGGAGGCATCGCGGCACCTGAGGGCGCGGCGCGGAGCGAGCACGACCCCCCCGGCGGGCCGCCGCGCGCATCTCATCCCTTCGCGCCGCACTCTACGCGAGACGGGGCTGCCAGGCAAGCCGCGCTTCATGGCGGCGAGGGGTGGCTCTCCGCGCAGCGAGGCAGGCAAGACAAGGTGGGGAGAGAGAACCGATGCGTTTCGCGGCGCCCGACATCCTGCGCTGGTTCTGCTTCGAGCAGGCCGCGGCGGTCTCCTACGATCTGGCCAAGAGTGACGCGCCCACCCCGAACCTGGCGGAGCTCGGCATTGAGACGCCGCCGCTGCGGCTCCGACCCGGCGCGGTCGGCGGCGCCGGGGAACTGCGCGCCGCCCTCGGGGCGCGCTACGGCGTGGGAGCGGAGGAGGTGGTGGTGAGCCTCGGCGCCTCGATGACGAACTTCCTCGTCTTCGCGGCGCTGCTCGAGCCGGGAGACGTGGCCCTCGTCGAGGAGCCGGCCTACGATCCGCTCGTCGCCGTGCCGCGCGCCCTCGGCGCCGGGGTGCGCCGCTTCCCTCGGCCCCGCGCCGCCGGCTACCAGCCGGACCTCGAGGCGCTCGCCGCCGCGGCCCCGGGCTGCAAGCTCATCGTCTTGACGAACCTCCACAACCCTTCCGGCGCGGCGCTCGGCGGCGACAGGCTGGCCGCCATCGCCGAGATCGCGCGGCGGGCAGGGGCGTGGGTCCTCTGCGATGAAGCCTACCGGCGGTTCCAACCGGCGCTGCCGCCGCTGGCGCGGTTCGGCCCGCACTGTCTCAGCGTCGATACGCTCACCAAGGTGTGGGGGCTGTCGAGCCTGCGAGTCGGCTGGGTGGTGGCGGCCGCGCCGCTCTGCCGCAGCATCGTCGAGGCGGCCATGGTCTGCCACGTGTCGAACCCGGCACCGACGGAAGAGGTTGCCCTCACCCTCCTGGCGCACGCGGACCGCCTCGATGCCTGGTCGCGGAGCGCCCTGGAGCGGAACCGGCGTCTAGCGCTTGAGTTCCTGGCGCGGCAGCCGGGCCTCTCCTGCTACCGCCCGGAAGCCGGGCCGATCTTCTTCCCATACCTGCCGGGAAATGCCCCGGCGCGCCCCTTCGTGCAGCGGCTGGCGGCCGCCTACGACACGCGCGTCGTTCCCGGCGACGTCTTCGGCGAGCCGACGGCGTTCCGCCTGAGCTGCGGCGGCGAGACCCCGATGCTCGAGGAGGGGCTGCGCCGACTCGCGCAATGCCTCAGGGAAGAGCGCGGCGCGGCGCTTCCGCAGCCGTAGGCGGGGGCAATACGCGCGCCCCGGCCCGCGCTCAGCCAGCGACGTCGAGCGTCGCCACCTCAACCTCCTGCCGCCGGCGGGGAGCTGCTCGCTACGTCTTCACCTTGTGTCCCAGCTTCTCTTCGACCGCGGCGATCTTGCTCAGCAGGCGGCCCGCGGCGCCGCGCCGCCAGTCGGCCTTGATGATGAGCTGCACCCGGTCGCAGTCCTGTTCGAGCGCCTCCCAGCACTTGCGGATGGTGTCGAAGACCTCCTCCCAGTCGCCTTCCAGGATCGTCCCCATCGGGTTCAAGCGGTAGTCGAGGCCGCTGGCTTCCACGATCTCCACGGCCTTCGCCACCCACGGGCTGACGCTCTCACCTTTGCCGAAGGGCGCAATGCTGAACTCCACCACGAACATGATGCCTCCCTCACCATCTGCCGGCGCGGGATGCCGGCTCATGCAGCGACGCTTCACTCGACGACAAATGAGGCGGTCGCCAGGGGAGAGACCCAATCCCCTTGCCGCAGGGGATCGCCGCCAGGCTCGACGAGGACGGCGTAGACGTTGTACGTACCTGGCGGCTCCTGGCTGATGGTGTGACTGAAGATGGAGCCGGAGAAGGAGCGCGGCTGGAAGCGCGCCCGCAACGCCACCGGCTGCTCGCTCAGGCGTCCGTCACTCCCGATGAAGAGGCGCTGCTGATTTGGCAGCTCGATGAGGACGTAGCCGTCCACCGGCCGCGGCGTGGCTCCCGGGGTGATGCTGAGCGTCAGATCGAGGCGGACGCCGCGCCGCAGGCGCGTGGGGCTTGCCGCGATGGCGAGGGCCGGCGGCTCCACCGTTGCCGCCCGCCTGGCCTCGGAAGGGGGAGGTTCCGCCCGCGGGGCTTCCTCCGGGGCGGCGGCGGGAGCGGCGGCGCGCTCCTGACTTCGCTTCGAGCTACCACCGAGGAGGGAGCCAACGAGCTTGCTCACCGACTCCGCGGCCGGCGCGGAGATACTCCCTTCGCTGCCGCCGCCGAGAATGGAGCTGGCGATCGCGGAGGCGAGCGCCTCGGCGAGCTTCTCACCCGGCCGGATCGTCGGGCGCGTCAGATCGCCGCTGATGCGGAGGGGAAGGGAGAGGCGGCCCTGCTGGTTGCGCAAGGCGCGCGTCAGCTTGCCACCGAAGCGCCGGCTCAGCTCCGCTGACAGGAGGACGTCAATCTCATACTGCCCTGTCAGGTCGAAAGCAAAGGAGCCGCTGGCGGCGGCATCGAGGTCGCGGCTGCGGAGCACGACCGCGGGCGTGATCACCCTGCCCTCCTGCACCTGGATCGGGGTGCTGAGCTCGCGGAACGGCGTGCCGCCGGAGGCCTGCGGGCCGCTCTTGAGGCCGAGCGCCTGGGCGAGCTTGGCGGCCTGCTCCAGCACGTTCAACCTCGTCAACTCCCCATCGCGCACGCTGATCTGGCCGGCGCCGTTCAGGGTGGCCAGCAGGCGCTCGACCTCAGCGCCGCGGCCGGCGCCACTGAAGCGCCCCGACATCGTGCCGGTCAGCAGCTCGCCGAGGCTGGTCATCGAGCGCAGGACCTCCCCCAGGCGCATGTCGGCAACCTCGGTGCGGAGGCGCACCTGCGGCTCCGCCTCCGTGAGGCGCAGGGAGACCTCTCCCTCCTGGCGTCCTCCGAAGGCGCGGAAGGTGAATGGCCGCAGCTCCAGGATGCCCTCTGCCAGCGCCACGGCGCCGTTCACCTCCTGGAACCGCCCGCCGGAGACGATGAGCTCGGGAGCCTCCAGCCGTCCCGAGCCGCGCAGTCGCGACAGGTCGTTCAGTGGGCCTTGCAGCCGGGCCTTCAGCGTGCCGCGCCCCGACAGGGCCGACTTCTTCAGCGGCGAGGGAGGGGGCGAAGGAGGGCGCGCGGCAGGGGGGCGCAGCGTCACCGTGAAAGAGAGGTCAAGCTCCGGATTGCCAAGGTTGCGCACCACCCCCTTGCCCTCGACCTCGGCCGCCCCGAGATCGAGACGCAGCGCCTCGACGGCAAGGTCCGGCCCCTTCAGGGCGCCCGCGAAGCGCAGCCCGCCGGCGAGACCCGCGGGCTTGGCGAAGAGCTCCGCGTAGCTGAGCGCCGCATCGCGGAGGTCCAGATCGCTGCGCACCTGCAGGCCGCTCGGCTGGGTTGCGGCGCTCAGGTTGCCGCTCAATTTGCCGGCAAGCCGCAGGTGCGGCGGCAAGGTCAGGCCGAAGCCATGCAACAGCGCCCGGCTCTCCTCGAGCGGGCCGATGCCGAGCAGCTCCAGGCGGCCATCGAGCTGCGGCGCCTCGGTCCCCCAGGCCGCGGCATCGAGCGGCCCCTGCGCGGAGAGCCGCAGGTGCACGGCGCCGGTGAGGTGGCGGTCCCCGAGGCCCGGCAACATGGGGGTGAGACGCATCACCTCGAGGCGGTTGCTGCGCAGGGTGAGCTTCAGGAAGGGGGAGGCAAAGTTCTCGAGGCGGCCCGATCCCTCCATCTCGAAAGCGCCGAATGCAACCCGCAGAGGCGCGAGGCTGAGGGAGTCGGCGCCGACCTCGCCCTCCATGGAGATGGCGGCGGGGAGACCCGCCGGTTTGTGGAGCACTTCCTTGTACCGCACCGAGGCGGGCGTGCCATCGAACGTTGCCGAGAGCTTGAGCTGGCTCGGTTTCCCCTGCAGGCCGAAGCGGAAGGCGAGCGGACCATCGAGGGACAGGCCCGGCGGGAGGACGGCCTTGAGGAACGGCAGCAGCGCGACAAGCTCCTCCAGCACCGCCCCGCTCTTCCCTCTGCCTGGCTCGCCCGCGGCGGCCGTGCCGCGCAGCGCCCAGTGCGCCGGCTGCAGGCTCCCCTGCGCGCGGACGGCAAGCGGCGGCAGCGCGAGCGCCAACTCCTGAATCTGCACCCGGCCGCCTCCGCCGCTCACCTGCACCGCGAGCCTGGCGGGTTGGCCGTGTCGCTTGCTGAGGATCGAGCCGGAGCGCAGCTCGGCGGCCTGCAGGTCCACCTCGGCACGCCCCGCCCATGCGTGCAGCTCTCCTTGCAGACTGGCGGCGACGCGGGCTGCTCCCTGCACCTCGAGAAAGCCCTGAACCATCCGGGCAAAGGAAGGGTTCTCCGCCAGGAGGCGCTCCACCACGATCGACTCTCCCTTCATGGCGAGGTCAAGGCGCGGCGCGCTGCCTAGACGCTCCACGCTGCCCCGGAGGGAGAGGCGTTGACTGTCGAGGCTGAGGGTGGACGGCTCAAGGCGCAGGCGCTGCTCCGGGACGAGGTACTGGAGATCGTAGGTAAGGCCCACGGAGCGCGGGAACTGCACGCCGGACGCACCCAGGCTGCCGGCCAGGTCTTCCGCGCGCATCGACCCGCGCAGGCGAAAGCGTCGAGCCACGCTCCCCTCGAACTTTGTGCTCAGCGTCAGGAGGCCCGCGCTCACGGGCAGGGGCTTGCCCAGCATCCCCGCCAGCCAGGGAAGCGGCAGTTTCTCCAGCTTCAGCGTTCCATCCACCACCAGAGGGGCGAGGGCGAAGTCCGGGGTCAGGCCTTTCAGCGTGCCCTGCAGGCGCAGGTTCTGGCTGCCGCGGCTCCCCAGCAGGGCGGCCAGCGTGACGGGCAGCGTCGCTCCAAAGGCGAATGGGCCGGCGGTGAGATCGATGCGGCGAACCTGACGCTCCAGTGTTGGGGCCCAAGAGTGGGCGGACTGGCGCAGCACGAGGGTGGCGTTCCGCAGCCGCAGCTTCTCGAACGTCACGCTGCTGAGGAATGAGCTCTGGGGAGAGGGATCGGCGAAGGTGAGGACCCGACCGGCGGCGGGCAGGACAGCCGCCGAGCGGGGATTCTGGGAGGACGCGGCGGAGAGCTGCCGCAGCAGGTCGGAGAAGTTCGTCTGGCCGTCCGGAGCAATCTCGATCAGGAGCACCAGGCGCTCGATGAGGACGCTCTGCAGGGTGACGATACCGCGCAGCAGGGGGAGAGGCTTGAAACCGAGGTGGAGGCGCTTCAGGCGCAGCGCGTCCGTCGCCGAGAAGCCGGCGGCATTTCCCATCCGCACATCCCGCAGCTCGATCCCCGCGCCGCGCCACAATGCCAGCCGCATCTCCCCCACACTGAGCGGGCGACCGAGGTACTCCTCCGCTTGCGAGACGACGAAGTCCCGATAGGCATCAAGGCTGACGAGGAACGGCAGAAGGGCCACGGCGGCCACGAGGAGGAGGAGGACAATGCCCGTGCTGATGGCCAGTTTCTTCACCTGCGCCTCCTCAGCGCTCCTCGCCTTGCCTTACATCCCTTCGCTTCACACCTTAAGTCACAACGCGGTTGAACGAGATCAGCACGGGCGCCGAGCGTTCCCGCCTGTCCCCGCTGTGGTGCCGCGCCGCTCCCTGGGCGGAGCTAGCCAGCGCCGCGCTGCAGCACGTCGCGCGCGATGACAAGCCGCTGAATCTCGTTCGTCCCTTCGAAGATGCGGCTGATGCGAGCATCCCGATAGAAGCGTTCCAGGGTGGACCCGACGCGGACTCCCGCCGCTCCCTGGATTTGCAGCCCCAGGTCGATGACGCGGTCCTGCATGTCGGAGGCGAGCATCTTGGTGATGGAGGCTTCGCGCGTGAACGGCATCCCCGCATCCGCCATCCAGGCGCAGCGGTAGAGCATGCTCTCGATGGCGTAGACGTTCGCGGCGATGTCCGCCAGCATGAATTGAATGATCTGCTGCTCAGCCAGGGGCTTACCGCGGTACGGCTGCTGGGCGGCGTGCGCGCGGCACAAAGCGAGCACTTCCTTCGTCGCGCCGAGAGCGGTAGCCGCGATGCTGAGTCGGCCGATGTCCTGGGTGCGCATGGCGGTGCGGAAGCCTGCGCCGACCTGCCCGACGACGTTTTCCTTCGGCACGCGGACGTTGTCGTAACGCACGAACGTGGTGCTCGAGCCGCGCAGCCCCATCTTCTCGCCGACGCTCGCCGTGGAGACCCCCGGCCAGGCCGCCTCGACGACAAAGCAGGTGATGCCGCCGCGGCTGCGCTTGGCGGCGTCGGTGACGGCGAAGGTGGTGATGACGTCGGCGAAGCCGCCGTTGGTGATGAACATCTTCTCGCCGTTCAGGAGGAACGCCTCGCCCGCGTCCCGCGCCGCGGTGCGCATGGCCCCGGCGTCGGAGCCGGCGCCTGCCTCGGTGAGGGCGTACGCCGCCAGCTTCTCACCGCGGCAGAGGGCCGGCAGGTAGGCGCGCTTCAGCGCCTCGCCGCCATCCAGGGCGATCGCCGTGACGCCGATGCTGACGTGCGCCGCGACGGTAGCGGAGACCGAGGCGCAGCCGTGCCCCAGCTCCTCCATCATGACGCAGTAGCCCAGCTCTCCCAGGCCGCCGCCGCCATACTCCGTCGGGAAGGGGAGCCCGAAGCACCCAAGCTCCGCCAGGCGCGCGATGAGGCCCCGGGGGACTTCGCCCCGCCGATCGATCTGCCCGGCCAGCGGCTTCACCTCCTGCTCGGTGAAGGCGCGCATGGTCTGGCGCAGGCGCTCGAGCTCAGGGGAGAAGGTAAAGTCCATGCGGCGGCCTCGTGAAACGGTTATCCTGGGCGCTTCATGCATTCAGGAATCGTCCCGTCCCTTGAAGAATTCCTGAACCTGCTGAGCATCAAGGATCCAGGTGAATGGCCATCGGCGGCGCAACGGTGTCGCCAGGATTGAATCGCGCGGCGTGGACCAGCAAAGCCAGTGCCGCCGAAAGCCAGCTCTTCGGTTCCTGCGAAGTCCTCTGCATCAGTTAAATCCAACGCTTCGTGTACCTGGAGTAATTGTACTCGTCGATCAGTTTCAAGAACGTCCGCCCGCCGTTCGGCGGGACATGCTCGTGGAGTTGTCGCGCGAGGTGCTGCATCTTGTAGGCGAAGGCCACGTACTTGTGGTCGGGATTGGAGTAGTAGGAGCCAGTGTAGGCTCTGGCAATCTTGCGATCCCATATGGGGAGAAAGTCCGGTGCAAGAAGGTGTAGAGCCTTCGCCACGGCGACCATCGGGCGATCCTTCGTCTTCTTCCCTTCCTTGATTCGCAGCGCCTCGAGGAAATCCAGGAAAAGCTGCCTGATGATGGGTTCATCAGCCACCACAAGCGATTGAATGTGGCGCGCCCGGAGCCCCTCGATCACGCCCATGTTCCTTCGCAGGGCCTCCTCTAATCGGTCAAAGTCGAAGGACCCGTACTTATAAAAGCGTTTGTTCCAGGTCAGAAGCAGTACGGCTATTCCATCTGCCATCTCTCTCGGATCGCCCCAAGAGTGCCGAACCAGGACCGTCGCCGTCTTATACCAGGAGGGTCTGTGTACGTGTTTCTGGAAAGCCAGGTACCCTCGCTTGAATTCATCAGGTGATATGTTCGGCATCTCGGCCATGTTTTGCCCTTTTGACCGCTTTGCGTACCTGCTTCGCTATGGAGCAAGGCCAAGGCGCGCGAGGTCTTCTTCCGTCCAGCGTGCCTGGCTTTCGATGATGTGGCGGAGTGTTTTCGGGGCGAAAGTTTCTCCCCTGCGCGTGAAGGGGACGGTGGGAGCGGTAACGAGGGAGAGACGCCACACGCGTTTCTCCCCTGCGCGTGAAGGGGACGGTGACCCTTCTCCCATCCGGGTGCCGATAGCGGTGGTGGCTGCCCCTCTGCCGCACAAACCGAAAGCCGTCTTGCGTGAGCGCCCCGATGAGCTGCCGCGCCGTAAGGGTGCGAAGGCGCGCGTAGTCAGTCATAGGGTGACGGTCACCGACGGCTCTTCAGAAACCGCCACCTCCTCGGCCTGGCCATCTGGAATCGGCAGTCCCTCTTCGCGAAGTTCCTCCAGGATCAGTTCAATGACTTCCTGGATGTGATCGAGCGCCTGTTCTTTCGTCTCGCCCCAGGTGGCGGCACCGTAGTGGTCGAGAGCCGGGCACCGTACATGCCAGCCCTCCCCGTCAGATTCGAGGACGACTTTGAACGTGTAGGTCTTCACAGGTTCCCTCTCTTGCGCATGGACATGGGGGCTCGCTCACCACCTCTGCGCTAGGGCGCCGACACGTAGCACCCCGCTCGCGTAACCGGGCAAGCCTCCCCGTCCGCCCACCCGCCGCCGCCTCAGACGACCCCTTCCCGCCGCAAGGCGGCGACCTGCTCGGCGGAATAGCCGAGGAGCGAGGTGAGGATCGATTCGGTATGCTCGCCGAGAGAGGGCGCGCAGACGAAGCGCTCCGTCTTCTGGGCCGATACCTTGATCGGGTTGCCGATCACCTTCATCACGGTGCCGGAGCGCGGGTGCGGCACGTCCACCACCATGTTGCGCGCCAGCACCTGCGGCTCCTGGAAGGCGCGGTCGATGGTGTTCACGGGGCCGCACGGCACGTCCGCCTCGTTCAGGCGCGCCAGCCACTCCTCGGAGGTCTTCGCGAGGAACCGCTCTTCGAGCAGGGGGATCAGCTCATCCCGGTGCGCGCCGCGCTGCTGGTTGGTGAGGAAGCGCGGCTCCTCCGCCAGCTCCTCGAGGCCCACGGCCCGGCAGAAGTTGGCCCAGAAACGCTCCTCGACGGAGGTGACGACGACGATGTAGCTGTCGGCGGTCTTGAACGCCTGGTAGGGCACCATGTACTGGTGCGCCGAGCCGAAGGGGCGGGCGATGTCCTGCGCCAGCAACCAGCTTCCGCCGATGTAGGTGTGCAGCGACATCTGGCCGTCGAGCATCGAGATGTCGATGCGCTGCCCGTAGCCGCTGCGTTCGCGGCGGAAGAGCGCGGCGCACACCGCCAGGGCGCCGAACATGCCGGCCGCCAGGTCGCCCATCGGCAGGCCCATCTTCACCGGCTCGCCGTCGATGGGGCCGGTATAACTCATGGCGCCGCCCATCCCCTGGACGATGAGATCGAAAGCCGGATGGTCGCGGTAGGGGCCGGTGTGGCCGAAGCCGGTCACCGAGCAGGAGATGATGCGCGGGTTGAGCTGACGCAGCGTCTCGTAGTCCGCCCCCAGGCGTTTCAAGGCATCGGGACGCATGTTGTCGTAGACGACATCGGCCTGCTTCACGAGCTGGGCGAAGAGGTCGCGGCCGCGCGCATCTTTCATGTTCAGCGTCAGGCTCTTTTTGTTCCGGTTCAAGCTGAGGAAGTAGATGCTCTCCCCTTCATAGAGGAGGGGGAATCCCGTGCGGGTCTTGTCGCCGACGCCGGGGTCTTCGATCTTCAGGACCTCGGCCCCCATGTCGGCGAGGAGAAGAGAACCGTAGGGTCCGGCCAGCATGCGCGACAGATCGAGGATACGAATCCCCTCCAGCAGCGGCTGATCAAGGCTCTCCTCGGTCTGCTCGGGCAGATCGTGGCGGGTGTCGGGAACCATAACAGTCCTCGTACGGATGGGCGGCTGCCTGGGTCATGACGCCGCGGCGGGGTGCGCGCTGGTTTTCTTCAGCCGCCTCTATTATACTTCGGCCCTGGGAGCCTGACCAGGAAGGCGCCAAGGCTCGCTCCGCCGGCGGTCGGCGCCCACCACCGCGCGCCGCAAACCCAAATCCTATCTCGGTCGCTCCGATGAGGTTTTCCATGCAGCGACGCCCCTGGCTTGCCACCCTACGATCCGCCGCGCTCCTCGTCGCCGCTGCCCTCGGAGCCCTCCTTGGCGGCTGCAGCGGCGGCGGGCCCTCGATCAGCGGCGAGATCAGCATCACGCCGGAGCTGGCCGGCAGGCTGCGGGGGAACGAGGTTCTCTTCGTCATCGCCGCCTCGCCGGGAGGTGGGCCGCCGGTGGCCCTGCAGCGGCTGCGCGCGGTCGAGTTTCCCTTGCGCTACTACCTGACCGAGGCCGACAAGCTCGTTCCCTCCGCCACGTTTACGGGGCAGGTGAACGTGAGCGCGCGCCTCGACCTCGACGGCATGATGGGCTCACCTCAAGCTGGGGATATGGAAGGGGCTTACCCAGGTAATCCGGTGACGATCGGGGCGAAGAACGTCAACTTCGCGATCAACCGGCTGCTGACGCAACCGGCGGGGGGTGAGCCGACCGCGCCGCCGTTGGCCGCGGCGAGGCCCGCCGCCCCGGCGCTGGAAGCGCAGCGTCCGGCGGAGGCGCAGGCCGGCTACGAAGCCCAGCGGGGAGCCGCGGCAGCGCCGGCGAGCGAGCCCCGCACCATCCGCGGCGTCATCACCGTCGCGCCGGAACTTGCGCAGCGCCTGCGCGGCGGCGAGGTCGTCTTCCTCATCGCCCGCCGCGGCACGCCGGGTCCACCCCTGGCCGTGAAGCGCCTGGCGGCCTCCTCGTTCCCCCTTCCCTTCAGCCTCGGCGAAGCGGACCGCATGATCGCCACTCTCCCCTTCGAGGGGGAGATGGAGCTCCTTGCCAGGGTCGATGCCGATGGGCGCGCCGGCCCTCGCCAGCCGGGTGATATGGAGGGGCGCGCGAAAGCGACCGTCGGCGACCAGCAGGTGACGATCACCATCAACGAGCTGGTCTCGGAAGGGGAGAGCGGAGCCATGCCGCCGCTCGCCGCCCCTTCCCCGACTGCTCCCGGAATGCCGCCGGCGGCGGGGGGGATGGCGCCGCCGTGGCCGGACGAGGTGCCGGGGGCGGCGTCGCCTGCTCAGGGGCTGGCGGGCATGCAGCCGGGTGGCGAGAAGGAGGAGGGCGGCAAGCTCGGCGGCGAGATCAGCGTGGCGCCGGAACTGCGCGCCCAGGTGCGCGGCAGCGAGGTGCTCTACATCATTGTGCGCGGCGAGGCGGGCGGTCCGCCGCTGGCGGTGAAGCGCATCGACGCCCCGAAGCTCCCCCTGCGCTTCCTCTTCACGGGAGCGGATGCCATGCTGCACACTGCCGCATTGCAAGGCAAGGTGCGGGTGATCGCGCGGCTGGACGCCGATGGCATGGCGGGACCCCCGCAGCCCGGCGACATGGAAGGCGAGGTCGCCGCCAGCGTGGGAGAGGAGAACCTGGCGATCGTCATCAGCCGGCGTTTCTGACGTTCCTGGGGGGCAATAACGTTAAGGCCCCGGTCGGACGCAAAATGGGTCATCGTGAGCTTGGTTTGTAAGGGGATGCTGCGCGAGTATCAAGGGAGGGGGTCATTGCCAGAAAGCAAAATAGTCTAGCTAACGGCCAGGTCTCATTGAGGCGGCTGATTTACGCCTAGTCGCCGAAGGCTGGGAACACTTGTTAGACTGCAGCGAGCTCACCCCACCTCAAATAGAAGGCGAAAAACGGATCGGTAATGTGAAGCTTCTTCTCCTCTTCCTCGAAATCAATGACAGGAGTTGAACTCTGATCGCTCGCCGCGATTGTAGCCATATGCCCGAGAACGCGGGAAATCTCGTGCAACTGAGGAATCTGAGACGCCGACACATCTCGAATGGCGGCACGAAGATCCTCGTACTCGATACTGACCAGTCCGGGTCGAAGATGTGCAAGGCCGTGTAGAACCAATTCGTAAATATCAACTTTGCGGCCATCCTTGAGTTCACGTGGCACTCGGTCAGTACGTTGTCGAGGACCGCGGGCTAGCTTCTCGAAAATTGGTCGGCCAATAGTTTCGGAAACGTCCCGAAACACTTGGTCTATCTGAGCGTCATTGATTGTTGAATGCCTTTGCTCGGTCGGTTCCAAAAGATCCATACAGCGACATAGATTCCGGCAGAAATCCTGCATCAAGTGCGGGCTCCCGATGCTTTCTACTGTAAGCCGATCTATCTGTTTATCAGGAAGCTTGAGGTCCAATAACTCAAACCCTGTCTCGGGAATGAAACGCAACTCCGTCTCCGACCAGACTGGTATCTCAACCGGAAGTATCCGACCTGTCATTTCTTTTTCAACTTTGATGGCGTCGTAGCGGCGGTGGGGGATCGCAATGATCACGACTGGAAGGCCGTCGAACACTAAGGGTTTAAGCGCACGGACAACGCTTCCTTGCAGGTCGCGAGGGAGATAATGGAAATCGTCGATTACGAGAGGTGTGCCTGACTCGCGTAGGCCTCCCAACCCAACGACGCGAGAGGAGAGGGTCCGCGATGTCGTAATCTCTTTTCCCCGAGCCCGAGCCATCTTCGCGCCCACCTCCCCGGAACCCTTCGCAATGAGGAAGTTAGCCTCTGCAGTGCCCTTTGCGCCGATGGTGCTGGTTGTCTCCTTCGAGCTGGACTCCCTGGTCGACTGAAACAACTCCAGACATTCGATAAGAACTTGCCAGAAATCGTCCTCATGTCCGATTGTGCCACCATCAATCCATATGGAATCTTCCGGTGGCAGCACTCTTCTTGCCAGGACCGTCTTACCTGACTTCGTCTGGCCGGTGATTGTCACGAGCTTGCACAGGTTCATTTTTGCTTCAGCAAGCCGAGCCTCCAGATTAAGATTACGTCGAGGGTTGTACGTCAATTGTGGGAAACCGCCAGGAACGAAGACCTCTTGATAGCGGTAACTCACCATGAATCATTTTTCCTCTGCGGTCTAACGGTTTCCGTATCAACGGCAGCGCGAAGCTGCGTCCGCTGCATGCCGTTGTTAGGCGACCTCAACGCATTAGTATTCCCTAAGTTCACTCAAAGGGATCACCCCGCTCCGCACCCTGGGGCGTCTGACCGCGCGGCGGGGCGGTGCCAGCGAGGCTAGCGGCCAAGCTGCTTCTTCACGCGCTCAACGTCCTCCTTCGACACCTTCCCTTCCCCAACCGCGCGCTTCGCATCGGCTTGCGAGACGCCGCTGGGGATATTCGCCGGCGCCTTGCCGCTCTTCATGAACTCCTGCACCGCTTTCTGCACCTTCGCGTCATCCACTTTGACGCCGGGGGCCAACTGCTCGAGCTTGCTCCGCGCTTCGGCCTTGATGCGGTTCTCGACGATCCCGTCGAGAAGCGAGCCACCCTGATCGCGCATCGCGGTGGCTACGTAGGCTAGCACCGCAAGGGCAGCCGTGAAGAGGAGGATCAGGAGAGCCTTCTGCGCCGTAAAGCCTCTCCGCCGCTTTACTACCCGTGTTCTCCGCGCCATGACGCTCGTCCTCTCCTGCTACCTCACGAGTGAGGTTGTCAGACTACGATGTTCCATTCACCCTCTCATACCTGCACCAGCGTCCCCCAGTCAAGCAAAACGCACCACGCCTCGCCGCGCCCGGGCGGCGGCGTGGCCCGACCCCTGAGTTGCACCAGGTGGCAGCGCTGAGCCTCGGCCTGTATCCCCTCGCCGCACCCTGCTGGCTCGACACGGCAGGCTGCCCACGCCTCGCAGCCAACCACGAGCGCCGGGGACCTTTCAATACCGGAGCCGGCACAGGCGCTGGTCGACGCGGCTGATGCCCTCCTCCTCCGCGATGTCGAGCGCGCGTTGCGTCTCTTCGGGAAGGGTGGGGCAGTTGATCTCCGGGTACCTTGCGGCTTTCCAGGCGGGACGGTACTGCCCCATGACGTTCACGTAGCTGTCGGGAGAGACCTCCCGCGCCAGGAAGCGCATGATCTGGCGCGTGCCGGCCAGGTCGTTCGGCATGACGAGGTGCCGCACCAGCACGCCCCGCGTCGCCAGCCCCTCGTCGCTGATCCGCAGGTCGCCGACCTGGCGGTGCATCTCCTTGATTGCCGCCCGCGCCACCTCCGGGTAGTCGCGCGCCTTCAAGAGCCGGCGCGCCGTTTCGGCATCCCAAACCTTGAAGTCCGGCATGTAGATGTCGATAACCCCCTCCATCAGGCGCAAGCTCTCCAGGTCGTCGTAGGCAGAGGTGTTGTAGACCAGGGGAAGGCGCAGCCCCTGCTCGATTGCCAGGGGCAGGGCCTCGACGATCTGCGGCACGACGTGCTCGGGGGTGACGAAGTTGATGTTGTGGCAGCCGTGCTCCTGGAGGCGGAGCATCATGCGCGCCAGCTCCGCGGGGGTGCGCTCCGTGCCGGAGCCAAGCTGACTGATGGAGAAGTTCTGGCAGAAGACGCAGCGCAGGTTGCAGAAGCTGAAGAAGATCGTGCCGGAGCCGTTCCAGCCGCGCAGGCAGTCCTCCTCGCCGTGGTGCGGGAAGGCGCAGTCGACCTTGGCCCAGCGTCCTGTCCGGCAGACCGAGCGCTGGTCATGGAGGCGGTCCACCTGGCAGCGCCGGGGACAGGCGACGCAAGGCGCCAGCAGCTCGTAGGCGCGCGCCAGCTTGGCGGCGAAGCCGCCCTCCTTGTACGTGCGCAGGTAGCAAGGCGTCGGCATCGCTCTTCTCGTGGTGGACCCCACGAGCGGCCCACCGCTGCGCTCTCGACCACGGTGCGGCGCGCGAGGCGCAGCCGCGCCATCCTTCGGCAGCGAACGCCCGCGCCCTCGCCGGTCCAGCTCACCGGCGGGACCGCCGCGGCGGCATGCGGGCACCTGCCCGCCGCTACACCTCTCACGAGCCGCCGAAGCCGATGGTGACCTTGCCGTCCTCGACGATCACCGGGATTTCGCGGCTTCCCCCCGAGTAGTCGAGCATGCGCTCAAGGTCATCGGGGTTCTTCTTCACATTGACGTACGTGAATGCAACCTTTCGCTTGGAATAGTCCTCACGGGCATCCGTCGTGTAGGGTCACGTGTCCTTCCCGAAGATCAAGACCTTTCCTTCACCCATATGCGGGCTCTCCTTTTCTTGAGGAACCGCCAAGCCGAGCCGCTCCCCCCGCTCCTGCCGTGTCCCTACGGCAGCCCCGCGCCGTCAATCTTGCTGCCGCAGCGGCCGCAGGCGCCTTCCCGCAGGCCGATCACCTTCGTCCGGTACCCCCAGCGCTCGATGAGCAGCGCGCCGCAGCCCCAGCAGAAGGTGTTCTCGCCTTCCTCCCCGGGCACGTTCCCACAGTAGACGTAACGGAGTCCCGCGTCGAGGCCGAGGTGACGCGCGCGTTGCAGCGTCTCCAGGGGGGTGCGCGGCAGCTCGGTGAGCCGGTAGTCGGGATGGAACTGCGTGACGTGCCATGGCGTCCCGGCGTCGAGATCGACAATCGCCGCCGCGATGCCGCGCAGCCCCGCCTCGTCATCGCTGATGGTGGGGATGACCAGGGTCGTCACCTCCAGCCAGATGCCCAGCGCCTTGATGACGTGCAGGGACTCCAGCACCGGCTGCAGGCGCGCTTTCATGACGCGCTTATAGCGGGCCTCGCTGAAGCCCTTCACATCGACGTTGATGGCGTCGAGGTAGGGCGCGATGCGCCGCAGCGCCTTCTCGGTCATGTAGCCGTTGCTGACGAAGACGTTCTTCAGCCCGGCCTCATGCGCGAGCTGCGCGGTGTCGTAAGCGTACTCGAAGAAGATCGTCGGCTCGGTGTAGGTGTAGGCGATGGAGGCGCAGCCCGTTGCCAGCGCCGCCGCCACCACCGCCTCGGGCGGGAACCAGCGCCCGGCGAGGCGACGCCCCCCTTTCGGCATCTGGGAGATGTCCCAGTTCTGGCAGAAGGCGCACTGGAAGTTGCAGCCGGCCGTGGCGATGGAGTAGCTGCGGCTGCCGGGGTGGAAGTGGAAGAGCGGCTTCTTCTCGATGGGATCGACGTTGGCGGCGATGGCGCGGCCATAGACGAGGGTGTAGAGCGTGCCGCCGACGTTCGCGCGCACCCGGCAGATGCCGTCGCGGCCGTCGGCGATGACACAGTAATGGCGGCAGAGCTCGCAGCGCACCTTGCCCGACGCCAGCGGCTCGTAGAGCATGGCCTCGCGCATCATCGCCTTCTGGGAGAGCTCTTGGAGTTTCATGGCGCCTGCGGCGTCCCCGCGGCAAGCGAGCGACGGAACGCGCCCCTCTGCCCCTCCCCGACGATCGGGCAGCGAGGCGGCACGCCGCTCCCTGTCCCGCTTCTACGAATAAGCTATTGCCGATGGGGCCGCAAGGGGAGAGAGGAACACCTGGCGCAGGGGTCCTTCCTGCCGGCGGCGAAGGTCAGGCGCTTGCGGCGTTCTCGGCGGCTCTGCTAGAGTTTCGCTGCGCCATCGCACCCTGAAGACCCAGAGGAAATGCGCCCGCCGCCGAAACGGCGGCTGGGCTGCAAGGCGCGGCGCACGACGACGGGGAGTCGCCCCTACGCCAGGGAAGTGCACGCATGTCCCGCAGCGAGATCGAAGACCGCATCGCCGCCCTGCGTGCCATAATTCGCCACCACTGCCACAAGTACTACGTCGAGGACCAGCCGGAGATCAGCGACTACGAGTACGACCAGCTCTACCAGGGGCTCGAGCGCCTGGAGCGCGAGCACCCGGAGCTGATCACCCCGGACAGCCCCACCCAGCGCGTCGGCGGCGAGCCGAGCGAGGAGTTCCCCGCCGTCCCCCACCGCGTGCCGATGCTGAGCCTCGAGAACACCTACTCCCCCGACGAGGTGCGGGAGTTCGACGAGCGCGTCCGCCGCCTCCTGCCTGGCGAAGAGTACCGCTACGTCGTGGAGCTGAAGGTTGACGGCGTGGCGGTTTCCCTGCGCTACGAGGAGGGCGTCTTCGTGCAGGGGCTGACGCGCGGCGACGGCGTTCGGGGGGAAGACATCACCCCGAACCTGCGGACGGTGAAGTCCATCCCCCTGCGTCTCCTGCAGCCGGGAGAAGCCGCGCCGCCGAGTGAGCTGGAGGTGCGCGGCGAGGTCTTCCTTCCCATCGCTGGGTGGGCGAAGATCAACGCCGAACGGCAGGCGGCTGGCGAGCCCCCTTTCGCCAACCCGCGCAACGCCGCGGCGGGCAGCCTGCGCCTTCTCGACGCCTCGATCACGGCGCAGCGGCCCCTCGACATCTACGTCTACAATGTCGCCCTCTGCGGCGACCGCAGCTTCGCCTCCCACTACGAGAGCTTGCAATTCCTGCACGCCCACGGCCTGAAGACGAACCCCAACATCCGCCTCTGCCGGAGTCTCGACGAGGTCCTGGCCATGGCGGCGGAGTGGGGGGAGCGGCGCGAAACGCTGCCCTACCAGATCGACGGCCTGGTGGTGAAGGTGGACGCCCTCGAGCAGCAGCGCCGCCTCGGCGCCACCTCGAAGCACCCGCGCTGGGCCATGGCCTACAAGTTCGCCGCCGAGCAGGCGACAACCCGCCTGGAAGCCATCGAGGTGCAGGTGGGCCGCACCGGCGCGCTCACCCCCGTGGCGCACCTGCGGCCGGTGCTCCTTGCCGGCAGCACCATCAGCCGCGCCACCCTGCACAACGAAGACGAGGTGCGCCGCAAGGACATCCGCGTGGGGGATACCGTCATCATCGAGAAAGGCGGCGACGTCATCCCCAAGGTGGTGAAGGTCATCCCGGAGATGCGGCGCGGCGACGAGCAGCCGTTCAGCATGCCGGGCGCCTGCCCCGCCTGCGGGGGACCGGTGGTGCGGCCTGCCGACGAGGTGGTGAGCCGCTGCGAGAACCACGCCTGCCCGGCTCAAGTGAGCGAGGGCCTGCGCCACTTCGCCTCGCGCGGCGCCATGGACATCGACCACCTGGGACCCAGCACCATCGAGCTGCTGCTCCTTCGCTGGGATTTGCCTGATGGATTCGGAGTCTGTTTGGTGGACCTGGAGCCTTGGACGCTCGACCTGCTGCTAAGCGGCGGCCTGGTGCGCGACGTGGCCGACCTCTACCACCTGCGCGCCGAGCAGGTGGCGGCGTTCGAGCGCCAGGCGGAGAAATCGGCGCGGAACCTCATCGACGCCATCGCGGCGAGCAAGGAGCGGCCGCTGGCGCGCCTCATCTTCGGCCTCGGCATCCGCCACGTCGGGCAGCGGGCGGCGCAAATTCTGGCGGCCCACTACCCGTCGCTCGATGCCCTCATGGCCGCCGGCCAGGAGGACCTCGAGGACATCCACGAGATCGGGCCGGTGCTGGCGGCGAGCATCGTCAGCTTCTTCGCGCAGGAGAGCAACCGCGCCCTCATCGAGCGCCTGAAGGCCGCCGGGCTGCGGACCAGCGAGGAGCGCCGCGAGGAGCGCCAGCCGCTCGCCGGCAAGACCTTCGTCCTCACCGGCGTCCTCCCCTCGTACAGCCGCGAGGAGGCGACGGAACTCATCCAAAGCCGCGGCGGGCGGGTGACCTCCTCGGTGAGCGCGAAGACGGACTTCGTGGTGGCGGGGGAGGCGGCCGGCTCGAAATTAGCGAAGGCGCAGAAGCTCGGCGTGCGGATCGTCAACGAGGCGGAGCTGCGCGAGCTGCTTGGCATCGCTGCGGCGATTGAGGAGGAGAACCGGCAGGCGGAGGATATCTCTGAGTAGCCTACCTGTCGCCCTCGGGCACGTAGTCGGCTCATCGGTTTGAGGCGAGGGAGCATTGCCCCCTCGCGCACCCCGTTTACGCGAGCTGCTGCGCAGCTCGCGGGGGATGGGGGTGTGAGCCCGCGGGGAACCCGCTTACCCCCCCTCGCCGGCGGCGTCGGGCGCGCCGGTCGCAACCGCTGCCGCGGCTTCGGCGTGGAAGACCACCTCCCCGTCGCGCAGGTCGGCGGTGATCACGGCGCCCTCCGGGAAGTCGCCGCTGATGATGCGCATGGCGAGCGGGTTTTCGATCAGGCTCTCGATGGTGCGCCGCATGGGGCGCGCGCCGTAGGCGGGGTCGAACCCCTCGCGCACCAGGAGGTCCTTCACGGCGCTGGTCACCGCGAGGCTGAGCTGGTGCTCCCGCAGGCGTTCGTTGAGCTGGCGGAACATGAGGTCCACGATGGAGCGGATGTGCCCCTCGTCGAGGCGGTGGAAGACGATGAGGTCGTCGATGCGGTTCAGGAACTCCGGCTTGAAGTTCTTGCGCACCTCCTGGAGGACCCGCTTCCTGATCTCGGCGTAGGCGGCGGCGGCTGACGGCGCGCGGCCGAAGCCGATCTCCACCGTATCGCGCACGATGACGCTGCTGCCCAGGTTCGAGGTGCCGATGATGACGGTGTTCTTGAAGCTCACCGTGCGCCCCTGGCCGTCCGTCAGGCGGCCGTCGTCAAGGATCTGCAGCAGCATGTTGAAGACGTCCGGGTGCGCCTTCTCGATCTCATCGAAGAGGACGATGGAGTAGGGGTTGCGCCGCACCTTCTCCGTGAGCTGGCCCCCCTCGCCGTAGCCGACGTAGCCCGGAGGCGAGCCGATAAGCCGCGACACCGTGTGCCGCTCCATGTACTCCGACATGTCGACGCGCACTAGGCGCTCCTCGTCGTCGAAGAGGAACTCCGCCAGGGCCTTGGCCACCTCGGTCTTGCCCACGCCGGTGGGACCGAGGAAGAGGAAGCTGCCGATGGGGCGGTTCTTCGGCTTCAGGCCGGCGCGGTTGCGGCGGATCGCATCGCTGATGGCGCCGATGGCCTGATCCTGGCCGATGATCCGCCGGTGCAGGTTCTCTTCCATCTTCTTCAGCTTCTCGGCCTCGCTCTCCAGCATGCGCATCACCGGGATGTTCGTCCAGCTCGCCACCACCTGGGCGATCTCTTCCTCGGTCACCTCGGTGTCGGTGGTGGTGAAGGCCCTGCGCCACTCCTGCGTCTTCTCTTTCAGCTCCTTGTCAACCTGCAGGACTTGCTGGCGGAAGCGCGCCGCCGCTTCGTAATCCTCATCCCGGTACGCCTGGCTCTGCTTCTGCAGGAGGGACTCCTTCTGCTTCTTAAGCTGGCGCAGCTCCGGCGGCAGGTAGATGAGATCGAGGTGCTTGCGCGCCCCGGCCTCGTCGATGAGGTCAATGGCTTTATCGGGCAGAAAGCGGTCGGTGATGTAGCGCTCCGAAAGGCTGGCGGCCGCCCGCAGCGCCACGTCGCTGTAGGTGATCTCGTGGTGCGCCTCGTAGTGAGGCCGGAGGCCCTGGAGGATCTGGTAGGTGTCCGCGGTGGTGGGTTCTCCGACCATGACGGTCTGGAAGCGCCGCTCGAGGGCCTTGTCCTTCTCGATGTGCTTGCGGTAGTCGTCGAGGGTGGTGGCGCCGATGCACTGGAGCTGCCCCGAGGCCAGCGCCGGTTTCAGCATGTTCGAGGCGTCGAGGCCCCCCTCCACGGCGCCGGCGCCCGCCACGGTGTGCAGCTCATCAATGAACAGGATGATCTGACCGGAGGCGTTGATGATCTCCTGCTTGATGAGCTTCAGGCGCTCCTCGAACTCGCCGCGGAACTTCGAGCCGGCCACCACGTCGGCCATGGAAAGCTGCAAGAGCGTCTTGTTCACCAGGCTCTCGGGAACCTCGGCGGCGGCGATCTGCTGCGCCAGGCCTTCCACGATCACCGACTTGCCCACGCCGGGCTCGCCGATGAGCACGGGGTTGTTCTTCTTGCGGCGCGACAAAATCTGGATTACCCGCTTGATCTCCCGCTCGCGCCCGATCACCGGGTCAAGCTCCCCCTTGCGCGCCTTCTCCGTGAGGTCGATGGTGTACTGATCGAGGATGCTGAATTTCTCTTCGGACTTCTTGTCCTCGATATGCCGTCCCTGGCGCAGGCGGCGCACCGCCTCCTTGATGCGCTCGTAGCGCAGCCCCACGCCGTCCAGGATCTCCTGCACGACGCCGGACTCGGGAGTGAACATGGCCAGGAAGAGCGCCTCCGCGCCGATGAAGCGATCCCCCAGGGCGTCGGCCTCCTCCTTGGCGCGGCGGAAGAGATCGTCCATCTCTTTCGTGAGCATGATCTGCGTCGGGGTCGGCTTGTGCAGCTTCGGCTTGCTCTCCTGCGCGGCGTAGATGCGGTCGAGGATCTGCTCCTTCAGGCGATCGGCGTCGGGGTCGGCCTCCGCCAGCAACCGCAAGACGATGGAGTCGTCCTGTTCGAGCAGGCCAAGGAGAACGAACTCGGTCGAGTACTCATTCTGACCCAAGTTCACCAGCTCGACGGAACCGATGTTGACGGCATCGAGAACCTTTTCCGTACAATGGCGAAGAAACCGCTGCATGCGCTGCGCTCCTTGGGAACCTGAGGGCTGATGTTCACAATGTGCGCACGAGCCCATGCTAAGTCAAGGAGTGGGAATGGGTTCCCGGCGTTCCCCTGAGGAGAGTCCCAGGGCGGCTGAGATGCCGCCCGCGGCGCCGACGTTAGCCGGCGGGAAACGCTACCACGCGCACGGCGTGGGGCTCTGCGCGGTGGACTACCTTTGCCGCGTCGAGCGCCTCCCCGTCGTGGGCGAGAAGCTGCAGGTGAGCGCCATCAGCCGGCGCCCCGGTGGGCAGGTGGGAACCGCCTTGACGGCGTTGTCGCGCTGGGGACTGCGCACCGTCTACAGCGGCAAGTTCGGCGACGATGCGGAGGGTGAATTCGGGCGGGCCGAGCTGGCGGCGGCGGGGGTCGAGCTGGCAGGGGCGATCACCGTGGCGGGTGCGCCCTCGCAGAGCGCCATCATCCTGGTGCACGCCGGCAGCGGCGAGCGCACCATTCTGTGGCAACGGGCCCCTGAGGTCATCCTGCGGCCGCAAGAGTTGCAGCCACAGCTCACCGAATCGGCGCAGGCCCTCATCCTCGACGGCTATGAGGTCGATGCCGCCATCGAGGCGGCCCGCACCGCCCGCCGCGGCGGCGCGATCGTCATGCTCGATGCCGAGGAGGTGGCCGGAACGCCGCGCGTAGCCGAGCTCGTCAGCCTCTGCGACGTCGTCATCGGCTGCGCCGATTTTCCCCAGCGCTTCACCGGCCTGCGGGAGCGGCGGGCCGCCCTGCGCCGCCTGCATGCCTCCCTGCCCCGCGGCGGCCTGGCCGGCTGCACGCTGGGGCCGGATGGGGCGCTCCTCTTCGATGGCGAGCGCTTCTTCTCCAGCCCCGGCTTCGCGGTGACCGCCGTCGATACGACCGGCGCCGGCGACGTCTTCCACGCCGGGTTCCTCTACGCAACCCTCGTCATGCCCGAGCGCGGGCTGGGCTTCCGTCTCGACTTCGCCAACGCCTGCGCGGCGCTGAGCTGCACGGCCCTCGGCGCCAGGGAGGGCATCCCGCGCCTCGAGGAGGCGTTGCGCCTGGTCGCCGAGCGCACCGAGGCGAAGTATTGCTGACCCCTGGGCACGCCTCACCTCAGGCTCCCCGCGCGCCGCCGCCGAGCTTCCAGCAACTTCGCCGGCGCTGACGCAGGCGGGTGGGCTTGCTTCTCCGGTTAGCCGCCGGGCAACAGGGTCAGCAGGGCGCCCAACGGCCAGCGCGGCGCGTAGAGGAGGTGGCTGGTGCAGCGGCAATCGGAGGCGCCGAAGCCCCGCACCGGCTCGCGCGCGCCCGCCACGTCCGCCATCAAGGTGCGGGCCCTGGCGTGCCAAGCGCACTCGCCGACGCGGCCGCCCGGCAGGGTGATGGCGCAGCGCACGGTGGCCGCCGCCAGGAGGTAATCAATGTGCCAGTGGCGTTTCCCGCCTCCTCGCAGGTGCCGCCCCACGCGCCCGGCAAGGCCGCCCTGGGCCGGGCCGGTGTAAACGTAGTACCCCGCCGGCAGGCTGCACCGGCCCAGCGCCCCGATCCGCAGGCGGCGCGGGCGCGGCAGCTCGATGAGAAGCTGGTAGAGGCCGCGTTCAGCCGAGCGTCGGCGCGTCCCCCCGGCCGGTGGCTCCCCTTCGCCCTTCCCCCCGACCCCGCGAGGGAACCCCGGCGGGGTATCGCGCGGCGCCCCCGCAGCCACGTGCTCCTTGCGCATTCCTGAAGATTCCGGCTCAAGTCTTCGGCATCCGCGTCCGAAGAGAGATGACGAGAGCGTTTCGCTTCCTCCGCCACTCATTTCGGCGGCAGCCAGAGCAGCTTCAGCAGGGCATCTGCCGTGACCTCCGCTACCACGCAGCTCACGCCTCCCACCGGCCTCCTGCCACGACACTCCCTGCCGCAGGTCGTAGCGGAGGGGGAGATCGTGGGGAGCGTTCTCGCCGGCGAGAAGCCGGGGCAGAACGTCAGCCTCCATCCAGACGGCCGGCACCTCGTGGCGCAGACCAGCGGCGAAATCGTCAGCGAGGCGGAGGGGGTGGTCAACGTGCTGCCGATCCTGGTGATCGACGGCAATGTGAACCACGTCTCTGGGAATGTCGAGAGCGCGGGATCGATCCTCATCCGGGGGGACGTGCAGCAGGGATGCTCGGTGCACTCCGGCATGAGCCTCTACGTTGAAGGGTCGGTCGAGGCGGCGGAGTTGACGGCCCACCGGCGGGTGACGGTGCTGGGAGGCATGCAAGGGAACGGCGCCAGCCGCATCGTGGCGCGAGATACCGTCAGCCTCAAGTTTGCCCAGCACACCACCATCACGACGCCCGGCGACGTGGTCGTGGCGGGGGCGCTGGCCTACTGCCAGGTCGTCTGTGGTGGTCGGTTCATCTGCCAGGGGCCGGGCGCCACGATGGGCGGCTCGGTGCGGGCCGGCGGCGGCGCAACCTTCTACGACCTCGGCTCAAGCCACCGCGTGCCGACGCAGGTGCAGGTGGGGCTGGACCCGATCGCCCAGATGCGCTGTGATCGCCTGCAGGAGCAGCTCCATGATCTCCGTCAGCAGCAGGCCCTGGAGGACGAGAATGCCAGGTACCTGGCCGCCGCGCATGGCATGACCTTTCCGGACCACGTGCGCAGCATCGAGGCGAGGATCGTCTATCGCCTGCGGCAGCTTGCCTTGCCGGAGTGCCCGCGTAATCAACGCTCCCTCCTGCACCGGGAAGCCCTCCACCTCCTCACCACCTGGGGGATGGAGCACGAGATCGAGACCGCGGCGGCATGCCTCGAGGAGGCGAAGCGCGCGGTGCGCCTGGAGCCGCGGGCGGAGGTGCGCGTCCAGGGAAGCCTCTACCCCGGCGTGGAGCTGCGGATCAAGGACGCGACCTGGCGAAGCGAGCAAGAGTACTTCGACGTCACCTTCTCGTACAGCAGCGAGGGGATCGTCCTCGACAGCTAAGATCGAGGACGAGGGAACGCCCCCGCCTGCCTTATGCGGAGGCACTTCCGCCATGATCGGGACCGCACCGCAAGCTGAGAACGCGGCGCCGATGCGGCGCCGCGCGCGGCATCGCGGCGTCGCGATGAGGTTGTCCGGGTGTCAACCTTACTAGCCATTCTGAGCGGCTGCGCGCTCTTCTTTATCGCCATCATCGGGCAGGGTGGAATCAGTGTCTTCCTGGACCTGAGTTCCTTCATGATCACCATTGGCGGCACGGTCACCGCCACCTTCATCAGCTTCCCGCTGCCGCGCGTTTTGCGGGTTCTGGGGGTGCTCACGAACGCGTTCCGGCGCGATTTCAAGAACCCCTCCAGCGTCATTGGAACGGTCGTGCGCCTGGCCGTGAAAGCGCGTCAGCAATCGCTCCTGGCACTCGACGAGGAGGCCGCGAAGACGTCGAATCGGTTTCTGCGCCTCGGTCTGCAGTTGGTGGTGGATGGGCATCCGCCGGATCTCATCCGTGAGATGTTGTCCACGGAGCAGCAGTTCCTGCAGGCGCGCCACCTCTCCGGCGAGCAGATTTTCCGCACCGCCGGCAAGTATGCGCCGGCCTTCGGACTGATCGGCACGCTCATCGGCCTCATCGCCATGCTGCGCAATCTCGGCACCGCCGGGGTGGAGAAGATGGGGCCGGCCATGGCGGTCGCTCTCGTCACCACCTTCTACGGAGCCTTGCTGACCAACCTCGTGCTCTTCCCCCTGGCCGAGAAACTGCGCTCGCGCACGAACGAAGAGCTGCTGCAAATCAGCATCATCACCGAAGGGGTGCTGATGTTGCAAGCGGGCATCAACCCGCGCCTCGTCGAAACCAAGCTCAACGCCTTCCTGCCGCCCGAGGTCCGCGCTTCCCACGTCCAAAAGTATCAGACCCGCGAGCAGGATGACTGGTAAGGAGTGGCGCCGGCGATGGTTGAGAAGCTGCCTGCGAGGTCATCCTCAGACAACCTCATGGCCGCCGCTGGGGCGAGCACGGAGGATGAGATGGCCTGGGTCACCACGTACGGTGACCTCATGTCGGTGCTGCTCGTCTTTTTCATCCTGTTGTTCGGCATCTCCACGGTGGACGCCGGAAAGTTCGCCGCCATGGGAAAGGCCCTGGCGCAATCGATGGGGGGGCGCTCCTTCGTGGCCGACATGTCGGGGAACTCCCTCATCAGCGACAGCGCGAACGGCGGCGACCAAGTGGTGAGCGTCGAGCCAGCGGAGTCGGTGCGTAAGCTCGTGGAGGACCCCAGCAGCCAGCTCGAAGATTTGAGCAAACTTGCCAGCCGCATCGAGGACCTCATCTCGAAAGAGAAGCTGGAGCCACAGATCGAAATCAAGCTCGACCACCGGGGTGTGGTCATCTACGCCGCCGGAAATGCCTTCTTCAACTCCGGGGAGGCCCAGGTGCTGCCGCAGGCCAGGCCGTTCCTCGACAAGGTGAGCGCGCTCATCCGTCAGGTGCCTTACAAGGTGCTGGTGGAGGGGCACACCGATGAGGCCCCCATTAGCACCGCTCATTATCCGACCAACTGGGAGCTCTCCACCGGCCGCGCCGCCAGCGTGGTGCGCTACTTCATTGAGGTGACAGGTCTGCTGCCGGAGCGCCTGTCGGCGGTTGGCTACTCCCACTACAAGCCGCGCTATCCGTTGCGCCCGGAATACCGCGCCAAGAACCGGCGCGTGGAGATCATTGTGCTGCGCGAACGCACCCGGCCGCTGGAGGAAGATTTCGAGACGGTGCTCGATGTGGAGACGAAGCGGTGATTCCTGAGACTGCGCCACACCCACTTCTCGCCGATAGTCCGGAACAACGTCGGTTCTTCCGCGCCGACCTCCTCCTGCCGCTGGTGCTCTCGAGCGTCGCGGAGGGTGGGGAGGAGTACGTCAGCCTCGGCAAGCCGACCTGGTCGCGCTGCCTGAACGTCAGCGGCAACGGCGTGGTCCTCGTCTCTCCGAAGCGGCACCAGCCGGGCGACTACCTCTTCCTGCGGATCAGAGTCCCCGACCGTGAACACCTGGTTTGCGCCGTGGCCGAAGTCATACGCCTCAAGCAGGACCCCGCCCGCGGCGGCGAAGGCTGGCATCTCGCCTGCGCGTTCCGGCTCATCAAGCAAGCCGAGCAGGATCTCCTCGTCAAGTATATCCTGCACGAAACACTGGAGCAGGCGCTCGAAAACTCGATCGACGCCGCGCGGGACGCATCCGCCGTCGCCGCCAGCCCAGCCGCCGGGCTGCGTTGACCCTCACCGCCCGCCGCGCCTATAATCCCGCCTGTGAGCACCCCCACGTGCTGCCAACCTTTGCCGGCGCTCGCGCGGGGCGGCGGCGGGACAGGCCTGGGAGAGCGACCTCGCGGGCGCCGCGTCCTCTGCTGCCTCCTGACGCTGGCCTTGCTCGGCGAGGCGCCGAGCGCCTGGTCCCAGGGGCTTGCTCCAGCCCCCCCGGCGGTAGGCGTCGACCTCGCCGCTTCCCTCGCCTTTGCGGATCACCTCTTCGCCGAGGGCGACTACTACCGTTCCATCACGGAGTATCGGCGTTTCCTCTTCTTTGCCGGGCTTGCTCCCGACGCCGATGCGGCGCGACAGCGCGCCCGGCGGCAAATCGCCCGCGCCTTGTACCGCGGCAGGCAGTGGCAGGAGGCGGCGTACGCCTTCGAGCAGCTCAGCCAGGAGCCGCGGCTCTCCCCCGAGGAGCGCTGGAACGCCGGCTTCCTGGCGGCGGTGAGCCGGTATCAGGCGGGCTCGTATCGGCTCGCCCTGCGCCGCGTCCGGGCTCTCCGCCAGGAGGGAACCCCGGCGCAGCGCCGCCAGGCCGACTACTTCACCGGCTGGAGCTGGTTGAAGCTGCAGCACTTCGACAGGGCTGCCGCCGCCTGGCTCGCGGCCCGCGCCGATGAGGTCTACGGCGCCTCCGCGGTTGAGCTGGTGCGCGCCCTGGCGGAGTTCCGCCGCCAGCCCAAGAGGTCGGCGAGCGCCGCGGGCGTGCTCGGCGCCCTCCTGCCCGGGGCCGGGTTCTGGTACCTGGGGCGCTACCGCGATGCAAGCTTCGCCTTCATCGTCAACGCGGGCTTCCTCGTGGCGGCGCTGGCAGCCTTGCATGGCGCCAACTATGCCCTGGCGGTGCTCCTCCTCCTCTTTGAGGCCGGCTGGTACTCTGGGAACATCGTCGCCTCGATCAGCGGCGCGCACAAGGAGAACCGGCGGCGCGCCGAGCACCTCATCGCCGAGCAGGAAACCAAGTATGGCCTGCTCCTCAGCTTCGGCGCGTAGGCAGCGGAGAACCGTGATGACGATGAAGAAGGTGGCCGTGCTCATGGGGAGTCCGTCGGACCGGGAGACCATGGCAGCCGCGGAGGAGGCCTTGGCGGAGTGCGGCGTGCCGTATGAAACGTTCGTCCTCTCGGCCCACCGCACCCCGCAGGAGACCGCGACGTTTGCCAGGAAGGCCGAGGAGAGCGGCTTCGCCGTGATCATCGCCGGGGCGGGTGCGGCGGCGCACTTGGCCGGCAGTGTGGCGGCGCAGACGATTTTGCCGGTCATCGGCGTGCCGCTCGACACCTCCCCCCTGAAGGGGCTCGACGCGCTCCTGAGCACCGTGCAGATGCCGGCCGGCGTTCCGGTGGCCACGATGGCCATCGGCGCGGCGGGAGCCCGCAACGCCGGCATCCTGGCGGCCCAGATGCTGGCGCTGCAGGACGCGACGCTGCGGCAGCGCCTGCGCGACCTGCGCCGCGCCATGGCCGAGAAGGTGCTGCGCGGCCAGGCGCCCGGCACGCCCTGAAGGGCATCCCCGCGCCCATCGGCCCAGGCCGCGGCCTTCTCTCCGGGGGTTGCATGCGAGCCTCGCCCGGCCGCCGGCGCGCTGGAACGGGGTGCGCTCCCCAAGCCTCCGGGGCCCTAGTCGGACGGAGTGCCGAGCGGGGCTTCGCCGCTTTTCCCCGGCGGGGCTCCCACCTCAGGATGGCCATGTCCTCTCGAATCCTGCGCGTCAATGCCGACAGCCCCTCCCCCGACGTCCTGGCCGAGGCCGCGCGCCTCGTGGCGCGAGGAGGGGTGCTGCTCTACCCCACCGATACCCTTTACGGCCTGGGGGCCGCCGTCCGTGAACCGGCCGCCCTGGCGCGCATCTTCGCGGCGAAGCGGCGCCCCCGCGGCCAGCCGCTGCCGGTCATCATCGGCGCGCTGGAGCAGCTCGAGCTCCTGACCCCGGAGCTGCCGGAGGAGCGCCTGCGCCTGCTCGAAGCGCTCTGGCCGGCGCCCCTTACGGTGATCCTGCCGGCGCGGCACGACCTTCCCCCGCTCCTCCTTGGAAACGGTGACAGCATTGCGGTGCGCTGGCCGGTTGCGCCCCTCGCGGGCGCGCTCTGTCGGCTGGCGGCGACGCCCGTCACCGCCACCAGCGCCAACCGCTCGGGCGCGGGGAACCCGCGGAGTTTCGAGGCGGCGTACGCCCAGGTGGGGGAGGAGGTCGACCTGGCGCTGGACGGCGGTCCGCCGCGGGACGCCCGCGGCTCCACCATCATCGATCTGCGCGCCAGCCCGGTGCGCCTGCTGCGCCGCGGGGCGCTGGCGGCGACTTTCCTTAGGGAGCGGTTGGGAATGCTGCTCGAAGCGCCGCTGGACGGGGACTGAGTTCCGCCGCGGCAGGCGAGGCGGGTGCAGGGGGTGCGGCGGAAGGCCAGGGATGGAAGGTGGGCTTTGCGAAGGAGAGGGGGCGCCGCCCGCGCCCGCGCGGGGCGAGCGAACGCCACGGCCCCCTGCCCAGGGGGAGCCGCGAGGGGGAAGGTGGGTCAGCAGGGTTCGGTGGGAAGGAAAAAGAGGACCGGCAGGGTCCGGTCCACCCTGCCGGCCTTGTGCGGCGAACCTGGCGCCACGCCAGAACCGGGCGGCGCCGCGCTCGCCCATCCTCATCTGCTCTCACGCCGGGCGCCCAAGAGCGCGAGATGCCCGCCTGGGCCGGCAGGAGGGGAGAGGCGGGCTGGCTCTCCCCTCTGATCCACGTTCCACCGGCAAACGTCTGGCGTCAGCCGCTCGCCCGGGCTCCCACAGGAGCCGCGGCGCTGCCCCGCGCAGAGACGACACGAGAGCCTCTCGCGGGCGGCCCTCTTCTCCAGCCGCGCTTTCCAGCCACGCCAGGCAGCGGTCCAAGCAGCCGTGCGGCCCGTCATCCGCGGCGCCACGCGCCGTGCCGCCGCGGTGCGTATCCGGGGTGCGGCGCCCCATTAGGGGTTCGTGATCAGGAAGTGGGCCCGGCGATTCTTGGCCCAGGCACCTTCATTGTGCCCAGGATCGGCAGGCCGCTCTTCGCCGTAGCTGATGGTGAAGATGCGATCGGGCGCGATGCCGAGCTGGGCAAGGTAGACGCGCACGCTCGCGGCGCGGCGGTCGCCGAGGGCCAGGTTATACTCCGCCGTGCCGCGCTCATCGGCATGTCCTTCAATCTGAATCTTCGCCTGGGGCCGCCCCTTCAGCTTCTCCGCGTTCTCGCGCGCGATGCGTTGTCCCTCGGCGGTCAGCCGCGCCTTGTCGAACTCGAATTGCACATCCGCAAGCATGAGGTCGCGGCGGAAGTCAAACTGGCGAGCCTGCCCTTGTGGAGGCACTGGGGCGCCTGGCCTCTCCGTGACCCGGGGCGCTGGAGCCGGCGCCGCGACCTGCGGCTGCGGCTGCGGTGGAACCTGCCCGACGGCCCCTTTATCCTCTTTCACCGCCGCTTTCTGCGCGCAGCCAGCGGCGAGGACGCCGACAAGAAGCATGAAAATGAGGACAAAGGGAAACTTCGTGCGACTCTTCATGTGCGCCGCTCCTCTCAAGTGAAACGTTCTGCCATGGGACCAGCCCGCCCCACCCTTCATCCACCCACGGACGGGGCAGCGAGCTCGGGCCGCATGGTTGCTCCGTATCGGTGGCGGGACTTATTCTACTTCCTCTGCGTGCGAAGCTCAAGATGACAATTTACGTCACCACGCCTAACGCCGCCGGCCGCGCCTACCAACCTCTAGGGCTGCTTGGGACGCGGGGACCAGGAGGGACTGAACGCCCCGGTGCGGAAGGTGGTGATCTGCCGCAAGCCGGTGCCATCCGTGCGCATGAGGTAGAGATTCGAGACACCGTTGCGGGTCGAGGAAAAACAGAGCAGGCGCCCATCCGGGGACCAGGAGGGGCTCTCGCTGCTGCCGCTGGCGCCGGTGAGGTAGCGCATTCCGGAGCCGTCGGGGTTCATGAGGGCTATCTGGAAGGCGCCGTTCACCCGCGAGACAAAAGCGATCAGGTCTCCCCGCGGCGACCAGGTTGCCAGGTCGTTGAACGTGCCCGTGAAGGTGATGCGTCGCACGTTGTCGCCGTTGCGATCCATGGCGAAAATCTGCGGCGAACCGGCGCGGTCCGAGGTGAAGTAGATGTGCTTCCCATCCGTGGACCAGGTTGGCGCCGAGTCGATATCGCGGTTGTTCGTCAGGCGCCGCAGGTTCGAGCCGTCGGCGTTGGCGAGGTAAACCTCCGGGTTGCCGTCCTTGCTCAGCACGACGGCCATCTCCTTGCCGTCGGGCGACCAGGCTGGCATGGCGTTGATGCCAGGAAAGCGGAAGACGGGCTGCGACTGGCCGTTCGCCAGGGAGAACTGGTAGAGGTCGGGGTTGCGGTCGCGGTAGCTGGTGTAGAAGAGGCGCCGCGCATCCGGCGCCCAACGCGGCGCCACGATCACCGAGCGGTCGCGCGTCAGCCCTTCCACGTTGAAGCCATCGTAATCCATCACGAAGACTTCCTTGTGGCCCTGGTAGTAGCCCAGGAAGGCGATGCGCGTGTCGGCGATGCCGGCTTCGCCGAAGAGGTTCTGCATGACGTCGTTGCTGGCGCGGTGGGCAAGCAGGCGATGCGTTTCGCGGCTGCCGCCGTAGGTCTTGCTCAGCCGTGCGGTCCGGGTCGCCGCATCGTAAAGCCCCACCTGCAGCGACACGCGGCTGGCTTCCGCCTCGACTTTCCCCTTGATGAGCAGCCGCGCGCCGGTCGACTGCCACTCCGGGTACCTGATGGCGCCGGCGGCCCGATCCTCGCTTTCAAGCTGTTGCAGGAGGGGCTCGTCATTCAGCAGGCGGAAAAAGCCGGCCACATCGAGGTCCTGCCGCAGGACCTCCCGCAGGATGCCGGCGAGGCGCTGCGCCTCCTCGCCCGCGCCAGACTCAAAAGGGGGAATGGCGGCGACGAAGAGGCCCGACCCCTCCTTGCGAACGTCGAGGTAGACCTCCGCGCCCTGGCCCCAGACGGGCAGAGCAGGCGCCACCAGGAGCAGCACAAGCGCGAGCCGAACGAGAGCGTTGCCGACCGAACGTGCCATCTGGGTCACCCTTGTCGAATCCCTTCAAAGCCGAACCCATTCAAAGCCGAAATGAATGTTCAGGACTTCCGCTTTGTACGCTTCGGGCAACGGCGGCAGGGGCGAGGCACTCTCCACGGCCGTGGCGGCGGAGCGATCCAGGGTGGCGCTGCCGGAGCTCTTCTCCACCCTGACGTTCAGGATGGCGCCGCTGCGCCCCACCTGGAAGTAGATGATGGCCTTGCGCGCCTCCTGCCCGCTTGCCTCGGCGGTGTTGAGGAGGAACTTCTCATACACCTTCTGCTTGACGTTGCGCAAGTACTCCATGAAGGGGAAGTTCACCGCATCCTCGCTGAGCCCCTCGCCGCTGGAGAGCTGCGCCCCCTCCCGCACCCAGCGCCCTCGCCCCGAGAGGCGGGCGGAGAGGTTCACGGAGTCGGCCCCCGCCTCGGGCTGACGCGCCGCCTCCCGCGCGGCTGGACCGGCGTCGCGGCGGGATGGCGCCGGCGGCGTCGCGAGCCGCGGCGCCGGCGGCTCGCGCGGCGGACTGCTGGCCTTGGGTTCCAGCGCGGCGCTGCGGATCATCTTGGTGAGTTCTTCCCCCCTTTCCGCGGCCTGCTTGGAGGCCTGCTCCTTGACCAGGCGCCGACTGCCCGTCGGCGATCGTTGCAGAGCCATCTTCGCCGGCTTGGGCGCCGCCGCCCGCGCCGCCTCCTGGGTCGGGGCCTCGCTCCGCACCACCTTGCGCGGCGTCTTCACGCTGACCGGTTCGGCAGCGGGCGCGGCGCGGGGTGGCGGTGGGGTCGTACCGTTCTTGTTCGTCGCCGGCCGTTTCACTTGCGGCGCCGCGGCCTGCGCCTGCTGTGACGCAGCACCACCCCGCCTGGGCGCCGAAGAGGCCTCGAGGCTCTTCGCGCCGCTTCCCGGCAGCTCAACGATGTTGATCCGGTAGACGTTCGGCAGGCGGGAGGGGCCCGACAGGAGGTGCGCCACAAGGAACCCCAGCAGGAGAAGGGCATGCCCCAAAAGGGACCAGAGGATCATGCGAGGCATGGTTCAGCCGCCATTCTCGCCGTCGACACCGCGCGCCTGCCAGGTGGGTCGCTGCGAGACCCCGGCCGTGCGTTGCGGGGCATGCCCCCCTGCCGGCGCCGCACCATCCTGAACGAGCGCCCGGCCTTGCCGGTCTGCCTGCTCCTACGACGTTGGTTCGGTGACCATGCCCAGGCGCTCAAAGCCAGCGCGCTTAATGGCGGCGATAATCTTCATCACGGCGCCGTAGGAAACCGACGTGTCAGCGCGGAGGAAGATCTCGCGCTGCTTCTGCTGCTCCGGCATGGCGCGCAACGTCGCTTCGAACTTCTGGAGCGACAGGCGCTGTTCGTTGAAGAAGATGCGTCCGTCCGGCCCCACCGTGACGACGAACTGCTTGTCCAGGGCCAGCTCCTTGCCGCCCTCCTTGGGGAGCTGCACGTCGATGCCTTGTTGCAGCATGGGGGCTGTGACCATGAAGATGATCAACAGCACCAGCATCACGTCCACCAGCGGCGTGACGTTGATCTCCGCCATGGAGGAACCGGAGGAATGCAGAGAATTCGCCATCGCTGCAGGCTTTCCCAGAGCTGTTCAATCCTGGTTGAGGATCTCGCGCTCTGTGAGGAGGAGGAAATCGCCGGCGAAGTTTTCCAGCTCAGTGGTGAGGGCCCTGGTGCGCGACAGGAAGAAGTTGTAGCCCATGACCGCGGGAATGGCGGCGGCCAAGCCGGCGGCGGTGGCGATCAGGGCCTCCGAGATGCCGGGCGCCACCACGGCGAGGCTGGCCGAACCCCGCAGACCGATTCCCTGGAAGGAGTTCATGACGCCCCAGACCGTGCCGAAGAGGCCGATGAACGGCGCCGTGCTGCCGGTGGTCGCCAAGAAGCTCAGGGAGCTCTCAAGCTTGCGGGCTTCCACGGAGATGGCCCGCTTCAAGCTGCGCTCGACGGTGCCGAGCGAGCGGATGGGGCGCTTCTCCGCCTCCGCCTCCGCCAGCCGGGCCCCGCCCCGGACGCGCGCCGGTTTTCCCATCTGCAAGGTGCGCAATTCCTGGAAGCCGGCCGCGAAGAGCGCGGCGAAGGGATTGTTGCGGCTGCGCTGGCTGGCGGCGTAGATCGTCGCGAAGCTGCTCTGGTCGTAGAAGACGCTCAGGAAGGCCGCCGCTTCCCGGCGCAGCTTGCGGAACATGCGGAACTTATGCGCGATAATGGCCCAGGAGATGACCGAAAAGAGCAACAGGATACCCAACACGGCTTTTGCCATGGGACCCGCGGAAAAAACCAGATTGGCAACCGATCCGTTCAAGGAAGCCTCCAGTAGCCGCTCCACACGCTCCCTCTGCCGCGAGCGCGCCCCGTGCACACGACCTCGCTGCCGTACTTGGACGGTGCCGGAGAGGTTGAGGTTCCAAGGCTCAGAAATCCGACGCCTGCCGAAGGTAACGTTGCTGCACCATGACGCCGAAGGGCTGAGAACATGTCAGGCAAGAAAGGCGGCGTTCACGCCGTTTGCCTGCACTGCAACAGCTCCGAAGCTTATCCTCACCGCCTGGAAGAGAGTCCGTCTCACCTGCTGGTATCTTACCTTATGCCCCCACCAAGGACTTGTCAACGGCGAATATTAGCTCCTCTGTTTGTACTACTTTCCGCAGTATATCACAATGTTACGTTGCATTCCCTCAAGATAACTCGAGCTTTTCCGAAGGGCCCTGCCCGCTCCCCCCGATCTCGTACCCACGGGACCAGAGTGTCCCATCGGCTGCCTGCCGCGTCGTCACGGCCTGTCGCCGCAAGCGGTGACAGCGGCCAGCAACCGTGACCTGGCGCGCGCTTCTCTGCCAACGCCCCCTCCGCGGCTCGTGATGGTCGGCGCCGCGATCCCCCTCGGCGCCCTCCACTTGCCCGTCGCAACAACCCATGCTATACACTGCGCAACGACAGTCCTTGTCTTACATTTTCCTCCTTCAGCGTTACGGATATGCTGCACTCCCTCATTGCCTGGACGATTCACTGGGCGCATACCCCGTACGCCTGGCCGGCCCTCTTCCTCTTGGCGTTCGCCGAGTCTTCTTTCTTCCCCATCCCGCCCGATGTGCTGCTGATCGCCCTGGTGCTCGTGGATCCCTCCCTGGCGGAGTACTACGCCACGGTCTGCATGCTGGGCTCGGTGTTGGGCGGCATGTTCGGCTACCTCATCGGCGTGAAGGGGGGACGCCCCCTCCTGGAACGCTTCGTGGCGCAGCGGAAGATTCTCGTCACCCGCCTCTACTTCGAGCGTTACGGAGCCTGGGCGGTGGGGATCGCCGCCTTCACCCCGATCCCGTACAAGGTCTTCACCATCGCCGCCGGGGTCTTTGCGGCGAACTTCCCGCGCTTTGTCTGGGCCTCGGTGCTGGGGCGCGGCGGCCGCTTCTTCTTGGTGGCGCTGACGCTGAAGGTCTTCGGGGTATACGCGAAGCCTCTCATCGAGCGCTACCTCAATGCGGCCACGGTCATCTTTGTCCTCCTCCTCATCGCGGGGTTCATCGTCATGCGCAAGATGCCCTGGGGCAAGCTCTCCAAGCTGAAGCAGTGAGGCTGGGGAGAGGCCGCGAGGCGGCGGGGGAGCGGGGAGCGGTCTGATGGGGACCATCGCCCGGCGACGCAAGACGGCGGATGTGGCCGGAACGTCTCAAGGGAAGGCCGAGGCATGAGGGTGGCCGTCATCATGGCCGGCGGCAGCGGCACGCGGCTCTGGCCCTCCAGCCGCCGCGCCCGTCCCAAGCAGTTCATGGAGCTGCTCGGCAGGCGCAGCCTTCTGCAGGCGACGCTGGCGCGCCTCACGCCCCTCATCCCCCCGGAGCGCACCCTCGTTGTGACCCATCGGCGTTGGCGCGCCGAGGTGCGCCGCCAACTGCCGGAGCTTCCCCGGCGCAACATCGTGGCCGAGCCCGCGGCCCGCGGCACCGCCCCCTGCGTGGCGCTGGCGGCGCTGGCGCTGCGCCGGCGGCATGCCGAGGCCAGCCTCGTGGTGCTGCCCGCCGATCACCTTATCGGCGCAGCGGTGAAGTTCCGTCGCGTGCTGCGCGACGGCTTCCGCTTCGTCGAGGCCCACCCCGAGTACGCCCTCACCCTCGGTATCCGCCCCAGCCGCCCCAGCACGGCCTACGGCTACCTGCAGCGCGGCGAGCGCCTCGCCACCCTACCCAGCGGCGGCGTCGAGCGCGTCGCCCGCTTCATCGAGAAGCCGCCGGCGCAGCGCGCGCGGGAGCTGCTCGCCGGCGGCGGCTGCCTGTGGAACGCCGGCATCTTCGTCTGGAAGTTGCGCACCTTCGAGGCGCTCGTCGAGCGCCACATGCCCGAGCTGGCGCGTCAACTCCCCCGCCTCGCCAGCCTGCTCGGCCAGCCGCGACGCGCCGCCGAGCTGGCGGAGCTGTACGCCGGCCTGCCGGCGCAATCGATCGACTACGGCATCATGGAGAAGGCGGAGCACGTGGCGGTGCTGCCGTGCGACCTGCCGTGGAACGACGTGGGGAGCTGGAGCAGCCTGCGCGACATCATGCCGCGCGACGCCAAGGGAAACGTCGTGCGGCGGCCGGGCCGGGCCGCGCTCGTCGACGTGCACGACTCCATCATCTGGAGCGACGAGTTGCGCGTCGCCGCCATCGGCATCCACGACATCATCGTTGTGGAGCACGAAGGCATGCTCCTCCTCTGCCCCGTCAGCCGCGACCAGGAGATCAAAGCGCTCCTCGATCGCCTTAAGGCGGAGGGGAAAGAGGGCTGGCTGTAAGGCCGTAGAACAGGCTTCCTGCCGGTCGAAGAAGAACCACCGATGAACACGGATACCCTCCGAATCCGTCTCCATCGGTGGCCCCTCCCCTACCTTCTCCGCGTCCTCCGCGTCTCCGTGGTCAATCCCCATGCACCGCAGAGGCGCAGAGATCGCAGAGATTGTTGGACAGGCTTCCTGCGCCGGTCGAAGAAGAACCACCGATGAACACGGATGAACACGGATACCCTCCGAATCCGTCTCCATCGGTGGCCCCTCCCCTACCTTCTCCGCGTCCTCTGCGTCTCTAGCGGTGAATCCCCCTGCACCGCAGAGGCGCAAAGATCGCAGAGTCGCAGCACAGGCTCCTGCCTGTCGGAACCCACCGATGCACACCGATGGATACCGATCCGTGTGCATCCGTGTCCATTAGTGGTTCTCCCCCCTACTTTCTCCGCGCGCCTACGTCTCGCCGAGGTAGGCGCGGCGCACGCGGTCGTCGGTGCGCAGCTCCTTGCTGGCGCCGCTGAGGACGACGACGCCGTTCTCGAGCACGTACCCGGAGTGGGCGAGCTCGAGGGCCATCTGGGCGTTCTGCTCGATGAGGAAGAGGGTGGTCCCCTGGCCGTTGATGGCCGCCAGCGCCTCGAAGATTTGCTCGACGATCCGCGGCGCCAGGCCGAGCGACGGCTCGTCGAGGAGGAGGAGTTTGGGACGGGCCATGAGGGCGCGGCTGATGGCGAGCATCTGCTGCTCGCCGCCGCTGAGGGTGCCGGCGGCCTGCTTGCGCCGCTCGGCGAGGATGGGGAAGGCGGCGTAGGCCGCCTCGAGGTCCGCGGCGATGCCGCCGCGGTCCCGCCGCGTGAAGGCGCCCAGCTCGAGGTTCTCCTGCACCGTCAGCAGGGGGAAGACGCGCCGGCCTTCGGGGACCTGCGAGACGCCGCGGCGCACGATCGCCGCCGGCGACAGGCCGTCGATCTGCTTCCCCTCGAAGAGGATGCGCCCCGCCGCCGCCGGGACGATGCCGGAGATCGCCATGAGAATGGTGCTCTTGCCGGCGCCGTTCCTGCCGATCAGGCAAGCGATCCTGCCGGCTTCGAGGCGCAGCGACACGCCGCGCACCGCGTGCACCTCGCCGTAGGAGACCGCCACGCCCTCAAGCTCCAGCACCTTCGCCCTTCCTTCCCCGTCGCCTGCCGAGGTAGGCCTCGATGACCCGCTCGTCGCGCTGCACCTCCTCGGGAGCGCCCTCGGCGATCTTCTCGCCGTGGTCGAGGACGGCGACGCGATGGCTGATGCCCATCACCAGCCGCATATCGTGCTCGATCAGGAAGATGGCCCGACCCCCCGCGAGGAGGCGGTTCAAGAGGTCCATGAGCTCGCGCGTCTCGCTCGGGTTCAGCCCGGCCGCCGGCTCGTCCAGCAGCAGCAGGCGCGGCTGCGAGACCACGGCGCGCGCGATCTCCAGCCTGCGCTGCGCCCCATAGGAGAGCGTGGCGGCGTGCTCGCGCCGGAACCCCTCCAGGCCCACGAGCCGCAGCGCCTGCAGAGCGCGCTCGCCGATCTCCTCCTCCTCCCGCCGCTGCGCCGGCGTGCGCAAGACCGCTCCCAGAAAGGCGCTGCGCGTGCGCCCGTGCAGGCCGATCTTGACGTTGTCAAGCACGCTGAGCTGCTTGAACAGCCTGATATTCTGGAAGGTGCGGGCGATGCCGAGGACGCTGATGGCGTCGGCCCGCTTGCCCGTGAGGCGCACCGGCGCGCCGTCGCGGTAGAGGAAGACCTGACCCGCGCTGGCGCGCTCGAGGCCGGAGACGCAGTTGAAGAGGCTGGTCTTGCCGGCGCCGTTCGGGCCGATGAGGCTGAAGATGCGCCCCGGCGGGATGCTGAGGGTGACGTTTGCCAGGGCCTTGACGCCGCCGAACGTCTTCGACAGCCTGTCGATGCGCAGGACCGCCTCGCTCACAGCGCCTCCCCCCGCCGCCCGCGGGCGACGCGCCGCCCCCGTGGCGGTTGGGCGCTCGGCACCAGGCCGCCGGGCCGGTAGCGCATGAGGAGCACGAGGATCAGCCCGAAGAGCAGGAAGCGCGCTCCCACGAGGGCCGGCGGCAGCACCACCCGCAGCACCTCGGAGAGCGTGATGAGCAGGGCGGCCCCGAGCATCGTCCCGACGATGCCCCCCATGCCGCCCAGCACGATCATGCAGAGGATGAAGATCGACTCCCAGAACTTGAACATGTTTGGACTGATGAACTGAATCCAGCGCGCGAAGAAGGAGCCCGCCATGGCGCCAAAGGCTGCACTGATGGCGAAGGCGATGACCTTGTAGGTCAAGAGGTTGATGCCGCACGTCTGGGCCGCCACCTGGTCCTCGCGGATGGCGAACCAGGCGCGCCCCAGGCGCGACTCGGCCAGGCGGTGCATGACGAGCACCGTGAAACAGACCATGCCGAGGATGAGGTAGTACATCGACAGGTTGCTGCCAAACACGTAGCCGCCGAGGCTCGGCGGCGCGATGCCGGGGAGGCCCATCGGCCCGCGCGTCAGCCACACCTCGTTGGTGATGATGAGCACCACGAGCTCGGAGAAGCCGAAGGTGACGATGGCGAAATAGTCGCCGGTGAGGCGCAGCGTCGGGGCCCCGAGGAGGACGCCCCAGAGGGCGCCGTGCAGCGCCGCCAGTGGCAGGATCACCCAGAAGCTGCCGAGCCAGCCGGTCCAGCCGTCGGCGCCGGCGAAACGCAGGGTGAGAAGGCCGGCCGTGTAGGCGCCGATGCCGTAGAAGCCGACGAAGCCGAGATCGAGCAGGCCGGTGAAGCCGGGCACCACGTTGAGGCCGAGCGCCAGCACCATGTAGAGCATGACGAGAATGGCGACGTGGACCACGAAGGGGGTGCCGAGGGGGCTCCACGGCAGCAGGCATGCCGCCAGCACGAGCAGGGAGAGGACCGCCGGGCGATGGCGCTCTTGCCCGGCGCGCAGCGCCGCCCAGCCGCGCCGCAGGGGGGCCAGCCGCCGCGCCTCCTCGCCTCGCAACCGTTCAGCTTGCATCGTTGATGCCCATGTCCCTCTGCCCGAGCCACGGGTGGGGGCGAGGAAGCGCTGCCCCAATTGTCGTGCCATGGGCCCCACCCCCGCGAGTGCGTAGCACTCGCGTAAGGAGGGGGTGCTTGCCTGCCTCGCTGGGGCGGTAGGCAGGTGGGGGATCAATGACCCCCCATGAACAATCACGACTTCACGCCCTCTCGTTTGCCCAGCAGCCCGTACGGGCGCAGGACGATGACGAGGATCATGATGGCATAGGCGATGCCGTGACTGTAGAGGGAGGAGAGGTAGGCGGCGCCGAAGGCCTCTCCGATGCCCAGGACCAGGCCTCCCAGCATGGCGCCCGGCACGTTGCCGATGCCTCCCAGCACCGCCGCTGCGAAGGCTTTCACGCCCGCCGTGTACCCCATGGTGGGGAAGATGACGTTGAAGTAAACGCCGACGAGAACCCCGGCCACGGCCCCCATCGCCGAGCCGAGGGCGAAGGTGGCCGTGACGATGCGGTCCATGTCGATCCCCATGAGGTAGGCGGCCACGCGGTCCTGGGCGCAGGCGCGCATCGCTTTGCCGTAGCGCGTCCGCGTGATGATGAAGTGGAGGGACGCCATCATAGCGAGGGTGACCGCGAACATGAAAAGCTGCAGGTAGCTCACCGTGACGCCGGCGAAGCGCAGGGCGGTTTCGTGCAGGTAGGCGGGCACCGCTGCATGGGGAAAGGGTTTGTTCTGAGCCCCCCAGAGGATGCGTGCCAAGTTTTGCAGGAAGAGCGAGACGCCGATCGCCGTGATGAGGGCGGCGAGGCGCGGAGCCAGCCGCAAGGGCCGGTAGGCGACGAGGTCGATGAGCATGCCGAGGCCGGCGCAGCAGAGCATGCTCAGGACCATGGCGAGGTAGAACGGCACCCCCAGCGTTCCCGCGAAGGTGTAGGCGAGGAACGCCCCGAACATGTAGATTTCGCCATGGGCGAAGTTGATGAGCTGGATGACCCCGTAGACCATCGTGTAGCCCACCGCGATGAGGGCGTAGACGCCACCGAGCGTCAGGCCGTTGATAAGCTGCTGGAGGAACATAGGCAGCGAGGAGATGGAGCGGGGATGGGCTTCGACGCGTTGCCGCGGCGGGGCGCCGTCCTGGAGAAGACCGCGCAGGTGTTCCACGACGTTACGGCGGTTGCCTGCCTTGGCTTCCGGCGCACTGAAAATTCTGCCTGCCCCCACGCGCAGGAGTCGGTCGAGAACTAGCAGAATCAGAGAGGCAAATCAACTCTCCGCGTCGCTGCTTCATCGCCCGACGCGCCAGGCCCGCGCCCGCCTGCCGAGCCATTGTGCGAGGGGCGGGTCTTTTGGTAGAGTAGGAGCGCGCCCCGGCGGCGCATCGCTGCTGAGACGGCAGGCGCGATTCCGTGGGGATGCCCACGCGGAGAGACGAGGCGCGCACGTCGCGGCGTCGGGCCGGGGATAACGGCTTCCGGGGGACGATCATGCAGGGGACCACGCCGCGGCGTTTGCAGGGCATGGCCGATCCGCTCCTGGCGTCCATGGTGCGCGCCATGGGGTTGGGGGAGAGTCCGCAGTTCGCGGCGCGGTCTCCCCAGGTGATGGCCTACGTCAACCGCTGGCTGGAGAACGGCAAGCATCGGGATGGTGCGGTCAACCCCAGTCCCGTCTTCCCTGACGGGGTGGCCGCCGACGATCCGGTCGCCCTGGCGCGGCTCATCAAGGCGACGGCAACGGAGCTGGGCGCCGACCTGGTGGGCATCTGCCGCCTGCGGCCGGCAATGATTGACCTGGGGGTGGACCTGCCGCACGACTTTGTCGTCGCGACGGTCGTCCACGAAGCGTACGACGTGGTCATCGAGGGCTACGCGGCGGTGGAAGAGGAGGCGATGCGGGTCTACGCCGAGGTCTCGGACATCGCCACCCGCCTCGCCGCCTTCGTGCGCCACCTCGGCTACCCCGCCCTGGCGCACCACAACGGCGGAAGCTGCGTGCAGGCGATCCCCGTCTTCCACCATGCCGGCTTCGGGGAGCTGGGCAAGCACGGCAGCCTCATCACTGAGCAATATGCCGCGGGCTTTCGGCCCAGCTTCGTCACCACCACCATGCCGCTGGCGGAGGATCAACCGCGCAGCTTCGGTGTGCAGGAGTTCTGCCTGCACTGCACCATCTGCATGAAGAACTGCCCGGGCGACGCGATCCCGAACGAGTACGTGCTCACCGACGGCGTGAAGCGCTGGCTCACCGACCTCGAGAAGTGCTACCCGTACTCCCGCCTACGCAAGGAGTACTGCCACCTCTGCGTGGATGTCTGCCCCTTCAACGCCAGACCCTACGCGGAGACGTACAAGGCGTTCATGAAGCAGCAGCGCCAGCTCGGCTACGGCACGCCGAAGTCGTAGGCGGCCTTGCGCCGGCGCCACGGCCGGGAGGCGAGAGCGGAGCGGCGGCAGCATGACTCAGTTCTACGTCACCGAGGTGCGCCCGCACGGTGAGCGCAGCACCGTCGGCCTCTTCTACACGCGGGAGGAGGCGGCGGCGATCGTGCGGCAGCTCGAAAGCCTGCCCGGGAAGCACGGCTGCCGCTACGTCATCAGCACCACCCTGCCGACACCGGCGGAGGGGGAGCGGTGACGTGGTTCCGGCAATTTGCACCTAATTTGCACGCAATTTGCACGCAATTATCTCCCGACGCCATTGAAATAAAAGGGGTTACATTGCGTGCGGGGTCATTGCGTGGACGCACTGCTGCTCCATTTGTGCTCCATATACCGCCCAGCTTAACGCGCCCGCGCCCCGCGAGTTCCCATTGTCCTGCGCCGCGCAGGGGTAGTCCAGGGAGGGAGTGAGCAGTTTGGCCCAGGGGGGCTGACGCTCGGCCCTGCGCAATGGGCCCTGCTGGCGGAGGGAGGCCTGATGACGAGGGGGCCGCGCCACTTTTCATTGCACTCCGAGTGAGAAATGTAGATAATAAGATTCATTTACGTCAAACGGACGCATGTTGACCGCGCACGACCAGCAAACCGCCCCTGTCCACGGCCCCTTGCCGGCGCCAGGCGTCGTGGCCCAGGTGAGCGAGAAGTGGGGGACCACTCATGATAGAGAACCTCGCAGTGGTTGGAAAACCATTGCCACGGGTAGATGGCATCATCAAGGCGAATGGCGATGCCAAGTTCACCGTCGACATCGATCTGCCGGGCACCTTGACCGGCATGATCCTGCGCAGCCCGCATCCGCATGCGAAGATTCTCAACATCGACACCAGCCGGGCGAAGCGGCTGCCGGGGGTGAAGGCCGTCATCACCGGCCACGACCTCGGCGACGTGAAGATTTCCTTCGTCGACACGCCGCGCTACCCCGCCGACGAGCCGCCCTTGAAGACCGATAAGGTGCGCTACATCGGCGACGAGGTGGCCGCCGTGGCGGCGATCGACGAGGACACGGCGCTCGAGGCCCTCGAGCTCATCGACGTCGAGTACGAGGTGCTGCCGGGGGTGTTCGATCCCGAAGAGGCGATGAAGGAGGGAGCGCCGATCATCCACCCCGCCCAGTACGCCTCCACCTCGGCCTGGGAGGAGTGGGGCGCCAAGAAGACGCGCAGCAGCACCGCCACCTACGACCACGTCAACCTGAGCGGCCAGTCCGACATGGAGTGGGGCGACATCGAGCGCGGCTGGGGCGAGTGCGCCTACATCTTCGAGGGGCGCTACGAGACGCCCGCCGTGGCCCACTGCGCCATGGAGCCGCACGCCGCCATCGCCCACTACGACGCCACCGGCAAGCTCAACATGTGGCTGGCGAACATGGGCATCTTCTACAAGCGCTACATTCTGGCGCGCTGCCTCGGCATCGACCAGAGCCGCCTGCGCATCCAGAAGAGCTACGTGGGGGGCGCCTTCGGCGGCAAGATGGATGTCTTCCCGTACGAGTTCTGCGCCGCCGAGCTCAGCCGCCGCACCCACAAGCCGGTGCGCTTTGAGTGCACCCGCGAAGAGGTCTTCACCACGACGCGCCAGCGCCATCCCACCATCAGCTACCTGAAGATGGGCTTCACGAAGGACTACAAGCTGCACTGCCTGGACACGAAGTTCATCGTCGATAACGGCGCCTATCGCGGCACGGGGGCCATCGTCATCTTCCTGGGACACGCCTACAACATCCCCTGCTATCGCATCGAGCACTACCGCTACAAGGGCTACTCGGTGTACACGAACCACCCCATCCGCGGCGCCCAGCGCGGCCACGGGGCGCCCCAAATCCGCTACGCCATGGACTCCCTCTTCGACGAGGCGGCGGTGGCCATGGGCATCGACACCGCTGATCTCATGCGCCTGAACGCCCACCAGACCGGGGACGTGCTGTGGAACGGCGATCCGCTGAATAGCTGCGGCCTCACCGACGCCATCAACCGGGCGACGACGCGGGCGGACTGGTGGGCGCAGCGCCAGGCCAGCCGCGGCGCCCGCCTGGCGCCGGCCGCGAGCACGGCGGTGACGAAGCGCGGCATCGGCCTCTCCGTCTGCTCGATGTTCTCCGGCGCGCCATACTACCCCTTCGCCTCGGCGGCGATCATCAAGATGCACGATGACGGCAAGGCGACGCTCATCACCGGCGTCACGGAGATGGGGCAAGGAGCCGAGACGACGCTGGCCCAGGTGGCCGCGGAGGAGCTCGGCGTCAGCCTCGATGACATCCACGTGCACGCCAACGACACCGAGACGACGACCATCGACATGGGGAGCTTCCTCAGCGGCGGCGCCTTCGTCACCGGCAACGCCGTGCGCGCCGCGGCCGCGGAGGTGAAGCGCCAGCTCTTCGAGGCGGCGGCCGCGATGCTCGAAGCCCACGTGGATGACCTCGTCGCCCGCGGCGGCAAAATCTTCATCAAGGGGTCGGAGAACCACGGCATCGCCATCGCCAAGGTGGTGGAGCACATCACCCACGAAACCCTGGGCGATCCGGTCATCGGCAAGGGCTTCTACAAGGCCGTTCCCGGCGTCAACCGCTACCCGAGCCTCGCCAAGGGGAAGGGGCGCTGGACGGATGCCTACGGCTTCGCGGCGCAAATCTCCGAGGTGGAGGTGAACACGGTGACCGGCGCGGTGAAGCTGCTGCGCGTCACCACGGCGCACGACTGCGGCTACCCGCTGAACTCGAACATCGTCGAGGGGCAGATCGACGGCAACGTGCACATGGGGCTTGGGCAGGCGCTGCACGAGAACATCGAACTGCACGACGGGCAGCTCTTCAACCCGTCGTTCTTGAGCTACGCCTTCCCCACCATCTCCGACACCCCGGAGGTGGTCAACGAGCTGATCCACACCTATGATCCGAAGGGGCCGTTCGGGGCCAAGGAGGTGGGCGAGGGGGTCGTTGCCGGCATGCTCGCCTCGATCGCAAATGCCGTCGCCGACGCCCTCGGCGTGCGCATCCGCGAGCTGCCGATCACGCCGGAGAAAGTGCTGAAAGCCCTCGAACAGAAGCGCCGCGATGAGCGGTCCGGCAAGAATGGCGGCAACGGCAAGCATTGATCGCCCCGCCTGGTCGGGGAAGGGGCCGTAGCTCGGCCCTGCCGCAAGCCATGGCTGTTCAACGACCCGAGGCGCGCTTGCAGCGGAGAGGGTGGCTGGGAGTTCCCGGCTGCCCTTTGCCGCTTTTGGGGCCGCCGCGTAGGTCTTCGGCCGCCGGTGGGGATGCTGGCGGCCGGCTTGCGCCGCCACAACCCTTCAAGGAGACTCGAGCGTGCCGCGCCGGTACTGCGTGACTGGGGCGGCCGGCTGCCTGGGCCGCGCCGTGGTGGCGGAGGTGCTGGCCGCGGGCGAGACGTGCCGCGTCCTCGTGCGGCAGGCGCGGAAGTTCTCCGCCTTGCTGGAGGCGGAGGGCGGCCCAAGGGAACAACGAAGCGCCGCGGAGAACCTCGACAGCGGGCAGGTTGAGGTGATCGAGGGGAGCTGCGACGATCCGGCAGTGCTGCGCCAGGCCCTCGCTGACGTGGACGCCGTGATCCACTGCGCCGCCGGCCCCGCCACCCCCGCCGCCTGGAAGGAGCGCGAGGAGCGCGACCTCGTCATGCTTGCGGCGCTGCTCGAGGCAGCCCGCCAGGGTCGTCCCCACGTCGTCCTACCCAGCACGGTGCTTGTCTATGGCGTTCCGCTCGTCTCGCCGATCCCAGAGACGCACCGCCTTGCCGAGGAGAACCTTGGCGCTCGCGGCAAGCTGCGGCAGGAAGCGTTGCTGCGCCAGGCGGCGGCCTCCGCGGCGCTCCCCTGCAGCATCCTGCGCTTCCCCGAGATCCTCGGACCCGGCTTCCACGGAGAGCGGATGCGCCGCCTTTTCCGGGACGCTCTCGACGGCACCACCCTGACCGGCTATGGCAACCCCGCGTTGCGCACGGAGTTCCTGCACGCCCGCGATGCCGCGCGCGCCTGCCTCGCCATGGAGCGGCGCCCCGATCCGAGCCCGCGCGTTTACAATGTCCCTGGTCCTGAACCTCTCGCCTGGCAGGCCTGGTATGACCTAGTGCGGCAGTGCGCCGGCAGCGCGGCGGGGATCATCTTCATCCCCCTGCCGCTGCTCCGCAAGGAGCGCTGGTTCCGCAGCCAGGAGCACTGCGCCCACCTCTTTGCGTACGAGGTGCTGCTCGACGGCGCGGCGTTTCGGCGCGACTTCCACTTCCAGCACGCCTTTGATAACCGCGCCATTGCCGAGAGCACCCTGGCGTGGCTGCGGCGCATGCCCACGACCCCGGCCGCCCCGCCCGGCTCGGCCCCGCGCGGCATCGACCTGCTGGAGCGCCAGGGACAGGCGCCATAACACCGTTGCGGAGGGCCGCGCCGGACGATGCATCCGCGAGGCATACCGCCGCCGACGGCCGCCTCTGTTCAGGGGGTTTCGCGGGGCGTATATTGGAAGGAGCGTCAGGCAGAATTAACGTGATCGGGGCTGATTTCCGCTCGTGGTGCGAGACACGATGCCAACCTGTGGGAGCAGAGCGACATGCCGATCTATGAGTTTCGCTGCCCGGAATGCGGCGCGGAGTTTGAGAAGATCGTCTTCTCGCAGGCGGCGATCGCCGAGCTGCGCTGTCCTCAGTGCGGCTCCGCGGGGATCAAGCGCCTCCTCTCCTCGTTCAGCAGCCTCGGCTGCGGCTCCGGTTCCGCCAGCGGTATGACGTGATCCATTTAGGAGCCGGCGTGACCGGCCCCTCGCTTCCTCCCTGGCGCCCCTCCCCTCTTCCAAGAGCAAACCAAACCCCAGCGGCGGGTGACGCTCCTCAACTGTGCAGGAATGGGGCGCGTCTGCCGGTTGCCAGCCGGTCGGTAGAGAGGGCAGACAGGCACGGGAACGTGCTCTGTCGCGGCGGCGCCTTGCCGCCGAGAGCCTGGTGGAGCCGTGGAAGCTGAGGGAGGAATGCTGCCGCGGCTGCGACAAGCATGCGCCACCGCGCTTCGCCACGCCGCGGAGAGAACGCCACGCTCCCTCTCACGCGCGGGGTTGCTTCGCCAGGAGGAGCAGCGCCACGGCATCGAGGAACTTCTCGATGCGGAAAGGTTTCCTTACCACGTAATCAATCGCCGAGCCGGCGGACGGGGTGAGGTTGGGGAGCGGCTGACCATTGGCCACCAGCAGGAAACGGCATTCCGGCGCCAGCGTCTTGATCGAATGAGCCAGTTTGAACAGCTTCTCGGTATCTCCTCCCTGCTCGGAGATGACCAGGTCATACCCGGCAGGTTCCTGCGCCTCGATCTCCTCGGGTCCCTTGGGGAGCGCAACGACCTCATGCCCCTGCTGCACGAGGAGCTCTTCCATCAAGTCGCGCATCTGTTCATCACGCTCCAGGAGGAGGATCTTCGCCGGCCGGGGGTGCCGCAGCGTCTCGGTCCTCTTCCCCTCCTGCTGGGGAACGGCCTCGACAGCGGCGCGGAATCGCAGCGTGATGGTGGTGCCCACGTCCTCCGTGCTGGCGATGGAGAGGCTGCCGTTCAGGCGGCTGACGAGGCTCTTGGTGACGCTGATGCCGATGCCGGTGCCCGCATCCCCCTTCGTGGTGTAGAACAGCTTGCCGACGCGGTCGAGCGTCTCCGGTGACATCCCGACGCCCGTATCGGCAAGCACCAGCACGACCTCTTCCCCCTCCTGCCTGCTGGACAGCGTGAACCTGCCGCCGCGCGGCATCGCCTCGATGGCGTTGAGAAGGAGATTCGTCAGCGCTTCGCGCAGGTACGACGCCACCGCCAAGATGGGCGGCAGCGGTTGCAGCTCCTTCACCACCTCGATGGTGACCCCCTGGAGCCGCAGCTTCTTCAGCCTGGACTCGAACAGGGTCACCACCTCCTCTGCCACGGCATTGAGATCGAGGCGGACCTTTGCCTCCTCGGCGGACTCCTTGCCGTACGTGCTGAGCTGGGACAGCATCTGCGAAGCGTCGAGGACGATCTTCTCGATGATCTCGGCGTGCCGGCGCAGCTTCTCGTCCGTGCACTCGAGCAGGAAGAGCTGGGCCCGACCGAGCAGCACGCTCAGCGAGTTCTTGAAATCGTGCAGCACGCTGGCGGTGAGCTCGCCCAGGACCTTCAGGCGTTCCAGGCGCGTCGCCTGGTGCTGCGCCGCGGCCAGCCGCCCCTCCGCGCGCGCCAGCCGCCGTGACGTGGCCACCAGCTCTTCGGTGCGATCTTGGAGCTGGTGGCGGGTGAGCGCCTGCTCGATGGCAAGGGCGCCGATGTTCGCAAAGGTGATGAGCGAGGAGGCGAACTCCTGCCGCGGCGGCGCCTCCTGCTTGCGGCGCACCGAGATGAAGCCCACCGTCTTGCCGTTGGCCACCAGCTCCACATGCGCCGTGCTGTCGGCGTACACCTGGGTTCCCCGGTCACCCTGCGTCAGGATGCTCACCGTCGGCTGCGGCTCATGTTCCGAGGTTTGAGACACCTCCGCCCGCAAGACGGTCTGCTGCCCCAAGGCAATGGTGCAACAGACGTGCTCCACCTCGAGACCGCCGAGCACCGCCGCCACGAGAATCTTCGCCAGCTCGTCGATCTCCGAGGTGGCGTGGAGTTCGGCGCTCAGCGACGCAATGCTCAGCAGCTCGTTATTGCGGCTCTCCAACGCCGCCATCTTCTGCTGCAGCTCGAGGCTGAGATTTCCCAGCTCCAGGTTCGAGCGCTGCAGGTAGGAGAGGTAGGTCTTGCGGGAGGGGGCCGGCAGATGCAGCGTGGCGGTCAGCTTCGGCAGCTCCGCGGCCACCTCGTCCGCAATCCGCACCAGCTCCACCTCGCCCACGCCCAGGTTCCGCAGCGTCGTCACATCGAGCTGCGCGGTCGGCACGCCTTCGTGCGCCGTATAGCCTTCGCTGTTGCACAGCCCGTTGCTCAGGGCGACCACGCCCGCCAGCCAGGCGCCGCTGCCCACCTCCACCCCCCCGGGGAAGCAGCAGTGGTGCAGCCACGCCGCCTCGACGAACTGCGGCGGCAACTGCCAGCGCTCCAGCGCCCATTTCCCCACCGTGGCATGATCCAGGCTCAAGACCTCGTTCTCGGCCGCCAGCAGGTCGCACGGCAGCTCCCTGGCCCGGTGCAGCACCTCCCCATAGGGCTCGGGGTAGAGGTGGGCGAGGACAAGCTGGCCGATGTCATGGAGGAGGCCCGCCACGAAGCAATCTTCAGGGTTCGGCGCCCCCAGGTGGGCCCCCAGCACCTTGGCGCACTGCGCCACCGCCAGGCTATGGACCCAGAGTTGCGGCGGGTTCAACCCGCTCGGCGCCTCGCCGCTGTCGAAGAGGTCAAAAACCGTGATGCTCAGGACCAGGCTGCGCAGGAACTTCCTGCCCAGCAGCAGGATGGCGTCGGGAAGGGTGGTGATGCGCCGTTCGCGGCGATAGAAGGGAGAATTCGCAACCTTGAAGACCTTCAGGGTCAGGGCTTGGTCGGTCGAGATCAGGCGCGCGAGCTTCTCAATGGAGGCACTATCGTCTAGGGTCAGGCCCATGAGCTCGACCGCAACAACCGGCAGCGTCGGCAGCGCCGCGGCGCGTTGCAAATCAACGAGCACGCGGCTTCGCTCCATCGTTCCCTCCTTGCCATGCCCCCCCGCCAGGCGTGCGGGGTCCTTCTCATGCTCTATCGCCGATTCCCGCCATAACTTGATCACGAAAATCGAGTTGTGTCAAGGAAAATCCTTGTTTCGCCCCGCGGAGGTCCGCGCGACCTCGATCAGCGCGCTTCGGGGCGCAACGAGCCTGGCGCTTTGTCGCGCGGCGCTCTTCGGAGACGGAGGCGGCGGAAGCTGCGCGGCTAGATGCAGCGAAGGGATCGCGCCTGGAGAGCGCCGCGCTCGCGGCGCGCGGCGGGCCTCAGTTGTTCGAGGTCTCATCCAGGTACGGCTTGATATCACGCGGGAAGTGGCGCTGCAGGTCCTCCTCCGGCAAGCGGATGGTCACTTCCACCTTGAGGTCCTGGAGGGTCTCCGCAATGGCGCGCTGCTGCTGCTCGATGCGGCTGAGCCGCAGCACGACATAGGCAACCGCCACGTACGCCAGGCCGAGGTAGGGATGGAGCGCGGCGAGGAGCATGGCGGCGATGACGTGGAGGAGGTACATCACAGGCGCACTCTACGGCAGGTGCGGCAAAAAGGCAACACCCCCGGCGAGCTTGACAATCCCCCCCGCCCCCGGTAGATTTACTCTAGGCAGGCGCGGGCCGCCAGGCGCTCATCGAGAGGTTGCCTCCCATATCTCAGCTCGTTTTCGCCCTGAGTTCCCCGGTAGCTCAGTTGGTAGAGCAGGTGGCTGTTAACCACCCTGTCGCTGGTTCGAGTCCGGCCCGGGGAGCCAACCATCCAACCACGAACCTCCCGAGGCTCGTGGGTTAACGGTGAAGTCAGGGGAAACGGGAGGCTGAAAAGCGCCGTTTCCCCTGATTTGTTTGAGGGGTACGGAGCCGCGGAGGTGGTAAGGCGGTCTCCGGGTCGGGTGCCCGGCGGGTTGGGCGCGCTCAGCCGAGATTCCCTCGCCGGATGCTCCGAATTTCTTGCTCGTGTCGCGTAGATTAACCGCTTGGTTGCATGTCTGCATCCACATGCAACTTTCATAACCGGCAAGGAAATGGTGAGCCGATTGCGGTGACCGAGCTTCATACTAATCGCAACCGGCTGGCGGAGATGTGCCGTCGGTACAGGACTGTGCGACTGGAGGTCATGGGCAGAATCGCGGGAACCTGCTACCTGCCAGTTCAAGGAGCCTCAATCCCATGAAGTTCACTCCCGCCCAGCTCGACGCGATCAACCACACGACGGGCAACCTCCAGCTCGTCGCCTGTGCGGGCTCGGGTAAGACCGAAGTCATTGCGCGCCGGGTAGCCAACCTCCTTAAGCCTGGCACCCCTGACGCTCCCAAGCCGGCGAATATCGTCGCCTTCACGTTTACCGAGAAGGCCGCCGCGGAGCTCAAGGAACGCATCGTCACTCGCTGCCGTGAATTGATCGGTGATCTCCCCGGGTTGGCCGAGATGTACGTCGGTACGATCCACGCCTTCTGCCTCGATCTCTTGAAGACAGAAGTGCCGATCTTCCTGAAATACGAAGTCTTAAACGAGGTGCAGCAGGCGCTCTTCATCGACCGTCACTCTAGGCAGAGCGGGCTCACGGCGACCACGGACCTCTACGGCAGGAGGCTCCGGAGGTACACAGACACCAGTCGCTACCTCACTGCGCTCTGGATCCTCCGCGAGTCAAGGCTTGTCGATCGCAAGCTTCGTGGCTGCTCTGTCGTTAACGGACTCTGCTCGTACAGGGAGCTGCTAAACCAGAAGAGCTACTTCGACTACTCCGCGATCATGGAGGAGGCCTTCAGGGCGCTCCAAGACGACAATGGCGTACGCAGGCGTGTCGGGTCCCGCATTCGGCACGTCATCGTCGACGAGTACCAGGACGTGAATCCCATCCAGGAGCGCGTTGTCGAGATTCTGCACGATCTCGGCGCGAAGGTCTGCGTCGTAGGGGACGACGACCAGACCATCTACCAGTGGCGCGGCAGCGATGTGGGAAACATCCTCTCCTTCGCTGACCGGTACCCGGAGGTGAAGCAGGTACGCCTGGAGGAGAACTTCCGGTCGAGCCAGGGCGTCGTCGAGACCGCGAGAGACTTCATTAAGCAGAACGGAGAGCGCCTCGACAAGGCGATGATCCCGATGCACGCTCAGGTCTACGAGACGGGCGACATCGTCGCGCTCTGGTTCGACTCTGCCGATGCCGAGGCTGCATACATCGCCGAGACCATCCTGACTCTCCAGGGTGTCGCGGTGAAGGACGGCGGGGGCGAGCGGGGGATCTCGTGGTCGGACATGGCCATCCTGCTCCGCAGCGTGAAAGCCAACGGCGAGCCGATCACGCGGGCGCTTGCGGCTGCAGGCATCCCCTACGTGGTCGCCGGGATGAACAACCTCTTCGGGACCCCCGAAGCTGAAGCCGCCCGCCAGGTCTTCTACTTCATGGCGGCACGGCCGGGCGTAAGCGCTACCACGCTGGAAGCAGCGTGGGTACGCGCCCGTGTGGGCGTGCGCCTTGCGGACCTCAGGCATGCGATTGCGAACGTCGAGAATGACCGGGCAGCGCTCGACGAACCCGACCAGAAGCGGTGGGGTTTCTACTCCTTGCAACGCCAGTTCCTGACCTTCCTCGAAGATGCTGCCATCCGTGAGGAAAAGGTCCCTGAGGATCGCGGCGTGGTCGTCTTTTACAACCTCGGCAAGTTCAGCCAGCTCATCTCGGACTTTGAGACCATTCACTACCACTCGAAGCCGATAGAGAAGTACGATGCCTTTGCGAGCTTCCTCCAGCACAAAGCGGAGGACGCCTACCCAGAGGGCTGGCAGGACAACCAGTACGCGAACCCAGAAGCCGTGCGCGTGATGACCATCCACCAGGCGAAGGGAATGCAGTGGCCCGTTGTGTTCGTGCCGGCTCTGCTGAAAAACCGCTTCCCTGCGAAGAAGCCGGGCGGCCGCTCTGTCTCAGTATCAGTATGGCATTTACTCCCCGCAGAGGCGGTCGAGGGACAGGAGCGGTACGAGGGGACCATCGAGGACGAGCGGCGCCTCTTCTACGTCGCGATGACTCGCAGCCAGAAGTTCTTGCACCTAACGTGGGGTCCCGTTCCCGGGAACCAGCTCTTTCAGAAAGTCTCGGAGTTCTGGGTAAACATCCTTGCGTCCAAGTGGGTCAAGCGACGGCGCGCCGACTACGGCTCCCGCAAGCGCCTCTCGCCGACGCCGCGGCCGAGCGTAGCGAACGTCGTCCTGTCCTTCTCGGACCTCAAGTACTTCTTCGAGTGCCCGTACCAGTTCAAGCTCCGCATCCTGTACGGGTTCAACGCGCCGATCCACGAGGCGCTCGGCTACGGCAAGTCGCTGCACGATGCTCTCGCCGAGGTCCACGCTCGCGCAATGCGCGGCGACGTCGCGTCCGCTTCGGATGTGCCACGGCTCGTCGAAACGCACCTGCACACCCCCTACGCCTACCCCGCGCTGCGCGAGAAGCTGGAGAAGGCCGCAGAAAAGGTCCTCGGCAACTACCTCCACGACAACCGGGACCTCTTCGACAAGATCGAGTTCTCCGAGAAGACCGTCGCGATCAACCTCGGGGGCGGCGTCTCGGTCATCGGGCGGATCGATCTTGTCCGCCGGATCGACACCGGAGAAACGACCATCGTGGATTTGAAGTCCACCGACCGAGCTCAGGCCGAGGACGTCACGGAGACGCAACTCCATGTTTACGCGCTAGGGTACCAGGATCTCACCGGACGCCGCGCCGACTTCGTCGAGATCTATAACCTCGACGAGCGGAAGCGTAAGCCACGTGCGGTCGACAACGACTTCCTCGATGAAGTGAAGGACAATGTGCGGTCTGCGGCGCAAGCGCTTCGGGAGGGGGCCATGACTAAGAAGCCGGACCTGAAGAAGTGTAGGGATTGCGACTACAGGCGCATGTGCAGCGAGGGGGCGAAGCTCGACGTCGCACGGAGAGGAGGGAGCGCGCCATGACGGTCAATAGGCGATCGTGTGGACGAGGGGGCATGACGACCTTAAGCGCGCCATCGACGACCTCCGACTGGATGGCGTCGCTTGGTGGAGCGCAGAAGAGATAGCGGCCCGTCTCTCCGGGGGCTCATCGCGCCACGCCTGAAACGCTCGTCGTGTACCTCTCCGAGGCATAGGTCAAGGAAGTCTGCGAGCTCGCGGGCCTGCCACCCCGCGGCGTTCGCGCGGTGCTCATTGATGCCACCCGCACGACGCGCAAGTACGGCCTCGGCTGGCTCTTCATCAGCCAGACGCTCTCCAGCCTGCATCCCGAAATCCTGCAGCAGCTTCGGATCTTCTTCTTCGGCTTCGGACTTGCCCTCGGACAGGAGTTTCAGTCCCTGCGCCAGCTCGTTGGGTCGTCAGGTACGGCGCTCGACCTCTACCAGCTCTTCCGCGATCCGCACTCGGCCTTCGACACAAGGAGCCGGCAGTACTCCTTCATGACCATCGGCCCCGTGAGTCCGCTCTCCTTCTCCGGAAGCCCTCTCTTCCTGAATGCCTTCAACACGGTGGAGGCGTTCCTCGCCGCGAACAATCTGCAAGTCCAGCCACCTCCGAGGAGGTGAGAATTCCTGGAAGGTGTGCAATTGGCTGCTCCTGTCCGGAGTTTGGGTGATAGTTCGGAGTGTTTCGGCACACAAGCAACGAACAATAGGAGCACGGAGCCGGCCATGGAAATTGACGAGTCTCAGGTCCAAGAGATCGTCCGCCACATTCTCTCCGCATGGAATCCGATGATCAAGAAAGACCGCATCCTTCCTTTCTGCACCTGCAGCCGCTTGGGAGGCCCCTGCCTTTGATGGCGGCCTAAGTTTTGCGCCTCACGGCTTCTGTGCCCGGAGCTGCTGGACCACCTTCTTCTCGATGTCAGCCCGATGAGCAAAGCCCTCGAGCGGCCTCACCTTCCATCCCCAGACTCCCCAGGCCGGTAGGGCGCGGACGAGCTCGGTCACTTCGTCATGAGACTTTGCTGCAAGGATGAGAACGCCGGCTCGCGCACCGACAAGGACTCCGCCGGCGCGGACCTTGGCGTCCTTCGCCAGGCGCTCGAGGCTTGGGACGATCAGTTGCTCAAGCAAGTGGATCGCTTGTTCGCGGCTCGTCGGAGCTCCCGCCTCGGTGGCCTCGAACTCGACGAGGTAGAGCAAGGTGTCGCCCTGGGCGGCGACGGCGGCAGGCGTGGAGGCCACTAGGAACGTGGCGATCAGTGCCAGGAGCGGAACTCGCACGAAACGGTTGAATTGCCGCATTTTGTTTCCTCCTGCCGCAGGGGGCCTCCCTAGATTTTACACAGTAATTATACTGACCTTCTTTCTAACCTTTCTACCCGAAGCTGTCAAATAATCACCTTTTTTCACCATCCAGCGTCTGCGCGGTAGTCAAGGGCGGGTGTCCACGCCCCGCGTGCTGACGGGCGCGCGGCTGCTTGACGTGGGGGCGGGGTGACGGGCGGTAAAATCGGCGGCCTTTGGAGAGGCGCCTACGAGGGCGGGGCGATCGATCCCCCCGTCTCAGCCGTTGGGAAGCTGCTGGGCGGCGGGCACGAACTTGCCGTTCTTGACGGTGGCGAAGAAGACGGGCTTCTTCACGTCGCCGTGCTCGTCGAAGACGGTGAGGCCGGTGACGCCCTGGTAGCCTTTCTCTTTCGTGGTGCGTGAAGCGAGCCAGTCGCGGATTTTGGCGCGATTCGGGCCGACGGCGGTGATCGCCGCGATGGCGATCCCTACCGCGTCGTAGGCTTGTCCGGCCCAGGAATCAGGGAACTCGCCGTACTTCTCCTTGAAGCGCTTGGCGAAGGGGTCCTCTTCGGAGAAGACGTAGGGAACGCTGAGGATCAGTCCCTCCACGGCCTGGCCGCCGATCTTGATGAGGTCGTCGGAGAGCGCGCCGTCGGCGCTCAGGAGCTGCGTCCTGATGGCGAGCTTGCGGGCCTGCGACGCGATGAGCGCGGCTTCGTTGTAAAGGCCGGAGATGAAGATGGCGTCGGGCCCCGCGGCCCGGATTTTGGTGAGCTGCGGGGTGAAATCGGTGGACTCGCGGGTGTAGGCCTCCTCGGCGATGATGGTCAGGCCGATGCGTTTGGCCTCGTCCACAAAGCCGGTTTTCAAGCCGATGCCGTAGTCGTCGTTATCGTAGAAAACAGCCACCTTGCGAAGCTTCAGGATGGTCTGTGCGTAGCGCGCCACGGTCGGCCCTTGGACATCGTCGCGGTAGATGTTGCGGAACGTCCAGGGGCTGTTCTCGGCGATGCGGGGGTTGGTCGAGCCGTAGGAGAGTTCGACGACGCCGGCGCGGCTGTAAATGGGCTGCGCGGCCAGCGTGCAGGAGCTGTTGAGGTGCCCGACGACGATGGGGATGCGCGCATCCGCCGCGAAACGCTGGGCGACGGTGGCGGCTTCCTTCGGGTCGGCGGCGTCATCGCCGATGAGGAGCTTCACCTTCACGCCGTTGATGCCGCCCCTGGCGTTCACCTCCTCGACCATCAGCTCGGCCCCCTTGCGCACCTTGTCGCCGAAAGCCGCGGCGTTGCCGGTGAAGGGGCCGGCCAGCGCGATGGGGATGGCCTGCTCCTCCTTGCCGCAGGCGTTCAGGAGGAGGGCAAGGAACCCCACGGCGGCGATGGCGAACAGGCCCCGCAGCCGCGGGCGAGATGAAGTTACTCCGGTCATCGTGGTCCTCCCACGCCAGACCCAGGCGAATCTCACGCGGCACTCGGCCGCACCCCGGCTCTGCGCCTCCTGGAGAACCCGGACAGGGCGGCGGCGCCGCGCCTCAGCGCTTTGGCGGCAGGAAGCGATCGAGGAAGTTCGTGGTGACGACGCCGCGCTGGAAATCCGCGTCCTCGAAGATCGCGCAGTGCAGCGGCAGCGTGGTCGAGACCCCCTGAATCTGCATCTCGTGCAAGGCGCGGCGCATCTTGGCGATGGCTTCCAGGCGGCTCGGCGCGTAGGCGATGAGCTTCGCCAGCAGGCTGTCGTAGTAGGGCGTGACGGTGAAGCCGGCGTAGATGGCGCTGTCCACCCGGATGCCGTGCCCGCCGGGGAGGTGGACGTTCTCGATGCGCCCACAGGAGGGGCGCATGGTCTCGGAATCCTCGGCGGTGATGCGGCACTCGATGGCATGGCCGCGCGGCTGCAGCTCGTCCTGCTTATAGCGCAGGGGCTCGCCGGCGGCAAGGCGGATTTGCTCGGCGATGAGGTCGATGCCGGCCACCATCTCGGTGATTGGGTGCTCGACCTGAATGCGGGTGTTCATCTCCAGGAAATAGAAGTTGCAGTCCTCATCGACGAGGAACTCCACCGTGCCGGCGCTGCAGTACTGCACCGCCGCCGCGATCTTCAAGGCGGCGTCGCCCATGGCCTGCCGCAGCTCCGGCGACACCGCCGGCGAGGGCGTCTCCTCGATCATCTTCTGGAAGCGGCGCTGCACCGAGCACTCGCGCTCGCCGCAGTGCACCATGTTGCCGTGGCCGTCCGCCAAAATCTGCACCTCGACGTGCCGGGCGGCGCGCAGGTAGCGCTCCAGGTAGAGATCGGCGTTGCCGAAGGCTGCCCTGGCCTCCGACTGCATGAGGTTGTAACTCTCCTCGAAGCCGTGCTCGTCGTGCACAATCCTGATGCCCTTGCCGCCGCCCCCCTCCGCCGCCTTCAGCACCACCGGAAAGCCGATCTCCTGGGCCAGCTCCAGCGTCCCTCGCCAGCCTGGTTTCTCCGGCTTTCCCCCAGGCAGGGGGGCGACCCCCGCGGCGGCGGCGATTTCGCGCGCCCGCCACTTGTTCCCCATGTTGGTGAGGTGGTGTGGCCGCGGCCCCACGAAGACGATGCTGCACTGCTCGCAAATCTCGGCAAAGGAGGCATTCTCGGCCAAAAATCCGTAGCCGGGGTGGATCGCGTCGGCGCCGGTGATCTCGGCGGCGCTCATGATGGCGGGGATGTTGAGGTAGCTGCGCAGGCTTTCCGCGGGCCCGATGCAGACGGATTCATCCGCGAACTTCACGTGCAAGGAGTCGGTATCCGCGGTGGAGTGGACGGCGACGGTCTTGATGCCGAGCTCCTGGCAGGCCCGCAGAATGCGCAGGGCGATCTCGCCGCGATTGGCGATGAGGAGTTTCTTGAACATGCCGTACCTCACGGCAGGGGGGCGGCGCGGGCGGCGGGGAAAGCAGGCCGGCCATCAAAGACAGGAGCCGCGGACCAGCTCGAACACTGCGGCCCCATCTTCCTGTGCGAGGCGTGCCGGAGACGCGCAGGCGTTTCGTCTCCTCGGCAACGCCGGGCGCGGCGCCAGCCCGCCGCCACTTGAGGGACGCCACGGCGCGAGAGCACCCCGCCAACGGCCCACAGGCTCCTTCGTCGTTTAGAGGGGCTCCACCAGGAACAGGGGTTCGCCGTATTCCACCGGCTGGCCGTCTTCGACGAGGATGGAGACGACGCGGGCGCGAACCTCGCACTCGATCTCATTCATCACCTTCATGGCCTCCAGAATGCAGAGCGTCTGCCCTTTTTCGAGGACCTGCCCCTCTTTGACGAAGGGCGTGACCCCCGGCGCTGGAGCGCGGTAGAAGGTGCCGACCATGGGCGCATCGATGGTGACGTACTGGGCGTCGATGTCCGCGCGGGTTGCGCCCGGCCCGGCTTCCGGGGTCGCCGCCGCACCCTGAGGAGGCGAGGCCGCGTTGCCCGCCCCCGGCTCCGGGCGCTTCAGCCGCACCCGCCGACCGTTCTCCTCGATCTCCAGCTCAGCCAGATCCTTGCTGAGGAAGAGATCGATGATCTGGCCGAGTTCCTGCAGGTCCATGCGCGATTCCGCCTCGTTCAGTCGTCGTCAGGGTCGATCTTCCCGCGCTGGCAGGAGCTTCGTAGGCAAACGTGGCGGCAGCCGCAGCGGCGTCGAGCGCGCCGCTACGAAGCCGCGCCGCGCCGCTCTGCCGCGAGATCCGCCGCAACGCGGAGACCAAGGAGATAGCTGTGCACCCCGAAGCCGCAGATTTGTCCCACCGCCACTTCGGCAACGTAGGAGTGGCGCCGAAATGGCTCGCGGGCGTGGATGTTGCTGAGGTGCACCTCAACGGTCGGCAGGGCCACGCCCTGAATGGCGTCACGGATAGCGATGCTGGTGTGCGTGTAGGCTCCCGGATTGATGACGATGGCGTCCGCCGTACCCCGCGCTCCATGGATAGCTTCGACGATCTCCCCTTCCCAGTTCGACTGCAGCGTCCGCACCTCGGCTCCGAGTTCCCTCCCCAGGATGGCAAGCTGCTCGTTCACCTGTTCGAGCGTCACGGAACCGTACACCTCCGGCTGGCGCCGGCCAAGGAGGTTGAGGTTCGGTCCGTGGATCACCAGGATACGCACATGGCTCATGGTGCTGTTGAATGCGACTGCCGCCGCTCGGCGAGAACGGCGAGCCAGCGCTCGAGGAGAGCCACGGTTCGCGTGCACCCCGCCCGCCTCGGAGCGCCAGGCGGCGATTCCCCGCCGCGGACCTCGCCAGCGCCGACCTTGCGGGGCGCGGCGGCGGACGGTGGCTGCTGGACCCGGCTTTGGGCTCGCACCGCCTGCGGCACGCGCGGCGCGAGGTCTGCGCTTGGCGGCGGCTCCACTCCCCTCCGCCTGACGGCAGGGCGCGACGGCGCCTGCGCGACAGCCCTGGCCGACGCCCCACCCGGCGGCACCGGCGCGCCCTGCCGGCTCGGCGCCAGGTGCTCCGCGATCTGGTCGGCGAGGCCGCGCGCCAGGAGGTTCTCCGGATTCTCCCGCAGCACCTGGGTGACGTGCTCGAAGGCTTCCCTCCAACGCTCGGCCTCGGCGTACATGGTCGCCAACGCCAGCCGCGCCGTAGAGTAGGTGGGATGCCGCGCCACCCCCTGCTCGCACACCTCGATGGCGCCGGCCATATTGCCATTCTTGCGCAGGGCATTGGCCAAGGCCATGAAAATGAAGGAGTCGGGATCCTCTTCAAGCTGCTGCGCGTAGCGCGAGATGGCCGCCTGAAGAATACCTGACGGTGATGGTTGGGGGCGTGGCGCTTGTGGCATGGGAGAGGGATGAGAGGCGCTCGTCAGCCGCCCCTCCGGTATGGGTGCGTCGCGCTTCACCTCGGGCCGCAGGCACGCCTGACGGGAGGCCGACGCCGGCGCGGCACGCTCCCCTTCACGATGACGCGGCCACCCTTGCGGCCGCATTGAGGACCTTCCACCAAGCCGCGCCCCTCGTTCCCTCATGCCTTCCTTGGGGGCGCCTGCCAAAACAACACCGCAACTTCTGCGCAGCGACCGCGCGCGCCACTCCTTCGCGGCACTCAGCATACGGAAGGGAGATCGCCGAAGTCAAGCGAATTGCTCCGGGGGGGAGGAAGACGCGGACGCCGGCCGGCGGGCTGGGGCAGGGAGCGGGCTCACACCGGGATGGCCCGCCGCACAAGCTCGGTGGGGACGTCTCCCACAAGCTTCGCGGCGCCGACGCGGGGCAGCAGGACGAAGCGCAATCGCCCGTGCTGGACCTTCTTGTCGAGCGCCATGGCCTCCAGGAGGCGGGCGGGTGAGAGGCCGGCGCAGCGCGTCGGCAGGCCCAGCGCGCTGAGGAGCGCCAGGGTGCGCTCGCCGAGGTTTCCGGGGCAGCCGAGGACCTCTTCGCTCAAGCGCGCGGCGCACACCATGCCGATGGCCACCGCCTCGCCGTGGCGGTACTCCTCGTAGTGGCAGACCGCCTCGATGGCATGGGCCAAGGTGTGCCCGTAGTTGAGGATGGCGCGCCGGCCGGTGCGGTCCTCCTCGTCGGCGCCCACCACCTCGGCCTTGATGCGGCAGGAGGCCTGGATCATGCGTTCGAGCGCCTCCGGCGCTTGCTCGCGCACGGCGTTCATCTCCTGCTCGAGGTAGCCCACCAGCCCGGCATCGGCGATGAAGCCGCACTTGACGACCTCCGCCAGGCCGGCGCGATACTCGCGCGGCGGCAGGCTGCGCAAGGTCTGCGGATCAATGTAGACGGCGCGCGGCTGGTAGAACGCGCCGATGAGATTCTTGCCGAGCTCGTGGTTCACCGCCGTCTTGCCGCCGACGCTGCTGTCAACCTGCGCCAGGAGGGTGGTCGGCACCTGCACGAAAGCGATGCCGCGCAGGTAGGTGGCGGCCACGAAGCCGGTGAGGTCCCCCACGACTCCGCCCCCGAACGCCAGCAGCGTGGCGCCGCGCTCGAAGCGCGCCTGCAGGAGGAGATCGTAGAGACGGCTGGCCTGGGCCAGGGATTTGCTCGCCTCGCCGTCAGGCACCTCGATGACAAGCGGCGTGATGCCGGCGTCCTCGAGGCCGGCGCGCAGGCGCGCCCCATGGCTTGCCGCCACCGGCGGCTGGGTGACGACGGCCACCTGGTGGTGGAGGCCCGCCTGCCGCAGGTGGGCCCCGACACGAGCAAGCAGCCCCGGTTCGATGATGATCGGATAGCTTCGCTGGGCGAGTGGAACGGTGAGCGTCGGCATGTTGAGTTTCGCGCCTTCGCCGCCAGGGCGGCCTGGGCGCCTCCTGCGCTCTTCTCCGCGGCTCGCCCCATGCCACGCGGGTGCATCAGGGCGCGGCAGGAGCGGGGAGCTCGACGAAGTCGCCAACCTGGATGTCGCGGCCGGCGGTCGTGATGACCGCGGTGCTGAGGTGATCGCGGACCAGGGTCGCCCGCAGCTCGCCGAGACGGACCGTGCGTTGGCCGGCGCGACTGCCGGCAGGTTCCATGGTCTCCGGCGCCAGACGGCGGGGGGCTGGAGGAAGGCGCTGCGTCTCCGGTCGATCGGCCTGGCGGGGCGCGCCGGGATCGCGCGTGTCGATCTCCTGCCAGGCGAGGACGGGCAGGCGCATCCCCGGCCGCACCTGCTGGGCGGTCCCCACATTGAGGAAGACGACGGCTCCCTCCGACAAGATGGTGGCGCCGGCGCGCGAGGCGACGATCCTGCCGTAAGGGAGCCCCGGCTTGCGTCGCCGCAACGCCTCCGGGGCTGGCAGCGGTTCGCCCCCGGCCAGCAGCACCACCGCGTCGTCGAGGACCATCTCTTCCGAGACCTGCCGCGTCACGGCGCGCACTTCCCGGCCCACGACGTCGCGCACGCGCAGGCGAGCCGTGAAGCTCGCCACCTGCCCGAGGAGATCGCGCGAGTCGGGGTCATAGACGCGCTGCCGCAGCTTGACGATGAAGAGGTCTTCGCCGGGCACCAGCCGGAAGCCGCTGCGGCGCGACAGACGGAGGTCATCGAACTCGGTGAACAGGAAGCGTCGTTCTGTCCCCTGAACGACGCGCAAGGCGTCGAGACGCTCGATCTCCGCGGGCGTGAGGACGAGGTCCACTCTCGTCGCCGCCTGGAGCACCGCTTCGTACACGGCGGGTCGCAGGGTAAGCTGCGCGCCTGCCGGCAGAGCGGGCGCGAGCGCGCCCACGAGGAGGGTGGCAAGTGCGGACATCACTCCGAGCAGGCGGCGGCGCAGCCTGCGCAGCCTGGCTCGATGCCGAGCCGGCGTGCTGAACGTCGGCGTGGCTCGCATGCCCCTCTCCCGCGTCTCGTGACCTGCGCCTCGTGCGTGCCGGCCTGTCGGCCGCAACGCATCCCGTCCGCCCCTTGCGGGGCGCCCGGCGTTCCCCTCGCGCGTGAAGTATGAGCTCCGCAAAGTGGCGGCGCAATCGGACCGCGCTGGAACGTCATCACCGTGGGCGCGCCCGGCACCGGCGCCGTGGAGAGGAGCGCCGCGTCCCTGCCCACCTGGCCGCACCGCCGCACCCGCCCCCTTGCGGCCTCAGCCCTCCTCACCTCGGACACGGTGGTTCCGCTCCGGCGCCGCCACCCCGGCTGCATCCCTCCGCGGGGAGAGGAGCGACGGGAGGTCAGGGCGTCGCCGCCCGGGGATCGTTCTCCGCCGCGGCGCTGCCCTCCCGCCGGATGATCGTGGGTGAGATGAAGATGAGGAGCTCGCGGTTCTGCTCGGATTTTGCGCTGCGCCGGAAGAGGCGACCAAAAAGTGGGATCCTGGCGATGCCGGGCACCTGGTTTTCATTATCCGACATGGTGCGCTGCAGGAGGCCGCCGATGACCATCGTGTTGCCGTTCTTCACCAGCGCCTCGGTGCGCGCGTTGCGGGTGACGATGGTGGGGATGCCGTCGACGGAGGTGCGGGAGAAATCAGGCTCGTCGAGGTTGACGACGATGCGCATGCCGATGAAGTCGTCCAGGGTCACGTGCGGCGTGACCGTCAGCGTCAGGTTGGCATCGACGAACTCGGTGGAGGTGACCCCCTGCTGGTTCAACACCCGGATGGGGATGCGGTCGCCGCGTTGGATCACGGCCTCTTTGTTATCCAGGGTGGAGATGCGCGGCATGGTGATGATGCGGGCCTTCCCCTCGGACTGGAAGGCGGAGAGGCGCAGATCAAGGACGCGGGTGTTGGCCAGGTTGCCCACCGCGATGTCGAGCGCTGAATTCGCCCCCACCGCCGGCAAGTTGACGCCGGCGCCGGTTGCCGGGTTCAAGCCGCCGCGCAGGCGCAGCTCGTCCTCGATCAGGCCGGAACCCCACTGCACGCCGAGGTCGCGGGCGAAATCGAGCGTCGCCTCGACGATGCGCGCCTCGATGATCACTTGCGGCGTGGGCTTGTCGAGGCGGTCGATGATGGTCTGGATGTCGCGCAGGTTTTTCTCGGTGTCGCGGATGATGATCGTATTCGTGTGCTTGTTGACGTTGATGAACCCCCGCACCGCACCCTTGCGGTCCTTGGAGAGGAAGGGTTCGAGGTTCGCCTTGATCTGCTCGGCATTGGCGTAAAGGATCGGAACGAGTTTCTCGGTGAGGGGAACTTCCACTTCAACTTCCTGCTCCGCCTTTAGGGCGCGCGCCTTCTCCACGCGCATCCTGGACTCGGCCTCAACCTCCGCGCGGCGCGCCTCGTCCTCCACCTTCAGGCTCTGCAGGGTGAGGATGCGCAGGATGTTCCCCTCCTCCCGCTTCACCAGCCCCTTCACCTTCAGGATCACATCGAGCGCCTGATCCCAGGGCACCTCCTCCATGCGGATGGAGAGCGCTCCTTTGACGTCCTCGCTGGTGATGACGTTCAAGCCGCTCACCTCGGCCAGGGCGCGCAGCACGTTGTTGATGTCCGCGTTGTGGAAGTCGAGGGAGATTTTCTGTCCCGTGAACGCCGGTTGGGGCGGGGCGGCGGGGCGTTCCGCGGCGGCCGCGGGCGGCGCCGCGGCTGGCTTCGGCGCCGCAACGACGGGGGCTTCCTTGGCAGGCGCGGGTGGCGCAGGCGCGCGTGGCGGAGAGGGTGGCGCCGCCTGCGGCATCTTCTCCGCCGGCGGCGGCGGGGCGGCGGCCGCGCTCGGCGCCTCTCGCTTCGGCGCTTCCCGCGGCGGCGGCGCGGGCGCTGGTTCCGGCGGCTGCGCGGCGGCCGGGCGTGCCGGCGCAGGGGGCGGTGCGGGGACCACCGCGGCTTCGGCCCGCGGCGGCTCGACCGGCTCCCCGGTCGGCGGGAGAGAGGCTGCTGGAGCGGGCGGCTCGGCGGGTTTCTCCGCGCGCTCCTGCGGAGCCGGTGCGGCAGGCGCGGCGGCGGCCGGCGGAGGCGGCGCCGAGACCGCGCGGAGGATGATCTCCAGCCCCTGCGGCAGGCGCTTGGCCACAAAGGTTACGGGCGCGCCGAGCTGCAGCTCAACTTTCGTCCCCCGGCCCGCCTCGACCGGCGCAACGGACCACCGCGGCACCAGGGGGTTCGAGACAATCTGGAACTTCGGCAGCAGCACTGGTTGCACGTCATTGAGGGAGACGGTGAGCGCCTTCTCCGCGGCGACGAGATCATACCCCAGAAGGGTTCCCTGCACGGTCAGGACCACACGGGTCTGCTCGCCGCGTCCCTCGACGGAGATGGTGGTGAGCACCGGTCGAGGCGGCGCCTCTTGGGCCTGGACGCTCCCCCCGAGCAGCAGGCAGAGGGCTAGGGCACTCCTCAGCAGCAGATCGCGCACGCCACTCATCCCTCACTCGGCCGGAGCTTCACCGTCACCTCCTTGGGCTCCGGTTGCCCCAGGGGGTTCTTGTGTTGTTCCACGATGACGATCGAATCCGGCCTGATCACCTTGACGACGCCCTGGTTCCGGCCGACGCGCATCTTCGCGCGCACGAAGTAGCCGCGCCCGTTCGGGGCCTGCACGACCGCCAGGTTCTCCCCCGCGGCGCGGATGATCCCCACCAGGGTGAGGTTCGAGAGATCGAAGCGCTGCAGGGGTGGGAGAAGCTCGGTAGGCATGGCAGGCTCTTCGGCCTTCTTGGCGGCTTCCACCTTCTCGCGGCGGGCGAGCTCTTCCCGACTCAAGATGAGCGGCTTGAAGGGATCGCGAAGCTCGCCGGGTTCGCTCTTGATGATGGCCGGGGCGGCTGCCGTTGCCGCGCCGCCGGCCTGGGGGGCACGCGGCGCCTCGGCGGGAGGCTTCGACGTGGGCGCGGGCGCGGCGGGGCGCGCGGACTGCGCCGCTGCCGCCCCCGCCAAGGCGCGCTGCATCTCCGACGAGACGAAGGGGGCCGACTGGAGGATCCCCGGAGGCAGAGGAGCGCCAACGAGCAGCACCAGAAGGCCCGCCAGAATCCCCCCCGCACGCCAGAGCACCGCCGGCCGGCGGCGGCCTGCGGACATCGCGATGCTCTCCTTCCTCTCCCGGCTGCTACTTCTTCGCGGCGCTCTCTTTGCCATTCTTCGCGTCCGACGTAGGTGGCTTGGGCAGGAAGCGGTAGGTCGTGGCGACGCACTCTACCCTGAGGACCGCTCGACCGTCCTCAAGGCGCGGCTCGGTGATGACGATGTTGCTGAGATTGACGATGCGCGCCAGGGTGCCGACGTCTTCAAAGAAACGCACGATGGACTGGTAGTCGCTGCGCATCCGCATGCTGACCGGAATCTCGGCGTAGAAGTCCTTCGGCGCCTCGATCTCGGGCTTGAAGAGGGTGAATTGGATGCCCCGGGCGAAGGCCAGGCGCGAGATATGCTCCAGGAGCTCGGGGATCTCCGTCGCATCCGGCAGCTTCGCCAGGGCAAGCTTGAAGTCGCGCTGAAGCTGGACAAGCTCCTGCTCGAAGCTCGGCAGGCGCCGGGCCACGGCGGAGTTCTTGGCCAGCGTCAGCTTCAGGGTCTCCCGCTCGCTGCTGAGTTTCTTGAGCTGCTCAACGTTGTCGTTGAAGAAGAAGTAGTAGTAGCCTCCCGGCACCAAGAGGAGAATGATGACGAACAGCAAGAGACGCTGGGTTGAAGGGATCTGTTCAAGCTGCGCAAAGATATTCATGGCGCGGTTGGCGAGCCTGTCACGCTGTCAGGCCTTCTTGGGTCTCGCCTTCTCCACTTTGGGGCCAGCAGGGGCGGCGGGGGGAGCGGGGACGGCGGGGGCCGGGGGCGCCTCGCGGAACAGACGGAGGCGGAACTTCAACACCTTGATGCCCTCGAGCTCGGCCTCTTGCGACTCTATGAGTTGGATGATGGCGAAGAACTTACTCGCCTCCAGGTTCTTCATGAAGCGGGCGACATCCGTGTTGGCGAAGGCGTAACCTTCCACCAGCACGCCGCCCACCGCCAGCTCAGAACGCTCGCTGAGCTGGGTAAGCCAAAGCTGCTCTGGGAGGTAGCGGCGAAGATGCTGGAGCATCGCCGCCGGGCCGCTGCGGCTCTGTTCAAGCTTCGTGATGACCGTCAGCTTCGCGACCAGCTCTGCCTTCTGGGTCTCGAACTCCTTGACCTTTTCAACTTGTTTCTGCAAGGGACCGAGCTTGCGCTTCAGGTCGTTGATTTCCGTGCGGAGGGCGCCAAGCTCGGCTGCCTGGGCGCGCCAGTAGTATCCCACGCCAGCCGCCACCAAGAGGAAGAGGACGCCCACGATCATCACCTGGCGCCTCACCTGCTGGCCGCGGATGGGGCCGCGGCTCCGGATGACGTTGATGCGGATCATGGCTCAGCCGCACTCCGCAGGGCCAGGCCCACGCTCACGGCGGCGACGGGCGCCATGGCCTGCAGGAACTCCTCGTCGAAAACCTTGGGGTTGACCTTCAGGGCCGCAAACGGGTTGGCGAGCTCCACGGGCAACTCCGTCTCCTCACTCAGCAACTGCGCGACGCCTTGAATGGCGGCGCAGCCCCCGCTGAGCACGATGCGCTCAATCGGCTGTCCGCCGGCGCCTCCCTGGAAGAATTCGAAGGTGCGCCGCAGCTCTTCCGCGATGTTCTGCAGGGAGTCGCGGATGCACTCGATCACGAGGTCTTTCGAGACACCTTCCACCGGGGCGCCGAGCTTCAAGCTCTCGGCCTCATCTTCGTTGACGTGGCAGCGCTCTCGAATGGCCTCGGTGATCTTTTTGCCGCCGGTTGGGATGTCGCGGGTGAAGACCGGCACGCGCTCCTTTACCAGGTTCACGTTCACCATCTCGTAGCCGAGATTCACCAGCGCCACCACACGGCTGCCCTTTTGCTCGGCAGGGATAAGGGCTTCCTCGTCCCCCTCGACGGCCTCGGCGGCGGGAGGGGTCTCCGCCTCCGCCTCTTCAGCTTGCGGCTCTTGTTCCCCTTTCTTCTTCTTTTCCTTCTTCTGCTTCTTCTTTTTGGGCTTCTTGGCCGATTTCTGTTGAGCCAGGCGCTGCTCTTCACTCTGCTCGAAGACGTTGCTGAGGGCGAAGAGGCCGACATCGATGATCTTCGGCGTCAGCCCCGCCTCGCGCACGACCTCCCCCAACATCTCCACCCTATCGCGCTTCGCCGCCACGAGAATCACTTCCATCTGCTCCGGCGCCCCTTCCGCGGCTTTCGACTTGGGGGGGCTGGATTTCGCCTGCGGCTCCGGTTCAACGATTGAGAAGTCGAGGTTCACCTCGTTGATCGGGAAGGGGACGTACTGCTCCGCTTCGAGCGAGATGGTCTCCGCCATCTCATTCGCGCTCATGCGCGGGACCGTGATGCGCTTGACGATGACCGACGGGCCGGAAATGGCCGTCACCACCTCCTTGATCTTGATCCTCTCGCTGCTCAGGAGATCAGCGATGCCCGCCACAACTGCGGCGCGATCCGTGATGACGCCCTCGCTCATCACCTTCTTCTTGAACGGCAGGACGCCGAAATTGACCAGCTCGAACTGCTTGCCGGCGGACTTCAGGACCGCGACCTTCAGCCAGTAACTGCCGATGTCCAAGCCAATGATCGGTTTGTGCTTGATGTTGGCCACCTTGGTGCCTCAACCGCGTCCGCCCGCGGGGCGCCGCACCCCGCAGCGCGGCGGCGTCGCGGCGCGACGACATTTCCAGGGGTTGATCGTGGCAGGCGGCTCGATCGCGTCCCCTCACCCACAGGCGCCGGCAGGGAGGAGCTGGGCCTCCCTGTGATCCCCGAGTGATCCACGGCGCAAACCCCGACTTGCGTCAAAGTGTAACACATACCGTTGAGCTGTCAACGACAAATTTCTAAGCTACTTTGAGTAACTTGGACTCTTTACGCTAGAACGAGTCGAAGGAAAAAATGATAGGATCATTCAACCAACGTCAAGGTCCGGCTCGAAGCCCGGTGAGGTCTCCCCGAGGCCAGGGTGATCGAGGGGCTGCCTCGAAGGCGGGCGCTCAGGCAGAGGCAGCGACGAGCAGCCGGGCGAAGGCGCGCCGGGGCCTGGGGGGACCGGCGGATCGCCTGGGGCCGCGCGCCGCGAAGCTGCGCCCAAGGCTGCGGGCAGGGGTTCCGCCGTGGCCCGTCGCCGGCACGGCGGCCGACTAGAACGGTTTGAATGGAACGGGAGTGAAGGTGGTGATCAGGATCAGCGTGGTCAGCGCGGCCAGCCAGCAGCGCCCACGTCCGATGGGGTCGCCAGGGTTGAGGACGGGAGGATGCTTCAGCCTGTTCAGGGTGAAGGTGATGATGAGAGCCCAGAAGAGCCAGCCATACCACATCGTGAAGCCGAGCAGCACCAGCCCCGCCACCATGAGGTAGCTGAACAGCTTGTGCCAGCGGCCCAGGAGGCCGTAGGCGAGGTGCCCGCCATCGAGCTGCCCCGCCGGGATGAGGTTGAGGGCGGTGACGAGCAGCCCCACCCAACCAGCGAACGCCATGGGATGGAGCATGATGGTGGCGTGGGAGGAATCACCCCGGAGGACGAGCTGCTGCATCCCCCGGAAAAGCAGGGAGTCGCCGAGCTGCAGCCCGCCCCGCAGCTCCGGAAGCGGCACGACCTGCGACAGGGCGAGGCCGATGAGGCTTACCGGGATGGCGATGGCGATGCCGGCGAGGGGACCCGCCACGCCGACATCGAAGAGCGAACGACGATCAGGGACCAACGATTCCATCTTAATGAATGCGCCCATGGTGCCAATAATGGAGAAGACGGGGAGTGGAATGAAGAAGGGCAGCGTCACCCGCACGCCGCGGCGCTTCGAGACGATGTAGTGCCCCAGCTCATGGGCCAGCAGGATCACCAGGAGGGGAATGGAGAAGCTCAAGCCGGCGGTCAGGTTGCGGGCGGCATCAAGAATGTCGGGGAAGAACTGCAAGGCGCCGACGTGCGTGGTGGTGAGCACCGTCGCCAGAAAGAGGAAGATGTTCAGGTAAGGAATCGAGGATCGGCGGCTCACCGCAAAGGGCTTGAGGGGCGCGTACGGGAACTCAAGCTCGCTACGATGCTGCATGCAAGGTTCTCTTTCGCTGGGATTGACAGCACCTTCAACTCTACTGAAGATACGTGCTCAATCCGAAAAAGCAAGGTGGAATCAGGCCGCTCCCGGCGCGCGACGCGCCCCCCGAGCGTCGGTGCTCAAGCCTGGGGAGCGTCCTGCCGATGCATACAGAGAGGCAGCGTGGTTGGAGACGACGCAACCTGGACGACCTGCCGGGAACAGCGCTCCTGACGCCCCGCGACGAGGCGGACAGCCCGCAGGCGGCGGCGTGGGCGAGGAACGGGAGGCTGCCCCAGGCAGGCGAGGCGAGCCGCGGTGAGTGCGGGCGGCTGCCAAGCGCGGGGCTGCTTGTGTCAACATCCCTGCCGCCGGAATGTCAAAGTTGTGCTTCGTCGTGCCTCGACTCGGGTGCTGGGACTTGGCGAGGAGAGCGCCTCGCGCGGCGAAAACAGCGCTCGCCTGGCCCGGGGCTGCCCTGCGAGAGGCCGGGAGAGAGGCCCCCAGAAGGCCAAGGGACGGCCATCGGAAGTGAAAAAGCGTCACTGGCCGGCTGCGGCACGAGAGTTGCCTTGCTTGGAGGAATGCTCATCCATGCCCCCCCTGCGGCGCGACTCGGCCGCTGAAGCTGCCGGGCAGACCGCTCACGCACGGGATGTCGGGCCTGGGGTGCGAGGGTGCGGCACACTTCCCACGGCCTGCCAGGCCAGCCGCGAATCCAGCGGCAAGCTGCGAAAAAGCGCCCGGCAGCCTGCACGCGAGCCCGTTCCAGTGAGGAGGCGACAGCCCCGCGCTGTCGAGTGCCAGCCTGCACCGGCGGCGGCCAAGGAGTAAGCCCATGGTGAGGCTCAGTCTCAGTCGAAAGATCTACGCAATCGTCTGCCTCCTCAGCGTCGGGACGATTCTGGTGACCCTCCTGGGGCTTCAGAAGCTTGCCGGCATGAAGGCGCACCTGGATACCGTGGTTGACCGCTCGGCGGCGATGGCGCAGCTCGCCACCGCCATCGGCAAGGACATTGCCGCGATCGCCAGGGATGAACGGAACCTCATGTTGGCGCGCAGCCAGGAAGAGACTGAGCGCTTCGTCCATGCCCTCAAAGAGACGCAGGCAGGGATGGCGCAGCGCCTCGCCCGGCTGGGCACGCTGGTGAGCGCGGCGGAGCGGAAGCCCCTGGAGACCTTCAACGCCGCCTGGGATCGCTACCAGACGATCAGCCGGGAGGTGCAGCGCCTGGCCCGTTCGAGCTCGGCGCCGCGCGCCGTTGAGCTTGCCTTGAGCGAGGGGAATCAAGCCCTGACCCAAAGCGAGGCGGCGATGAGCGCCCTCGTCGAGCGCGGGCTGGCGGCGATCCATGAGGAGCGGGCTGGGGGCCATGCGATCTACGACGCGGCGCGCTGGATGCTGCTGCTCTTTGGCGCCGTCGGGTCGTTCGTCGCCTTGCTCCTGGTGGTCTACATCCTCAGCGGCACGACACGCCGCATGCTCGCGATCGTCAAGAGTTTGACGGAGAGCTCCGATCGCGTCGCCTCGGCCTCCGGCCAGCTTTCGACCTCGAGCCACCAGCTTGCCGAAGGCTCCGCGCAGCAGGCCGCGAGTTTGCAGGAAACCTCGGCCTCGCTCGAAGAGATGACTTCGATGACGCACCAGAATGCGGAGAATGCCGGCTCGGCGAGTCAGCTCGCCTGGGAGGCAAGTCGCGCCGCCGAGGAGGGCACCGGCGCCATGCAGGAGATGGTGGCCGCGATGGGGGCCATTAACGGCTCGAGCCGCAATATCTCGAAGATCATCAAGGTGATCGAGGAGATCGCTTTTCAGACGAACCTGCTGGCCTTGAACGCGGCGGTGGAGGCGGCGCGGGCCGGCGATGCCGGGCAAGGCTTCGCCGTGGTCGCCGACGAAGTCCGCAACCTGGCGCAGCGCGCCGCCGCGGCTGCCAGGGAGACGACGACGCTCATCGAGGAGAACGTCGTCAAGGCTCAGGAGGGAACCAAGATTGTTGAGAAGGTGGCCGTGGGACTCAACTCGATCGTCGCAAACGTCGGCAAGGTGGCGCACCTGCTCAGTGAAATCTCCGCCGCTTGCGATGAGCAAGCGAAAGGCGCCGGCCAGGTGAACGATGCCGTGGGGCAGATCGATCGTGTCACCCAGCAGGTCGCGGCCAGCGCCGAGGAGACGGCGGCGGCGAGCGAAGAGCTGTCGGCGCAGGCGGAGTCGCTGCGGGGCATGGTGGAGGTGCTCGTGGCGGTCGTTGAAGGCAAGGGCGCGGGCGCGCACCACGCGCTCGCCGCGAAGCTCGTCCCGATGCCCGGCGTCGGCGTCCCCGAGCCGCGCGCGGTGGCGCGGCCGCAGCCGTTCACGCCGCTGACGGGGGGACTGCGCAACGGTGGCGGCAATGGACGCCCCGGCAGGCTCCAGGCAAACCCGCGGCGCCACGGAGCACCCTCGCCGGCCGAACTCATCCCGCTCGAAGACAACGACTTTAAGGACTTTTAGCAGCCTCTTCCCGCGTCTCGTTCGCAAAAAGGCAAGCCACTCCCCATGAGGGAGGAGTCTTGTGGCGGCAGGTGTCACGCCCGCTTTCCGCCCCCCCTGCCAGACTGGGCGGTCGGCCGGCGTCTCCCCTTCAAGGGTGTGGAATTGAGGCCCCCCCCCGCAACTCCCTCCCTTTGCCGCCGCCCGGTTGTTCTGATACCTAGGCCGCGTCGTGGAAATCGAAGCTGAGGAAGTCCGCGGCCACCGGCTCGAAGACCTCCTTGACGTAGTTTACGTGGACGGGGTGATCGCGGTAGGTCTGCAGCGCCTGCTCGGTTTCGAAGTACATGCAGAGCCCGACGTTGAAGCTCGCATTGGTTCGGAAGGCCACGCCGGCGCTGAGGTTCCGCACCCCCTGGATGGTGGCCAGCTTGCGCTTGGCGTCCGTGACCAGACGCTGCACGGCTGCCTGATCCGTGCCCTCCTTCGTTTGTACCAGCACGAGGTGCGTGATCATCCCCGTCCTCCTTCACCAACTTCGAGTGACCTGCGAGGCAAGCATCAGCCGGCACTCTACGGCGCCCCGCCCTGCTTGACAAGGCCCCGCCTTCACGACGCGGAGCCGGCCTCGCCCCGTCACCACCCGGCCCCAACAGGGTTGCATCCCGCCCTCCTTCCGTAGTAGTAGCAGGAGATCGCCGGCGGGAGACTCAAGAGGCGCCTGTGCAGGCGCGAGCCAGGTAGCGCTCGCCCGGCCGCCGCAAGCCCGCTGACGCCTCAGCGCCGGCATGCGCCCCTTCCGCCGGGAGTGGAGAACATCCCTGCTCAGCCCCGCTCGTCCACGCCGCAGCGTCCGGCTCCTTTGTTGGGATCGCTGGTCCGCTGGCGGTCACGCCGCGTTACTGAACGATGTAGGAGGGAACGATGATGGAAGTGAAGATGATCAACCCCGCGAGCCTGAACAAACCCCAGGGGTACGCTCACGCCATGCTGGTGAGCGGCGGCAAGATGCTCTACATCGCCGGCCAGGTGCCGTGGACTCAGGCGGGGCGCTGCGTCGCTCCCGGCGACATAGTGAAGCAGTTCGAGCAGACCATGTCGAACCTGCAGGCGTGCTGCAAGGAGGTGGGGGCGAAGATGACGGATATCGTCCTGCTGCGCATCTTCGTCACCGACAAGAAGCTCTACAAGGCGCACAACAAAGATCTCGGCGCCATCTACCAGCGCTACTTCGGCAGGTACTACCCCGCCATCACCTTGGTGCAGATCGTGGAGCTGTGGGACGAACAGAACATGGTCGAGATTGAAGCCATGGCGGTCCTCCCCGCGTGAGGCGAACGGTGGGCAGCGCTGCCTCATGCTCTCGCGGCGGACGTCCCGCCATGCAGGCTGCTCCGTCCTGGCGGCGGCGCGCGGCAGCCTGCGCGGCGTGGCAGGGAGCTGGCGCGGCGACGGCGAGCGAAGGTGGCGGGCGACGCAACGGTCGGAGATGGGGGGGCGGCGCGGCTGGCGACGCGCAGCCGCCGCAAGCCTTTCATCGAGCTTCAGGTGTGACGCGGGCTGCCGCGCCGGCGGCAGCGCCGCCGCTTCGCAGGCGCGCTGACGCGCAGCTCCTCACCTCTTCTTGCGCTTGCGGGACTTGGGCTGGGACTTCGCCTGCGCCTGCGGCGATCTCCCCTTGCCCGTCTGCGTCGAGCTATTGCGCTTGCCGCGACGACTCAGGAGGATTCCCGCCGGCACGATGACCACGACGGCGATGGCGGCGTAGAGCCAGGTTGGCACGCCGCCCCGCGCCAGCTTCTCCTCAATGACCGTCGCCCCAATGAAGTTCAGGTGGTGCACGCGCCTCGTGGTCGCGTCCCCCGGCGTGAAGGTGACGCGAATGGGGGCTTCGTGGTTCTCGCTGCGCACCTGCATGGTCTGGCCGAGGTCCCCATCGTGGAGGTGCAGGAGGATGCTGTAGAATCCCCGCGAGCTGGTGGCGCCATTGCCGATGATGCGCCCCTGCTGGCGCACGCTGACCGGCGAGTTGGCGAGGGGGCGTTCCTGGGCATCGAGCACGTAGCCTTCCACGTGGTAGCGATGATCGGCCTCGTGGGTGGCCAGCGCCGTGGCCGTCCAGAGAAGCCCAACGGCCATGAGAATCCCCACGGGAACCCAAGAGAAAAAGCGCGGCAGCTTCACGGCAGGTCTACCCTTCTAGCGTAGGGGCATGCGCGTTGAACATGGAACATCCGTTACATCCCGTCAAGGGTACTACAAGCGGCGCACCGACGGAAGGAATTTCTCGCTCGCCAGGGCAGCCGTTGCCGGCTCTTTTGAGGCGGGGGGGGCAGCGCCTCAATCGCCTTTTGCAGCCGAGGCCAATTTTGGTTATGCTATAGCGTACCGGCGCCGGGGAGCGGCGGCCCCGTGTCGGCGCGAGGCGAGGGTTTTACCCCGCCGGGCCCGCCGAGGGCGCGGTTTGGGCGTTTCGCCCCCAGCGCACCAGCCGACGGCAACAGGAAGGCAGCGACGATGTTCGACGGCAACCTCGAAGACATGATCATGACGACACGCCTTGGCGAGGTGGTGAAATGGGCCCGCAAGAACTCCTTGTGGCCCATGCCCTTCGGCACCTCCTGCTGCGCCATCGAGCTGATGTCCGTGCTGACGACGAAGTACGACATCTCGCGCTTCGGGGCGGAGGTGGCGCGCTTCTCGCCGCGGCAGGCCGACCTCCTGATGGTGGCGGGATGGATCACCCGTAAGATGGCGCCGGCGTTGCGCAAGATCTACGACCAGATGCCGGAACCCAAGTGGGTCATCGCCATGGGCGCCTGCGCCTCGTGCGGCGGGCCGCATAACTCGTATGCGGTGCTGCAGGGGGCGGACGAGGTGGTCCCCGTCGATATGTACGTCCCCGGCTGCCCGCCGCGGCCGGAGGCGGTCATCGACGCGGTGATCAAGTTGCAGGAGAGGATCAGCCGAGCGTCCGGCGACGAGACCCGGCAAGGTGCGGCGCTCGCGCCCCGCCAGGAGGGCGCATGAACACGACGCATCCGGCCGTCACCGACCTGCGCACCGAAACGATGACCCTCAACATGGGCCCCTCGCATCCGGGAACCCATGGCGTGCTGCGCCTGCTCCTGGAGGTGGACGGCGAGACCGTCGTCTCGGCGCAGCCCATCCTCGGCTACCTGCACAGCGGCAAGGAGAAGATCGCCGAGCACCGCACCTACCACCAGTTCATCCCCTACACGGACCGCCTCGACTACGTGGCGCCGCTGTCGAACAACGTCGCCTACGTGCTGGCGGTGGAGAAACTGCTCGGCATCGAGGCGACGCCGCGGGCGCAGTACATCCGCGTCCTCTGCTGCGAGCTGGCGCGCATCTCGGCGCACCTCCTCTGGCTCGGCACCATGGCGGTGGACCTCGGCGCCGTCACCATCATCTTTTACGCCTTCCGCGAGCGCGAGAAGCTCAACCGCCTGTTCGAAGACCTCACCGGCGTGCGCATGAACACCAGCTACACGCGCGTCGGCGGCCTGGCGTGGGACCTGCCGGAAGGCTTCGAGTCGCGCGTCCGGGCCTTCCTCGATGAGTTCCCGTCGCAGCTCAAGGAGATGGACGGCCTGTTGACGCGCAACCGCATCTGGTACGATCGCTGCCGCGGCGTGGGGGTGATCAGCCGGGAGGACGCCATCGCTTACGGCCTCACGGGTCCCAGCCTGCGCGCCGCCGGGGTGGCCTGGGACCTGCGCAAGGCGCGGCCCTACAGCAGCTACGAGCACTTCGAGTTCGACGTGCCGGTCGAGGAGGCGGGCGACTCCTACGCCCGCTACCTGGTGCGCATGGAGGAGATGCGGCAGGCGCGGCGCATCGCCCTGCAGGCCATCGAGCGCATGCCGGGCGGACCGATCAGCGTGCCGGACCCGAAGATCACCCCGCCGCCGAAGCGCCGCATCCTCTGCAGCATGGAGGAGCTCATCCAAGACTTCGAGATCGTCGTCTTCGGGCACCGTGCCCCGAAAGGGGAGGTCTACCACAGCATTGAGGCGCCGAAGGGGGAGCTGGGGTTCTACATCATCAGCGAGGGAGGGGGCAAACCGTACCGGCTGAAAATCCGCTCGCCCTCCTTCTGCAACCTCTCCGCCATGTCGAAGATGGTCGAAGGACGGCTGCTCTCGGACGTCGTCACCGTCATCTCGAGCCTTGATCCGGTGATGGGCGAGGTGGACCGCTGAGCCGCCGCCGCACCTCCCGTGGCGCCCGGGTCCAACCCAGCGTTCAGTCTGAAGGATCGATGATGCCAACCGCGCGCCAGCTCAATTTCGTCGAGCGCCTCTACCTCCCCGAGATCGTGCGGGGGCTGAGCCATACGATTCGCCACCTCTTCCGGCCCAAATTCACCCTGCAGTACCCGGAGGAGCGCGACGTTCCCCTGTCGCGCTTCCGCGGCATGCCCGCCCTGGTGCGCGACGAGAACGGCCGCACCAAGTGCGTGGCCTGCAAGCTGTGCGAGTTCGTCTGCCCGCCCGTCGCCATCCTCATCGAGGCCCACGAGGTTGCCGACCACCCCGTCGAGAAGGGGCCGAAGGTCTTCGACATCAACATGCTGCGCTGCATCATGTGCGGCTACTGCGAGGAGGTCTGCCCGGAGGAGGCCATCTTCCTCACCGAGAAGTTCGAGCTGGCGGCCCCGAGCCGCGCCGAGCTCGTCTTCAACAAGGAGCAGCTTTTGGAGATCGGCGGCGTGCGTCCAGACCCCTACCACAAGTGGGGATAGGGAGGGGCACGCCGTGCCGCGCCGCGGAGCGCCCAGGGGGGACCTCGGTTGCCGATCAGAAGAGGGGAGCTACCATGCCGATCATTCGCGTTGAGATGCTGGAAGGGCGCAGCGACGAGCAGCGCAAGAACCTGGCGGCGGCGCTGACGGAGGCAATGGTGAAGACCGTCAACATCGACGCCAGCCACATCCACGTCGTCATCCAGGAGGTGCCGGCCAAGAATTGGGCCTTCGCCGGCACCACCTTTGCCGAGGCGCCGCCGCACAAACGCTGACGGGGCGCCGCGAGGCGGCGAGAGAGTAGATGGAGGAGAGGAGGCGCCGTTGCGCGGTGAGATAGGAGAGGGTAGTAAGTAGAAAAGAGAACACATTGAATCTCCTCTCTCCTCTCTCCTCTCTCCGCACTAGGCGGCTCCGCCGCGGCGGCGCGCCGCTCTCCTTTCCCCTTTCCCCGCGCTCCTCTCTCCTCGGGGCTGGGGGGAGTAAGGGGCCTCGCAAGACTCTCCTGCGCGATTCCTTTCCCATCCCCGGTCGCCAGCGGTGGCCTGCATCGTCGACAAGCTGGAAGCCCATCCTACCCCTCTGCGTCCTCCGCGCCTCTGCGGTGCATAAGGATTTACCGCGGAGACGCTGAGGTCGCGGAGAAGGAAGAGAAGGAACCACGGATGGACACAGATGTACACAGATGTACACAGATCAGTGTCCAGCAGCGGTCACTTGCATCCCGATGATAGGGGCGGTTCGCGAACCGCCCCTACGGTCGCTGGGATGGAATCCTCTCCTACCTCTCTGCGTCCTCCGCGCCTCTGCGGTGCATAAGGATTTACCGCGGAGACGCTGAAGGCGCGGAGAAGGAAGGGGAAGGAACCACGGATGGACACAGATGCACACAGATCAGTGTCCAGCACCGTTCACCCGAGGTTCCTTGCATCCCGACTGTAGGGGCGGTTCGCGAACCGCCCCTGCGCTCGACAGGCTGGAAGCCCATCCTACCCCTCTGCGTCCTCCGCGCCTCTGCGGTGCATAAGGATTTACCGCGGAGACGCTGAGGGCGCGGAGAAGGAGAAGGAACCACGGATGGACACAGATGCACACAGATCACTGTCCATCCGTGTTCATCCGTGGTTCTTCGTCTCACCCGTCCGCCTCCAGCGGCAGCGGGGTGACGGTGAGGTGTCCGTGCACGGCGCTGCGGCTGATGCGCACCTCCACCCCGTAGCCCCGGCGCACGTTCTCTTCGGTCAGCACCGCCTCCATCGGCCCGGCGGCGAGCGGCCGCCCCTCACAGAGAAGCAGCGCCTCGCCGCAGAACGCCGCCGCCAGGTTGAGGTCGTGCATGGCGACGATGGCGGCGCCGCCGTTGTGCGTAAAGACCTGCAGGTGGTGGAGAATCTGCAAGGCGTAGTGCAGGTCGAGGCTGGCCGTCGGCTCGTCGAGGACAAGGAAGGGCGTATCCTGAGCGAACGCCCGCGCCAGGCTGACGAGCTGGCGCTCGCCGCCGGAGAGCTGGGTGGCCGGCCGCTCGGCGAGGTGTTCGATGCCGACGGTCCGCATGGCCCGCTCCACATGGGCCAGGTCGCGTTGTCCCTCGCGTTGCCAACTCCGCACGTAGGGATGCCGCCCCATCAGCACCACGTCCCGCACCGTCAGCGGCATGGAGAGGTCCTCCTGCTGCTCCACGTAGGCGATCCAATGCGCCCGCTGGCGCGCGCCCCAACGCGACACCTCCTCCTCGTTCAGCGCCACGGCGCCCGCGCTCGCCCGCAGCGAGCCGATGAGCAGCCGCAGCAGGGTTGACTTGCCGCTGCCGTTCGGCCCCAGCAGGGCCAGGAACGCGTGCGCCGCCAGCTCCAGGCTCACCCCCGAGAGCACCGGCTCGGCACCGTAAGCGAACGAGACCCCCCGCGCCGCCAGCACAGGGCGCCCCTTCCCCTCCTCGCCCACTGGACCATTCGTTCGACTCACGCCTGACCTCGGCAGGGATGCCTCCCCGCATGGCGCCGCTTGCCCAGCCGTACTCCCCGCGTCAGCGCCGAAACTGGCGGCTCGACGACAAGAGGAGATGGATAAAGAACGGTCCGCCGATCAGCGAGGTGACGATGCCCAGGCGCAGCTCCGTGGTCGTGAACAGCGAGCGCGCCAGGATGTCGCTGACGATGAGGAAGCTGGCGCCCAGAAGCACCGAGGCCGGCACCACGTGGCGGTGGTTCGCCCCGGCGATGAGGCGGCAGATATGCGGCACGATGAGCCCCACGAAGGCGATGGTGCCGCTGACCGCCACCGCCCCGCCGGCCAGCATCGCGGCGACGGTGAGGAGCTCGGCGCGCACGCGCTCGACGTTCAGCCCCAGGCTGGCGGCGCTGTCGTCGCTGAGGAGCAGCACGTTCAGGGTACGCACGTGCAGCCGGCAGATGATGATGCCCGTGAAGGCGAACGGCGCCAGCAGCCAGACGTGCTCCCAGCTCCGTCCCTCGAGGCCGCCGAGCATCCAGAACTGCATCTGCCGCGCCAGCTCATAGTTGGGCGTGGTCGTCAGCACCAGGGCGATGAGGGAGCTGAAGATCGAGTTGAAGGCGAGGCCGATGAGCAGCAGCAGGTACATCGACTCGCGCCGCCCGCCGCCCGCCAGCAGGTAGATGCTGAAGGCCACCGCGAAGGCCCCCGCGAAGGCGCTCGCCGGCAGCGCCCAGACGGTGGCGGCGGCGAGGCCGAGCCGCAGGGAGAGGATGCCGAAGAAGGCGCCGCCGCTCGTCACCCCGATGATCCCCGCCTCGGCCATCGGATTGCGGAAGAGCGCCTGCATGATGACGCCAGCCACCGCCAGCGAGGCCCCCACGAGCCCGGCCAGCAACACCCGCGGCATGCGGAGGAAGAGAATGATGATCTCCTCCGGCGGGCCGTCGAGGCTCAAGCGCAACGTGACGAGGCGCCAGAAGCTGGCGCGCACCGCCCCCCAGGAGACCTCCGTGGGGCCGATGAGGGTGCCGGCGACAAGGGCGGCGAACACCGCCGCCAGGAGCACGAGAAGAAGCAGCGGCCAGCGGCCGGAATGGGGCGCCGGCAACACGTCCCCCGTCGGCGCCTGGCCCGCCGCCCGCAGGCGCGCTCCATGGTCCGTTTCCTGCCGGCTCGCCGTTTTCATGGTCCACCGCTTCCTACGCCGGAGAGACGCGCCGCCGCCCCGTGGCGACGTTGCAGGTAGCGGATGAGGATGTCCTGCAGCGCCTCGGCGGCCTCGACGGTGTAGTGCGACACCGTGCCCGCCAGCCCGTGGGGCAGGGCATAGACGTCGCCGTGTTGCACGGCGTCCAGGTGGCGCAGCGTTGGCGCCCAGCGCGCCTGGGCCAGCACCGCCGCGTTCGGGTTCGAACTGCCGATGAGGATGATGTCGGGTTTCATCGACAACACCACCTCGCCCGGCACCTCCCGCGCGTCGTCGATTCCCATCAGGGCCGCGGCGTTGACGGCGCCGCTGGCGGTGATGACCGCATCGACGGAGGTGTTGCGGCCATGCACGAAGCCCCCGAAGGCGTAGTAGAGCACCCGGATGGAGGGGAAATCCTTCGCCCGTTCCCGCAGCATGCTCAGCCGGTATCGCATCGACGCCACGAGCGCCTCGGCGCGGTCGCGCATCTGGACGGCGCGGCCCAACTCCCGGACGGAGACCATAATCTGCGGAATTGAAGTAAAGAAGCGAAGTTCGTAGATATTCATCCCCACCGAGCGGAGCATCTCGCGGACGACAGGGTCGGAATACGAAGCCAGGACGACCAGATCGGGTTGCAATTTGACAATCTGCTCCACGCTCTCCGTGACAGAGGTCAGTCCCTTGGCGCGCTCCGCGACGTTCGAGTAGAGCGGATCGGCGGCGTAGGGTGACACGGCGCGCAGGCAGCGGCGGGGAAGGAGATCGAGCAGCATCTCGTCCCCCGCCAGCACCATCGACACGATGCGGCAAGGCGCCCCGGTGTCCGCTCTCCGGGGCGCGGCGGTCTCCGGGTGCCGCGCCAGCGGGCTGACCGAGGTCCAGAAGACGACGGCCACCAGGATCGCCACGCCCAGCCGCGCGAAGCGCAGCAGCGAGAGCCGGTCTGGGGTGCTGTTCGCCTTCATCAGAAGTTCGCCTCGAAGCCGAAGAGGTAGCGCGCCCCAGGGGCCGAGAAGCCGATGGGCGACTCGATTCCCTCGTCGAAGAGGTTGTCGGCGCGGGCCAGCAGGCGCACGGCGCGCCGGCGCTCGGCATCGTGCCAGACCTCATAGGCGAGGGCCAGGTTCACCTTCGTGTAGCCGTGGAGCGTGGCGCGGCGACCGGGGAAGCCGGCCGAGAAATCGAGATCGTCGCTGTCGCCGATGATGATGGCATCCACGGCGCCGCGGAAGCCACGGTTGCGGTACGTCACTGAAACCGATCCCTGGCGCTGGGGCCGGCGCAGCAGCTCCTTCCCCTCGATGAAGGAGGCGCCGCCCCTGCCGCCGCTCTCCAGCACCTCCGTGTCAAGGAGCGTGAAGCTGGCTCCCGCCGCAAAGCCGTACGGCAGGTCGGCGCGCAGCCCTGTCTCGAGGCCTTGGCTGCGGGCTTCCTGGATGTTCTGGAAGGTGGAGGGCGCGCCCGTGACGAAGCTGATGAGATCGTCGAACTCGCTGTGGAAGTAGGTGACGCTGAGGAGCAGGCGCTCGGCCCAGAGCGGTTGGTCGAACCCCACTTCATAGCTCCGCGAGCGCTCGGCATCCAGGTTCGGGTTCCCCGCGAAGAAGACGCTGCCGGTGCCGAAGTTCTCCACGAACGTCGGCGCCTTGATGCCCCTTCCGTAGGCGGCGCGCAGCTTCGTGTTCGCGCCGGGGAGGATGACGGCGCCGGTGACGCGCGGGCTGAGCTCGGAGCCGAAGAGGCTGTTGTCGTCGAAGCGCGCCCCGGCGGTGAAGAAGACGCGCTTCCTCCAGTTGGCGTCAAACTGGGTGTAGGCAGCCAGGTTATCACGCTGGGCATCGACCAAGCCGATGACCGGCGCGCCGCCGGGCGCGACGTCGAGCGAATCCTGCCCGAACTCCTCCCGCTCCGCCGACAGCCCGGCGCTCAGCGTCGCCGCCACCTGGCGCCAGGTGGGAAGGGTGAAGATCGAGGTGTAGTCGGCGCGGTAGCGGCGCTCCTTCGAGTCGCTGCTGAATGAGCTGAAATCAGCGCCGGGATCGAACTTGTCGCGGAAGAACTGGTCTTCGGCGAAGAGGTCGACCTGTAGGACGTGCCGCCACCACGGCTTTCCCTGGACGGCGAACCGTCCCCCCGCGACGGTGCGCTTGAAGGCGTCGGACTGGTGCGGGTCGAGGGGCGCGGAACGGTCCCCGGCGCTCTGCGTGGGGAACTCCAGCAGGGCCTCCACGCGCCGCAGGGTGAAGGTGAAATCGGCGTTCGGCGCGGGGCTGGCATCGAGCCGCAGGCCGATGGTGGTGTTGCGGTAGTCGTGGTTGACCGGCAGGAAGTTCTCCGTATCCACCCGCCCGACGCCGAAGGAGACGCCGAACTCTTTGCTCCCCTGTTGGAACTCGACGACCTCTTCAAAGGTGGTGTCGCTGCCGGCGAGGGCGCGCACGCTCACCCGCGGCGGACCGCTGCCTCGGCGGCTGATGTAGTGGGCCACGCCGGAGAGGGCGTCGGCGCCGTAGAGGGCGCTCTGCGGGCCGCGCAGCACCTCCACGCGCTCGAGGTTCACCGCCAGCACGTCGGCGAAATCGAAGGCGCCGCCGCCGAGGTTCACCTTCACGCCGTCCATCAGCACCATGGTGTGGTCGTTCTCGGCGCCGCGCATGAACAGGGAGGTGGTTCCCCCTCGTCCGCCGCTCTGCAGGATGGAGACGCCGGGGGTCTCGCGCAGCAAGTCGAGAGTGTCGGCGGAGAGGCGATCTTCGATGTCCCGCCGCTCGATGAGGGTGATGGAGGAGGCCGTCTGTTGCAGCGGCTGAGGGAGGCGGGTGGCGGTCACCACCACCGGCTCCAGCACCTGTTCCACGGCGGGGCTTTGCACCAGGGCCTGCACCGGGCTGCGCACCGGGGCGGAGGCCGGACCTTGCTGCGCCAGGCCGGGCAGGGGCGCCAGCAGCAGCGGCAGGAGCAGGGAAACGAGAAGATGACCTCCGAAACGAGGCCGCGTCGCGCGTCTGATCATGATAGAGCTCCCCGGGCTGAGGTGGCTGGTCGGAGCTCGTTCGGGCTCGGGGAGGGGGCCAAAAAAAACCCAACCTTCGGAAAAGGCTGGGCGCAAAGGAACCTTTGGCGCCGCTCCTTTACCCCGAAGAGCGCAACCATCCGTGGCTCGGCAGGTCTCCTGGCTTCCGGATCACCCTAGCAGCGATCCCTTCCCAGAATGGCGACGCCGTGCATCACTCCATTCCAGTGGAACTGATCGCCTTCGTCCCCGGTTACAGTGGCGGGGGCCGCGCCGGACTTGCACCGGCTTCCCTCTTCGACCGCGTCGGCACCGAGCGTCTGTGAAGTGTCGAGTTGTGCTGCGCACTCCTCCTTTGAGTTGACGTTACCCCTCCATGTATACCCGTTCACACCCAGCCGCGCAAGGGCAAATTTTCCCGGCCCCTACTCCGGCCCGCCCTCACCCCACCCTCTCCCAGCGGGCGAGGGGGCGCGAACACGGATGGCCCCGGAAGTATGGGGGAACCACTGATGGACACAGATAGACACAGATATCCGTTTACAGCGGTGTTCATCCGTGGTTCTTCTGTGGTTCCGAACGAACTCAGGGGACGGCCCCTACCTCCCGACAGGTAGGCGGGAACCACCCCTACGGGCGACCGGATGCAAGCTCGTCTCCCAGCCAATCACACTCTCCCCTCCCACCCAGGGGAGGGTGTTTCTCGGCGATCTCTGCGCCTCGGCGGTGAAATGAATTGCACTGCGGAGTCGCGGAGGACGCAGAGGAGGTAGGGGCGGTTCGCGAACCGCCCCTACGGGCAACAGCCCGGAAGCCTGCCGGTCTCGAACAGCGACCCATACGTGGTTGCTTGCAGGCGGTGATGAGCCTGAATGAGCTTTCGCGGGAGTTGCGGTCGGTGCTATACTCAAGGTGCATGTGGTGGGCTTTGCCAAGCGTCGCTCGGTTGTATGGAGCATTCCTTCTTGGTGCGGCAGTGGTGAAACGGGCAGGGCAAGCTCTGCCCCTACACACTGGGTTGTTTGGCGCGTCCCTTCCTTGGCGCGGCGTGAGCGAAGAGCGGCTCTTTTGACGGGGAATTGCAGACAGGATTGGGAGAATTCGGGAGACATGGCCATGGCAATGAGGGGGAATGATATGAGTCTCATGATAGTAACTAGAATTGCTGCTCGCGCGGCAAGTTTTCTAAGCCCTCGTCATACTATGGTGAGGGGAGATCGAGGTGTACGGTTCTTGGTGTTGGCCGCCCTTGTCTGCACGATGGGCATGACCCGTTCTGCTGGTGCGGTTGTAGTTCCATCATTGAGTAAATGGACCTTTATTGATGGGGCTTCCGCGGGGACGGCTCTCTTTGCTCGCGATACAGATGTACTGGCGGTTGATAACCCGCAGAACCTCGCCTCAGGCAGGATAGCTACCGGCCCGGAATGCCTCGATGCTCAAGGGCTACCGCACCCTCACTACCACGGGGTCCTACGTGGTGAGGCGGATAGCGGACTGGAATGCGGTTGGGGGCGTGTCATACTGGACGTCACTGATGGCAGGGCCCGTGCAGAGCGAGGTGGGTGGTCCGGCTTTGCCGAAGATTCTCCTGGGTCAAGCTACACATTCCTGGCGCTAACCAATAGGGGATCAGCCTCTGAGACGGTTACCGTAAGGTTCTATAACGAGGCGGGATCAGAACTTACTACGACATCAACCACGATCGGGCCACAGGCGACTTGGCTGGGAACCACGGCGAGTGGGGGGGTGGGTCCTGTGGAGTCGGCGGGCATGAAAGGCAGCATCACGGTTGAGGCTGCCGGCGGGAACCATGGCAATATTCTTCCGTGGTCTGCAGTATTTTCCCCATCCACTTTGTCCGGTTTCACAGGGACGTGGAGATGTTCTTCTGGAATGTCTGGATCTTGCCGATCGGCGGCGGCGCCTTCCGCACAAGAAACTCAATCTGGATCGTTATTACGGGGTCCATTTTATGCGGACATTCCAGGCTTGGCATACACATTTATCAACGTTGTGAATAATAATACAACAGAAAAAACCATTACCGTAAACTTCTATGATTCAAGTGGTTCAACCTTGGCCGACTGTAGTTCCACTGTTCAACCCGGGGCGATGTGGAGCATACAGACATCGAGTAGCCCTTCCGCCGATGGAGTTTCGGGAATAAATGGCAAGATAGGCAACTTTACGATTGAAGGCACGGACCTCAGCAATGTCGTTACCTGGGCTGCCGTCGTTTTTTCTGGTCCTGCCGCGGGCTTTGCCGGTTTTCCCATATCCATAGAGTGAGTACCTCCGCAGTGGCGCTGACGAACGAACTCAGGGGACGGCACTGACCTGCCAGCCTTCCGGTCAGGTCTCCGCTTCAAGGGTGCACCTCCTCATGGTGGCGCCACGGGCCGCTGCTCGGCGGGAAATCGCCCTTTACTCCAGCTCCTCCTTGTGAATAATAGACATGGTACATATTGTGGGAATTTAGTGCTGTTTATCCTGCGCACCTGAGGTCCCTGCGTTGCCCGCGCGGCGCCGTGCAGCCGGCGCCGGTTGGGTGACGCCTCACCCCTGGAGGAAATCGACCGATGACCGTGATTGATGGCGACGGGCACGTCCTGGAATCCCTGGAGACGTTCGGCGACGCCTACCTTGACCCGCAGTACCATGATCGGCGTCCCCAGGCGGTCACCTCGAACGGCAGCAGCCACTGGCTGATCGACAGCCAGCTCTTCCCGCGCTACAGCGGACGCTCGCCGCACGTCATCGGCACGCCCACCGGCGGCGGCGGGGTGAAGTCCAGCTCCGACCCGCGGGTGAAGGACACGCGCGCCAGCAACCAGCTCCATGACCCGGCGGCGCGCCTGGCGCGCATGGCGCTGGAGGGGATCGACCTGCAGGTGATCTACCCGACGCTCTTCCTGGTGTGGGAGCTGAGCGCCGACCCGGCCTTCGGCTCCGCCCTCTGCCGCGCCTACAACAACTGGGTGGCCGACAAGTGCCGTGAGTCCGGCGGCAAGCTCTTCTGGGTGGCGGTGGTCAACCTGCAGGACGTGCAGGGGGCCGTGGCCGAGCTGCGGCGGGTGAAAGCGGAGCGCGATCCAGTGGCGGTGATGATCATGGGGACCGCCGGCGACCGCCCGTTGAACCACCCGAGCCTGTTCCCCTTCTTCGCCGCGGCGGAGGAGCTGCGCCTGCCCATCGCGGTGCACGTCGGCTGGTGCTCGCCCTCCTTCTCGAACATGTATGACAACCTCATCGACTCGCTCCTCATCCCCTTCGCCCTGCCGCTGATCATGGGGTTCGAGGCATTCGTGTGCGGCGGGCTGCTCGACAGGTTCCCCCGACTCAGGGTAGTCTTTCTGGAGCTAGGGTGCGAGTGGGTGCATTTCATGCTGCACCGCATGGAGCACTGGACGCGCTTCTGCGGCGAGAAGATGCCGCGGGCCCTCCTCGCCAAGAGGCCGCCCCTCGAGTACCTGCGCGGCGGCCAGGTCTACTTCGGCACCGAGGTGGATGATGAGTTGCTGCCGGCGGTCGTCAACCTCGTCGGCGAAGACCACCTCATCTACGGCTCCGACATCCCGCACGGCGACCGGGAGTTCCTCACCGTGCAGACGCTGCGCGGGCGCAACGACCTGTCGGAAAGCGCCAAGCGCAAGATGCTTGAGGAAAACGTGCGGCGCTTTTATAACCTTTAGGAGCGGCCCCTGAAGGAGGGCGACGCGTCAGCCGGGCCGAGCGTGGAACTGGGTGCTTTGCCGGGCAGCGCGGCGACTCCTCATCCGCCGGCGGGTGAGAGCCGCCGCATGGCTGCGGCAGGGCGCGAGGGTGGTCGCGCGCAGCCGGGACAGCGGGCTTGGGGTCCTCGGCCGCGTCGATCATCCGGAGGAGGAAGGCAATGGAGAGGTTCTTGCGGCAGGTGAGCAGCCTGGCTCTGCCGGGGCTGCTCGTGCTCGGGCTGCTGGTTGGAACGACGGGCGGGGCCGCCCTCGCCGCGGACCTGAAGATCGGCGCCATCATCCCGATCAGCGGTCCGGTGGCGGCGTACGGCAAAGGCCAGGAGCTGGCCATGCGCCTGGCGGTGGACGAGGTCAACGCCGCGGGGGGCGTGCGCGGCATGAAGCTGCAGCCCATCCTCATCGACAACCACTCGAAGAAGGAGGAGGCGATCATCGCCACGAAGCGCCTCATCGAGCGCGACAAGGTCCTCCTTATCTGGGGCCCCTTCACGAGCGGCGACGCCGAGAATGCCTTTCCGGTGGCCAACCGCGCCGGCGTCCCGATCGTCTCCGCCTCCTCGGCCAAGCCAGGGGTGGCGGCGGCTAACCGCCCGTGGACCTTTCGCGTCTCCTTGACCACCGACAAGCTGTACAGCGGCCTCGTGAAGCGCTGGGTCGAGACCTTCAAGATCAAGAAGGTCGTCATTCTCTACGACAGCCAGGAGGCCGTGATGCAGGCCACCGCCACGAAGGTCTTTCCGGCCCTGCTGAAAAATTCCGGCGCCGAGGTGATGGAGCAGATCACCTTCGGCTCCGCCGACATCGACTACAGCGCCCAGATCACCAAGGTGAAGGCGATGAAGCCGGACGGCCTGATCATCAATGCGATCCACACCGGCGGCGCCCTCATCAGCAAGGAGATGGCGAAGCAGGGGCTGACCATCCCCACGATCGGCGGGGTAGGCCATGATGCCCGCTACCTCGAGCTGGCGGGGCAGGCGGGCGCGGGGCTGTGGACGGCGCAGGGATTCTGGCCGGATCACCCGAACCCGAAGGTCGGCGACTTCGTGCGCCGCTTCAAGGAACGCAGCGAGGGCGGCCTGGCTCCCAATCAGGAGATGGCCTCCCTCTATGATACGGTCTTCATCACGGCGAAAATCCTCACGGAGCAGGGCGTGACGAACGATCCAGCCAAGCTGACCGAGGATCGAGAGAAGATTCGCCGCGGCTTTGAGACCTTGAAGGATTTCCCCGGCGTCACCGGCACGATTACCATGACGCCGAGTGGTGACACGTTCAAGACCGCCACGATGCTCGAAGCGCGCGGCGGGGCGTTCCGCATCATCGAGTAAGCCGGCTTGGGCGCCGCGCCGCCGGCCCTGGGGAGGTCGTGGGGGCGGGGATGTCCCTACGGCCTGCTCCCCGGCGCAGCGCCGTGTGCGGCGCAGCCGGCACTATCGCCCGAGGCGGCGTTGGGAGGGAGAGGCTCGCCGGCGCTTCGACCGAGCGCCTCTCCCTGGCAGGTCCCGCCGCGTCACGGACCACGCTGATCTACCCCGCCGCCATGCCCGCCTTCGCCGATCCCCCGTCCCCGGCCTCTTCGATCCCGTGGTCTTCCTGCGCCAGCCGGCCTCTCGCAGGCGCGGCGGCGCAATCACTGCGCTTCCTCCGTGATCCTGCCCGCTCGGTTGACACAACCAGCGCATTGAACTATGGTACGCGCAACCATCAGGATGGACTCAGAAGAGGATTGCGCTCGGCTGAGGGCGGCAGCGCGCCGTGAGACCAGCGCCGGGAGCCGCGCCGCGCGGTGCGGCGTTGGAGGAGAGGCGAAGCAACCCCAGCCTCGATACCGAACCTGAGAGAGGGATGGAACGGCAGCGCAATGAGTCCGCCACGTTGAACGGCAAGCATCCATCGCAACGCCAAACGACGTTCGCCTCCGGGGGGCTCGCGCCGGAGCGCCCCCCTCGAGAGGCGACGAAGTTCCGCTGATGGAGCGACAGCGCCGCCCTTCGCTACACACCACCGCAGGCCATCATTGGAGCAACCGAGCAGGAGAGCTTCGGGATTGGCCTGTGTTTCACCTCGTTCGTTCCTCGGTCCCGCCTCCGGCTGGGCCGTCCTTCCGTCGCCGGAGGAGAGCGTGCGAGAAACGCCTCTCCTCCTTCGCGGCGCCAGCCTCTGAGGAGAGGTGGAGTCAATTCTCAACTCGCGAAGGAGCCCCCATGGCGCTGACGTTCCGTCAACCTGATGCTTTGGCGAAGCCGATCGCCAACTACTCCCAGGTCATCGAGGTGTCGAGCGGCAAGCTCGTCTTTATCGCCGGCCAAACCGCCGTCGATGCGCAGGGCAAGCTCGTGGGCAAGGGAGACATCGCCGCGCAGACCCGCCAGGTGATGGAGAACCTCAAGACCGCGGTCGAGGGAGCCGGCGGCTCGCTGCGGGACATTGCGAAGCTCACCATCTTCACCACCGACCTCCCCGCCTTTCGCCAACACACCGGCGACCTTCGCAAGGCGTACTTTCCCCGCGACTACCCCACGAGCACCCTGGTCGAGATCAGCCAGCTCGCCCACCCCGATTTCCTCGTCGAGATCGAGGCGGTGGCCGCAATCGACTGAGGCGGGCGGCAGGGGCGGCCGCTGGAGGGAGCCCAGCGCGCGGGCAAGCCCGGCGCGGAGTGCCGGTCGCCTGTGTCTCGGGGCCTCGGCGCCGTGGCGAGGAAGGTGAAAGCAGCGCCATGCCGCAACAAGGTGGAACCGGCGGGCAGGGTGGCCGCGGGGCGCGCATCCCCGCAAGCGGCGCGCGGTGGCGGCATGCCCGGCGGAGGACTGAGGACCGCGCGCCTGCCGAGCCGGCTCGATCTCCTGCTCCCGCTTCAGCCCTGCCGCCTGGCCGGCTGCGGAGGGAGCGGAGGCTCGGCGGCTCGCGCCAGTGCCTGCCTGTGCCGGCCTGTTTGCTTGCGACGCCCAGGCGGGCCGGGCGCGGCGCGCTGCCGCTGGACCAGGCGACAGCCGCGCGATGAGGACGAGGTGAGCCATGGATACGAACACATCGTTGGAACTCCCCGAGCAGTTCAATGCGGCGGTCCCACTGCTGGATGAGCATGTTGCCCAGGGACGTGGTGACAGGGTCGCCGTCTACTACCAGGACGCAACCTATACCTATCGCGACCTGCAGCGGCTCGCAAACCGCACCGGCAACGCTCTGCGCAGGCTTGGGCTGGTGATGGAGCAGCGCGTCCTGATGCTGGTGCTGGATTGCCCGGAGTTCGTTGCCAGCTTCCTGGGAGCCATCAAGATTGGGGCGATCCCCATCCCCGCCAACACCATCATGCGCTCGCAGGACTACGAGTACTTCCTCACGGACAGCCGCGCCCAGGCGCTCATCGTCAGCCGCGAGGTCTACCCCGAAGTGAAGCCGGTGCTCGCCCGCTCTCCCTTCCTGAAGCATGTCATCGTCATCGGCGATGCGCCGGACGGCCACCTCTCCTTCCAGGCTCTGATCGAGAACGAGTCGGACGAGCTTCAGCCGGCGCCGACGCACCGCGACGACATGGCGTTCTGGCTCTACAGTTCCGGCAGCACGGGGTTTCCCAAGGGCGTCGTGCACCTGCAGCACGACATGCACCACTGCTGCGTCACCGCCGGCCGACTCCTCTACGACATCCGGGCGGACGACATCGTCTTCTCCGTCCCCAAGCTCTTCTTTGCCTACGGACTTGGAAACGCCCTCTTCCATCCCTTCAGCATCGGTGGCGCGTCGGTGTTCTGGCCGGCCCGACCCCTGCCGCAGGACATGTTCAAGGTCATCGACCGCTACAAGCCGACGGTCTTCTTCAGCGTGCCCACGATGTACGCCATGATGCTGCAGGTGAAGGATGCCGCGCAGTACGACCTGGGCTCCCTGCGCACCTGCTTCTCGGCCGGCGAGGCGCTGCCGCCGGAACTCTACCGGCGCTGGAAGGAGCGCTTCGGCCTGGAGATCGTCGACGGCATCGGCTCCACCGAGGCGCTGCACCTCTTCATCTCGAACCAGCCGGGGAGCGTCAAGCTCGGCGCCAGCGGCAAGCTCGTCCCCGGCTATCGGGCCCGCATCGCCGACGATCAGGGGAACGAGGCGCCCCGCGGCGAGGTCGGAAACCTCTGGATTTGCGGCGACAGCACCGCGCCCTACTACTGGAACCGTCACGAGAAGACGAAGACGACGATGATCGGCGAATGGATCATCACGGGAGATAAGTACTACCTCGACGAAGAGGGCTACTTCGTCTTCTGCGGCCGCTCCGACGATATGTTGAAGGTCGGCGGCATCTGGGTGTCGCCCATCGAGATCGAGAACGCCCTGCTCGAGCACCCCTCGGTGCTGGAATGCGCCGTCATCGGGCAGGAAGACGACAACAAGCTGATCAAGCCGAAAGCCTACGTGGTCCTGAAGGAGGGCTTCCAGCCGCAGCCGGACGCCGGCAAGCAGTATACCGAGCACCTGCGCGAACGCCTCGCTCCTTACAAGTACCCACGCTCGTACGAGTTCGTGAAGGACCTGCCGAAGACGGCAACGGGCAAAATCCAGCGCTACAAGCTGCGCGAGATCAGCGCCGCCTGAGGCCGCCCGCGCCTCCGGGCAACGCCGCCAAGCCGGCCGGCCTCGGCCGGCGCTCATCAGCATGCAGGACGGACCCTGGCGCCCCGGCAGGCCGCGGCTGCCGACACGTAGGCGGCACCCTGGACAGCCAGGCAGCACGACGACAAGCCGCGGGGATCGCAAGCCCCCAGCTCGAGGAGGGAAGACCATGACTCAGGCGGAGGAGGGGTGGATCGGCAAGCGGGTGGCCAGGTTCGAGGACGGCCGGCTGCTGCGCGGCCGCGGGCAGTTCATGGATGACCTGCTGGTGGCCGGTCTCCACCACGCCGCCCTGGTGCGCAGCCCTCACCCTCATGCAACCATCCTCCGTATCGACACGCGCGCCGCGGAGCGGCTCCCCGGGGTGGTGGGGGTCCTCACCGGGGCCGACGTCAAGGCCATGTCCCGCCCCTTCCCCATCGGCACCACCACGCGCGTCGATTACTTCTGCTGCGCCATCGACCGGGTGCGCTACGTGGGCGAGCCCGTTGCCGTGGTGGTGGCGCGGGACCGTTACGTGGCGGAGGACGCCGCCGACCTCGTGGTCGTCGAGTACGAGCCCCTGCCGGCCGCCGTCGATCCGGAGGAGGCAATGACCGCCGGCGCGCCGCAGCTCCACGAGCACGCCGCGCGCAACATCGCCGTGCAGCGCACCATGCGCTTCGGCGATCCCGAGGCCGCCTTCCGCGAGGCCGACCTCACCGTCAGCGCGCGCCTGCACTTCCCGCGTTACAGCTCCATCCCCCTGGAGACCTACGCGGTCATCGCCGACTATGAGCCCGGCGACGGCGTCGTCACCATAAAAGCAAACTTTCAGGGGCCGTTTCTCCTGCACTCGGTGATGGCGCGGGCCCTGCGGCTGCCGGAGAACAAGCTGCGCGTCATCGTGCCGGGGAACGTCGGCGGCGGCTTCGGCATCAAGGTGAGCATGTACCCCTACATGACCCTCATGGCGCTGGCGGCGCGCAAGATGGGCTGCCCGGTGAAGTGGGTCGAGGATCGCCGCGAGCACCTGATCGGCAGTTCCAGCCACACCGACCGCGTCACCGACGTCGAGGCGGCCGTCAAGAACGACGGCGCCATCCTCGGCCTGCGCATCAACTTCTTCGATAACGTCGGCGCCTACATCCGCGCCCCGGAGCCGGGCTGCCTCTTCCGCACCGCGGGGTGCTGGGTGGGTTCGTACCGCATCCAGCACATTGATCTGACCTGCTCCGCCGTGATGACCAACCGCCTGCCCACCGGACCCAACCGCGGCTGGGGCGGGCAGCAGTGGTACTTCACCCTCGAGCGGCTGATGGACCGCATCGCCCGCCGTCTCGACATGGACCCGACGGAGCTGCGCCGCCGCAACTTCCTGCAGCCCGACCAGTTCCCCTACCGCACCCCCACCGGCGGCCTCTACGACAGCGGCGATTACCCCGCGGGCTTGGAGCGTCTGCTCGACATGTGCCGCTATGAGAAGCTGCGCGCCGAACAGCGCCAGGCCCGCGCCCAGGGGCGCTACCTGGGCATCGGCCTGGCGACGGTGACGGACCCGACGACCACCAACCTCGCCTGGGGGAGCCTGGTGCGCACCCCTGAAGAGCGCGCTCAGTCGACCTACCTGGCCAAAACCGGCACCAGCGCCACCGGCATCGTCAAGGTCGATCCCCTCGGCAAGGTCACCGCCGTGGTCAACACCGCCGCCCAAGGGCAGGGGCATGAGACCATCGTGGCGCAGATCATCGGCCACGAGCTGACCATTCCGCCGCAGGAAATCACCGTTACCACGGCCCTCGACACCTTCCTGCACCCCTGGAGCGTCACCACCGGCACCTACGCCAGCCGCTTCGCCTCCACCGGCGCCAGCGCCTTCGCCATGGCGGCGCGCACCATCCGCAAGAAGATGATCGACATCGCCGCCCACCTCCTCGAAGCGCGCACCGACGACATCGAGCTGCGCAACGGCCGCTTCCAGGTGCGCGGCGACGCCCAGCGCGTCCTCGACTTCGCCCACGTCGCCGGCACCGCCCACTGGAGCCCGCAGCTCCTCCCCGCCGGCATGGAGATGGGCTTGCAGTGCACCCACCTCTTCAACATCTCGGTCGCCGAGGCCCCCGACGCGGGCGACCGCGTCAACTCCTGCAGCACCTACGGCTTCATCGCCGAGCTGGCGGTGGTCGAGGTGGACATCACCACCGGCGAGGTGGAGCTGCGCGACTTCTACTCCGTGCACGACGCCGGCGTCATCCTCAACCCCCTGATCATCGAGGGGCAGTTGCTCGGCGCCATCGTGCACGGCATCGGCGGCGCCCTCTACGAGGAGATGAGCTACGACGCCGACGGCCAGATGACCGCGGCCACGTTCAGCGACTACCTCTGCCCGGGGGTCATGGACCTGCCGCCGATCACCATGGCGCACATGGAGTCGCCCTCGCCGTTCACCGTGCTGGGGACGAAGGGATGCGGCGAAGGGAGCGCCATCAGCGTGCCGCCGGCGGTCGCCAACGCAGTCGAGGACGCCTTGGCGCCCCTGGGGGTGTCGATCACCCACATCCCCCTGCACCCGTCGCGCGTCTGGAAGCTGCTGAAGGCGACCGCCGCCGCCACGGCGTGAGGCCGCGGACGGAGCGGCGCGGCGGGAAGGGAATGGCCGGCGCCTCGGTCTCGTCGCCGCAAACGCCGCCGCAGGTTCGTAGGGGCGGGGCTTGCCCCGCCCGATCCCGCAGACGCGTCGGTCTCCTGGCCTGGAACGCTGCTGGAGGGTGCGGGGAGGAACCAAGGGAGGATCGCCGCACCCCTTGAACGGAGCGGCTGGCTGCGCTAGAGTAAGGGGTGCGTGGCGGCGCTGGGATGCCGGCGGGCGGCGGCGCGGCCGGGCGCGACCAGACCGACGTGCCGGAGTGGTGAAACTGGTAGACGCGCGGGACTCAAAATCCCGTGGGGGCAACCCCGTGCCGGTTCGATTCCGGCCTCCGGCACCATGCAACGCGGCGGGGGATACCAACGTATCCCCTTTTTTATTGGGGCCTCATAGGAATTTGCGCATGCTTTTGGGGGGTGGTATGGCCGTGACTGAGGAGCCGCGGCTCATTCTGAAGCCCTGAAAAGAGCTTGCGGCGGGCATTCCCACTTTGATGCAATGAGGCGTACGGTCGGCTCGTAGGGGCGCCGCTTGCTGCGCCCTTCTGGGCAGGGCCAGCCCTGCCCCTACACCTGAGACGAGGCGGGCACGCCACGGCGTTTCAAAACTCGCCGTCCCTCTCTTCGAACATCCACGCGCAGGAGCATTGCAGGTTCAGCTTTGGCCCATAGCCCCTGCGGGCACGTTGCTTGCCCAGCGTGGTTCGGGCGATGAGGTTTGAGAAGAGCCTGTTTTTCATTTGGGTCTTGGCGAGGAGTCATGCGGCATAGAGCAGCCTCCCTTCGCGCAGAACCGTCGCCGGAAGGGAGCAGACCACGTGCTTGCGCCGCTCGAATCGCGAGCGTGTCCATACCACAACGTCGGCGCCGATCCCAGTCCCGCGCAGAACCTTGTAGGCGAGATCACTGTCATGCCGCTCCGGCGGCGCATCGTCCGGCACAACCAGCAGCAGGTCGTAATCGCTGTCCGGTCCCGACTCGCCGCGGGCCACGGAGCCAAAGAGGTAAATTCGTTCCGGCTGGTACGCCGCCACCAGTCGCCGGACGATCTCGGCAAGCGTCGGGTCCTGCGTGAGGAGGGGGTCGGTCATGGCCGCACCTCCTCCGGCAAACGGGCGAGAATGGCGTCAAAGACCTCGCGGGCGGTGTCCAGGGCTTCCTCGGCCTCCTCACGCGGGGGATATTCGGGCTCGCCAGGATAACGAAACTTCCAGGCGTAGTCGGTGAGCATGGCGGCCCGGCGAAGCAGGGGCTCCAAGGACGCATCGCGTCCCACGCACATGCCACCAATCTCGGTGAGATTGTATGTCTTGCGGAACGGTCGGCTGTGCCACGTGAGGAAACCCTTCATGGCCTTCTCTGCTGCCTGTTGCGCGTGAAATACCACGGCCGCAGTTAAAGGCGGCTCGGCGCTGAGAACAATCGCGCCGGCCCGCAGGTCGTCTTCGGCCCTTGCAACCCACGCCCTCGTCTCAGCCACCAGCTCGGGATCATGCGGCATAGAGAAGCCTCCCTTCGCGCAGAACCGTAGCCGGTAGGGAGCAGACCACACGGGCACGCCGTTCAAATGGCGATTTCTCCCAAACGATGACATCTGCCGCGGCGCCGCTTCCCCACAGCGTTTCATACGCCGGTTTGCTCCCCCGGCGTTCCGGCGGCGCATCGTCCGGCACGACCAGCAGCAGGTCGTAATCGCTGTCCGGGCCTGCCTCGCCGCGGGCCACCGAGCCAAAGAGGTAAATTCGTTCCGGCTGGTACGCCGCCACCAGTCGCCGGACGATCTCGGCGAGCGTCGGGTCCTGTGTAAGGAGGGGGTCGGTCATGGCTCAGCTTTCGGCTTCAGGCGCACGGTGTAGCACTCGATCGTCTCGCCTTCCTTCTTCACGCCCACGTCCTTGTGCAGGGGCCGCAGAACCTTCTCGAAGATGAAACGATCCTCGTCGCTCTCAGGGTGATAGCGCAGTTCTTCAGAGATCAGCACCTCTCCAGCTTTTGCCATCGGTTCCAGGCGGGAGCCTTCGTTGATGCTGTCGCCGTCGATGTCCGCGCGGTCGGTCAGGGGGTTGTAGTGCACCAGCGCCTCGCCCCGGCTCATGCCGATGCGGGCGGCGATCCCCGCAGCCTTGAGCACCTCGATCAAGGTACAGGCGCAACTCACGCCATCGTTTGAATTCTCGAAACCGGCAACGATGGCGTCACCCCAGGTGTTGGTATAACGGCCTTCTCCCTGTTCCAAGAGGGTGCTGGCAAAGCCACGAAGCAGCTCCAGCTTGCTTTGCCGCTCCTCTTCGGGCATCCGAGAGAACCCGGCAAGGTCAAGGAAGAGAACGGTAAGGAACTTCCTGGTTGGCGCTGCATCCCGCGACTGGGCCGTGGCCTTTTCCAGGAGCAACGGGAAGATTTTCTTCTGGAGTTGATCAAGCTGCATTTCGATCTGCTGTCTGGCCGACCTCTCTTCCAGCATACCTCTCATTGCAGCTTGATATCGCCTGCCCGCTTCCCTCAGCTCTTCTTGCAGCGTGGCTGGGTCATGCTCGCCAGGGTCGTCGATTGCTATGGTGACTGTGGCCCCGCCGGCCGCCCCCTGGATGGATTGCAGGCGAAGGATGCAGCCAGGGTGCTCCTCTTCGAGCTTGGCAAGAACCGCCGGCAGCGTTGCGACCTCGATGGGACTAATATTTCCCTCGTAATGAAGGACAACCTTCGTTCTATCCGAGAAGAGCCGCTCGAACTCGCCGGGGGCATACTCTGTGAACTCTTTGCCTTCCTTATCCCAGGAGGCTCGCTCGCAAATCACCCCCTTGATCGACCAGCCTGCTCGCTGCGTCTCCCACAGCTTTACGCCGGTGAGCGTAGCACCGTCCATCTCGGCTCCAATTAAATTGGCGGTGCTAAGGTCCGTATTGGTGAGGTTCGCCCCACTGAGGTTTGCCTGGAGGAGAAGAGCCAATTTGAGGGATGCCCCGCTGAGCTTCGCCCTCGTGAGGTTGGCTCTGAAGAGGTTCGCCTGGAAGAGGCTCGCCCCGCCGAGGCTCGCCCCGCTGAGGTCCGCCCCGCTGAGGTCCGCCCAGAGGAGCTTCGCCCCGCTGAGCTTCGCCCCGCCGAGCTTCGCCCCGAGGAGGTCCGCCTCGAGGAGGTCCGCCTTGCTGAGGATCGCAAATGAGAGCTTCGCCCCGCTGAGGTCCGCCCTGAAGAGGTCCGCCCCGCTGAGGTCCGCCCTGCGGAGGTCCGCCTCGCTGAGATCTGCGCCGCTGAGGTCCACCCCGCGGAGATCAGGCCGCACCTTGGGATTCTTCTTCCTCCACGCATTCCAAACCTTCACCCCTTGTTTGAGAATGGCGAGGTGTTCCTCGTTCGCCATGGCGGGAGCTCCGGTTTGAACGGTTTACCGGGACGGCGGGGAGAGGCGGGACGGTGGCTTACGGCCTTGGTTCAAGGCAAAGGCAGCCGATTTCGTTTAATCCGTGTGCATCCGTGTTCATCAGTGGTTCTTGTCGTGTTTCCCTCACCGCCTTGGTTCAAGGGAGACGCGGCCGGCTTCGTTTAATCCGTGTGCATCTGTGTTTATCAGTGGTTCTTGTGTTTCTTCGCTCACGGCCTCGGTTCGAGGGAGAGGGAGCCGGTTTCGTGGTCGATGGTGACGCGGAAGGCGCTGAGGAAGCTGAGGCCGAGGACGCCGGTGATGTTGCCGCCGGCATTGATGGTGTGCACGGCGGTTGGCACCTGGCGCACCTCGGCGTCGCGGATGCGGATGGAGGCGAGCTGAATGAGCGGCGCCTCGATGGAGCCGCTGGCCGTCTGTAGGATCACCCGCCGCGGCTCGCCGGGGGTTTCTTGCCGCAGGCGGCGGGCGAACTCGGTGGAGATGACGGTGTAGGTGGCGCCGGTGTCAATGATGAAGCGGGCGGGGTGGCGGTCGTTGACGACGGCGGGAATGACGATGGCGCCCCCCTCGCGCTCGAAGCTGAGGGTGACGTTGCCGGCGGAGCGGCGGGCGGGCAGCGCGGGGACGCTGCCGGCGGGATCGCTGGGGGCCTCGCGGCGCACCTCGACGCCGCGCTGCCCGCGGGAGGGTGGAGCCGTGTTCGAGAAGTGAACGCCGCCGTCCGGGTCCACCCACTTGTAAATTTCGGCGCTGGAGGACGTTACCCCCAGGCCGCCGAGGAGGAGGCCGAGGCCCAGCGCCAACAGCGGCCTGGCGCGCGGGAGACGGCGAGAGTTACGTCTCACAGGTTCCATTCTTAATTCGCCGCCTTCTTCGCGCCATGTAAGGGGAAGTTGTTGTAGGGGCCCTTGCTCCCCCACACCGCCAATTTCGTAGGGGCGGTTCGCGAACCGCCCCTTCAAGCCGGGGTGCGCGCGGAACATTGTTCCGGGGGCGAGGCTCCCTCGCACATCTCTGCGATCTCAGTTGAGAAACAGCACACGAACTGTCCGGGGAGGCGCTCTCATGGGCAGTGCATCCAGCTTCCCGGGGGCCGCGCGCCGGCGCTGAACCGGCGGGGCCCCGGCGACGGCCGCCGCCTTCTTCGAGAAACGGTCCGCCTACCGCGGCGGCGCGGGAGTGGTATGGATGGTGAGGCGCAGCGTCTCCTTGCCGCGCAATACCACCATCATCAAGGCGGCCTCGGCCGGCGGCGTTCGCAGGAGACGGTCCAGCTCGTCGACATTCTTCACCTTCGCGCCGTTCACCTCGACGATCACGTCGCCGCGCTTCACGCCATCGCGCGCCGCCGGGCTGGAGCCGCCGACCCCGGCGATGAGCACCCCCTCGGCGCCGGGCATCTCGAAGGCCTCGGCCAAGGGCGGCGTGAGGTCCTGCACCGCCAGCCCCAGGCGCCGCCGCACCAGGTCTTGGGACGTGCGCTGCTTCAGGTGCACGGCGCTGACGCGCTCGAAGAGGGCCGAGTTCACGTAGATGGGCGCCTTGAAGCGCAGGGCGAGGGCGATCGCATCGCTGGGGCGGCTGTCAATGTCGCTCATTTCGCCGCCGCGTTCCAGGGTGACCCTAGCAAAGAAGGTGTTGTCGCGCAGGTCGGTGACGGTGATCTTGGCGACGCGAGAGTTGACGCTCTCCAGGATGCGCTTCACGAGGTCGTGGGTGAGCGGGCGCGGGGCACGCACGCCTTCCAGCTCCAACATGATCGCCTGGGCTTCGGTGAGGCCGACCCAGATCGGGAACGCCACATCTCCCTTCAAGTCTTCAAGGACCACAATGGGGCTATTCGAGAGGGGGTCCTCCGCCACCCCCGCCACGCGCATCTCGACGTTCTCGGCGGCCCGCAGCGCTGGGGCGACGCCCAGCCAGACCATGACAACCAGCACCGTCAACCAGAGACACAGAGTGCCCGCTCTCCCTGCTCGCATGGGCTCTCCTCCTTTACCGATTCTCACCACCCACAGCCGCCTCCGCGGCGTGAGGCGCTGAGGCGGAGCCCGAAGTTACGCCCGCCGCGCCCACAACCCGGAAGCCTCGCGCGGCATGGGCACAGGAAGCCCCTTCGCCGGGCGCCTCGGGGATGCCGGCGCGCGTCAGGAGTGCGCGTCTTCCAGCCTCTCAACGACGAGCACGAGCCGGCTCAGGTCGTGGATGACCGCATCAGCCTCCGGGCTGGCCTCGGTTCCCGGGGCGGCGACCTGGATGGCCGTCATCCCCACCTGCCGCGCGCCCCGCACGTCCTCGCCCGGATGGTCGCCCACCATCACCGCTGCGGCGGCGGTCATGCCCAACCCGTCCAGGGCTGACTGAAAGATGGCGGGGTGTGGCTTCCGTTTGCCAATCTCCGAAGAGATGGAGAAGTGCGTGAAGTAATCGTACAGCCCGGCGATGCGCAGGTCGAAGCGGGTGTTGCGGCCGAGGCTGTTCGAGATGATGCCCAGGGTGTAGCGCCGCCGCAGCTCGGTAAGCGCCTCCGGCGCTCCCGGAAAGGCGGCGATGCCGCCAGCGAAGGAGGAGGCGAAGACGTCATTGAAGCGGTCGATGAGCTCCACCGGCGCCCGCGGAATCCCGGCTAGGCCCAGCAAGCTCTCGTACCAGGTGTAGAACTCCACCTCGTCGTGCCGCCCGTTCGCGAGCCGGGCCCCCACCTGGCGTCGATTCTGTTCCCAGGCGGAGGTGAGCGCCTCCAGGGTGACATCGTAGCCGGCTTCCTGAAGAACCGCCGCGGCATTCCGCTGCGCCAGGGAGAGCAGCGTATAGTCCTTCCTGATGAGGGTCTGGTGCACATCGAAGAGAATGGCGCGAAAGCGCACGCCGCATCCTTTCCGACCTTGGCGCCGTGCCGACTCCCTCCTGACGGCTGCCGCCCCACGCCGCAGTCTCTTCTGGATTCGCCCTGTCTCTGCGCCAACCCGTCGAGCCTCTGGAGGCCGACCCTCTCGTAGAGAAGGTATGGAGCAGCGGCGCATGCAGCGCCAGGGGCGGGCCCCCCTCGGCGGCGCCTCGCGGCGACACGGCGGTTACTCACCCACGAAGGTAACGCTCACGCACTCTCCATCGCTCCATCCCTGCGTCTCTTTCAAGTGCACCGGCGCCATGATCTCAATCACGTCCTCGGGGTAGCCCGCCACCATGGGGAAGATCACCGCGCCGCGAACGGAGCCGATGTGCACCGGGAAGCCCTTCGAGTTGCAGAACTCGGCATTCGGCGGCACCACGAGGACGCCCGCTGCGTTGCGCAGCCGGCGCCAGCGCTCGAGATGCTCGCCGCGCACCCTGAGGTTGAGGGTTCCCGGGTACGGCCGGAACCCAAACTTCTCCTCGCACTGCTCTTGCACCCAGTCGATCTGGGTGAACTTCACGGCCTCGCCGAGCCCCAGTGTGATCGTCCCGCGTACGATGACGTCTTCGCCCATGGCCTTCCTGTCCATCGCCCCGCAGCGTTGCCAGCCCGCCGCGGTGAGGCGTGGTTTCCACACCCTCGCCAGGCGCGCACCTCGCGCCGGCCTCGGCGGCGATCTCGGGCATGCCTGAGCTCGTGGCGCGCGCCGGCGGCAGGCACACGGCAGGCGTCGGCGCCCCGCTCCCCGCCGCCGGTCTCTCCAAGCAACCCGCGCAGAGAGAATACCGTTCCCACCTGGAGAGTTGAATTATAGAAGGAAGTAGACCCTGCCGCAAAGCATTCTTACGCCGCGCCGCGCCGCCCGCCAGGCTGGCGGCCGGTCGTCTGCCCCTCGCCGCCGCGCCGGGGCGCAGCTCTCCACGCCAAGTCCCACCACATACCGCGCGCACGAACGCAAATTCAGAGGGCTACGATGGGGCGCGCCGGCAGCCCGCCCGATTGCACGTTTCCCCCAACGCCAGGCGTGGCGGGCGGCACCGCGACGCTCCGAGACGTGCCAAGAACTGCGGCGCTACGAAGGGCAAAATCTGGTTGCGTCCATTAACATCGCTAGGCTATATTGTCAAGAGGCAGACCTGGAGACGGAGAGGGCTTCTGTGGGCTGACGCGTCCCAGAGTAGTTCCCTTGCCGTGCGCTGCGGTGTGAGTGTCGTGGGGGGCCTAGGTCAAGCGGCGGCTGGCGAGGGCGCCACGGCCTGGGGGTTTGCCGCGGCTGCCGGCGTGGCGCCGCCTCGAGGGTGAACGCCAAGCTGGCGCGCCTGCACAGCGGCGCCCCGGGGGTGGGAGGTCCGCGTGAAGATCAACGACAAGCTTCGGGAGCTCCGCACCGTCCTCGGTCTGTCACGGAAGAAGTTCGCCGCGGCGTGCGGCTTAAGCCTTACCGCCATCTCGTACTTCGAGAATGGCGAGCGGATTCCCAGCGAGGAGAGCCTGCGCAAGATCATCGACGCCTTCCATATCAACGGGGAGAGGTTCTTCCGCGACCTGGACCTCGACACCGAGCGGCACCTGCGGAAGATCTCCATCGACGAGCGCTGGTTGCGGCGCCAGTACGTCGAGAAGGAGCTCCCCGCGGCGCAGATCGCCGGGCAGTACGGTTACAGCAAATCAACGGTGCTGTCGCGGCTGCGCGAGTACCAAATCCCCCGTCGCCCCAAGTTTGGGCATGCCGGCCCCCAGCCCCCCAGCCAGTACCCCGAGGTCGTCAGCTACCTGTGCGAAGGCCGCGGCGACCCCCTCAAGGTTCTGGACGGCCTGAGTAGCCGCGAGGCCCTCATCCTGGGCAAGCGCCTGGGGTTGGGCAAGACCCCGGTGCAGACCCTGGAGAGCATCGGCGCCGAGCTGAACCTGACGCGCGAGCGGGTGCGGCAGATTCAGAACCTTGCCCTGCGCAAACTCAGCAGCCTCCCTGGACTGCGCAACCGGCACGCCGCTTCCTAGGTGCGCCGGCGCGGCCAGGCGCCTCATTTCGCCGGGCCAAGCGTGCCGGTGTTGGGGTCCGCAGTCCGGCGCCGCGCAAGCAGCCAGCCATCGAGGAGCACCCGCAGCACGGCCGCCGCCGGCACGGCAAGCAGCACGCCGAGCACGCCGAAGAAGTTCCCCCCCAGCAGCACCGCCATCATCACCGCCACCGGATGCAGGCCCAGTTTCCCGCCCACGACCCGCGGCGTGACAAAGTTCCCCTCCAGGAACTGCGCCGCGGCGAACACTCCCACCACCAGCAGGCTGTGCTGCCAGTCCTGAAATTGCAGGAACGTGAGCAGCAAAGCCGGGCCCAGCCCCAGGATGAGGCCGAGGTAGGGGATAAAGCTGACGACCCCGGCGAAGAGGCCAAGCACGAGGCCCATCGGCGTCCCCACGAGCACCAGCCCCAGGCTGTAACAGGAAGCCAGGATGAGCGCCACGATGAGCTGCCCGCGCATGAAGTTTGAGAGCACGCGGTCGATCTCCTGCAGGTAGGTCACCACCGGCTGGTGGTAGCGCGGCGGCAGGTAGGCGAGCGCCTGCTCCTTCAAGGCCGCGAAATCCCGCAGGAAGTAGAAGGTGGCAACCGGAATCACCAGGAGGTTGAGCGCCACGTAGATCACACTGACAACGCCGCTGAACGAGGTGCTGAGAATCGTCGGGATGGCCCGCAGGAGATGCTCGGGCAGCGCGCCAAAGCGCGTCGTCACCTCCGAGAGGACCTCTTGCGCGTCGAAGTTCTGCAGGTCGGGAAGACGCTGCAGCAGCGGCTCGATCTTGCGGCGGGTCTGTTCGAGGGAGGTAGGCAGATTGGAGGCGAGGTTCTCAAGCTGCTGGCGCACGAGGGGGCCCACCAACAGCACCAGCAGGAGCAGCAGGAAGCTCGCCAGCAGCATGAGCAGGATGATGGCGAGCGTGCGGGGAATGCGGCAGCGCTGCAGAACCCGCACCAGCGGATCGAGGGTGTAGGCAAAGACGAACGCGAACAGGAATGGCGTCAGGACCTGGCGCGAGGCGTAGAGGAAGTAGAGGAAGGCTGCCAGGGCTGCTGCGATGAGGAGCGATTTCTTCCAGGAGATCGGCTGGCTCCCGCCGCCTCCTCGAGGCGTCTTGAGTGAAACGCGACGATCTCGGCGTCACGAGGCCGGCATGAACCTACGCGTCATTCAGCCTGCGCATGCCGTGGTACAGGTAGTGGACGCCCGAGGCTGCGGTGAGAAACGCCGTAAGCCAGCCGAGCTGCACGACAAAGGCTGGCTGCTTCGCCGGGACCGGGAAAGCGAGGACCAGAATGATCAGGCAGAACTGTGCCGCGGTCGTCGCCTTGCCCAGCTTGCTCGGACCATTGGCAAGCTGTCCCGTGGCCAGGAAGAGCAGCAGCGCGCCGAGCACGATGAGGGCATCGCGGCTCACCACCACAATGGTGATCCAGGCGGGCAGCATCTCCTTCATCGCCATCACGATGAAGGCCGCGGCAAGCAGCAGCTTGTCGGCCAGGGGATCGAGGATGCGTCCCAGGCGGGTGCGCTGGTGGTACGTCCGGGCCAGGAAGCCGTCGAGGGCATCCGTCAGCGAGGAGAGGATGAAGAGGAAGAGCGCCGAGCGGTGGTAACCGTAGACGACGAGGATCAAGAAGATCGGGGCCGCCACAATGCGACAGAGGGTGATCCGGTTCGGTAAGCTGAGCACCCCGGCAGCCTGGGTGCCGTTGCTGGCCGCCTCCGTCCGCGCACTCGTGCCGTTCTCAGGCGGGGAGGGCGTGCCTTTCGGTTCCGGGCGCGGCGCTCCTGACTGGGTGCCGGGAATCATCACTTCCACTCCTCAGTGACCGGCCCAACCGCCGGCTGTCGCCTCGGGCCGCGCCGTCACCCGCCGGGCGCCCGGCGGGACCTCGAGGGAGGCCCGCGGAGTCCCGACAACCAGCGGCGGCCAGGATAGGCGCCGCGCCTAGGGTGTGGATCCCCCCCGCCTGAGTGCGCCCTGCGCGTCGAGGAAGCCGGTAAGGCGCGCCAGGCTTGCTTCGACCTCTTCGCAGGAGGGCTGGGAGGCGACAGCGCCAGGCTCCGCCGGCTCCGGGAGGAACTCGTGAGCCACGACGAACCGCCATGCCGGATAGGTGTGCGCCCGCTGATCGAGCTGCCTCAGCCAGCGGCTCTCTTCTCCCTGCGACGCCTCCGGCGCTCCCTCCTTGGCGGCGAGGACAGCAGCGGCCGGCTCGGCAGGCGCCGCGCCGTCTCCCCGTCCCCTTGCCGGCGCCACGCCGGCCGGGAACCCTGTCGGCGGCGAGGGCGGCAGGCTCGCGCGGCCGTTCGCGCCACCCTCCTCCCCAGCGGGCCGCGCGGCCACGTTGAGCCTCTGAGCAATGCGCCAGAAGGCCCAGGCTAGCTGGTGGTAGCTGAGTGGCGCATCCGGCTCCAGCGTGTGGTTCGGGTACTCCTCGAGAATGCCATGGTTGGCCAGCAGGTTGAGGCTGTTGCCAGCCCAGTGATCGAGGGTGTCGCTGCGGATGTTCGCGGGCAGCTCCATCGATTGGTCCCAGAAGGGGCGCAGCGCTTCATGCGCCAGGAAGGCGAACTCGGCGCGGCTGCACACGGCTTTCTTGATGAGGGAGAGATACAAGGGGGACCGGGGCGGGTCCTTGCGCACGGCCAGGACGAAGCGCAGGAAGCGGCGCGCTTCGGAGTTCTCAGGCTCCTCCTCCACAACCTCCTGAAGGTTTTCAAAGGCCTCGCGCGGGCGGCCCTGGAAGAGGTGGAGCTTGCCGAGGCCGATGCGGGCTTCGACGTTGCGCGGCTCGAGCTTGCGCACACGCTGGTAGAGCTGCCGAGCCTCCTCGAAGCGCCGTCGCTCCATGGCGATCTCGGCCATGCCGACCAAGAGTTCGAGGCGCCTCGGCGCGCGCCGCAGCTCATCGCTCAGCAGGCGCTGCGCCTCCTCGAGGCGGCCATGGTCGAGGGCAAGCTTGACGCGCGGCGGCAAGCCCTCGACGGCTCCAGCAGGCAGGAGGCCAGCGAGGCTCAGCACCTGCAGGACGGCAACCGCGATCAGCATGCGTCGCATGGCGCGCGCTCCCCTGCCCCTTCCTGGCTGCCGGCCGCCCGCCGGAGGGAGAGGCCACCTTGCGGTGCCGCCTCCACCCGGCCACGCCACGCCGCGTGCCTCGCTGTTCCTCGGCGACGGGCATCCAGCCGGCGGCAGGCCGCCCTCCACCGCTGCCGACGACGACGCGGTGCGCTCCCCCGACGGCTGACCCGGCAACTTCAGGCCTGCGGCGCCGCCGCAAGCCGGCCCGCCCCCCGCAGCTTCGCGAGCTCTCCCTCGCTGATGCGCCGCCAGGCGCCGGGTTCCAGCCCGGCCGCCGTGAAGGGACCGAAACTGATGCGCTTCAGCTTCAGCGCCGGATGACCAATGCGCTGACACATCTCCTTGATTTGACCGTGCCGTCCCTCGTGGAGTTTCATCCGCAACCAGACATGCTTGGCGCGCCTTGCCTCGACGCGCACCTCGGCTTGGACCCGCCGGCCGTCGGCGAGGGGAAGGCCGGTCGTCATGCGCAGCAACTCAGCGGCGGTCGGCTCCCCCCGCACCTTCACGAGGTAGACGCGCGGCACGCCATGGCGCGGGTGGAGGAGGGTATGCGCCAGATCACCATCGTTGGTGAGGATCAGCACCCCCCCGGCATCGTAGTCCAAGCGCCCGACGGGAAAGAGGCGGGGTTTCGACGGCACGAGATCAAGGACCGTGGGTCGATCCAGCTCATCGCGACGGGTGCAAATATATCCCTTCGGCTTGTTCAGAACAAGGGAGACCTTGTGCTCGAGTTGCTTGATCAGCTTGCCGTGCACGCGCACGCGATCACGGGCCGGGTCCACGAGGGTGGCCAGGGAGCGCACCGGTTGGCCGTTCAGCAGGACGGCGCCCTGGCGGATCAGCGCCTCGGCGCCGCGCCGCGAGGCAATGCCCGCCGCGGCAATGAATTTGTTCAGGCGTACGCCGCGCGCTCCCTCCTCCTGACGCTGCTCCGAGGCGCTCATGCCGGCGCCACCTCATCGGTTCCCTCCGCGTCCAGCGCGGGCGGCTCCGCGGCGCGGCGGAGGTGCGACGCCTGCGCAGCGTCCTCGGCGGCCGCCGGCGAGGACCGCCGCAGCGCCGGCGTTTCCTCGCCCAGGGGGGGCGACGGCTCGAACTCCTCCTCGAGGGACGCCGTCGATTCCTTCCCCTCCTCTTCCCCGAGGTCTCCCGCGTCGGCCTCCTCGGCCCCGCCCTCCGCCTGGTCGATGAACTCCTGCAGGGTGGGGAGGTCGGTGAGATCACGCAGGCCGAAGTAGAGGAGGAACTCCTGCGTCGTCCCGTACATCGCCGGCCGGCCGGGAACCTGCTTGCGGCCGAGAATCTTGATCAGGCGACGCTCAAGGAGGGTGCGGAGGACGCCGCCCGCATCCACGCCGCCGCGCAGGTACTCGATCTCAGGCTTCGTCATCGGCTGTTTGTAGGCGATGACCGCCAGCGTCTCGAGCGCCGCGCGCGACAGCTTGACGCGTCTGGCATCATGGAGGAAGCGCCGCACCCACGGAGCGTAAGCGGCGCGGGTGGAGAGGCGGTAGCCGCCCGCCACGGCGACCACCTGCAAGGGGTGCGCGGCGTAGTCCGCCACCAGCTCCTCGAGCAGCGCCTCGACTTGCCGCCGCTCCACTTCGCCGTCAAACACCTTGCTGATTTCCAAGGCGCTCAGCGGACGGTCGGCGACGAGGAGCAGCGATTCAATGATGGCTTTCGCTTGCCGGGGGTCCATCGGATGCGGCCTCCTCCAGGGAGGGCTCCACAGCGAGGGAGACGTGGATCGGCCCGAAGCGCTGCACCTGCACGAGGCGCACGAGGCGCAGCCGCACCACCTCGAGGAGGGCCAGGAAGGTGACGATCATCTCCATGCGGCTGCTGCTATCGGCGAAGAGCTCCTGGAAGACGCAGCGCGGCGTCTCCGCCAGCCGGCTCATCAGCCAGTTGATGCGGTCGGTGACGCTGATGGCGTCCAGCGTAACCTCGTGGAAGGACTCCTGCGGCAGCCGCGCCAGCACCTCCTTGAGCGCGGCGAGCAGGTCGAAGAGACCCACCTCGAGGAAGCCTCCCTCCTCTCGGCTCGACGCGGACAGGTCGTTCGCGGCCTCTCTCGCGAACGTGTCGAGGCACTCGAGCTCGCGCTGGCGCAGCTCGACCGCCGCCGCCTTGTAGCGCTGGTACTCGAGGAGGCGCTCAACGAGCTCCAGCCGCGGATCAACCCCCCCCTCGTCGTCGAGGCCCTCGAGCGTCGGCCTGGGCAGGAGCATCTGCGACTTGATGTGGGTGAGGGTGGCGGCCATCACCAGGAACTCGCCGGCCACGTCGAGGTTCAAGCTGCGCATCGTCTCGAGGTAGGCAAGGTACTGCTCGGTGATGGTGGCGATCGGAATATCGTAGATATCGAGTTCGTTCTCGCGGATGAGATGGATGAGGAGGTCGAGGGGTCCTTCGAAAAACGGCAGCTTCACTTCGTAGGCCATGTGGCGCACCTGCTGCAGGGAGGCCGCGCGCACCAGCGCCCTCCGGCATGCCTCCCGCGAGGGTCAAGACGGCCGCGCGCTCGGCCGCATCGCGCTCGGCCGCATCGCTCTCGCCCCACCGAGGGCTGCGGATGGGACTTCCCCGCCCCACCTCCTCGTGTATCATAGCATGCTCCCCTCGGCGGATGAAGACGGAACACCGCGCCGAGGCGCGAACGTTGCCAGGCCGCTTGAGCTGGGCCTCCCTCGCGCGGCTGGGCGGACGCGAGGGCCGCGCCCGGCGCCTGCCCGCCGAAGCTCCCCCGCCCCGCCCCCACCCCTGACTTGCAACCGGAGGAGTCGTGTGATACGTTCATTTTCAAAGACTTAGACTGGCCCTGCCCGCTTGCATGGAAATCTCCCATGAGCGCCTGGAAATCCGAGCACCTGCGCCGCTTGCCGGCGGTCGATGAGATCCTGCGCCATCCGCTCGTGGCGGAGCAGGCGGGCGGGTTGCCGCATCGGCTGTTGGTGGCAGCGGTGCGCGAGGCCATCGAGGCCGCCCGGCAGCGCATCCTGCAGGCGGTCTCCCCAGACCAAGCCGGCGAGCGGGAGTCCGCGGCGCTGGCCGGCGAGGTCGTGGCGCGCCTGCGGCAGGTGCGGCACCCCCAGCTCCGGCGGGTCATCAATGCCACGGGGGTCATCTTGCATACCAACCTGGGGCGCTCCGTGCTGGCCGAAGAGGCCATGCAGGCCATCCAGCGCACGGCGGCCAGCTACACGAACCTCGAGTACGACCTGCAGGCCGGGGAGCGGGGCGAACGGTACGAGCACCTGCGGGCGCTCTTGCGTCGCCTCGCCGGCGCCGAGGACGCCCTGGTGGTGAACAACAACGCCGCCGCGGTCCTCCTCTCCCTGCAGGCCCTGGCGCAGGGCCGCGAGGTCATCGTGTCGCGCGGCGAGCTGGTGGAGATCGGCGGCTCCTTCCGCATCCCGGAGATCATGGCGCTGAGCGGCGCGCTCCTGCGCGAGGTGGGGACGACGAACAAGACGCGCCTCGCCGACTACGAGGGCGCCATCGGGCCGCACACCGCCCTACTTCTGAAGGTGCACCCGAGCAACTTCCGCGTCGTTGGGTTCGCCGAAGAGGTTCCGCCGGCTGAACTCGCGGCGCTCGGCCGACGGCGCAACCTGCCGGTGATGGTGGACCTGGGCAGCGGCAGCTTCCTCTCCGGCCTGCCGGGCGATGAGCCAACCGTCCCCGACGTCGTCGCCGCCGGCGCCGACCTCGTCTGCTTCAGCGGCGATAAGCTCCTCGGCGGACCTCAGGCCGGCATCATCGTCGGGGCCCGCGATCTCCTGCGGCGCCTGCAGCGGCATCCCCTCACCCGCGCGGTGCGCGTCGACAAGCTGACCCTCGCCGCCCTGGAAGCGACGCTGCGCCTCTACCTCGACGAGGCGCGCGCCCGGCGGCACGTCCCCACCCTGCGCCTCTTGACCCTCACCCCTGAGGAACTCGCAGTGCTGGCCAAGGAACTGGCGAAGCGGCTCCGCGAAGTGCTGGACTCCCGCTTCACGATCGAGCTCGCCGAAACGACCTCAGCGCCCGGCGGCGGCTCGCTTCCCACCCTCGAGCTGCCGACGACGGCCGTCGCCTTGCGCTGCGACAGCCTCGGCTCCGCCGCCATCGAGCGCCACCTGCGCGGCGGCGAGCCGCCGGTAATCGCGCGGGTGCGGCACGATGTCGTTCTGCTCGACGTCCGCACCCTGCTGCCGGATGATCTGTCGGACCTCGTCAGGTCGGCGGCGCGCCTGGCCACCCTGCCGCCGGAGCAGCCGCCGACAGATTGACGAACCGAGGCGGCGTGCTATCCTTTCAGCAAGCGCCGGCGCTCTTCCATCGCCCAGCCGGGGGCGAGGCGCGCCGCGGCTGCCCGCGCAGCCGGCTTTTGCCGCCGCCGCGCTTGCCGAGTGCAGCCCATGGTGGATGCCTGAGCATGAAAGAGATCGTCATCGGCACGGCCGGCCACATCGACCACGGCAAGACCAGCCTGGTGAAGGCCTTGACCGGCATCGACACCGACCGCCTGAAGGAGGAGAAGGAGCGGGGCATCACGATCGACCTGGGGTTTGCCTCCTGGGACCCCGGGGGCGACTACCACGTGGGCATCGTCGATGTGCCGGGGCACGAGCGCTTCGTGAAGAACATGCTGGCCGGCGTCGGCGGCATCGACCTGGTGCTCTTCGTCATCGCCGCCGATGAAGGGGTGATGCCGCAGACGCGCGAGCACCTGGCGATCTGCGACCTCCTCGCCATTCAGGACGGCGTCATCGCCCTCACCAAGATCGACATGGTGGACGAGGAGTGGCTGGACCTCGTGCGCGACGATGTGGAGGAGTTCTTCGCCCCGACATGCTTGGGCGGCAAGCCCATCGTGCCGGTCTCCTCGAAGACCCTTGCGGGTCTGGAGGACCTGAAGCAGGCGCTGCGGGAGGTCCTGGCACGGGCGGCGCCGAAGCAGAGCGACGGCCCCTTCCGCCTGCCCATCGACCGAGTCTTCAGCATGCGCGGCTTCGGCACGGTGGTGACGGGAACCCTCACCTCGGGCAGCGTCGAGGTTGAGGATCGGGTGGAGGTCTACCCCGAGGGCCTTGCGGCTCGGGTGCGCGGCCTGCAGGTCCACAACGCCGCGGTCTCCCGCGCCGTGGCCGGGCAGCGCACCGCGGTGAACCTGCAAGGCATCGAGAAGGACCAGCTTGACCGCGGCAGCGTGCTGGCGCATCCGGGGGAGCTCTTGGCGACGTCGGTGCTCAATGTCCGCTTTCGGCTCCTCGCCGATGCCCCCGCGCCCCTCAAGCACCGCCATCGCGTGCGCTTCCACACCGGCACCAGCGAGGTGATGGCGCGTCTCTACCTCTTCGACCGCGAGCTGTTGGAGCCGGGCCAGCAAGCCCCCGTGCAGGCGCGCCTCGAGCGCCCGCTGGCGGTGCGGCCGCGCGACCGCTTCGTGGCGCGCAGCTACTCCCCCATGTCCACGATCGGCGGCGGCGTCATCCTCGACGTCGGACCGGGCCGCCTGAAGCGCTTCCGCGCCGAGACGCTGGAGTACTTCAAAGGGCTGGAGACGGGGAGCGACGCGGAGCTGGTGAAGCTGCACGTCCGCAGCGCCGGCGACAACGGCATCAACGTCAGGGACCTCCTGCCGCGCACGCACCTGAGCTTGGCCCAGCTCACCGCGGTGGTGGACGAGCTGCTGGCCGCGGCTGAGCTCCGGCTCATCGACGCCGAGAGTCGCTGGGTGATCCATCCCGAAGTGGCGCGCCAGGTGGAAGCGCACTTGCTCGAACAGCTCGGCGCCTTTCATACCGCGCAGCCTTTGAAGGAGGGGATGGCGCGCGGCGAACTGCGGTCGCGCACGCATCTCGACGCCGACAAGGTGTTCAGCGTCCTGCTCCAGCGCCTCGAGCAGCGCGGCGCCGTGGTCAGCAGCGGCAGCCTCGTGCGCCTCGGCTCGCACCGCGTGCAGCTCGGCGCGGCAGAGGAAGCCCTGCGGCATGACCTCGAAGCGGCCTACCTGGGGTATGGTCTGCAGCCGCCCACGGTGGACGAGGTGGCGGCGCAGTTCAACCACCCCGGGGTGAATGCGAGGGAGCTCATCCAGGTCCTCATCGACCAGCAGACCCTGGTGCGCCTGAAGGATAACCTCGTCTTCCACCGCCGTCAGCTCGAACACGCCGAGCAGCTCCTGCGCGAGCACCTCGAGCGCAGCGGCGAGATCGCCCCCTCGGAGTTCCGCGACCTCCTCGCCATCTCCCGCAAGCACGCCATTCCGCTGCTCGAGTACTTCGACAACGCCCGCGTCACGATGCGCGTGGGGGACAAGCGCGTGCTGCGCGGCTAGGGAGGCGTCCCCTCCAGCTCCGGCACGGCGGCGCGGGCGTGACGGTCGCCACCAACCTGCCGGATCGAGCCGGCGCGACGCGCCGGCCTGCCGGCGCAGGGAGAGCCATGGACCTGCGGCAGCTCGAAGTGTTCAGCAAGGTGTACGAGCATGCCAGCTTCTCGCGCGCGGCGTCCGAGCTTGCCCTCACCCAGCCCACGGTCAGCGGTCATATCAAGCAGCTCGAGGAGGACCTCGGCGCGCGCCTCTTTGATCGCCTCGGCAACCGCATCGCCCCCACGCCGGCGGGCGACATCCTGTACCACTACGCGCGCCGCCTGGTGCACCTCGTGCAGGAGGCGCGCCAGGCACTCGACCAGCTTGGCGGCTACGTGCGCGGCGAGCTTCTCGTTGGCGGCAGCACCATCCCGGGGGAGTACCTCCTGCCCGGCATGCTGGGGGAGTTCAAGCGGCACTACCCGGAGGTGCGCGTGACGCTGCGCATCGACGACTCGAAGGGTATACTCGAAGCCGTGAAGGAAGGAGAGATCGAGCTTGGCGTGGTGGGGGCGAAGCTCGGCAACGCCAAGCTCGAGTACGTAGAGTTCTTGCACGACGAGCTTGTTCTGGTCGTACCGACCTCGCACCCGCTGGCCGGGCGCGGCCGCGTCAGCATGGCCGAGGTGCAGCGGCAGCCCTTTATTCTACGCGAGCGCGGCTCCGGGTCGCGCCGCATCTTCGAGGATCTCTCCCGGCAGCACGGCATCGACCCCGCCAGCTTCTCCGTGGCGGCGGAGATGGGGAGCAACGTCGCCGTCCTGCAGGGCATCAAGGCCGGCGTGGGCCTCTCGATCCTCTCCCGCCGCGCCGTCGCCGACGACGTGGCCGCCGGCCGCCTGCAGGTGGTGACGATCAAGGACGTCCACTTCCGGCGCTGCTTCTACATCGTCAGCCGACGCGGCCACACGATGAGCCCTATCTGCAGGCTCTTCCAGCGCTTCCTCCTCGAGCAGCGCGACGCCGCCGCGGCTGCCACGTAGGCTGCCGCGGCTGCCTCTCTGCCGCCGCCTCAGCAATGGGACGGCCCCTCCCGCCGCCGATCACTCCCACCCCTGCGCGACGGGGAGCTCGCCGCAGCAACAGCGCTTCGGCGGCGGCCCGCGGCGAAAACCGCCAACCGCCGCCTGCTTCCAACGCGGCCTGGCAGGTTCTCCTGGCGCTATTGCGGAATGCGCTGGAAACGCCCCTCCCGCACCACCAGCATCTCCGTGGTCTTGAAGGTATCGCCGCTCGGCGTCATGGTGGTGAGGCCGGTCACGCCTGGATACTCCTTCACCGCTTCCCAGCCCCGACGGATTTTCTCGCGCTCCTCCTGGAGCTTCGCCGGCTCGCCTGTAATTGCCTGCTCTTTCATGATCTTCGCGCTGATGTGGACCGTGTCGTAGAGGGCGGCGATTTCCGCGTTCGGCGCGAATCCCCCTTTGCTGCGCTCCTTGAACGCTTTGAGGAACTTCTGCATGTTGGCATCGGGACTATCGGTCCAGAAGCCGTTGGTCGTCCAGGCGCCCTCGGCGGCGCTGCCCGCCAGCTCCACCCAGCGCGAATCATGCGCAATGCCGCCCATGACGGGGAGTTTCCCCAGCCCTTGCTTCACCATTTCCTTGGCGATCAACGCGGCGCCGCCATGGACGGCGCTCACCATCACGCCATCCGGTTTCACGGACTTCAAGCGGGTGATCTGGGCGCTGTGATCAACGTCTTTCGTCCCATGCGTGATCGAATCGACAACCTGCGCTCCGGCATTCTTCACCAGCATCGGAAAGTCCTGCTCGGCCGTGGCCTTCATCACCGGTTCCTGGCTGTCGAAGAGAATCACCACCCGCTTGATGTTGAACCGCTTCACCCAGAGTTGAACGATATCGCGGTAGCGCTTATCGGTCGTCACGGAGTTCCGAAACGCCCAGGGCCGGTTCGCCGCCGCGACGCCGGGCTTCGCTGACGAGGAGGAGACGATCGGCACGCCGGCGCGATTGGCAACCGGGAAGGTGCTTTCGGACTGGCCGCTCGTGAAGGGACCCCAGATCATCAGCACCTTGTCGCGGTCGATCACGCGCTTTGCCGCGGTGATCGATTCCTCGATCTTGCCGCTATCGTCAACCACCATGACCTGAATCTTTTTGCCGTTGACGCCGCCGGCGGCGTTGATTTCCTCCACCGCCATGTCCATGGCAACCTTTTGTCCCTGGCCCACGGCCGCCAGGTAGCCCGAGATGGGCAGAATGGCGCCGATCTTCAACTCAGCAGCAGCAGTTCGCGGCGCCGGCAGGATAGCGAGAGCTAACAGCAGGGCCACCGCAACGACGACGATTCGATATATCCTCGCTTGCATCGCCATTCCCCCCTTTGATACATCCCGCGCAGGGACGGTGTCCGGTCGATCGGCATTGAGAATGAGCCGGAATTCGACGGCGCAGGACGGCCGGTAACGGTTTACAGGAACTCGCACCCACCTTCTGGGCGGTCTGCGTGCGCGGCGGAACGTCGGAGCCACCCGAAAGCCGCCCCGCGACGCCCCAACTCTTTCGGGCGGAAAGCTTTCTTGATTGTTCACCAGGATATTCCCAATGCCGCTCTTGCGTCAACACGCTACGGACCCAGGCGGCTCGAAGCCGGCAACTGGGGGGCTGGGCACGCGCCATGTCCGTGAGGAGCGACGTCGCCGGCGTGGCCGCGGGAGCGAGGGCCCCCCCGCGGCGAGTGCCTGCAAGGCGCGTCCTAGCGCCGCCCGGCCGGATCGAGGAGGTCGCGCAGGCCGTCGCCGAGGAGGTTGAACGCCAGACCCGCCAGGAGGATCGCCAAACCAGGGAAGGTGATCACCCACCAAGCGCGGAAGAGGAGGGGTCGGCCCGCGTTGAGCATGGCCCCCCACTCCGGCAAGGGCGGCTGGGCGCCGAGGCCGAGGAAGCTGAGTCCCGCCGCCTCGACAATGGCGCTCGCAAAGGTGAGGCTCGCCTGCACCGCCAGCGGCCCCGCGATGTTGGGGAGGATGCCGCGCAGGAGGACGCGGGGGGCGCCGGCTCCCGCGGCGCGGGCAGCCAGGACGTAGTCGCGCGCCAGCTCCGCCATCACCGTGGCGCGCGTCAGGCGGGCCACGTGCGGGATGCCGACGACGCCCACGGCGAGCATGGCGTGACCGAGGCTCGGCCCCAGGAGCGCCACGATGATGATGGCCAGGAGGATGGCCGGGAAGGCGAGCATCACATCGACGGCGCGCATGAGGACGACATCCGCCAGGCGCCCCGCGAAGCCCGCCGCCGCGCCGAGGACGCCGCCGCCGAGGAGGGCGATGCCCATGGAGAGGAAACCCACCAGGAGGGAATAGCGCGCCCCGTGGAGGAGCCGGCTGAGGAGATCGCGGCCGAAGTCATCGGTGCCGAGGAGATGGCGGGCGTCGCCGGCGGCGAACCCCCAGGGGGGCCGCAGGCGGTTGGGGAGATCGTGGGCCAGGGGCGGGTGCGGCGCCAGCAGCGGCGCCAGCGCCGCGGCGAGCACCATGACGATAACGATGGCGCTCCCCGCGAGGAGCGACAGCGACCCCCTGCCCAAGATTCTTCCCACCCTCCACCACGAAGCCGGGGCAGATGCCGCAGCGCCCGCGCCTCTCCCGCCACGAAGCAGCGGCTACTTCTTGAACAACCGCTTCAACTGGTCGCGCGCCGTCTCCTTGGAGGTCCTCGGCGGGCGCCTCCCCTCCTCCGCCTGAGGGGTGAAGAAGCCGCAGAAGTTCGCCCGCTCTTTGCGCGCCACCCACTCGGCCTGCGGCTCGCGACACTGGTTCGGCGCCGCGCTGTCGTAGAAGCGGCAGTTGAGGCAGCAGTGCAGCTCCGCCGCGCAGCTCGGGCACTCAGCGTTGCGCGCCAGCGGCGCCCCCGGCTGCACCTCGATGCTCGTCGAACAGTTGTGGCAGCGCATGCGAGACATCGCCCTCTTCCGCGGCGGCGCATCGCCGATCCAACGCCTCTTAGCCTACACATGGCGGCAGCGTCGAGCAAGCAGCAGCGCGGGATGGTGTGGCGACGCCAGGCCCGCCGAGAGGCGGCGAGCTGCTCAGCTCCTTTGCCGCAGGCGCGGATCAACCGCGAGATAGGAGAGATCGACAAGGAGGTTGATGAGCACGAAGGCCGTGGCGACGACGAGGGCGCCGCATTGCAGCACCTGGAAATCACGCTCGTAGACGGCCTGGATGAGCCAGCGCCCCATCCCCGGCCAGGAGAAGATCGTTTCGGTCAGGATGGCGCCGCTCAGCAGCAGGCCGAACTGCAGCCCCACCACGGTAGTGATGGCGATGAGCGCGTTCTTTAGGACATGCTTCCCCACCACCCGCCGCGGCGGCAACCCCTTGGCGCGGGCCGTGCGCACGTAATCCTGATGCAGGACGTCAAGCACGCTGGCCCGCGTCATGCGGGCGACCAGCGCCACCGGGATGGACCCCAGCGCCAGCGCCGGCAGAATGAGGTGGCGCAGCGCATCGAGGAAAGCGCCGCGATCCCCCGCCAGCAGCGTATCGACGAGGAGCAGCCCGCTGACGCGCGGCGCCTCGAGGCCGATGCTGAGACGGCCGGAGAGCGGCAGCCAGCCAAGCCAGACGGAGAAGATCAGCAGCAGCAGAAGCCCCAGCCAGTAGACCGGCATGGAAACGCCGGTGACGGCGGCGGCCCGGCTCAGGAGGTCGAACCAGCCGCCGCGCCGCAGCGCCGCCAGGACGCCGGCAAGCATGCCGACGGCCGTGGCCCAGAGCATGCTCACCAGGGCCAGCTCGAGGGTGGCCGGGAAGCGCTCCCACAGCTCCTCGCCCACCGGCGCGCGCGTCCGCAGCGACAAGCCGAAGTCGCCCCGCAGCACCTTCAGCGCGTAGCGCCCGTACTGTGCCAGGAGGGGATCGTCGAGGCCAAGGTCGCGGCGCAGGGCGGCCACCGCCTCGGGGGTGGCGCGCTCGCCCAGCAGCAGCACCGCCGGGTCGCCCGGCGCCAGCCGCGCCAGCAGGAACATCAGCACCGAGACGACGAAGAGCGTCGGCACGATGCTGAGGCAACGGCGCAGGACGAGGGGGAGCATGGTCTCACCGCGGACTTGTGGGACGGCGCCCTGGTGTGCCCGTCACCGCAGCCAGGTCCGATGCAGCCGCCGCTTGCCGGTCGGCTCGAGGACGAAGCCCTGGACGTTGCGCCGCATAGGGAGCACTTGCACCGCATGCGCGAGGGGCACCCAGGGGGCGTCGCCGTGGATGATCTCCTGGGCGCGGCGGTAGAGGCCTTCGCGGACGGTTTGCGCGGTGCTCCGCTTGGCGCGCTGCAGGAGATCCTGCAGCTCGGCGTTCTGGTAGAAGGCGATGTTGGCGTTGCTCGTGGCCTCGAAGAGCACGGCGAGGAAGTTGTCGGGATCGCCGTTATCGCCCGTCCAGCCGAGGAGGGCCATGTCGTGTTCGCCGTTGCGCGTCTTGGCGAGGTAGGTCCCCCACTCGTAGGTGACGATGCGCGCCGTGACCCCGACCTGGCTGAGATCGGCGCGGATGGCCTCCGCCGCCTTGAGTCCATCCGGCATGTAGGGGCGCGGTACGGTCATGGCCCAGAGCGCGGCCGGGAAGCCGTTCGGCAGACCGGCCTCGGCAAGAAGCCGGCGGGCGCGGGCGGGATCGTAGGCGTACGCCGCGATGCCGTCATGGTAGCCCCAAATCACCGGCGGCAGCGGGTTGACCGCCGGCTGGGCGCGGCCGCCGAAAACGACCTGCACGAGCGCCTCCTTGTTGATGGCATGGTTCACGGCGCGCCGCACGAGGGGGTTATCGAAGGGAGGCCGGCGGGTGTTCAGCGCCAGGTAGCCGACGTTCATCCCCGGCTGTGAGAGCAGTTGCAGGCTGCGGTCGCGCTCGATGAGCGGCAGGTCATCGGGGTTGGGGAACTCCATGATGTGGATGGCCCCGCCGCGCAGCTCGAGGTAGCGCACGGAGTTATCGGGGATGGAGCGGAAGATGAGGCGATCGAGGTAGGGGCGGCCCTCCCAGTAGGAGGGGTTGGCGCGCAGCTCGATGCGGTCGTCCTTGCGCCAGCGCTCGAAGATGAAGGGGCCGGTCCCCACCGGGTGGCTGGAGAAGGTTTCGCCGTACCGGCGCGCCGCGGCGGGGCTGACGATGGCGGCGAAGTTCATCCCCAGGTTAGCCAGGAAGGGGGCTTCGGGCTGCTTCAGGGTGATGCGCACGCGGTAGGGATCGAGCGCCTCAAGGCGCTCGACGATGTCAGCCATGCGCATGGCGTCCCAGTAGAGGTACCGTCCCCCCACCTTGTGGAAAGGGTGCCGGGGATCGAGCTGCCGCGCCAGGGAGAAGATGACGGCGTCGGCATCGAAGGGCGTGCCGTCGTGGAAGGTGACGCCGCGGCGCAGGTGAAAGGTGTAGGCGAGGCCATCCTTGGAGACTTCCCACGAGGTCGCCAGGGCCGGCTCGAGCTCGGTGGTGCCGAGGCGATAGCGCACCAGCGTGTCGAAGACGTTATCGGCGATCTTCAGCGACTCGCCGTCAATGGCGTGCGCCGGGTCGAGGTTCACCGAATCGCCGCCGCGCCCGTAGATGAGGGTGCCGCCGCGCCGAGGGATCTCGGCGCCGGCGGAGTCGGAGCGCGGCGTTGTCTGAGCCGCACTCACCCCAAGCAGGTGAGCGGACAGCAGGGCAAGTGCGGCCACGGCGACGAGCGCCGGCCATACCGGCACGCGAAACCCCCGACACGAGGACCGCAACCCTGCAACGATTCGCAACATCCCTTCACCCATGCAGCGCAGAGAGCGCACGACCTGACGCCACGATGAAGCCCGCGATTCGCACCTGATCGCGCCTACCGCCTCCAGGACGCCGACTCAGCATTAGCCGTTCAACGCGGTAGGGTCAGCACGCCGAGGGTTCGCCTGATCCCCGGAAAAGTCCCCGCCGGATTAAAAATATCTCAGGAGTCTTTTTCTGTTTCCAATAGAAAGGGGTCAACGCCGGGGCTGAGACGTCCGCCCTCTTATCCGTAAGGCTTCGTTCCGTAGTTGTCAGGCAACGTGAAGCATCTTGTTGGCGTAGTCCTTTCCAGCGGTAGGAGGAGGCAAGGTCCTCCCATCCTTCTTGTACAGCTCGATCGTCTCGTCCACGACTTCGCACAACTCCGCGAAAACGGCTTGTTCATCGTCGCCGTGACAACCTCCATAGAACAATCCTGGGCAGCTTCCCACAAAGCACTGGTCCTCTTCAGACCACTCGACGATCTTGACATACCGGGCACTGTCTTTCATCCCCGCGACTCCTCGATTGCTAATCGTACCGCCTTCTCTTGATACTGCTTCGCATCCGCTCCAGCTTTCCCGGCGATAGTGACCGGCTTGGCTACCTTGGGATGCACGAAGTTCCTATGGTCTCCCTTCCCTCCTCGATTCACAAAGCCGGCAGTCTCGAGGTCTCTGATGAGTTCTCTGATCTTTCGCGGCATTCGGGTTGGTTACCCTACCAAGGACTTACCTGACCACCTTCAGCTCATAGACCTTCTCGGGCGTGTTGACCTTGTAGTAGAGCCACTCCTGTGCCGGCTTCGGCTTCACGCCGTTCATCAGGTCGTCGAGCAGCAGGAGCAGCTTGCGTCCCAGGCGGGAGCGCGGCACCACCCAGCTCGCCGCCCGGTGCCACCAGGTGGGCGGCTTGTTCCACGGGCAGACGGCGATGCAGCGGCCGCAATCGTTCCACTTGGCGCGGTTGGCGGTCCAGTAGACCATGCACTTGTCATTGTCCACCTGCCAGCGCTCGATGCCGTTCGTCACCACCTTGGCGCCGAAGGGGATCGCCTGGGCCGGGCAGTTGACGGCGCACTTGTCGCACTCGGCGCAGAGCTTCTGCACGCCGAGGTCCACCGGCTTATCGGGGGCAAGCGGCAGGTCGGTGGTGACGGTCGACAGCCGCATGCGGGGGCCGAACTCGCGGCTGATGAGGGAGCCGTTGCGGGCCAGTTCGCCCAGCCCCGCCTGCACGGCGATCGGCACGTGCATGACCTCTTCGGCCATGTGGAAGTGCGCCTTCGCCGGCCAGCCCAGCTCGCGGATGTAGGCCGCCAGGGCCACCGCCACCTTGCCCGACTCGAGGTAGCCCAGCCCCACCTCGGCGTTGTCGATGAAGCTCGGCGAGTAGCGGAAATGCTTGTAGCCCATCTGCTGGCCGCAGGAGATGGCGAAGCGGTGCGGCAGCTTCACCTCCTGGCCGTCGCGGCCCTTGTGGAAGTCGATGCGCAGCCCCTTCTTGGTGTAAACGAAGGTCTGGTCAAGCTCGCAGATGCCGACCAGCTCCGCCCCCAGGAAGAGCGCCACCTCCTTGATCAGCTCGCTCATGCGCCGCGGGTTCTCTACCTCGACGCGCTCCGGGTTCAGCGGACCGTCGGCGACGCCGACCCAGGAGCGTATGGGCGAGTTGCGGGGACGTTTCTCGGGGTAGAAGATGCGCCGGAAGGGATCGACCGACTCCGAGGTCCAGCGCTCCTGCACCTTGTCGCCGTAGCTGCCGATGGCGGCTTTCGTGTGCGGGATGTCGCGCTGGTCGAAGCGCTCCATCTTGCCGACGACGCGGGTGGTCACCTCATCGACGTGTCGCTTGGGCCAGTTCATGAGCCTCCACCTCCCTACGAAAAACGTTCGCGGCGGATACCGCCAGGGCGCGCTGGAGCGTCAGACTCAGTGCGACGACAGGAAGGCCAGGTAGCGGTCCAGCAGCTTGAAGAGGGCCTCCTTCTCCTCGCGCGTCAGCAGCGCGAAGGCCTCCTTGTTCCATTGATCCTTCAGCGGCTCGATCTGCTGCAGCGCCTTGCGCCCCTTGCTGGTCAGGAGGATGCGCGACACCCGCCGATCGTTCGGATCGCTGCCGCGGGCTACGTACCCATCCCGCTCCATGCGGTCGATCATCCCCGTCATGTTCTGCTTCGTCACGAACAGGCTGCTCCCCAGCTCCGTGGGGGTGGCGCCGAGCTCTCCTTTTTCCCATAGTTGCAGCAGGATGAACCACTGCTGGAATGAGATGCCGACCTCGCGGGCCAGCCGGTTGCCCACCTTGAGCAACAGGTTGGCGGTCTTGAAGATGTGCAGCACAATGTTCTCATGGAGCTGTTTATCATTCACTCGCGCGCGCCTCAGGAAGAGCAGGAATTGCCCCGATGAAACTAGACAACAAGTTGACTGTAAAGATATTGAGGACCTCTCCGCATGTCAACGGCCTTCGTGCCGCCCTTGGCTGCTGCACCGCATGATCGCACCGCCACCTCCGCTCCCCTGCGCTCCGCAAGGCAGAGGGCCGCAGACAGCAGCGTCCTCCGCCGGGCCGCCGCGCCGCCGGTCTGAGGATCCAGCTTGACAGCGGAGGGCTGCTGCGAAACCATACGGGCTACCGCCACCTTTCAGCCTGCCGTGAGCAGCCCAGCCTGTCAACGACAGGGGATGATTGCGGAAGGAGCGACCGACATCAGGCTGTTCCCCGCAGGGGGGGCGCAGAGGCACGGCGCCTGGGCCGACCGGCCCCTTCTCGGGCCTGGTGTCGCAAGGTCGCCTGCGGGCACCCGGCGCGGGGGCTGGAACGCGCCGTAGTCTGCTCAGGCTCGCGCGGCAGGAACGGGGTAAGACAAGGAGGAGACGCATGAGAGAGGTCGTCATCGCCGCTGCGGCTCGCCTGCCGGTGGGGAAGTTTGGCGGCAGTCTGCGCGAGGTGCCGGACTGGAAGCTTGGGGTCACCGCGTTCAGCGCCGCGGTCGAGCGCGCCGACATCGCGCTCGAGGCGATCGATGAGGTGATCATCGCGCAGAGTTATCGCACCGGCGACTCGCCGGTGAACATCTCGCGCGTCATCGCCGTGCGCGCCGGCGTGCCGATCGAGACGCCGGAGTTCACCATGAACAAGCACTGCGGCAGTAGCCTGCGCGCCGTGAACCTGGCGGCGCAGATCATCAAGGCGGGCGATGCCGACCTCATCGTCGCCGGCGGCCTGGAGAGCATGAGCCGCGCCGCCTACATGGTGCCGGCGGCGCGCTGGGGAGGCCGGCTGGGGCATGGGCAGCTCCTGGACCCCCTGGTCCTCTATGATCCCCTCTCCGGCTGCACCATGGGACAGACGGGCGAGAAGCTCGCCGAGCAGTACCAGATCAGCCGCGAGGAGCAGGACCGCTTCGCCCTGGCGAGCGAGCACAAGGCCGAAGCGGCGGTGCGCTCGGGTCGCTTCCGCGCTGAGGTGGCGCCCATCGAGGTGCCCGCCGGCAAGGGGCAGACGCGGCTCTTCGACAGCGACGAGACGCCGCGCTTCGGCACCACCATGGAGTCCCTCGCCAAGCTGCAGCCGGTGTTCAAGGAGAACGGCACCCTGACCGCCGGCAACTCCAGCAAGATGAACGACGGCGCCGGCATGGCCGTGGTGATGTCGGCGGAGCGCGCCGCGCAGCTCGGCGTCAAGCCGCTGGCGCGCATCGTCTCTTACGCCTCCGCCGGCGTCCCCCCGGAGATCATGGGCATCGGCCCGGTGCCGGCGACGAAGAAAGCGCTGGCGAAGGCCGGCCTGGTGATGGACGACATCGACCTCATCGAGCTCAATGAGGCGTTCGCCTCGCAGTCCATCGCCGTCATACGGGAGCTGAAGCTCGATCTCGAAAAGCTCAACGTCAACGGCGGCGCAATCGCCCTGGGGCACCCCATCGCCGCCACCGGCGTCACCATCCTGACGAAGCTCCTCTATGAGATGCAGCGCCGCCGGCTGCGCTACGGTCTCGCCACCCTCTGCATCGGCGGCGGACAGGGCATCGCCACCATCGTCGAGAACTTGAGATAAGCGGCGCTCCACGGAACCGCTCCCTGCCCGCGCGGCGCGGTAACACCAGGCAAGGGGGAACCCCCGCTCGGGACGTTCCCCTTGCGCCGCGGCTGGATCGCCCCCTTGCCCACCCGACCTCCGCGCCTCACCCGTTGCGTGCTTCCACCGCCGGCGCAGCGCCTGAAACCTGCTTGCGCAGCCGCCGCAACTGCGCTATAGGTAACCCAGCATGCCCTAATGTTTCCGATCGTGGAAACTCTTGCCGCCAGCCAGAGGCACGGTGGGCGATTAGCTCAGCGGGGGAGCGCTGCCTTCACACGGCAGAGGTCGCAGGTTCAAATCCTGCATCGCCCACCATGAAAGCAAGCGCTTACGGAGAGCTTAAATTCTGGCGTCCAGAAGAGGAACCACGAAGGAACCATTTTGGCGGGAGTGGTGAGGAACTTCCGGCCTCCCGGCGCTGATGACGAAGCCCCTTCCGATGACCTGGAGGGGGCTTCTTACTGCGGTTGGCTCAGGAGGCGTCAGGCGCAAGAGGGGGGCCTCACCGGAGGCGCCAGGCGCGGGCCGAAAAGAAACTCACGCACTGAGCCAGGGGCTTCTCCACCGCCGGCAGTTGCCCCAGGCTCGCGGGGGAGGTGAGGCCGAAGTCCTTTGCGAACACGGCGAAGAGGCGACGCTCCTTGTTGAGTGCGCTCACTCTCGGGTGCTGCAAGAGCACGCGGCGCGGTCCCTCGCTTACCTCTCCCTCGCGCCGCGTGCTCCTCCTCGGTCTGCGCGATGTTCGCCCAGGTCACCCAACGCACGACGAATGCCGATTGGTCCAGCGCCGTGAGATGACCGCGCTTCTCCAGTTCGCCCGCGTGCTCCTCCCAGCCGGGTAACTTCGGGTTAGGATAGCTTCATCGGGGCAAGTTCAGCTTCGCTTCAGCAGCCACGCACCCGCAATCCGGCAGATCCCAAATTATGAGGGGGCCTTGGCGTTCGATGCACCGCATGCGCACCCTGACGATGAGGGGAGCTGGGTGGAAGGGTGAGCTCAGGCCGTCCGCTGCTGGTCAACCTGCCAGCGGTGCTCTTTGGGGCGGTGATCGAAGAGACGCTTGGCCTTCAACTCGTAGCGCGGCAGCGACTGCGGCGGCAGCACCTCGACGCCGATGCGCACCTTGATGCTTTCGTGCAGGAGCCGCGCAAAGGAGTCCCGCAGCTTGGCGTAGGCGCCCGCCTGTTGCCGCGGCGCCGCCTCCACCTTGACGAGCACGGTATCATTGCGCTGCTCGCGATCGACGTGGATTTCGAAGTGCTCGGTCAGGCCGGGCACTTTCCCCATGAGGGCTTCGATGGCCGACGGGTAGACGTTCGTCCCCTTGATGATGATCATGTGATCGGTGCGACCCAACACGCCCCCCTCGAACCGCAGCGAGGTGCGCCCGCAGGCGCAGCGGTCGTAGCGCGGCCGCACAAGGTCATGGGTGCGGTACTTGATGATCGGATGGAGGTAGTTGTTGAAACAGGTGGTGATGTTCTCCCCCACCTCGCCGTCGCCGACCTGCCTGCCGTTCTCGTCAAGCACCACCGAGGTGGAGAAATCTTCGACGATGTGGATCATGCCCGGCGTGGGGCAGCCGGCCGCCAGGGACCCCGCTTCGGCGACGCCGTAGCACTCGTGCGCCGTACACCCCCAGGCGCTTTCAATGGCCTCGCGCGTGGCCGGGATGTTCACGCCGGGCTCGCCGGCGTGGAAGCTGAGGCGGATGCTGGAGCCAGCGAGGTCCACCCCCAGGTCGCGCGCCACCTCGGCCATGTAGAGGGCGTACGTCGGCGTGGAGAGGAGGACGGTGGGGCGCAGCTCGAGAATTTGCCGGATGCGCTGGCGCGTGTCCAGCCCGCCGCCGGAGTAAACCGTGGCGCCGAGGCGGCGGCACCCCCAGTAAGCGGCCCAGAACCCAGAGAAGGTTCCCCAGTTGAAGGCGAAGTAGGCGGAGTCCGTTTGCCGCATGCCGATGCCCCAGAGCGCATGCGCCCACTGGTCGCCGTTCTGCGCCGCCGCGTAGAAGCTGAAGGGCGTCATCATCGGCATGCCCGTCGAGCCGGAGGTCTGGAAGAGGTAGAAGTAGTGCTCGAGGGGCGCCGCCTGACAGGCGCCGAAGGGGGGATGCTCGGCCTGGGCTTCGAGGAGGTCTTTCTTATCGAGGAGAGGCACGCGCTCGACGAAGTCGTCCCAGCTCGTGATGTCACCCGGCTCCATGCCGGCGTTGCGGTAGACGCGGCGGTAGAGCGGGCTGCGCGCGTAGGCGTACTCGAGGAGCAGGTTCACCCGCTTGAACTGCATCTGCCGGAGCTGCTCCCGCGGCATGGTCTCGGTGTACGGGTTCCAGTAGGGGCTCTCTCTCGTGTGCCGGTTCCAAAACTCGCGCATGGTTGATGCTCCCGAGGCGTAGGCATGCAGCGGCGGGAAGAAGGGCGGGCAGTGCAGGGAAGCGCGAACGGCTGCCGCGCGCGCCTCCCTCTTGTAGCAGAAGCCCCACGGGGGAGGCAAGACGCTGGCAGCCGCGCCGCCGGGGCGCGCTCCCTTTCTGATTGAACGCCGGCGGCGCGCTGCCTATATTCGTGAGGCGCCGAGGCGGCGCCGGCGCGGAACCGCTCGCCGTCGCGGCGGAGCTGTGCCGCGCTGCTCTAGCGCTGCTGGGGAGGGCCAAGGTGCAGGAGGTGAGCCAATCAGCCCAGGGAGTGCTGCCGGATTACCTGGACTTCGGCCTGCGGCTGGTGGTGGTCGGCTTCAACCCCGGCACGAAATCGGCGCGGCTCGGGCACTACTACGCCGGGCCGGGGAACCTCTTCTGGCCGCTCCTCTACGAGGCCGGCCTGACGCGGGTGCCGCTGAATTTCGCGGAGGACCACCGCGTCCTCGAGTTCGGCATCGGCCTCACCGACCTGGTGCGGCGCAGCACGCCGTCCTCCGCCGACCTCACCCGGCGGGAGGTGGCGCGCGGCCGGGAGGCGCTGCTGGCAAAGCTGCAGCGCTACGCGCCGCGGGTCATCTGTTTCAACGGCAAGGGGGTCTACGAGCACGTCCGCCCGCGCCTTGGCGAGGCTAGGGCGGCCCTCGGCGCGCAGGCCGATCTCGGCGCCAGCCGCGTCTTCGTCATGCCCTCCACCTCGGCGCGCAACGGCCGCTTCCCGCGCGCCGCGAAGCTGGAGTTCTTCCGCGCCATGAAGCGCCTCGTTGATAGCGTGGCCTGACGGTATTTCGCAATCGTTCGCTAGCGAGGAGGATGCGTCACCGTCGGCAAAAGGAGGCAGGTTTTTCGTGGGGACCCTTGCTCCCCCACCCCCCCATCCGGTAGGGGCGGTTCGCGAACCGCCCCTACAAGGCGGGGTGCGCCTGCCTATCGGCAGACAGAGGGGCGCGGCTCCCTCGCCCAAACCTGCCCGTTGATAAGAAGCAATCTTACCACGAGGCAAGAGAAGGTGTCGCATGAGCAGCGATCTCTACTTGAAGCAGATGGAACTCGGTCCGATGGCGAACTTCGTCTACCTCATCGGCTCGCGCCGGACCCATGAGGCGGCCGTGGTCGATCCCGCCTGGGATGTGCGGCAGATTCTTGAGGTGGCGGCTGAGGATGAGATGCGGATCAAGCACCTCATCATCACCCACTCGCATCCGGATCACATCAACGGCGTGGAGGAGATGCTCCACCGCACCGATGCCCAGGTCTACCTCCACAAGGCCGAGGCCGAGTTCCACCGGGCCATGTGGAGCAACATGGTGAAGACCGACGGGGGGGACACCCTGCGCCTCGGCGACCTCACCATCACCTTCGTCCACACCCCCGGGCACACCCCCGGCTCGCAGTGCTTCGCCATTGACGACAAGCTGGTTTCGGGTGATACGTTGTTCATCGGCTCATGCGGGCGCACCGATTTCCCCGGCGGCGACGCGGCCACCATGTACCAGACGCTGACGCGCGTGCTGGCGAAGTTCGACGACACCACGTGGCTCTATCCCGGTCACAACTACGCCGACGTGCCGATCTCCACCCTCGGCTACGAGCGGCGCACGAACCCGACGATGCAGTTCGCCGACCTGCAGAGTTTCCTGCGGGTCATGGGGCGGCCGGGATCGGTGACGCTAAGTTGAATGGCGGACTCAGGGCGAAGGTAAAGAGGTGCGGCGCGCCAGCAGGGTTTGGGTTCATCCGCGCCTCGACGTTTGCTCATCCCGCCGAGACCCCCCGAGACGCCAAATGGCGCGTAAGGTAGGGGTTCGGGTTCGCCTCCATGCCGTGAAGCGCGAAGGACGCGCCATGTTCAGTTCCATCCAAGGCGTCGCGGATGCTCTCGTAGGTCAGCAGTACATCCCCTCGGAGGAAATCGCCACGGTCCTCTTCCTGGCTGAACGGCTCGGCAAGCCGGTTCTCGTCGAAGGCCCCGCGGGCGTCGGCAAGACCGAGCTGGCCAAGGTCTGGTCGCAGGCGACGGGTCGGCGGCTCTTTCGCCTGCAATGCTACGAAGGGCTGGACGAGTCGAAGGCGCTCTACGAGTGGGAGTACGCCAAGCAGATGCTCTACACGCAGCTTTTGCGCGAGAAGCTGCACGACCTGCTGGCCGAGGCGACCAGCCTCGCCGACGCCGCCGACCGCCTGGCCCGCGAGGAGGATGTCTTCTTCTCGGAGCGTTTCCTCCTGCAGCGGCCCCTGCTGCGCGCCATCCAGGCGGACGTGCCGAGCCTCCTGCTCATCGACGAGATCGACCGCTCCGACGCCGAGTTCGAAGCCTTCCTCCTGGAGGTGCTGAGCGACTTCCAGGTCAGCGTCCCGGAGCTGGGGACGCTGAAGGCCAAGGTGCATCCCGCCGTGGTGCTCACCAGCAACAACACCCGCGAACTGAGCGACGCGTTGAAACGCCGCTGTCTCTACCTCTACATCGACTACCCCTCCATCGAGCAGGAGCTGCGCATCGTCCAGCTCAAAGTGCCGGAGCTGGGGCCGGAGCTGGCGCGGCAGGCGGTCGAGCTCGTGCAGCGCCTGCGCCAGCTCGACCTGCGCAAGCAGCCAAGCGTCAGCGAGACGCTGGATTGGGCGCGCTCGCTCGTGACGCTGAACGCCGCGGCCATCGACGAGGCGACGCTGCGCAGCACCATCACGGTGCTCCTGAAGCATGAACGCGATGTGCTGCGCGCCCGCCGCCTGCGCCTGAGCGACAACGGCGCCGGCAGGGAGGAGTATGGAGAGACGCCTCGTTGAGTTCGTCGCGGCGTTGCGGGCAGCCGGCGTGCGCGTCTCCGTGGCGGAAAGCGAAGACTGCTTCCGCGCCGTCGAGGCCGTCGGCGTGCAGGATCGCACAGTCTTCCGGGACATCCTGGCCGCCAGCCTCGTCAAGGAGCGGCGCGATCTCCCCACCTTCAACGATCTCTTCCCGCTCTACTTCGGGCACGGGCAACCCCCCATGCTGCGCCCTCAGGACGCCCTGAGCGAGGATGAAGAGGAGCTGTTGCGGCAGGCCCTCGAGGAGCTGGCCGGTCGCCTCAACGAGCTGCTGCGGCGTCTCCTCGACGCACGCGCCCTCAGCCAAGAAGAGCTTGAGGCGATGCAGCGGCAAGGGGGACCGCCCCCCCGCCGCTCGCCGCGCAGCCGCGACTGGCGGGCGCGCCAGTTGCTGCGCGCGCTGGGGCTGAAGGAGCTCGAAGAGCTCCTCAACGAGCTGTTCGAGAAGCTCGCCGCGCTCGGCATGAGCGAGGAGGGGATGGAGCGCTTGCGCGCCCTCCTCGGGCACAACCTCGAGGCCCTCGAGGAGCAGCTCCGCCACTTCGCCGGCCAGGCCGCGGCCCGCCAGCACGTCGAGGAGCAGGAGCGGCGCCCCGGCCCCGATCTCCTCGATCGCCCCTTCAGCCACCTCAGCGAAGCGGAAGCCCACGCCTTGCGGCAGGAGGTGCGGCGGCTGGCGGCCCGCCTGCGCAGCCGCGCCGCCCTGCGCCAGCGCCGCGGCCGGCGCGGCGGCCTCGACGCCAAGGCGACGGTGCGGGCCAACCAGCGCTACGCCGGCGTGCCCCTCGACCTGCGCTTCAAGCGCCGCCGCCTCAAACCCAAGCTCGTCCTCATCTGCGATATCTCCACCTCGGTGCGCTTCTGCGCCGAGTTCCTCCTGCGGCTCATCTACGAGCTGCAGGATCAGGTGGCGAAAGCGCGCAGCTTCGCTTTCATCGACCATCTAGAAGAGATCAGCGACGACTTCAACGAGCACCACCCGCAGGAGGCCATCGTGAGCGTGCTCCGGCGCCTGCCGGCGGGCCACTACAACACCGACCTGGGGCAAAGCCTGGCGCAGTTCTGCCATACGAAGCTGGACGCCGTTGATCGCCGCACCACAGTGATCATCCTGGGGGATGGGCGCAACAACTACCATGATCCGCGCCTCGATTGCTTCGAGCTGATGAAGCGCCGCGCCCGGCGCCTGGTGTGGATGAACCCGGAGGCGCCGCACCTGTGGGGCACGGGTGACAGCGACATCCAGCAGTACATCCCGCACTGCTACAGCGTCCACAAGGTGAGCACCCTGGCGGAGCTTGCCGCGGCGGTGGATCGCCTCTTCGGCGCCTGAGCCGCGCAGCAATGACAGCCTGAAGCGCCGGGCAATCTCATGGAGCTGCAGGGTGGGGGCCTCCATCATGATCACCACCCCCTCCCTATCTCCCTTGCCTGGCAGGAGAACTGGTCACCATGCAGAGGATTCGCGTCCGGACGCGCGTCGGCATGCCGATCTTCGTCGCTGGGATGTGCCTCGGAATACTTCTGGGGGTTCTTGGGTGGGCTGCTCCCGGCCATGCCCAAGCCAAGGTGGGCGATCCCGCGCCCGGCTTTGCCCTGCCCACCCTGAAGGGGGGCGAAGTGAGCCTGGCCTCCTTCCGCGGCAAGCGGAGCGTGCTCCTCGTCTTCTACCGCGGCTGGGTGGGCTACTGGTGACCTTACTGCGAGCGCCAGCTCGGCGAGCTGGTTCGCGATTACGCAGCTTACGCGCGGCAAGGTGTGGAGGTGGTCTTCGTGAGCCCGCACGGCGAGGAGAAGACGCGGGAGTTCCTGCGGGCGGCCAGCCTCTTCTTGAACAACCGCTCCATGGATCAGTTGTTCCCCGACAACCCCAAGCTCTTCGAAGAGCTGCTGCTGGGCAAGAAGCTCGAGACGGGGAAAGCCTATGATCCGCCCTTCCCGCTGGCGCTGAACGGCAAGGAGCTGGCGAAGACGTACGGCCTTCTCACCACCATTGATGGCATTGAGCAGCCACGTCCCTCCACGTTCCTCATTGACCAGAAGGGGATCATCCGCTTCGCCCACATCGGCGAGCACCCCACTGACCGCCCGGCGCCGGAGGCGCTGCAGAAGGCCGTCGCCGCCCTGCCGCCGCGGTGAACCTTCCAGGACGCGCCGGGAGATGCCTGGGGGCGTTAGCCGCCCGGAGGTGGGTGGGTTCCCAGACCTGCCGCACGGCAACCCGCTGCGGCAGAGCCAGCAGGTCGTCCCGTAGGGAGGGGTTATGCAGAGTCGTCAGGAAATCGCTCCGGGTGTCCATCTCATCAGCGAGTATAACCCGCGCATCGGCATCACCTTCAACCAGTACCTCCTGCTTGATGAGCAGCCGACGCTCATCTCCGCGGGCTCCGTGCAGATGGTGGAGGGGATTCGCCGCTGCATCGATGAGGTGACGGACGTCAGGGGGCTGCGTTACATCGTCGTGCCGCACTTCGAGGCCGACGAGTGCGGCGCCCTCACCACCTGGCAGGGGCTGGCGCCCGCCGTGGAGCCGGTCGTGGGGGCGGTCTGCTGCCGCCAGCTCAGCGGCTTCGGCCTCACCAACCGCGTCAAGGTGGTTGAGGATGGCGAGGTGGTGGAGCTTGGCAGGATGCGCCTGCGCTGCCTCACCGTCGGCGCGGAGATGCACCTCTGGGACGGCATCATCGTCTACGAGGAGAGCGGGCGCATTCTCTTCAGCAGCGATTTCTTCAGCCAGCGCGGCGAGACGCCGCTGCAAGGCCCGGCGTTCACCGAGAGCCTCGTGGGCATGTTCAAGATGAGCATGCCATCCCCAGCCAAGGCCGTCGCCCTCCTGGAGAAAGTGCGCGGCCTCAGCATCCGCATGATCGCCACCGGCCACGGTTTCCCGATCACCGAGAGCATCCCTTCCTATTTCGATGCCGTCGGCATGGCCTGCCTGTCGTAGGGTGTGCCGGAAGGAGCGGGAGGAAGCGAAGCCGCGGACCGGAGTGCCGCCCAGGAGACGCTGCCGCGACACTGACCCGCCGCGCGGAACTGGAAAGACTCCGAGCGGTCAGCGCGCAGGGGAGCCGCCCAGGTCAGGGCCGCCATCAAGGTGAGAGCGTTTGCGGCAGGACCCGGGGCTGGAAGAAAGCCCGTTGGAACCACCGGGCCACGTTCACCAGGCTGATGAGAACCGGAACCTCGACCAGCGGCCCGACCACCGCGGCGAAGGCCACGCCGGAGTTGATGCCGAACACCGCCACGGCCACGGCGATCGCCAGCTCGAAGTTATTGCTCGCGGCCGTAAACGCGATGGTGGTGGTTTTCGCGTAATCGGCCCCAAGTTTTTGCCCCATCCAGAACGACAGGAGGAACATGGCGACGAAGTAGAGGCCGAGCGGCACGGCGATGCGCAGCACATCAAACGGCAGGTGGACGATATACTCGCCCTTCAACGAAAACATGACGATGATGGTAAACAGCAGGGCCGCCAGCGTCAGAGGAGAGATGGTCGGAATGAAGCGTTGCTCGTACCAGCGCTTGCCTTTCGTCTTCAGGAGCACAAACCTGCCGATTCCTCCCCCCAGGAATGGAACGCCCAGGTAGATAAAGACGCTCTCGGCGATCTGGCCGATGGTAACGTCGACCGCGCTGCCTTGCAGGTTGAAGAGAGGCGGCAGCACGGTGATGAACACCCAGGCATAGATGGAATAGAGGAAGACCTGGAAAATTGAGTTCAGAGCCACCAATCCCGCGGCGTACTCCGCATCTCCCCCGGCGAGATCATTCCAGACAATGACCATGGCGATGCAGCGTGCCAGGCCGATCATGATCAGGCCGACCATGTACTCCGGATAGCCGTGCAAGAACGCCGCCGCCAGGCCAAACATCAAGAATGGTCCGATCACCCAATTCTGTACCAACGACAGGACAAGCACCCTGACGTCGCGGAACACATCGCCAAGCTCCTCGTACCTCACCTTGGCCAAGGGCGGGTACATCATCAGGATCAAGCCGATGGCGATGGGGATATTTGTCGTGCCGACCTGCAGGCGATCGAGACCCAGGGCCAGGCCCGGGGTGAAGTAGCCGCCGCTGACGCCGATGGCCATGGCGAGAAAAATCCACAGTGTCAGGTAGCGGTCCAGGAAGGAGAGCCGTGTGGACGCGTCGTCCTTCATGGTTCGTCCCCAAAGGCGCCCGGCCGGTTCGCAGGGGGAGGTGACTTTCGGTGCTGCCTAGCATCCATCCCCGATGACCCCCGCCGCCGCGGCGACAGGAGGGCATCCGGTCGGCGAGAGGATGCCCTGTCCTCCCGCCTCGCACCCTCACCGCGCCAATGCACAACAGACAGGCGAGCAAACGATCACTCCTCGATGGGGGCGAGGGAAGACGTTTCCCCCCTCGCCGTTCTCCCTCCGAGCATAGGAGCGCCCGCCCGCTCTCCGCGGTTACTTGCCGTCCAGGCGCTTCATCGCCTCCTGCAGCAGGGAGGTATCGACGTGCTTTGCAACGTCAAAGGGCTCTTTCAGAATACCCACCTCTTGCATGGCGGCGATATTCTTCTTTAAGGCCGCAACGTTCGGCATGGCGTTGGGATCGCGGTAGTAATCCCCCTTCTTCGTCAGGGCCCAGTCCTGGAAGTTGCTCACGGGCTGCTTCAAAGCGCGCGCCACGAGCTTCAATGCCGCATCGCGGTTGGCCGGATTCTGGTACCAGCGCCAGAAGCGCAGCCAGTCCTCAAAGAAGTCGGCTGCCGCGGCGCGGTTCTTCTGCATCCACTCCGACCGCGCCACGGTCATCAGCGTCTGCACCTCGCCGAACGGCTCCCGGCTATCGTAGAGCTGCACGAGGCCGCCATTCTTCAGCGCCTTGAAGAGGAACGGCCCCACCAGGCAGGCGGCGTCGATCTTCTTCTCGCGCAGGAAGGCCTCCTGGGCGGGGAAGTTCACCTCCACCATCTGGTAGTCGCGCGGCCACTCGTAGCCGTACTGCCGCAGCTTCAACTGCGTGGCGATCGACACGGCGGTATTGTGGAGGTTGATACCGATGCGCTTCCCCTTCAGGTCCTTCGGGCTTTTGATCCCGGAGCCCTCCAGGGCCACCCAGACCGATGAATGGGAACCTTCGCGTTCCTGGGAGAGATCGGCCACCACCTTGATGTCGAGGTTCCCCTTCACGATGGCGAAGGGGAGGCTGGCGTAGGCGAGGTAGCCGACATCCAGCTCCTTGGCGGCAAACGCCTGGATCTGCGGCGAGGTGCCGCGGAAGAGAACATAGTCTACCGTGTAGCTCTTGCCGTAATGCTTCAGGAGCGACGGTTCCATGTAGATCAAGCCGATGATGTTCACCGGCGCGGCGACGCTCTGCGCCACCCTGATCTTCAGGGGCTCCCCGCGCACCGCCGCGCTGCCGAGGAGAAGGCTGGCGCCGATCAGGAAACTCGCAAGTATTCCCATGCCTCGCAGCCGCTTCATATCCTTCCTCCTTCTTCTCGTGCCTGTCCGGCCCAAGCCCCCTGGCGGCCACCCGCCAGCGGACATCTTCCAGGAGAGACCCTTACGCGCACCGAGGAGTCACGGCCATGGTAGCACGCTGGCGGGAGGGCGCAAGCGCGGAAGGTAGAGCGGTCGGCAGGGGAAAAAGGCGGCTCACGAGTGCGGCCGGGTGCCTCCAACGGCGCGAGGGACCGGGTGACTCACGGCACGCCTTCCAGCCGCGCCGCCGTCGCTCCGCGGCGGCTTGCTCCCGTCATCCCCCACTTCTATACTCGAAGAAGAGAGGGGCGCACCACGGTACCCTCTCCGCCCTTGCGTTTTCGACGAGATGTCCCTGCCGGCGCATGGCTGCTGGGGGAGCCGTTTCAAGCTCCGCCGCCCCGCCGGGGCGGTGAGCCGGAGGCTCGCGAGCGGCACGGGAGCGCTCGCTTCGAGCCGGCCCCACGAAGCGGGGAGGAATGATCCTCCCCACGAGAGTTTCTAGGAGGGGGTGTGCTCCACCGCTACGCGCAGGGAGAAGGAGAGCTTCCGAGGGAGGGCAACGTGACTCTCATCAATGAGCAAAAGGCGATGCAGCGCTACGCCACGTTCGGCTACCTGCGGTCTGACGACCTCCTCGGCATGTATGAGGGCATCCTGAAGGCGCGCCTCGTTGAGGAGGAGCTCTACCGCCGCAAGATGAAGGAGCCCAGCCCGATCCCCGGCACGGTCTTCGACAGCAAGGGCCAGGAGGCCCTTTCCGTCGGCATGGCCTGGGCCTTGGAGGCGCAGGACCTTGTCTTCCCGTCGCACCGCGACGCCGGCTTCTACCTCGTGAAAGGGCTCGACCCCTATGTCGTCGGGTTGCAGTTCTTCGCCAAGCGCGAGGGGCCGGCGCGGGGCCGCGACCTCAACTGGCACCTGCACTTGCCGGAGCAGGGCGTGCTGCGCTTCATCAGCCATATGGGCGCCGGCGCCCCCATCCTCTCCGGCGCCGTCTGGGCCGCCAACTACCTCCGCCAGCGCGCCGGCGCCCTGAGCGACGAGACGCGCGTCGTGGGCGTCATCTGCATCGGCGAGGGCGCCTCCAACCAGGGGGCGGTCCTGGAAACGATGAACGCCGCCACGGTGCTGAACATCCCCGTCGTTTGGCTGATCAACCTGAATCGCCACGCCATCTCCGTGCTGCCTGAAGAGACGCATCCCTTCGCCGATCCCCTGTCGAGCTTCGCCGATCGCGCCCGCGGCTTCGGCATGCCCGGCATCATGCTCACCAACGGCTGGGACGTCGAGGAGGTCTACTACCGCGTCAAGTATGCCCTCGAGCGGGCCCGCCAGGGGTTCGGCCCGGCCCTGGTGGCGGCGCAGACGTACCGCTTCGAAGGACACAACCGCACCGAGCCGACGCGCTACCGCAAGCCCCGCCAGGCGGAGCTGGAGCACTACCTCCCACGCGACCCGCTCGCCTTCGCCGAGTTCCTCGTGCTGCGGCGAGGTCTGAAGAGCGATGAGGAGCTGGGGGAGCTCGAGGCGACGCTGCGGGAGCAGATCAGCGAGGCGTTCGACCGCGCCGAGGAGGCCGCCGACCCGCAGCCGACGGATGAGGACCTCGGCTCGCCCTTCGCCGATCCGGCCTGCGAGGTGAGCGCCCGCCTGGCCGAGGAGCAGCCGCCACGGCCCACCAGCCGCACGCTCCTCTATGGGCAGGCGCTCAACGAGGCCCTCAAGCAGGCGATGCAGGAGGATGAGCGCGTCGTCGTCTTTGGCGAGGATGTGAAGAGCGATGAGGAGCGCCTCGGCGGTCGCGGCGGCGTCTACGGCATCACCCACGGGCTGACCGAGCTCTTCGGCCTCGAGCGCTGCTTCAATACGCCGCTCAGCGAGGCGTGGCTCATCGGCTTCGCCGGCGGCCTGGCTTACATGGGCGTGCGGGCGGTCACCGAAATCCAGTTCTTCACCTTCCTCACCTGCGGCTTCAGCCAGCTCGTTGACATCGTGGCCACCCACTACTGGCAAACCGGGCACAGCCTGCCGCTGGTGATCCGCGTGCCGGGCGGCTACGTGCCGTCGAGCGGCACCTACCACTCGCTGATGGAGGAGATGAGCCTGCTCAACTTCCCGGGCCTCAAGGTGGTCTTCCCCGCCGATGCCTTCGAGGCCAAGGGGTTGCTCCTGTCGGCGATCAAGGACCCCGACCCGGTGATTTTCCTCGAGCAGATTCATGCGTATTCCCGCAAGGCATATGCGACGCCGGTGCCGGAGCAGCCCTACTATCTCCCCCTCGGCAAGGCCCAAGTGCGCCGCGAAGGGACGGAGCTGTCGATCATCACCTATGGCGCGCTGATGGTGCATCGGGCCGAGGAGGCGGCACGGCAGTTGGCCGACGACGGCGTCTCGGTGGAGGTCCTCAACATGCGCACCCTCAAGCCGCTGGACCGCGTGGCGATCCTCGCCAGCTACGCCAAGACGGGGCGAGCCATCGTCCTGCATGAGTCGGTGGAGGCGTTCGGCTTCGGCGGCGAAGTGGCGAGGCTGCTGAGCAGCCCGGAGGCGCGGGCCAGGTCGCGCTGGGGCGACGCCAAGGAGCCGCCGCTGGTGGTGCTCGGCGCCAAGGAGACGGGGGTGCCAGGGAGCCTGGTCCTCGAGGAGTATCGCCTCCCCAGCCAGGACGCCGTCATCGAGGCCGCCCGGGTTCTCATGGAATACGGGAGCGGCACGTATGCAGCCGTTTGAGGTACGCGCCATAGCGGGGATCGACTACTCCGTCGAGGAGGTCACCGTCGTCCGCTGGTACAAGTTTCCCGGCGAGTCCATCAAAAAGGGAGAGGCGCTGGCCTGCCTCGATGTGGTGAAGACGGAGATTGATTTCGAGTCGCCGGTGGATGGGGTTCTTTTGGAGCATTGTCTGGCCGAGGGTGAGAGCGGCCCGCGCGGTGTGCTGCTGGCGCGCATCGAGACGGCGGCGGTCGAGCCGCCGCAGGCAGGCGAGGCTGCGCCGAAGCCGAGGCGGGTGCAGAGTCAGGTGCGGACAGGGGAGGGCAAGGAGCGAGGCCGCAAGGAGCGCCCCGTTGCGCCAGCAAGACCGGCAGCCGCGCCAGAACGCACGGCGGCCAACGGGCGGCGGGGTGGGGCGGGCGCCCGCGAGCGCGGCGCGCGCGCCGCTGCGAAGCCATCCCCCGGAGTGAGTCGAGCCCCCGCGGAGGCCGGCGACGGCTCGGCCGCGGCCGCAGCCCTGGCGCGGCTCGCAGCGGCCGAGCCCCAGGCCCCGCCGGCGACCGACCGGGCCCGCGCCGCGAGCCGCCGACTTGGGGTTGATCTCACCCAGGTGCAGCCGACAGGCCTGCGCGGCCGGGTCATCACCGCAGCCGACGTGGAGAGGGCGCATGGCGCCGTGCAGCCGGGCGTCGCCGCGCCGGTGGCGGAACCGACGCCGCCGGCGGCCGAACCGCCGCGGGCCGTCCCCTTGCTGCCCCGGCGGCGCCATGAGGCCCGTCTGCTGGCGCACAGCCACGTCACCATCCCGGCGGCCACCAGCAAGGTGCGCATCGCCCTGAAGTGGGCCATCGAGGCGACCAAGGCCCGGCAGGCCTCGTTCCTGCACGCCATCGCCTCGGCGGCGGCGTACCTCCTGAAGGACCCGCGCTTCGCCTACTTCAACGGCTACGTCACCGAGGACGGGCGCTCCGTCGTGGCGCGGGAACACGTCGGCCTGGGCTTCGCGGTGGCGCGTCCTTACGAGGAGGGCCTGTTGGTGACGGTGGTGAAGGAGGCGGAAACGAAGTCGTTCCGCGAGCTTGTGGAGGCGATCCAGGCGCACCTCGCCCGCGCCCAGCAGCCCAACCCGCCTTTTGAGGACCTTACCGGGCTGACCTTCACGATCAACAACACCGGCCTGCCGCGGAGGTTGCAGCTCGACGCCGCGGGGCGCTACCAGCCGCGCCCGGGCACCGGCCCCCACGCCGACCTCACCGGCACCTCCATCATCCCCTGGGCGGTCGAGGATCACCCCACCACCGCCATCCTCAGCTTCGGCGCCTATGACCCCGACGATCCCCTGAAGACGGCCATCTTCTCCCTCACCTTCGACCATCGGCTGATCGACGGCCTGAACCTCAGCGGCGAGCGCCTGGGCGCCATCGAGTTCCTCGTGAGCCTGAAGACGCTGCTCGAGTCGGAGGAATTTCTGGCCGATCTCGCCGCCGAGGTTCCTGACAGCCATGGCTGACGCGCACCCTTCGCCGAGCCTCGCAGCCGACTCCGGCCTCGCTTCCCAGCGTCGGATTGGCGCCTCTTGCCACGGTTCTCTCCTCCTACCGCTGCCGCCGGAAGCCGATCACGGACATCCCACAGCCATCGCAGGTCATGTTCATTGAGAAGCCCCCTATCGCCTCATACGTCACCGGGTTGAGCGGATCCTGAGGGACCGCCTCCACCACCCGACGCCCGACCAGTTCGAGGAGGTCGATTGCCGCAGGATCGCCGTAGGCGCTCAGGTAGACCTCCGGCCCGGTGACGGGCAGGCTGAAGGAGAATGGCTGCTTCTCCAGGTCGGGCGGAACACGGGCGAGCCCCGGAAGGACGAAGTCTGCCTCGCGCAGGTTGCGGATCGTCGAACGCGACCTGAACGAATCGTACGAGTAGATGCGCAACGGCGTGGCCCGGATGGCCGCCACGTGCCGGCCTCGCGGACTCTGCGCCGGACGGCTGCTATGCGCGTCGAAGAAGAAGCGCGGCAAGCCAGGCATCGCAAGGCTTGCCAGATAGGTGCGCGGATTGATGGCGACTTCCAGGCCGATGACCCCAACCTCAACGCCGACGGCTGGTATGAAGTTGAAGCTGAAGTACCCACTCACCAAGGCGGCGCCTGAGACGAGGACGCTGTCGATGGTGGACGGCAGGGGACCAACGCCGTTCGGGCTCGCCGGGTCGAGGCTCACGATCTGCACGGCCCTGCCGGTCACCTCGCGGCGGTCCTCGCAGACGACGATGCTGCGGCAGGAGCCCTCGCCGCCGACGCCGCGGAGCAAGCCGCCGTCAAGGCCGGCGCCGCCGATGCTGGATTGCGCCTCAAACGCATAGCTCGCGCCGCTGTCGGTGGAGCGGAAGAAGCCGACGGCCCTGGTGGCGAGCTCCGTGCCGTTCACCACGGTGTGGCCGACTCCCATGTCGCGCGGATCCACGGGGCGGAAGGCGGTGACGGTGAGCAGGTAGGCGTCCTCATCGCCGCTGTAGCTTTGAGCGTCGGTGCTGAAGGCGCCGTTTACCCAGGCGTCCGGCGGGATGGCGGCAATGGCCAGGCGGCCGGAGGGCGGCGGACTTTCAGGATCGCCAGAGAGCGTCAGCGGCACGGCCTCCCGAAAGTCGGCGCGGACCTGTCCCGCTGGATCGGTGGCAATGACGGACATGCTGAAGGGGATGCCGGCGCGGATCGTCGGGGGCAGGCTGACGACGAAGAGCACGGCGTCGACGAAGAAGTCGGCGCGCTCCGAGGTCAGGCTCTGATCGGCGATGGTGCTGGTGACGCGGATGCTGCCCGGACCCGGCGTCACCTCCTGCGGCACGCGTACCAGCAGGAAGTTGCCATTCCCGCCGGCAGCCTCCGGCGCCAGGCTGACTTCGCCACCGTCCACGTCGATGAAGGTCACCTCGTTCGCCTCGCGCTCGAACCCGAAGCCGCAGCCGGAGAGGCGCACGAGCTCGCCGCGGCGGGCGCGCGCCGGCTCGACGGCGTTGATGCGCGGCTCCTCCACCACCTCCAGAGTGGCGCTGGTGATCGGGGCACGCTGCGTCTCGCCGAAGCGCGCCTGCACGGCGCCGCCGGCGAACGTGCCGCCGGCCGTCTGGAAGCGCACGAGAGCGCGCGTGCCCCGCGCGTTCAGGGAGGTGACGCGCCCGTACGTGCCGGCCCGCACCAGGACTTCGTGGCGCGTCGCGCTGCCGCCCTCCTCGAAGGGGATGCTGACGGCGAAGTTCGGCTCGGCGTCGAGGTCGTCATCGAAGTTGCGGAAGTTGCGTCCCACAACGACGGCGTCCAGTTCGGTCTGGCGGGAGGAGATGCAGGAGGGATCGATGGATTCGACGATGGGCTGCGCGAAGTCCGCCTCGAACTCGACGATCGCCGGGACGGTCACGATATCAGCCACCGCCTTGGAGACGCCGACCATGTTGGTGACCGTGCGCAGCACGAGGAGGGCGCTGGAGATGGCGTTGAGCTGGCCCGCCAGACGCTTGGCGAGCTTATCGACGAGGACGACCGCCACATTGGGCCCTCTCGTGAGGAGCAAGGCTTGGATGAGGTGGGTGGTGAGCGGGCCTGGGGGGAACTGCCAGGCGTCCTCGAAGAGGAGGCGGGCCGCGAAGGCGACAATCTCATAGATGTCGTGGTGTTCTTCTGAGACGGCGAAGCTCACGAGCTGGCGCATGAAGTCGTCGCCGAAGTTGGCGACCACCCTGATGAACAGGTGCTGGGAGCGCGGGATGCCGATCTGCGGCGAGAAGATGGCATCCAGCATGGAGTTGATGACGGGGGTCAAGATGCGCTCGAGTGAGAAGCGCACCGTAAGGACCGTATTCGTCTCGAGCTGCAAGGGTGTTGGCGTGACGTCGCTGAACAAGCCGCCGGTGAGTATCTCGACCTCGACGTCGCGGTTTTGCGGGAGCTTGAAGAACTTCGTGCTGGCGATGAAGAGCAGGCCGCCTCCTTGAGGTCCCACGACGTTGTTGTCAAAGAAGGTCCGTGCGTGGCTGTGCAGGATGTCGCCGTTCTCTTTGTCTTTCATCTGCACGCTGAGCAGCAGTTGGGTATCGTTCTCGATCAGCAAATTCCCCGGATCGGCCGGGTTCTCGGCAAGCATGATGTCGTACTGCTCTTGCCGCGGCAGGATTCTCGCCTCGCGCTTCGTTCCGGCGCGCTGCGCCTTGGCGCGCAGGCGCCCCTGGTCGAGCGCCGCCCGCAAGGCGGTGTTGGCGGCCTCGACGGCGCTGGTGAAAGCAGCGGCGTAGCGCTCGTCCCGCCCGATAAGCAGGGTGCGGTCCAGCGGCAGGCGTTCCGCCAGCACCGCCGCCGCGGCCGCCGCCTCCGGCGTCGCGGCGATGATCGCCAGGGCCTCAGGCAGCGAGGCATCCTCCAGGCTCACCTCGAGCATGAGAGCGCGGACGATCTGGGCGGTGACGGTGGTGAGGGGGGTCACCACCACGTCGGAGGCGGTGGACTCGACGAACGCCATGAGGAGGATGACCCCCGTCGAAGCCTCCACCACCTCGATCAGTGGGCGCGCCTGGGCGCGCACCGCGATGCTGAAGCTGCCGTCCGCGGCCGGTGTCGCCTCCGCCAGCAGACCGCTCTCGACGCGCAGCTCCGCCACGGCGATCCCCGGCGGCAGCTCGAGGCGGCCGCTGACCTGACGCGTGACGTTCAGCAGCAAGCGGTTGCTCTCGCTCCCCTGGCGCTCGATCCACACGAGGCGCACTGCGGGGTGGGGGAGTTCCACCGACAGCTCGCTGCCGTCGGGGCTGACCGTCGTTGGTCTCTGGGAAAATTCGGCGCCCTCAGCCGTGGCGAACATGACCATGTCATCTTGGCGGAACCCATCGCCGATGAGCGTCAGCGGCGCACCTTCGGCGATGGAGGCCACCAAGGGGCTGGCGGGGTCGTCCTCCTGCTGGCTGATGATCAGCGGCAGGGCCGGCGGCACCACCTGAAGCGCCACCTCGTCCGAGAGGAGCGCCCCCTGGCGGACCTGCACCGGCCCACTGCTGGCGGTCTCGGGCACCCGCACCGTCAGGCGCTCGACGCTCCCCTCCCCTTCGGGCCGCACGGCGATGGGCGCCACGGGCAGCCGCGAGCCGTCTTCGGCGCCGGTGCTGAAGAGCACCGCGTAGCCGCCGCGGCTCGCGCTGATCCCCTGCACCACCAGGTCGATGAGGTCGCCGGGGCGCGCCGCCGCCGCCAGCGACAGGCCGGTGACGCGCGTTTCGAGTGAGCGGACGACCAGGCGCGCCTCGCTGCGGAAGTCGGTCGGGGAAACGGGCGTCAGCGGGTCATCGTCCTCGCTGTCCGGGATGCCGTCGCCGTCATCGTCCCGATCGAGGAAGTCGGGGATGCCGTCGCCGTCCGTATCCACGTAGGAAGCACCGGAGGTGGATGCCGCCGCGCTATCCGGGATGCCGTCGCCGTCGCTGTCGGGGTCGAGGAAGTTCGGCACGCCGTCGCCGTCGGCGTCCCCACTCCCCTCCAAGAAATTGGGGATGCCGTCGCCGTCGCCGTCGAGGTGCGGGATGAAGACGGTGTCCGGGTTCGCGGGCAACCCGGTGATGGCCACCTGCGCGCCGTTGGAGAGGAGGAGGCGAGAGAAATCGGCTTCGAGTGCCTGAGCTGCCTGGAGGAAGAAGGTGCCGCCGACGCCGGGAGGGATGCTCACCGTCACGCTGAATCTGCCCTCAGCGTCCGTCCGCACCGTGAAGAGCACGAAGGCGTCTGGTCCCAGGAGGAGGGGCTGCCCGCCGACCTCGCCCAGGCCGCTGTTGGCGGTGGAGGCGGCGATGAGGAGGGGAAGGTCGGGAAGGCCCGCCGCCGACAGGCGCAGGACCTCACCGGCGCGCACCGCGGCGGGCTCGAGGGTGAGGGTGAGCCCCCCCTGCGACCGTGCTGAGGTGGTGGAGAGGCCGAGAAGGAGGAGAGAAGCCAGCAAGGCAGCAAGTAACCGGGCCCGCGGGAACATGGCATGCTCCTCTGCAATTCCAGTTCAGGTGCATCTATTCCCCCCCATCTGCGACCCGCAGACGGATGAAACTGCAGCGGCATTGCAGAGAGCGTGTGGCAATGCGGTGACGATGCGGCGGAGGGCTCCGTGCCAGGAGGCGGGAGCCCCGATCGCCTGTCACGATGGGCGCGGAACCCTTCGGCGGCACCGACACCCCGCCACTGAAGCGCCCCGCGACCGAATGACAACCTCGCACTTCGAGGCGCAAGGCTGAGCCATGACAGTGAGCCGGCTCGTTTAATCGAGCAGCTCGCGGGCGATGATGTTCTCCTGGATTTCGCTGGTGCCTTCATAGATGGAGAAGACCTTGGCGTCGCGGTAGAGGCGCTCCACCGGCAGGATGACGCCCACGCCGCCATGGATCTGCACGGCGTCGTTGGTGATCTCCTCGGCCGCCTTGGTGGCGAAGAGCTTCGCCTCGGAGGCCAGGCGGGTGAACTCCTTGCCCTCATCCTGCAGCCAGGCGGCGCGGAAGGTGAGGAGGCGGGCCGCGTCGTACTTCGTCTGCATATGCGCCAGCTTGGCGCGCAGCTTGTCGAGCTCCTTGAGCTTGCGGCCGAAGGCGCTGCGTTCCCCCATATACTCCTTGGCGGCGGCGAGGGCGCTGCGGGCGACGCCGAGGGCCTGCGCGGCGATGGTCACGCGCCCGACATCAAGCGTCTTCATAGCCAGGATGAACCCCTGCCCCTCCTCGCCGACGAGGGCGTCGCGCGGCAGCTCGCAGTTGTCGAAGACGAGCTCGGCGATGGGCGAGGCGTTCACCCCCAGCTTTTGCTCCATCTGCTGGTTGATCTTCAAGCCCCCGTTCGCCGTCGCCGCCTCCATATCCACCATGAAGGCGCTGATGCCGGTGTGCTTCGGCGGCGCGGTGCGGGCGTAAACGGTGGCGATCTTGCCGCCGACGGCGTTCGAGATGAAGATCTTCCTGCCGTTCAGCAGCCAGCCGTGGTCGGTCTTGGCGGCCTTGAGCTGCAGGGCGGCGGAGTCCGATCCGCACTCCGGCTCCGTCAGGGCAAAGGCGCCGAGGTCGCGCTGGGCCAGGCGCGGCAGCCAGGCGCGCTTCTGGGCCTCGCTGCCGGCGATGAGGAGGGCCGTCGGCGCCAGGGTGTTCTGCACCGACCAGGCGAGCATGAGGCTGGCCCAGGCGGCGGCGATCTCTTCCCCCACGGCCGCCAGGGTGGTCATGGTCGAGGGGCTGCCGCCGTACTCCTCCGGCGTCAACATGCCCATGAACCCCTGCTCGAAGAGGGCGCCCAGGACGTGCTGCGGCAGGCGTTTCTTCTGCTCGTGCTCGGCGATCAGCTCCTCGTTGAGGTGCTTCTTCAAGAGGTTCTTCAGCTCCCCAACGATAAGCTGGGTTTCCTCGGGAAGTTCGGAAATCTCGATACGCATGGCACCTCCTCGAGAGCCTCCCAAGAAGACTCCCGTCCTCGACCGTCCCCTGGTGGGATGCCGTTCAGAAGCTGCAACGGCAACGCGAACGAGCAGCGAATCCCCCCACTGTCAACGACGGCTATAAAGGTACGGCTTTCCTGGCTGGTTTTCAAAGGGGAGGCGAGGTGCCCTTGCGGCGCCTGCGGGGGCGGTCCCCGTCGGGTCAGGGGCGGTGAGGCAGGCGTCGCTGGCGGTGCGCCGGCTTGCGCCTTGCGCCGAAGCTGAAGCTGAAGCTGGGCGGCTCGGAACGGCTCAGGATGGTGAAGCAGCAGCCGCTTGAATTGAGCCGGCCCGCAGGCCTGCCTGCGCGTCGCGCTGGTGGAAGGTGGGGAGCCGCGCCGGCCAGCGCTCGCCGTGCCCGCCTCTTCGTCCCAGTGCTCCAGCATCTGTCCGGAATCATTGCATGAGGTGGCAAGGAATGGATGAGGGGTGACACGCAGGCACTGGGAAAGCCGCTCGACATACGGCGCCGGCCCGATGCTGGCCAGGTGGCGCACCAAGCGGCTCCCGCCCTCACTGGCGGTCGGGGGCTCCGTGGCGATCTGCACCTCGCCGAGGCGTGGTGATTCAACCTTGCGGCGGGCGTCGATTCGTGCCATGCTCAACCTTCACCCTTTGGGTTGCCCATGGTTAGCCCCATGCGGCGTTGCAGCGCTTGTGTGTACAACATTTACCCTTAAAGGGTAGTCCTTTCCCTAAAGAAGACTCGCTCGGTTTCGGTTTTACAATGTCGCGCGATCTTTTCGAGGATCGCGGCCGAGGTGGCGGTCCAGACGCGGACCATGGCCCGTCGCCGTCACCTCCAAGGGCAGTACTCGTTTGTGCAGGAGGGTGAGGACCATGCCCCAGGAGTTACGCGATTTTATTGCCAAAATGGAAGCCGACCGACCCGATGAAGTGCTTCATATACAGGATGAGGTTGATCCCAAGTACGACGTAACCGGCGTCATGCTCGAAGCCGAACGGCATGGTCATTATCCCTTGTTTCTCTTTCACCGTATCAAGGGGTCCGACCTGCCGGTGGTTACAGGCGTGCTTTCCCATCGGAAACGTTTTGCCGATGCCTTGGGCGTGCCGCTGGAGCAGGCAACACAAACCTATATCCGACGCAGTGTGAACCGAATCGCCCCCAGCGAAATTCGCAAGGCCCCATTTCACGCCAACGTGCAGACTGGTAGCGAAGTTGACCTGACGAAGCTGCCGATTCTTACCTATTTCCCGGTTGATCCCGCTCCCTACATCACCGCCGCCATGGTGGTCACACGTGATCCCATAACCGGCACCGATACGTTGGGGTATCACCGTTGCATGGTCAAGTGCAAAAACAGACTCGGAATCAGTCTGCACGGCCGTCGCCGCGTCTGGGAGTATCAGCTTCGGGCGGAGGAGCTGAAGCAGGACCTGCCGGCGGCCATCTGTATCGGCTTGCATCCGATACACTCTCTGGCATCCATGGCGCTGTTGCCCTACGACGAAAGTAAGTTCCAACTGATCGGCGGACTCTTCGGCGAGCCGATGGAAGTGGCGCGCTGCGCGACGCTTGATCTCATGGTTCCAGCCTGGTCCGAGATCGTCCTGGAAGGCAGGATTCTTTCCGGCGTGCGTGAACCGGAAGGGCCGTTCAGCGAATTTACAGGCTATGCCTCGTACCGCAGCACCCGGCATGTCTTCCTTGTAGAAGCCGTATCGTATCGGGACAAGCCTCTTTATCAGAGTATCTGTTCTGGTTTTGCTGGAGACCTCAACACGATCATGGGATTTACTCGTGAAACTGATGTTATTGAGGCAGTGCGTCGCACGGTTCCTAATGTCAAAGCGGTCCATGTGCCGATTTCGGGCTGTGGAATTTTCCACTGCTATATCTCCATCAAGAAAACCGCGGAAGGCCAGCCTCAACAGGCTATCTATGCCGCTTTCGGAATTGATCATGGCTGCAAACTGGTGATTGTAGTCGATGACGATGTGGATGTCTTTGATGAAAAAGATGTGCTCTGGGCGATGTCTACTCGAATGCAGGGAGATCGAAGCATCATGGTGATGCCGCGCTCCATGGGGGTCATTTTGGATCCTTCGACGACGGAGCAAGGCGTTACCACAAAGGTCGGCATCGATTCGACCCGTCCGCTGGGACCGTACGCGCAGCGCTTGGAACTCTCCGTTGATACCAAGGTCAGGGCAGCCAAACTCTGGGAAGAGGCGCAAGTTCAGATGAGAAGATGAACTGCTCACGATTGGCGGCAGAGCAGAGGACCAGTTCCTCGGCACCGATCGAGGAAAATATCCCGATCGCTGAGATCAGCCGCGCGCTGGGCATTGCCAAGCAGACCCCCGCCCGGGGGTTTTGTTGGACCATCAGTCGAGGCTGGAGGGCACGACTAAGCAACCTGGTTCAATGCCAATTGTTCGTTGAAATCAATAACTTTACAAGATACTCTGGCGCCGAGGGTACGGTGCGCACCTCACTCTCAAGCACGTGCATGGCCGAGCTGCAGTTTTTTGCCAGTGAAATATTCCCTGGTTGTTCGATAACGTACTCGACCTAATGAATACAGGAGCTCCGCTGAATCGTGGCACGCCGAATCCCGTCTCCGTCTTGGGGTGGTGGTTCTCGGCCTTGCAAGGAGGCGGTGGCCAGCGAGACAATGGATTGGGTGAGCCGCTTTGATTTGGTGAATGTTCTACAAGTGTTCTCACTGGTTCTGTATTCGTCTTCAATTGTCGCATTGTTGCTTGACATCTTCAAACGATAGGAAGAGTAGTGGCCGGGAGGCTTCAATCTGTTTGGTTCTGCAAGGAGTCCGACTGCGGTTGGGGCTCTCGCCGAATCAGTCCAGACGAGGGGGGGAACACCGTCATGAATAGAATCGCCGGCTTGGCCCTAATACTCAGCTTGTGTTTGGCTGGCGCCGGTATCGCGCAGACGCCGCCGAGGTGCGACGAAGGGGAGAGCGGGGCGGCCCAAGGGGAGGTAGAACCCTTCACCTTCTCCTTCGCTACCGGTCAACTTGAACTGCCTGTCGTCTACATTCCGGACGCGGGGAGTTTCCGGGTAACCCTTCGCCTGCCTGATCCCGCCCTGCCGGAATTTGAGCTGGAGAACGCCATACCTACCTGCGATGTCCACCCTGACCCCGCGACATTCTCGCTGGCCAGCGGAGAACTCCGCATCCCCATGGTCACCGTCGGCGGAGAAGCGTTTGAGGTGAGGTTGGACTTCATGCCCGGGGCGGGCCCCGTGCTGTTTCAACTTCAGGAGGTCTGGCCGGAGGTCGGCGTGGCCCTGGATTGCCTGGTGGGAGCAGCAAGCTGCGCCGAGGGCGGGCCGGTCCCGCCTGATGCCGAACGCTCCTTCTCGGTGATGGTCTTCGGCATCGGCGCGCAGTACTTCCCCGTCGCCCAGTTCCGGCTCGCCGGCCCGGATCGCTGCCCGGAGAGCCACTACCACATCACCGGCTTCGCGGTCTCCGTTGACCAGGGACAGCTCGCGGATCCCGATCCCACCCGCTGCGGCTTCGGCACGGTGAGCAGTCTCGTCCCCATGCAACTCACCATCAGCGGCACCCAGGTCCAGGCCTGGGAAGAGACCACCGGACTCAGTCTCGGAGCGCAAGAGACCGGAACCGGCACGGGAACCGAGACCGGCGTCGGCGGCACCTCCGTCAGCAACGGCGGCACCTCCGTCAGCAACGGCGGCACGGTGAGCGGCGGCGATGACGGCGACGACCCCCGCGATACCCCGCCGCCCACGCTCTTTGGGGAAGAGATCGATCCGCAGGCCAGCTATTGCGGGCCGGACATCAACAATGTGCTGCTGCAAGCGCTGCGGCGGATCAAACAGCGCGTGGCGAACCTCCCCGCCAGCGAAATCGGCTGGTACGACGGCACCGGGTTCCTGGAACGAAACGGCGTAAACATCGACTTCCAGGTGCGGCCGAAGAGGAATGCCAATGACGAGTCCATCTGTCCCACGGAATCGTGCACGGCGGGCGATGGTCAACGCACGATCACCCTGTGCGGCACCTGCGTCATGGCCCACATTGCGAACGACATCCTCTACGGCTTTGTCTCCAATCTCCTGGAAGTGCCCTTTTCCATCCAACTCCTGGGGGCGCATTACGCCGAATACGCCTCCTACGGCAGTCTCGACCCCCTGTCCTCGCAGGCGGCCTACCGGATGGGCAACCTAGCCGCCGAAGCCATGGGCGGCAATGCTGACTTGACCGTCGAGGAGATGTGCAGCACGTTCGACAACGCACGGCTGCGCACCGGCTTCCGCACCGCCCCCTTGGCATTCGAACTCATGACCGCGGAGCAGCCCTTCCTGAGCACCTGCGCCCTCTGTCCCTTCCCCTGCGAAGCCGACGAGGTGCTGAAAGACTTCTCCATTACGGGCTGGCACCTGGATGACGGCACCGACGCGGTCTACCAGCCGTAAGGGCGGCGGGTAGTTACCCCATTGTCCCAGGGATTCGGATCAGCTCTTCTTGGGCCCGCTTCTCGCGCGGCCCCTGGAAGGTCGTGCCGCTGGGCCTCGCACTCCTGCGAGGGAAGCTAGCCCAGGGACGAGGGGAGGCGCTGAAGGCCGAGACTGCACGGTGTTTCTCGCTCCCCTCAACACGAACGCCTGACAGGAAGCCACGCAGCGCGTACGCCGGACGGGTAGCGCCGACAGCGAGCTGTATGCGGCGCATCCCGGAACCGCGTGCGGCCGGCATGCCGCGCTGCGCCGCATCAGCCCGCAAGGGCGCGAGGCAGAACCAAGGGGCGTGGGACGCGCCAGCCGCCGGCGACGCCGGAACCCGGCGCGTCGTTCTTTCCCGACGCCGACGAAAGCAACCCGCGATGTTCGGGAGGAGGCCTTTCCGTGCTGGAGACGCTGGCGCCTTATCTCTGGTTCATCCCGATGGGGTTTGCCGTCGGCGTCGGCGGAACGCTGGTGGGCGCCGGCGGGGGATTCATCCTCGTGCCGGTTCTTCTGTTGCTCTATCCGCGCGAGAGCCCGGAGCTGATTACCAGTGTTTCCCTGGCGGTTGTTTTCTTCAACGCCCTGTCTGGATCAGTAGCCTACGGCCGCATGCGGCGAATCGACTACAAGTCCGGACTTTTCTTCTCCGCGGCAACCATTCCGGGGGCTATTCTGGGGGCATTCTCGACCTCTTTCATTCCGCGGCGAGCGTTCAATCTCATTTTCGGTCTGCTGTTGATCGCGGCATCGACCTATCTCATCGCCCGCCCGCAGCGTACCCAAAGGGCGGCAAAGCCGACCAGGGGTCAGAACATGTCGCGCACGCTCGTGGAGGCGAACGGCATGGCCCACAGCTTCTCGTATCACCTGCCCACCGGCGTCGGGGTGAGCCTGCTGGTGGGGTATTTCTCCAGTCTGTTGGGCATCGGCGGCGGCATCATCCACGTGCCCGTGCTCGTGCAGGTGCTGAACTTCCCGGTGCATATCGCCACGGCTACCTCGCATTTCATCCTGGCCATCATGGCGTTTACCGGAACGCTCGTGCACGTGGCGACAGGAACGTTCCACCACGGGGTCTACCTCACGTTAGCCCTGGCCACCGGTGTCCTCGCGGGAGCGCCGCTGGGCGCGCGGCTTTCCAATCGCCTCTCCGGCTCCTGGATCATCCGCGCGCTTGCCGTAGCCCTGGCGTTTGTGGCGCTGCGGATTCTCCTCGCCAGCCTGTGGAAATAAGGTGAGGGAAGGCCGCGGCGGAAGCAGCGCCAGGCGCCGCGCTGCTCGGGGAAGTCAACGTAGTCCCAGGTGCGCTCGCGCTTCCGGTCCTGAAGTTCCCCCGGTTTCGCGGCCACGCAATGCTTTCCTCAGGCGCGGCTCGATGTCGAGCAGGACCGCGGCGCACCAGTGGCGCTGACTGGTTGAGTTGCTCAAGCTGAACTGAGGAAGGATTGCTCGTACTCACGCAGCAAATGGTGGGAGGATGACTGGTCTGCCCAATCGAAACTCCAGCACCTTCGGCCCGAACTCCCACGCCTAGACACTTTCATATCGCATGTAATTACAATAACTTACAAGAAGTACTTGGTGCCGAAGGTGCGACACATACGTCACTTGGACGGGGTTGGTTGGCGGAATTGAGGCTGCGGGTGGCGTAGTCTCTCCTTGTTCTTCAATGTGTTAGACAATCCTCCCCGGTGCTCTCCTACGATAGTTGTGGAAGACATGTTTCTGGGGGGACTAAAGATGTGAAGGGTGTCGCGGGAAGTTGAGGTATATGGAAATCCTTCGCTGAACTTGTGCGTCGTCAAATAGGGCGGAGGCTAGCGTGGCTGGGTAATTAATGCTATAATAAGAACATGGATCCGATTCGCTACACCATTCCTAACGTTGGCCCGGTCAGTATTCCCCTTTACCCCCCGGCGGACACCGTCTATTCCCTCCTTAGAAAGGCAGGAGAAACACACCGTTTACGTTGCCTTCCGCACATCGGGGCTCTGGAATTCGCTTATCCTGGGATCTCGCATAATCGCTGGGACTATACGGTCTCAATGCTTTACGTTGCTACCCGCCTCCGTAGTCTGACTACAAACACCAACTTCTCTCTCGGTAATGCGAATTTTTCCTCTACTGCTGCCGCCCTTCAGTGTCTTGCTCTCATCTCGAACATTGGGCACCTACCGGGAACATACAGTGTCGAAAAGGGTGTGTGCCGATTTCTTCTTTCTCAGAGACAAAGCGGTGAAAGACTTATGGCTCTCCTCGTGGAGAACTATGGCTCTGATGATATTGTGAATGACAGCAGGGTCAGCCTACTAATGGATAAAGCTGATTCAAGTCTTGCGGATGGTGACTATCTAATCCTTAGCCGCTTGTTGAGCATAATCAAGTTGGCAGCGGATTTCGCACACAAGCGGGTCAGGGTAAATGTGCCTGACTGGCTGATTCACGATTTGTTCGCGCCGTTTGTGCTGAAGGAGCTGCGTCAACCGAATCTGCGTTGGACTGAGATCGACGAGTACTTCAATTTAGTAAGGCGATTAGCGTACCTGAATCAAGACACAGTACTTGTTGAATCCCCGATCTTGGTTGGACTTTCCCCTTTGCTTTCAAACCTGGTCGATCCCAAAGGCATGACAAGTGACGCTCTCATGCAGTCCAGAGAGATCCTCGTTGCATATGAGCATATGGTCTTCGAGCGCTTTTACCATCGAGCAGAGGCACGTCAGGTGGCAGCTGTGGTCGCGTGGAGGGTTTTTTGTTTGCTGAAAAATGAGCAAAACCCGGAACGAACAATCGTTTCCTGGATGTATGACCACCGGCTTAGCAAAGTCCGGCGCGGAAAGTTATTACGGCGTGACCTGCGAACCTCATGCCTGATCGGTTCTATTTCTCTGCGAAGTTTCTTCCCGAGCCTGCCTGGAAGCATCTATGATACCGAGGAGATGCTGACGAAGCTACTAACGGCTCAGATATCAAGGGCTCGTGATACTGCGGAGTTTGCAGTCGGAGGGCTTCAATATGTACCACTTGATTCTCAACACGCCATTGAGCCCGCGCATATTTACGTAGACGTGTATGTCCTAGGGAAAGCGCTCACGAAGCACGTAGGACGCCTTATGCGATGGGTTACTGACAAGCTTGACAGCTTCCCTGAAGACCCACAGGATGATATCTTTTGGATGGCCAAGCCCGAACTCGAACAAGTTTACAAGCACCTCATTGGGCAGCTTGTGAAAATAGCGTGGCCCGAATGCAGAGTTGACCTTAAGCCCTGGGCTTTAACTCGTCTTGGAAAGTTCCAGGAACGAGGAACAGATGCGGACGAGGTCTGCATATGGCTGTCAGCATCAAACCTACAGGACGGTGTCACTCGACACATCGTACGCAGTCCCCGCCGCGTCCAGTCGGGCTACGAATCACTTCAACACGAGCTACACGGAGTGGCGCAGCTTCGAAATCAGCTTCAAAAAAGCACGCGGTCGATGCAAAGTGCGCGTCCGCGTCGGCGTTATTTCTTAATTACAGCTTCAATCCGCCTAATCAAGACTCAGGAGAATATCGAACACGAGTTTGATGGAGGGATCTTGCAACTATCAGCACGAACAGGCGCGGCATACCTCTACCTGCTGGAGACGAAAAGCGGCGGGACTCCAAGAAGAGCCGCAAACGAACTGAAGCGGAAGCTTACGACGCTCGGAATGAAAGGGAAGGTAGCTCAACTCAAAAAGAGATCAGCGTACGTCAAAATTACCCTGTAGAGCAACCACGGAGGCGGCGCTCCAGTGTCATCTCTTGCTAGAGTTCTTCGAGCCACCGACCTTAGCGTAGCTTTCTTTCTCCACCACATGAACGTGCTCAATGCAATGCGTCGTCTTGAATGAGCGCTGCTGAAGGCTCAGTCTCTCCTTGAAGCCTTCGTCGAGGCTGCAGGTGACTGATCGGTTGAGTTGCTCAAGCTGAACTCACGACGGATCGCTCGTTCTCGCGGCACGTGGCAGCAAGAGCGGCTTAAGTGCCTATTCAAGCCCCACCGACTTTGGCACGAACTCCCACACCCATCAAGTCAAATATCTGATGCAATTCCAATAACTTACAAGAAGTACTTGGTGCCGAAGGGGAGAATCGAACTCCCACGCCCTTGCGGGCATACGGCCCTGAACCGCACGCGTCTACCAGTTCCGCCACTTCGGCACACCATGGGGCGGGGTGAGGTCGCCTGTCTCTCCGCATCTATGGTAGCCTGCGCGGGCGCGGCTGTCAAAGCTTTTTGGCAGGGCCTGCCGCCGCTAGGAGCCTGTCGGAGAAACCCCCGCAGGCGTCTGGTTTTTGGTAGACTGTGAGGTGTTCGCAACCGGCGGGGTGCCGGCCCTGTTCCGCTGTTTGCTGGTGGGGGTGTTATGCCACGCAAGTTCCGCACGACCAACCCT